>NZ_CANLNH010000006.1 GCF_947492535.1 uncultured Dokdonia sp. | reverse complement strand
CACATACTGTATTTGGAAGAAGAATTACAGGAGAGTGTAGTATCTCTGAAGTAGAGATAGGCATTATCGATTATCCACGATTCTTTACACCGAATCAAGATGGGTTCCATGATACGTGGAATATTATAGGAATCGGAGTAGCTCCTAACCTGAATGCTCAGATTTATATCTTTGATAGATATGGGAAGTTAATAAAGCAACTAAGTCCAACCAGTCAAGGATGGGATGGTACCTTTAATGGTCAACCGATGAACTCAGATGATTATTGGTTTAGAGTAAACTATACAGAACCAGACGGACTAGGAACCCAAAGAGAATTTGTAGGACACTTTACACTGAAAAGATAACGAAGAAGAATAAAGAAACATATAAACCAAAAAACTCCTAGTATTTGCTAGGAGTTTTTTATTAGGTATATTTTTTAATTATGCTGTTTTATGACAGACTAAAACTACTTTTTTATCATTTAATAAGGTTGTGAAAAAAAGATAGATATCACCTCCATCTTTGATCTTAAATTTCTTTCTTAGGTTTTTTACAGATTCTTTAAAATTACGCGTAGTGATATGCGCTTTTGATATGTTCAACTCTTTCTTGAGTTGTTTGTTATAAGGCAGTATTTTCTCAATGTTAAACGATCTTCCAGGAAATGGAATACATGTATCACTAGTGTATAATTGTGTGTGTGGATGTAATTTATCTACTGAATACTGCTTGCTTATCCAATTAAAACCACCAGACTTAAGCAAAGCACTATTTGGTTCATACAGATACTTCTTAGGTGCATCATAGACGGCTTCAGCGGTAATTAACTCTTGATATGTAAAAGAGGTATGCGCTGTGATACTTTTGGTAATATTAACTGTATGTACTGTGCAATTTTCATTGGGTTCTTGCTCAATACGCCAAAGTAACTCTTTTACCTCATTCTTAACAGCTATAATATGTATCTCAGCTACATTCTTGAGTTCTTTTAATCCTGCCGTAATATCTAATAGCGGAGCCGTTTTAATCCATATGGTAGTACATTTTGAAAGTAATAAATCAATATGTTTTGGGACATTAGGTAAACAATCTTTAAGCATGAAGACCTTGCCTTTACTATCGGTACGTCTTCCTGGATCAACATACATCACATCATAATGTTCGTTGGTGTTTGATAAGAAATCAATAGCGTTTGCTACGACATGAGTTACATTAGAAGTTTCTAATGTTTCTAAGTTCGCTTTCGCGAAAGCGGATAATTCTTCATTCATCTCAATATGCGTTACCTGAGATGCTACCCTTGAAAAATAGTAACTATCAATCCCTAAACCTCCCGTGATATCAACAATGGTAGTCGCATTTAATAAACTAGCCTTGTACTTTGCTGTACGTTCTGAAGATGTTTGCTCTAGATTGACTTTAGGAGGAAAAAGAATGCCTTCTGTGGTATACCAAAGCGGTAGTTTTGATTTGATACGACGTTTTCCTTCTAATTGTTGTGCTAACTCTTGCGGAGAAATAGCATCAAACGGACTTCCTTTTAAAATAAAAGTAGCAATAGGTGTATGTTCATGTATTGCTAAATAATCCTGAACATCAGGTCGTAATAAGGCTACATTCATTATAAGTCCTTGGTGAGCTTTTGAACAATTTTTATATCAGGAACAAACTCTTTGGCGATCACCTTTAATGCAGTGTATACTGGAATGGCAACGATCATTCCTACAACGCCAAATAAGAGTCCAGCTATAATGATAATAAGAAATATCTCTAGCGGATGTGACTTTACGCTATTACTAAAAATAAATGGTTGACTTATAAAATTATCAATAAGTTGTGCAATAAGATAGCAGACCATCACCTTAATAGTTGTTGGGAGAATAACAGCTTGAAAATCGGCACCTAGGTTACTAGACATAGATAAAACCATCATAATCACTCCACCGATTAATGGCCCTACATATGGGATTAAATTGAGTAATGCACATAAAAATGCAATGACGATGGCATTTTCAATTCCAAATACAAGTAGAATAATAGTATAAAGTATAAATAGTACTAAAATTTGAAGTAAAAGGCCTAAGAAATAACGAGATAATAAATCCTTGATTTTATTAAACGATTGTGTTGCACGATATTCATTATTATCTTTTACAAACGTCATAATACCTTGGTGGAGTAGGGCACTATCTTTTAGTAAAAAGAACGTAATAAAAATTACAGAAAACAAGCCAATACTCAATGAGCCAAGAGCTCCTAACACACCATTCAATAAATTTGGAATGGCACCAAAACTAAATGTAGAGCCTAAATCCATACTCTCTAATGTTTTGAAGAGATCAATATTTCTATCTGAAAAATACGTATTTATCTGATTAAACAGAGATGATAAATCATCTTTTAAACTATCTAAATTTAATAAGGATAAATTTTGACCTTGTTCAGCTATAAGTGGAATAAACATAGCCATCACTCCGAATAATACGCCAAAAATAATGAGCATTGTAAATCCAACAGCCAATCCATTTTTGAATTTTAAGCGTCTTCTTAGAAAACGAATAATAGGTCTACCAATAAGTGAGATGACTGCCGCTACAACTATGTATGTCAACACACTACGTATAGCGTATAAAAAGTAAAGTAATAAGAGTATACCTGCTAAAATACCAATAGCTCGTAATATTCCGTAAGTGATTGTGTTTGATTTCATTTCTATAAATATAACAATTTGATTGATGTCATATGGATTTGACGTAACTCCTTGTAATTTGTTACTAAGATCTCAATGCATATAAGGCAATTGCAGTAGCTTGTGCTACATTCATACTACTATTATCACCATACATGGGTATGTGAAGGGTATGGTGTACTGTTTCTAAAATAGGAGTAGAAATTCCATGATTTTCATCACCTATCACTAAAACGATCTTATTAGAAATGGTAACATCAAATTCTTGAATGGGAGTACTTTGTGATGTGATTTCGAGTGCAATACTAAGGTATGACTCACGATGAAAATCTTCTAAACTTTCCTTTAGGTTTCCGCTTTCGCGAAAGCGTATACTACGTTGTGTATTTCTAGCAGTTCGTTTAAGTCTATTACTTTTTATATCTATATCAGAGCCAAAAAACAGAATCTCTGATACCTGGAAAGCATCTGCAAGCCTGAAGATACCTCCTATATTTGCAGGGCCTTTCACATGATCACAGGCGAGTATAATTTCTCTATCAACAACTTTCGTTATGTGATGATCATGTGTGAGTTGGTTATTATCCATCAGAAACCATCACTTTATTAAAGGCACTCGCTTTTTTTTCTTCTGTTCTCCAAGCTATAAATGGAATACTAAATGTGAGTGAGGCTATCCATCCTAAATTCCATAGTAATATTGTTGCAATTGCACTAATAGCTAAACCTCCTAATATCATAAATGCATTTGGTTTAGCATGAACTCTATTAATACGCCGTTTTACGACGGTTCCACATTTTTTACAACGTTCAGAGATTTCATTCCCTCGTTCTTTTTGAAGTTCAAAACGATCTCTAGCTTTGGTTTTAAAACTATTTTCTTTTTGACAGGAACTACAATAAAAGTATAATTTCATCTTTAATTTTCAAAAGCATATTTAACAATATTGGCGCCCATTTGTAGTGCCTTTTGCCTTACAGATTCAGGATCATTGTGTACTTCTGTATCTTCCCAGCCATCACCTAGATCACTCTCTGTTGTAAATAACACAACCAATCTATTATTAGCATATAATCCTAAAGCTTGTGGACGTTTTCCATCGTGCTCATGAATTTTTGGGAGTCCCTGTGAGAATTTAAAAGCGGCACTAAAAATAGGATGAGAGGCAGGAAGTTCTACAAGCTCTTGATTTGGAAATATCTTTTTAAGTTCTTTAGGTAAGTATTCATGCATTCCATAATTATCATCTATATGTAAAAAACCACCACTTTGTAAATAATTACGTAAGTTTTCTGCTTCTTCATCTGTAAAAAATACATTCCCATGACCTGTCATATGTACTAAAGGATACTGAAACAGATCTATACTTCCAGGATCTACAGTATCGGGTTGCTCATTCATTGCGGTATGAATATTTTCATTACAAAATGCAATGAGATTGGGTAGGGAAGTAGGGTTAGAATACCAATCTCCGCCTCCTTTATATTTTAAAACTGCAAGATTTTGCGCTCCTATCGTTGAGAATGCTAAAGATAAAATCATGCATAAAAAGAAATTCTTCATAAATACTATTTTCACTACTAAAATAAAGATTAGATTTTGATTACTAGGAATCCTTTCTATATTTTGATGAGACTTCTCTATTTTTTCTTTCTCTAAGAAGGTAAATATAAAAATCTACGTCTAAATAATTTAAGATGTTTCATTTGTTTTAGTATACGCACGCAACTTTGATATATTAGGCATATTATTTCTCGCCTGCCTGTCGGTAGGTAGGAAATCGTACTCAAAAAAACACATTAAAAACCAAATACATAATATTTTACTATATTTACAACACCCAAATTATAAGTACCTACATTATGAAAAAAGTTATATTAGTAGTCATAGGCTGTCTAGCGTATGTTTCTGTTCAAGCACAAAGTATTGCTTCTTCTGAACAAGTAAAAAAAGTAATTGATACACAATTAGCAACAATCACATCTAAAACTAATTTTTCTGAAACTCAGAAAACGTTTTTAAAAACGTATGTCATATATACTGTGAAATCAAAAACCAAAGGCTTTAGGAAAGAAGCATTAGCAATGAATATTGAAGATGTAAATATGGATACATTCTTTACAGAACAACAACGTAAAGTAATAAGAGAAACACTTACGAGTATATCTAGCAATAAATCATTGTTTAAACAACCTACTCTCCAAAAAAGTAGTGCCGAAGGAACTCCCAAGCCGAGTTTTTAAGTAAAACGTATTATAAACAAAAAAACCTGATAACTATCAGGTTTTTTTGTTTATAGCGTAAGGCATATGTCTTTCTAAAGACATACATAAGCAAAAAGAATTATGATGCGTGTCTTTCAAAAACTTTTATTGCTTTTTACTCTCTTACTTCAAACCATTTTATATGCTCAAAATACGCCTACGGTAATAGAGCTATTTACATCACAAGGATGTAGTAGTTGCCCTCCAGCAGATGCATTACTGGAAGAAATTAAAAGCACATATGGAGAGAATGTCATTACACTTTCCTATCATGTGGATTATTGGGATTATATAGGGTGGAAAGATCCTTTTGCAACTAAGGGATTTACACAGAAACAATATACCTATGCCGAAAAATTTAGATCACGTAGTGTATACACACCCCAGGCAGTAATTAATGGACGTTCACATTATACAGGCTCTGATAGAACTACTATTTATAATGTATTGAATAGTAAAAACAGCATCTCGCAGCCTATAGCGTTAACGATTAGTGAAGCAAAACAAAATGGTAACACGGTTTCTGTAGATTATAAAATAGCAACGACAAATACTGCCAATGAACTTACATTTGTTGTGACGATAAACGAAAAAGTAACACAAGTAAAACGAGGAGAAAATAGAAATAGAACTTTGAAGAATACACATATCGTAGTGGCAGAACAGACGTTACATAGGTATGCAACAAATGGACAAATTCTATTGCAACTTCCAGATTGGATACAACCTACAGACCAACTCTCGATAGTAGCCTATGCTACAAAATCTAATGTTGGTATTATTGATGCCGTAACAGCCTCACTATAAATTATTTTGTATATGGCAGTATAATTTTAATGGTTACTTCATTACGTGATTTTTCATCATATACGTTGATATTAAAATCATGTGTATTGATAGAAGCAGTTCCTATTAGGTTATTTCCCTGAATTGTAAAATCCCAAGTAATTGTTTGAGTACTACCTTTAATGGAGAGTTGTCCGCTTACGCGAAAACCACTAGCCGTAGGAGTAATCTTGTTGCTTTTAAAAGAAATACGTGGATATTCTTTGGCAGAAAAGTATTTCTTACTTCGTAAATGTCTACTTCGTAGCCAATTATTAGTATCTATAGTTTCTGTAGCAACAGATCCAGCTATAACCGCCGTTTCAACAGCATTTAAATCAATACCTCCTGTAAATTTAAAATCACTTAATTCCCCTTCTACATCTTGGTCTATAAAGGTAAAATGAATTTTTGCTTTATCTTCTTGTATAGTAATTTGTTGCGCTTTACTAACAAGTGTAAATAGGAATATACAGGATATGATCGTTACTTTCATAATGAATTTTCAAATACAGAATGCGGGTTAAAATTATAAAAGTACTACATTAGATGCACGAAATCATAAAAATCAAAAATGAAAAAACTTTTTACCCTATTTTTTATTAGTCTCATGATCTCAAGTTGTTCTAACCAAACGAATACTACTTCTATGCCAATTCCGGGTGATTTTGCTCATACTGTTTATTTCTGGCTCCATAACCCAGATAATACAGATGATAGAAAAGCTTTTGAAGCTTCTCTTAGTAATTTTATTAATCAATCACCTTATATTACTACAAAGCATATAGGTGTTCCCGCGGCAACTAATAGAGACGTTATTGATAATAGCTATACTTATAGTTTATTACTTACCTTTAAAGATAAAGCTGCACAAGATCAATACCAAGATGAACCGGCACATAAACAATTTATAGCCGAGTCTTCTCATTTATGGTCTAAAGTATTGGTATACGATAGTGAAACCATACTAAAGTAGTACTATAGAAATGGATAAGAATACTCCAGAGCATATCACACAATATCGGTACCAAAGCTGGCAAATCGAAATGCTTATTGCTGGAGGAATCTTATATGGTCTGTTTACTAGTGATAAAATACTCCAAGACTTTTTTGTAGATAATTATGCGATAACCGATCTGACCACAATTAAAATTATTTTACTGTTTGGTTCGTTCACAATCACTAAAATTTTATTAATAGGATTTGCTGCAAATTTATTTCTCAGAGCTGTATGGTTAGGATATTTAGGTATTTCCTTTTGGTTTCCTGATGATATTAATTATAATCGTCTTATTGGAACAAAAAATTATAAAGAAACATTAAAAACAAAACCCACTGCCTCAGAGCGTTTATTGTTATTAGAAAAATGGTGTAACCTCAGTTTCTCATTTGCTGTTTTATTAGGGTTTTTATCCATTAGCCTATTCATTACCATTTCTTCAATTATATGGGTGTTAGGTTTGTTTTCAGATGATTATTCTATCATTGACTCTCCTTTATTTATTTATATACTAGCATTTGTACTTATACTTATTCAAATAGGAGTATTGGATACTATTTTATTACGAAAAAAGAACGACAAGTATCCTTTCATAGCGAAATTTAAGAGCGTTATTATACGTTTCTTTTCCATTATTACATTGTCCTACTTTATACAAAGAGAGTTTCTTGTATTGCGTACTAATACCAATAAATGGCTACTGAGTAGTTTTATTGTTGCCTATCTTTTTATAGCTATTGTAGCTGCTGCTAGTTCTATTGGGAGTTTTTATAATAGTAATGCGGCTTTCAGTTTTTCACTTTTTGATGATAGAGAAATGTATAATGCAGTCGGAGCTCCAGAAACTACTTATAATAATTACGTAAGTAATTTATCTAAAGGAAGTAAAGTGTTTAAAGGAGCCATCCAAAGTGAAATTATCACAGATGATTATCTCCAATTATTTATCGTATCATGGAGTGATTTTGATTATTATTTAAAAGATCGTTATGCGCATTACGATGTAAAACAAAAATACCCATTATTGCCTACTAGAAAAGCTATAGATTCTTTTGAATTAGTCAATGCGGTTAATTGGCAAAAATCAATCAATGACTTGTTTAAAGTCAAGATCGATACTGTAACTATTTCTAATATCGAATGGGCTAGATATAGACATCCAAAAACTAATGAAGATGGATATATCACTTATATAGATATCTCAAAACTTGCTAATAAAAAACACTATTTAGAGCTTATCTTACATCAGAAATTTAAAAATAATTCTGAACGTGACTGGCAGTGGTTTGACCTCTCTTTTTGGAAACAATAATCCTATATTATGGAAAAGAAACAACTAAAAAAACAATGGTGGTTCTATGGTAGCGTTGGAGCTTTGTTTTTAGGTAGCGGACTTTCACTTATCTCTGAAGCGGGACATTGGAAACATCAAGCAATAGATGCTTTGTATTGGATAGGAGGAGGGATACTTGGTTTAGCGCTTGCTATTAGTGGTGTCGTATTTCTCATTAATGCTGGTATCCTTAAAGAACGTATTCGGAAGTTATAGTCTACGAAGTCACTATACTATTCTTTTTATGATTATGTAGCAATCCAATAATTCCTATAGATATTGCTCCAGCAATAGTAAACCCTATAAATAATGGGAGGGAAGATGTTTTTACAAAGCTTCCAATGAAAATACTGATTGGAACAGCCATCATCGTAGAAATAAATCCAGTAATTGCTGCTGCCATTCCTGCGATATGACCTAATGGCTCCATAGCCAATGCACGTATATTTCCAAATAAGAACCCTATAGCAATAAACTGAGCACAAAAGAACCCTATTAATACACCTACGGGAGGATTCATACCTGATGAAAATAGTACTACATATAATAACGAAATAAAAAAGTAAGCAACCAATGCTGTATTAACCAAGCGTTTCATCCCAAACCGAAGTACTAAGGTTCCATTAAGATATATCGCCGACCCAATAGACAGGGCTGTTGCTGCAAATATATACGGGAACTCTTCTTTTAATCCATATTGCAATTCGAATATTTGCTGAGAAGCACTTAAATACACTAAAAATGACCCAACGACAAATCCAGAGATAATCGTATACGCCATGGTGGATTTCTGTGAAACAACCTCTTTAAAACCGTCTATAAATGAAGCTCCAGAAAATGGGATTTTATTTGAACTTGTAAGCGTTTCGGGCTGTCTACGCCAAAACCAGATACCTACAATAATACTAAAGATCACTTGGACATAAAAAATACTTTGCCAATCATATTGTGTCATAATAAGCTTTCCTAATGCTGGTGCAATTACGGGAACCAGAATAAACACCACGGTAATAAAAGACATAATACGCGCCATATAATCACCACTATACATATCTCGTATAATAGCAATACTAATCGTTCTTGGAGCTGCTAAGCCTATACCTTGTAATACACGACCTATCAACATGACTTCTAGACTTTGCGCATATACACATATGAAACTTGCAATAATAAATATGGTAAACCCCATATAAACAATCGGTTTACGCCCTATACTATCTGAATATGGACCAAAGAAAAGTGGTCCCACACCTAAACCTAAAAAAATAGCAACAACGAGTAGTTGGTTATCAACACTTTCCTTGATGCCAATCACAACACCAATCGTATCTAAAGCAGGTAGTAAGGCATCTAATGCTAGGGCTGCAATAGACATTAATGATGCCATCAAAGTGACAAATTCAAATTGAGATTTCTTCTGTTTTTGCACAGTGCAAATGTAGCTGTTTAGAAATAGAAAAGGGGAGTGGTTGTGGTATTAAAATGATATATATTATGCTTTATCACTTTGCTCTTCCTTTGGTGTTAAATCTCACAAGTTCGCTTTCCTACCTACCGGGAGGCAGGCGTGAAAGCGTATAAATTACAATTCAAATAGGAATAGTGACAATTCAACTTTTTAGGATTAGATACGATGTAACAAAACTAGTTATTTGTACTCTAGTTAGTAACAATCAATCAAAAAACAGTTATGAAATCAATCACAATTAAATTAGTAGTACTATTCATACTTTCCTATGTAAACACAGGATTACTCTTTAGTCAAGAAACACTTACCAGTGAACAATGGCAAGAAGACCTACGCCATTTACAAAAAACAGTGCATACTGATTATCCTTTTCTGTTTAAAAAAATAGATCGTTCTACTTGGGATGCAGAAGTGGAAAAACTGTATAATGAAATACCAAATTTAGCACCGCACGAAGTGAAAGTAGGGCTTACTCGAATGGTCTCTCTTTTTGAATATGGACATACACAAATTCCATTTAGCACACTCGCTAAAGATGCCGTATTGCCCATAAACTTATATCATTTTGAAGATGGTGTTTTTATAGAAGGAGTTCAAAAAGAGAATCAACAGCTTTTAGGAGCTAAAATCATTAAAGTAGGGGATATGTCTATAGCAGATGCGTTAAAGGCAATACGTCCAGTTGTGCCTGTAGAAAATGACAGCTATTTTAAAGCCTACGGACTTCGTTTTCTTACGGTTCCTTCTATCTTACATGCACAAGGTGTCGTCCCTGAGTTTTCTATCAGCATTCCTTTAACATTAGAAAAAAATGGGAAGGTATTTACACATAGCTTTACTGCTATTGCCTTAGATGAAATGTCTAGAGACTACGGCTTTACAATTCCAAATGATACATGGGTAAGTCTTAGAAAACAAGATGCTACACCTTTGTTTATCAAAGATTTAAATGAAAAATTATACTTCTTTGAATATTTAGAAGATACCAAAACAATGTATGTGCGTCAAAGCTCTGTGTTTAATGATGATAAAGAAACCTTAGCCGATTTCTACAAGCGTCTATTTACAGCTATAGATACGTATGATATAGAAAAGTTTATCTATGACGTTCGGTTAAACGGTGGCGGAAATAACTATAACAATAAAGCCCTCATTAAAGGAATTATGGCGCGTCCTAAGATTAATAAAAAGGGAACATTTTTTTACATCATAGGACGTAATACATTTTCTGCTTGCCAGAATCTAACCAATGAAATTGAGAATTATACAGAGGCTATCATTGTTGGAGAACCCACCGCAGAGAATAAGAATTTTTATGGCGATGCTAGACGAGTAACATTGCCAAATTCAAGGATAAATGCATATTTATCATATGCATGGTGGCAAGATAAACCTGAATGGGAAAATAAAGATTGGACCATTCCGCACATTGCCGTGACGATGACTTCAGATGATTATAAAAATAATGAAGACCCTGTATTAGATGCAGCTTTGCACTATACCGATACTGATTTCATTTTGAATCCTATGGAACATTTAACACAGTTATTTACACAAGGAAATATCGAGCAATTAGAAAAAGATGCCTTAAAAATCGCAAAAGATCCTGCGTATAAATATTCAGATTTCGAAAAAGAATTTGGTGAGGCAGGATATCGATTATTTTCTCAAGGAAATACCGAAGCTGGACTATACATTATGCAACTTGTTACAAAGGCTTTTCCAGAATCTCCAGGCGCTTGGTATAGCCTAGCAAGTGCTCTAGAGCAAATAAAGCAACTAGACCAGGCTAAGGAAAATTATCAAAAGATCTTGACACTAAATCCAAGCAATACATTAATAAACACTGTTAAAAAACGACTCGCTTCATTACATAAATAAGGAGGAGGTATACGCTTTCGCGAAAGCGTATAAAGCACTAGTATATATCTATTCAATTTTATAAAAGCACAATTATGCTTATTTTTAAGTGTATATTACCTATTCATCTTAAACGTGTATTATGAAAAAGCGGCTTTTTGTTTATTTGTTTCTTCCTATCGTATTTCTACTTGCATGTAATGATGATCCTGAAATGGTAGCAGTTGAAGAAGAAGTAATTCCTGACATCGCAGCTGCAGATAGGTTACCACAGTTTCAAATCAATACCAATGGAGCTACCATTGTAGATGAACCAAAGATAGATGCCCAATTGGTGATTATAGAAGCAGGCGTAGAGACGCATCGAGGAGCGATAGGTATTGAGATTCGCGGATCATCTTCACAACAGTTTCCTAAAAAATCCTTTGGATTTGAAACCCGAGATGAAGCCAATGAAGATTTGGATGTCTCCTTATTAGGATTTCCAGAAGAAGAAGACTGGATTTTATACGCACCGTATAGCGATAAGTCCTTAGTTCGCAACCATTTAATATATGAGTTGTCTACCGATATGGGACGATATGCAAGTAGATCAAAACTAGCAGAAGTCTACATTAATGGATCATATAATGGAATGTACGTTTTTATGGAAAAATTAAAACGTGATGATCATCGTATAGATATCAATAAATTAAAAGATGACGAAAACACCGGAGAAGATTTAACTGGTGGGTATATCATTAAACTAGATAAAGCCGACGGTTTTAATGAAACACTTTATACAGACATCAATTCATTTCCATCTCAAATAAGCCCTCCTAATTCGACGGCTGGACAACAGATTCATTTTTTATATGATGACCCTGACCAAGAAGATATTACACCAGAACAGAAAACTTATATTTCAGAATATGTAACTAATTTTGAAACCGCCTTAGCTTCCGATACATTTACAGATCCAGATACTGGTTATGCTATGTATATTGATACAGAAAGCTTTATAGATTTCTTTTTATTAAATGAACTATCAAACAATGTAGATGGGTATCGTTTGAGTACTTGGATGACAAAAGACAAGAATGAAAAATTGAAAATGGGACCTATCTGGGATTTTAATTTAGCCTTTGGTAATGCTGATTACTGTGAAGGAGGGTCCAATAATGTTTGGACATATCGTTTTAATGAACGCTGCCCTAATGATATATGGCAAATTCCGTTTTGGTGGGAACGTCTTTTAGAAGACCCAGCTTTTGTTACACAATTACAAAATCGTTGGACGACCCTACGAAATAGTACCTTTTCAGAAAGTTACATACTAGAAAAAATAGATGAATATGTATCTGCACTAGAAACTGGAGGTGCTATACGAGCAAATTTTGATGTTTGGCAAGTATTAGGAATCTATATTTGGCCTAACGATTTTGTAGGAAACTCTTATGAGTCTGAAATTACGTATCTAAAAGACTGGATTACAGGTCGATTAACTTGGTTAGATACAGAAATTGCAAACCTGTAAACTTTGTTAATTTCAGGTATCTAGATTAATTTTTTACGCTTTACCACTACGCTCTCACTGCGTTCGTGAACCTATCGGCAGGTAGGCAAACGCGAAAACATATAACACACCTTTTGTATAGATATACATGGAAGGTGTTAAAATATGTTTCTAAGGCAAGAAGTCTTCTAGATGAATCCCTAGAGTATTCAATCGATGTACGCTCTGGGTATTATCGTCAATAAATCGCTGTAGTTTCTGTCGTTTTAAGCCTAAGAACTCAGCATTTTTTTGAAAAGCATAGATCAGTTTAGTGCGATGTGTTTCTAACATTAAAAGTGCATTTTCTATAGGTAAACCATTGCTTGCAAATTGTTCTAATATTTGTACTGTTTGGATGAGACCTGTAAGAGTTAGGTCTAAGTCTGTACTGGCTAAACTACGCTTTAAGACTAGATCTGCTCGATACAAACCATATACCTTTATTGACTGCTCTCCTTTATCATCTATAGGTTTAACCTCTCCATTGTCTTCAAAGATTAAATGATTGTTAGGATCTTCTACACAAGGATTGATAATATTTACAAAAGGATCTTCTGTAGCAATATTCTGATTATGAATCCGCACACGCTTTGTTTCATCTGATAACGGGAAATGATTTGCCTTTCCCATATTCTGAACAACCCCATCAGAAACATTGATCGCTTCATTGTTAGAACGATTACATTTAATACAGGAAAGGAGTAAGTTCTTCCAGTCTGCTCCTAACCAATAATACCCAGGAATTAGCACGCCTCCATCTGCAGTATGTATTTCTGCCTTGGGTCTGAAGTGTTCTACATCACCAGGTTCAATATGCATGATAAAGCTCTCACAGTAAGCACATTTACTATTAAATACTTTTTTGAGCACTTTCTTGGTGTCTTTATGAGAGTAGGCTTCATATGTAAACGATTTTTTTGTAATTTTTTTATTATTCTTGAAATTTGCAGGATTTGCATAATGAGCAATCGCCTTTTCATAATCACGCTTGGCAAGCGTAGTCTTCTTTCCGTTGGCTCCTTTCCATCGCTTTTCTTTATAAACCGATATATTTGGATTTGTTGTACTTTTTTCAATAAAAATCATTACCCCAATTTTGATTACATCCCTTTTTTAGACCAGATTTCCTGGATACGTTTCTTAAGATCGTCTTGATGCTGAGGATTGGCTACCCAACCTGTGTCTAGCACACTACTTCTAAGATCTGTTTCAATAGGTTTGGAAACCCCCAGTTTTGCATCACTATCTATAATATTGAGTTCCTCGAGTTCTTGCCTTACAATTTCAAGTTGTTCTCGTTCTTGCTCGCTTGGCTCTAGTTTAGAATTGAGTAAATAGAATGTGTTGAGCTGAGTTTCTACTTCTGGATCGAAAGAAGTAATGAGTCCAAAGAATTTAGATGTGATAAGCTGTTCGATGGTTAATGCTTTGGGTGAGGGGAGATCTACCAAGGCAATTACTTGATTGCTTTCATCTAACTTCATAAGTGCCACTTCACCTTCATTAATTCCTCTCAAGCACAATGGTTCATGTGTGGTGATTAAGAAATTCATAGCTGGAAAAATGGCTCTTAATGTCCCAATAATCTGTAATTTCCATTTTGGATGTAAATGAACCCCAATTTCATCAATTAATACGATACCTTCTGCAATACTAAAAGTATCCCAAGTTGATAATAATTCACGAATAATAGTTAATGTCATCACGATGATGGCCTGATAACCGGCACTTAATTCTCGTACACGAATCCCATGCCGTTCTTTACTCACTTTAATAAAAAGCTCGTAACGGCCTTCCTTTGTTTTGCGTCTATAGATAAGTTTATCTTCGGGAAGCTGTAATAGTTTTTTTAGTTCGATTGCAATTTGATCAAATTGCAATACACTAACGGTATTGGGATTACTAATCCATTCTTCTACATCTGGTAGAGTTGCAAAAGGATCAAAAAGGTTTCTAAGGTTGCGAACATTATTAATACTGTCTGTACCTTCTGAAACATCAGCCATGAGGCGTGTAGAACCAAAGGCTAGTAAAATAACTTTTGACTCCATAAAATTACAAGTAAATCGTCTAGACTCTTTAGAAAAATGGAGTTCACAAGGTTCGTCAAGACCTTCTAAAAATACCTTTACATATCCCGTTTTTGCGCGTGTATTCTGATTTATGAATTTGGAAGCGTCTAGTCCTAACGCATTGGCACGTTCCTCTCCAGCCAGCGTGAGTGCTACGGCTTGTAAAACACTACTTTTTCCTGTACCGTTTTCTCCTAACAATACCATCCATGGTTCTTCAGAAGTAGTAGACTTAGGGAAATCTAGCGTGAGTAATTTTATATTCTTAAAATTACTAATTTCAATTTTTTTAATTTTCTTGGCTGAAGAAAAATATGCCATCTTCGCTTCTTCAGAATCCATTTTCATAGAGTAGGAGTAGTCCTTCTTATTCATTTTGTCTTGAATCATCTCTTGAGATAGTTCAATCTGCTTATCAAAACGAGTTTCTAATGATCCTCCTAGAACGTCACTTAGTAAGGTATTAAAGAGCTTAGGATTTTCAATATTGGATAAACGTTCTGAAAATGCTTTTACATAATGAATTGCAACCGAAGTATGCTCTGAAGACGGACTTATTAAATCTTTAAGACCAGCCTCGATCTCGTTATATGCTTTTCCACGTCTTTTTATGGTGAGTGCTGCTAATGAAATTAATCTACTAGATCGATCAATGATCTTCTTTCTCGTTTCTATTAAATTAACGCGATTAAGTTTAAAGATATCTATAGTAATCTCACCGCGTCTTGTGATTCCTATCATCTTTCCATCTTCGGAATAGTAGAAATGCTGTTCGCGAAAGTCCTCAGGGTTACAAGGATCTAAAATCCAGGGTTGTTCCTTAGAAACGGGTTGATCTTTTGAGCTTCTTCTTCCTTGAACTGGAAAACGGCTTCGTTTATTAAAATTACAGTTTCGACAGGAACTATATAGGTTTTCCCATTCGTAGGTAAGCCACCAATAGTGATTTTCACTCACAGAACCATCAAGATTCATAGCGTTACGTTTGGGTCTAAAATGGTCCACATGATTGTTTATATACAAACTTTCACAATAGGCACATTTAGCATGAAATAGAAGATTGATACGTTCTCTTAATTCTACATGATTTAAAAGGCGCATGTTACCGTTATACCGAGTTTGTTTCTTTTTGGATCGCTGACTATAAAAAGAATGTAAGCGTTCTTTTTCTTTTATGGCTCTATCTGAAAATAGAATGGAAGGTGGGTCAACACGTTTTCTGTCTACGTAGATCATGATTCTTTATTGTTTAAGTACGGGATAGGTAATTATGTGTATTCTCTCTAGCAATAAGATCAAATTCTTCTTTATCTAAGGCATCTCGTGTCTGTGCATACAAGTCCTTATCTGAATTATGATTTCTAACTACATAGAAATCGGTTCCATATAATATATGACTACGAAGCCTGTTTCTTCCTTTAAGGTGAAAGGCTTTTTGATTGTCAGAGGTTTCGTTTTGGTATAAGATATATTGCTCGTCAAAATCTGCTCCTTTTGCTAAAGTTTGATTGAGTAGAGGATGGATGGAAGGTTTACTGATAATATAGCTAAGATCTGCATACATATTATTGTAATTCATGATGATACTGGAAATAAGACTATACCAATCGGTATCATGCCAAAGACTATTGATTTTACTCCAAGAAAAGTTACCTTTATCGTTCTTCATAAAATCAATTCCTTCATCTGGATTTTTGACCATACTCAGTGCGTATACATCCCGATCTGTTTCTAAAAATTTAGTCCATTCTTCCTCACCACCATAATGCGCTAAGCATATTTTTAAATTTTCTAAAGTGAATGTAAGTGATGTATTTTCATTCGTATACCCAAAGAGGGTACGCACTGCTTCGTTTTTGGCATTACCTACAAGTTCTCTAAGGAAAACTTCTTCCAATAAGCAGAGATAATTCATCGGGTGTGTAAAATTAGATTGGATATCAACGGCTTTTGTTTGTGGCAATAGCATAGGCTCAGGAAAACTATCTGCAGCATATTTACTCTTATAAAACTGCTTAAAAATGGGATGGAAATTCCATTCTTTTTTCTTTTTACCTCTATAATAGATCACACCAACCACACAATGCGTCATGATAGGGATGTTGTTTTCGACAGCGTATCTCCATAAAGGAAGTAAATGCTCATCAAAGACATAATAGCCTAATGCTGGATAAATCTTAAAACCGCTGAATTTTCGGTCTTCCATATAGGTTTTGACAAAGCAATCTTCAAGCACCATTTTATTATTGACTACCCGATATTTAAAAAATGATTCCCCTTCAGCCTTGATACGCCTGGGGTCTAGAAACAAGAAAGGGTAGTAGGCACCGTCATTTTTTCGTCGTGATTCTACAAAGTCCCATAGTTCTCGCATCTGATATCGGAATGTATTACTAAAATCAGATTCGTCCCAACCAGCTGCCAGTTTTTTGTCTTTATCTTCAAGCATTGCATCTGTGACTTTGGTCTTTCCAGCACCCATATATTCCATGTCCATAGGTAGTATAACCATCTTTGAACCAGGAGGTAACTGAAATAAAGCGCGTTGTGCTACTTCTTTTTGTGATCCGTAAAAAGAAAACCGTCCCATAAGTAAATAACGCTCTAAAAGTGCCATACCTTTAGGACTTAAAATGCTAGAAAAAATTGGAAAAACTTTCTTAACTAAGAACCAAATAGCGCGTCGGCTCCAGTTAATAAAGATAATAACAACAGCAACCCAAATTAGTTTTCCCCATAGAGGAAGATCAAAGAACAGGTTTAGAGAAGAAAGCCAATTTTCAACCTTAAATATAGCCTGAGCTATATATTTATCTAAGTTCAATATCCAACTTAGAAATTCGATCACATATATAGAAGCTACCAGAGATAACCAGAAAACTAGTATACGCCATGGAATATAAATGTACAATCGTGATTTGAAATTAAACGCTTGTAACGTTTTGCGACGTCTTTTTTGTCGTTCAGCATATACTTTGTCCCAACTTTTATCTGAATTTCCTTTAGCTGGAAATTTAAAGCTATTCTTATAACTAATATATTTTTTGATCCAACCAACAATGATCTGAGTATGAATCAGAAAATATATAGGCCAAGGTGCAATAGTCTTTGCTAAAAAAGGCGGCACATAAACACTTGTAAACGAATGCGTGTGCGCATTGATAATAGGTTTATCAGGCATAATATTTCGTATTGAAAGAAATAATTAGTTTTTTATTAATAGGGAGTATTGAAAGATACTTATTTTAAAATCAAATACAAATACCCAATAGGTAGGATATTTAGGTATACTATTTATAATTTTCTATTTGACATAATATAAATTATAGTACAAATATAATATATGAGTAAAACGGCGAATAGAACTTTTTCTGTTCTATTTTACATAGATGCAGATATAGCGCCTTTAGGTCTATATCGTCAGCATTTATGTAACAGCCGTTTTACGACCTGAATTTCATTTATATTCGTAAGCTATAATGTTCTATTATGTAAAATATCCCATAATATTTAGTTCTTCGTTAGAAACTTTTGTACTGGGGTCATTAAACATTCGGCTGTTGGCTTTAGTACTAAATAAGAAACATCCTGCTGTTTGTACTATAATTAGCCGTTATGTAAAATTGCCGCGCCCAACCGCTAGATTGCTTTTTAAAAATTTAAATGCTTTATGGCATTTATTTTTAAACACAATTTGCCATCGCTTGGCCACACCAAAAAAAAGCTAACCTTTTGCTTCTAATTATAATTCTCGTATTCGAGGAAAATCCTGCAAGATTTTTTCTAAGACATTCTCGTAAGCTTGCCACAAGAGTATAAAATTTTCCCTAGCTCAAATCCACGCTTTAAAATTTCTATACACTTGTTCTAATTGTGCTTTTATTTAAACTTTTAAAAGTGTTTACATATCTTTTTTCCTTGATGAAAAAAAAAACAAAAAAATCAAGGCTGCACAAAACTTTGGAAACAATCACGGCTCAATCGCTATATTTTAGAAAACATTGTAACTCATTAAGATTGCTTTGAACTAGCCTTAAACATTAAGATTATTAATAATATGTATTGCTGGCTCTCTAAAATATGTACGCTCTTTCGCCTATTGTTTTGACCAAAGTTTTCTGAGGCCGTTTTGCCACCGCTACATCTGGGTAAAAACGCACGCTCTATTTTACATAATGTTATTTAACTAAAATCTTAGTTTATCAATCATATTCTTTAAAGCATACTTTTCTAATTCCTCTATGGTTTTGCTAGTTATTTTGATTTCCCAATTAGATAAACTGGGCATTAAACTTACTTCGTTATTTACAAAGAAATTGTTATTGGAATCTTGTAAGTCTTTGGATGGAATGAAATAAACAACTCTAGGTTGTTTTTCTATGATTAAAACTAAAGCTATAAACAAGTTATCGTTTAATTCTCCTAAATCTTGCTTTGAGATTTTGATACTTTGTTTTACAGTATCTAAATCTATTGGTTGTAAATATATTTGGTTCTCGCCAATCCCTTCCCTCCCATCGGTTTTAGCGGTTAATTCTAAGTTATGACTTTTTAATTCTGATTTTAGAAACTCTAAGACAATCATTTTGTAGAAACTAATAACTCTCTAATATCCACATCTAAGATTTCAGCTATTCTTTTTAAATCTTTTAAATGTGGTTGTGATTTATTATTGCAAAAAGCCGTTACAGAAGTTGTACTTTTTCCCAATTCTTCCGCAAGCCAAACTTGCGATTTTCCTTGAATTACTAATACTTCTTTTATTCTATTTATCCTTTCTATTGCCATAATTATTTGATGTATTCTACTTTAAATATATAATACATACTTAATAAAACATAAGTTTAAGTTAATTTTTAGTAATCTAAACTTGTGTTTTTAAAATTTAATTTATAAGTTTGAATTAACTTTATATAAGTTAAAGTTATATAAATGTAATTTTTAGTTAAATTTTTATTGTTAATAACTTTATTTCAAATTTTATGCCATATCCTAAATATACCAAAGCTGACCTTGAGAGAATCGTATATACTCAACTAGATAATTTAAATGCTATTCACGATTTATTGCGCATTATGAAACTTCAAAATGAGATGATTGAAAATGCTAATAAGAGATTAAAAGATGAAATTATTGATTTTAAAAAGAGAGTTAATTATGGGAGTAGAAAGAAATAAAATAGATGCTTTTAAATGTTAATCGTAAGAATATTTAGCATATCTATTTATATAAGTATTTAGACCTTTACCTCTTAAAGCTAATACTTTCATCTTCTCTACTTTATATGTTCCAGCCTTTGAAATTTCACCAAAATATAATTAAGACCTATTTCATAAGCTTTTACACCAGAAGCACTATTACTATATCTTTTCATATTTAATCTTTTATTTTCATACTTCTAAGGCATTTTTCAATATAAATGGACGATTATATAATCTCAATATTGGCCATTCTAAAATGTTTTCGAAGTTAAATTCTCTCATACATTCTCTTATCATTTGTTGTGTAGCCGACCCTAGTAAAAGATTACAACATAAAACAAAGGATGCTGTATCTCTATTTCTTCTTAAAACATCTCTAATATCATTTTTTGCTTCCTCAGAAAATGATTTTCCTCTATGTCTTGCGATTTGATAATAATTAATTTTAGCTACATCTTTACTTACTCCTTCATCTGCCTTATGGTAATAACTTTCGGCTAATTCTTTTATTGGCTCCCATTCTGTCTTACCTTCAATACCTAGATGAATTAAATCTAATAACTCTCTATTATTAGAAGAAAATATACCAACTCCGTTTTCTAATACTTTCTCTGTTTCCTTTATCAAAATTTTATCAACTCTTTCTCCAGTTCCAAATGATTTAGTTTTTAAGTTTAGACTATCTGAAAGTCCACTTTTCTTAAAGCTATTTATATCTCTTTTTAATTGTTGACACCATTCAAAAAAAGAATTTGCTAATTTAGGTTCTAAATTCCAACGGTCAGCAAAATTTTCTCTTTCGGATTCAGGTCTTGCATAGTCAACTGGGTTAGGTATTAACCATTTACCATCTGAATAATCTAGGATATCATCTTTATTTAAATATCCATTTTTTATCAAAAATTCGTTTCTACTTAAAGCATAATTTATAAACTCATCAATTATCTCTATTATATTAGTTTCTGTATAGACCTGTGTTGTAATAGTTGTAATAATTATTGATATTGGTTTAAAGTCTTTATTTACGAAATGAACATCTCTATGCCTTTTCATAATTTGAATAGCACGTTGTAGTGAAGTCCTAAAGAGTTGTTTAGGAACTTCTTCTTCTATTTCATACAATTCTTTATTAGCATTAAAAATTGTACTTCTTTGAGATTCAATAAAGCTAGTAGAGTAAGCGTTTTTTGATTTAAACCAAAAATAATAACCTTTAGGATTACTAGTAGACCAAGAATAAATGTCATCTTCTTTATGTGTAATATCAATGTTATGTAACGTTCCTTCATCAGACTTTAGAGCTGGTAAAATATCAATATGAAAACCTGGTCGATTATTTTCAGTAGCATATTCAATTGTCCAACACCTTTTACCTTCAGTATCTAACATTCTTTCATAATCACTATTTTCTTTTAATCTATCTCCAACATCATTTTTAAGAATTTCAGAAGATTTTAATTCATTATATTTTGTCAATTCACACACTTGGTCAATATCAAAATTCCCATCTTTATCGTTATGATATGGTCTTACAACTGTACCAAGTCTAAATGAGCCTTGTAAATATACATCAGGCAAATAGCCCGACTTATATGCTCCATCGTCAAGCCAATTTTTAACTGCGTTAAATCGTTCTTGGGCTATTTTATAATCTGTAGGCGATATATCTAGATACTGCGCTATTTGTAATAATATTTGATTACTCATTATTTTAATTCTTTATTAATAAAAATGTCTTTTTAATATATCTGTTCTTTTGTATTGATATTCAATTGCTGCTAATTCGGCAAAATTTGAAATCAAATTTTTATCACATTCATCCATTTCCAATTGGCTACCTTCTGTTAGCTCGACATCTATCCTATCGTAAATAAAATTTTCATCTTCTCTTCTATCTATTCCTTTATGTAACAGACTTATATAATTTGCTACTAACTGGGATTGGCTCTGCATAAATAACTCAATCAGTCTTTTTCTTTTGTCCTTTATCATCCAATAATGTAATCCCCATTTTTTTCTAGAATTAATATCAGTAAAATTCTTATGACCAGTACCAATCGATAGTATTTCTAAATCAGAAGTTTCTACTTTAAAAGCTTTAATAGCTTCTAAAAAAGCAACTAAAGTTGGATTATTTGCCATTATACCTCCGTCAACTTTATTGACAAATGATTTTCTTACATCATCCAAATCTGTATACTGATTTGAGTATGGACTAAAATAAGTAGGTGCTGCTGCTGTAGCCATTGCAGCTTGATACGCAGGTATATGAAAATCTCTAGTGAATGCTTCGTGATATGGTGTTTTTAAAACACTTGGATTCCCTCTAACCAAGTCATAAATAGGTATGCAAACATCAGTTTTACAATCCTTTAGCCTAGGGTCAATACCATTGTTATATTCTTTAAATTTATTTTGTATTAAGTTTTCTAAAAAATCACTTTTATGAGAAGCAAAAAATAATTGACAAAAAAAGCTTTTTTTGTTACCAAAAATACCTTTAGCGTTATTTAAGTATAACTCATAGATTTCTTTTGCGGATATTCCAAAAGAAAGAGCTAGTGCTATTATTCCACCCGTTGATGTTCCTGTTATTAAATCAAAATGTTGATATATTTTTGTTCGTCCATCTTTCCTTTTTTCAAGTTCAGATTCAATTAACATTAGCAAATATGCAGGAAAGACACCTTTTATTCCACCTCCATCAATTGATAATACTTTAAATTTCTTTTGATTCACTTATTTTCTCTTTTTTGTTCTTCCAACTTTTATTGTTTCAATAACTGTTGTTTTTGGTCTTCTCTTTGCTTCTTTGATAGTAATAAACTGTCCAGTTCCCGCATCTCTACCTCTTTTACTTTGTCTTGCCATAATCTTATTTTAAAGTGATATTACTTCTTCAACAATTCCTTGAATTCTGAAATCACTTGTTAGTATTATCGGTTGATGTATTTTATTTGTGGATTTTGGTTTCAAAATAACCATCCCTCCGCTTCTATTATATTCTTTAACTGTTGCCTCCTCATCAATTAGGGCTAATATTCTATCCCCATTTTCGGCATCTTGTTGCTGTCTTATTAATAGTAAATCTCCATTATTGATACCAGCTTCGTTCATTGAATCCCCTTCTGCTCTTAATAAAAAGTATTTATATCCACTTTTAATCATTTCTACAGAAATTGAAACTTCTGCTTCAATATTTTCATCTGCAAAAATTGGCATTCCACAAGCTACACTTCCAATTAAGGGTATTTTTACAGTTTGTGCTCTAGAACCAAAATCTTCGGGTATTTCAAAATCAACAATCTGATAACTACCATCATCCTTTTTTCTTAAAATTTCCTTTTCTTCAAGATTTTTCAATAAAACGGCTGATGAACGAGGTGACTTATAACCCAATCCAATCATTAATTCGCGTACACTTGGTATCCTTCCTTGATGAACAAGGGAGTTTCTAATAATCTTTAACGCTTCTAATTCTTTATCGGATAAATTATTAAACATACACAAATATACACTTTACATACACTTAAAGTATTTTTGTAAACCATTAGTTGTAAACTAGTTATTAACATTTCTTGAATTATTGGTGTAAATGTAGCTTGAATGTAAATTGTTTCCTTGTGGATTTCCGTAATGAAAAGAAACTTTGTTCTAATAATCCCATTCCATACACATTCCCACTTCGCTCCTATCGTCGCTTCGGGCAAAGAGTATTCCATTACCTTTTTAGAGAAATTTTTGAGAAGAAAAAAAATCAAAGAAGATTTGTCTTTGGTAAAAGCTTTTTACCCAAGCAAAGTTACATAACGCAGAACATTATAGTACAAATATCATATTTCGATTATATCTTGTTGTTATGCCATTTGTAAGCTATAATGTTATATTATGTAAAATATCCCAGAAAGTCTTGTACACACAATAAACTGTAGTACTTGGGTCATTAAACATTTGGCTTTTTGGTTTAGTACTAAATAAGAAACATTCTGCTGTTTGTACTATAATTAGTCGCTATGTAAAATTGCCGCTGCCTATACGCCTGTCTGCCGTCAGGCAGGCTCGATTGCTTTATTAAAATAATTATGCTATCACATTAATTTTTTAAAACACAATTTCCAACCGCATAGCCACCGCCAAACGAACTTACGTTAATAAAATGCCCTGTGGACATTTTTAGGAAGTTGCGAGATGATGTGGTTGGAAAACCTTTTAGAATGATTTAAAAATCGCGTATATGATAATACTCCTGCAAGATTTTTTTCTACGGCATTCCTGCCTGCCGGCAGGCAGGCTCGTAAGTTAGTCACAACAGCTTAAAATTTTTCTACGAGTAAATTTCTAAGCCCTTGTTCAAATTCTACACTTGTTTTTAGATAAACAATCTTTGGTTTTTATGTAAAATTTCAATTAATCTTTTTTAAAACTTGATGCATTAAGAATTAGTCTTTTAACAAATCTTTCTCCAATGCAATTTTTATAAGACCAACACTATTTCTCGCTCCCAACTTACTTATCAAGTTCATACGATGTGTCTCTACTGTTTTGATGCTAATACAAAGTTTGTTAGCGATTTCTTGAGTGGTAAATTCTTCGGAAATAGCTATTAACACTTCTTTTTCCCTTCGGGTAAGCTTAGGGATAAAAGAGGTTGATTTCTTTTGACCTAATGAGCTTTGGAGCAACTTTTTTTGGATGTCGTTCTGTAAATATTGCCCTCCAGTCAAAACAATTTTAAAGGCCTCTATCAATTCTTCTTTGCTGGTGTTTTTTAGCAAATATCCACTAGCCCCGTTATTGAGAATACGTTTTACAAAAGCGATTTCGCTAAAACTGCTCAGAGCAATTATCTTTAGCTGTGGATGTTCGACCGATAGTTTCTTACATAAATCGATTCCATTACCATCTGGTAAATTAATATCCAATAAAAGAATATTGGGTTGTTCCTTAGATAAGCCGTCAATAGTACTGGCAACACTGATATATTTTTGAACAACCCGAATGTTATCCTCATTCTGAAGCATATTTTCAATGCCCTGCATGACCAATTCATGATCGTCTGTAATGGCTATGGTTATCATGTTGTCGAGGTTTTAGCATCCACAACAATAGTATAGGAAGTTCCCTTATTGTTGGAGAGAAAATCCATTGTTGCATTCAAATAATCGACACGCGATTGTACGTTCTGCATGCCTATACCATCGCTCTTTATAGCTTTTGGGTCAAAGCCATTGCCATTGTCCTCTACAGTGAGTTGTAGGAGGTTTTCTAGATAGCTTAACTGTACATCTACTGTTGAACCATCTGAATGCTTAATGCTATTGGTAACCAATTCTTGTACGATACGGAACAGATTTGTTTCTTGTTTTTTATCAAGTTTAATGGCATCACCAAGGTGTTGGAATTCAATTTTAGGTTTATGAATATTATTCATACTCTGGCAATATTCATCAATGACCTCGATCAAATTAAAATCTTTAAGTGATGGCGGCACCAAATTGTGCGAAATGGCCCGTACCTGCTCACAACTATTATCAATCATCGTGACTGCTTCTTTAATGACTGTATTGTTCATCTCTAGCAAAGAAGAGAGTTTAAATTTAATGGCAGATAAATCACCATTAACCCCATCGTGTAGTTCTTTGGCAATTCGAAAGCGTTCCTTTTCCTCCCCTTCCATCAAGGACTCCAGCGTACGCACTTCATGTTCACGTTCTATAGTCACCAATTGTTGCTGTATACGTTTTTGGCGTTGCTGAAATATAAACCATAATAAAATAGAGGCTAATAACAGGGAAATAATTACGATGCTCATAGTACGGGTTTTAGATTTATTTTCTTGGATGGCCAACTGTTGGTCTGCCATTACTAATCTCTGTTCTGCAAGTTCTTTTTCTTTTTTTTCGGTTTGATATTTGGTTTCGGCATTTGCGATAGAAGTTTTGTTCTTTTCAGAATTTAGAGAATCATTTATAATTATATATTTTTCATAATAATTAGTTGAATTTTCGAAATTGTTATCCATTTTCTCAGCTTTCGCTCTAGTCTTATATATAAAAAAATTCAACTTAGATATGTTATCCATACCCTCAATATTTTCGATTTTTTTTAAATATTCAATTGCTTTTTTAGGCTTTTTTACTAGAATAAAATGTTCTGCAATATGATTATATGTAATTATTAGGTCATAATTGTTATCCACTTTTTTTATATTTTCTATAGCTTCATAATAAGCTATTTCAGCTTTATCGAATTCTTTTAGTTCATCATAATAATAACCAGCTTTTATGTAATAATTATAACAAACTCGTGGAGAGGTTAACTCTTGACATAATTTTAGAGATTTGTCTAAGTTTAATTTGGCTTTATCAAAATTTTTACCTGTAATTTGATATTCTAAAATACCCTGTAAAGCATAGGATAGAACTAAATTATGATTACTTTTTTCAGCACTTTCAACAGCTAGATTTAAATATTTTAAGGCAAGACTATCATAGTCAGCATTACTATAGTCTACACCAAGATTAAATTGAGATTCAGCTAATTTAAAATTATTATTTTTTATAAGATTAATAGCTTTAAGACTTAATTTAACACTTTTACTAAAGTCCTTATCATCATAAGCAGCGGCATAATTTGCGTAAGCAGTAATAAGAATAGATGTATCTCTCTTTTTCTCTCCTATTTTAATAGATTCATTAAAATAATATCTTGCGGAATCTAGTTGAAGTTTATTAAGGTAGGATAACCCTATATTATTATAAGCCTTTGCTAAAAGATAATTATTAGATGATTTAGACAACTGCAAAGCCATACTAGAATATTTTGCTAAACTATCATTACTAATAGGATAAAATTTTTCTCCTATCAATAAATAAAGTCTAATTTTTGTAGTGTCTTTTATTGAAGGTTTTAAAATCTCCTGTTTCAAACTATCAATCTCCTTTGTTTGCGAAAACCCAAAAATAAAGCTGAGTAAAAAAAGAAAAAGCAAACTATTTTTTTTAAACATGGGTTGGTTGTTGTTGTGTTAAGGGCAGCTAAGCCAAACACCTAGCTACCCGTTTTTCAATATACAAAATTATAGTTACTGCGTTTTATGTACTGTTTTTAAATTTATTTTACCTCGGTAAGCTCGAGTAATGTGACATAAATGCATCATATCAAGAACTCTCCTATCTGAAAAATTCACTCGAAATGACTTATCTATTTGGCAATGCAATACACTTTTTCACAGGTTTACGTACCACAAAATAATTATCGGCTATGTTTTTGCTTATTCCTTTTATTGTAGGTGTTTTTTGGTTTTTAAACATCTCTGAATATAGTTGTATACTTGGTCGTTCAATGTATCCACAAAAATACCCTTGTGGACAATCTCTACAATTACCTTCGCATAAATCACCTGGCGCTAACGGAAGTGAGCAATAATACTCATTCAAAGCCTTTAATACTTCTGGGCTAATTGCTGAAACCCGAGCAATTTCTTGAAAATTCATTAGGTAAGCCAAACTACCGTCCTCTAATGTGATTTCCTTTTTGTCTTTTGATTTTAAAATTTTAGTGTATGCTGTATCGCTTAATTCATAATACTCATTTTGGCTATACACACCCGTATTTACGAACAGTATAGTTAATACAATAATTTTTAAAATTGTTTTCATGATTTCTACTTTTTAAAGGATTAAACTTATTTTATTTATGGATATATCACCCATGTCAATTGTCAGGTTGATCTACTTAATTAGGGTCACAATTGGTGAAATTTGGGGTGTTGTCTGCTGCTAGTGGTGCGTCAAGTGAAAAATTAGAACATTCTGTTACATTAACTACATTCCAACTGCTGATATCTTGGTTAAATGGAGAATTCTCGAACATACTCTCCATAGTTACTACCTCACTTACATTCCAATTACTGATATCTTGGTTGAATTGAGAGTTAGCAAACATATTTAACATACGTGTTACATTATTCACATTCCATTCGCTTATGTTTTGATTGAATAGAGAGTCTTCAAACATATCTACCATATCAGTAACATTACTAACATTCCAATCACTAATGTCTTGGTCAAATGAAGAATCTTCGAACATTGAAAGCATAATAGTTACGTTACTCACATTCCAACCGCTAATATCCTGATTGAAGACCGAATTTCTGAACATACTCAACATAGTAGTTACATTACTAACATTCCATCCACTGATATCTTTGTTAAATATTGAGTTATTAAACATACCAGACATATCAGTGACATTAACCACATCCCAGTCGCTTATATCTTGGTTGAAAGAGGAATTCCTAAACATCGAGGTCATATTGCCAACATTGTTTACATTCCAACCACTAATATCTTGATTGAAATCAGATTCATTGAACATATTACTCATATTAATTACGTTGCTTACATCCCAGTTACTAATGTTTTGGTTAAATGAAGAAGCATTGAACATATTACCCATATTTGTAACACTACTCACATCCCAATTACTGATATCGCCATTAAATGAAGAAATTGAGAAAAGAGCACCCATATCTGTAATAGTACTTACATCCCAATTATTTATACTACTATTCACAGTAAGTTCTCCAACAAAGGCAAACATAGCCCTCAAACTTTCTGCTTGACTTAGATTAGGTATATCTGTAGCATTTATATCTAATCTTTCTGCAGCAATGAAAGCTTCTTCCATCGTTTGCCACTCAATAGTTCCCCACTGTTCCACACTACGTATTTGTTCTCTTCCATCATCATTTGGAAACATATGAATAGCTGGAAAATCTCCACGTATACTTATCATATGACTACCTGCTGTTTCATAGACGTGAGCCACATCTCCTGTTCTTCCAGATTGTATGGTGCCATCACCCCAATCTATGGTATAATTGTATGTATACTCATTTGCTCTGGTAATTATGGTTATTGTTTCGTTACTAAACTCTGTAACCCATTTCGTTATAAAAGAAGTGTCGTCAACATCTATTACGGTAAGTGAAAGTGTGGCTTGAGCGCTTGTCATTCCATCACTTACAGTAATCGTAAGGGTATGATTTGTAGCAGTTTCAAAATCTAATTGCTGGTTGTCTTCTAAACTCAATACTCCATCATTATTAATCTCAAAAAGTGTAGCATCTGGGCCGCCTATAGTAAAGTTTAAGTTGTCACCATCTACATCTGTAGCTTCAATGATACCTATAGCTTCATTATCGGCTATATTTTCTGCTACAGTAAAACTTTGATCATTAATTTCAGGTGCAGTGTTTTGTTCTTCCCCCACTAGTTCTTCATCTTCACTACATGATTGAAAAGCAAACATGCATAAAAAGACAAGAGTTAATTTTACTACGGTTTTCATAATACTGTTTTTTAAAGGTTGTGGTTAGTTACAATAGTTTATATTTCTGCGATACCCATCGCCATTGGGCAGGGTCACAAAATCAGTTGCATATTGCGCTACGGGTAAGGGTAGTAAGCCGTTTAGGGAGTCTTCTAACATTAAAGGATGAGTGCTGTAAAATAGGATGATAAGCATACCATTGGGAAGGGAGGCTACTTCCCAATATCCAGGAATGGTGTCCTCGTCATACCCACTCGCCTCAATACCGGGTGCGGTTACTCCCAAATGTGCAGACCGGTATTCGACATAGCTGCCATCTGCACAAAATTGTATTTGGTTATTTGTACTTACACCTCCGCCTCCACCACCACGAGAACTCGTAGCAATCATTCTTGAGTTGGCCATAAAGGTTCTAAAGTCGTTGACCGCTTGGTTATTGAACTGCATTTGTCCAATATCGCCGTTCAGTTTTTGACGTACCACTTTATGACCTTGTGCCAAAAACGATAAGGTTCTATTTGAACTAGGTATTGGTAGTTCCGGCACGGGTACATCCGTAGTTGAAAGAGTATTTAGCTCTTTTAGAATGTTTTTGGGGTCTTCTAAAAAGGCCGTCTTCAGTTCTGCTTTGATGATCGTTTCGGCTTGATGTCGGTCACCCGTTTCCACCTCATAGTCATGCAGCGCTGTCAAATAGTCCGCAAAGTGCTTTTCGGTCAGTTCGTAACCGTCTTTGGAGGCTATGATTCCATTTGTTGATTCTTCAGGCTGTTGCGCACAGGTTTGAAAGGTCAAACCAAGTAGTGCTCCTATAACTAATTTAAATATGTGATTTTTCATGATTTTCCTTTGATTGCATTCACCTTCGCAAGGTCTAAAGAAGTCATGGTGAATTTCTCAGGGGATTCCCTGAAATAAAAAACTCAGGGTTTTCCCTGAGTTTTTTATTGTACTGTTCAGATTAAAAAGGATAGGATTAATTTTTTTAGTTATTTGTAAAAAGTCAATGCTTCAAGTGGTAAATAATTATAACTCATTGTATACACATTACCATATCTCCTCCCCCTTTCCTAAAACCAACGCAAATCGTCGCTTCGAGCAAAGTGTATTCTATTACAGTTGTAGAAGAAACTTTTGAGAAGAAAAAAAAACAAAAAAAGATATTGCTTGTAATAGCTTTTTACCCAAGCAATTTTACATATGAATAACCTTACATATATAAAGTGACATGTTAACTGAGCTTGATAATGCATAAAATAGCCACTATCTAGCACTTAATCCTTTTTATAATCATTCATCACTTAAATGAATATCTCCACTAATGGTTGTAAGAATGATAGAATGATTTCCAGTATTTAAATTCCTCGTAGCAAAACTTCCTACTATTTTTTCACCAATAATGAGTTCAGGAATTTTACCTTTTTTAAAAATGTTACCCAATGTAGTTTTTGCATCTATACTGTCTGTATCATCAATTTTTATAGTAATACTTCCACTCACTGTTTTTAATGTCATATCTCCCTGGTGAGTTCCTACCTGAATATTTCCACTAATAATATCCGTAACTAAATTTCCATAAAATATAGGTATAGTGACATTAGCTGATTTGCTATTTAATTCTACATTCAAATTTTGTGGGACATACATTGTATACACAGTCTTTATAGAAATACCATTCACACTGTTTTGATTGCCATTTTCTTCATTACCTATTTTAATAATAGTACTCGCATCTTTATTTGATAAAAAACGAAAGAACCCTTTTTCCTTTTTTAATAATTTGCCATAAGAGGCCTCTATATATACCGTATTTAGTCGTTTTTTGATTTCAAATTCAAAATGATCATTACGTTTACCATCATCAATCGTAACAGTTGCTTTTATATATACCTCATTTTTTTCCCAGGTGTTGATATCAATAGAACTTGCATATGGAAAATCAATAGATATGTTTGTTGCGTTGTCTATTGGGATTTTCTTTTCAATAGCTCTTTGTGCTTTTAATTGAAAACCCATTGCTATGATTGCGAGTAGAATTATTTTTTTCATTTGGTTCTTATTTTACACCGTACTTTAATGTAGGTATTGTTATACGCTACAAATATGAATGCAAAAACCAACTGAAAAAAGCTGATTTGAATGAGTTAAGGCATAAATACAATGAAATGGGTTAAAATATCAGAGAGAATTTTAGAAGGTTATGAATCTAGCCAAATCCTAAATTTTGCTGTAACACTAGAACTTGTCATCATTTTTTCTTTACTCCCTCGCATTTGAAGCAAAAGTCTATTTTTAAAGTAAGTATCCATACGTACGATATGACTAATGTTAATAATCCGACTCCGGTTAATCCTGAAAAATTTTTTTGGATCAAGCGTTTCATTAAGTGATGTAATGCTCTGAGAAAGCAAATGTGATCCTCCCTTATCGTCTACCAATTTACAGAATGTCCCTGAAGCTTCTATATAACTAATATCCTGTGTAGACAATAGGTGTATTCCTTTTGGAGTTTTAATAATGAAACGTGATTTATAATGGGTATCCTGAGATAATGCAGAAGTTATATATTTTAAAACGGTATCATTTATTTGATAGTCTGATGCGCTATTAAAAAGAGTATTATATTTCTGTAAGGCCTTGGTGATATCTTCTTGAGCATATGGTTTTAAAATATAGGCAATCCCATTACTTTTAAATGCATCTAACAAATATTTATGATACGCAGTACAAAAGATGATAGGACACTCTATTTTTAGTTCCTTAAACAATTCTATAGCTATTCCATCTAATAATTCAATGTCAGAAAATATAATATCGTACTTATTTTGATTGGTTAATCGTTCTTTTGCTTCAACGATAGTACGACACCAATCAAACGTATAAGATTCACTAAAATAGGCTTCTAAATGCTCAGAGAGTTTTTCATAAGCTGGTATTTCATCTTCTAGAATTAATATATTCATATGCTATCTGTCATATTTCGTAAGTGTAATAATCGGAATGGTCACTTTGAATTCTTCTTCACTTTCTTTGATGTCTATTGTTTTATCAAAAATTAAGAGGTAACGTTCTTTCAAATTTTGAAGCCCTGTTCCAAAGGATACTTCATTATTTATGGTGTTTGTCTTTGTATTTATTATTGTTATTTCTTCCTTTTTGACATCAATACTTGTAACAATAGGATTTTCATTTGTCGTTTTATTATGTTTTACAACATTTTCTACAAGTATTTGTAACGCTCCTGTGGGGAGATATTTATTATTACTTGTGTCTATATATTCTGAAATGTTAAACCTATACGTATTTCCAAAACGAGTTTCAATAAGATAGAAATAATGCCGAATCATTTCTATCTCTTTTTCTAAGCTTACAATTTCTTCATCTTTAGATTCAATTAAATACCTATACAGAGAGGATAAGTTCTGAATGTATTGTTTTGCTTTTTTTGATCTATCTTCTATTAATGCATCTAGGGTATTTAGGTTATTAAATAAAAAATGAGGATTTAACTGCGCCTGTAATAATTTTAATTCGCTTTCTTGTTGTTGTTTTTGAATCTGAACAATATGCAATTGACTTTCATAATACTTTTTGGCCAATAATATTCCTAAGGGTAAGCCTGCATTTTCAGCACTTAATCCTAGTCCATTTAATAATACAGTAAATAATTTTGGATACGTTTCCCATGGTTTATTTTCTGACCAATGCCAAGTTGTAAATACAATGACTCCAAACGTTGTAGCGATAAAGATAGCTAATGTGAAAAATAGAAAATAGTTTTTCTTTTTAATTAAAAATTTGGGAATAATCCATAAAAAGAAGAGAAAAACAACTATAAAAGTAGCTGCTAATTCTACGGGTATGGCTATTATATATCCTTTTAGTGGCGGTGATATATTTTGTATCGTACGACCGTCTGAGAAAATATATTTCGTAATGTCATAATTAACTACGTAATCATAGATATTGAGCAAACAAAAAATGACTGCATATATACCTATGAAAAGATAGTCGGTTTTATTTAGTTTAATAGTTAGCACACCGTTTATAAAGATGATAAAATAAAATAACATGTATATGTTATTAATACAAAACAGGCTAAAAAGGAATTAAATCAGGTTAAATTTAGTACGAATCATTCCATACACATTTCTACTTCGTTCCTATTCTATCGACTGCGTTTTGGACAGAATAGCATCCTAAAAAGCGTATGTATCACTCCTCTCCTACTTGACAAATAGGTACTCATGAACGCTGTAGAACTTCATTATAATTGTGTGCCCAATTGCTTTTTAAAATGAATGTATGTTTGTTAAACATTTTATAACTAAGTACATACGGAGTAATGAAATTAAAATATTTCGACTACTACCAAAATTATTAGTAATGACAACAATAGATAAAGAAGCATTCCTAGATAAGTTCGAAGTGGACTTAGGAACATTTTATTTCTATAAAAATTATATTGTTTCAGAAATAAAAGAAGGAACCGTTTTGACCATAGACAAACTTAATGATGTAATCCCGGTTGTATCTAAATATTATAAAGAAAAAGAATTATTCTCTTACATATCAAATAGAATCTATTCTCATAGTATCGTTCCAATGGATTATAAAGAATGTCCCTTCAATAACTTTGAAAATTTTATTGATTACGGCGCTGTTTGTTACAATGATATCACAAAGAAATCTGTTGAAATTGAAAAACATTTTTCGACAAAACCACTTAAGGATTTTAGCAATCTAGATGATGCTATCAAGTGGACTCATAAAGAAGTTTCTACTAGAAATAAATAAGCTTGTTCCTTTTGCAATAACAACTGTTATTATACAGGAAATCCCTTCGTTATGTGTCTGTATTTGCTTCCCTATACTTAAGAAATAAAAGATCGTAATCTATAAAAGACGGGTATACTTTTAAATACGCTTTCGCGAAAGCGTAAAAAGATTTTAAACTCTTTTAATCATTTACCTAATCATACCAAAACAACATAACCTCTCCTGAAAAAACGCAGGTCAGGTATAATAGCGCATATAAAAGAGTGTTTTAAAAATAATTATAAATCAAATAACCAACGACCACGGCGTTTCATGAGCGGATAATCTTCTAGACGCTTCACAGATGTTTCTATATGAAGTGTATCTTTTTTAAAAATACCAGTCCAGACAGTAGCTGTATCGCCTCGTTTAGAATATTTCAATGATTTCCAAGTTCTATTCTTTTCTATACTGTCATCTATTTTTGAGAAAAGTTCATATTGAGGTGTTGGATCTATAAAATCACTATAATTAAGTGTTTTCGTAAGTGTATCTATTGTAAAAGCTAATCGTTCTGTTTTTTTAGTATGATATATGATTTCAAAACTATTTGGATATACATTAGTTGTATTAAAATTAATTTCTTTCCATCGCTTTTCGTCCGTATCATTTGAGATAGTATCCCCATTTCGAATAAAAGTTTCCACTGTTTGTTTGTTTGTAAACCAAGATTGGTCTTTTTTCATAAGATTAGCATAGGTACTAAACTGATAAAAGAATAAAGATGACATAACAAGTAAAAGTGCTATTTTGAAAATTTTGGCTCTTGCATACGTTTTATCGTTTACAAATAAGCGTTTATAACGAACAGGAGTTGTCGTTTTATTCAATATCAAATAGTTGTATATACTAACAAATTGATCACTTAAGAGTATCAATATAAGTACTAATATATATATAGCATAAATCGTAACTGAAACATTATACCCTATGTCAAAAATGACAACATTTGCCATGACTATAACTAACAGGGTCAATCCTAAAAATGTAGTTCTTCTAAAAAACAAAAGCACCCCTCCTATCACTTCAAGCCATCCCGAAAAACGTGTCACAGTTTGTGAGTAACTAAAAAAGTCCCACATAAACCCCATGGCTGACGAATTTCCTATGTTTTTATCTAAGGTATCCATACTCATCACTCCAAACTGAATATCAACTACTTTTGATAGCCCATACGTAAGAATAATAAAAGCAATATGATATCGTAAAATGGTTTGCACCAAATTTTTGAGTTTTTGATTGTATGAAGTTTTATACTTATAATCTATCAATAACCAGATAAGAGTGCCAAGATTTGCCAAAAGGAAACAAAGAGTATAACGTACCACTTCATATCTTGAATCAAAACCTATGTAACGTGTATCTATGCTTAATTCCCAATTAAATAATACATCAGCTAACCAAAAAATGGGAGTATCCCATAGATGCCAATCTTCTAAAGCATATGTCATCCCGTAAGTCATATCATAAGGGAAGCAAAAAAACAGCAAAAAGAGTAGTACAAATCGCCAAAGGTATTTTTGAGATAATGGCATTTTTAGTTCTAAAGTCATATGTATCGTAAATAGTTTGCTAATATAGTTCTAGAAATAATATTCTTTATACTACATAAGCGTTTACTTTTACTTATTTCTCCCTATTATTTTTCTTCATAAAAAAGCAAATTAATTATATAAGATGTACATAATTAGCTTTTTAGTGTATAGGTATTGAGATATATTTGAAAATAGAAGAAGAATAATTCAACCATGGCAAGAATATTGTGGTTGTTTATTTTTTACATATAGAAATACATCTTTATATAATTTATTAAAAAATAATAGTATGAAAAAAGCCGTTACTTTAGTTCTTTGCCTACTGTGCATTTTACCATCTTTTGCACAGGAAACCACTACCGATAAAAACCCAAGAAATAATATACGCCAAGGATTTGGAACCCATAATTCTTTTGATTTAGGGCTAGGTTTTGTGAATCCTAATTTTAGGACAGACGGTTCTGCATACTACTTTGAAAATTGGGATACCGAAGGAGTCATTTATACTAAAGAGAATGGGAGTTTTAAAATAAAAAACATCAATATAAATCTTTATAACAATACACTTGATGCGCTTTATGACGAAAACTCTGTGTATACTTTCGATAGTAAAAACTTGATGAAAATAGTCGTTAATAAAAAATCTTTTCGAATCATGGAAATAGATGGGGAGTTAAAGATTTTCGAACAAATTTTCAGAAAAGGGTTTTCAGTATATAAACATTACAATGTACTCTATTCAGAAGCGTCCGTAAACCCTATGCATGCTAGAAGCTCCAATAAATACATTAAAAAAGCAAAATACTTTGTCTATAACGATGGTGAATTAACGAATATTAAACTATCAAAAAAAGCATTTTCTAAATCTTTTCAATCAGATAAGATGAGTCAAAATTCTATTACTGAATATATTGAAAAAAGTAAACTCTCTTTAAAGAAGGAAGATGACCTCATTAAAGTATTGAATTTTATTACTAGATAATATCTACTCGATACTATTTCAATATTTTAAATTTTAAAGAGTGTTTTTGATATTGAACTCATATGTATAAAGGGTTTATATCTTAGTACGCTTTCGCGAAAGCGTATACAATACACTTTTAATAATAGGTTGGCTATGTTTATATACAAATAAGATCTTATACGTTATTAGGTTTTCTTTTTACGTGATGATCAATTAAGTAAGGTTTTGATACCGTTTTTTAGTTCGAAAATAGTTTTCACTTCTTTAACATCTAGCGATTTATCAAAAACAGTAAGCTCATCCATTAGGCCAATATAGCCTAGTCCTAGCATGATTTTTCCATTTTCTTCTTCCCATGTGAAAGGATCATTTATATCTTTTATGATACCTTGAAATGTGCCATTTAAGTATAACTTGAATATCGGTTGTGATGAATTTACGTTAGAAAAAGTAATGGCAACATGTGTCCATTGTCCTTGTTGAAATGGTGGTTTATTTACCGTAACGGTTCGCTTTATCCATAAGTTTTCATCATTTTTATTTTCAGGATTCCAAATGTTTAGATCTCCCATAGCCCCTAGTCTAAATTTTCTTGGATCATGATCTGTAAAATCTACCCATAGTGCTGCATCATTGTATCTAACATCTGTAATACATATGGGATCACAATAGCCTGGAGCTAGGTCTTTATTAGGGTCTAATTGGAGCCAAAAAGAAATGGTACCACTCCATGATGTAGGACTATACCCTACATTTTTATAAGCTTTATAATAAATAGCAGCGGTATTTGCCTTTTTAAAGTGTAGTGCATCTCCACTAAGACCTTTTCCTTTTGCTAAAACGACATCTGGATTGTGCAAGCCAGGTTTTTCCGTAGTTAATTTTTTATAGTTTTCTGCCGTATACAGTTTTGCATCCCCAACCGATACATCTGCAATTAGTTTTCCGTCAAAAGAACTGTAAAAAAGCACATGATCATTTAATGTTTTGTTTTGCGAAAAAGTAATAGATGTAACGAGTAAAAAGAATACGCTAACTGTAAATAAACGCTTATTTGTTTTCATAATTTTTTAATTAAAGATTCATATTGATAGCATTCTCTGCCATGTTTTCAGTTGGACGCTGTAATACTCCACGCTATCGCTTTATAGGCATGGATTTTACCTGTATCAAATATTGGAATAGTTATATCTGATTCTGAGATTAGGATAGGTAATTCTGTACAACCAAGAATAACGCCCTCTGCTCCTTGATTTTGTAGTTGCTCAATAACCTCAATAATTTTCTGTTTTGAAGTAGTTGTAAATTGCCCTTTAACCAATTCGTTATATATAATGTCATGAACAACTTGCCTAGCATTTGTTTCAGGAATCAAAATGTCGAGACCAAAATCATTTATCAATGTGTTACTGTAAAAATCTTTTTCCATGGTAAATTTTGTACCTAACAAGGCTATTTTTTTTAAACCTGCTTTTTTGATAGATTCTCCCGTGGTTGTTGCAATATGCAGAAAAGGTATGCTTACACTCTCAGAGATATAATGGCTTACCAAGTGTATAGTGTTTGTACATAGTAAAATTATATCTGCTCCCGCCTTTTCTAACTGTTGAGCTGCTTGTTTCATAAGTGCTCCTATTGCCTCCCAATCTCCTTTAAAAGTCAATCATTCTATATCTGCAAAATCGACTGAAACCATAATACATTTTGCAGAATGTGAACCTCCTAAGATGTCTTTTGCTTTGGTATTTAAAAACTCGTAATACAGTTTTGATGATTCCCAACTCATCCCTCCTATTAACCCAATTGTTTTCATACTGTTATTATTTTCAGATATAGATTCAATACCATTTTATTGGTGTTCATTTTTTGTTTTTACAAAACTATCATGAATAATAAATCCTGCATAGTTTTGAAATTGAGATAAATAAAATGATCACTGAAATAATTTCAACGACAAGGTATAGATAACTACTATATCTTTGTAGCTATGGAACTGAAGTACTTTAGATTAATAAAAACGATAGCAGAAGAAGGTAGCCTTGCAAATGCTACTGAGCGCTTGTTCTTAACTCAGTCTGCTTTAAGTCATCAATTGAGAGATCTAGAAGAGCGATTAGGCTTTAAAGTCTTCCATAGAAGTAGAAATAAATGGGAACTCACAGAAGAGGGAACAGAGCTATATACATTGGCCAATAAACTATTTAGTTCTATCGATGAAAGTTTTAATACCATAAACCATATAAAAGAAGGCTCAAAAGGGACGATCAAATTGAGTGCCGAATGTCAATCGTTTTTTCATTCCATTCCATCTTTTATTCAAAAAATGGGAATACTATATCCAGAAATTGAGATAGATGTTACGCTTGGAGCAACACATCAAACAATATCACAAGTATTGTCAAATGACATTGATATTGCTATCGTGACAACTAAACCAGCTTCTGAAGAATTGGAAAGTATCAAAGTATTTGAAGATGAGATTTTTGCCGTAATCCATAAAGAAAATCAATTCAGTCATTTCGACTATTTAGAAGCAAGCCATTTCTCAGATTTGCATGTGTTGATAAACTCTTTTCCTTTAGATGGGGTGTTTATATATGAACATTTCTTAAAAGCACATAAAATCAATCCTAAAAAGATTTCTGCTATTCCGTTTACCGAAATTACCTTATCGATGGTTGAAGCAAATATGGGCGTTATGTGTGCTCCAAAATGGCAGTTAACTCCTTTTAAATTATCAAATGAGTTGATGTTTAAACGTGTAAGTAAGAATGGAATAAAGAGAACTCATTACTTAATTGTAAAAAAGGAGCATCGAAATAAAAAGTACATACACGATTTTATCTCAAGTTTTGAGGAAGATTTTTTAGAGGTATAATTTATTGGTACCGCCGAAGGGTTTAATACTCCGAGGCTTGCCCCGAGGTAGTTTACTTAAAGTTATCTAAAAACAAATACTTAGGTCTATTTTTTTGTTAAAAGAAAAAATCATGGGCTTTACATAAAAACCCATGATTGTGTGACTTAATTATTCTCCACCAAGTGTTGGACTTCCATACATATCAGAACAAATGTCTTGCCATTCATTTTGATTTTCATCATAATCTGGATCAGCCATGATAGCTCTAATAATGCAATTTTGATATTCAGTACGTGCTCCTCCTACACTTTTTAATAAACTTGCATTGTTGATTTGGTACTTCTTCAATTTTAAAAGATTTGATTTCATAATATTATATTTAATACGATTAATAAGTACTAAAAGTAGCATGTGCATTTAGGTAATAGCGTAATTACCGATAAGTACTTACTGAAAGAATATCAATTTTCATGAATTTGGTACTTTGTAGATAATTTTAATAATTCTTAAAGTGTATATAATACTTCTTTATCACTTCGCTCTTCTTATGGTAGTGAATCTCACAAGTACGCTTTCGCGAAAGCGTATAAAACAACTTTTATCTTAGTGATTAATTATTTGTCCATTACTCAGATTTAAGCGTCTTAATAACGTCCATAGATACCCAGTAGATGTCTACGGGAGGATTATTGTTTCCAGATTTTTGACGTCTATCAAAGAAGAGGTATTTTCCATCGGGTGATACACTTGGGTAATTCTCAGCATCACTTGTGTTTATTGTATCTCCCATATTGATAGCAGATCCCCAAGAACCATCATTTTCTCGGAAACTAATATACAGGTCAGAAGATCCATACCCACCTTCTCTCCTACTATCCCAAATAATATAGGATTCATCAGGGGCAATAAAAGGGTGTGCATTATACGTCCCAACAGCAAACTGTGGACCTAATATCTTTGGCTTTTCATAAGTACCATCTATCAGACGTGAATAGCGCAGTGGAGTGTCTAATTTTGGAGTGAAGGTATCAAAGTAATACGTACCATTGGATGCGGCAGAAAGTCGCATAATCTCAAGATCTTTAAAAGGAGCGCCAAGACTTTTTACTTCTGACCAACCCGAATCAGTACGTTCTATGTATTCATTAGCAAAATAGATGGTTTTCCCATCAGGAGCGATAGATGGTTCACTCACTCCCTTTTTTATAATAGATTCTTCCCATGTATTATTTTTATATTCAACAGCAGTTAATACATTAAATGTAGATTCAGTACCTAGTGGTCTCTTAACGAAATAAAAAGCTTTCATATCTGGAGAAAACATACCTTCAACTTCGCGATTTTCTACTGTATTTACGATACCTGGCGCAAAAATTTCAGCAATAATTCCCGGTGGTTTTTGTCCAAAATAAGAATTGCTCACTTGTGACAACCACTGCATACTACGTACGCCAGTCATGGGAAATGCTGTTTGATGATTTCCTTCGATCACTATAGTTTCTAACACTAAACTCTTGTCGTTCTTGTTTTTTAGTAAAGTGATAAACTCTTCAATATAAGTACTCGCTTCTTTCTCCAATGCACCATAGGAAATAAAAACATTAGCGTTTATATTTTGATGAGACGTAAGTCCTGAGAGGATAGGAATATCACCATCAAGCGCAGGACTACCAAGGATATAATTTTTAAAGGTATCTGGTTGTGTTAGTAATGTGTATGCACCAAACACACCTCCAAGTGAATACCCGAAATACGTACGATTACTTGGATCAGTTCGATAATTAGCTTCTACATATTTCATCACATCGTTGCGAATGAAATCTAGATGATTACTGGCCTGCCCAAATTGATATTTAGCTTGATGCTCAGCATTACTAGACTTACTAATTGAGTAATCTCGAAATCTACTCACATGAAATCTCCCCGCTTTCTTAAATTCTTCATGAATATCTTTTTGCCAAGAAATCCCTACCAAAATGGCTTCTTCCATAATGTATTCGGCAGCTCCTGACAATATCTCAACATGCCACATGGCATCTGTGTAATAAATCACTGGGTATTGGATACTATCATTCTCTGAATATTCTTCAGGGAGTTCTACATAGAGTTCATATTGTTTATTAGTTTTCGTTTCCTTTATCGGAATGACTTCCGTTTTAGGTAATTTCAAATAAGATTTTTTGACTGTATGAGCATCATTGTTTTTACTGTTTTCTTGCGCAAAAACAGTGTTACATGATATCGTACATATTAATACTACTAATTTTATTGTTTTCATATTTTCTTTTTTTGCTATCTATGATAAAAAATGCCTTGTTGTAATGGTTTCTAATTACGCTTTCGCGAAAGCGTATAAAACATCTTTATGCGTAGATTAATTATATAAAGCATATGTAGTTGTCTATTATTCAGTAATGCTATACAGACGTTACCCATGTCTTAAGGTTTATTGTTTAGCTCTGAGATCTTCTATAATCTGAGCATCCACCCACATTCTATCGTAAGGAGGCTTACAACGAGGGCAATAAGAAAGATATTTCCCATCTGGCGTTACATATCCTCCACCGTCTTCACCATCAGTGTTTATCGTATCTCCAAAGTTAATAGCAGCACCCCATGATCCATCTGCCTGTTTAAAACTGATGTACATATCACTATCACCATAGCCTCCTTCTCTCTCGCCATCCCAAATAATGTAAGATTCATCTGGAGCAATAAAAGGATGCCCTTTCCATGTCCCTTTGTTTATTTCTTCACTTAAAGGTTTTGGTGCTTCACGCCTACCATTGACTAATCGTGAATATCGAAGAATTCCATTCCCATCTCTCCTTCCTTCATCAAAAATCAACGTTCCATGAGTGGAAGCCGTAAGTCTCATAATAGGAATAGAATCAAACGCAGGACCAAGACTTTTGATCTCAGACCAACCAGTTTCAGTTCGTTCTATATAGGTATTCTTTGAGTACATGGTATCATTCCCTGTAGCATAGAAATCATATTTCTTCCAGACACGATTTTCCTCACGGAAAACAACAACAGCAGGACTAAAGGGAAAGTCATTAGAAGTCGTAAAGTAAAATTCTTTCATCCCAGGAACGAATGCACCTTCTAACGCTTGTCCTTTTTTAAAGAAAGAACTAGGATCAAGAGTTTTGGGTGTTAAATTGGGTATATTTTGATCAACATAAGGATTCTCTTTACTTGATGAACTACTCTCATTTAAGTTTTGTTTTTTAGTAGTACATGCATTTAAAAACAGCGACCATGTAAGTATTATAATGAAATATGTTTTATTCATTGTTTAAATTTTATAATGTATTCTTTGGTTTAGATGTTTTATTTATCATATTCTATGTATCTCATTCCTCAAGATCGAACAGTCCAGATTTAGAAAGCTGTCTTGCAATCAGATTAAGTTGATTTCTTTCACGATTAGTATTGGAGGTTCCGAAATAGGCAATGACCAAATCTTTAGAAGGAGAAATATAAAGCCCTTGACCTCCATGTGCTCCTTTATAAAAATCGCCATCTTCAAAGACCGCTCCCCATTGATAATTACTATAGAATGTTTCTTCTAAAGAGCGTGATTCAATTTTGAGGTTTTTATTGACATCTCGGATTTTAGATAAGTGCGCATCAGAAATTATTGGATTGGGATCTTTTCTGCCACTAGGTGTAAATGCAAGACCAAATCTAGCTAGATCTCGAAGTGTCGTTGACATACCATCAACATAAGAAAGAGATGTTCCATTAGTATTGCTTCCCATAAGGGCACTATATTCTGCCCCTATCTTTTCCCATATTTCCTGTTCCACAAAATCGCTAAAAGTAAGGCCGCTAATTTTTTCAACGAGTAGTGTTAATACCATAGCATCGGTATTAGAAAATTGATATTCCGTTCCTGATGGCTTGTTTGATTTTGCAGTTGCTAAGTCTTTAATAGGATCAAAACTTACTTCATACGTTTCTAATGGAACATGGGCAATTCCAGAACTCATGGAAAGAATATCAATTATGGGAACACCTTCCCAGCCTGATCCTTTAAGCTCCTCAAAATAGAAATCAATAGGTTTGCTCGTATCAATCAAACCTCTATCCTCCAAAATGGCTATTGAAGTACTCACATAGACTTGAGTTATTAAAAAATTAACGTGTAAATCGGTTGGATACATTCTTGGATACCCTTCAAAAACGATGTTGCCTTTATGAATGATAATCAAACCATTAACTTCTACTTGCTGTACATAGTCATTTAATGACAGTCCGCTCCCTTTTTTTAAATCTGTTGACGTAATAAAATTTTTCACATCATTTCTCGGCGTTTCCTTAAGAATTTTTGGCGTACCTGACCTCCTAATACGCGAATGCTCCTTTATTTGGGAAAAGTTTAGATAAAAATACCGTTCTAAATCACCGTACTCGGCCCAACTCCCTCCTTCGAAAATGTGTTTATGGTATGCATACATCTCTTCTTTTGTAAATCCAGTATAATTATACGTTTCATATTTTGGACCAGTATCGTTTATTATATCAGAACTCTTTTTTTGTTCTTTTTCACAGGCAAGAAAGAGAAGAATTACGAGTAGTACCTCTATTTTATTTTTCATCGTTTTACTATTTTGTTGTTTTTAACCATTCTGCTTGTGAACCATGATCTATAAGTTTTCGTATTCCAGTACCATCAGCATTCATGACATAAATGGTTCTATCTTTTTTATCCTTGCCAGTGGCATTCGAAAAAATGATTTGAGTACCATCTGGAGACCAAGAAGGGTACCAATCATCAATAGCACTATGGGTTAATTGTTTTTGATGGGTTCCATCAATATCCATCACATAAATTTCAAAATTCCCACCTCTATCAGACATAAAGGCAATTTTCTTTCCATCAGAAGAAACTTCAGGGTGCCATTCTTTACCATTATTATGTGTTAACCGAGCTATGTTTCTTCCATCGAGATCTGCAATGCTTATTGCGCTACTTTTATCTTCAAATTCCCAGGAAAAAACAATTTTTTTCCCATCAGGAGTAAAATAGGGGTTACTTCCTTTTAGAGATTTTATTTGAGTCTGATTACTTCCATCAGCATTCATGATCCAAATTTCTGGATGCCAAACACCCTCTGAATCTTTATATTCTCTAGCAAACACAATCTTTTTTCCATCAGGAGACCAATCAGGTGCATTGTCCCATTTGTTTTTTGCATGTGTTAATCGTTTCCTATTCGTACCATCGCTATTCATAGTATGAATAGACCATGTTTTTTTATCATCATATTTTGCATAGAAAGCAATGCGTTCCCCATCAGGTGACCAAGCCGCATATCCACCCTTTTCATGTGTACTTTTGATACTTGACGTTCCAGTTTTATCACTGGAATAAATTTCTATATTTCCTGTTTTTTTGGAATTATAGGCAATGGTACAACATGATGTTTTGGATGTGTCTCTTTCTTGAGAAAAAGAGATAAAACTAATTAGGAACATTAAAATAAATACGATATTTACTTCTTTCAAATGAGTAGTTTTCATTGAGTTCTTTTTTAGATGTTAAGTTACTTACAGACTCATTGCATCTGTTTTGATGTTTTGTACCTTACAAAAGATGTATTTTTCTGTCACGTATTCAATGTAAATCTTGCCAACTGCTCTATAACCTAATGAACTGCTCTAAATTGCTATTTTATAATAGTTAGTTTGCATTTGTAAAACCAAATCAAAATGAAGTTGAGAACTTTATTATATTTCCTATGTATCTGCTTCACGCTACTTACAGTTTCGTGTTCTCAGAAACCTAGTTTTTATAATAAATACACAAGCGTATTCAAAATAGGCGATCAACAAGAATGGGCTACTAAAGAGTTTAAGGATCAAAATTGGAAACCAATACTAAGATATGTGCCAGATGGCGAAGTGTTTTGGTCCAGAACTAAAATTGATATTTTCGAAGACTCAGATTCATTAAGGCCTTATGGTATATATCTACATGTATATGGAGAATATGAAGTTTTTTGGGACGGCGTATTGATTGGTGAAAATGGAAACCCAGGACAAGAAGCTATACTTGGTAAAGTAGGTAAAATGTGGACTACTCATAACATACCAATTGACCTTACTAAAAAAGGAACGCATGTACTGGCGATACGATCAAGTCTTTATTATTTTCCAGACCATATAAGAATAGCTACATTGAACATAGATCATTATGATGACCTATTAGCAAATCGCCTTATTGAAACTTCTTATATGCATCTCTTTGCTGGCGCTTTTCTTATTGCTTCTATCTATTTTTTCTTTCTTTTTCTAAGCAATAAAAAAGAGTATGCAACATTGATTTTTAGTATCAGCTGTTTTCTTTTTTTTGCTTTGATATTGACAGAGTTTATTAAAGCTTATGTGGCTATTCATTATAGTATGCACGTTATACGATTACAGATCATAGGTGTTTTAATGGTTAGTATTTCATTTTTAATTCCGTTCTATTTTTCTATACAATTTCCTTTCCCAAAACGAAAATTATTGTTTATCATTTATTCAGGCTTATTAGTGTACATTTTCCAAGCAAGGCATATTATTGAATTAACAAATAATGATATGGCGTTAAGTATGTGGGTGTTTTCTGTTTGTATTGTTGTGTTTGGAGTTTATAAAAAAAGAAAAGGTGCTCTTCTTGTGCTCTTAACTCTTATACTATCTGTACTTATAGCGGCTGTCACCCCTTTTAATAAAAGTTTATTTGCAGGTTTTAGTCTTATTCTTCTGGGTATGTTCTATTTAGTTTCTCTTAAAATAAAAGAAGAACGATTGGCTTATGAAAACTCTTTAGTTCAATCTACACGGTTGCGTCTTGAATTACTTAAAAAGAATATTCAACCTCATTTTTTAATGAACACCTTAACTTCATTGATAGATTGGATAGAAGAATCACCTAAAAAAGGTGTTTTGTTTATAGAAGCTTTGGCTAAAGAGTTTGATCTTTTCAATCAAATTGAGAATCAAACATTAATCCCTATTTCACAAGAAATAGCGCTTTGTCGTTCGCATCTTAAAATTATGGAGTATCGGAAAGAAATCAATTATTCTTGGCAAGATGAAGGTATTGATCTTGAAGAAAAAGTACCTCCTGGAATTCTACATACATTATTAGAAAATGGGATTACACACGGTTTGCCTCAAGAAGATAACAGCATTCAGTTTAAGTTGATTTTTGAATCGAATATCGATTATAAATGTTATACATTTTTAACTTTTGCTAATGTATTGGAAGAGAAAAAAAATAATAAAGGTGATGGCACAGGATTGAAATATGTTAAAGCTCGACTTACAGAAAGTTATCAGGATCAATGGGATTTTACTTCTGAACCTACAGCTCACGGTTGGAAAAACAGTATAAAAATATATTTTTAAAAATGAATATTTTAATCGTTGAAGACGAATCTAGAATCGCTAAAAGAATAGAGCGAATGACACGCGATATTCTAGGTGATGCATTACAATCACTCACTCATATTAATACACTCTCAGGAGCATTGAGTTTTATTGAAAATAACTCATTGGATCTAATGCTGTTAGATTTGAATCTCAACGGAGACAGTGGGTTTGACTTACTCACTACAGCAGTCTCTGAATCGTTTCATACAATCATTATTTCTGCCTACAAGGATCAAGCAATTACTGCTTTTGAATATGGTGTTCTAGATTTTGTACCTAAACCTTTTAACAGAGATCGAATAGAGAAAGCGTTACATAAAATCATTAGAAAAGAGAAGATCCATACAAATGATCTTAAATTTCTAGCTGTCAAAAAAAGACGTAGAATACAACTAATCCCTATTGAAGATGTGCTTTATATAAAAGGTGCGGGAGCTTATACTGAACTCTTTCTTATCGATGGAAAAAAAGAATTACACGATAAATCACTAGAAAAACTAGAACAGTTGTTAGCATTTTCTTTTGAACGTATTCACAAATCTTATTTGGCAAAGATGTCCGAAGTAAGCGAAATTATTGTAGAATCTGGAAGCAAATATATAGCTGAGCTTAAAAATGGTGAGCGTATCCCTATCGGAAGAACTAAATACAAGGACATAAAGGCAAAGTGGTTTTAAAATAGTCTTGAGGATTTAGTTTTTGCTAGCTATGCTTTCGCGAAAGCGTACTAAATAGTAATCAACTCAGGTATGTAAAAATGGATAACTACTTCGTTCTAAAATGACTACAACTTCTTTATTGAAATTGTGAATATCTATCTCTATTTTGACTTTTTTGCTTATCACGAAATCCTATATTTGGCACCCTTAAAAACAAAAAGATATGAGCGTAACTTGGTACGAGTGTAAAGTGAAATATAGAAAAATGGATGAAGCATCTGGAATGCAAAAGGTAAAGACAGAACCTTTCTTAGTAGATGCTATTTCTTATACTGAAGCAGAAAGTAGAATTACAGAAGAAATGTCTGTGTATTTAAGTGATAGTGATGAAATTACTATTACCAATATTAAAGTAGCTAATTATGCAGAAATACATCCTTTTGAAAATTCGGATAGATGGTTTAAATCTAAAGTGTCTTTAATTGCTTTTGATGAAGAAAGTGGTAAAGAACGTAAAACCAATCAATACCTATTAGTACAGGCAAATGATGTAAAAGAGGCCTATGAAAATACAGAGAGTGTCATGAAAGACACTCTGGGAGAATATACCATTCCTGCTATAGCAGAATCTCCTGTGATGGATGTATTCCCTTATTTTTCTGGTGAAGAAAATGAACTAGAACGTTTAGAGAAATTTACAGCGGTTAAAAACTCAGTTCCTGTAACAGATGAGGAGGAATAGATAGTATTGTTTTAGTATTTAAAGAGAGGTTATACAACATTATAACCTCTCTTTAATGTTTTATATTAGAATTTCTTTCCATTTTTATATACTGTCATTTCTAACAAATTATAACGATCTGATACTTGTGTAGGGTTAGAGTTTTGATCTCCTTTTAAATGCCGATCAAAAAATGAAATGATAAGATCATTTGTTATTTTAATTCCTAATTCAGTATCAATTTCTCCTGTTTGTGCAAGACTTCTTACTGGGATCATTAATGGAATATCCATAAAATTAGGATGTGCAGCAGTGAGTAACTTGCTTTCATAAAAGTAGTCAGTACTTTTATGCTTATACGTATGTGCATTGATATCATGATGATCTGCTGGCCAATCGGCCGAAATATATAAAAAGGGTTTGTGATATATGGTATCCATCATTTCGCCCCATTGGACACCATCAATATTTGCTGCAGCTTTTATTCGAGTATCTTTTATAGTGAGCTGTCCTGCAGCGCCTCCACCTCTAGAGTGCCCAAAAACACCAATTTTTTCGAGATCCAGTCTGTTTTTTAAAAAGCCATTTTTATTCCAGTCTTCTAATTGGTCTAGGGTGTATATCATGTCTTTGGTCCATCTCTTTACCATATGGGTTACATTATATTCTTTAGAGGCTTCTCTAATCATAGCATGGCGTTCGTCATAAGAAAGTTTTTGTTCAAATGCCTCTTTTATCGGAGTGATATGCTTCATAGCATCAGCACCATCAATAGCTTGAAATTCATAATCAAAATGCTTTTCAGAACCATCTGGAAATACAGCCCCTAAGCTTTCATACGTATGATTCATGTTGATAATGATATAGCCATGACTAGCAATTTCTGTGAGTAAGGCATAATACCCAGATGCATTTGAACCATAGCCATGTGAAAATAGTAATACAGGGAAGGTATCATCTACAATTGGAGCATTTTGATATACATGGGTTTTTACATGATCTAAATAATCCATGGAAGCTGGCGGTAAGATACCGCCTCCATATTTTAGAATAAAATTCGTTCGATTTGTAATATCTAAATAAGGCTCTTGTTTTGCCGAAGTAATAGAACTTGCAGGATACCAAACTTTCACCATAAATTCTCTTTTATCGGTTTGATCTTTTGTGATAGGCTCATCCATGTTTGTTTCTAGATGAATAAGATGAGTTCCTACTTGATATTTACCTGTAGGTTCTGGTAATGAAAATACAGGGAGTATACTAGGTAATATCCAACTTGGGACTAGTAAAAAAATAACAACTATAAATCCAACAAGTCTTACAAACGTGAGTTTTGGAAGTTCAATATGTCTTAAGCTATATATTCTCCATAGTAAAATACTAACTAATAGATATGTGGGAATCATTTGCCATCGCCACCCTTCAAATGATAGGTGAATTACTAAAATGCATACTAAAATAATTAGAAGCGGTTTCTTTTGAATTTTTTTAAGGAGTGGGCGTTTGATAAAAAACAAAACTGTCACTATAAGGAGTAACAGCATTTCTATAAATCTCATATGTTTCTATTTTAAATAATTGATGCATTTAAAAATAGGTGTATGAGAAAAGTATTTCAATGTTAAAACACCTGTTAAATGAGTTATCTACAGATGAAAAATAGTACTTCTGAAAAATCAACAGAAATTATAAGCTATATTACTATAAATTGTTGTTTCAATTTTATCTTGGGTTCATCACCTATTTCTTTCCTTTAAATAACTTCTTTTAAAAAGGGTATTTGCCCTAATAAAATCTAGGCATACTATTGTCCTAATTAAAGAATGTCGCTAGTAGTTTTGCATCATCAATAAAATATATTATGAAGCTTATTCTAAGTGTACTATTCTGTATTTCAATAGTTTTTGCAAACACACAATGTAGTTCTCATGCTACTAAAAGTGCTTTAGTATCAAGTATTCAAAAGGACTCATTGGTTACGATACATGAAAATTTCAATATCACTATACCGCAATCATTTATAATCAATAGCGGGACAGGTGATGATACTCATTTTTTCGAAACTCGAAATAAAGATGAATCTATCGTAGTATCCTATGAAAAAGGAGGCGGCCGCCCCAAAATTCCAATGACTGCATATATCAACAAACCAAGGTTACAATTTAAAACCTTAAAAGAGTTTGATGATGGGAAGTTGGTACTTGCTTATGAAGATACAGGAGCTTCTTTTAGAAATGTAAGCGGTAAAGTATATATCTCCTACACTGAAACCGAGTCTTTCTTTCTATTAGATGTTAGTACAACCACAACACAACTAGAAAATGTATTACTACTACTAAAAACAATCACTAAAATAAATAACTAATTATGAAAACAAATTTTTTACTAACACTTGTACTTTTTCTGTTCTTTGGGATTGCTAAATCTCAAGAGACAGTATCCTGTGTGGCACAACCATCACAACAGCATGTAACCGCATGGAAAAATCCAAACTCTGTTTTTAACAAACGTTTACAGTTTGTCAAAAACTATTCGATAGAAAACCTTAAGAATGTCGAAAAGATCCAATTTCAAAACAATAATTTTCAATTAATACAAAAGTCTTCTAATAAAAGTCCACAACGTGGAGAGCTTTTGGGTGTTGTACGAAACATTCCAATCGTTGCACACATTTTAAGAAGAAGCAATGGAACGGGCGGTATTTCTGAAGCAGATATTCAAGCTTCCATAGATCGTGCAAATATTACTTATGAATCACTTAACATGCGCTTTTTTATTGATCAAGTAAAATATATTGACTCTAGCACTAAATATAATACAACGTATGGTCTTGATGAAGAACGTGCTGGTTTATCAGTATCATCTAATAATGTAGCACGTAAATTAAATATTTATTTTGTCCAAAATTCAAGCACTTCTTGGGCTAATTTTCCAAGTAGTAATGCCAATGAACAACATATTTTGATGAAAAATAGTCATACAAGAAATGCTTCTACCCTAGCTCATGAAATTGGTCATTGGTTTGACTTATGGCATACCCATGAAACTGTTGCTGGCGCAGAACTTGTAAATCAAAGTAACTGTAGTTCGGCAGGAGATTTAATATGTGATACTGCTGCAGACCCAAGCTTATCTGGCCGTGTAAATAGCTCTTGTACATATACAGGTAACGTGAGAGATGCAAATAATCAATTCTATACTCCAGATCCTCGTAATGTAATGAGTTATGCTCCTAAGGTATGCCGTACACGTTTTTCGAACGGGCAAATATTTAGAATACAATCTGCTTATTTAGGAATGGAAAGCGATCGTGGATACACATTTGATGGTGCTACCAACGGAGTCGTTAAAGGATTTGGAAGTGCATTTGCTATAGGAGATTTTAATGGTGATGGCTATCAAGATTATGCCATCGGTGCAAAAAACAGTGCTAATAATGAAGGGCGAGTATTTATATATAAAGGACGTGCTAATGGATTTCCTATCTATGCACAAACACTTGATCAACGAGGTTTGGGTACTAATGAACAAGGAGATCTTTTTGGAGCTTCTCTTGCAGCTGGAGATTTTAATGGTGATGGTAAAGATGATTTAGCTATTGGTTTACCTGGCGAAGCACCTGGTAGTGATCCAAAATCTGGATTTGTCATGACGTTTAAAGGTACCGCTGGTAATTTAAGACCATGGCAAGGAATTGATCAAAAAGGTCTTGGTACTAATGAAAATGGTGATTTATTTGGAGCATCATTAGCTGTAGGAGATTTTAACGGTGATGGTAAAGATGACTTAGCAGTTGGTTTACCGGGTGAAGCTCCTGGCAGAGATCCTAAATCTGGATTTGTGATGACATTTAAAGGAAGTTCTTCTTCACTTAGACCTTGGCAAGGAATTGACCAAAAAGGATTAGGAACTAATGAAAGTGGTGATCAATTTGGTGCAGCATTGACTTCTGGAGATTTTAATGGAGATGGCAAAGATGATTTAGCCGTTGGTTTACCAGGCGAGGCTCCTGGTGGAGATCCAAAGTCAGGACTTGTGATGACGTTTAAAGGAAGTAGTTCTTCGCTTAGACCTTGGCAAAGTATTGATCAAAAAGGATTAGGAACTAATGAGCGTGGTGATCTATTTGGAGCAGCATTGACTTCTGGAGATTTTAACGGAGATGGTAAAGATGATTTAGCCGTTGGTTTACCGGGTGAAGCTCCTGGTAGAGATCCAAAATCTGGATTTGTTATGACATTTAAAGGAAGTAGTTCTGCACTTAGACCATGGCAAGGAATTGACCAAAAAGGTCTTGGTACTAATGAACGTGGTGATTTGTTTGGAGCTGCATTAACGACTGGAGATTTTAATGGCGATGGAAAAGATGATCTTGCGGTTGGACTTCCAGGGGAAGCACCTTCTAGTGATCCTAAATCTGGTATTGTAATGCTTTTTAAAGGAAGTTCTTCAAGTCTGAGAGCTTGGCAAGGAATTGATCAAAAAGGACTAGGAGCTAATGAATCTGGTGATTTATTTGGTCATGCACTTATTGCCGGAGACTTTAATGGAGATAATAAATGTGACTTGATTGTGGGAGCTCCTTCAGAGAAACCGGGCAATAGTCCTGTGACTAGCGGATTTTCATTTTTATATAAAGGAGGTTCTAGCACTATTACACCGCAACAAGGAGTTAAACCTTAATATACTTTTGGAACGTACAATGATAACGAGGTCTATACTGAGGTCGTTGTATTAAAACCTATAAAAAGCCACTTGTTAAAGTGGCTTTTTATAGTAGTTATGATGTTCTATTCTTTGTTTGAGGTAAATAAAAAAGTAGCAATATTTACCATATGTTTTGGCTAGCTATAGACAAAAAAGGTATTAAACCAAAACCATACTAAATACTAAAATGAATGCTACAAATACGCAATTATCGTATTGGTTTGAAGTAGCAGATGCTACTTACAATTTTATTTCACCTTCTCAAACATATTATTTCCGCCAGTACACATATATATAATTTCTCCTTCTTTATTTTCTACAAAGCCCATAGTACGTGCACCATCAGTACTTTTGAATAGTAAAGGAGCTACCTGGGTATAGGTTCGATTCATGATAGTAAAGGTAGTATCATTATTTACGATAAGTTCTTCACGATCGGGTTTCCATCCCGTCTCACATGTATGACAATGCGTAGTCCACATATAATGACCTGCAAAACGACTAAGATCACTGGTTATTGGTGTGGTTGGTGTAGGTTGTGGTGTTTCTGTGTTCGCTTTCGCGAAAGCGGATAAAACCAAATCCATCACGGCATAGCGTAATCGAGTGCCTTCATGGTGATGAATGATAAATATACCTAACTGTTCTTCGGGTACCATCGCCATATAAGATGCGTACCCAAGCATATCACCTCCATGACTAATGGTTCTAAAACCCTGAGCATCTTCTTCATAAAAACCATAGGCAAATGCTTCGACTTCAGGATGTATCCGTAATTGAGGTTGTTTCATTTGTTGTGCTAACTCATCGCTTAAAATTCGTTTATTATTCCATACACCACTACTTAAATGCATGTTCAAGTATTTTCCCATATCAGTTACCGTGCTATTGATCTCTGATGCTGGATAGGTATGATAGTATTCCCAAGGTTGTGGTACATTAATTCCATTACGATATTCATATCCCCAAGATGCATAGGTTTCTACCTGATCATTTAAAAACATGGAGGTCATATTCATGCCCAATGGTTCCCAAATGGTTTCTTTCATAAACGCATCAAGACGTTGTCCGCTTACATTTTCTACTAAAAGTCCAGCCAAGGCTATTCCATACGAGGAATAGCTAGAGATAATACCAGGTTCTCGGATACGGACAAGGCGATTACTTAAAAAGTCGCCTAACGGAATCGATTGGCTTTCCTGATAGACAACGCGTCCTCTTAACTCATCAAAGCCTGCACTGTGATTGATTAAATGTGCTGGTGTAACAGGGTTTTTATAAGTTTCGGGAACTTTTATCGTAGTTAAGTACTGATTTACATCTGTATGAAGATCAACTTTCTGTTGGTCTACTAATTGTAATAAAGCTGTAGCCGTAAATGTTTTGGTCACAGAACCAATTCTAAAGATTGTTGAATCAGGATCTACCCGTCTTATTTCTTCACCTAAGCTGGTATATCCATATCCTTTCTTCAATAGTGTTTTCCCATCTTTCACAATAATAAATGCGGCCCCTGGAATATGTTCCTCTTGCATCCTTGTATTCATTAAAGAATCTAGTTGTGTTTCTAGTTTCACTATATCTACCTGATGTTCTTGTGCCTGACAGGATATACCTATACATGCTAATACGATACTAAAGAACTGTAGTGATGATTTTAAATTCATTATAGAGAATGGTTTTAGTAGTTTTCGGAGGTATATGATTTATGGATGATTTTCCATTGTCCATTTACCTTTAGAAGCATCATATAGTCGGTGTACAATCGGTTTCTACTAGGAACATCAATTTCTACTTTTGCGATGGCAGCATTATTCACTACATCTATTGAAATGATTTTGCCAACTCTCTCTCGTTTTTGACCTTCTCTAAAGTAGCTAATATATTTTTGTCCGTTGGTGATACTCAATGTATCATTAGAAACACTATAGAGATTAAGATCTTTGTGAAATGCTTTTTTAATTCGTTCTGGTGCTCCATTGGCAGTTCCTTCTATATAATGTAGAAGGGTTTCTTTAATCTGTTCTTTATCTGTCTGTGCAAAACTTATTTGAACACAGAGCATGAAAAGCAATAGTACATACCTATTTTTCATTGATCGTTTTTTTAAAGATTGATTCAACTACGAATCTATAAGAAACCTTTAAAAATCAAGTGTATAAATGCTATGATAATCTGTGAATTTATAATTCTGTAGAAAAAAACACCTTATGAAAGGGATTTTTTAAATTGAGAAGGCGTCATTCCTTGGTTTTTTTTGAATGCTGTGTAGAAAGATGAATTCGATTTAAAACCACATTCGTTTCCTATAGCTTCGAGCGTTAATAACGTATTCGTTTGAATTAACTGCGTGGCTGTTTTGACACGATGTGTATTAATATAATTTGAGAAACTCAATCCCACATTGTCATTTAGATATTGTGAGAGTTCGTGAGGTGTTACGGCTAATTGGGTCGCAACATCAGAGAGTTTTAAATTAGGATTTCGATGAATCTCTTGTTGTTGGAATAATACATCTAGTTGCTCAGCCATAGAAGATGCTTTGTCATCATCAATTTTTTTATTAGCATATTTTACCGTGGGTGTTAAAAAAGTAAGGGTACTTTTTCTACGTTTTATAATCCAGATAACTAGGGTGATGTAAAATGTAAAAGAAAAAGATAGCGCACCAACGATATAGGATGTATAGCTTGTTGTATTGTAGGCTAACCAAATAATAAATCCACCAATAACGATATTTATAATCCAGAAATCTAGGGTGGTAATCTTTTTATGTTTATTAAAAAGAGTTTTAAAAGCGTCTCTAGCTTGATAAATCGCTGCCCCGGTGTAAAGGGTCCATTGTGTGCATAAGATCACTCCAAATATTCTAGGAGGTCTACGCCACCAGAGATGTTTATATTCGCTATAAGGATATATACTACTAATAATCGTCATAAAAATGAGTACAGGGATAATGTGAAATAGCCAATTCCATTGTTTCACCTTCTGCGGGTGTATTGCAATTTTGGTATAGAGATATAAAAAGGGACCAATTAAGAAGCAGGCAGCAAGTCCTACACTTACAAATACAGAAGAAGTCCCTGGATAAAAAGTTAAGAAAACAGACTTAGTAACACGTACACTAATTACAAATAATAATGCGGCAAGAAAATAGGTAGCCCTACTCCTATTTTTTATTAAAAATCCAAAGTAGAAACTTAGAAAAAGTCCATTGAAAGCCCCTAAGGCACTAAAAAAGAACAATACGTTTTTGCTGAATTCCAAATGTAAGGCGTTAGTATTACAAATATAATCATTGTTAGTTCAGTTTTTATCATTCTTAAAATTGTCAATTTATACACTTTATCGCTTCGCTCTCGAATAGAGTCTTGAATCAGGCTACCGATAGGCCTCGCAAGCTCGATTTCGCGAAAGCGTATACAACAAGATTAAGAGTGCTATAAAAGCGCTATCAACAACCCGACATTCTAACGCCATTCGCCTGTAATTAGTAGGTACGCCTTTCAAAAAGGCATAGTTTTACGCTATCAATCAAATGAGCACTATGCAAAAAACACAACGACGTTATGATTTAGATTGGTGGCGTGTGATCTCCATCTTTCTTGTTTTTTTACATCACATCGGTATGCCCTTTAATGGAGATGGGTTTCATATCATGAATTCAGAATCTAGTAAAGTACTAGACGATGTGATGGTCTTTTTTGAACAATTTAGACTTCCTTTATTGTTTCTTATTTCTGGAATAGGTACTGTTTTTGCCTTTTCAAAACGTAGTTGGATTCAGTTTATAAGGGAGCGTGCTACACGGCTATTGATTCCATTAATTTTTGGCGTATTTGTCATTGTACCACCGCAAACGTATATAGAGAAGATCACTTCGTATACATCTTATTTCGATTTTTATAAGAATATTCTAGATCATATAGATATAAATATAAATCATCTTTGGTTTATAGAAAACCTATTTTATATATCTGTGTTGAGTATTCCTCTTATTTTATTTATAAAATCTAGCTATGCAGATATGTTTACACATAGAGTAACTGCTTTTTGTTCAAAACGGTTTGGGATGTTTGCACTCGTTATTCCACTTATTATTATAAAGATTGTATCAAAACACTATTATCCAGAAGATGATAAGGTGATTACAAACCTTTCTTCTACGTTATTTTATGGATATTTCTTTGTTGTAGGAATCCTATTTTCAGGAATACCTACCGTTTGGGAATCATTAAAAAAGTACCGGAAAGTGAATTTCTTACTTATGATTCTCTCTACCCTAGTGTTTTATGCGTATTATTTTATGCCAAATGATATGGCTAGTTCTTATTGGGATCTTGCTACACGTTGGAGTATTTGGTATGGTGTAAGTGCTTTGGTAAGTTGGAGTGTAATCTGTACATTATTAGGATACGGGCAGATTTGGTTATCAAAACCGAGTACGTTGCTTAGTAAACTGAATGAAGCTATTTATCCGTTTTATATATTACACCAAACCGTGCTTATTATTATTGGGTATTATGTTATACAACAGCCTTGGAGTATTCCTGTAAAGCTTTTTATACTTGCGACGAGTTCTTTTATTGTGATTGTTGGAATTTATAGATGGATCATATATCCGTTTACGGTTTTGAGTTTTCTCTTTGGAATGAAAAAAAAGTAATCTCTTATTTACTCTCGACCTCCTAAGTATCTTCATTAGGTTTTATATGCTAATAATTTTTATTTAAGATGATTTTTAGTAAAAATTGCATTTTAACGATGAATAATGTATTTTGTCGATTATTCTGTTTCCCTATTGTTGTTTTGTTAATGTATTTTTGAAATTCTATATCTTAGTTTCTTTTTAAATTATATATAAATTTTTCCCTATGAGATTTATTTTATTTTTAATTATACTTGGAATATGTTCTGAGTCAACTTTTTCACAAGTTGGTATTGGAACATCAGATCCAGATCCATCAAGTTTATTGGATATCTTTTCAAATCCATTAAACCCAAGAGGTTTTCTAGGTCCTCGGGTATCGCTAGACGATGTAACAAATGCATCTATTGATGGTATTAATCCTAATGCTAATGGTCTTTTAATTTACAATATTAATAATTTGGTTATTGACGGGAACGGTGTTGGTTATTATTATTGGAATGGTACTATATGGGTATCTATCTCACCAGAGGATAATGGCTGGTTGCTTAGAGGAAATGAAATAGTAAATGGAGATTTTTTGGGAACTACAAATGCTGAAGATCTTGTTTTTAAAGTTTCTGATATTGAGGTAGGAAGAATTAAAGTAAATAACGCTTTACATTTTGGAAATAACGCTACAAGTGATGGAAATAACGCTATTGCGATAGGTCAAAATGCAGCTGGAAATAATAAAGAAGGGGTTGCCATAGGTTTTAATAGTATAGCTAGTGGTGAAGAATCTGTTGCTTTTGGTTCTAATGCAGAAGCTGGTGATTTACGGGCAGTGGCATATGGATTTAACTCAGAAGCTTCAGCAAGAAATAGTATCGCAATAGGAGAAAATACAGTAGCAAATGATGATTCTGCATTAGCAATAGGTTCTGATGCTCAATCTGTAGCTGCAAGGTCTGTTAGTATAGGTGATAATGCTATGACTACAGGTAATGGCGCTTTAGCTCTTGGAGATGAAGCAGAATCTGGTGGTGAATCAAGTATAGCAATAGGTGCATTTACTAATGTCACTCAAGATAGGAGTATTGCTATAGGTGAAAACGCATTTGCTACTGCTCAAGATGCAGTAGCTCTAGGAGCCAATACTCAAGCAACTATTCAAAATACTGTAATTATAGGAAACGGTGAAATAAATGTTGGTATTGGTACAACTGATCCACAAACAACTCTAGATGTAGTAGGTCAACCAGATGTAGTTACAAGACTAGATGGTATCCTTCCTCCTAGATTAACTGGAGATCAATTGGCATTAAAAACCTATACAGCTACTCAAAATGGCGCTATCATTTTTGTTACAGCTGCTACAACTACTCTTTCGGGTCAAGTTATCAATGTTACTTCCGAAGGTTTGTATGTCTTTATGGCAACCACTAATACATGGGAATGTATAGGAGGCTGTTAAGTTTTTCACTAATAGTTTATAGCATAGTGATACCTTTTTACCGCTTTTGTATACATACTCATGCATATAAACAATAAAAAGGTATCTCTCTAAAAATACCATGTAGTATTTAGATCGGGCATTCACTACGACATTGTCTAAATGCTGACATACACTGATGAATTGGTAACGAATTGTTAGTACACGCTACAAATTCATTCCAACACTCATAAAAACAATCAGCAAAACGATACTCAGAATTGAGGATCATTTCTTTAATCACATTAAGTTCTTCTTTTGATTTTTCATCTAAGGCAAACTTTTCTAAAGATTCAAATTTCTCAATGATAATAGCCTCAATTTCTGCATCTGAACAATTTTCGATAGATGGATTTGTATGAAAAGAATTCATACTTATAAATACCACCAATAAAACAATTAAATTTTTCATAAGAATTATATTTTATGGTTATGGCTTAAAGGTATTTATCAATCAAATGCTAGAGGTAAAGGATTATAATACTGGACAGTTTATTTTTTTATAACGTATTGTTTTACAGTATTTAAAAGGGTTTTAGGTTTGTTTGGAATTTAAGTATTGTACAGTATTCCCGATGTATTTTCACAATTTTTGCTTTTATGGGTAAACTTTTACATCTTATTGACACTTCTTTTGCATCATTTTGACATTTTTGTAAGGCTCTCGATTTAGTTTTACTTCAAAATCAAATCATTATGCAAAAATTATTTAGTATTCTTATGATCCTTACTAGTGCTACAGTTACTAGTCAAGTACACTACAATCCTACTACCCATGCCTTAGATCTTCAAAAAAGTGTCTTGCACTGGAAAGGCTCTTATACCTTTAATATAAGTGAACACAATGGTGTGGTCTATTTTAAACGAGGTGAACTCGCTACAAATGGTGATCTAGTCACAGGAGGTTCTTTTGTCATAGATATGCAATCAATAGATAATGTACCTAATAGTAATCATGAAGGACCTATTGAACATTTAAAAGATCCCGACTTTTTTGATGTCTACAAGTTTCCTGAAGCCAAACTTATCATTACTTCTATTGAATATTTTTCGAATACCAATACTCATGAAATATATGCAGATCTCACCATTAAAGGGATCACACAAAATATCAAATTTTATGCAGATATCGACGGAATTAAAAATACGATGAAAGCACATTTTAAAATTGATCGTACACGATGGGGAATTACCTATAATAACAAAGCAAAGGATAAGGCAATCTCTGATGCTATTGAATTTAAAGCCGAGTTATATTTTTAAAAGATGTATTTGATGATTTCTTTCTTTGATTATTAACATTAAAGAAAGAAATCATTATTGATTCACCTCCAGCTTATACCCTACTCCATGTAGATTGGTAATTTTTATAGAGGTATCGTCTTTAAGCTTTTTTCGGAGTTTTGAGATATAGGTATCTAAGCTTCTTCCTACAATCACTCCATTATCCTCCCAAACTCTCTTGGTAAGTTCGTCTCGTTTAATCACTTGATTGGGCTGTGATACAAAAATGGCTAACAACTCACATTCTTTCTTTGAAAGTCCAATTTCTATAGCCTCTTTTACCAATTTATTTTGTTCTGGGTAAAACTTAAAAATTCCAATAGCTGTATGTGTAGTACTCGTATTGTAGGTGTTGCTGGGTACGCTTTCGCGAAAGCGTATAAATAAACGATCCCAATACGCAAGAATCATAAGTATACTAAAGAGTGTAAACAACAATACTAAAAGCATATCTCTACTTAAAACAGGCGGTGGATTTTCTATAAATTGTGTTTTGATTGTAAAACAATTTTCTGGTAAAACCCTACTAGCACAAGGAACAATATCTCTTTCTACATCATTTAAAATACTATAACTATAGGCAACTTCTTGATCTTTACATTGAATCACTTCGACGAGGTATTGCCCAGGAAGTTCTGCCCTTTTAAATGCTTCTTTTACAATGGTAACAATCGTATTTGGAGTGATAGATAAAGGGCGCTCAAATGACACTTCATAATTTAATCTATCTATCTCGATTACAGGTAATACTAAAGAGGTACTATCTTGATGTTCGAGTAGTAATTGGTTACCAACATCGCGCAAAGAGATTTTTACTCTCTCTGAAAAATGTATCTCCTTATGATCTGGGATAAAAAAAAGCCAGAGCATGCAAATGAATACAATTGCAGCAGCTCCAAGATAGCCATATTTTCTTCTTCTCATATCTAGCTGCAAATAACCTGTAAATTCTTGACTTTTTGTAGTGATTGACACTTCTTTTACACTTTTTTGACACTTTTTTATGCTTGAAAAATCACTTGTTTTAAAAAAGTACAATTTTTAAGGATTTTCTTGTAGCAACATGCTGTAGCAATGCTTGCATCTTTGCAGTGTATTATTAAAGTACTCAAGTTTAATTATTAATAAAAACACAAAAAGACATGAAATTAGTAACAAAAAGAATACACGCATTTTTAGATTATCCTGTGGCTATTGCACTAATAGCACTCCCTTTCTTATTAGGTTTGGGGAGTTCTAATCCTTTAGCCCTTCAACTTTCTGTAGCAACTGGAATTGCAGCATTTGTTTTAACCTTATTAACAGACCACCATTTAGGTGCATTTAAAGTTGTATCGTATAAGATGCACTTAATTGTAGATTTTGCGGTGGCTGTGGTATTTCTTCTAGCTCCTTTCGTTTTATCGTTTGAAGGAATAGATATGTACTATTATTTAATTAATGGGGCTGCTGTACTTATTGTCGTGAGTTTGCATAAACCAGAAACCGCTATATCATGATGAGTACCATTTTATAGCAATTATTAAATCTGGTTAAAGTATATTGCTTTAGCCAGATTTTACTTTTTAAAGAAAAAAAGCAAAGCCTATGTATAGGCTTTGCTTACCCCCATTTGATGTCTTATTTAGTTACTAATCAGAATATGAATCAAAATGAAAGGATAGGTCAAAAACACATATAATCCTTTTAATTTAGATATCGTATCAAGTTTACTACCAATGTAATAATGAAATACCCAAACCAAACGTAGTTTGTTTATGATTAAAATCTATTAAATTTTCTCCATACCCATGAAATACTTGGGCTTGTAATTGTAAGTTATCTAATAATTGAAAGGCATAATCAAGTCTCACACTGCCTCTATTCCTATTTCCAGTACGTAATGAATGTTTTGCTAGAAGCCTCATAGTATGTCTGCCTTTTGAAAACATACTAAGTAATTCTGCACGCCCAACATAATCTTCTATACCGGGATTATTATCTTCAATAGGGTCTTCTGGTAAACGCCACCAAGGTCTTACTATAATACTCCAAGAAGGGCGTTCCCATCCAAATTGTAATATCACTCGATTCCAACTTCTAGAAAAGGGATTTGATCTTCCGTTACTTTCATGGTTAATACCTATACCACTTAATACGCCTTCAAAACCAAATAATTTATACGGAGTATGAAAAATAAGCATAAGTTCAGGTTCATAGTTTGTTTCTCTAAAAGGTCTAGAAATATTTGCGCTATATAATTGCCATCGTGATGATTGTGTATAGCCTATCCATAGGTCTCCTCCTATCTTATCTCCAAATAGATTTTTGACGGCTCTAGATTTAAAACTCAACTGAAATTTAAGTTCTGTATTTGAAAATTTTGTAGCTGTCGTTACTGAGTTTAAAGGATTATCACTTACAGGAAGGTTATTAATTGCTGTTGTATAATTTGCAAATAAGATATATACAGGTTTGTAAGGAATAATTTTAAACAGTTTTGTACTATCATTATGAATCAACCAGCGTTCAGATAGTGTACCTCCGTTATTTTGAAATAACGATTGTCCAATACTACTAAACGAAGTAATACAGCATAAAAGTAAAAAGCTAACAATTCTCATGGATGGTCTTTAACTATAATTAGCTGCAAAAATAAAGGTATATCTGTTGTATACGCTTTCGCGAAAGCGGAAACTTTTAAAAAAGAATTTGACATTATAGTTTTTGTATAAGATTCTGTTTAAGAAATAATTACATTTTATATCTTACAGAAGTATTAACCATTTCAAAAGTACCTTATGAAAAATCACATAGAAGATTTTGTAAATACAGCTCCAAATGATCTTAAAATTATTTCAATAGGAAATCCATTGTATCAGTATGCACGTGTAATTTCTAATACTCGATTTGGCCATATGCCTACGAGTATTGCCTATTGCCGTACTGCAAGTCATGTACAGTTTTGTATTCATTTTTGTCGTAATACTAAAGTGCCGTTTAGAGTGCGATCTGGAGGACATCAACATGAAGGGATGAGTTCTGGAAATGGGGTGGTTATTATTGATTTGTCAGAAATGGATACCATTGAATATCTAGATCGTGATCATGCTTGGATTCCAGTTGGCAAACAATTAGGAAAAGTATATGAAGAGTTGGAAAAACGAGGTCAGATAATACCTGGAGGCGGGTGTCAATCTGTAAATGTAGGCGGACTCACACAAGGTGGTGGTTGGGGCCTTTCTATTCGAAAATACGGAATGACATGTGATTCTGTACTTGAATGTGAGATGGTACTTGCAGACGGAACTATTGCATATCCTTCTCCTATCAACATGCCTGACTTATTTTGGGCACTTAAAGGTGGTGGTGGTGGAAATTTTGGTGTAGTGACACGTTTTCGTTTTAAATTATCTTCTCTAGGAAATGTAACTACGTCATTCTCTTTGTTGTGGAAAGATGGAGAACGTGCTGTCAACGCAATGAAAATATGGACAGTTCTTCATGCTGACCTTACTAAATTAGATACTAATTTGTCTACAGCTTGTGGTATGATGGTGGCAGATCCTGAAGAATTACATCTTCCTGAAGGTCATGTGAGTGCTGTACATACACGTATGGGAGGTCTTTTTTATGGTTCTAAAGAAGCATTACTCTCTTTGTTACGAACCAATTTTGGCGATCTTATTCCAGAAGAATCAGGTTTTGTTTCCTTACAAGAAAAATACCATCATCAAGTCACAAAAAGAGTCGCAAGTACACAACAAAACAAGGAACTATTACTTTCAAAGCATCAAAGCGTCATTTCAGATTTTGTAAACCCTACAGTATCTATTGTTACTACTTCTGATAGTACCTGTGGTGATCGTGACTATCGTGTGCTACCCGATGCACCTTCTTCTACATGTGATAGACCGCATCCACATAAAGTGACTTCAGGGTTTCCAAAAGCAACTACAGAAGCAGAACATCACCAACTTGTAGAAGCGATTTACAACTATTTAGGACGTACGTGCTTTTATGTAGATGTTAATAGATATATGAGTTTTCATTGCTTAGGAGGAGCAGTTACAGAAAATACAGATCAGCGTGTTTTTGCATTTCCTAAGAAACCTTATTTATTACAAATTCAATGTTGGTGGGATGATGCAGGGAATGCTTTTACTAATGTAGATCGTAATAAAGCCTATGTACAATGGGTGGTAGATTTTAGAAAGAGCTTATTACCACACATAGAAGGTGCATTTATCAATTTTATAGATCAATTACTTGTACCACATCCAGAAACTCTTGAAGGACGATTACAACTTTTAGAAATCTACTATCAGGAGAAACTAGAAAAACTGCGTACTATAAAAACGAAATATGATTGTAAAAATCTATTTGATTTTGAAATGAGTATTCCTCTTATAGATTAATTATTACGTAGGCTAAGTCCTCGTTTCTTTAGACATATGCATTTTGGGTATACTACCTTTATAATGTATGGTTACTACATCTGTATTTATGGAAGTTATATGCGCTTTCGCGAAAGCGTATAAAGAAATAACCGCTTTCTATATATACTTTATATTTAAGAAACATAGGTTAAATACCTTATTAATAGTGAGTTGTGTAATTTGTAACTATAAAAATAGTAATATGACTATAAATATAGTCATAAACTAAAATAATTTATATATTTGCAGTATGAAAGAACTCACAAAAGCTGAAGAACAGGTCATGCAATATGTATGGAAATTGGAAAAAGCGTTTCTTAAAGATATTGTAGATGCTTTTCCTGAACCAAGACCCGCATACACCACAATATCAACAGTAGTACGTGTCTTGGTAAAAAAGAATTTTCTACAGTATGACACTTTTGGGAAAATTAGACAGTACTCCCCTACGATTGCTAAAGAGGCTTATTTTAAAAGGCATATAAAAGATGTGATAGGTAATTTCTTTAGCGGTTCTGTGAGCAAATTTGCTTTATCCTTTACAGAAGAAGAAGATATGAATCTGACCGAATTGGAAAAAATGAAACGTATGATTGAAGAAAAGATAGAACGTTTAAAAGAAAAAGGTCAATAATAATGTTTGTATATCTTTTCCAGGTGATGCTTATCTTTTCGATACTCTTTTTAGTGTATCAAGTCGTGTTTCGTAAGTTTACGTTTCATGCGTTAAATAGGTATGTATTGGTATTACTACTCCCTATTTCGTTAGTACTTCCGTTGCTTATATACATTCTACCGCCTATTACGGAGCACCCTATAGAAGAAATCCCGCAATTATTTGAACATATAACGACCATAACAACTCCTACTTCTGTAGCGATACATACTACGACTACAGAAAATTCAACTTCTATAAATTATATAGCTATAGGTAGTGTACTGTATTTGATAGGTGTTGGTATTTGTTTGCTCCGTTTTTCTTTAAGTATCTATCGTTTATATCGTATTAAAAAGCAATCTGTTCTTATAAAGAAAGATACGTATCATGTGTATGAATCACCGGTTTCTGATGTTTTCTCTTATTTTCATTGGATTTTTGTGCCTAAAGGAAAGGAGTATGACACATTAGTGATTATGCATGAAAAAGCACATATCCAATTACGTCATACCATAGATCTTTTTCTTACAGAAGTATATATCATTTTCTTTTGGTGGAATCCGTTGATATATCTATTCAGAAAATCATTAAAATCAATTCACGAATATCAAGCAGACCAGTATGTACTTGCAAGTGATGTTAAGACGTCAGACTATTTACAATTAATCGCGCAAAGCTTAACGATAACCAAGCCTAATCACCTTTATAGCTATTTTCAAACACCCATTCTCAAAAAACGAATCCAAATGATGACTAAAAACACCTCACATTATCGATTAAAGCTCACGTATCTGTTGATACTCCCTGTATGTGCCTTGGTAGTCGTTGCTTTTACAAAACCAACGACTAATAGTACACTCCTAAACGATGTTATTGAAATGACATCGTATCCTACAATTCAATTAGCTACTCCTACTCTTCCGTCTATTACCAACCCTACATTTGCTTTTCCTATAGATGGTGTTTCAAAACAACAGATCACAGCATTTTTTGATGCAAAAATCAAAGATCCAAAAACGAAAAAGCTTAAAGTACACACTGGTATCGATATTAGAGCAGAGCTTGGTACTCCTATTATCGCTACCGCAGATGGTACTGTTTTCCTATCTAAAGAAGTGGGCGCATGGGGTAATTTACTAAAAATCAAACATGATGATGGCTATGAGACTTGGTATGCACATTTAAAAGATTTTAATGCTCACTATGGGCAATCTGTTAAAAAAGGTGATGTGATTGGATATGTAGGTATGACAGGAAATTCAACAGGACCGCACCTTCATTATGAGTTACGACTCCATAAAAAGTCAATAAACCCACTTGACTATTTAGAAAAATAAAAAATTATACATAATCCATACTAATTGACGTTACGTATGTAGTTAAGTAACTACATATACATACATCCCTATTTTAATTATTTTATGAAACGTTTCTTTTTTTTAATTACTTTCTTCGTTGCTTTCCAAGGGTATAGCCAAATTATAGATTTAAGTATTGTTAGATTAGATTCTATCTCTTTTTCTGAACGACTTGACATGATTATTACGAAACATAAAAAGGATAGTTTATCTCAAGTTTATATGACAGAAAACTGGGATGCAACTACGTTTAACCCATATAAGGATTACAGACAAACATATCCCTTTGAAATTTCATTTTCAGATAGTGTATATACCTCTCCAATCACTCGTAAAAAAGTAGTGACTTCTCGTTATGGATGGCGTAATCGAAGAGCTCATAAAGGAATTGATATCGATTTGGTTACGGGTGATGATGTTATGGCCATGTTTGATGGAAAAGTACGTGCTGTACGCACATTTCAAGGACTTGGCAAAACGGTTGTTGTAAGACATGCTAATGGTTTAGAGACTGTATATGCACATCTTTCTAAACAGATCGTAAAGGTAAATGACACCGTCACTAAAGGAACCATTATTGGTAAAGGTGGTAATACAGGGAATTCAAGAGGGAGTCATTTACATCTGATTGTAAGCTATCGAGGAGTGTATATCAATCCTGAATATTTATTTGAATTTACAGAAGAAAATAAAATCCGTAGTCAAGAACTATGGGTCACCAGACGCTGGGTGACACCGTATTTGCATAGTTCAAAAAAACAAAGTACTATTATCATTGCTACGTCTGAGGCGGAAGCTCTTCAAAATGAAGAAAAGCAAAAGAAGATTTATATTGTCAAAAAAGGAGATACACTTTCTAAAATTGCAAATCGACATCACACTTCTATAACAGCCATTTGCAAAGAGAATTCGATTAAAAAGACGAGTACATTACGTATAGGACAGCAGTTGGTGGTGAATAAGTAATAAAGAGACTAGTAATCAAATATTCATTCCTTAATTACAATAGAAATATTTTCTTTATTTTTAAATACTAACTATTAAAACACCCCATTATGGCTACAAAAGATATGATCTTAGGTAAATTACAAACGCTTATTACTGAAGATTTTAATAACCCAGAAGCAGCATTTGCCTTTTTTGATAAAGATGGAAATGGAAAATTGAGTAAAAAGGAAATTGTAAAACTTCTTAAAAAAGCAGAAATATCAGGTTTTATAAGAGGTTTTGTAGCGTCTAAACTCATAGAAGGATACAGTAAAGATGGTGATACAGAAGTGAGCTGGGATGAGTTTAAAGCGGCTTTGGATGAAATAAAAGAGTAATTATAAATTCTTTTCTTTCCAAAAGAATCCTCCAAACCACCGAACACCATAATAACAAGAATACCGTTTAAATGTTCCTATACCTTCTTGTTTCATATGATCCAAGAATATTCGATCTGTTTCTAAACGACTTATGTATAGTGGCGTCTCTGTTTGCTCACTTTTAATTAATTGATTTTCGTCTATAAAGAATCTTCCCTTCTTTATATATAAAAAGTCATGTACTAAAGGAGCTATAATAGAGAGTTCGAAAGGTGCTATTAACCCCCATAAAAAACGTGGTATTGTAGCTAAATCAAAATGAAATTTTTCTGGAATCTGTAATGTATAAGGAGTTGGTAGCTCTTTTACTTTAATACCCACATGAACGCTTTCTTCAAGTACCCAAATACGATTTTCTTGATCCCAACTTATCACTGGATTTGGCAGATCTGAACCTCTAATTTTTATTTTAAGGTTAGAAACACTCTTAAATAACTGTATGCGAACTAGACTTTTAGGTAAAATCCATATTAATAGAATAATCAATAAATCTTGAAGAATATGAAAAAGCCCAATTAAAGACTTTGATTGTAATCTTTTTTCACAAATAAGACTATTTATACCATGTGGTCCATCTTTAGATTCTTTTTTCTTAAAATAAGAAATGGGTGTTATTAATTCTAAAGGGCCACATTCTTTTTGTGTTTTCAACTCTGATAACAAATCTATTCTATCTTCTTGAACACCTAATAAAGCTCCTGTATTTGCAAGAGTAAACATAGAAAAACCTACAATAAGTATCACTCTAGTTACTTTAGAGTTGAGATGTTTTGGGAACGAAATTAATGCCGCAAGAATTCCAAAAACGACAGTGCTGTAAATAGTCCATAACGTTTGAAAGGAATCAAATCGTTGGTATAACAAATCCAGTAATTCTAATATATTGTTAGTTTCATTCATAGTTAGTTAATACATATAGTACTGTATACGCTTTATCGCTTCGCTCTCCCTATGGTCGTGAACCTGCCTGCCGGCAGGCAGGTCTCATAAGATCGATTTCGCGAAAGCGTATATAATTTATAATAAACCTTATAGTTTCAAATTGGTCTTAGATTTTGTTCTTCTTCCTGAACGACTTCTTGTCATTACTTCTGTAGACTCAGGCTGTATATCAATCTCATCCAAAATTAGTGCTTCAGGAGTATCCTCAATAAATACCTCTTTTGCTTCTGTAAATTTTAAATTCCCTAGAGCTTCTATAAAAGAAACACGTACTTGATAGGTTTCGGCATCTTTAAAATTTTGAAAGACATCTGAAGATTCTAAAACATCACCTCGTAAGAGGGGTTCTACAATCTTACGCTTGTATAATAGTTGCTTCTGACTCGTCAAGAAGCCAGTTCTATATAACGCTCCTTCACGTAAATAATACACTACTTTAAAAAATAAGGTTGGAATTTGTACAGTCTCCCCTCCTATTTTTGTCACAAACTTTGGATCTTTATCCAGCAGTAATGGCCCAGTGATTAATGAGATTTTTAGTGACTGTTTTACAGTTTCATGGTGTAAAATATAATCTTCTATACGTTTCCAGACACCTCTATTTAAACGATCTACCTGCGGAATAGCATTTGTATAATAAAAGGTAGCAATCGCTGCTTTTTTTGCTGTATGTTTACTTTTTCCCCATTGTACATCTTGTCGTTTTGTAAGATGGCCTCTATCAAAATCACTATGACTCGCTCCATAGAGTTCTTTTCCTAATTGGAATTCTTTTGGGATACGAGTATCTTTTTTCCAAGTATCACCACTAGAGAAAAGTTCATCTCTTGTTATATCTTTAAATAACCTACCATCAATATTTGATGCTGTATAGTATGGAAATTTCCTGAATGGATTATGAAATACACTATAATTGATATAGTCTACATAAAAATCGTCCATTTGGAATGACATACTTCGAAACTTTTCTTCTTCAATAGCATGTATTGTGGGGACATGTACTATATGTCCTTCAAGAAAATCAGCCGTGTATGCCATATTCTACTTCGTTTGTATAGAATTACTCACTTAATTTATTGATCTCTTCTTTAATGTGTTTTAATTGTATGAGCGTTGTCTCATCTTTAAGGTAATATTCTATAAAGCCTATTTGTAATAGCTGTATACTAATATATCTAGGGCTGTATAACTGCTGAAATACATCTTTAAACTTATTGACAATATCAAACTCTTTATTAGCGACAAAATTATCTTTAAAGAGTGCTAATGCATAGCCTAATTCTGCCATTCCAATACGTACTTCTAAATCTACATTTGAGGTGTCTTTTGTATAAATATCCTTGTATAGCGTTAGGAAATTTGTTTTAATGTCTTTTACTCCAGCAAAGGCTTCACAGGTCTTGAGATGTGCAAGTAATGTACTATCTCCATTTAATTCTAGTATATGACCTATAAAAATCATATTTGTGGCAGCATCTAGACATTCTGACTCATATAAATCATTAGAAATAGAAAAACTTTCTGCATATCCTTTAAACGCTTTTAGTAAATAATAAATAGCATCTTTAACTACCGTTTTTGTCTTTCTTTTTGATTTTGGTGTAACACCCAGTTGCATGGATGCAAATTTATATGCATTTGCTATTATGTTTATTCTCCCTGGGTTTCTTCCTATGAGAGATAAAAATTCGATTTCTTGTAACTCTTCTTCTAACGTGTTTTTTTCAAACTTCCTCGTTTTAATAATACAATAATGTTCTAAAGCACCGATAGAAAATGTTCCTTTTCCATATTTAAAAAGTTCTTTAAATTTTTGACAAGCAACATCAACTTCATCCAATTCATTGTATATCAATGCTTCTTTTTCTAGAACTACCGCATCAAGCAGATTTGATTTTTCTGCTTTTTCCATGTATTTATTTAACTTTCGCAATGTCTTTTCTCTATTATTTTTACGATCCCTTATCGCATTTAATAGATTATCCATATCCGTATGCACCTGTGTATCTATCACATAGTCTAATAAATCTTCTTTACTATGTTTTCTGTTACTAAACGTGTAAAACTGATTTCCATAACATTGATATGCTCCCCATGTATTTGTGTTACGATGGTTTTGGAAACAAGACAATCGTGCCTTTTGTACCGAAGTTCCAAAGTTATATCCATCTAACATATTTTTATAAAAGGTATCAGAGAAGTCTTTTGCTGCGGCATCATCTACCGCCCAACCAGAAATGATAATAGCTTTCACCCCCATTTCTATCAATTGTGTACCTACATTGGCAGCCAATCGATAGCGATCTCTACTATAAGAGTCATCACCTGCCTTCATAGCGCCAGAATAACAACAATTGATAAATACAAATTCAGGCACATAGCCTATTTGTCTTAGTTTTTGAGGATCAATAAAAATTCCATCTCCTATAGCAATCCCTACTCTGTTATTCTCGATATCATATAATCCATGTCCTGCAAAGTGCATGATTTTATATTGCTCATTATACAGTTCTGTTGTGATTTTTAATGATGATTCATTAATACAAGTATATGTTTTGTATTTGCTAGTACTCAAGGTATCTGCAACCCGTTCTGCTTCTACTTTTGCCGCAGGAAGCTGTGGCAATGTATCGTCATTATATATAGGATCACCAATGATAAGTACATTTTTATTATTATGCGCTACTTGATCAAAACGTTCTATATCTGCTGTAACCAATTGTCTTATAAATGTAGAACCTACAGCAATAGGAGTATTATCATCTTTAGAGTGATGTAGTAACTCCCATGGAATTTCAGCAGATTTTTTATCGACCTTGATGATTAGATTTCCTTGATTTCTAAATACATCTTTAAAACCATTAGGAATTAACATCTCAAATAATGTTTTTGATAAACGTTTGTCCCACGTAGATGTATTGGCTTGTTGTAATAACAAATGTTTTATATCATTAAAGTCAATATTTATATTTTCTTCTTCAACTCTTGCTAATCCATTAGAAGCATAATATTTAAATCCTTTGTTTTTGCCTTCGTCAGAAGTTTCATTGGTAATATGAAGATTAAACCATGATGTATAGGTATTTGAAGTAAATGATTGTTTCTTCTTAGCTCCTGTTCTACGTACAATCCCTTTATTTAATGTAAATGGAATACGATTATCATCATCATGTATAATTTTACTTAATGAGAAATAAGCTTCACTAGTAATGGATTCATAATAATTGATAACTTCAATACGTGTAATAGGTTTTAAACCTTGTTTTATCCCAGTTTCTTTTATGTATACGTTTGCTTTAGCGACACCTAGTAAAATTCCTTTTAAGGATTCCTCTATAGGAAGTTTCCCATACCCTATTCCCATTAATATGAAAGAGATACCTGATGCATATTTTTTAGCTTGCGGAAGTGTATAGTTATCACGCATAAACATCGCATACTTTAATGCAGCATTTTTAACTGTTTTAGACAGTAAGAATTGCGTGAGTGTTTCTGTCGTACCTAAACCACAGATAATAGCACCTTTAGGTTGTGTTTCTAAATTAAAGAATACTTCACTCTCCCCTATTTTACCTGGATAGTAACCGATAGCCATACGTTGTGATAAACGATTCTCTAAATAGCCATCTAATGCTTTTTCGGCACTTAAAATAAGATCCATAAAGAAGTGACCGACCATTACAGGGTAATTGGATTCTTTTAAATCTCCATTCACCACAGTGACTTCAAAAGCATCTGATGTGATTTCCTTTTGTTTTTCAGTACCAAATACTGCATTTATTACAGCATCCGAATCTGCAAGAGGCTCTACATACTCATGTACATCTGTAATTACCTCTCCGCTTCGAGTCCCTGAAGGCGGTTGTGTATCTAATTTGTTTGTTTTACCACGTTCTAAAAGTTCCATAACTCCTTCAAACATGGATGGTTCATTGGCTAATTCGCCATGACTTGTATTTGTGTAATACAAGTTATTACTCTTTAATAGCTGTTTTGGGATTCCTGTTTTCCAAGTAACACTTCCATCTCCATGAGAAGTCGCTTTATAAATGAGTTTTTTATGTCTAGATAAAAACTTGTTTTTATACGTATAATCACACACTGTTTTATCAGCTTTTCCACATACATAATAGATTTTTTCAAAGAAATCACTTTTCTCTTCAGTATCTAATTCTTTTAAGAATGCGAGGATCTTACTTCTAAAGTCATCAAAATGAGATAATGATTTTTTATTATTAGTAAGATTAGGCATTCGGTGTAAATTGGCAGTACTCTTTACTTTATTCCAGAATGTAGCGGTCCAAAACTTTCGTGTAGCTATTTCTTCTACAGGTAATAATTCAAAAACACCTGGATACTTCCAGAAGATTTCTAATAAGTCTTCTCTATCATTTCTAAAATCAATCATAGCGAGTTGTTTTACGCGTCTACTATGACCAGTAAGAACTTCCATAATAAGGTAAGAACCTAACCATGGCGTACCCAACATCACAAATTTATTTTTAGCAGGTTTTATAAAATCATCCCACGTTTCTGGAAAGTCAATCATAAACTGTCTTGCAAGAAGTCCTCCCATAGAATGTGCCACAATATGGACATTTACATTTGCTTTCAGCATTCGTTGCACAAGAGCTTCTAAACCTACGGCAGCTTCTGATACTGATTTTCGCCAATCAAATTCATAAGAAACTACATCATATTTGGAAGAAAAATGATCCCCAAATTGTTTGTAGAATTTTTCTACGACTCCAGATGCTTTTACATTTTTTGCATCTACTGCAAGTTTATCAACGATGGCTCCTTTGTTTAGAGCACGCATCTGTATCCATTGATCTTTACCTCCTGTACTAAGGGTAGATCCCATAATACCTGGAATTAAGATTAAGATATCTTTCGTTATCTCGTCTAGTTTAGGTTCTGCATAACGTACCCCTGCAAGTGATAATTTATCTAATAGAATACCGCGTTGGCCATTTGCATACACTTCCTTAGTATATAGGTTGTGAACAGATTCATCTGTTGGCGTTAACACCTGTAGAATAGCGTCGCAAGAATTTTTATTTTTAAAATAGTTAAAGTGATTTGTCTCACTATCTTTTGAAGTAAATGTATAAAAACCATCTATTCGTTTTACCCCATGTGTCATACTACTCGTATCAACTACAAGGTCATTTGCAGCTCTATAAAATAGATTAGAAAGGATCACTTTAAGAGAATCAAAATTGACACCTCCTACTTCTGAATCACCAATAATATTATATAATTCACTCTCTACAGTAGTATCTGCCGAATTCAGCATTTTTTGAAATAACGAACCTGGAATCATACTATTTAATCCCGGTAAAACATCTGGATCATCTTTTTGACTAATCAGCTCTAATAAGAATGACTTCACAATCCCGTATAAAGGATTTTTAATTCCAAAAGCTAATGAGATTGTATTTAATAACAGATTAAAGAAATGATCAACACGCTGAGATAAAATAGTGGTACCATTTGCTGGCGCTGCAACACGTACAATTTTGTGGACTGTAATTTGTTTTTGAAGTGCTAGTGTATTAATCTCTTGTATGATATCATATTCTTGTGGTTCTTTACTACCCTTGGCTTTTGCTTTTTGTTTTTTCTTAAGGAAAATATCTTGTTCGTTTTTACTAAAACCAACTTCATGATTTTCATTATTGTTATAATCACATTTAGCTAAAATATCAGCAATGAGTCCACCACGAGAGTGACTCATAATATCCAAACTACATTTATCAGGACATGCTTTTAAAAAGTCTAAGGCATTTTGAAGCGGACTTTCAGATAATGTATAATGGTCAAGTGCCATTATATTACTCTTATATTTTCCTACAATCTTTTTCCAAGCATCGCTATCATTCAATTGTGAAAATGCATCTAAAGAAGATGATATCGTTCCATGTATCAGTAATAAGTAATGATTATTCGTGTTATTTTCTTTAAACGGAACTCTTTTAAAGGCAGTATCTATAGCATACAAACCTGGCTGTGGTTGTATTTTTTTATCATATTTTATACCAAGCGCTTCCATCGAAGCAGCAGCAAGTGATTTATTAGCACTAAACACACTAAAAACCTTGACAACAGCTCGTTTTATAGTGCCTCTAGTTTCTCCTTGCGATGATATTTGTGTTTCAAAAATATAATCATCATCGGTGGTAGATCGCTTATTAAGAATGCGTTCATCATAAATCTCTTGGATATCCTCTGGATGACCGATCCATTCTGTATGATCAGCAAATTGTAATGCAACTAAATCATTTTCTTCAAAATCAACTTTAATTTCCGAACTATCAGATCGTGTAGTAGAAAGCTCTACATGCTTTTTAAGTGTAAAATTTGTAGCAATTTCTGAAGGTAATGACATTTTAATTTCACTTACCTTTCTTTCTTTTCCGTAAAGTTTTGCCTTTTTAGTCATAATCTAACCTTTATTTAATAGGTACTACACAGCATAAATATTCAATAGCATATTGCTATGAATAGTGTACACCATGCACCATCAATGATATTTTTAATTATTAGAAAGGGGAATTTGTCTCAAAAAGGGAGTCTAAATATACAAAAAAGTTATTAGGTATATTACTGTCTCTCAATTTTATACATCTCCTTACTTTTCTATTTAATAATAGGGTTTTCTTAGTAGTCAAACCATACTTTATAACGGGTATGTTTTTAACCTAAGTGATGCATTACCTGGGGTTAAATACGCTTTCGCGAAAGCGTACTCAGGAAATAATAGTACATTTATCATATGTCTATTCCCACAGAAACATTATTTGATTTTATAGCCTCTAAAGTGGATCTTTCTCAAGAGGATAAAATAGCTATAGCAGCTAAGCTCTCTATAGCGTCCTACAGCAAATATGATGTTATTGTTAAACAAGACCAAGTTTGCACTTCATTACGTTTTGTAGTTTCAGGAGTTTATAGAGTGTATCGTATTAAAGACGGGAAAGAAATCACAAGTTATTTTAATTATGAAGCTAGAAACCCTTTTGTGGCTTCGTTTGTAAGCTTGTTAAAAACTGAGCCAAGTACAGAGATAGTTGAGTGTATTATCCCTGGGCAATTACTCTCTATTTCATATAGTGATTGGACTTCTTTGTATAGTAAGAGTGCCGCATTAAATGCGTTTGGAAGATTGATGGCAGAATACAACTATATTCTGGCTATAGAGCGTATTGAGTCACTACAATATAAAACGGCATCAGATAGATATCTGTCTTTTTTAGCATTATATCCTATGTTATTTAATAGGATTCCGCATCATTATATCGCTTCCTATCTTGGTATCACTCCAGAATCTTTAAGTCGTATACGCAAGCAGTTATAACGTTAGCTTAAAATCTTATCATACATCAATGCAAATCATTCTCATAGTTCTCAATTTTGAGCTATGGAAAATAAACACATATATCAAGAGTGGTTAACCCTTTCTCAAACAGTACATAGTGACAATTCTATTGCCTGTTTTGAGGAAGTAGAAAAGCATTACACACATGTAAAGAGGCATTATCATACCTTGACACATATTTATAGTTTGTTTCATCAAATTATGGAGTTAAAATGTTCTGAAGCACAAAAAGGACTTCTAGCACATGCTGCTTTATTTCATGATGTCATTTATAAGGCTACGGCAAAAGATAACGAACTTAAAAGTGCGCAATTTGCTGCGCTATGGCTAGAGAAATTAGGAATAGATCAGGAAAGTCAAGAAACTATTACTCAATTAATTATTGCGACTGCTTCTCATACCGCTCATGATCCATTCATACAGCTATTTCTAGATATGGACCTTTCTATTCTTGGTGCTACTTCAAAAAGATACTATCAATATTGTGATGCTATTAGGAACGAATACGCAACAATTCCTACCCTGCTTTATAAAGCAGGTAGAAAACGATTTTTAAAACAATTATTAAGTCGTGATTGGATTTTTCAAACCAAACACTTTCAAGTAGCCTTTGAAGAAAAAGCACGTATGAATATTCAAAAAGAACTAAAAACCCTATAAATGTCATATAAAATATCATATATCCAAAGTGAACCTATTATCGAGATAGATCATTTTATTTCTGATTCTGAATGTGATGTATTACTAACTTCTAGAGTGCAACAATTCCAAAAAGCCAATAGTCATTATCCAACATACTATAGAAATAACGATCGATATGTTGAGGATACTCCTTCCCTAGCCAATCAGTTATTTATAAAACTAAAAACGTTTGGTCTTCAATCTGAAAAGGACTTGTTAGACATGGTATCCATTAATGAACGTATTCGATTTTGTAGATATCAAGAAGGACAGTCTTTTTCAATACATCAAGACGGCGTGTACTATATTAATGATATGCAAGCATCAAAATATACTTTTTTACTGTATCTCAATGATGATTTTGATGGAGGATTCACTGAATTTTACACAAATAAATCAGATACAACGCCTAGTAAAATAGTTGCTCCCAAAAAAGGAAAACTCCTCGTATTTGATCATGCTATCTGGCATAAAGGAAGTGTTGTTACCAAAGGAAATAAGTACATTTTGCGATCTGATATTATTGTAAATATACCTTTACAGGATACACACCATCAAGGATATATTTGGAATTTGACACAGCTTGACAAGACTCGATTTATAAGTTGTGGGCGTGATCGTTATATCAAAATTTGGAATACCAACTTAGAATTACTGAACACATTCAACATACATACGAAGTCAGTTATAAAAGTGATTAGAGCAGATAAAGACCATTTTGTATCCTGTTCTAGAGATTTTACACTTAAAAAATGGACTATAGATGGCAATGTAGTTCGTTCTATACGCTTTCGCGAAATGCTAATTTCCTTACATAAAAACTGTGATCATACAATTATAGCAGCGGGTACCAGCGGAACCATATATTATCTTTCTAATAAACTCACTATTATTGATCGTATTGAAGTTCATGAAGATTGGATCTGGGATCTTATCGTACTTCCTGACGGACGTATTATAAGTTGTAGTTAAGATGGTACAATTCATATCACAAATCTATCTTCTAAAACCTCTTTGTGTCTCTATACGTATACGGCTCCTCTATTCTGTTTGTATTTGGATGATAACACCTTGTATGTAGGAGCTAAAGATGGAATGGTTATACAAATGAATCTCATATCTCAAACTACAGAACACTACCAAATACATCAGGATGCCGTAAGAGCTATTAAAAGTCACAATAACACATTAATGACGTGTGGAGAAGATAATCGTGTAATAATGACAAAACTACCGTCTAAAAAATCTCAAGAATATCTAAAGACCGATAATTTTATACAAGATGTTTTAATTATTAAAAATACAATCTATACCGCTGGATTTGATGGACGTATTCTAAAGAAAGATCTATAAGCAGATAAAATATTTCAAACATGTGGTATACGCTTTCGCGAAAGCGTATAAAGAAACACGACTACTTAATTATACGTTAATTTTCTACCTTCTCATATAGAAGAAAGGTATCTTGCAAGGTAATGAATACTACCCCGGAAACTACCTTAGAAGTTGTACGAGCACACTTACATCAGATTTCTGAAATCACTGATGCTGATTGGGATTTCTTTTCTTCTAAACTTACTAGACGTGATATTCCTAAGAAAACAATTTTCTTAAGATCGGGTGTTGTAGAAAATCATATTTCTTTTATTATAACGGGTATTGTACGGTTGTATATCCCAAAACCTGAACCTACTAAAGAAATTACCTTTGGTTTTAGTTTTAAAGAACAGTTTATTAGTGCCTATGATTCTTTTTTAACGCGTAAACCATCAGTATATGAATTGCAAACACTTACAGATACCACACTTTTAAGTATTTCTTACGACGACTTACAAAAGGTGTATGCAACGACCAAAATAGGGAATTTGATAGGCAGGCTTACAGCTGAACGACTTTTTTTAATCAAATCAAAAAGAGAGCAAACCTTACTTAATTATACTGCAGAAGAACGATATCTTGATGTTTTCAAAGCACGTCCAGAGGTGATTAAAGAAATACCGCTTAAGTATATTAGTTCTTATATAGGCGTTACTCCACAGGCATTAAGCCGTATCCGGAAACGCATTAGTTAACCTAGGTTCATTGTAATCGACTGCTCTCAACTGTAACTTTGCAGAAAAAAGAGATGGTTATACTTATTTTAGTTGGTGTCTTGTGGTATTCAAGCTTATTTTTCCAATCATTTTTTCTACATAGATATGCGGCACACCAAACGTATACGATGTCTAAAACAACAGAGAAAATCACATTTATCTTAACATGGCTTTGTCAAGGTCCAAGTTATTTGAGCGCGTATGGATATGGAATCATGCATCGCATGCATCATGCGTATACAGATACTGAGAAAGATCCGCATTCTCCAAAATATGACAACAGTCTTTTTGCGATGATGTGGAAAACCAAAAACATCTATCAGGATATCAATAATAAACGTATTACTGTACATCAAAAATTCACAAAGAACATCCCACAATGGAAACGTTTTGATTCATTTGCTGGTTCTAGAGGTTCAAGAGTTTTTTGGATTGTTATCTATACAGTGTTGTTTGCCTTTTTAACTACAGCCTGGTGGCAATGGTTACTGCTTCCTATTTTATTTGCTATGGCTCCTATTCACGGTGTCATTATCAATTGGTTTGGACATATTTATGGGTACATTAACTTCAAAACAACTGATACGTCTAAAAACTTATTTCGATTTGATTTTTTAATGATGGGTGAAGGATATCATAACAATCATCATAAGCATAGTAACAGAGCGAATTTTGGAGGTGTGCATTGGTATGAAATAGATGTCACCTATTTGATCATGCGTATACTTGATAAAATAGGTGTCATCCAGCTTAAAATGAGTGCTTTAAAAGCATAAGTTTATTTATTACTATCTAGACGCAAATGCGTTGCGACTGCTACATCTTTAGGGATGTAAGGAGCTTCAGAAGGCACTACTAAATCGTCTAATCTATTAGCTAGAACATGTTGATACTGCTGACGTACATACTCAGAAATATCTTCTATCTATAGGATATCTTCTTTAGCATACATGGCAATTTCTTCATTCCGAATACCGATTTGGATGGCTCTTCGTTCTAATTTCGCACCGTATGGATCGTGATCTGGATCCCATTGTAAACGAATACTAGAATTCTTTACCGCTTCTTGCCAAACGTCTCTAGTTGTATATATATCTTCTTGATAATTAGAATAGACCGCTTTTGACAGATAACGTTCAAATGCGTCTCTTTTTACATGGATAGCAAGCACGATTTCCTGTCCTTCTTTAGTACCCCAGCCATTACGGTACATCATCCATAAAAAGTTAGGTTTGATCCACGTCATTCTAGTAAGTTTGAAGGGACCTCCAAAAAATTGATTTCTATACGCAAAATTTCCTATCGCAAGTCGATAGGATTGGTATACGATTACTTTTTCATCATCGTATTGTGCCATGATATGATGTCCTTCTTGAGGCCATTCTTTTATTTGTTCTTTATAAGGTTTTAATTTAAGTTTCATAATTTGTTATAAGTGCTTTCAGTTCTTTGTTTTCAGGATATTGAAAACGAGTTCCGAAGTACATTTTTGTTATTTTTATGTTTCCAATTATATTAAGTACAATGATTCGCACAAGAAGCATAAGGATTATTATATACTATATGTTTCGAACTGGTAATAAGCTAAATACAAACATCTAAATTTTATCATTTTATTTTTTTACCGTAAATATTGTTAGTTATAAGTGTTTATTTAATGATACTCAGGTAAAAATCAGCAACTTTTGAATAAAACTCTAATTCAATTTTCCCATATGAAGTTTCATAATATTCAATACCGTCAATTTTTGATTTTTCTAAGTACTCAACTTGAAGTCTTAAACTGATTAAAGGCGCAATAAAGTTATGATAATTTGATTTTCTATTGAGTTCGAATACTAATTCGAATTTATTAAGTATCTCATATACTGAATGATTAAATTCTTCTTTACCATTAAGAGTAAAGTGTAGTAAGTTTTTTAATAATTCATCATCATATTGGTTGCTTTCAGAATAATTAACGAAAATGGCAAAATTTGATTCATGATCAGATCTTATATTATAATTTTTCAGTTCTGAAAAATCTTTTGTGGAGGGAAATACTATACCATTGAAATTATTCTCTAAGAGAGCAGTGGTAGTCATTTGAGGTAATACATACTCTGAGATGAAACTAGACTTTTTTTCAACAGGAAAAGTTAATATTTGAGAAAATATAGATTTCTTAATATCTTTTTTTATAGAATTTCTATTCGGAGTTAAAAAACTGTCATCATAATCTATTTCATGATCTTTAGCTATCTCAGGAAGAGTTTTAGCTATCGTGTCAAACAAAGTATTTTTAATTGTAAAATATTTTTTAGAATAAAAATCTTTATAATATGGTATAAATGCAGATATAGCAAGATTGTTTATTGGAGTTGACAATTCTTTTTTTATACCATAAATAGATTTTCCAAGATATAACATTGGTTGTCCAGAAACACTGAACCTTTGATTCCCAACTAATCCTCTTTTATTAAATGGTATATGTAAAAAGTTGTTAATATCACTTTTATTGAAGGTTTTATCATATATTCTTGCTCTAAAATAAATAGTTGAATAAGTAAAACCACTTTCAGTTTCATTTAATAAATCATTCTGTTGTAGAAAACTCCAAATCTTATCCGTAGCTATTTTTGTGTTTTCTGAGATATAACTAATGTAAATAGAAATTATATCATCAAATGTGTCTTCAATAACACTAATGTTATTAAGTGTTTCTTCCAAAAAAGAATCTGTCCATTGAACATATTCTGAATTATTATTTCTGAATTCACAATCACATTCAGAAATGCTTTTGAGTTTTTTTATGTTCTCTAAAAATGATTCTTTGTATTTTTTCAATTTGAGTTCAAATCTATCAAGTCCAAAGCAATTTTTTTTTAACTTCTTTTGATTATTATTATCAATAAAACAAGCAATACAACTCATTATTTTTTTATTTGTTAATGATTTTGACTATGAATATTTATGTTAGCTAATACTTAACTTTAAATATATCATACTGAAAGTCTTCGGGGGGGCTGAGAGGTAGACGGTAATGAATAATTCATTCATTCATAACAATTGTTACTTGGGATCTCTTAACTCTTCAATAGATTTAATACCTATTTTCTCTAAAAGTAACTGCTCATGATTTTCTTGATCTACTAGATTAAATTCAGTTTGTTTTCCATCGAGTTCAACTATAGCATCATTTCCAACAACAACCTGATCTCTAGATTTATATATTGAACATTCCCCAGCTACATACAATGCAAGTTTATCCGTTGCCGCAGGTGTTATCGCTATGTTAAATCCTTGACCAACGGTTCTTACACTTGGATAAAGTACCCCATCTAACCCTTGTCTAGTGACGATTTCTGTAAAAATTGCCGAGATCATATAATCATAATCTGCTTTAATATCTTCTTTTGCAAATTCACTTGACAAATAATCTTGAAATTTTAACGACTTCTCAATTATCTCTTCAGGATATTGAGTTATAAAATTTTTAAATGCGTTTACTAATTCTCTTGTGTAATTACTTTCATTATAATATGAGTCGTGGTGAACAATAGCCATTAACTTAATGTCTTCTTGAACAACCCAGCGACCAAATGAAATTTTTTGAAATCCACTTTTAGTTTTATCTCTTAACATTGGAATAGTCTCTGTTATGCCAATTATTCGCATATTATCAAGTTCTCCTTCTTCTAATTTATCTGGAACAGATGTTGCATAAAACATAGTTTGATTAGGAGTACTTGCTCTTTGATATGTTTTATTAAATTCTTGTGGTTTAAAAGATAAATCAGATTTTTTATAAAATCGTTTGTTTTTTTCATTGGGTCTTGCGCGCATTACAGATTTTCCTTTGTGAAGGGTCACGATTACAGCACCAACTGGTCCAATTTTGTTAAATAGATCTCTTATTTCTGCATCTGGATATTTAGATAGGTCTAGTTGTTTAAATTCTTCAATTATATTGTCTATTTCCATTATCTTATAATTTATATGTAATTAAATCTGTTAGTATTTCTTTATACGCTCCTACCTACCGGCAGGCAGGTTCGCGAAAGCGTATCATCATTTATTGTATTATATCACATTATATTGCGTTACAAATGGATCTTCTATATCTCTATAACTATTGGTACAATACACATGATCAATACTTTGTTTTACTTCTTCAAATCCATAATTGAACTGTGCATGTGTCACATATAAAAATACCTTGGAAGCGCCTTGTTTTTTGAGCTCATCTGCCAATAATTTAAAAGTGCGGCCCCCATCTGCAATATCATCTACAATGAGACATTCTTTGTTTTTTACGTCTCCCTGTATGCTAATCATAGGTTTTCCATCTACACGTACTTTATTAGAAGGGATTAGATTTGCTTCTAGTCGTTCTGCAATGCTATGTGATGTTTTATAAGCACCTGCATCTGGACTTACTAAAACTGGATTTCCAATCGTATTATATGTCTTTTCCACATACTCAAAATGATCTATTTTGATAGCATTTTCAATCAATGCTAAGGATACATCACTATGTGGATGTAAAATCTGTACCTGATCAAATCCCATACTGTTTATAAAACGTGTAATTACTTTTAAATCAAAAGACTCTTTCTCGTGAAACCGTCTGTCAGAGCGCTGCCCTATCAAACAATACAATGTGAGTGTAGCAGTAACCGTTTTATCTAAAGTATGATATGCATCCCAAGCTTCTTTTATAGACGCTGCTGTAAACAGATCTTCATAAGAATTCCCTCGTAAGGAAACGTTTAAATCTCCTTTCGTTAGTATACTAGCTGTTACTTGCCCGTCTTTAAATCGCTTTATAGTGTATGACATAATGATATATAATTTTAAATAAATTGATTAATTCGGTTTCTGATTTCTTCTAAGGTTACTGATCTTTTAAAAATACCATTTTCATAGATGGTTTTTAGTTCGCCTTCTTGTTCTTCTTGCTCTGTTACTTCATCTCTTAACTCATAGGTATCTCCTACTTTAATGACTTTGAGTAATCCCTTTGCTGATTTCTTAACACCATTATCGGTAATAGGGTCTTTAAATATCTCTCTGCGTTTTCCATCTACCACCACCGAAGTAGCTTTCATTGCAAATCCAAAGGTATCTCTGGTTTTAAATTGATATGTAAAAGACCCTATTCCTAGCACCACACTTGTACTTGCAAATCCTTTATCGTGTAACCGTTTACAAATTTCTTCTGCTCTTTCTATAGTAATACTATCACCATAAATAGCTCCTATATGTGGATTTAATACTTTAAATCCTTGTTTGTTTATCGTTCCTCCAAATACATCCCATAGCAACTCTACAACTCCTTTTTCTTGTGGTGTTTCTCCTCCTAATTGATTGTTTTCTCCACAAATAATAGCCACAGGATCTCCACTATCTGGACGTATCACAAGTTTTCCATCTCTGTTTACGATTTCTTCTTTTAGAACAGGAAGATATTCTGTGAGTACTTTCCATAAATCCCAGGTATCACTTACTACAGAAAGAATTCCAGTAGGATATGTTTTCATTAATGTTTTAAAAGTGCCTATTTCATCATCTTTAGTTCCTGCACACATCACCGAATGTTCTGTTGCATTTACAGAACCAATTACAAATCCTTGCGCTTTGTAATAAGAACGCAATCCTCTTATTACGGGTAAGGTATCTGATCCTAAAAATACAGATGCATGTCCCATTCCTGATGCTATTGAACTTTCTAACCCTCCCATACCTCTCATAGAAAAATCATGCCCTTGAAAATCTATAAAATCAATATGGTCTTTATCAGTAAGCAATGCCCAATGTTTAAAAATACGCTTGTATTGTAATGCAATTGAAGCCGATGTCATAGGTTGCCATAACATCGCAGATAATATGGTTTCTAAAAAATTAGTAATCCAATAAAAATCTTTATGTGTATTTACAATGGTAATCATTGGAATACGAATAGGTACCTCTACTCCTTCTGGTAATGACTTTACGCGTATAGGTAAATATTGCAACTCATGTAATTGTTCAAAATGTGTTACATCATAATCAGTTCCAAGATATAAGGACAGCTCTTCTTTAATTTCTTTACACACCTCTGACTTTGATTTTGAAAAGAAATGGTCTTGAAAATAATTATGTAACCACTGAATCACATATTGTTGTCCAAATGAAACTACCTTGTCACAACCTTTGGGCGCATAGGTATTACTTCTTGGCGTCCAATTAGAATATACTTCTTCTGTTCCTACCGGATATTGTTGATGATGTCCTGTCTTATACCCGTCTGTTACTAATATACTATTCATATTCATTTCTATTTGTGTAAATACAACGCAAATATAAAGTGAAGAAAAAAAGTAAGCAAGTTTTATTTGCGTTATTTCAACACAAATATGATAAATTGTTGGTTTTCAGTATTTAAATTTCGAAAATAATTCCTTCTTTCTTTAACTGGAAATAGCGTTTTTGATTAAATTGGAATAAATTGGCAGGTCTCCCAGATCCTTTAGATACTTTTTCATCTAATTCATCTAATACATTTAATCCAAGAATTTTCTTTCTAAAATTACGTCTATCTATAGGCCTTCCTAAGAGGGTTGTGTATAGTTTTTCTAAATCAGAGAAAGGAAATTTGGTATCTAATAACTCAAAGCCTATAGGTTCATAGGTGATTTTAGCTTGTAGTCTAGCAATGGCCGTAAGGAGAATCTTTTGATGATCAAAAGAGAGTTCAGGAAGCTTATCTATAGTAAACCATTGTACTTGGGACGCATCTGTAGCGGCAAAAATTTTGAAAGTATTGGGTCTTACCAGACCTACATAGGCTACTGTGACTACCCTACCTCTAGGATCTCTCTCTACATCTCCAAAGGTGTAGAGTTGTTCTAAGTAATTTATTTTAACACCCGTTTCTTCCTGTAACTCACGTTCTACAGCAGTTTCTAAGGATTCATTATTTAAAACGAACCCTCCAGGAATCGCCCATTTCCCTTTAAAAGGATCGTATTTACGTTTAATAAGTAATACAGAGATGACGCCTTCTTCATATCCAAAAACTACTGCATCTACAGAAAGTCTAATTTTTTGCTCAACCATATTGTGTATAGTGTACACAAAGATATTGAATTCTCTTTTTATAGAAGTTTTTTATGAACGTAAGTCAGATAAAATTAAATGTGTTGTAGGTTCTCCATACATAATAATACTATCTATAAATTGTTCTAAGTGAGATTGGTCCTTTAAAATCACTTTCATAAATATATTATGCGTGCCTGTAATTCTATACATTTGGCAGATTTCTTCATATTGTTTCAAGACATCACAAAATACTTTGAGTTTCCCACTAAAAACTTTGAATGAAATTAAGACTTCAAGTCCAAATCCTAGGTTTTTATGATTGAGTTTTAGACTATAACCTGCAATGATTTCAGCATCTTCTAGTTTTTGAACACGCTCACGAACCGAAGAAGGAGAAAGACCAATTTTCTTTCCAATTTCTACATAAGATTCTCTAGCATTTTTTTTTAATTGATTTATAATTCTATGATCAATTGCATCTACCATAAATAAGTTTGTTATTAATGTAAAATTCCATTTTAAAAAGTGAATATACTGATTATATCCAAAATATTTATTTTCCAATAACAATAAAGCACTTTATTTTTGTGGTATGAATATGATGATATTACTACTTATTATTGGCATTTTTATAGGGTTTTTTATTCAAACTATCATTGGTTTTGCGGGAGCTTTAATATCGCTCCCTTTTTTACTTTTTGTGATGCCATTACCAGAAGCAATCTCATATATTACTATTTTTTATGCTATTTCAAGTCCTATACATATTTATAAAGAGTGGGAACGAATAGATAAAAGATTACTTAAAAAATTAATTCTATCTTCTATTATTGGAGTTGTAATAGGTGGTGCTGTATTATTATATAGTCAACCAGCAGTACTAAAAAAAGCATTAGGTGTTTTTATCATCTTATTTGTTATTAATAAACTAAAATCAAAAAGCGATTTTAAATTTTCACCTAAGATTGAATATGTATTTGGTTTTCTTGGTGGCTTTTTCGCAGGTGTGTTTTCTACAGGAGGCCCTTTATATGTTATTGCTGTTAAAAATGCTGTTATAGATTTGAAAACATTTAGAGCCACTATGTTTGCAATACTAGGTCTTGTTACTTTAGTTAGAATTCCTGTACTAGTATTTGGAGGTGTATTACAATTTGAACAATTCTATTATGTCTTATTAGTACTACCTTTTTTTATATTGGCTTTATTTTTAGGCAAAAAAGTATATTTAAGACTTAACGAAGCTACCCTTACCAAAGTTGTTTTAGGATTACTTATGATTTCTGGAATAATGTTACTTATTAAGTAACTATTTCATTTTCTTATAAAACGGATCTACATTTCTATAAATAGATTTTATTTGATCATTTGTTAATACGTATAGGTGTGCTATTGGAAGTTTATTTTTATCATACCCCTTTATTTTTGAGGTGTTCTCTTTTATCCATTTTTCAGCAACTTCTACAATCATCGTATTTGCCATACCACTTCCTGTAGTTCCCGTACCTGAAACCATATTGGCTAGTTCTAATTTTGGAGATTCGCTAAATACGATTTGTGATAAACGTGCTCTATATTCTATCGTGGCAGTTCCTAGAGCCGTGTACTCTTCTTGTAAAACAACCCTATCTAAAGAATGCCTTCCTTCATGTGCAAACATAGTGGCATTGTCTCTATATAAGTCATAGTGTTCTATAAACTTTAATTGTAAGGAAACTCCCTTATACGCTTCTTTTGTTAATTGATTATAGAGTTGATCTAAAGCATCTAATTCCAATTTAGTAGCGAGTCCAGCTAATACCGTATTCTTATCTGACGATACAGACGATTCGTATAAGGTTTTGCGTATTTTAGTTGTAGCTTTTTTCCTTTTTACAGAATCAGTAACATTTTCCCAGGCACTAATTCCTAAGTATTTGAACATTTTCTTTACTCTAAGAAATCCACCAGGTATAGCAAAACCTCCTGCTCCCCTATCTTCCCAATACCAACTAGGATATCCATTAGAAACCATCATATCTAGTTCTGTAAAGTTAAAATCTGCACGATGACCGTATTGTTCTACTTTTCGAATTCGTTCGTTTACAATTTGTCCCATGACTAATCCCATAATTGGAGAGCTACTTGTTCTGCCTAAAATGGATACCGTACCGTATTTAGAGCGTATGAGTCTTCTATAGTTCTGCATAGAAAAAGTATCTTTCACTTTTTCTGTAGACAGCAGTGTTGTATACATGGTTTCACTTTCAGAGACGATGTGATCTATATATGCATCGGTATCTCCTTCTTCTAGCGTCATTTTTCTATAATACTCATCAGTATATGCAGTGAGTTCCTCTAAATGTTTACTATAGGATATAATGTGTTGTACTTGGATATTATTTTTTATATGATCATTAGAATTTCCAAATTTCATAGCCATGATTCTTGCATAGGTATAAAAGCGAGATTGTGCCAATGCATTTACAATGGCAACTTTATCGTCGTTCAGTAGGGTTTCTTGGTTCCATTTTGTAAGCGTTTTTTGAAGCGTTTTAGCAGGTTCTTTTAAATAGGCGTATACGCTATTAATATCAGAGAATCTATAATACGAAAACCATGCTTTTAAAGCAGTATTCCCATCTTCTAACAACAAAGAAATTCCTAGTAATGTATCTGTTGCATTTACATTTGTTGGATTTACAGATAATACATCCTGTAAAATCATAGAAGCCTCTTCTAACAGTGTTTTATCAAAAGAAGTGTTGTTATCATGTTGCGCTATTGCTTGTATAAGAACGGCATTGCAATATTTGTATTTTGCATACTGTTTATCTGCATCTGAAGTAGCAATTTGCGCTGATTTTTTTGCAGCAGTAAGTGCTTTTTTGTAATCCCCATCTTCTTGTGCTATTCTACTTATAATAATCCAAGTTTCTGATCTGTAATCACCTATACTATCTGCTTTTAACAATCGTTTATAGGCAGTCTCCTTATCTTTATAAAACTTCCAGTCTTGTACTGCTAGAGCTCTGAGTGCTTTACATTGTTCTTCTTTCGTTGCTTTTTCATGTATACTCACCTTATTAAAAAGATCTTTAGATTTTTTTAATTGCAAAGAGCCTTCTGCTCTATAGGCAGCTTGTAATTGTGTACTTGGTTGTCCCTCTTGAGCAGAAATTTGACTAGAGAAAAAACATAGAATTACTATGATTATTGTTTGTTTTATAGACATTAGATGGTGACTTTACATAACTATTACAAACAAATATAACTAAATAATTAGTTTTAACTAATTGTTTAGTTATATGATCTATATATTATTTAAAAATTAGTCTAATTTAATAGTAGGATTTTGAAATCAAAATTATTTAGAATTTGATTACTCTTTTTATTATGCTAGAATCATCTGACTTGATTTCTAAAAAATAAATACCAGCTTTTAAAAAGGAAATATCAATTGTTGGAATGTTTGATAAATTAGTGTAATTTTTAATCATTTTTCCAGTAACATCATATAGTTTTAAGTCTAATAATGATGTCAAAGTTGTTTCAAATGAAATCACTCCATTCGTAGGGTTTGGATAGATACTAATAGTATTTGAATTGAAACTTTCAACATTTAATAAATTTGAAGTATCATAAGCTCTTACATGTCCTGAATCAAATCCTTCATTATTTCCAGCATCATTCCCAGGAGCTCCAACGAATAAAATATTTCCATCGTTACTAAAACTAATTGCTGCCCCAGATGCATCTGTACTTGCTTCACCATCTATATCTGTTCCTACTAGAATCCAATTGCCATTAATAAAATCGTATACTCTTACATGACCTGCATTATTATCTGCATCATCATTTGAAGGAGCTCCAATGGCCAAACGATTACCATCATCTATTAAATCAACTACCCCAGAAAAATCTCCAGCATTTTCACCATCAATATCTGATCCTACTTGTATCCAATTTTCCCCGTTGAAATCGTATACCCTAGCGTGCCCAGAATTTGTGCCGTTTCCATTATTACCTGGTGCTCCAATAGCCACTCGAGTTCCATCATCACTAATACTAACAAATTCTCCCGAAAAATCTCCAACAGACTCTCCATCTATATCTTGCCCCATTTGATTCCAATTAATACCATCATAATTGAATACTCTTACATGACCAGAATCATTTCCATTATCATTATTATTTCCACTTGCTCCAATCGCAAGGATATTTCCATCTCCATTAAAACTTATGGATCTTCCTGCTCCATTTATCAAATCTTCTCCAAGAATTTCTTCCCCTATTTGGATAAAATTATCATCAACAATATCATATATAACAACAGATCCTGAGTTAACACCATTAAGATCACTCTCTGGATGTCCAATAGCAAGTCTAGTTCCTCCATTATTTATTGTCAATCCATCACCAAATCCACTATCTTCACTACTTTGAGAAGTGATATCGTTACCTACTTGAATCCAATTTTCTCCATCAAAATCAAACACTCTTACAAATCCAGTTACACTTTGCTTGTCAAATCCAATTCCTGAAGCAATTAATCTATTTCCTTCATCATTTAAAACAACAGATGCCCCAAAGAAACCAAAAATCAACTCGCTATCTATATCATTTCCTACTTGAACCCAATTTTCTCCATCAAAGTCAAAAACCCTCACATGTCCTCTATTAGTAGAGTTAAGTACAGCTCCAATGGCAATACGGCTACCATTTGCATTAGTACCTATAGACCCGCCAGATCCATCAAAAATATCTTCACCGTCAATATCTTCTCCTATTTGGACATGTATTTGTGCATTCAGAGAAAATAAAAAAGAAGAAAATATAAGTAGTAGAAGTATTTTTTGTTTCATAATAAAATGGTTTATACCAAATATAATTATTTTATGCTCTATAAGTATATTATATGGCTACATCTGGAGCGGTGAGTCTTCCCCACATTTTTTCCATTGTTTTTATTTTTTCTTTCTCTCCCATTTGGTGTAGGATATTATTTACTGCATTGTATGCAGAGTCTAAAGCTCCTACAATCCAGCCATGGTGTACAGAACAGCACTCCCCTGCTATGTTTAAGTGTCCATCAAATTCAGGCGTTAATAAGGTTTGATATAAGTTTGTAAACTGTCCCGGTCCAAATAATGCAAAAGCGCCTCCACCAGCATGATTATCCCAAAACCATGTTTTAGTCGTTTCTTCTGGTTTATAGCCCGCAAAGGATCCATATACATCTGCCTCTGCTTCTGGATATAGATAGGCGATTCCTTTTAAACATTCATTTACACGTTCTTCATCAGAAAGTGCTCCCATACGTTCTGCATCTTGTGCCCAACAATATATTTGTAAAACACCGCCTTGGGCTTCATAGCCATAAGAAGGATATACAATTTGTCTATTAGATCTATCTGATGTACCAACGCCAAGACCTTCCCCTTGACGCTCTCCAAGTCTTGCCCAAAATTGGTCTTTAAAAGTGATAAATGCTTTAAAAGAAGGCATATAATTACATTCTCTTATAGCGCGTGCTTTAGAAAATGATAAGTGATCAAAAAAGTTTGTTTTAAGTTCTCCACTTAAATACGCTCCGTTTGGAAGCGTACTAATTACATATGGATATTCTTTCGTGAGTGTTTCTTCTTTAGTTCCTTTTGCTACTTTTACTTTTAAACGTATTCCTCCATTTGTATCAAATAATAATGGATCGTGTTCTACTTGTGTAACTCTGTGGTTCATAAACACACGTTGTTTGGGTTGTGATGGTTTCCCAGGAACTGGTTTAGGAGGATCAGCTGGAGGGACTGTCGATGGGGGTTGCGCATCTTTTGTTAAGTTTGTAGGGGAATAGCCTTTTTGACCATTTTCACCTTTTTTCATTCCAATTTCAACCTGAGCTCTATGACCATCTTCGGGAAGTACTCCTTGTTCTAAATTTAATACCGATCTACAGGCATCAGGAAAATGCTGCATCCCTTTATTCATAGTGATCATATAGATATTTGGATCGCTATGATCATATGGATTCATACTGCCTTCCCAATCATATAATGCCAGTACCATCTCTACAAAAGAGACTGAATACATCCCCGTACCTACATTTAATGTTTCTAAGTAACTCGCTACATTATAGGGTAAATGATCTTTCTTTTTACCCATTTTTGGATCATAATATTCTTCTAGGTCTTCTAGCTTAAATACATTTGTTAAGTATCCCCACATGGAGTAATTATCAAACTTCATCAATTTTTCAAAAGCCTTGTCAAAATCTTCATCTCTAAAGGCGTCCATAAAAGGACCATTTACTTTTTCAAGAACCATATTAATAGGTAGATAAGGCTCTCCTTTAGAATGTTTTGAAGTTGGTGTTACCCAAACCTCAGGAAGATCTCCTCCTTTATCTTTTCCAAAATTAAGATCATTTAATGCTGCATTTTTCTTAATAATAGGCGCTTCCATGTTATTATAACGTAGACGTTGTACATCTGAATCATAATAAAATTTACGCCACTCCACTATTTTATCAACCATCTTATTGCGCTTAAGAACAGCATTTAATGATAATCCTAGATGTTGAACTGGTAACATATCAGGAGAAAATTGAGGAATACGCATCCCTCCTACTTCTCCATATAAGCAAGCTGTATCTGGATTTTTTGCATCATATTTAGTAGAGTACCAAGTATCTATTCTTCCGCCTACACGGTCGGAACTTTCAAAGACCTCACATTCTATTCCTAATGATTGAAGAATGAGTCCTGAATATAAACCTGCAAATCCGCCACCTACAATTCCTACAACAGGTGTGTCTGTCGTTTGTTGACTGCCTCGTAGTTTTGTAAGACCACTCTTTGTTTGCGATCGTTGTTTTGATAATTCAGAAGCATAATTTTCTCCATGATTTTTGATAAGCCAATCAGAAAATGCATTACGCATCGATCCTTTTGGTGCTTGACTTCTTTTCCTAGAGACTTTCTGTCTTCTGTTTGGGTTATTAAACGATAGATAACTCATTGATATATTAGATTATAGGGTTATTTATATTGTTTGAAAGTATGACAAACAATTGGTTCTCTAGCAAATCTAATTGAGAATTCTATTTTTAGTATAGGTAAAACTACGTGTTTTTTAATGAGAATCCCTTGTATATATGTATTGGATAGTGTCTTTATACGCTTTCGCGAAATAGAGCCTGTGAGATTCACGACCATAAGGAGAGCAAAGCGTTAAATCGTATACTTTATTGGCAATGCCAAAAGATTTAATACTTCTAAGCAAGCCTCGAAATTAAAATTTAGCTTCGTGTACATGCCTCATGGACTTACCCCGAGGTAGTTTACTTCTTAAATCGAATAGCATCTTGTAGTGTGAGTGTTTTATCCCAAACAATAGCAACACCAATACTTTCTTTTGTTTCTTTGATATATTCATACATAGACGCAAGTCCTACAGAAGCACGTAGCTTAGGTAGTTGCTCTAGATTCTCAATAGGCCAAACGGCGTTTTGATTATTTGTATTTTCAAACGTTTGTGTACCATATCTTTGTGGTAAGCCAGCATTCATCTGTAATCTATCATACATAGTTGCTGCATCATCTGGGTCTAGATATCCTAAAGAAACCATCTCCTCTACTTTAGGATAATACATACGCATTAAGGCATCATCGCTATGCTGTAATATGAGATAGATGGCGGTATGTGCTTCTTTGCTAAGTTCTTTAGGCCAATCACAATTAGAAAAGAGGGTTTTTAAGTACGCTTGATTATATTGATCTTGCTGTTGCATTTTAGTAATCATTGCATATTGCTTCAGTTTTTTACTTACATCCTCTTCTTTTATAGGATCTGCGAGTAATGGCATTAATTTCATTCGGATTTCTTGTCCTTTATTTTTAAGCGCAACAAGTTCTTTGTTTATTTTTTTAATTGAACAGTCTATTACTTTTGGAGGGTATATGGTGGTAGAAAATGTACTGAATAATAAAAGCATACAGCGGTTTGGTATTTTAAAGATTAGATGCAATTAAATTTTATTAATAATACAACACAGTGGCATATAATGTGGTGCTTTATACGCCATGTGTTGCATTGGTTTTGAGAATAGACATATTGAGTGCTTCTCAAACAAGTAGCGGTTTATTATAGTCTTTTTAGGGTGCTATAAATATATGCATCGCCACTAAGGGGTGATTTATGATTAAAATAGAGTACTACTCTATTTCTTCTTTGCTAATTTTTTAAGTCTCTCAGAAACAATTTGCATTTTAAGAGCAATTAAACCTTCTACAGCTAAAGCGATATCTGGGTTGTCTGTTTCCCCTCTAAACCATCTGTGAACAGTTGTTCTCTCTGTATCTGACAAGACAGCAATCTTTACAATATCACCATATCCGAGCTTAGATTTAAGCTCTTTACGTTCCATTATTTTACTTTCTATGTTATTATTCATTACTTTGTGCAACAGTTTGCTCTAATGAATTACAAAGATAGAGTATTACTCTAATATTACAAAATAAAATAGAGCATTATTCTATTTTAAATGAGGTGTTTACGTATGAGTATTAATGATAGAACTAAATTATTTGTAAAGTCTCAAGAGATCACAATGAAGGCTTTTGAACAGTCAATTAATGCTTCTAATGGGTATATCAATAATATTACGCGAAGTATTAGTCTTGAAAAAATAGATCTCATTGTAGAAAAATATCCATTACTAAATATCGAGTGGTTACTGACTGGTAAAGGGCAAATGCTTAAATCTTTGATGGATGTTCACGAACCTGAATCTCAATATATTAAAGAAGATGCAACAACAAGAGCTTCTATCACTGCAAAAGCGTTAGTCAAAATTGATGCTTCGGTTACACACTTATTACATGAGGTTTCTGAAATAAAGGAACAACTTATAAAAAAGAAGAAATAATACTTCTTAATGCCCATTTTATATTCTCATATACATTTCTTATTTGTTAAAAGACTGTTTTTTAAATTATAAGCGGTCATTCTTCACTTTTATAATACGCTTTTTGAACATTCCTCATTACTTTGCTATAAAGTGCTATTATTTTACTTTTTATGTTATTATTTATTACTTTGTGCAACAGTTCGCACTAACAAAAGCGACAATAGAATAACACTCTACTATTATTAATTTAAGTAGAGTGTTATTCTATTTTTAGATTGCATCTATAAATATGAGTATAAAGACTAGAACACGATTATTTGTTGAGTCCCAGCAAATCACCATAAAAGCTTTTGAGAGATCAATTAATGCTTCTAATGGCTACATCAATAATATTACACGAAGTATTAGTCTTGAAAAAATAGATTTGATTGTAGAAAAGTATCCTATCTTAAATATAGAGTGGTTACTTACGGGTAAAGGTGATATGCTTAAAGCATTAACCGATTTGAATGAACCTGAATTACAATATATTCACGAAGATGCAACCACCAGAGCAACAATGACTGCAAAAGCATTGGTAAAAATAGATGCCTCTGTCACACAATTACTTCAAGAGGTTGCTGAAATAAAAGAACATTTAGGGAAGAAAAGGAAATAGTGTGTAATTTTATACGTTATACGTTATACGTTATACGTTATACGTTATAGGTTATAGGTTACATGATATCTGTGATTATTTTATATACCACACTATTAATCATTAACCATTAACCGTAAGCATCCAGTTTGATTATAACTTCTTTGCCTCTTCCCAAAAAACATCCATTTCGGCGAGTGTCATATCACTTAGATTTTTACCAAGCGTCGCAGCTTTACTTTCAAGATATTGAAATCGTTTTATGAATTTCTTATTGGTACGCTCTAAAGCGCTTTCTGGGTCTACTTTTAAGAAACGTGCATAATTAATCATAGAGAAAAGCACATCGCCAAATTCGGCTTCTATTTTTTCTTGATCATTTGCATTGACTTCGTCTTGCAACTCCCCTAGCTCTTCTTGTAATTTTTCAAAAACTTGTTGTGGTTCTTCCCAATCAAACCCTACCCCAGCCACTTTATCTTGAATGCGGCTGGCTTTTACCATCGCGGGTAAACTACGTGGCACACCTTCTAAGACAGATTTCTTTCCTTCTTTAAGTTTAAGCTTTTCCCAGTTGCGTTGTACTTCCGCTTCGTCTGCTACTTCTATATCTCCATAAATATGAGGATGACGATCTACCAATTTATCTGAAATACTATGCGCTACATCGGCAATATCAAAGTCTTTGGTTTCACTTCCAATCTTAGCATAAAACACAATATGCAATAGCAAATCTCCAAGTTCTTTCTTGATTTCTTCTAGATCATTATCTAGAATCGCATCGCCTAGCTCATAGGTCTCTTCTATCGTAAGATGACGTAAACTTTGCATGGTCTGTTTTTTATCCCACGGACATCCTACTCTAAGTTCGTCCATTATGGTTAAGAGTCTATCAATGGCGTCTAGTTGTTGCTGTCTTGTGTTCATAGGTATATTTCATTTCCGCGAAGGCGGAAATCTTAATTTTTAAATTGAATTGTAAGAACTTTCTAATTAACTAATTTTTGATACTCACCTACCATTTCTAAAATTTCAGATGGTTTTTTACTAATCATTTCTAGGTCGACATTTTCATATATCATTAATTCATTGGCTATTGTATTCATTTTCTCAAGTCTTTTTAATATTGCTGAATTTCTTTTCAATTCATTAATACCAATAAGAAGCTTTTGGATCTCTTGAATCTTTATAATGTAATCTTTACTAATTACTCTTATACAAGTATTACAATAATTTTTATTTGAATATTCTAATTTAGAATATTCAAATATACTTTTGCACCATAAACAGTTCTTAGTGACAATACTATTATTATACTCTATTTCTTTGTTTATATTTTCTTGTTCCTCTGCTGCTACTTTTGATCCTATTATTAATCCGCCTACGACTCCAATACTTCCAAATAAAATTACTTGGATTCTTTGTTTATTCTCTAATTCTGATTTTTTAGTATAAAATGAATCAAATATAAAACCAAAAAACACACCCAAAACTAATCCTACAATAGCTCCTGTTAATGGGTATTTTAAATTTTTCATCAATTTATTGATTAGTATTTATATGATTGGTGTTAAATATATACTATACCTCTAAACTAAAAAAGCCTTTGCAATCTAATTGCAAAGGCCGTATGCTTTTATAAAAAGTTATGCACTATTCTTCCTCGTCTGAAGTAGCCTCAGGAGCAGAAAAGTCCATCAAATTATTTTTCTGTAAGATATTGTACCATTGTACTACTTTCTTAATATCACTAGGATATACACGATCTTCATCATAATCTGGTACCACGTTAAAGAAAAACTCTTCTAGTTCATCTTTAGAAACCTTATGATGTATGGTAGGTCCTCCATTTTCTTTCGTTTTTATTTTTTCAAATACTTCACGTAATGGAATTTCTTCTGTTAGTGTATATATTGCTATCTCTGAAAGAATACTCACGTTATGGCGTAATCCTACAGATATACGCTTTCCATCTAATAAAGATTCTGCGACAAACCCACTACGCGTTTGTGTTTTTAATTCGTAAATACCTGGTTTTCCAGAAATGGATAATATTTTATCTAAACCCATATGTTTTTTTATCAAATTTGGTCGGCAAATATGCATTGCCCTAATGTAAAATCAAAATTTATTGTATAAGAAAATGTGGTCTTTGTCATTTATTTAACACTTTCCTTATCTCTTTTTAGAAACTGCTGGGAAACGCATACGATAATCGGCATCACATTTTCCTTTAGAGATATTAGCAAGCCTTCCTTTTAATATACGTTTCTTAAGGCTCGATAGTTTATCTGTAAACAAAACTCCTTCTATATGATCATATTCATGCTGAATCACACGTGCAATGATTCCGTCATACGTTTCTGTGTATTCTTTAAAATTTTCGTCTTGGTACTTTATAGTAATCGTAGATTCTCTAAATACATCTTCTGTAATGCCTGGAATACTTAAGCATCCTTCATTAAATGCCCATTCATCTCCAGTACTTTCTAAAATCTCAGCATTTATAAATACTTTTTTAAAGTCTTTAAATACGGCCTGCTCTTCTTCTGTAAACTCCTTATCGTTTGCAAAGGGAGACGTATCTACTAAAAACATTCTAATAGAAAGTCCTATTTGAGGAGCCGCAAGTCCCAATCCGTTAGCACCATACATGGTTTCAAACATATTATCTATAAGTGCAGGAAGCTTAGGGTAATCCTTAGTAATAGGTTTTGCTTTCTTCTTTAAAACGGGATCTCCGTAGGCTACTATAGGTAAAATCATATACTTATTTATTATAGAGGTAATCTTGTAATATTATTGTGGCGCTTATTTGATCAACAAGTGCTTTGTTTTGTCTTTTCTTTTTTCCAATTCCGCTATCAATCATTGTTTGGAAAGCCATTTTAGAGGTAAAACGTTCGTCTTGACGAATGATCTTTAAATCTGGAAAGGTCTTGAGTACGCTTTCGCGAAAGCGTATAATGTGTGCTTCCACATCTGAAGCTTCATTATTCATACGTTTAGGCTCTCCTATTACCATCGCCTCAACCTGCTCCTTCTGAAAGTACTCTTTTAAAAAGGGCATTAACTTTTTGGTCTCAACCGTGGTTAACCCAGAAGCAATCATCTGAAGTTCATCAGTGATTGCAATTCCTGTTCGTTTGGTCCCATAATCTATCGCAATAATGCGTGCCATCTCTAAAATTTGGTGCAAAAATAAGCAAAACCAAAGGATATGTGAGCAAGCATAACTACAATATGTTGAGTCTCCTATTAATCAATAACTATAGCGTAGTAAACATTTTAGTTCACCAATATTTTTTTTGATAACACTTGACCATTTAAAGTAATATTGAGTAAATACATCCCGCGAGCTAAAGATGATGATTCTAATGATACTTGTTTTTCTCCAATACTATTATTTTCTGAAAATAGCGTACGTATTAATTTCCCATCTATAGAATATACAGACATAGAAACCTGACTCGCTTCTTGCAATGTAAATGAAATGATACTTGAAGATGTTATAGGATTTTCTGATAAAGAAAATTGAATAGAATCTAATACAGCTTCTTCTATAGCTAATGGGTCTTCGACATCTGCAAAAAGTACATTATTGAAAATTGGAATTCCTATAGTAACAGTACCACCTACATCTTTGATGTCTATATCTGCTGGATTATTAATACTAGGAACATCTATTATAGCGCTTTCAGAAAAATCACTAGTATAACGTGTAATTGCAGCAGGATTCCAAGAAGAAACATAAAATTCATCTAAGCTTTCACTATATATAATACCATCTATATTACCTAAGCCAGTATCTGCTATTACATCACTCACACTATTATTGGTAAGATCTAATTGTCTAATACTTGCATTACTTGTAAATGTTACAAATAGTAACCTATTATTATCACCGTCAAATAAAATACCATTTGGAGATGTCCCTGCATTGGAAGTTAGTATAGTACTTGTTGGATTATCTATATCAGATACATCTATTTGATGAATATCTCCTAATGAAAAATCTGTAACGTATAATTGATCGACTCCATTATTAGCCATTCCATTCAAGAAACCGACGCCACTAATAGAAAGACTCATCACTTGAGCAGCTGTGTCAAGATCATATCCTCTTAGTACATTAGAATCTAATGCATACAGAATATTTCCTATAATTTCCATACCATGGGTGGCACTCATAGTTCCAAAAACACTAAGATTACCATTGCCATCATCTATAATAATATTAGACCCATTGGCAACTAACCATCTATCATTGGCTTCGTCGTAAGCAACACTTTCTGCTGATTGATAATTTTGAGCATTACTTAACATAAAACTAAAAATGCATAGAATTGTAAATAAATTTTTCATAGTTATATTTTTATCAAAAATATGAAACATTTCCATCAAGATCTCTTTTATTTTTTCTTTCCCTTATCTTGTTATTTAGCCAGACTATACAGGTTATTATAGTATTCTTAAAATAAAAAAGGATTGTTTTTTTAATACAAGACTATATACCAGAATAGTAAATTCAGGTATCTATCTTGTTAAATTATAGAAAATCTAAGGTTGTATACAAATATGAAGTTTTATCTTTGATCTTTATTGTAACAACCAAAAATGAATCTTCGATTTCCCATTAGTATACTAGTGATCCTATTTGTTGTGTCCTGTGGTAAGCAAACAACAAAAGAAAAGGAAATAGTACGCAAAAAAGAAGATTTAAATCTATCTGATATCAATCTAGTCATTCATTCTGATATACCTATTGATAGCGTATGGGTAGCAGATATTGGACAAAAAGAAAGCTTCTTCCTTCCTTATAAGGATACCATAAAAGTAGATTTTCAAAGAAATCTTAATGACCTTTATAATGTATATGTACATACAGAAGGAAAAAGAATAGGAAAACAGTTTTGGTTAGATGGAGAACAGTTACTCATAGATTTAACAGTAGAAGAACAGCAAGTAACAGTAGATAAGGTTGATAGTTCTCCTTTATATACTGCTTCGTTACAATTTACAGATACGTACCGAGAATTAATTGATTCTAAGGTAGATAGTTCAGCAATAGATAAATTTCTCATTTCTGAAATACGTACACATATAGATACACCACTTTCGCATGCAATTGTTGGGAATTTCTTGTTTCGTAACCAAAACCATCGTGATAAAGTAGATAATCTCTACCGAATCATGCGTATGCAAACGGATAGTCTTCAGGATCATTTTATAAATAATACAGATCGAATGATTAGTATTCTAAACACGGGAGCTGTACAATTTGATCAGTATGAGTTAGGAGATATCAATGATCAAAAAACGAATATTACCTTGGATCCCTCTAAACAGTACTTATTAGATTTTTGGTTTGTAAGATGTGCACCATGTATAAGAGATCATAAACGTATTGCCAAAAACTATACTATTTTTGAAGAAAATAATATAGAACTTATAGGAGTCTCTAGAGATGACAAATTCTCCATATGGAGAAACTATCTAGAAAAACATGAGTATCCATGGGTGAATGTACGAGAACAGAAACTAGAAAAACGATTGACTTATGATTTGTCTATTTGGGAGTTTCCAACCTACGCACTCATAGATCATACAGGAAGTATACAAGCTCGGTTTAGCAGTTTTGCTCAATTTGAGAACTATATAAATAAAAAATAATAAGAAAAATTGAAATGAATCAGTTACAAAATCTAATTGAAAAAGCTTGGGACGATCGTTCTGAGTTACAAAATCCAGTTACCATTAATGCCATTCGTGAAGTAGTAGATATGCTTGATCGTGGTACACTACGTGTTGCCGAGCCTACCGATACTGGATGGCAAGTCAATGAATGGGTAAAGAAAGCAGTCGTATTATATTTTCCAATTCAACAAATGGAAACATTAGAAGCAGGAATTTTTGAATACCATGATAAAATTCCGCTAAAAAGAGATTTTAAAAACCGTGGTATTCGTGTGGTACCTAATGCTGTAGCACGCCATGGAGCGTATATCTCTAGCGGTGTTATCTTGATGCCTAGTTATGTAAATATAGGTGCATATGTAGATGAAGGAACGATGGTAGATACATGGGCAACCGTAGGAAGTTGTGCCCAAATAGGTAAAAATGTACACTTAAGTGGTGGTGTAGGAATAGGCGGTGTATTAGAACCATTACAAGCAGCTCCGGTAATTATAGAGGATGGTGCTTTTATAGGGAGTAGATGTATCGTTGTAGAAGGCGTACGCGTAGAAAAAGAAGCTGTTTTAGGGGCAAATGTTGTATTAACCATGAGTACAAAAATCATAGATGTTACTGGTGATACGCCTGTTGAAATGAAAGGAAGAGTTCCTGCACGTTCTGTAGTGATTCCTGGAAGTTATACAAAGAAATTTGCTGCAGGAGAATATAATGTGCCGTGTGCTTTAATTATAGGAAAACGTAAAGAAAGCACCAATAAAAAAACCTCTCTTAATGACGCTCTAAGAGAATATGATGTAGCAGTATAATCACGCTATATGGGTAAAAAAATATTAATTATACAACACAAAATGATAGGCGATGTTCTTACATCGTCTATTCTTTGTGAAGCAATAAAACATAAATACCCAACCGCAGAAGTTCATTATCTTATTAATGAGCATACTTTACCTGTATTAGAGAACAATCCATTTATAGATAAAAAGATAGTGTTTACTCCAGAAATGGAGAAAAGTAATAAAGCACTTAAAGAGTTGTATACCTCTTTAGCTTCCTATATGTATGATATTAGTATTGATGTCTATTCAAAAATAGGAAGTGCTCGTATAGCTAAAATTACGAAAGCCCCACAACGCATCGGGTATAAAAAATGGTATACAAAACTTGTATTCACAGACCTATATTCATATCACTATACTCCAGAAACTGAAGCAGGGCTCGCTATAGAGAATCGTATGAAGCTACTTCAAGCCATTGATACTGATTTTCCTAAAGCATTAAAACCTAAACTTTATGTGACTGATGAAGAGACCGCTTCCGCGAAAAAAATACTAGCAGGCGCTAGAACACATCCTGATCAGAAATTATATATGATAGGCATTTTAGGAAGTGCTTCTAATAAGACATACCCTCTGCCCTACCTAGCCACCTTATTAGATCATATTGTACACTCGACAGAAGCTCGGTTACTCTTTAATTATATTCCAAAACAAATAGATCAGGTAGACGCATTGTATCAATTGTGTTCAGAAAAAACACAGCAGCATATCTTAAAAGATATTTATGGAAAAAGTTTACGTGAGTTTATTGCGTTAACGACACAATGTGACGCACTAATAGGTAATGAAGGTGGTGCTATCAATATGGCAAAAGCACTGGATATTCCGACATTTACGATCTTCTCTCCTTGGATACGTAGAGCTGCTTGGGCATTATATGAAAATGATCAAAATCATGTAGTTCACCTACAAGATTATGAATCTAATCTTTACGTTTCTAAAAGCCTTAAGGATATTAAAAAACGACATGCGTATTATTATTCATTACTCACTCCTGAAAAAATTGAAGGGAAATTAAATGAGTTTATAGGAGTTGTATAGTTTTATAAATAAATCCTTAATTCCAATCCTAATGTAATAACCTTTTTTAAGAAAGACATCAAGAAATCAATATCTTCATTAATATCTTTCAGTTCGTACTCGCTTGTTGTCCAGTGAAATAATATTTTTTTTAGAATCTATTTTAGGAATAAACTCTTCTAAATTTAGTATTCTACGAACTCTAGATAGTTCTTGATTTAAATCTTTAACGGTATCTAGATTTAATATTTGTAATTCATCAATCCACTTATCTGAATGAATATCTAAATCTAATAATATTGGAAATTCTTTTCTAATCCTTTTAGGTAGATATTTAGAACAATCAAGAAGAAAGTAAGGTGTTGTTTCTAAAACAACTTTTCTTTCTTTATTAATCGCTTCCATCCATCTTCCCATGTTCTATGATATTAATGATAGATCTAAATATATATAATTAAAGAAACTTCTCTTTATACCAAGCCACTTGTGCGCGCAGTCCTTCTTCAAAATCAGTTTTAGGAGTATACTCTAATAGCATTTTTGCTTTATCTATTGTAGCAGATGTTTTTAACTGATCTCCAGGACGCTTTCCTGCTTTTTCGATAAGAGCCTTCTTCCCTATGATCTTTTCTATCAATGCAATACCTTGTCCTGTTGTATGTACATCTGTACTTCCTAGATTAATAATCTCACCGTTACATACAGTTTTATGATCGAGTATCTTTTCTAATCCATCTGTAATATCGCCTACATAGGTGAAACTACGTTCATGATGCTCACTCCCTTCGTATAATGGGAATGATGTACCTTCATAGATAGCTTTAATAAGTTTTGTGTATAATTTTTCTGGACGTTCTCTAGGTCCATATACTGAAAACAAACGAATAGAACACGCATTCAGTTTATCCAATCGTTGTGATGCGAGGACTAATTGCTCTGCGGCTAATTTTGTAACTCCATAATCAGATACAGGCATAGGTGCTTCTTCTTCTGTAGATGTAGCGTGTAATCCATAAATAGAAGACGTGGCAATATTTATAAATAACTGAGTATTCTTATTTTGATGAATAGACCATTGCAACAAATTTTGAGTTACTTGGATATTATTGCGTTCATAATCTGTAAATGGTGTCTTTGCAGAAATACCAGGTTGTGCAGCAAAATGATAGATAATATCAATATCATTAGGTAAAATAGAACCTAAATCATCAAATAAATCTGCTCTAAGAAGTGTAACACCCGTATTTTCAATATCATTTGCATTGATTTCTTTTAGTTTAGGGTCATAGTAATCAGAAAAATTATCTATTCCTACTACTTGATGACCTTGAGAGACCAAACGTTCACAAAGATGAGAACCTATAAAACCAGCAGCTCCAGTGACTAATATTTTCATTCTTTTATATCGTCATCTTTTTTAATACCGTAATACGTGTACGCATACCCTTTTTTACGTGTATTCTTCCTAATTGCAGCATTACGTTCTAATGTTTCTTTTGTTTTATATCCTCTTGGGTGATCAAGATGTAAACACAAAGCACTATAACGTATTTGCTTTGATTTTAATCCCATATTTATTAATCGTTCTCCAAGCTCTCTATCTTGTCCGCCATATTGCATACGTTCATCAAATCCATTGACACTAAGAATATCTTTTTTCCAACCACTAGAATTATGACCATTCCAACTAGCATTCGTAGGTGTTATAAAATTTAATACGCTAGCTAATGTATCTGTTGCAGAAATTTTATTATTCTTGAAGGATGTTTTTAAACCATTATTTTTAAGCCATTCCAAATCAAAACATTTTTGTTGTTCGATATCTTCTTGGTTAATTAATTCTGAAATATTCATGGGAAGCTTAAAATATCCTCCTGAAAGAAAATAATTAGGTTCTCTATATTTAATATGTTGTTCTACAAAATCATTTTTTGGAATACAATCTCCGTCACTCATGAGAATATAATCTGTCGTACAGGCAAGGATTGCTTTATTTAGAATGCGGGACTTTTGAAAACCATCATCTTTCTGCCAAACGTGAATAATAGGAACAGGGAAATGTTTTTTAAAAGTATCAATTACTTCTTTAGTTTCAGTACCTGATCCATCATCTGCTATGACTATTTCAAAATCTTGAGTTGTTTGTACAGCATAACCCCATAATGTTTTTTTAAGCCATTCTATAGCATTATATGTACTTATCACTACTGATAAGGTTGGTTGATTTTTAGTCATGGTTGAGTCATAATATGTACAAAAATAAACTTTTAATTATAAAAAAGTTAGTAGTTTTGTTGTCCTACTAAATTTATGGAAAAATTAACGGCTATAATCCCTACAGGTAACGAAGAACACAACATTCGTGAAGTTCTCGAATCTGTATCTTTTGCAGATGAGATTATGGTAGTAGACTCCATGAGCACTGATAATACACTCACTATTGCTAAAGAATTCACAGACACTATTATACGCCGTAAGTATCAGTATTCTGCGTCGCAAAAGAATTGGGCTATCCCACAAGCTACGCACGAATGGATATTACTAGTAGATGCTGATGAGAGGGTGACTCCTGAATTACAAAAAGAAATTATATCGATTCTTAATAACCCACCTACAGACGGAACGGTAGCGTATTGGATTTATCGTACGAACCATTTTATGGGAAAACGTGTACGATATAGTGGATGGCAAAATGATAAAGTAATTCGATTATTCAGAAAAAGTAAATGTGTATATGAAGACAAAATGGTTCATGCAGAGATCATTGCAGATGGTCAAGTTGGTTTTTTAAAAAATCGTTTTCATCATAATACATATATCACTTTAGATAGCCATATTAAAAAATTAAATAGATATGCTGCCTGGCAAGCTAGAGACTATGATAAGAAAACAGGACGTCTCGGTATATTTCATTTTGTGATTAAACCTTTCTGGGGTTTCTTCAAACATTATTTTGTTCAAATGGGATTTAGAGATGGTGTGGTAGGCCTTATCATAAGTTATTTACATGCTTATGCCGTCTGGATGCGTTATGCAAAACTATGGTTATATAGACGCGGTTTGAAGTAATATGCACTCTTTATACGCTTTCGCGAAAGCGTATACATTCACTTTCCAAATAAAAAACAGTAACTAATACGGTGACTAATTACTGCTTTATCTTGAAATTTTAAACAATTTTATCTGTGAGCCTGATGTCCACAAGATGCGTCCCATCCTAGACTTCCCCATGCGTTAACCCAAGCAGTAGCAGAGCCTGAACTTTGATTTCCATAAAATGTATGACTTACGACATCTTTTGTTCGAATACATGCAAATGCATGATCTTCAAAAATAGCGCCTCCATTTGTACTCTTTAATTGCACTTTATTTAATTGTTTAACTCCTTTAAGAAATAACATGTTTTTTAGCATAACTTCATTGTTTTAAGATTATAACTTAAAAATACATGGGACTAAAAAGTAACACAATAGCAATTTCAAAAGTGCAAGGGGTAATTGTAAAAGCGATTATAAGTATCTTAAAAAGACAAAACCCATTTGAGAGTTCCAAATGGGTTTTGTAAAATAATCTATGAACTATAGATATAATATTATTAATTATTCCCTAAAATAAGTGGTAAACCACTATCTCCAGATCCTACTACAATTACTTTAGCATTTGGAGATTCTGAAAGTCTTAATGTTGCTTCGATACCTTTATCTCGTAATATTTGATCATTAAGGGATGCACTTAAAATTCTGTTTGCATCTGCTTTTCCTTGTGCATCAATACGTGCCTTATCTGCTTCTTTTTGAGCTGTTACAAGTCTAAATTCATATTCTAGTGATTCTTGCTCTTGCTTTAACTTACGCTCAATGGCTTGCTTGATAGTAGGTGGCAATGTTACGTCTCTAATTAAAACTCTTTTCAGAATAATATACTGTTCATCAATAATCTTTTTTGTTTCCTCAAAAATTTCATTTTGAATAGCATCACGCTTACTAGAATACAGTTGTTCTGGAGTATAACGTCCTACAACACTTCTAGCAGCACTACGAACTGCAGGTTGTAAGACACGAGTTAAATAGCTTTCCCCTTTTTCGTTATGCAACCTTCCTAAGTTATTGACATCTGGCATATATTGCACAGAGGCATCTAAAGTAATGTCCAATCCATTTGAAGATAACACAGACATTTTTTCTGGAATTTCTTGCTGTCTTACTTCATATACAATGACTTTATTCCAAGGTGCAATAATATTCAGACCTTGTCCTAAAGCTGGCTCATCAGAATTAACCCCATTCCCTAAAGTATGTAATACTCCAGCATATCCAGAATCTATCGTTACAGCAGATTTTGCCACTAAAACAATTGCTATTATTAAAACAATTACTATAGGCAATCCAATTTTTGGTAATTTATCCATGATTTATTTTTTTGGTTATTTTAATGATTATGTAAGACCATTATATTTTCGCATAAACCACTCTATTGCAAGTAGTAAAGCTAAAACACCTAATAGCCATTTCCAGTCTATTAAAGGTACAACATTTTCAGTGCTTTTTTGCACTGGTCTATACCTAGTATCATTTAGTAAAAAAGTAATTAATGGGTCAATCGTTGAAATAGTATATCGTTTACCATCTGTGTTTATTGCAACTTGTGACAAGGCCGTTACATTAGCATTTAGAAACTGTTGTTCTACTTCAAAAGGAACTATTGTAAAGGTGCCAGACCTTGCTAATCCTTGATTTTGTACCGTAACTGTAAATGAATAATCACCAGGTGCAAGATTACTCAAATCAATTTCATAGGCATTACGTTGTAGTAAAAAAGGAGCATCATAGACCTCTTCTGTCTCTTTATTAATCACTTTTATAGTAAGCGCAGCTCTATTGTCAAACACATAATTCTTGTCAAAATATTGTGCGTAGAGTTTTACAGATCCATTCCCGTAATAAAAAGAATCATAATCTAAGTTAAGCCTACTCTTTCGTTTATTTGAAGCGGCATATTGAATTAAGTTATCAATAAAATTATCAAAATCTTCAAAACTCTTAGTATCTATATAACTTTGTGCTCTCCAACGCCAGAGTCCTTCGCCAAATACATATACCCCTCTCCTACCATTTTGATCTGTAGTAGCCAATAAAGGAGTATCTGTCGTAATGGTTCCTATTTTTTGATATAAGGCAATATCAGCTTCAGTCTTTAATGTGATGTCTCCAAAACTTGTGGTAAGTGGAGGGAAATCAGAAAAATTAAGATCATTTAGAACAAACGTAGAGAAATTTGGATTACTTATTCCTTGAACATCTTCATCTTGCGTTGTGACCTCATGGTATACTTCCGTTTGCAATTGATTTACAACATTCCAATCTGTTTTTGGACCTGTGATCGTCATACTATTCTTCCCTAAAGCTTCAAGCTCTCTATATACAGGTTGAAAAAGACCATTAGGTTGATATAAAACAACGAGTTGGTACTCATTTAATGTACCAACAGCTTCTGCTGGTTTTGCGTAGGTAACACTACGCAATCTATTACTCTCTATACTTTTCTTAAGCATACCAACATCTGGATGAATGATATCAGAAACAATAAGTACATTGGTTTTTTGGTCAATAACTTCTACCGCAAAGTTTTTACTATTATTTTTTGTATTCTTTTCATTCTCAATAGCCTGAAGACTTACTGTATATTGTCTTACGCCAACGGTACTTGCAGGAATTAGTGCGGTAATGATTTGTGATTTCTTCTGATTAGAAAAACTAATGTTTTGTTGATATACCACTGTATTTCCTGAACGTATCGTTAATCTAGAAGAAACGTCGCGATCTCCATTATAATTTGTAAAAACTTCTACTGGAAATTTATTATTGATATAGGCATATCTATTCACATTTACTTGACCAACAATAAGATCGTCATATACAAGGGTATCTCCTACAACAATAGGATATACATTCTGATTGAAGTTTTTACTAGTGTATTCAAATGCTTCTCCAAATGTCTGATTTCCATCAGATAAAAGTATAACCGGTGCTACATCATTTCTATATAAAGAAGTAAATGAAGAAAAAACGTCAGCAATATTTGTTTGCCTTTCGGCGAAATTTACAGAATCTAAGGTTGTTACTTCTGTTCCAAAACCAAAATACTGGATATCAAAGGCATTGTTTAAGTCTTTGTTTTCGCGAAAGCGTACCAAAGCATCTTCTACGCGAGTATCATATCCTAAATATCGAATACTCGCAGAGTTATCTACAGCAATGGCCAAAGAAGGTTTTTCTGTATAGAATGTTTCTTGTTTGTATTTTGGATTAATTAGTAGTAATAAAAGTCCAAAAACAGTAAAAAAGCGAAATAAAGCATATACTCTATTTCGCTTTGTCTTATAGACAGCCTTATAAAAATATTGAAACAGAGCAACAGCTAAAGCGATAATTGCGGCTCCAATAATTAATAATAAGGTGGTGCTTGTCATATAAATGGCTTCTTAGAAAGAGTCTTAGGTTAACATTCCTCCATCTACATTAAGTACTTGTCCTGTAACATATGCACTTAAATCACTAGCTAAGAATACACATGCATTTGCAATATCTTCTGGACTTCCTCCTCGTTTTAATGGAATAGCGTTACGCCAGCTATTTACGGTATCTTCATCAAGTTTTGCCGTCATCTCAGTTTCTATAAATCCAGGTGCAATGACATTGGTACGTATGTTACGTGATCCTAATTCTAATGCCATAGATTTTGAAAATCCAATCATACCTGCTTTTGAGGCAGCATAATTTGCTTGACCAGCATTTCCTTTCACTCCTACTACAGAACTCATATTTACAATACTTCCATGACGTTGTTTAAGCATTGTGCGTTGCACTGCCTTTGTCATATTAAAGATAGATTTAAGATTTACTTCGATCACTTTGTCAAAATCTTCTTCAGACATACGCATTAAGAGATTATCTTTTGTAATTCCTGCATTATTGATAAGAATATCAATACCTCCAAAATCTGCGGCTACATCTTTTACAAGTTGTTGTGCTTGATCAAAATCGGCTGCATTACTTTTATATCCTTTTGCCTTCACACCTGTTGCATTAAGCGTATCTTCTAGTGCATTTGCTGCATCTACAGAAGAACTGTATGTAAAAGCTACATTTGCTCCATGCTGAGCAAAAACTTCGGCAATACCTTTCCCAATACCACGACTGGCTCCGGTAATAATGGCTGTTTTTCCTTCTAATAATTTCATATATGTTGGTCGTTTAATCTTAGTCTTTTCTATAGTATCAAATATAAGGAAATGCGTAAGGGGTTGCACAAAAAAACCTCTTGAAAATTCAAGAGGTTTTTAAAGTTTATGATACTTTTATCATAATATGTTGAGCTATTATCCTAAAACTTCAGCAATCTTTTTTCCAATCTCAGCTGGACTATCTACCACATGAATTCCACATGCTCTCATGATTGCTTTTTTTGCTTGTGCCGTGTCATCACTTCCACCTACAATCGCACCTGCATGCCCCATGGTACGTCCTGCAGGAGCAGTTTCTCCAGCTATAAATCCTACTACAGGTTTTGTGCTACCGCTATCTTTATACCAGTTTGCAGCATCTGCTTCTAACTGACCTCCGATTTCTCCGATCATTACAACAGCTTCTGTCTCTGGATCATTAATTAATAATTCTACAGCTTCTTTTGTCGTAGTTCCAATAATTGGATCTCCTCCTATTCCGATAGCCGTAGTAATTCCAAGACCTTGTTTTACAACTTGGTCTGCTGCCTCATACGTAAGTGTTCCTGATTTAGAAACAATTCCTACACGACCTTTCTTAAATACAAACCCAGGCATGATTCCTACCTTAGCTTCTCCCGGAGTAATAACTCCTGGACAGTTAGGTCCAACTAAACGACAATCGATATTTTTTATATAATCTGATGCTTTGATCATGTCTGCAACAGGAATACCTTCTGTGATTGTTATAATAACTTTAATACCCGCATCTGCAGCTTCCATAATTGCATCGGCTGCAAAAGCTGGTGGGACAAAGATAATAGTTGTATCTGCTCCTAGTTTTTGAACCGCTTCTTCTACAGTATTAAAAACAGGACGATCAAGATGTGTTTGTCCTCCTTTTCCAGGGGTAACACCTCCTACTACATTTGTACCATATTCAATCATTTGACCAGCGTGAAAAGTTCCTTCACTACCTGTAAATCCTTGAACAATAATTTTCGAATCTTTATTTACTAAAACGCTCATTGTTTGTTTTTAAGTTTTGCTTTGCAAAAATAGTTTTTTATAGGCTTTTGTCGAAGGTATTTTTACAAATTTACACCTCGATATGAAATCATCGCTTCTTGGTCTTCTTCAGCCGGTTGACTCATTTGATATCCACGATACATAAGGCTATCTTTTATTTCCCATATAGCTATAAAATGTGCAACAGGAACTTCTTCATTAGGATTTTCTATCATTCTAACAAAATAGGTAAACCGTATCGTTACGTGATCTCCTTCTTCTAACAAATGAGTAATATCACATCGTACAGATTCAAAAGATTTTGATGCCTCAGATGCCATCGTAAGAATATCATTCATACCCATATGTGAATATCCTGTTCTTGCATTCCAAAAAAGTTCCATCTCTGGGTGAAGGTATTTTTTTACATTTTCAGTTTCATTAAAAAAATCTGAAGTATAAAAATTGCTTACGATATTTTTACCGTTTGTACTCATTTTTTATTCTTTAATTGTTCTATAAGTTCTGGAACCATCCTAAGATTGGCTATCTCTTTATATTTTTCTCTAAAATCACCAGCTGGCGTACCAAAATAACTTTTTTTGCCTTCTAACGATTTACTTACACCGCTTTGTGCAGAAACTACAGCTTTCTCTCCTATTGTAATGCCGCTGGTAATACCTACTTGTCCCCATAATGTGACTTCATCTTCTACGATAACACATCCAGCAATTCCCGTTTGTGAAGCAATCAATACTTTTTTGCCAATTACAGTATCATGTCCTATATGTACTTGGTTATCTATCTTAGTGCCTTCGCCTATCGTAGTATCACCTGTAACACCTTTGTCTATGGTACAAGCCGCACCTATATCTACATGATCTTTTACAACGACACGTCCTCCTGATTTTAGCTTGTCAAATCCTTCTGGACGTTTTTTATAATAAAAAGCATCTGCTCCTAATACAGTACCAGCATGAATCGTAACATGATCTCCTATGACGGTATGATCATAAATACTCACATTAGAATGTATCAAACAGTTTTTACCTATAGTAACATGATTACCTACAAATGCAGTAGGCTGTATGACTGTGCCTTCTCCTATTACTGCAGTATCTGCAATCGTTTTTGAAGCACTAACAAAGCCTTTAAAATACTCGGTTAGTTTATTAAAATCTCTAAATGGATCATCTGATAGTAATAAAGTTTTTCCTTCTGGACAGTCTACCTCTTTATTAATCAAAATAATAGTGGCAGCACTTCCTAGTGCTTTACTATAATATTTTGGATGATCTACAAACACAATATCGCCTGGTGTTACTACATGAATTTCATTCATGCCTAACACTGGGAAATTTGCATCTCCTATAGGAGTTGCATCTATGATAGTAGCAATTTGTTGTAATGTATGTGCTTGTGGAAATTTCACGAGTGTGTTTTTGAAAAAGAATTACTCCTTAATTCTTTCTTTATACGTTCCTTTAGCCGTTTCAATTTTAATTTTGTCTCCTTCATTAATGAATAAAGGTACATTCACTCTTGCGCCTGTTTCTACAGTTGCAGGTTTTGTAGCATTTGTAGCAGTGTTCCCTTTAACTCCAGGTTCTGTATGTGTTACTTCTAAGATAACACTTGCAGGCATATCTACAGATAAAGGCGCTTGATCTTCAGAATTAATTAATACGGTTACTACATTCCCTTCCTTAAGGAATTCTGCCGCATCTATTGTTTCTTTTTGTAGTGTGATCTGATTATAGTCTTCTACATTCATAAAGTGATAGGTATCCCCTTCTGGATATAAAAATTGAAATTTATGCGTTTCAACACGTACTTCTTCTATTTTATGTCCCGCAGAAAAGGTATTATCTATCACTTTTCCGGTGGTTACACTTTTCATTTTTGTTCTTACAAAAGCAGGTCCTTTTCCTGGTTTTACGTGTAAAAACTCAATGATTTTAAAAATATCATGATTATAATGAATACATAATCCGTTACGAATGTCTGATGTTGTTGCCATATTTGTGTTGCGTACAGATTGTATTGTTTATCTATACTGCTATTTAAGGTTAAACGATTATTATATGATCTAAAGATCTGGTTATATACGCTTTCGCGAAAGCGTATACAGAAATAGTCTATTAATTAGAGCTAAAATATCCTTTCATAATACCACGTTGAGAATTTCTGATAAATTGCAATATCTCATCTCTTTCTGGAGTAGCTTCCATTTCTGCTTCTATAATTTCTACCGCTTGTGTATTATTATAGTTCTTTTGGTATAGAATTCTAAAAATATTTTGAATCTCACGTATTTTTTCTGTGGTAAATCCACGACGACGAAGTCCTATAGAGTTAATCCCTACATAACTTAACGGCTCTCTACCTGCTTTTACAAATGGAGGTACATCTTTTCTCACAAGAGAACCACCTGTAACAAAGGCATGACTCCCAATCGTACAGAATTGTTGTACCGCAGCCATTCCTGCTAAAACCACATGCTCACCAACAGTAATATGTCCTGCTAGTGTACTATTATTTGAAAAAATACAATTATCTCCTACAATACAGTCATGTGCTATATGACAATAGGCCATAATCCAACAGTTTTTTCCAACTTCTGTTTTCATACGATCTGAAGTACCTCTATTTATAGTAACACACTCCCTGATGGTTGTGTTATCACCTATAATCGTGACTGTATCTTCATCATTAAATTTTTTGTCTTGTGGAATGGCTGATATCACCGCTCCTGGGAAAATACTTACGTTTTTACCGATGCGGGCTCCTTCCATGATAGTAACATTAGATCCTATCCAGCTTCCTTCTCCTATCACTACATTATTATGAATAGTAGTAAAAGGTTCTATAACTACATTTTTTGCAATTTTAGCACCTGGGTGCACATATGCGAGTGGTTGGTTCATATATAGTTAGTTGTTCTTTACTTTAACAATTTGCGCCATAATTTCGGCTTCTGATACTAGTTTGCCATTTGCATAGGCTCTTGCTTGCATTTGGCATATTCCTCTTCGTATAGGAGACATCAAATCTAGTTTAAAAATAAGAGTATCGCCAGGTACTACTTGTTGTTTATAACGTACTTTATCAATTTTTAATAAGTACGTAAGGTAATTTTCTGGATCAGGTACTGTACTAAGTACAAGAATTCCTCCTGTTTGTGCCATGGCTTCAATTTGCAAAACACCTGGCATTACTGGTGCTCCAGGAAAATGACCTACGAAAAACGGTTCGTTCATCGTTACATTTTTCATTCCTATTACATACGTATCAGTAAGCTCTAATATTTTATCAACCAATAAAAATGGAGGACGATGCGGTAGCATTTCCATAATTTGATTTACATCCTTCACTGGAGGTGCGTGTAAATCTACATCTGGCACATGATTACGACGTTCTGCCTTTATAATTTTTTGAAGTTTCTTTGCAAACTGGGTATTTACATAATGTCCAGGCTTATTTGCAATAACCTTTCCTTTTATACGCGTTCCTATTAAGGCTAAATCTCCTATAACATCTAATAATTTATGGCGTGCTGCCTCATTAGGGTGATGTAATGTAAGATTGTCTAAAATTCCATTAGGTTTTACAGAGATGTGTTCTTTATTAAAAGCTACACGTAGCTTTTCCATTGTTTCAGGAGATAATTCTTTATCTACATAGACAATGGCATTATTAAGATCTCCTCCTTTAATTAATCCATGCTCTAAGAGCATTTCTATTTCGTGTAAAAAACTAAACGTACGACTATCAGAGATTTCTTCTTTAAATTCTGAAAGGTGTTTTATACTTGCATTTTGAGTGCCTAATACTTTAGTACCAAAGTCAACCATGGTTGTAACTTGATACTCATTTGCAGGCATTAAAATAATCTCGCTTCCAGAATCTTCATCTACATAAGAAATTACTTCTTTTACTACATATTCATTACGACATTCTTCTTGCTCTTTAATTCCTGCTTTTTCTAATGCTTCTACAAAGAATTTTGAAGAACCATCCATGATAGGAGGCTCAGATGCATTGAGTTCTATTAAAATATTATCTATTTCTAAGCCTACACAAGCAGCAAGGACGTGTTCTGTTGTTTGAATAGTAACACCATTTTTTTCAAGATTGGTTCCTCGTTGGGTGTTTGTTACTAATGAAGCATCTGCATCAATAATAGGGCTTCCTTCAAGATCTACACGTTGAAATTTATATCCGTGATTTTCATTAGCTGGTTTAAAAGTCATTGTTACGTTATCTCCTGTATGTAATCCTACACCAGTCAACGTAACTTCCTTAGCTATTGTACATTGTTGAGTTCTAGCTTCACTCATTGATTTATCTTTTTTTCGAGTTGATTAACCTTTTGAACTATTTTAGGTAAGTTTTTAAAATGCACATATGATCGGTTCCAATCTGCATATCCAAATGACGGAGATCCTTGTAAAACTTCGTCATCCTTTATATTACGTCCAATTCCAGACTGTGCTTGAATACGAACACGATCCCCTATTGTGATATGACCAGCAATTCCTACTTGTCCACCAATGAGGCAATTTTTTCCGATTTTTGTAGAACCAGCAACTCCTGTTTGTGCTGCAATAGCCGTATGAGCTCCTATTTCTACATTATGAGCAATCTGTATTTGATTATCTAGCTTTACGCCTTGTCTAATTATTGTAGATCCTAAGGTCGCTCTGTCTATGGTAGTTCCCGCTCCAATATCTACATAATCTTCTATAATGACATTTCCTGTTTGAGGCACTTTACTATATTCTCCTTTTTCATTAGGTGTAAAACCAAATCCATCGGCACCTACAATAGCACCACTATGGATGTATACGGATTCTCCTATAATACAATCAGAATATACTTTTGCTCCAGAAAACAATACACTATTATCACCGATAACAACATTATCTCCTACATATGCATTAGGATAAATCTTGACATTACTTCCAATTTTTACATTATCACCTAAGTATGAAAATGCCCCTAAATAAAGTCCTTCTCCATAGATAGCAGACTCAGAAATATAACTTGGTTGCTCTATACCTAATTTATTAAGTTTTACCTGATTATAATATTCCAATAGTTTTGAAAAAGATTTATAAGCATCTTCCACTCGTATAAGTGTAGTCTCTATTTCATTTTCTAATTCAAAGTCGGTATTAACAATAGCAATAGATGCTTTTGTCGTGTATAGGTATGAGGTATATTTAGGATTAGCTAAAAAAGTAAGTGATCCAGATGTTCCTTCTTCTATTTTTGCAAGCTTAGAAACTTGAACTTCAGGATTACCCTCTACTGTTCCTTCTAATATTCCTGCTATTTGGGCTGCTGTAAATTTCATGTGTGGCAAAAATAACAAAAAACTTAGTCTTTAGGTTTGGGGTAGCATATATAGTTTTTAACTACTTCTTTTGTTAACGATTTTAAACTTAATTGATCACTAGCTTTTACTACGTCTACAATCTTGCCATTTGGTAAGACTATATTGATGCCTCCTTGTGTATAATTATATCCTTGATTTGATATTTTTCCTGTAAAAACAAAATAAGAAGCTTCGTAAGAACTTATATTATAACGCGCTATTAATGAATTAATATGCTTTTGTTGTTTCTCTTCTGAAAATGGTTTTTTTCGAATTTTTACTTTTAATAAATCTCTATTGATAATAGATTTTGATAATTCTCTAAGTACAAAGTCGTCAGTATAACACCACTCTTTCATAGCCGAAATAATATCATAATCATCCAATTTTGAAAACGTATTTAAGGCTTCCTTAAAATTATGTTGATCAATTTTATTCTTTAAAAAATAGGATAACGCACTACTCGCAGGCAGATCTACTCCTGTATGTGATACTTCTTTGGCTCGTTTTAAAACTCGCGTAATTAACTGTTCTGCCACGACCCCCGTTTTATGTAGATATACTTGCCAATACATAAGACGCCTAGCTACTAAAAACTTTTCGACAGTATAGACTCCTTTTTCTTCCACGACAAGTTGGTCTTCAAATACATTAAGCATCGCAATAATACGATCTGTATTAATGTTCCCTTCTGCCATACCTGTATAAAAACTATCCCTTTTCAAATAGTCAGTACGATCCATGTCTAATTGACCCGATACAAGTTGATTTAAAAATTTACGTGTATAAGTGCCTTGAAATATTTGGAGTGCTAGCGTTAAACTTCCGTTAAACTCTTCGTTTAAAGCTTCCATAAAAGCGATAGAAATCTGCTCATGATGCACGTTTTCTATGATACTTTCTTCCATGGCATGTGAAAAAGGCCCATGTCCTATATCGTGTAATAATATGGCAATAAGCGTTGCTTCTTCTTCTTCTTTAGAAATAAGAACACCTTTATTTTTAAGGGTTATCAGTGCTTTTTGCATAATATGCAAACACCCTATTGCATGGTGAAAACGTGTGTGATGTGCCCCTGGATATACCAAATATGAAAGGCCCATTTGTGTAATACGACGTAAGCGTTGGAAATAGGGATGCTGAATCAAATTAAAAATAACACCATTAGGTATGGTAATAAAACCATAAATAGGATCGTTAATTATAGTAACTTTGGTAGACTGTTTTATCACAGAGAATTTTAAAAGAGTTTAAACAAATATACCACTAATCACACTAGCTTTTAGGAGAGTTATTTTTTGCTTTCGCGAAAGCGTATAAAACACCACACAATACATGAGTACAATCAACATTCTTTGGGTAGATGACGAAATTGATTTATTAAAACCACATATCCTTTTTTTAGAGAAAAAGAACTATTCTGTAACCAAATGTACGAGCGGTACCGAGGCTATTGAAATCATCGATGAACAAAATTTTGATATTGTTTTTCTTGATGAAAACATGCCAGGTTTAACAGGGTTGGAAACACTTAATGAGATCAAAAACAAACGCGAGAGTGTACCTGTAGTGATGATTACCAAAAGTGAAGAGGAGTATATTATGGAAGAAGCAATTGGTTCTAAAATTGCCGACTACCTTATTAAACCCGTGAATCCTAATCAGATTTTGCTGAGTTTAAAGAAAAACTTGGATCATAGCCGTTTGGTATCTCAAAAAACAGCTTCTTCATATCAACAAGAATTTAGAAAAATTGCGATGGACCTTTCGATGGTAAATTCTTTTGATGAATGGTCTGAATTATATCAAAAATTGATTTACTGGGAAATGGAATTAGAAACCATTGAAGATCCTAGCATGTTTGAGATTTTAGAGTCTCAAAAAGCAGAGGCAAATCATCAGTTCTGTAAATTTGTAGATAGAAATTATCCAGATTGGTTTACATCACATGATGGGCCTATTATGTCTCATACGCTTTTTAAAGAAAAAGTAGCGCCAGAAATTAAAAAAGGAGAACCTACGCTATTTGTAGTCATCGATAATCTTAGATACGATCAATGGAAAGCATTCGAACCGCACTTATCATCTTATTATAAAAAAAGAGAAGAAGATGCGTATTACAGTATTCTTCCTACCGCTACACAATATGCGCGTAATGCTATTTTCTCAGGTTTAATGCCTAGTGAGATGAAAAAGAGACATCCAAACTATTGGTTGGATGATACAGATGAAGGTGGTAAAAATATGCATGAAGCCGATTTTTTAAGAGAACAACTGAAACGACTACATATAGATATTACGTGGGAATATCATAAAATTACCAATTTAAAGAATGGTAAAAAGTTGGCTGAAAATTTTAAATCCCAAAAGAATAATGATCTTACGGTAGTCGTATACAACTTTGTGGATATGCTTTCACATTCTAAAACAGAAATGGAAGTGATCAAAGAGCTCGCAAGTACCGATAAATCGTATAGATCACTTACAGAAAGTTGGTTTAAAAACTCTCCGTTGTTAGATATGATACAGCAAGCACAACAAATGGGCTTTAAGTTAATTATCACTACAGATCATGGGACTATTAATGTAAAGAATCCTTCAAAGGTGATTGGGGATAAGAATACAAGTTTAAATTTACGCTATAAGACAGGAAGAAGTCTTACGTATGAAGACAAAGATGTACTCGCAGCAAAAGACCCTCGCACCATTCATCTTCCTACGATTAATATGAGTAGTTCGTTTATTTTTGCTAAAAGTGACTTGTTTTTTGCATACCCAAACAACTACAATCACTATGTGAGTTATTATAGAAATACCTATCAGCATGGAGGTGTTTCATTAGAAGAAATGATTATTCCTATAGCTATATTGGAGCCTAGGTAATGCCTTAAATACGATAATTGATTGATTCTCATACAAAATCGCATCAATATTATCGTGTTAATAAAATAGAGTAGTATTCTAAATTAGAGTACTACGCTATTTTGTTTTAAAGTACATCTCTACTACGCTTGATTGTACAGAAAAACTCATCTTCTCCCTGGTAAAGATTAAGATGAAGAGAATGTCATTCCGAATTTATTTCGGAATCTCAGTAAAACATAAAGTAGATTATACTCATGAGAATCTGAAACAAGTTCAGATTGACAAGGAGGCTACTTCTTCCTTTGGGAAAAGGTTAGGATGAGGGTGAAGAAAGTTTCTTCATAAAATAAGATACTGTAATCCCTGTAACCCTCTTAAAATGATTAGTAAAAGAACGTGTATTTGAAAAGCCAACCTCACTGGCAATCGCCTCTATGGTATAGGATCGAAATTTTGCATCCTCTTGTAGTTTATGTGTTGCATAGTGAACACGTAAATCACTGATATAAGTTGTAAAGTTAGTTTCTTTTACGCTATTGATATACTTAGATAAATAAGAAGAGTTCGTTTTTAACGTCTCTGCTAAGGATTTTAAGGTAACGGTATCATCTAGAAAACCATGTGCTTGTTCGAACTCTAATAAACCATTTGAAATTAATTTTATTTGTTTTTCTTCAAGATCCAAAGCTACTTTCTCTTTTTCTGGAACCCTTTTTAGTGTTTCAATTGTAGTCTTTTGTTCTTTAAATCTTTCTTGGAGTGTTTTAAATCGTTTTTTATTGAGATAGTTGGTACGTATATAATAGACTATGACTACTAATAAAATTACTAATACTAAGATTATAGTATACTTATTTCTTTTTTCAGATTTATTTTTAATATTGAGTTTTAGAATGACTTCATCTTTCTCTGCGAGTAATTGCGGCATGGTATATTCTTGTTCGATACGATTCCCTATTTCAATATAATTGGAAGAAATTTTTCGATCAAATTCAATAAGCTTATTGAGATACAACAATTGATTATCAGCATCCTCTACTTCTTTATAATGGTTAATTAATAGTTGGTATCCCTCACCTAATTCTTCAAATTCATCATCCGTAATTTGGTACAAACTATCTGCTTTTTTTATGAATTGGATGGCTTCTTCTTTACGATTGAGTTTCCATAAAGTGAGGCTTTTTATTATTGAAGAGCGACTAATACTATATAAATCTTCAGGGTCCTTTAATTCTAAAAATTTATTTGTGTGCACTAAAGCTTCTTTATAGTTTTTTTCTCTATATAAAATACCTCCTTTAAGTCCGTAATAATTAAGCTTATATTCTTTAAGATTATTTTTAATTCCATATTGATACACAGAATCTAAATAGATTGAAGCATTTTTTAATTCTTTTATTTCATAATAAACTTGTGCTAAACTATACTGAATGCTAGCATATGAGTTTTTATGATATTTTAATGAATGCCGAGATGAACTTGTATTATAGTTATTTATGTTATTTTTTTCTTTTTCAAGTATCTCGATATATTTTTTTATTGCTACTTTTTTATCTCCCCATTCAGATCTAAGTAAATTGATGTTACCTATTATATAATATTGTAGATAATCATTTTTGTTCTTTTTTGTGTATTCTAATGCTTTAAATAGCATTTCTACAGATTTTTTATAATTACCATCAAAATAAAATTTATCTGATTTATTGATATAGGCTAGAGCAGGTTGGAATTTATCATTATATTTTTCTGTATAAACAATGGCTTTATCAAAATAATCTAATCGATAATTTTCCAATTGCCCTAACATACTATAAGCCTTACCCATATTCAAAGAATCATTTTTTTGATAGGCAGTCCATAAATAGGTCATTGCTATTTCATGCGCAAAGAGACTATCTGGCTCTCTATCATAATAAGGCGCCGTTCTATTAAAATGGTCTATATACACTTTATACTCTTTATTTTTTAAAGAGTCAATAGGTATATAACCACCTAGAATGAGTTCTTGAGCATGTATGCTTGTTAAAGAAGAAAAACTTATGAGTACATAAGTCCATATATGAGTAAGTTTCATAAAATGAAAACTATATAAAGTCATTAATTATTGGAATATTTATAAAAATCACTTGAATATTTATAAATGTTCCTGTGTGTAACTTGTTCATTAAGGAGATTGGTTGCAATTTTGAAATGCAAAATACAAAGCCCTTGGGTTTTTAAATAATTAATTATTGATGAAAATAAAAAAATGATACAATCCCAGTTTTAAATCTTTTTGTGTGGTGCATGATTCTAAAACTGGGACCTGTATTAAATTAATATTTCTATTTTTAGTAAATAATTTTTATGATAGTTACCACTCAATTATACTTCTAAGCCATTTTTCCTATATTTAGAGTCCCAAGTTGAAATTTATATAATGGAAATAACCTACATACTATCACAAATAGATAGTATTTCTGCGCGTATTATTGAAGCTACAAAAAGTACTGTTTTACTTTTTTATGGCGATATGGGTGTTGGAAAAACAACCCTAATCACTTCTCTAGCAAAACAATTAGGTGTTACAGAAAACGTCTCAAGTCCCACTTTTTCAATAGTTAACGAGTATCAAACCAGTGAAGGAAAAAGAATCTTTCATTTTGATGCCTACAGAATAGAACAGGAAGAAGAGATTCTGGACATTGGATTTGAAGAATATATAGAACAAGGTGATTGGATTTTTATAGAATGGCCTGAAAAAATACGAAGCTTTATACCAAAGAATAACCAAAAAATACACATTTCGATGAATGAAATTGGCGAAAGATTAATAAAATTGACTTAAAAGTGTTAAAAAAATGTTAAAATTTAAATGAACAGGTAGGAATATTTTGTAAGAGCTTTCTGATTTTTTTTCATTATTATGCGATGAAAAACAAATTAAAATTCTCTTTAACGGAAAAAATGTTTTTGAAGGATAATTCATAAACCAAGTGTACGAATAAGAAAATCACCGCTTTTCAGATAAAAGCGCGCGAATATACAAAAAAAATGGTATAGTGTAACTTCTGGTGTGTTTAATGATTTTTGTCTTAACAAATCATTAATATTAAACACTCACGATTATGAAAGTTAAAGCTTTACTATTAGCACTGCTTATAGCAGGTGCTACAGCACTTATGTACACTGCAACCAACGAAACTAATGGAGACCAAGCAGTTGATAAAAGAAAGATCAAAGTTCCAAGCGGCGAATAAAAAAACTAAAAATAGGATTTTAATTAGTGGTACTCTAATAGCATTATCACTTATTATTTCACCTTATTTATTCACTCTGTATGATTTATTCCCAGACGATATCGTCTGGGAATCTCCTTTTGGCACCTATACAAGTACATATTATGAAAGTGTAAACGTTGCTGCATGGACTCTTTTTGGAAAATTAATACCTTTATATTTTCTTTTGTTATGGTTTTTCACCTGTAAGCATTGGTGGTATCATGCAATTTTGGTTCCGATATGTCTATATACATGGCAAATTTATGGAATATTAAATGATGACATTGTTTTTCCAGATGTAAATGATATTTATGTTTTAGCACCATTAGTCTTAATAATGGCTATATTTTCCTATACCATTAGAACTAAAATTTTTGATAAAATTCACGGCATTGATTTAAGTGAATTAAGTCGGGTGAATTGGAAAGGAGAATTACAATCGTATAAGTCTATAGATGATGAAGATGAGGACGAAGAACCTATGTATATGAGTAGAGAATAATAACCTCTATCGTAGTGCATTTTAGAAATTCCTTTTTAAATCCGTATTTTTGGGTAACAACCTGACATCAATCTATGGATACACCAAATAGTCCTTTTACCAGAGCACAATTATTACCTCAAGAAGAAACCCTTGAAATTGCTAAGAAAAAAGGTAACTTATTTATAGGAATCCCCAGAGAAGCACATTTTCAAGAACGTCGCGTATGTCTTACTCCCGATGCCGTGGCAGCACTTACGGCAAATGGCCATCGCGTCCTTATAGAATCAAAAGCGGGAAAAGGAGCTCGATATTCAGACAAAGATTATAGTGAAGCGGGTGCAGAAGTCACCAATGATACTGCAAAGGTATTTTCTTGCCCTATGATTTTAAAAGTAGAGCCACCTTCTATTGAAGAATTGGATATGGTAAATCCACAAACGGTGCTCATCTCTGCCTTACAATTAAAAACACAAACTAAAAGTTATTTTGAAAAATTAGCGAGTAAACGAATCACCGCTATTGCATTTGAGTTTATTAAAGATGATGATGGCACCTACCCTGCTGTGCGTACGCTTTCAGAAATAGCAGGCACTGCTGCTGTCCAAGTAGCCGCAGAACTCATGAGTAGTGCAGAATTAGGCACAGGAACCCTTTTAGGTAATATAAGTGGTGTTCCTCCTGCGGAAGTTGTTATTATTGGTGCAGGTACCGTTGGGGAATTTGCTGCTCGATCTGCTATTGGTCTTGGGGCTAATGTAAAAATATTTGACAATTCAATTACGAAACTCCGTTGTATACAAACTAATATAGGTAGACCGATGTATACCTCTACCTTACAGCCTAAAAACTTAGTCAAGGCGCTAAAGAGATGTGATGTCGCTATTGGTGCTGTACGCGGTACAAATAGATCTCCGGTAATTGTGACAGAACCTATGATTGAGGGTATGAAAACGGGTGCTGTTATTATAGACGTAAGTATTGATATGGGCGGATGCTTTGAAACTAGTGATGTGACCTCGCATGACAAACCTACATTTGTAAAACACGGAGTTACTCATTATTGTGTGCCAAATATTCCTGCACGTTTTGCCAGAACTGCCTCTATATCACTGAGTAATATATTCACACCCTATCTTCTAGATATTGGTGAAGAAGGTGGTATAGAAAATAAACTAAGATTTGACAAAGGATTGAAAAACGGTTTGTATTTTTACCATGGCGTTTTGACCAACAAGTCGGTTGCAAATTGGTTTAATTTGCATTACCGAGATATCAATCTTCTTATATTCTAAAATATATGCGTTTATTACATCGAATAGGGTACTATTTAGGTGGTTTCTCTTTAGGTTTGATTGTTTTAGCCTTCTTCTTTAGTGGCAAAAAAACAAGTTGTGCTTACTTTCCAGAAGCTCGAGTCCTAAAAAATATCAACACAAAGTCTTATACGCTTTCGCGAAAAGCAAATACGTCTTTAACCCAATTACAATTAGATACCGTCACCATTAATCACGTGTTACAAAATGGAGATATAAATTTTGGCGAAAGCCAACCCAGAAAGGAACCCTGTGGTGAATACATTATGTATGGAGAAACGTCAAAAGAACAAGAACTTAAATTGATTCTTGAAAATTGTGAAGATGAAGTACTTATAAAAGAGGTAAGCCTTGTAAAATAAATGGCGGTATTCCTTATATTTTTCTGCGTTTGCGCTCAGACTTAATTAATTCTAATTCGCGATTTGTTTGTCCAGCTACAGAGGTGTTTTCTTCTGCTCTTCTAATCAAATAAGGCATTACATCTTTTACAGGACCAAATGGCATATATTTAGCCACATTATATCCCCCTAATGCTAGATTAAAACTTATATGATCACTCATTCCATATAATTGTCCAAACCAAACGCGTTTGTCATTAATTGTAATGGACTTATTTTTCATAATCTCAATCGCCAATAAACAACTGGCTTCATTATGAGTCCCTAAGAATACTGAGATATCATTTAAATTGTCAAAAATATACCCTAAGGTAGTATCGAAATTCTGATCAGTAGCATCTTTACTTTCACATATAGGTGTTGGGTAGTCCTTTTCTTGAGCTCTATCATTTTCTTTTTCCATATACGCGCCGCGTACAATCTTCACTCCTATTTTAAAACCTTTCACTCTTGCATCTACGTGAAGTTTTTTAAGATAATTCAATCGGTCCCAACGATAGCATTGCAATGTATTGAATACAATCGCTTTTTCTGTATTGTATGTTGCCATCATTTCTGCTACAAGATCATCAGCGGCATCTTGCATCCAACTCTCTTCAGCATCAATTAAAACAGCAACATCTGTTTCTTTTGCTTTTTTGCATATTTGATCAAAACGATCTACAATTTTATCCCATTCTTCTTGTTCTTCAGGTGTAAATGCTTTTCCCTCTGTCTTTTTTTGCCATATAGCAAAACGTCCTAAACCAGTAGGTTTAAACACAGATATAGGCATCGCATCTTTTTCTTCAGCAAAATCAGTAAGTTCCAATACCTTCGTTAGACATGCATCAAATTGCTTTTCATCTTCTTTTCCTTCTACCGAATAATCCAATACAGAACATACGCCAGCTTCAAACAATTTATCCATCACAGGAATACAATCATCTTCACTTACACCGCCGCAAAAATGGTCAAATACAGTAGAACGAATCAAACCTTCAACTGGAAGGTTTGCATTTAATGCAAACTTAGTCATAGCAGTACCTATGCGTACAAGAGGTTCTTTTGAAATCATTTTAAATAGAAAGTACGCGCGTTCAAGTTCGCTATCAGATTTAAGCACAAAAGCTCGTTCTGTATTATCAAAAATAGAAGAAGACATAGTGTTATATTTAGTATTACAAATATAATTCAAACTGAATGTGAATTACATAAAAAGATGTAATTTGGCACCTTAAAATAAAATCTATGCAGCCTATCAAAGCTTCGAGCTATGAAATTGTTTTTAACACCTCTGGATATGAGCGTCTCAACACTATTTTAAAGGCGTCATCCTATTCTAAATTATTTATAATTGTTGATAGTAATACGCAAGAACATTGTTTAGCAGGCTTTTTAAATCTACTAGAGACGTCTATAGCCATAGAAGTTATAGAGATTACTCCTGGAGAAGAAAACAAAACAATAGAAACATGTTCTGGTGTATGGGATGCCTTAGCTGACCTTGATGCAGACCGAAAAGGACTGATTATTAATGTAGGAGGTGGTGTTGTAACAGATTTAGGCGGGTTTGTTGCTAGTACTTTTAAAAGAGGTATGGATTTTATAAATATCCCTACAACTTTACTTTCTATGGTAGATGCATCTGTAGGAGGTAAAACAGGTGTTGATTTAGGGAATTTAAAAAATCTAATTGGAGTTATTAATAATCCACAATTAGTGGTTATTGATACTGGGTTTCTAGCTACACTTCCTAAAGTAGAAATGCGTTCTGGTTTGGCTGAAATGTACAAACATGGTCTTATTGCAAGTGAAACCTACTGGCAACAATTATCAGATTTAACTACAATGACTACAGATGATCTTAACCAATTAATTTATGACAGTGTTGTGATCAAAAATGATGTCGTACTTAAAGACCCTACAGAAAAAAATCTTCGCAAAACACTAAACTACGGTCATACACTAGGTCACGCTATAGAATCTTATTGTTTAAGCCATGAACAACGAACTACGTTATTGCATGGAGAAGCTATTGCAATAGGTATGATTTTAGAAAGTTATATTTCTACTAAACTAGCTGGATTGTCAGAAACGCAACTAGACCAGATCAATAATACATTATCTAATATGTACGACCCTATCCCCTTTTCTAAAGAAGATATTGATCATATCATTGAACTACTAAAATATGACAAGAAAAACGCTAATGGTAAAGTTAATTTTGTCTTATTAGAATCTATTGGAAAAGGAAGTATAGATAAAGAAGTGCCTAATGCACTAATCTATGACGCATTTGATTTTTATGCTGCAAATTCTAACTAAAGTATTTTACCCTTTATAAATAACGCTCTTTAATAAGCAAAACATGATGTTTTTCATGACCCACAGTTATAAAGCCTAATGCTCGTACTGACATAGGACTTCCGCTTCCCGTACCAACTTCTTTGAGCATCGTATCATCTAAGTTTTTAAAAAGTACAATAGTCGCATTTCTTACGGCTTCATATTCTTCTATTAGAGAGTCAATAGATCGAGAGTCAGCCTTTGAAGGAGGGATAAAATCATTTTGATCAAATCCAAGAAGATCTAGTTTATCTTTTCTAGCAAAACGTAATGCTCTGTATGAAAATATACGTTCTGTATCTATAATATGCATTAGGACTTCTTTTGGCGTCCATTTGTCCACATCATATCGATAACTAAGTTTATCTTCAGAGATTTCTTTAAAAAATGATATCACCTCATTTTTACTACTAGTAAGGATGTCAACGAGTGATATATCTTCAGGGATCATATTTACAAAAGGCGCATAATATGGATTGTATTCTGAAGTATCTAAATCTGTAGTATACATAACTTTTTTAAGTAAAGGTACTAAAAAACCCTTCTAGAACACTAGAAGGGTTTTTTATATTATTATACATTATATTAAATCAAATCTTGAAATATAGAATGCATTAATCGTTTTTTATCATTGATACTTTCTTCTAGAGAAATCATTGTTTCTGTACGATATACTCCTTCTATATCATCTAATTGAAAGATGACATTTTTTGCATGATTTGTATCTCTTGCACGTATTTTACAAAAAATATTAAATTTTCCAGTGGTTACATGTGCTACTGTTACAAATGGGATTTGAGCAATACGTTCTAATACAAATGTTGTTTGTGATGTTTTGTTCAAAAAGACCCCTACATATGCAATAAAAGAGTATCCTAATTTTGCGTAATCAAGACTAAGAGAAGAGCCTATAATGATTCCTGCTTCTTCCATTTTTTTTACTCTCACATGTACAGTTCCAGCAGATATAAGTAATTTTTTTGCAATATCTGTAAAAGGGATTCTGGTATTCTCTATGAGCATATCCAGTATTTGGTGATCAACTTCGTCAAGTTTGAATTTTGCCATTATTGTATGATTCATTGAATTTAATTCAAAATTAAATCATTTTTATTGAATAATGTGCAATTAGTTATGGTTATTTGGCACTACAACGTTATCGTAACCCCCTCGTCTAAAGTTAAATGTCTTATATCGGGTTTTCCAATTACCTTTTCTTCTAAAAGTTTTTTGATTTTTAATCCAGAAGCATCAATAACCCGATGTCCAAACATTGAAGAGGTCGTATCTTTTGAAGAAAATTCTGGAATAAATGCAATCGTATTTCTAGTCAATTTTTCTGTATACTGAATTCCGATGTCTCCATCTAATGAGTTCTTAAATAAAATATCACAATAGCACTTTTGATGTTCTGGAATGGTAAAATACATATTTTCATCTACAAATACTGGACTAGATATATGCTCTAATGCAGCTACAATAGCCATAAATACAAATTGTCTTGTGATTTCTCTATCATAATCATTTGGATAGTGGCCCGCTTCAAAAAGAATAGTTGGGGTTCCATCTGCCTGAAAAGTATCACCCGCACAATTATGATTAAATCCATCATCATAAAGTCCAATATTACCTGGTAAATACGGAGATAATACATTGTGGATATGCGCTATAACTTGCATAGACCGCTTTCGCGAAAGCGTAACACTCCTTTCTACATTTGCAGAAGGAGCTAAAAAAGAAAGTATAGATGGTTTTCCTGTGTCTTCAAAACCAAATATAGTTCGTTGTCCATGAAGATTAAAGCAAAAATCAGGTTCGAATTCTTTATATATACTCCATAATAAGTTACTTTCTGGCTGAGATCTATTTTGTGCATCTCTATTCAAATCTACCTGATTAGCATTTACACGTGTATAGGCTGCAGCACCGTCAGGATTTAAAATAGGAACAATACACAATGTACAAGAGGATAAAATAGCGGTGAAATCATAAACTGCATTCGGATCTTGAAAAGCTAGAAAAAGATCAAATAATGCTTTGGTCGTTGTACTTTCATTACCGTGCATTTGCGACCAAAGTAATATTTTGATTTTTCCAGTACCAATCGTGACTGTATGAATAGGTTTATTTTCTACAGAAACACCTTGTTTTTTAACTTCAAAATCTGAAGGTAATTCCTGTAATATTTCAAGGATATTAGCTACATGAATATAACGACCATAGAGTCTTTTTTCATGATTCTTTTTATGCCAATTTAAAAGTGTTTCCAAGTTGTATCTAGTTTTACGTTTACAAAGTTAAACTTTATAAAATTTACAATTGTAAATCATTGAATTTATTGAAATAACTCCAATTGTAAACAAAGAATGCAGGTTATCTTACTATTATATTCGGAAAAAATCCAAATAATCATTTAGAATATATTAATGTATTTATTTTCAATTATTTATAAGTTTTATATAAAGTGGTTATTTATTTATTTTAAAAGTTTATTTGCATATAAATTGCAAAGGAAACATCAAAAATTTACATTTGTAACGTATATATAAGAGAAGACATGATTTACAATGGTAAACAATAAAGATTTCATACAAAGGCTTGATAAAATCCTTAAAGAATACGAATTAACTGCAGCAAATTTTGCAGATAAAATACATGTGGGTCGTGCTACGATTTCTCATATTTTATCTGGGAGAAATAAACCGAGTTTAGATTTTGTTTTGAAGATTGTTCACACGTTTCCACAAGTAGATTTATATTGGTTATTAGAAGGAAAAGGATCTTTTCCAAAAACAGAAGAATTTACCGCTACTGCCACTACCCTTTCAAAAAGGAATCAAGATGATCGTTCTTCTAAAAAAAGAAATACTTCGCAACAAGATTCAAGCACGATTATAAATACAGAAATACAAACTTCAAGCAAGAAAATAAAACGTATTATCATTTTTATGGAAGATGGTACTTTTGAAAGTTATGAAATGTCATAACGTATCCATTTTTGTACTTTTACGGTATGATTAAAAATATACTATTTTTAGGGGCCCTTCTGCTGGTTATTATAGCTTGTAAAACACCTCAGAGAGATTGTAATGCTTTTAAAGTTGGTGAATTTAGCTATGAAGAACTTATTGATGGCCAACTTATAACTACACGCTTTACACGTAATGACACCTTAGAAGTAGCTTATTTTAATGAAACTGTAGATTCATCTAGTGTACGATGGATCAATGATTGCGAATGGATTGTCAAAAAGATACATCCAAAGAGTATGAGCGAAGAAAAAGCAGTTCATATGAAGATTTTATACACTGAAGGAGAATTTTATACCTTTGAGTATTCCCTCGTAGGGAAAACTAAAAAACAAAGAGGAACCGCCAAAAAACTAAACTAATGTTCGATATTTTTGCTTCATCAGATGCATGGATTGCTTTATTGACTCTTACTTTTCTTGAAGTCATCCTTGGAATCGATAATATTATCTTTATCACACTAGCCTCAGATAAACTTCCAGAAAATAATAGAAAGAAAGCAACTAATATAGGTCTGTTACTAGCCATGATCATGCGTATAGGCTTATTATTTGGCATTTCATATTTAATAGCATTAAGTGTTCCTTTCTGGCATATTAATACTTCCTGGATGACTGCAGGCATAAGTTGGCAAGCGATTATTCTCTTTGCAGGTGGTATTTTCTTATTATGGAAAAGTGTTCACGAAATTCATGAAAAGGTAGACGAAGCTGGTGTTGAAGAACAAGAAATAAAAGATAAAAGCTCTTCTTCTCTCACAAAAGCCATTATACAAATTGCAGTTATCAATATTGTATTCTCCTTTGATTCTATTCTTACAGCGGTAGGAATGACAAGCGGATTATCATCAAACCCTAATGATGCACTTATCATTATGGTAATAGCGGTTGTTATTTCTATTTTCATTATGATGATATTTGCAAATCCAGTGGGTGAGTTTATAAATAAACACCCTTCATTACAAATATTAGGTCTTTCATTTTTGATCCTTATAGGGTTTATGCTTATTGCTGAGGCTGCACATTTATCACACCTTAATGTGTTTGGATCTGAAATTGGAAGCATTCCTAAAGGGTATCTTTATTTTACGATTGCATTCTCACTTCTTGTAGAGTTTCTTAATTTTCAATTTCGAAAAAAAGCAGTCTCAAAAAAATAAGAAAAACACATAAAATTTTAAAAAGCGGCTATGAAATCATAGTCGCTTTTTTTGTTGATTCAACTTAAAATAATATTAAATATCTGAAAAACAGTATTTTATGTTTTTTGGCACGCAACTTGTTATATAGAAAATGTGTTCATCAATCAAACACACAGTTATGAATCTAAAAACTCGTATTATGAAAAAGTTTGCTTTATTACTCATCGGTCTACTTACTATAGGATCTACTACATATGTTGCAGCAGAAACTACAAACACCGTTCGTCGCGGAACTGTTTATGACGGTAGTAAGTATATATTTGTAGAAAATGGAATTGAATTTTCAGTTTTCCCTGACGGAGAATTTGACTTTTACATTCCTCAATACACAGACGGTCTTGCCGTAAGTGTAAATGCAGGACCAGTAGGCATAAGCTTTAATACAGGTTTTGATTATGACCCATACATTCAGTATGATGATTACGGAGCTGTTATACAGATAGAAGGAACGCCATTATTTTATGATTACTATGGACGTTTAACACAAGCTGGAGATGTACGTATCAATTACAGAAATAATAGATTAGTACAAGTAGGTGGTCTATACGTACATTATAATAACTTTGGAGTGTATTCACATTACACAGGATTTATAAACGTATATAACAGATATTACACATATAGCCCATTTCACGCTTATTTTTACAGACCTATATTTAATAGATGTCTAGTATATACAACACCATATAGAAGATTTTATACACCAGTTCGTTATAGCTATACATACCACAGAAACAATTACTATAGAGGATATGCAAATGGATATCACAATTCAAGACGTGATTTTAGACGCCCATCAACAGGACGTGTAGCTCATAATAATGGACGTCGTGATAATGTAGATCGCAATAATGCACGTTTCAGAAGCGCAGCTACTACATCTAGAAATAATTCAAGAGGTATTGCTAACAGAAATGACAGAAATACAACTAATAGAAACTCAAGAGGTATCGCGAGTAGAACAGATAGAAATACATCTAATGGAAACTCAAGAAGTATCGCAAGTAGAACGGATAGAAATACATCTAATGGAAACTCAAGAGGTATCGCGAGTAGAACAGATAGAAATACATCTAGAGGAAATTCAAGAGGAGTTACAAGCAGAACTGATAGAAGTACATCTAAAGGGAAGTCAAGAGGAGTTACTAGTAGAAGCAATAGAAATGCATCTAAAGGAAATTCAAGAGGAACATCGAGTAGAACATCAAAGTCTACTTCAAGAAGTGGAAATTCAAAAGGAGTAGCCTCTAGATCTACAAAGAGATCAAGTAGTGCTTCAAGACCATCTTCTTCTAGTAACCGTGCAAAAAGCTCAAGATCGCAAAGATCTAGCGCTCCTAAAGCATCAAGAAGTAGTTCTTCTACTAAAAGATCAAGCAGTGCATCTAGAAGTACAAGTAGTCGCTCTAGTTCTTCTTCAAAAGGAAGAGCATCTTCAAGCAGATCTCGTAGAGGATAAAAAATATAGAATTTTGGTTGGTTAGTTTGGGAAGTCCCCAGTTGTTTCAAAGCACTGGGGACTTCCTCTTGATACGCTTTCGCGAAAGCGTATCATTGTATATTAAAAACGATAAAGCAGTTCTATATATGATTTATACACATTACGTATCTTTAGGAATCAAATTTCAGAAACTAACTATGAACAAATCAATCATCCTTGTTGCCCTTTTAGTATTATCTATTGCTTGTAAAGAAAGTACAACAGAATCATCAGAAATGACAACGCCTATGACGGAAGCAGAAATTCTTGCTAAAGCCAAAGAAATTCATAAAAATGTGATGACGTTAGATACACATTGTGATATCAACGTCAAAAACTTCACAGATTCTATTAATTATACACAGAAACTCACATCACAGGTGAATCTCCCTAAAATGCAAGAAGGCGGCCTTGATGTACCTTGGTTTATTGTGTATACGGGACAGGATTCTCTAAACGCAAAAGGATATGAAGCTGCCTATGAGAACGCCATATCAAAATTTGACGCAATTCATAAACTTTGTGAAGAGATCGCTCCTGATCAAATTCAATTAGCAACAACTTCAGAAGAAGCCAGACGTATCTGGAAATCTGGTAAAAAAGTAGCAATGATTGGTATTGAGAATGGATATCCAGTAGGAGAAGATGTCAGTAATGTAGAAAAATTCTATAATCTAGGTGGACGCTATATGTCTTTAGCCCATAATGGACATAGTCAATTAAGCGATAGTAACACGGGGGAAGCTGATAGTATTTGGCTACATAATGGATTGAGTGCTTTAGGAAAAGAAGTGGTTGCCGAAATGAATCGTGTTGGGATGATGATCGATGTATCACATCCTAGTAAAGAAGCAATGCGTCAAATGATTGAACTTACCAAAGCGCCAATTATTGCATCACACTCTTCGGCGAGAGCTTTATGTGATCATAGTCGAAATCTAGATGATGAGCAGTTACAATGGATGAAAGAAAATGGGGGTGTTGTACAAACGGTCGCTTTTAAAAGCTACTTAAATACAGAGAAATTCGAGACAAGAGTAACACATGAAGTTGAAATCGCAAAAAAGATTGCTGATTCTATGGGCGTTACTTGGTTAGACGGAAGAGCTGCTGTGATGGCATTAGATAACGAAGCAAGAGAAAAATACTTTGATTTCCTTGGTACGATGGCTGCGATACGTCGTGAGAAAATGAAAACAATGGATAACCTCCCTCCTGCTGTAGATGTATCTGACTTTGTAGATCATATCGACTATCTCGTTGAAAAAATGGGATTAGAACATGTAGGTATCTCTTCTGATTTTGATGGTGGTGGCGGTATAGAAGGTTGGGAAGATGCTTCCGAAACTATGAATGTCACTATAGAGTTAGTACGTCGCGGATATACAGAAGAACAAATAGAAAAACTGTGGAGCGGCAATCTTTTACGTGTACTTGATGAAGTACAAGCCATTGCTCAAGAAATACAAAAAGGGTAATTATACATTATTTTGACAGAAGAAGAATTAAAAAACAAAGAAAAACGTAAGACGACCCCGCTAACAACTGAGGAATATCTTACGTTTTTCTTTTTTCCTTATACCGATACCGGAAGATTTGGAAGCTTCACCAAAAGCTATAATCAATCTGAAGATGAGCGATTTACAAAGTATGGGTTTGATGCTAAATTAAAACAAGCTAAAAAAGCAAGAGGACTAGGACTCCTTTTTTATGCTATCGTTATTTTTTTTCTTTTAACGCTAGTAAAATATTTAGATATAGATTTAGTATAAACAAAAGTCTTACATATCCCTTTCAGTACAAATCTGATTGATACGAAGGCGTAATTTTCGTTCGTAGTCTTCTTGTAACCAGTCTCTGTAGTTTTGTGTATTATTCATAATACTATATGAATATTGGCGTACACGATAAGCAATATCTTCTTTCAGCTTCCTGGCAAGAATACGTGCATCAAATACATCCTCACTATTATCTACAACCATAAGGGCGTGTTGCTCTACAGCATTATCTAAAGCTACTTTTGCTTTCTTTCCTTCTGCGACTACCTTCTTATACTCTTTCTTGATGTCAAAATATACTTTATCGGTATTAGCAAACTCTTTACGTAAGTCTGGAGGCATGACATATGCAAAATTACGCTCGATCTCTTCATCTCCTATTAAGTTTTCTAAATAGAAATCTGGGAATTGGAAAATCTCTTTCCAATCTATAGGCGCTTCCCACAAACCAAAACGAGCAGCATTATTTCCTAAGTCTAATACTTTAAAGTCTTTTTTATTTGGCAGAATTCGAGACCCACGACCTATCATTTGGAAATATAGTGTCAATGATTTTGTTGCTCTATTTAATATAATCGTATCTACTGTTGGCTCATCAAACCCAGTAGTAAGAATACTTACTGAGGTAAGGATAGCATCTGGCGTGTGTTTAAACCACTCTAAGATCTCTTTTCGCTCTTTAGCGCTATTTGTATTATCTAAGTGACGTATTGCATATCCAGCCTCTATAAAGGTTTCCTGGACGTATCGCGAGGTATTAATCCCGTTATTAAATATTAATGTTTTCTTTCCTTTAGATTGATCCTCATAAGCTGCAAGTAATTTCTCTTGCATAGAAGTATCTGTATATAAGATATCTGAAGACTTTACCGTATAATCACCGTTAATACCTAATTTTAAAGAAGAAAGACCTACGTTATATGAGATTGTTTTTGCACGTGCCAAGAATCCTTTTTCAATAAGTGCAGGAATACTCTCGCCTATCAAAAGCTCATCATAGTTATCTTTCATAGGCAACTTGATATTAGAACTTAAAGGTGTTGCCGTTACGCCAAGGATAAAAGATTTATGAAAATAACTAAATAGTTTTCTAAAAGAATTATAATGCGCCTCATCTATAATGACAAGTCCTACATCTTCAAAACTAATTTGCTCTTCTTGCAATCTATTGGTAAGCGTTTCTACCATAGCTACATAACACATATAGTCTTTGGCACCTTCTAAAGATTTAACATCACTAGAGATAACCATATTGGGTACTTTAAACTCTGTAAGCATACGTGACGTTTGTACAGAGAGTTCAATACGATGCGTAAGAATAACAACTTTTTTATTCTTTTTTTCTATATACCTTCTAATAATTTCAGAGAAAATGACAGTCTTTCCTCCTCCAGTTGGAAGTTGATATAATAAGTTATAATCCTCATTACATCTATCCATGCAATCAAAAATAGCATCAAGGTCTTTTAATTGATAATCGTATAATTCTTTTTCTGGCGCTTTATTTTCTTGTAAAATCTGACTCAAAAATGGAGTTTTTAGTGTGATTAAATATGAATCTTGCAAAACTAAGTGATTTTTATGCTTTCGCGAAAGCATAATTGATAAATCTCACGAGGGCTATCAACAATTAATCAACAAAATCGTTAGCAACTTCATCAAAAAGGTCTGTATTTGGCCATTCTTGGGACTCGGATTGATCTATAACTCCTTCTATTCTATCACTAAACTCTTCTTTAAGTTGGTGATAACTCAAATATTGTAAGGCCTCTTTAAAAGAAACGAGCATGCTTTTAAAGAATGCATCAGGCATACGTGTTGCCGATTCACTAAAGGTTTGTGCAATTTCAATATTAAAAAACATAAGATCACCTAGTAACTTAGGGTCTACTCCTAGTAATTTAAATTGTTTGATATATTTCTGAGCAACCGATCTTCTTTTACGAGCTCGCTTACGCTTAGTAGGGAAATATTCGTTGCTAATTTTAATTTTCGCATCTTCAATAAGTGTATCTTCTTTGGGGTTAAAGACAAAATCGTAAAATGTCTTTACTTGTGGAATACGCTCATACAAATCTATAATCTGTTCTTTAAGAGCCTCTTGGTCTAACTCTTCTATATATTTTTTCAGTGCTCGTTTACTCATAAACTAATATTGAAATACAAACGAATTTATAACAAATTTTACTGGTAAAAGGCGATACAAAAACTTAAATTTGCAAACCACTAAATACAAAAATCTACATCACCATATGAAAACACTTCAGAATTCTAAAGCCGTAAAATTGATTAATAAACTCATTGAAGATGTCGCTCAGAATGGTATTATTACAAATACTGTAGTAGAAGATCTAAAGGCTTTACGCCCTTATACAATAGATGAGCAATTGCCACTATTAGCAAAAGCTACACGCCTTTCTGCCGAACATATAGACCAATATGGCACGTTTTCTATTCCGATTCCTCAAGATGACCCTATCGAAGAAGGTGAAGAAATTGAAGCTGTAGAAAGCGATCCAAAAGAAAGTTTACATTATTTTTTCTGTTTGATACGTGATATCAATAAGAAAGTAAACGAAGAAGAACTAAGAGAATATGTAAAAGCATTAAACGAGTACTAAAACTCTTATAAACAACATTTTAAAAGACCAATAATACATCCGTATTGTTGGTCTTTTTTATACTATAAACCGTAGTGTGGTTACGGTAAATCCATAAAAATACCCGCTTGTGGGTATTTTACACGTTTTTTTAAAGTACTAGGTTTATGCCGTAATTTTATAACCTCTTTTAAAAATGAAAACCATAAAAAGAAATCTATTTACGATTTGTTGTCTCACACTCATAATAATCAGTTGCTCTGTAGATGAGGACACGACAACAACAGCTACAGAAGAAAGTGTCACAATAGTAGAAACCCAAATCATTCCTGATGCTCCAAATCCAGAAAATGATTATTCTAGACAAGGACTTTATCAAGGAACGATTGTAACACAAGACCTTGATTTTCATGAAAAAATAACTCTAAATCTAGGTGATAACGGACTCTATAACGCTAAAATAATCACTTCAATTAACGAAGAGTATTTGTTTATGAGTCAAGACACTATAGAATCTAATATTTTATATTTTGAAGGTGATCGAGGATCATTTAACGTTCAGTTTCTAGAGGATGACACAGTACATTTTTCTAATGTTACAATTAATAATAAAGATGCTGTTGCTACTGTATTTAAAGATCAAAGTTTTCAAAGAATGATACCATCTTTAGGAACATTTTCTAGTGATGATAATTCTATTACAGGAACATGGGATTTTACATTTACTCCAGCAAGTTCCTTAGGATATTCAATAACAACAACGACTATTTTTATTAATCAAAATAGTGAAACATTTGTGCTTGATATTTCAGGCAATTATCAGCGTTTATGTAGTGCTCCTGGAACTCCTGTTCCCATTGGTGTCGTAAATTCTAGTTTTTTTAATATACAAAGTTCAAACAATGTACCTTTAGGAAACAGCAACTTAAACTTTACCTTTGTTGCCAATAGATTAGAAGGTACTAATGCAGGCTGTAGAATAACGCCTAGCACTACTCTTAATATTACGTTAGCTACTTGGACTTGGAATGGAATACAAGGAACGTCTACTATAGATACTGCTAGTCTTCCTGACTTTAGCGGCTTTTAGAATTATTTTCGAAAATAAAAGTGAATGTCTAAAAAGTTATTAATTTTAGTCAAACTGAACTTGTTTCAGTTTTTCATAATATTTATAATTATTATAATGGGATTCTGAAATAAATTCAGAATGACGTTAGTTACTTTTTAGACACTCTCTTTTATATTATGAACTAGCTGTTTTACTAGGTCTTACCTCTATTTTACTAGGTAATGTTCTAGGATGTATTTGTAGTAAATCTACGACCATTTGTCCAAGGTCTTCTGGTTGAATACGCCAGTCTTTTCCATCTTCTGGTGAGCGTCCTCCAAAATGACTACTTACAGAGCCAGGCATGATGGTAGTAACTTTTACATCATCATTACGCACATCTAGCATTAATGCTTGTGTAAAACCAGTTAATCCAAATTTACTAGCGTTATATGCAGTTCCTTTTGCAAAGAAATTGGTTCCGGCAAGGCTAGAAATGGTGATGATATATCCTTTTGTTTTTTTAATAGCATCTAGACTTGCTTTTACAGATAAAAACACGCCTGTAAGATTTGTATCTATCGTATCTTGCCATTGTGAGACACTCATATCTTCTATAGAAGCAAAATGACCAACACCAGCATTGGCAAGTAATACATCTAGCTGTCCAAAAGTTTCAATAACTTCTGCAACTGCTTTCTCTTGGCTCTCAAGACTTTTTACATCAGCCTGAATACCAATAGCATTAGGTCCTAAAGTTGCTGCTGCCTGTGCTGCCGATTCTATACTACGTCCTGTAATAGCCACTTTCATTCCTTTACTCAATAACGCTTCAGCAATACCATATCCTATTCCTTTGGTTCCGCCAGTGATCAGTACTACTTTATCCTTTAATTGACTCATTTTCATTATATTTTGGAGTAAATTTACGATAGCTTTCGCGAAAGCGTAACCAACTAACATCTATTTAACATAGTGTTAATAATCATACCATTATTATGTAAACTATACTAAAGACGTTATTCCTATTTTTCGGAACCAATTAATACGTGATGAAATGAAAACAACAACACTACTTTTAGGTTTTTTGACCACTTTATCTATAAGTTCTTGCGACTTCTTTGATGATTTTTCTGCCAGTGGCGGCGATATACGCCCTATTGAAGGATTACGATTTATAGATGAAGCAATTATAGATGATGGATTTGAGTTTAACGAAACGCTTGTTGGTGGGCTTTCTGGGATTGATTATGTGGCAGAAGATTGGATTTTAATATGCGATGATTCTAGTAATTCACGTTATTATAATGCAACTATTGATTTTGATTTACAGGGGTTTAATGATATTACAATAACACAAGTAACTCCCTTGCTAAACCAAGACAATCAACCTTTTGAATCGGGAACGGTAGATCCAGAATCTATACGATTTGATCGTTATAGTGGAGGTTTCATTTGGACTAGCGAGGGTAATATTTCGAATGGGATTAATCCTTTTGTGAGAAGATCAATGAATGATGGGACTTTTATTTCTGATATCACCTTACCTACTAGATATACTATAGATACAGATTCAACAACAGGACCTCGTCAAAATGGAGTTTTTGAAGGAATCACACGAGATTTTTTAGGAGAGAACTTTTGGGTAGCGATGGAACTACCTTTAATTCAAGATGGTATTGCTCCTACAAGTCAAGAAGCAGACTCCCCTATTCGTATCGCGTTTATAAATGAACAAACGGGTCTTTTTGAAAAAGAGTTTGCCTACCAGCTTGATCCAGTTGCTAGAGAGGGTGGATTTGAAGTAAATGGTGTTGTAGAAATACTTTCCTATACTAAAAATAGATTTTTGGTTTTAGAACGCTCATTTGCAACAGGTTTTGATGATGGTGGTAATGATGTGAAAATTTATGAAGTATCCACTCATGAAGCTACAGATGTGAGTACGATAGATAATTTGTCAACGGCTTCTTTTACACCTGTCACCAAGACACTATTGTTTGATTTTAATGATATTAGAGACCAACTTACTGGAGGAATTGTAGATAATACAGAAGGGATTACCTTCGGACCTATGCTCGAAAATGGACATAGATCTTTACTAGTTGTCGCCGATAATAATTTTAGTTCATTTAGACCACAATTAAATCAATTTATACTTTTTGAAGTTTTATAACCTTTTGAAAAAATCTTTAAAAAAAGCCATCTTTTATCATGGCTTTTTTTCGTGAGCCTAAGGAGATAATTATCTTTGCAAAAAAATAAAACAATGCTCAAATCATTCCGAATTTTAAGCTTTTTAGAAGGAGTTTCTTATCTCTTGATCTTATTTGTAACCATGCCACTCAAGTATATATGGGATAATGGGTATCCAAATAAAGTAATAGGAATGGCACACGGTTTTCTTTTTCTTGCCTATATTGTGATGGCAATACTGATGAAGCCAGAACGAAAATGGGACAATAAAACAGTAGCGATTGTATTGCTATGCTCTATCATCCCATTTGGAACTTTTTGGATGGATAAAAAATACCTGAGAGATTCCTAACTAAAGAAAGGAATACTTATATAATAGTTTGGTTTTTCGCCATTGCTAGCTTTTACTGCATTTACGATAGGTAATACAAATGCGAGAATTCCAATTGCTATCAAACCTACGATTCCTAATCCGATAAGGAATATAGCGGGTATACATAATAAAGCATAAATGAATATACTTATCTGGAAGTTGAGGATCGATTTTCCATGCTCATCCATGTCTACCACTCTATCTTTATTGACAACCCATAAAACAAGTGGCACGATAAAACCTCCAAATCCTGTCACATAATCTAATAATTGTGATAAGTGTGTCAGGACTAATAGCTGTTTATCTTCTCTGAGTGCTGCTTCGTGATGTACAATTTCCATTTTTTTGATTTTTTGATTGATTTACAATATATCAGTAGTACTTTTCTATAAAATGTTACAGGTTTACGTAATTTTGTCTTGATGAACACACAAGACACCATTGTTGCACTTGCCAGTCCTGCGGGAGCTGGAGCTATCGCAGTGATACGCGTATCTGGACCAGATGCAATCACGATATGCACGCCTCTATTTAAGTCGAAACGAGGAAAAGATTTATCCAAGCAAAGAACCCATACGATTCATTTAGGACATATTATAGATGGGCAACGTGTGCTTGATGAAGTTTTAGTTTCTCTTTTTAAAGGAACCAATTCGTATACAGGCGAGCCTACGGTAGAGATTTCGTGTCATGGTTCTCCTTATATTCAACAAGAGATTATTCAGTTATTACTTCGTGAAGGCTGTCGTGCAGCACAAGCAGGAGAATTTACACTACGTTCTTTTATCAACGGAAAGATGGATCTCTCACAAGCCGAAGCGGTCGCTGATCTTATTGCAAGTGATAATGAAGCAAGTCATCAGATAGCGATGCAACAAATGCGTGGTGGGTTTTCTAATGAAATTGCACAATTACGCCAAGAACTACTCAATTTTGCTTCACTTATTGAGTTAGAATTGGATTTTTCTGAGGAAGATGTAGAATTTGCAGATCGCACACAATTTAAAGAACTTGTCGCTCGTATTACCAAAGTACTCAAACGTCTTATTGATTCGTTTGCGACAGGTAATGTGATTAAGAATGGAATTCCTGTAGCGATTGTTGGGGAACCTAATGTTGGAAAGTCTACCCTACTCAATGCGTTGTTAAATGAAGAAAGAGCCATTGTATCTGATATTGCAGGTACGACTCGTGATACCATAGAAGATGAGCTTACTATTGGTGGGATTGGTTTCCGGTTTATAGATACAGCAGGTATTCGAGAGACAAAAGATGTAATTGAAGGCCTTGGTATTCAAAAAACTTTTGAAAAAATAGGGCAAGCACAAGTGGTTATTTATTTGTTTGATTCCCTCTCTGCCTTTCGGGCATCTCTGCCAGATGAGCCCTCTCTGCCTTCGGCATCTCTCCCAGAGGGAGAGAATTTCTCCTCCATTACTATCGAAATAGAAAAGATCAAGAATCAGTTTCCACTCAAGCCACTCGTTGTTGTCGCAAATAAAGTAGATCAACTTAGCGAATCAGAAATCGCTAATCTTCAATCTACGATCTCCAATTTACACCTCCTCTCTGCTAAACAAAATATGGGTGTAGATGCGCTTAAAGCGAAATTATTAGACTTTGTAAACACAGGGGCGTTACGTAATGATGAAACCATCGTGACCAATTCTCGCCATTATGATGCCTTATTAAAAGCACTCGAAGAGATTGAAAAAGTACAATATGGTCTTGATACTAATCTTTCTGGAGATCTCATGGCTATAGACATTCGTCAGGCTTTATATCACTTTGGAGAAATCACAGGACAAGTAACCAATGATGAATTACTTGGGAATATTTTTGCAAATTTTTGTATTGGGAAATAGAATTGTCTTTGGTTGACGTTTGTTTTCTTTTTATCAACCATTATCCTATAACAGGAGAGTATTTTATTTTATAAAATAATTCATTACTCGAATTAATAAGGTCTTATTATCTGATATAATATTAGAATTATAAATAATAAAATTAAATGAAGAGTAGTAATCTTGTCTTTAATTTTAGCAAAAAAATAAAAACTAATTAATAAAACGATAATTCTAATAGGTAAATACCAAATCAATTTTTCAGGATTTTTCCAAGCTTTTATACAAGATGAATCTGAAATCATATTACTTAAATCAAAAAAGATTGGGTATAAAATCAAAATAGCAATAAAAAATACTAAAGTTTTATTCCATTTTTTATAGATTAAAATACCAAGGATAACAAAAGTTAGTTGTACTAGGACTTCAGTAAGTACTCTAAATTTAACTAAATTGGGGGATAAGGAATCTATATGTAATATATATCTGTTTACTATTGCAAATGCATTCCTCCCTACTATTAAATTAGCCTTACTTAATATATAAAGTAAGGCTAATCCTAAAGATAATAATAATATACCTTTAATGAATTTCATTGTAAATTGTGAATTTCGTTTTATTTGTCAAGTATATTATATCATTTTCTATATCGTCCAAAATTATCTGCAAATCATTATTAGATGATATTAATCTTAATTCGTCAACAATATCCAAAAGCTCATCTCTTAAGTCAGGATTAATCACAATTACTGATTCTGAAACATTTGGATCAAGAATTTTATTAACAGCATTATTAAATTCGGGCAATGTTGAAATCATTTTTAGTAAAGTACTTGTATTATAATCAGAAGCTTTAACAAATTGAGATAATGAATAATAGTATGCTATATATTTTGCACCAATATCATAATTTGCTAAGAAATTACTTCTAAGTTCTCTATGTAAATCTAAATTAAATAATGATAGCGCAGTTGTCTCGTCAATTAATTGTCTTTGGATAGCTTCATCATCTGTATCATCTTCTAGACAATCACAATCTCCATCTGGATCCAAGCAACAATAAGTACCCCCATCACAAGTGCCATTTCCAGATTCATCGCAGGCTCCTCAACAATCACCAGCAGATTTTGTATCATAAAAGTTAATTTTATTTTTAGAACCAAATTTTATGTCTTTATACAAGGTAGTAGCTCTAAACATACTTAATTCACTCCTCCCATTGTATAGTCTATCACGATCAAGGTCTACATTAACAACATTTTTAATTCCTAAATTATTTCTTTGATTTGAGCTGAAATATTGGTCAGCTATAAAAACTTGATTTTGAGTATCCATTTTATTCTCTAACATTGAAAACTTTTTCACCAAAGCTTTCGAAGTATTATCTTTAAGGTAAAGATGATGAATAATTTGATCGTTATCTTCAATTTCATAAACACTTAAACCAATTATATTTTCATAGATGATTTCTGTGTTTTTAGAAGAATAAATATGATAGATGGATATTCCAGCTAAAGAACCAAATTTGTTTTTCGTTAAAAATTCGATTTCATTTTCACTAATTTTAGAGATTAGATTGGGAATATAAACGGAATACCACAACTTGATTATTTTGGTGCGTATACACATTCTAGTTATTATCTATTACTACTTTGTGTACTTTGTATCGTATTTGGAGCTGGAAGTATTTTTAAGCGGAAGTATGCATTAAATAAGTGAAGTTTTTACAGATGTAATCGTAAACCTTTGTAGGGAAGCTAGTTACTTTATCGGTATTCATGAAAATCGGAATATACTTCTTGGGAATCGTTATGAATGCACATACATTTAAGTTATACAAAACTAGTTTGTTAGACAGAAACTCTGAATGTCTTTAATAGATCAGAGTGTGTATAATTTAAAATTGATTATTATGTTAAAAAAGATTTCAAACGTAAAGGGAGCTTTAAGCTTAAGTGAAACTAAACAAAAACAAATCGCTGGGGGAAGACCTCCAAGAAACATCTGTCATTCTGATGCAGAATGTACATATCCTCAAAAATGTATAGCATGTATTTGTACGGCACCTGGAGATCCAGTATAGGTATTTACAAATTATAATTAAAGATTACAGAAGCGAACTTATGAGTTCGCTTTTTTGTTCTTATACAATGATAAAAAAGATAAAATACTACTAATACTTAAACGATCATTTATTATAAAAGTTTAAAAATTAATTGATTACTACTATTTTTTTGGGTAATGAAATTGAAAAACGAACCCTTATAAGTATAATCTTAAATTCAATTAATTATGTTACAATCAATTTTAAAAATTACAAGGAGCTCAACCATTAAGTAAAACTGAGCAAAAGCAAATCGAAGGTGGAAGAAGAAATTTTTGTACTACAGATGCAGAATGTAGCTACCCACAAACATGTGTAGCATGTATATGTACTGCGCCTGGGGATCCAGTATAATTATATACAATCCATCTTAAAATTAAGAAAGCGAACTGATACAGTTCGCTTTCTTTGTATTTTAAATAATAATGAGTCCTCTACAAATAAGAAAAAGCCTTCTATCGCTAAAAGACCTTTTCTTACTAAGTTTTAAATATAAATATTATTTCTGTAAGACACCTTGTTTTTAACAAAACTCTATAAAATAGATAGTTATCATAGGAATTAATACCTTATAGATTCTATAAATGTATTTTATAATATAAATTTGTAAAATCAAAAATGTTTAACTAATTTTATTCAATATTAAACATTTTAAGTATGGATATTTTACAAGAAGCTTTAGATTTCGAAAATGCAAAGATGAGTCATATGTCAACAAGTGATCGTGTAGTTGCCTCTAGAGAAGCAAAGCGTCTTATCCTTGCCATTAATGAAATTTACAAAAAAACCAAAGATTCTGAACTCATGGATATGATGAAGCGTCTTACAGCAAAAAAGAAAAAAATCGAAGTACGATTAAAAGGTAGACCAGATTCTGGTATATAAAGGAATTATTATTACAAATAAAATTGCTATAAAAAGTTTGAAACACTTCTATAAACGTAGAAGTGTTTCTTATTTTATAAAGTTTCCATAACACCTAATGCGGCAGCTTCTCCTGCAAGCATTGCAGCATTTAGTGATCCATTAAGTTGTGTGTCTCCTGCTAAAAATATTGTTGATGAATAACGAGTATCTAAGGGTTTTATATTGTATTTAATATTCTGCAACTGTGGTAATGCTTTAGATATCTTATACTTCTTAAGAAAATGACAAGAATCAATACCGACGTATTGTTTTAATTCAGCTTCTACCCTATTTATAAGTTCTTGATCAGAAAGCGTATGATCTTTAACAACTGTCACAGATAATAATTCGTGAGCAGTTTCTTTATGAGTAGCAATACTCGTATGATAGAAAATATTATTTACGTACGTATCACCTGCGTCTGGCAAAAGACCTATCAATGGTTTTGAAATAGTTCTATTTATAGTTTCAAAATATAAGGTATCACATGATTTCCATATAACCGGATTCTTTTGAAAGTCTTTAATAAGATAGGTTGGGTCTGTAGCTATAATTATTATATCAGTTGTAATTTTCTCGCCATTAGATACTATAATCTCTTTATCATGTATAGAAGAAACAATCGTGTTATACCGTATGTTGGTATGTATAAGTTTTTCTAACAATTGTTGTGGGATGGCTTCAATACCAGCTTTTGGTAAAGCCGCATGACCATCTCCAAACATTTTATATACAAATTCAAACATTCTACTTGATGTCTTTAATGCTGATTCTAGGAAAATACCACTAAAAAAGGGTTTAAAAAATGTATCAATCATCTGAGAAGAAAAACCAAACTCTTTTAAATATGCGAGTGTTGTGATCTCTTTAGTATCAAATATTTCTAATAAGCTTTTGTTTTTTAATTTCGCGTTAAGCGAAAGTACTTTTAGTTTGTCCTGTATAGATCCGATTCCTGAAAACAACGTAGGAAATAGTAACGATATATTTCTTAAGGGATCTCCTAATACAGCTTGTTTCCCTTCTTTAAAGATAGAAGCACCTGGTAAAAATTGTTGTAGTTCTAAGGCTTCAAAATCTAAATACTTTCTAGCTGCTGGATACGACGTTAATAATACTTGAAAACCATGATCTAACTGATAATTTTCAATAATATCAGTTTTTAAACGTCCACCTACTCTATCTGTTGCTTCAATGATAATAGGGCGATATCCATTATTTTCTAATACTTGAGCAGCTATTAAGCCACTTACGCCTGCACCTATAATATGTATGCTTACATCTGATTTTTTCATAGAAATGATTCCTTAGTAAATGCTAGTAATTTTTGTAAAAATAACAGTTTTAATTTTTGTTTAACAAAATAAATTAAAAATTAAACAAAAATTAAAATACCTTTAACATGTCGTAAAAAACATGAGTCTATTAACTATGAATAAAATTGCTATTGTTCGTTGTGAACATTTTAATGCTGCACACAGATTGCATAACAAAAAATGGAGTGATGCAAAAAACAAAGAGATCTTTGGAAAGTGTAATAATCCTAATTACCATGGCCATAACTATGATTTAGAAGTAAAAGTAATTGGTATTTGTGATCCAGATACTGGATATGTAATCGATACTAAAATCTTATCTAATCTTATAAAGAATAAAGTTCTAGATCGGTTTGATCACAAAAATCTAAATCTGGATACACAAGAATTCAAAGACCTAAACCCTACTGCAGAAAATATTGCGATGGTCATTTATGACCTTTTACAACCTGAACTAGCATCAGGTTTAGAATTAAAAATAAAATTATATGAAACACCAAGAAACTATGTTGAATACCCTTATTAAAGAGAATGGTCTTAATGGCTTTTCTGAAGAAGAAATAGGAGACGATCATATATATACTGGTTTAGAAACTCCTATGCGACCAGATGCTTTTGATATATCTGATCAAGAAAAGAAAGAAAAAATAGCACACTTATTTGGGCAAATTATGGATGTAATGGGACTAGATCGTACCGATGACTCTCTAAAAGGAACTCCTAATAGAGTAGCAAAAATGTACATTGAAGAAATATTTTCAGGTCTTAATCCAGCAAATAAGCCTAAAGTTGCCTTATTTGATAATAAATACCAATACAACCAGATGTTGGTTGAAAAGAATATTACCTTTTATTCTAATTGCGAACATCATTTTGTACCTATTATTGGTAAAGCACATATAGCTTATATCTCGTCAGGAAAAGTAATTGGACTTTCTAAACTCAACAGAATTGTTCAATATTATGCAAAAAGACCACAAGTACAAGAGCGTCTTACCAATCAAATAGCAGCAGAATTAAAATCTATTTTAGATACAGAAGATATAGCTGTAATTATAGATGCTAAACATCTTTGTGTATCTTCGAGAGGTATTAAGGATGACACATCAGCTACTGTAACCTCATATTATGGTGGAGCATTTAACACTGCTACTAAAATTGCAGAATTACAAAACTATTTGAATCAATAAGATATTATATGAACTTAATCAATAAAGCTAAAACTGCTGCTTCAAAACTAAGTGATATCAAGCAATCATTGTATGATATTTCGATTAATAGTTTGGACGGAAAACAAATAGACTTATCTGAGTATAAAGGACAAAAGATATTATTTGTAAATGTTGCATCAGAATGTGGCTTTACAAAGCAATATAAAGATCTTCAAAAATTAAGTGATGCCTATCCTACACAACTTGTAGTGATAGGGTCACCTTGTAATCAATTTGGAAAACAAGAGCCTGGAAATGCGCAAGAAATACAAACCTTTTGTGAACGAAATTTTGGTGTTACCTTTTTACTCACTGAAAAAATAGATGTTAAAGGAAGCAAACAGCATCCATTGTATAAATGGCTTACATCCAAAGAATTAAATACTAAGAAAAACTCCAGTGTAAAATGGAATTTTCAGAAATATTTAGTAAATGAATCTGGTCAACTGGTTGATTACTACTACTCCATCACGAGTCCTACGAGTAGTAAAATCACTAAGCATTTGTCGTGATTTTTAGATAACTGAGCAACATTTATTGGCACCGCCAAAGGGTTTAATACCCCGAGGCTTGCCTCGAAATTAAAATTCAGTTTCGTATAAATTCCCTGGGGCTTGCCCCAAGGTAGTTTACTGAGTTGATATTTTTAAAATACGCTTTCGCGAAAGCGGACTCCATAATACTACTTAAAAGCAGTGTAAATATTTACGTCTGAACGTTTACCTCGTAAAGTAATGTTGCCTAATCGTTCAAAGGTAATACCTGCTGGGTTTAGTTTATTTTTTAAGCTTTCTGAGAGTAATAATTCTTGTTGAAACTCATTACACTTCCCTTGTATTCTAGCTGCAGTGTTAATAGTATCCCCGTGATATGCTATTTCTTTTTTATACTTACCTACCTCAGTAGCAACTACAATACCATCATTGAGTCCCGCTTTAAAGAAGGGTACAACATTGTATTTTTCTTTATAATACTCTTTCTTTTTAAGAAGCTGATTCTTAAAATTAAAAAAGGCATTGATACAATTTTGATTTCGCAAACCATCTCTTAACTGCCAAGTGAGAATTGCTTCATCACCAACATATTGATAAATTTCTGCTTCATTTTCTATGACAACGCCTAGATCATTAAAACAATCTCGTATAAGCATACTATATTCAATATGACCTAACCGTTCTGCATATTCTGTAGAAGATTGTAAATCTAAAAACATAAAGATCCTATTTTCTTCATGTGGGATATAAAATTTACCTCGTAGTATTTTCCACAAATTATTTCCTCCAAGCATTAAATTGATTTGTGATAAAGCTCCCATAAAGATATCTACACAGAAGACATAAAAATAAATAGGAAAACTTCCTTCATCAGTGATAAACTCCCATAAACCTATACGTACTTCAAAAAGTAATGGTAAAATCAAATACGAAATTAAAATCAGTATGATGATGAAAATAATTGACAATAACATCCTGATAAATATCAATTCACGAGCTGAGGCTCTTTTATAAATACGCTCATAGATATAAATTTGTGCATATCCAGAAATAGCACCAAAGATAGGTCCCATAATAACAGAATAAAGCAAGCTTGTTGTAAAATCAAAATCATACGCCCCATTTTCTGTAGCACCAATACCTCTTACGATACTAAGAAATATAAAAGCTAAGGTCCAACCTACACAATACGTTGCTATAATTGATAATCTATGTTTATTCCTAAAGCTCAAAGGGATATTTTAAAAATTTGCATTGTTCTATTCAAAGTTATAGAAATATTCTCCTATGAGTAAACAAAAATGAGCTTTTATAAATGTCTGTTTTAAAGAATACTATAATCTCTTTTGATCAGAACATACAATTTTGTAAGAGATTGCTTACGAAAATTAAGTTTTTAAAACTAAAACCCTACAAAACTACTAGGGATTATAACTGGTTTTAAAAACACGTATTTATAACCGTTTGATTATCAGTAATTTTTGATTAAATTTAGGTTCTCCCCCCTTATTGTAATTATTAATTAAAATCAATTTTTATGATTCGTAAATTATTTTATGGAGTACTTCTCTTATGCGTAATTTCTACCCACGCTCAAACTAACAAAAGGGTGAAAATTTCAAACATTACACAACAACAAATAGTACAATTAAGCAATGTAGGTATTGATATGCATTGTGGGGTATATCAAGACGGTAATGATCTTATTTTGGAACTAACTCCTTATGAACAAGATCTCATGGCTTCTCTTGCTTTTAATTCTGAAACACTTATAGAAGATCTTTCTACCTTTTATGCCGATAGGGCACTCTCAGATATGAGCGTAGCCACAACAGGATTGAATGCTATGAAATCTATACCCGTTGAACCGTATCAGCAAATATCCAGTGTCACTTCAGAGAGTGTTACAAATATTGGGCAATATATAGGCGAAAATGAGATCAATTGGACAGTACCGCAAAACTTTAATCTAGGAAGCTATGCAGGTTCATTAACGTTAGATGAAGCACTTGCAGAACTAGATGCTATGCGTGCGCAATATCCTACTCTTATTACAGCCAGAACAGCTGCTGCTTCAGAAACAACCATAGAGGGACGTACTGTTTATTATGTAAAAATATCTGATAATCCAGATATAGATGAAGATGAACCAGAGACACTATATAATTCACTCATTCATGCTAGGGAGATCTCTAGTCTTATGAATCAGCTTTATTATATGTGGTATTTATTGGAAAACTATGATACTGATCCAGGAATCAAAAACTTGGTAGATAACCATGAGCTATATTTTATTCCCATTTTAAATCCTGATGGATATCAATTTAATATTGATAACAACCCTAATGGTGGAGGTTTACAACGTAAAAACAGAAGAGTTACAAGTGGATGTGGTGGCGATAATGATGGGGTTGATTTAAATCGCAATAGTGGATATTTCTGGAATAATGGTGGTGCTTCATCAAATCCTTGTGCTCAAGACTTTAGAGGTACCGGTCCTTTTTCTGAACCAGAATCTCGCATAGTACGCGATTTTGTACTCTCAAGAGATTTTAAAGTAGCACTCGATCATCATGCATTTAGTAATATTTTATATCATTCATACTCAAGTATTGGGAGTCCAACTGGTAGAGAAGATGAATTTGCACAATACGGTCATGATATGAGCTTTTATAACAGATATGGTTACGGTGCAGTAACAGAAACCGGACCTCCTGTAGCAAGTGGTAGTCATATTGATTGGTTATTGGGAGGCACAAGCCCTGATGCAACAGGATCTACTGGGTCTGGAAAAAATATTATAGCATTTAGTCCTGAAAATGGAAGCGGTGCCGAAGGTGGCTTCTACCCTTCTCCATCCAATATACTTCCTATTGCACAGCGTGCGATGCGTGTCAACCTCCTTGCCGCTTACTATAGTGGAAAGTATGCAAAGTATAAAGACCTCACGCCTTCTAATCTTTCTTCGGTTACTGGTCAGTTACAAATAGGTGTAGAATATCTAGGGCAAACCCCTTCTCCTGTTACAGTAACGGTTACTCCTATTTCCAATAACATCAATAACATCGGAGCATCACAAACTATAAGTCTTTTAAAGTTAGAGCAGACTACACTTAACTTTTCATATGCTCTTGATACAAGTATACAGGCTGGCGATACCGTTCAGTATGAAGTAACTGTCGCAAATGAAGATTATATACTTTATCAAGCCGTTATTGAAAAACAGTTTACGCCTGCAGTTATATTTACTGATGACACTGATCTCAACGGACTTTCTAATTGGATAAGTAATGGTTGGCAAGAAACCACTGATACCTTTACAGGTACTACAGCAATTACGAATACTACGAGTAGTTATGGAAATAATATATTTGAAACACTAACACTTGCAAATCCAATAGATTTATCGACATCACAACAAACTACTATTCAGTTTTTTGCTAAGTGGGATATTGAACGTGATTTTGATTTTGCGCAAATAGAAGCGTCTATAGATGGAGGTGCATCCTGGACTCCATTAACAGGAAATTACACAAAACCAGGAAGTCCAATAGATACCAATCCTTATAGTCAGAAATCAAGTTCGGATGAAGCCCACCAACCTGATGGAGAACCATTGTATGATGGAGATACACAAGATAAATGGTCTTTGGAAGAGATTGTAATAGATGCTACAAATAACAGTTTTTTACAAGGGGCATCTAATGTATTCATCCGTTTTATTTTTGATTCTGACTCTTCAAATCTTACCAGTGGGTACACGACTACTTTTGAAGGGTTTACATTTGATGATTTCCAAGTTCTAAATAGCGTCCCAGTCCCTCCCGCTTCGCAAACCATTACATTTCCCCCAATAACAGATCAGTTGTCTACCGCTGGACCTATTACATTAAATGCAACAGCGAGTTCTGGGCTTCCTGTGAGTTATTCGATTACATCTGGACCAGCTACTATAACTGGTAATCTACTTACATTAGATGGAACTGCTGGGATTGTGACGGTAGAAGCAACTCAGGATGGAAATACTACATTTGAAGCCGCTACTCCTGTTTCTATTTCATTTACAGTAAATCTTCCTGCATGCGACACTGAGATTCCTCAAAATGTGACCGTGAATGCTATTACCGATAACGCTGCTACCGTACAATGGGACGCTACCAATGGGGTTTCGTATGAAGTACGCTTTCGCGAAAGCGGAAACAACACATTTCAAACTATTACAACTACAGCGTTACAAACAGATTTACTCAATCTTGCGAGTGATACGATTTATGAAGTAGAAGTGAATAGTACGTGTTCTGATGGTTCTTCTTCGGTATACAGTACTGTGATTTCATTTACAACGCTAACGCCTCCTATTACCTATTGTGATGCTTCTAGTAACAATGCTACAGAAGAATTTATCAGCAGATTTGAACTCAATACGATAAATAACAGTTCTGGAGGTCAAAATTATAGTGACTTTACAGCAATTTCTACAGGGTTAGAGATGAATCAAACGTATAATTTTACCATTGAACCTACTTGGACTGGCAATACATTCCCTGAAGGATATGCAATATGGATAGATTATAATCAAGATGGTCTTTTTGATGATAGTACAGAACGTATATTTACGCAAACACCAACAACAAATTCACCAATTACAGGAAGTTTTACTATTCCAAACAATATACCTATAGGATCTACTCGATTACGTGTTAGTATGCGTTACAATACAATTCCAACAAGTTGTGGGGGTTATGATTTTGGAGAAGTAGAAGATTATACTGTAGTGATTTCTCAGGGGATTCCAGATACAGAAGCACCTACTGCTCCTACCAATCTTATTGCTTTTGATATTACACAGATTGCAACTACGCTATCTTGGGATACATCTACAGATAATGTAGGAGTTACTAATTATACGGTATATCAAGACGGGCAAGCTATTGCCACAGTGGTAGGAACTACATATACGGTCATTGGTTTATCACCAGATACGGTATATTCATTTGCCGTCGAAGCAAACGATCAAGCAGGTAATATTTCAAATCAAAGTAATACGGTTCAAGTACAAACGCTTGAAACGACAAATGGATGTATTGAAGGGATTACTGCATTACCCTACTTCTTAGGTTTTGAAAATGGTTTTGATATTTGGATTCAAAATACAGACGATGATATCGATTGGAGACTAGATGCAAATGGCACACCTTCTAATGGAACAGGACCTAATAGTGCTATAGAGGGCCAGAATTATATATATACCGAGGCTTCTGGAAATGGCACTGGATTTCCTAATAAACAAGCCATTATTACATCACCATGTATTGATTTAACTGGGAGTATAAATGCATATATTAGTTTTAAATATCATATGTATGGTACGAGTAATAATCTTGGTTCTATAGATTTAGAAGTAAGTCTCAATGGAGGAGCTAGCTGGTTTTCTATATGGAATGAAAATCAAAATCTAGGAAATCAATGGAATACTAGAAATATAAGTCTAGACCCATATGTAGGATTCCCTATCCTTTTACGATATAATAGAGTTACAGGCACAGATTTTAGAGGCGATGTTGCTTTAGATGACATACAGATTATTCAAGGTACGATACCACCTGTACAATCGTGTAATGCCACAGAAAACACCTATCCCTATGCTGCAAGTTTTGAAATAGATTTGAATGAATGGACACAAAGCACTACAGATGATCTTAACTGGACGAGAGATGCCAATGGGACACCGTCTAATAATACAGGTCCAAGTAGTGCTAGTGATGGTGCTACCTATCTTTATGTGGAAGCATCGGGAAATGGGACTGGATTTCCTAACAAACAAGCGATTCTAAACTCTCCATGCTTTGATTTGTCTACTTTAAATGGCAGCACATTTACTTTTGACTATCATATGTTTGGTAGTAACGATTTTGGTAGCATTGCTCTAGAAGCTAGTGTAGATAATGGAGATACTTGGCAAGTGCTATGGTCACTTACAGGAGATCAAGGAAATCAATGGAATACACAAGTAATTGATTTAACTACTTATGATGGAGGTTCCGTGCAATTGCGATTTAATAGAATTACGGGAGGTACTTGGCAAGCAGATTTTGCTTTAGATAATATGGAATTGAACGGAGCTATTCCTTCATTTAAAAATAGCTCAGAAAAGTCGCAACGCATCCAAGAAAATACTATTAATCTAGATATGCAGAATATTACTTTATATCCAAATCCTGCAGAAAATGGAGCTCGTATTCATATTCAATCAGCGACTCCTCTTGACTTTGATGTTTTTACCGTTCAAGGGAAACTCGTCTATAGAAGTACAAACAAAGAGTCTTTTATAAATACACAACGTCTTCGATCTGGAATCTATTTTGTGCATTTTAAAAAGGATAATTCTATCAGTACGATAAAACGTTTTATCATCAAATAAAGCCTACTATTATTATACTAAAGGCTGTCTATTCTCTAGACAGCCTTTTTCTTTGATATATTTTTAATGTACGCTTTCGCGAAAGCGTATAAAGAATCACTTTTATGAATAGGAAATAATTAATTGAACGTATTTTATGTTTTAAAATATTGCCTCTTTTAAAATTGGTTTATTTTTGTGATATGCTACAATTTTTTAAAAAGAAAACCTCATTTATTGATATATGGAGTGGTACTCCCGAAATGCATTGCCATGTATTACCAGGAATAGATGATGGTGCAAAGGACAAGGATATGAGTCTTATTATTATTGAAAAATATAAAGACTTAGGATGTCCTAACATTATCGCAACACCACATACAATGCATGGTATTTATGATAACACACCTAGTATCATTAAAAGTGCATATGATAGCATTAAAGAGGAGATTAATGATATAAAACTTAGCTATTCATCTGAATATATGATAGATGATAATTTTGACGCATTACTCGACTCTAAAAACATCATTCCATTACATGGAAACTATGTGCTTATAGAAATGTCTTATTTTCAACCACCAGAGAATATTAAAGAAATTATCTTTAAAATTGGCACGCAAGGTTATATTCCAATATTAGCACATCCAGAACGATATGCATACTATCATAATAAACCTGAAATATTTCAAGATTTTAAATCTAGAGGATGTCTTTTACAATTGAATGCGCTTTCGCTTTCAGAACATTATGGAGAATCATGTCAAAAAATAGCTTTTAAATTATTAAAAGAGGGTGCCTATGATTTTATAGGAATAGATACCCATAAAATAGAGCATCTAAATAAGATAGAACGTATGAAGTTAGGAAGTGCTTACGTTTCTTCTTTAAAAACGGTATGTGAGAATACAAAGATTACGTTTGGCTGATGAAATAAGCTAATATGTATGTTGTAAAATAATTTTCTAAAGTTATTTACGATATAAAGTAGTATAATCGAACTCAAAGATGATATAATCATTTAGCTATTTTGATTTATAGATTCTCTAAACGATGTTTAATCTATACAAATGAAAGGAAGTTATTTCAGAACTAGACTTGATTTAAATAAAAGACCCTGCACTTGTTAATGCAGGGTCTTTTATTTTTTATATTGAGTCTATTTTTTTAATCTTAATAATCTTTTTATTCGATTAAATACGCTTGGTTGTTCTTGTCCATATCCATATCCATATCCATATTTACTACCGTAACCAAAATTTGTGATTTTAATTCCATTGATAGCAAAAGCTATATTCTTTAGTTTCCCTTCTTCATATAACTCTTTTGGGTATTGTAATAATTTCTTATCCGTATATTCAGCACGACATACATATACAGTAGTATCTGCAAGTTGACTTATAAGTAGTGTATCTGTTACTAATAAGGTAGGAGCTGTATCTACAATAACATAATCATACTTCCCTCTTACTTCTTCAATGATATTCTCAAAACGTTCACTCATTAATAATTCGGCAGGGTTTGGCGGTATTCTTCCTGATAATATTACATCAAAATCTTGGCCTTCAGTTTCTGTCCTATTAGTAATTGACGCTACATCTACAGAAGAATCATATAAATATTCAGAAAGTCCAATAGTCCATTCATTTTTATCGATATACCTATGTATTTGTGGATTACGAACATCTGCTCCTATAAGAAGTACTGATTTCCCTGTACTTGTAAGGGTTATTGCTAAGTTATAAGCTACAAACGTTTTACCCTCTCCTTTAATGGTAGAAGTAACAAAAATGACATTCCCATTTTCTTTTGCTTTTATAAAGTAGCTAAGGTTTGTTCTTAAAATCCTAAATGCTTCAGCTAAAACTGATCTATCATTATTTTTAATAACCTCGCTTTCTTTACTTTCTATAATTGGTATTTCACCTAATATAGGTAAGGAAGGGATTTCTTTCTCAAGGTCAATTCTATTATGGATTTTTGTATCAAATATTTTTTTAATAAAAAATATTCCAAAAGGCACTAATAATCCTAAAATAATAGATGCTAAATATATGATTTTAGGTTTTGGAGATATTGGTGCGTTTAAACTATACGCTCTATCTACTATTTTAGCTTTTGGTGTTGTGACAGCAAGAGAAATAGCAGTTTCTTCTCTTTTCTGTAATAAATAAAGATATAACGTCTCTTTTATTGTTTGTTGTCTCTCAATGTCTCTAGAAGATTTTGAAATACTTGGGATTTGAGATATTTTGCCTCCAACCCTACTCTGTTGTTTTCTTAAATCTTTAATCTCTATGTCTAAAGACAGAATAACAGTTTTAATATTTTCTCTAATATTCTCTTTAGACTGTACTATTTTACTAGATGATTCTAATACAACTGGGTTTGCTTCTGTTGAACTCCTTAATAAACGTTGTCTTGTAAGAATTAATTCATTATAATCATTAATGGATTGTGAAATATTTGAATTTTGGACACCTAAATTAGAAGGTAATAGTGAATATTGTTCACTCGACTTTAGATACTCCAACATAGATTCTAAAAGTTGTTTCTGAGTAGCTATTTCAATTTGTTGCTTATTTAACTCGTTTGAGTTCTCTATAAACAACTTACCTTCAGTTTCAAGATCTGTTACATTATTATCTTCTTTGAAAACAACTTTATTAGTTTCTACAGAATCTAATTCTTTAGTTATAATAGCCAATCTATTAACAATAAAATCAGCTGTATTTTTTGAAATTAAATTTCTATCTTTTATTGCATCTGTATTGTAAGCATCAATAATAGTATTAAGGGTAATTTCTGCTTTCTTTTTTTCAGGATATACTAAAGAAAGTTTGAGTATACTACTATTCTTACTAACAGATTGAATATTAATTGTTGATCTTAATTTATTTACAGCTTTTTCGACGCTATTTATATGAATTAAATAGTTACCTTTAATATCAATATTTTTCGAGTTAAGTGCTTTTTTATTTAATGCAACATTCCCTAATTTACGTGTAGAAAAAGTTTCTCCAAACTTATGAGATTTAGCTATCCCTTGTTCTCCTTCTTTGAAATTAAAACTATTATCATCTAATTGTATTTCTACATAAAACGTAGTAGAGTTTTCATCATTGATAAATGATTTATCAATGATATCTATTGTAAAAGGTAAATCTTCATAGATTTCTGAAGTTTTTATATTACCCTCTTTATAATAAGAGATATTTGAATTTAGATTTTCAACTACACTTGCAAGTAAACTTCTAGATCTTAAAAGTTCAATTTCATTTTCAAATTCAGAAACGTTTAATCCTGATCCTGTTAATCCTAAATCTTCGAAAATGGCAATCTCTGAAAGAGAAGCATTATTATCATCTTTTATAAGTATTGTAGCTTCTGTCACGTAACTATACGTGCTATATCTTAAATAAAACCAAGCAGACGAATAACATATAATTAGAGATAATATAAACCAAGGCCAATACTGGAGATATTGTTGAATTTGATCTTTTATATTGATTTCTTCCTGACCCGTTATTTTATTAGTTTCTTTCATAAAACGTAAAATTAAATCCGAGTTAGTACACTAATTACAGATATAATTATACCTGCAACAGATATAAACACACTGGTATTTCTATTAAAACTTGAACTTTGCACCTGTGCTTTATTTGGAGAAACAATAACAACATCATTTTGTTGTAAATAGTAGAAAGGCGAATTTATAATAGTAGAAGAAGTAAAATCTAATTCACCATATGTTTTAACTCCATCTACCTCTCTAATTATCTTAACATTACTTCGATCTCCAAAAATAGTCATATCGCCAGCAAGACCTAATGCTTCTAATATGGTAATTCGTTCATCTTGTAAATTAAATGTACCTGGACTAGCAACTTCACCTAATACAGAAACTTTAAAATTAAGAATTCTTATATTTACTATTGGGTCTTTAACATACTCAGAAACCAACTCTTTTACCTTTATAGTAGCCTCACTACGGGTAAGTCCTGCTATATTTATAGTTCCAACAAGTGGGAATTCAATTGTACCATCAACATTTACTAAATATGTTTGTAATTGTTGTGCTCCTTGTACATTACCATTTGTAGAAGCTCTGGCTACTATAGGTTGATTGAAAGGGAGTACAGCTTCTGGGTTTACAGCTGATATATTGATAGTTAATAAGTCATTAGCTTTTATGCTAATATTATAATTTGTGTTAGCAGGATTTTCAACTATTTGATCTAAATCTTGTAAATAGAGTATTTTCTTTTTGGATACACAAGAAGTTAGCAGTAACGTTATCGATAGTAAAATGTAGCTATATCTAATATATGATTTCAATGGTTGTCTTTCTAAAAATTAGTTTGCAAAAGTAATCTTAAAACGTGTAAGAAGCAATCTTTTAAAGATGTTACTTCTAACTATTTTTGTTTTTCAACTTGAATATCTAATATTTCATATTCAGAATTATTACTTTTAAATTCAGGGATTAATTGTTTAAGCTTTGCAACAGTTTTATTATTCATATTTTCTTTTGCTGCTTTGACTATAGATTTAATAGATTCATTTACAAAGAGGTATTCTTTTGTTTCATCTTCACTAATCATAATCTTTGTATGGTGTGTAGGAAGCGTTTTACTTTTATCACTTAATAATTCTTCATATAGTTTTTCTCCAGGTCGTAATCCAGTGATTTTAACATCAATATCTTCATTTGGAATATGCCCAGCAAGTTTTATCATCTTTTCGGCAAGATCCATAATTTTTACAGGTTCACCCATGTCAAAAATAAAAATTTCTCCTCCTTTGCCCATAGCGCCAGCTTCAAGTACAAGTTGACAAGCTTCTGGAATAGTCATGAAGTAACGAATAATATCTGGGTGTGTAATGGTTACTGGGCCACCAGCTTCTATCTGTTTTTTAAATAACGGTACTACTGACCCATTAGAGCCTAATACGTTACCAAATCGGGTAGTAATAAATTTAGTGATTTTTGTATTTCCAGGAGCTAATTCTTTTTGTTCAAAATATAATGATTGTACATACATTTCTGCAGCCCTTTTTGAAGCTCCCATTACATTACTAGGGTTTACAGCTTTATCAGTGCTTACCATAACGAAATGTCCTACTCCAAATTCTGTTGCGAGGTCAGCCATCAATTTTGTTCCTAATACATTAGTATGTATAGCTTCAGAGGGATTATCCTCCATTAAAGGAACATGCTTGTATGCAGCGGCATGATATATCACATCTATTTTATATGTTTCAAAAAGAACTCTAAGACGTTTTCTATTTACCACATCACATATAACATAAGTCACTGTAAGATCTGGGAATTTGTCTTTAAGCTCTATATGTAATGCATGTAATGGAGATTCTGCTTGATCTAAGATAATAAGTCTTTTAGGACTATATGTAGCAACTTGTCTTACAATTTCACTTCCTATAGAACCTGCCCCTCCTGTTACTAGTATATTTTTATTACTAATCTGAGCAGTTTTATTCTTAGCATTAAGGACTATAGGATCTCTATTTAATAAATCTTCAATTTGTAAAGATTTTAACTGATCTGTTACTGTTGTGTTTTCTGACCAATTTATAACTAAAGGAGAGTTATATACTTTAATATCATTCTCTAAACAATCTTTTACTAATGCATAACGCTCTTCTGCATTTAGTGTATTACCCGAAAATATAATAGCCTGAGCATCTAATTTATGAACCAAACTACTAATAGAAGTATTCATTTCTAAAACTGGTTTTCCTAGAATACGTAAGCTCTTGTTCTGTCTGCTAGAAGCAAAACCCTGTATTTTAAAACGCTGTGGATGCTCTATATCTAATGCAGCTGCTATTGAAATAGCACCATCATCTACACCAACAATAACAGCAGTTATAAGTTCTTCTTCCTGTTGAGCTACTTTAAAATATTCATATAATTGTTTTACAGATAATCTAAAAATAAATAAGGCAGAAAAGGAGATAAATAAAAATACAATTAGACCTGTGCCAATAAAAATTTTATTCCCAATTACAGCTATACTTATGATATTTATTATTAGTAATGTCAAGAAAGTAGAAACAGATGCAAAAAAGAGTTTCAATGCATCCATATATGAGGAATGCCTTATTAACCCTGCATATGTCTTAAATAATAATAAGAAGATAAAGTTAATACCAACTATAAGTCCTACCTGTTGAGAAACTCTTAATGTTTTTAAAGGAACAATATTTAGATCCTTAAGAAGGAAATAAGTAAGAAACAAACTTGAAGTAACTAATAATGTATCAATAAATAGTACTGCCCATCGAGGAAGATATCTAATATTCCTAATATCTAACTTATTGTCATCAGAAAATAAATTCTCAATAGCGATTTGTAATTTATTCTTCATATGCATTTATTGATCCTATCTGGATAGCAATTCAAAGATAACCTTTTCTATTCTTTGCTTATCATTCAACATCAAATTTGAGCCCGAAGGTACGCATAATCCGTTTTTAAATAGACGAAATGCTACATTTTCTCCATAAAAAGCACAGTTTTCGAATATTGGTTGCATATGCATCGGTTTCCAAAGTGGTCTAGATTCTATATTTGCTTTCGCGAAAGCGAGACGAATATCTTCCCTAGTTATGCCATTAGTTTTTTCAGGATCTACTAAAATTGCTGATAACCAATGGTTGCTATAAAAATCTTCATTAGGTTCTGTAAATACAGTAATACCATCGTATTTTTCAAAAAGCTCTTGATAAAAAGAATTCATCTGTCTACGAAGGTTTATGTGCTTATCCAGCACTTCCATTTGTCCTCTGCCTATTCCGGCAGATATATTACTTAACCTATAGTTATAGCCTATACTACTATGCTGGTAATGCGGAGCATCGTCACGGGCTTGTGTTGCTAAAAATACAGTATGCTGTTTTGCTTCTTCTGATGGACAAACAAGAGCTCCGCCTCCACTTGTAGTAATAATTTTATTTCCGTTAAAAGATAAAACACCATAAGTACCAAAAGTACCACAGTTTCTTCCTTTATAGGTAGACCCTAATGCTTCGGCACTATCTTCTACAACAGGGATTACATATTTATTGGCAATTGCATGTATTTCGTCTACTAAATAAGGCATACCATATAAATGCACAGCAACTATTGCTTTTGGTTTTTTCCCTTTTGCTATGCGATCAGTAATAGCTTCTTCTAAATATTTAGGAGAAATATTCCACGTTACGTCTTCACTATCTACAAAAACTGGAGTAGCCCCTAAATATGTAATTGGATTTGCACTTGCAGAAAATGTAAATGATTGACAAATCACTTCATCTCCTTGTCCAACACCACACTGTAATAATGCTAGATGAAGTGCGGCAGTTCCAGAACTCAATGCAGCTACAGGGTTGTTATTAAGATAGGCACTTAAATCGTTTTCAAAACCATTTACATTAGGGCCCAATGGAGCGATCCAATTTGTATCGAAAGCTTCATTTACATAGTTCTGTTCTGTTCCTCCCATATGTGGAGAAGACAACCATATTTTTGTTTCATTCATTGTTTGTATTCTTTTTAAGAATTCTTGCTGGATTACCTATAGCTACCACCTCTTCTTCTATATCCTTAACGACTACTGCTCCAGCTCCTATAATAACATTTTTGCCAATTTTTATATTAGGAAGTATAACCGCTCCAGCTCCTATATGACTCCCTTCACCTATTGTAACTCCACCCGTTATAATAGCGCCCGGTGAAACATGAACATAATCTTCTATAATGACATCATGCTCTATAATAGCAGCGGTGTTTACAATACTATGCTTACCTATTTTTGCACTAGAGTTTATAACTGCCTTGGCCATAACTACAGTACCTTCGTTTATAATTACATGAGAACCTACGATAGCACTTTTATGAACAACAGCTTTACTATATGTAGCATTTAATGTAGTTACTATACGTTTGCGTATTTTATTATCACCTATAGCTATAATTACATTTTTGCATTTTTTCTCACATGGTGTCAGTACTGGGTATCCTATAAGCTCTTCTATATTTTTATTGTCATCCATGATATGGTGTATAGACTCATTATTACTATGAATAATATCTATAATCACCTTAGCATGTCCGCTTGCTCCATATAGTGTGATCATAAGCTGCCTTTAAATGGTTTTGTTGTTGCTACTCCTTCTGTATTAATGTCTTCACTTAAAAATACTTTTTTTACAGTAAGCAGCATAATTTTAAAATCTAATAAAAACGAAAGGTGATCTACATACCAAACGTCTAACTCAAATTTCTTTTCCCAACTTATAGAATTTCTTCCATTTACTTGCGCCCAACCAGTGATTCCTGGTTTTACATGATGTCTTCTTGCTTGTTCTTGAGAATATAGTTCTAAATAAGATGGTAATAATGGCCTAGGTCCAACAAGACTCATGTCGCCTTTAAGTACGTTAAACAGTTGAGGGATTTCATCTAAAGATGTTTTACGTATAATACGTCCTACTTTTGTAAGTCGATCGGCATCTGGTAACAAATTACCATTCTCATCTTTAGCATCGGTCATTGTTTTTAGTTTAACAATACTAAAAATACGTCCATTTTTTCCGGGTCGCTTTTGTATAAAAAACGGAGAACCCGCATTCACAACAAGTAAACTAAGCATCGCAAAAATGAATATAGGACTCACTAACAACAGGACAATAAACGCTGTGATTATATCAAATAAAGGTTTAAAGAAATTTTTATACATCGCTATATACTCTTAGTGCAAAGTAACGCTTCTATTTTTTATCGTGCAACGGTTTGCAGATGATTAACGTATTGTTGAGCAAGCACCCCTCTATCAAAGTGTTTTTTTGCATACTCATAGCCATTAATCCCACTCAAAGAAAGCGACTCTTTATCTTGAAGTATCTTTTTTAACTTTAATACGATATCATCTATATTTTCTGGTTCTACATAAATACCACAATCTGCCTTTTCTACAAGTTCTCTAGAAACACCATCTATAGCTAAAAAAACAGGACGTTTACATGACATATAATCAAAGGTTTTATTCGAATAAATAGTTTTAAAAGTATCTACATTTTTAAGAACAGAAGCTCCCATATCGGATGCTAGGATATATTTAAAAACTTCGGCTTTAGGTACTGCATTTCTAAAAATAATATTAGATAACCCACGTTTTTTCACTTCGTCTTGTAACTCTTGCTTCTTCATTCCAGATCCTATTAACTGAAAAACAACCGAAGTATCTTGTAATTGCTCAGCAGCATCTACTAATTGTATCAAATGATTTGCAACACCATGAGCACCTACATATGTAATTACAAACTTTCCTTCTAATCCTAACTCTTTTTTAAATGTATCGGCATCAAAATCACTTTTTTGAATTTGCTCAGCTAATGTAAAATCTGCCGCATTAGGAATAAAAATAATTTTTTCTTCTGGGACTCCTTTTTCTATTAATTTAGTTTTAAAAGCGGGTGTTAGGACATTAATTAGTTTTGCTTTTTTATAAATATAGTTTTCAAACCAATACGCCATTTTTATAATGAGTTTATTTTTCAAAACTCCTGTATCTATTGCCGATTCAGGCCATAAATCTCGTACTTCAAAAACAATAGGCAATCTTTTAAAGAGAGATAATATTACTGCGGTAATACCTACAAACAATGGTGGTGATGTAACAACAATTACATCATATTTTCCTTTAGTTTTGAATAAACCTGCATAAGTAGAAGAAAATACAAAAGAAAAATAGCCCCATAACCTCCCTATAAAATTGGTATTATAACTTTCAGATACATGACTTCTTATAACATCTACTTGATCGTAAAAATTTTCATCCTTATAAAAGTATTTCTTTTTATATCGTTCAGGTTTTTTCCCAGTTGTATAACTTACCATACCTGAGAGTACCGTTATCTTATATCCTAGTGAACTCCATACTTTTGTCATCTCGTTAAAACGAGATCCCCCTCCTTCATCTTTTTCAAGAAAATATTGATGTAATAAAAGTATGCGCATAAATGGTTAGGTTAGAATCGTTATTATTGTTTTGATTTTAGGAGCGGTTGTTTCAAAAGAGGTTCGTATGGATGGTGTTTTAACACCATAATATACTGAATACCATAGTGTATCTTCTTTAGCTATTAGTTCTTTGTTCTTATCATCAAATGCTTTTACAGCTATTTTATCTGCAACAATAGGATTTACATTCCAATATTGTATCATAGTATCTTCTTCTTTTAAAGGAGAAATTTCATCTTCAATATGCCATTCTAATTTTCCTTTAAACTTAGTTACAGTTCTAGTATGTTGACGTTTACCTATATGCTTAAAAGCTTGTATAGTACCTTTAAAAATATATCTATCTTCTTCTTCAGTAACTGAACTTTGAGCTTCTTTAATCCAATTATACCATATAAATCGATTACCCTTCAGCATTTGATTCTCGCCGTTTACACTTACTGTATTGTGTCCTGGAGTTCCTACAAAGTAATTTACGGTTTTTTCATCTGTATTATATAGATAACTCCCCACATCCCATATATAGTTGATACCATTTGCCCACAAATCTAAATGCAGATTATCTGCTTGAAATGGGCGGTCTTTATAGGATCCACAACGAAGAAATGTTTTAACATCTTCTTCTTGAATAATATCGTATCCGCTTTCGCGAAAGCTAAAGATACCATCTTTTCTAGTAGAATCTACTTTAAGGTTTTGTAAACCGTACCAGCATTGACTTTCTGAATTTTGTCTAACTGTCCCGCCTAAAACAGCTCTCAAATCATCTAATTGTGATTGATAATCACGATAATCATCATCTGTTAATTTAAAAAATAATGCTCCATCATTAGATCCATAATTGGGTAATTGTTTAGATACAGGATCTTGAGAAGCTTCTAAAAAATCAAGTGATTTCTTTGCTTTTTCATACACTGCTTTTGTGAATGTATCATTATGCAGTTGTGACAAACGGATTCCCCAAGTAAGTAATTGCACAGCTACTCTATGATAATTCATAGAAAATTGAAGAAAAGTACCATCATCATAAATTTGATAATTTACTTCTTGCTCAAACCATTTTTTACCTTGCCTACTCCATTTTTTAGTTTCGGGTATAAAAGGAAAAAGTAATCCGGATATGTACAGCATTAAAGTTTCTGTAATTGCGTGATTATTACGAACGGCAATTCTAGAGAAATTAATGTTATTATAAACGTGATGTAATTGCCAGTATATGCTATTCATAATACTATCAAAACGTTCTGGAGTTAAAAATTCAGAGTTTTTATAATAGTACAATGCAAACGTCCAATTAAGTATACGCAAACTTATTTCTTGACTACATTTATAATTAGGTCCTAAATTTATAGGATTGCTTTTTATAAAATTATCGATTTCAGAAAACACAAAGGCAGCTTGATCACTATCATTATGATAATCGTGTCTTATAATATCGTATAGATAAGAGAAACGAGCTTTTTCCCAAACATACTTAATATCACCTGCTTCAGAAGATAGATCTTCTATATCTGACCAATGTTTTGTGATGTCGTATTTATAACCTGTAGAGGGATTTACAATCCAATTATAGGTAGCCCCAAGATCATGCTTCTTACTACTAAAAAAGGTAAAGGTGCCTTGTTTATTTTCGCGAAAGCGTATTTTTAAAGCTTCACTTTCCTTAGCTGTTAATGGAATATTTTCTTTCCCATCAAAAAAGAAGATTGGGGTATTATTGCGCCAATCTTCAAATGTGATAAAAGTTTTAGAATCTGGTGAGGTTGGAAATTTACTTTTATGAAACCCTAATTTTGAAGATACCATATAATGCACTCTAAATGCAACATATCGCATCCCCATATTTTTAAAGAGGTCTATTAATCGTTTTAATTTATTCAACATCTACCCAAGCGGCTGTTTTGAGACTTTCTATGGCTGCAAAAGAAGCTTTTGTTGTATTAATTAATTCATCGAAAGGAATTAATGCTTCTCCTCCATTATTAATTTGCTTCACTAAAAGTTCAAACTGACTTTTATGTCCTTTATCCATTTTAGATTTCATTTTTGAAAAGCCTTTGAAACCGAAACCTTTTAAATTACGCCAGTTATCTAATATTAATGTGCGTTCTTGAGAATATACTTCAACACGTTCTTTTGAATATGTTTTACTACCATTTGCAAAATAGTTAATGACCCCATTTGATCCGTTTGCATACTTAAGTAAAAGTGTTGCATTATCTGTATTCTCTTCTGGAGCTTTACCCATAGCATTCATACAGACAGAAATTACTTTACTCCCCGTAAAATAGCTTATCAAATCAATAAAGTGGCAAGCTTCACCAATAATACGTCCACCTCCTACTTTTAGATCGTGTACCCATACATTTGCAGGAATCATCCCTGCATTCATGGTTGCAACAACGTGTATAGGTGTATTTGAGTTACCCAATAAGGACTTCATCTTTACAGCATATGGAGAAAATCTTCTATTAAAACCTACTGTTAAGGTACTATTTGTATTCTTATAGGCCTTTGTAATAGCATCCAGTTCTTCTTCATTAAGTGCTAATGGTTTTTCTACAAACACATTTTTATTAGCTTCTAATGATTTAATTACCATTGGAGCATGCAAATTATGTCTTGTCGTAATTGCAATTGTATTTACGTCCTTTTCTTGTAAAACAGCCTCGTAATCTGTCGCGCTATTTGTGATTTCAAATTTCTTAGCGAGTGCTGTGCCAGATACGCCTCCAGAGCTTATAATATGTGAAAGGTTTGCATTGGTCCCTTTTATGGCAGGAAGCATCGTCATTTTTGTAAAATTACCCGCTCCTACAATAGCTAAACCATTAGAGTTAGAATTATTTTTACGTGTTTCATTTACTACAATATCATTAGAATAGACAGCATCTTTATAATTTAAAATAGAAGCTATTGATTTTGAATTTCCAATCTCACCATATATTTTTAGGTAATCGTCTAAATCTATAACCTCTGTTATTAATGGTTTTACATCAATATCTGAAGATTGAATAGCATTAAGGATTGTTTGAAAATTACGTTGTTCTGTCCATCTTACAAATGACAAAGGATAATCTTGACCTTTAGATTCATAATTATCATCATAACGTCCTGGTCCGTATGAACAAGAAACTTGAAAAGTTAATTCTTTTTCATAAAAATCAGCTCTACTAATATCAAGTCCTATAACGCCTACTAGAATTATTCTTCCACGCTTACGTGACATTTGAGCAGCTTGTGCTATAACATCATTTGTTTTTGTAGAGGCTGTGATAATAACACCATCTGCCCCTATATTATCTGTAAGCTCTAATACTGATTTTACAGGGTCGTCCCCTTTTCCAGGGTTAATAGTTTCAATACCCCATTGCTTAGCCATATCAAGTTTAGATTGATCAAAGTCAATTCCAATAACTTTACAGCCATTTGCTCGTAATAATTGAGCAGTCATAAGGCCTATAAGCCCCATTCCAGTCACTACAATAGTTTCTCCTATGGTTGGGTTACATAAACGAATTCCTTGCAAACCTATACTTCCTATTACTGTAAAAGAAGCTTCCTCATCAGATACGCCTTCTGGAACTAAAGCAACTAGATTCTTTGGTACAGACACAAACTCAGCATGAGGTCCGTTTGAGGCTACTCTGTCCCCTACTTTAAACTCGGAAACTCCTTGCCCGACAGCTTCTACAATACCAACATTACAGTATCCTAATGGTAAAGGTTCTCCTAGTTTATTAAAAACAGCTTCTAAGGTAGGCATTAAACCTTCTGTCTTAATTTTGTCTAAAACTTGTTTTACTTTATCTGGCTGTTGCCTAGCTTTGGCTATAAGATTAGATTTACCAAACTCTACTAACATACGTTCTGTTCCTAAAGAAACTAAACTTTTTGTTGTTCGTATAAGTACTTGTCCATTTTTTACTTGTGGTGCAGGTACTTCTTCTAATATAGTTTCCCCTGTTTTAAAGGACTGTATAATTTGTTTCATATGATAATTTAATCTTATTTTCAGGATGCAAAAATCCTAAACTTATTTGGTATAAACAATTTATATTTAATCTCTTTCGTATCTAATTAAACATTAAAATTTTATAGAAAATTAATTACTATTTTTATGCGGTTTAACTTTTTTGAAACTTAATGCTGGTTTTTCTATAAACTTCCAAGAAAAAGTAGCCAAAATTATTGTCATCAGAAGAACTATAAAAATATAAATTGTATTTCCTTCAAGTCCTCTTTCCACCATAAAGTTTACTACTAACATATGATAAATATAAATCCCATAAGAAATATCATTTCCTTTTAAAATTCTAGAACTGATAGTCCCTTTTGTAAACGCTGCGGAAAAAGTAACCCCAGCTAGTAGTAAAGAAGCAATTATATTTAATGGAGATTTAATCCAATAAGACGCTGTATCAAAATCCAACCAAGATTTTGTTATATACATAAAAACTAAATACAATATAAACCATTTCAAAAAAGTGTTTTCAAATAGTGTTTTAATTTTATTCCAATGAATATAAAAACCTACACCAATTAGAAAATAATACAGATATGGGAGAACAAATACAGCTCCAAGTTTTCTTGTTAAATATTCATTAGGGATAGTGCCTATATAAAAATTAACAGCAATTGAGACAATAAGTATTAATGCTAATGGTATTAGAGAATTTTTAAACTTATTAATAAAATAATACAGAAAAGGTATTACAAGGTAAAACTGAAATTCAACAGTAATTGTCCAAAGACTTCCATTTGGTGTCCCTACCCCCCAATAACGTAATTCATCCGGAGTATAAAACTGGAAAAGGGATGATTGTGCAAAAAACCATTCAATTATATGTGATTGTTCAAAGAAATTATTCCATTTCCCTGGAAAGTCAAGCACTAATAAAATAATTGTTATAATAAGACAAATCCATAATGCTGGAAATATTCTTAAAACCCTATTCTTAAAATATTTTTTTAAATACTGTTTATTCCTGTCGAAAGAAGCATATATTAAAAAGCCACTTATAAAAAAGAAAATAGCAACACCTGGAAAAAATTCTAAAAAAAAGGCAGACAAAAATTTAAATGCTGGTGCCTTAATTTGTAAATGTTCATAAGAATGAAATAATACAACTTGTATAGCTGCTAAAAGCCTAATAAGGTCAAAGTTATTTACTCTATCAATTTTCATAAACAATAATTATTTTTCATATTATGACTATAAACTTTTCTTTAATGATTACTCCTTCTCTAGAATAAACTTATTTTAACGTTTACTCATTTTAAATTCATTATATAAAATTCTTAAACGTCTTTCAATATCTCCATAGCTATCATTATGATACTTTGTAAATAAAGGTTTTTGTGGAGAGGTAATATCGTACTCTCTAAGGTTTTCTATAATATTTTTTAATTCTATTAACTGTTTTTTTGATAGTAATAATTCTTGACTAATTAAAGTTTTCAAAATACGTGCACTAATAAGTCCTCTTTCTATAGCTTTTAACCTCAGAGATGATGTTAAGTAATCACTAGTACCAATTCTTTTATTCCAATATGAGTAAATACTGTTTTTTGGTTCCGCATGATAATATAAAGAATAATCCAGTCTATTCCCATCTGTTGCATCCCAAGTAGAGCCTGCATGATCTGCAAAAGCATACCAACTATAGCCTTCATATTGATAAGCAACTGCAATCATAGGATAGTATCTAAATTTATATAAAGGAGATGATTTACCTGTTTCTACACTATACATCCATTTTTCACCTGATTTATTTTTTAAAGATTTATATACTGATTGCGGCTCTACTTCAAAGGCCTTATACTTCTTAAGTTCAGGCAATTGTATATGAGGCATATGGATATCTATACCTGATAACATTTTCACAGATTTGCTATCTGATAAATATCCATAAGTAATAAGTGTCTTAAAATCAGGTAATTCGTTTTCTATAAATACAGCAAGGTCTTGTAATTGAGCTAGTGTATATTTTTTATCTGATCTTTCAAAACCAGCCAATTCATCAGCAAGATAAATACTAATTTGATCAGGATTAGTAGAGGGGAATTTATTCTTTAAATCTTCAAAAGTTTTTAATACTAAATGTTTATATGCCTTTTTCCATGGAATTGTGAAAGGTTTAATATAACCTCCTGTTTTTAAAGGAGCAATTTTATCATATCTATTATCCCAAAATAATAAAATATTTCCTCCTTTTTTTATCCATGGATACGCAGTATTTCTAAAACCAGTTGATGAAGCTGTAGTAAGATCTATAGAAGTAAGTGCGTTTCCTTGTTTATCGAAATAAATAGTAGGTACATAATTAACCTGTAAATCACTAAGTCCTGTTTGAATCCATGTTTCTACAGGCATATCATTACTTGATAAATTCACATAATTAAATATAACACTTGGTAAAGTATTTAATGCATCTTTTTTAGTCTTTAGTACTCTTACAGGAAACAGAATATCTTTACTACTCTTATCAAGTATATCGTAGATCGAAAAAGCTACCATATCATCTAAAGGTTCTGCTGCTTCTAATTCTATAAAAAGCTGTACAGCCTCATTTGGTTCTTTATTAAACACAAAACTATTTGAACTTTTTTGAGGTAATGCATATAAAGCATCTGGTATATATTCAAGCTCTTTTTTATATGCATTCCCTTCTACATACCAATTACTTATTGGTATAATCCTAAATACTTTAAAATATGAAAATCTATTATCATTCAATTGTATTTTATAAACACCATTTTTATTAGGTTCTGCTTTTATGGTTATTGATAATACCAATCGTTCTCCTAATAAAACGGTTTCAACATGTGAGACATCTTCTTTAATACTATTTATAGGGGCCGTATATTCACCTTTATTATATTTCAGAATTTCAAGATCACGTGAGATTGGATATGTTTTAGTTACTTTTTTCTTTAATGGTTTAGACTTATCTATTTGACTATCAAATACTTTTTGAGAAGCGCAGGCATTAAACAAGAAGATAATTATAAACACAAAAATTACTTCGGAAACAAACAATTTAATTTTCATCTTATTTATAGTATTAACTTTTTAAATCTTATATGAAAATATGTTAGAAGTGTAATTAAAATAGAAATAGAAATCATAGAATATAACATAATATCTATTGAAAAGAACCTAATCGAAATATAAGAAGTGATTCCAACTAGTATTGCTGAAATAAGGTTTATAATATTAAGTGTTTTTGTTTTACCTAATGATAATAAAAGAGAGATATTAATAGAATTTAAACTTCTAAAAAACCATGCTATTAATAATAATTTTAAAAACCACAAAGAACTATCAAATTTTGATGAATAAAAATAATTAATTAAAATAGGCAATGTGATATACATTAATAATAATATCAAAATTGATAAGCCAAAAAGTAAAATATTATATTTTGAATAAATGGATCTTAACACTTCTTTACTTTCTAGATGTTTAGAAAAATAAGGTGTAGAAACCTGAACTATAGTTCCTTGAACCATACTCAATCCTGTAATAAAAATTGTCGCAAAGCTATATTGACCGATTAACTTAGGATTTTCTGCCATTAAAAAACTTAATATAATAATATCCATATGGATTGTAAGATTCCCAAAGATATTTGCGCCTAGTCCGTGTAAACCTATTTGAAACTGTTCTCTAATCTTAAGATTAAATTCTTCAATTTTAGCTTTAAGTTTAATTTTAAAAATCCTTTTTATATAAATTATATTTAAAAGAAGGCTAAAAAATAAACCTACCCATAATCCGTGCATAAAACCATCAATCCCATACCAATAAGTAAACAATACTATAAAACCAAGAGAAGTGATTTTAGAAATAAGTAAGAGTTGTGCATACTTTTTAAATACACGTGCTGCTTGGAAATATGCAGTAAAAACAGCAATAACTGCATTTAAAATAATTACAAATGAAAAAACAAAAAACAACTCTTTTAGAGCATTAATGTTAGTAGTTAAATTAAAATAATTAAGTATTAAAAATAAAAACCATAAAAAGAAAGAACCAATTAATACAGCATATAATGATGTCCTAAAAATATCTTCTTTACGAAAATCATTTTTTGGATTTGCACATAAAATTAATGTAGAAGTACTAAATCCAAAACCAGCTAAAATTCCTAAAATTTGAATATAACTTTGGAATATTTTTATAAAACCTAACTCTTCCTCTGTTAAAAATTTTGCAACTAAAAGTTGAGATCCAAATGCTACTAGTGCAAATAAAAAATTTGCAATAAGAACATGGAAAAAACCTTTATTCCAAACATTCAAAAAAATATTATAAATCTTTTTCAAGTTTTTTTAAATTTGAATTAAAATTTGTTTCAAATCGATACTTTTCTAAAATGCTTTTCTTTATATCGCTTTTTTCCTTTATATCCGTACGCATTTTTCCTGTGATCATTCCTTCCATTCTAATAGCAATGTCCTTGGTTTTCAGAGGTGTTAATACTAATTTAAATCCAAAATAATGCTCAAGATAACGATAAGGTTCAATATCACTTATTATGATATCTTTTTCATTTATTAGCGGTTCAAAAACTGTATTTGATATTTGATCATATTCAGCGATTTGTAAGCCACAGTCCATTTTCCCCCATAAAAGATTGAACTCTTCTGTTGAATAAAACTTATCCTTTTTGAGTAATATTACATAAGAGCTCAAATCATATTTATCTATAAGATTTAATACATTTTTTTTAAATGCTATATCTACTACATTACCTTCCCAGAAATAAATTTTAAAATTTAACTTATTTTTTTCCTTAAGGATGTTGGCCGCCTCTATTACAAGGTCATGTCTACTAGATTTTGTAAAAGATTTTGGGTAGTAAAAATTATATGTATTATTGTCAATTTTATCGAGGATCTTTTTTAAATCACGATCAGGACTATCAATATCTAAAAAGTAATCATTGACCATTCCCAAAGCATTCACTTGTACTTTATTTTTAATTTTTCCTTTAAAAATATTAGCTGTACCAAACCAATTACAATTAATAATAGTGAAATTACTTACCATTATTTTTTTGAATATACCCATAAAACTTTTCTGCATTATTGATCTAGGTAAATCTTCACTCCAGATATGGAGTATTGCATGAGATTTCTTTTTCTTAAATAGTAAAATAAAATATAATAGATACATTAATCTACCCCCTCCCATTAACCATATTACATCATAAGATTTAATATGTTTCAGTAGATAATTAATCCTTTTTGGTGTAGAAAAAAAGTTTATCTTTTCATACTTCTCTATTAAGAAATCATTTGTATGATAATAAAAATCAAGACTGTGAGATATATCTGTTTCAAAATAATCCAAAAAAGGTTTTATATTATGTCCATACCCTGGACCTATCATTGCAATTTTCATAATAAGGATTGTGATTGGATGTCTTTAAGTTTATCAGTTTTATTATGATAGTCTATGATTAATAATAATGTAAATAAGACAAGATTTTGAACATAAAAAAAGAAAGAAGATGGTATTGCAAAAATATAACCTACAACTATAAGAGTGCATATAGTTAAACTAATAAAATCTCTTTTCTTATTAAGGAATAACGTTTTAATTAAATATCTTAATGTAAACAAAACAAAAAACATCAAAAAGATCAGGCCGTAAAACAAAAGTATAAATACAAATTCGTTATCTGTCTGATGAGCAATTTCTCCAAAAAATTCTTTTCCCCAACCTATCAATAAATAGCCAGGTTCTTTTGTAAGTGCAACATCCACTAATTCTCCCCAATTATCCACTCGTGCTGTAAAAGAACGATTACTGGTTCCCTCTGTAAACACTAAGCTTACTCTTTCTAAATTTGCGCTATTCTTTTTTGCATAATAACCACCTATGCCTATAAATAAAAACAATATGGCAACTAATGAAAATCCCTGTTTAATACTAGTTACTTTTTTGCTATAAAAATAAATAAGGAAAATAAAAGAAATTATCATACAAACAACACCTGTTCTAGAAAGTGAAGAAGCTATAATAAACATTGTCATTAAAATAAAAACAATATTTTTCTTTGTCATTTGATTTTTGTTAAATAAGTAATTCGATAGAAATAATACAAACATAAAAACTCCAAAAATAGCATGCTGTCCTGGACCAGGAGTCAGTCCTTTACTCCTATAAGAAGAATGCCAGTGCTGGGTAGCCCAATAGTTAGTCTTTACAAATTGGTAAATAGAAGAGCTAGATGTTTGTAGATAAAAGAACTCTAATAAAGACACAAAGAAATCAATGCTCACTATGATACTAAGAGGCATAAGTAAATCTTTGATTTTAAAATCTTTAAAAAATGGTAACATGAGAACCATATAAGTAGGAAGTAATAATCTTCCTAATTCTGTAAAATCTTTATAATTTGCAGGTACAATAGTAAAGAAACGAAACATTGTAAAGAATGAAACAAACATGAAACCAAATAGAAAAACTCTAGCTATAAAATTAGACTTAACAATTTTTAAATTAAAAAAAAATAAAATTGCATAAATTAAAATTGAAGAAAAGTAAACTCTATAATCATTTGCCTGAGGCAAAAGAAAAATAAGGAGTATAAACAACTGAACTTTTCTAATTTTTAAAGATTTCATTTTATAGAAATTATAATTCAATTAAAAGCTAAATCCCTCAAAACCAAGTTTCGTAGAAGTCTTGTTATACTCATCCCATTGACCTACATCCATCCAAGACCCTTCACTAATTGGAAAAACACCAACTTTTCTCTTTTCTTCTAGTAGTTTTTCTATAAGGTGAGTTATATGAAAAAATTTATTCTCAGGTATCTCGTTAATAAGATGTGGTTCTACTATATAAAATCCTGTGTTAATTTGAAAATTAAGCTCTGGTTTTTCTTGTAGTGCTTCTAAAACTCCATCACTAGAGGTCTCTAAAGTACCGTAAGCAATTGGATAATTTTTTATAGCAGAAACCATTGTCAATTCATTATTATTTTCTTTATGATATTTATATATAGCGTCATAATCATCATTAATTAAGATATCACAATTAGAAACAAAAAAAGGTGAATTAATTTTTCCTTTCAAAAGATGAAGACTCCCCGCTGTTCCTAATGGTTTTGTTTCTCTAAAAAGTTCTATCTCATATGATTTATCTTTTATGTCGTTAAAATAAAATTGTATCATATCTGCTTTATAGTTTACTGATACAAAAAAATTATTACAACCTACATTTTGAAAGCGATCAATTATATGTTCTATCATACTACTTTCTCCTAAAGGAATAAGAGGTTTAGGTATAACATGTGTTAAGGGTCTCATTCGAGTACCGTAACCGCCAGCCATAATAACAACTGGTAAGTTTAGATTAATATCTTCTGTAAGATTATTATTTATAAACAAATCTTCCCAAAAGTATACATCATCAAGATGGTTATTTACTCCTACTGCAGGAAGAATTTCCATCCTAAAAGATTTCATTAGTTTTTTAACTTCTTCTAAAGGTGTATTTAAACTCACCACCTTAGTATTAGTTCTTAAGACCTGAGAAACAGGAATATTTAAATCTTTTTTATTAAGAATTGCTCTTTGGATGTCACCTATACTAAGGATATTTAGAAAAAAGTCATCTTGAAATACCAAAAGTGACTTTCTATCGACATCATCCATATGCTTCATGGCATTAATCAAAGTAACTGAGCTATCAATACTAATAGATTTTATTCTTTTATCCTTCATCATTTAGGTTTAAATTACTTTAATAATAGCAACTAATGAATTATTATTTTCTTTATGGGATTACATTTAATTGAGTATTATCACCAATTATAGCTTCTCTTATAACTTCCTAGAAGGGTTACCTACAACCTTTGTATTACTTGGAACATCTTTTAACACAACAGTTCCAGAGCCTATTATTACATTATCTCCTATAATAACTCCTGGATTTATAACTGAATTAGCTCCTATAAAAGACTCATTACCAACAGTTACGGCACCCGTTAAGACAGCATTTGGAGCTATATGACTATAATCCCCTATAACTACTTCATGTTCAAGTACAGCACCTGTATTAATAATACACCCTTTTCCTATTGTAGAATACGCATTTACAATAGCACCAGGAGCAATATATGTAGAGTTACCAATTTCTATTCTTGATGATAAAATAGCTGAATTGTCGAATATTACTGTTTGAGATAATTGATTATCATCAAAGGTACTTATAATTTTTTTTCTTAAAATATTGTCACCTATTGTTGGAAAAACAAAAGCTGATGCTACAATAGATTTTAAATCTACATCTTTTTCATAACCTAAATATGGAATGCTAAAAAAATCAGAAGTAGGATTCTTAATCTTATCAAAATATCCTAAAACGTTAAATGATTCTTTTTTAAGCGTATCAAGAACGACATAAGAATGTCCTGAGTAACCAAAAATATAGATGTCCTTCATTATTTTATAATATCACTCCACTAGGGATATTAACAATTCTTTCTTCTAAAAACAAAGCATTCTCTTGTTTATCTCGTTGACAATTTTCATACATAGGTAGTTTAAACATAAGTTGCCAAATAGGCCTTGTCATAACTCCTTTTGAATTTGTGAATTTCAAAAACTCATCTCTTTCTTTTTTATTATCTAAAAGAACACTCATCAACCAATAATTCCATTTGGTATCTTCTGGTATTTCTACAATTTGTAGTCCAAAATCAACAAGGTTATTTTTATAAACGTCATATAAATTTCTTTTCTTAGTAAGAATTTCTTGAAATTTTTCCAGTTGGGCACAGACTAAAGCTGCATTTATGTTAGGCATTCTATAGTTATAACCTAGTTCATTATGAACGTATTCCCAAGGGTGAGGTTCTTTTGCTGTAGTAGTAAGATGTTTCGCTTTCTGAGATAATTCTATATCATTACTTACAATAGCACCACCACCTCCTGCTGTAATTATTTTATTCCCATTAAAACTAAATCCAGATACTAAGCCAAAACTACCAGATGATTTTCCCTTATAGGAGCTACCTAATGATTCTGCCGCATCTTCAACAACTGGAATATTATAAAGATTACAAATATTTACAATTTCATCTATTCTACACATAAAACCAAATGTATGCATAGGCATACAAGCCGCTATACGTTTTCCTGAAAATTTATTAAAAGTCCCTGTAGGTTTTACTTCGGCAAATTCTTCTAAAAATGATTTAAGAGCTACTGGTGAAAGCCCCATAGTGTCTCTATCTACATCTACAAAAACAGGAGCTGCACCTGCATAAACGATAGCATTTGTGGTTGCAACAAAGGTTAGTGCTTGTGTTATTACTTCATCACCTGCAGAAACTCCAGATAATCTTAAGCTTACATGCAAAGCAGAAGTTCCATTTACTACTGCTGTAGCTTTTTTAGTCTGTGTAAATTCAGCAAATTCTTCTTCGAAACGATTTACATATGGTCCAACAGAGGACACAAATGTGGAATCTATACAATCATTAAGATATATTTTTTCATTACCAATAAAGACTGGAGGATGAAGAGGTATAAAATCTTTACTTTTAAAATTTTCTTGTATAAAGTCAATAAATTTCTCATCCATAAACTACATCTTACTATCTAAAAACTTTCCTAAATCTTTATGTCCAAAATTTGGAATTAATTTATGAAACAAATTAACAATTTCTACTCTTGTCCACCTACCCTCTTCTTTCATATGATTAATTTTTTCATCAAAAAGATCAATCAAATGCTCATCATATATTGCTTCATTTTTTATAACTCCAAGCTTTGAAAAACGTTCTAAATCAAGAACCTCTTCATCTGTAAAAAATTCTTCGAAGCTTTTCTCTCCCGTAGTATCACTTTTAGAAAAATAACAAGGCCATTTTTTTTCTTCTGGAAGGCTAGACATTAAAGCACGAGCCTCATCTTCATTCTTACATAAAAAAGGCTCATATCCTAATTGAGTAAGATATTTCACCGCAATGTCTGCAAATGAAATTAAGTGTAAATTATCATCAAGCTTTGGAAAAAAGATATCTCTATTTTCTCCAAATATACAAGACATAAGACATAGTTCTCCTGATTCTTTAGGGACTACAAAATATCGTTTGACATCTAAAGGAGCTACTATTGGTTGTTTTTTCTTAATCCGTTGATCAAAACCATGAAGTAATGATCCATCAGAAAAAGCTACGTTTGCAAATCTTGCTGTAGATATCTTTATATCATTACTATACTTCATCAAATACATTTCCATAATACGCTTAGAACCACCCATCATATTAACTGGATTTGCGGCCTTATCTGTAGAAACGCAAAAGTATTTTTTTACATTTTTAGCAATGGATTGTTTAAGAGTCTTCTCTGTATTAAAAATGTTTACATTAATCATCCGCATTAATGTAAAAGGATCTTTCTCACTTCTCACATGTTTTAATGCAGAAAGATTTAAGACATAATCATAGTTCCCATCTTGATTTATAAATGTATCATATTCTCTTGATCCAATGTCTAAAGAAAATGTCTGAAAATCGCCTTCAATATATCCTAAAGAACTACGAATATCTCTAACTAACTCTACAAGGTTATTTTCACTTATATCTACAACATGTATTTTTTTAGGATTGCGCTTAAAAATTTCTTTAGTAACTGCTTGTCCTATTGTCCCTGCGCCTCCAAGAACTAAAAATGAACTTTTACTTACTATTTCTTTTAGAATTTGTTGATGATTTTGAATGTCTTCAACAAACAATTCTTCTTTTCTGCCAATTAAATTAAGTATATCCATCATTTTATAACTCCAGCAAAATCTAAAATAATTTTATTAGAATCCTTTGGTAAGGATTTAAATTCATCATGCGCTACTAAATATACAACGATATCTGCTTTCGCGAAAGCATTATTATGATCTGTTAGCTTAAATACTTTATGTTCTTTAATATTTGGTTCTACGATATAAAACTCTTCATCATTTGCATCTTGTAAAACTTTTTGAGCAATATATTTTGCAGGGGACTCTCTTAAATCATCAATATTAGGCTTAAAAGCTAAGCCCATGATTGCTATTTTAGGTTTTCTTCCATGATCTAATTGGAATTGTAATTTGGCATTTTTCACTTGTTCTGCACACCAGAAAGATTTGTAATTATTGATCTCTCTTGCTTTACCAATAATTTGAGACTCCATAGGAAAATCTGCTACAATAAAATAAGGATCTACGGCAATACAATGTCCTCCTACACCACAACCTGGTTGTAATATATTAACACGAGGGTGCTTGTTTGCAAGATTAATAAGATCCCAAACATTAATATCTGCTTTTGCGCAAATAAGAGATAACTCATTTGCAAACGCAATTTGCACATCTCTAGAAGAGTTTTCTACTAGTTTACACATCTCTGCAGTTCTAGCATTTGTAGGATGTAATTCCCCTTTTACATAGCTACTATAAAAAGCAATTGCTTTTTCTGTACTAGCAGCATTCACACCTCCAATAACACGATCATTATGTACAAGCTCATACATTACATTACCTGGTAAAACACGCTCTGGGCAATAGGCAATAAATAATGAATCTTTTAACTCTGGACGTTCTGTATAGATCAAATCCATCATTTTCTCTGTAGTTCCTACAGGCGAAGTAGATTCTATGATATACAAATCTCCTTTTTTCAATAAAGGTAATATCCCTCTAGTAGCTGCTTCTACAAATGATATATCAGGTTCATTCTTATCTTTAAAAGGAGTTGGAACTACAATTAAATAATTATTAGCTTCAACTGCTTTTACGTCTGCTTTAAGAAATCCTCCTTTTACAGCTTTTGCTACAGCCTCATCTAATTCTGGTTCAACAATGTGTATCTCACCTCTATTTATTGTTTCTACAACATTTGGATTGATATCTACCCCATGAACGTTTACTCCATTTGAAGCGATTAAAGCTGCTGTTGGAAGACCTATATATCCTAGGCCAATCATTACTACTTCTGGTTGCATGTAATTATTTTTGATTTTTAATAAATTCTACGACACGTTCACAAGCCTTACCATCTCCATACGGATTATGTAATTTACTCATTTTAGTAAAGCGATCTGGATTATTAAGTAAATCTAAAGTTTCTGAAACAATTAAATCTTTATCTGTTCCGACTAAAATTACCGTTCCAGCATCTACTGCTTCTGGTCGTTCTGTAGTATCTCTCATAACAAGTACCGGTTTTCCTAAACTAGGAGCCTCCTCTTGTACACCACCACTATCTGTAATGATGAGTTTTGATCTGTTCATTAGCCATATGAAATCTTGGTAAGCCAAGGGATCTATAAGCATGATATTATTTACGTTTGCAAGAATGCGCTTTACAGGCTCTTGCACTTTAGGATTAAGATGTACAGGATAAATAATAAGATGATTAGGCTTTTGAATAGCAATCTCTTTTAAAGCTTCACAAATTCTAACAAATCCATCGCCATGGTTTTCTCTACGGTGCCCCGTAACTAGAAGCACTTCTTTATCTCCTATTTTTACATCAAGATCTTTAATAAGATCACTAGGATCATTATTAACTTTATTAACGCTTTCTAACAATGCATCAATTACCGTGTTCCCAGTAACTACGATTTGATGTGATGGTATATTTTCTTTAAGTAAATTACCTTCAGAAGTAACAGTTGGAGCAAAGTGAAAATCTGCTATACGTCCAGTTACTTGTCTGTTTATTTCTTCAGGAAATGGAGACCATTTATCATTTGTACGAAGCCCAGCCTCTATGTGACATACTTTAGATTGATTATAGAAACCTGCAATACTCGTAGCCATTGTTGTCGAAGTATCCCCATGCACAAATACATAATCTGGATCAAAAGATTCCAGAACTGGTTTCATTCCAGTAATAATATCTGCTGTAAGTGAATAAAGGTTTTGACCTGGTTTCATTAGATTAAGATCAAAATCAGGAACGATATCAAAAAAATCTAAAACTTGATCCAGCATTTCTCTATGCTGTGCTGTTACACATACTTTAGTATTAAATATTGCTGGATTTTTTTGAAATGCCTTTACAAGTGGCGCCATTTTTATGGCTTCAGGGCGTGTGCCAAAAACTATTAGAACTTTTTTCAAATCTATTAAAATTGGTTATTTACAAGCTAAAATAAGGGGGTGCAAATATATAGCTTTTCAATTTTAAAAACTAATTTTTAAAAACGAGTGTAAACGCAACTTTACCACACACACAAAACCCTATAAACCAAATGCTTAAATTAAAATCACCACAATTAAGTTACAGAAATTTAATTTGTATTAAATATTTTTTTAATGCTAATATCAAAATATGGAATATCTTCTCCATTTCTTAAAGCTTTTTTCTTAATAGAAGCGAGTATATCTTTATTTACAGACAACATTTTAACCTCTTCTAAAAGCCCTTCAACATCATCATATGCTAGTCCAATAGCAACTTCCTGATCTATGAGTTTTTGAGCACTCATAATCTCTTTATTGACAATAATACCTATCCCTGTTTTTAAAGCATCTCCCCATTTATTAGAGGCTGCATATCTATTAATCTCAGAAATAGGGTCATAATAAGTAAACACAAAATCTGATGCATAATACGAAGCTAATGCCTCTTCATTAGATACTTCTCCCAGATATTGTACATTTTCCTTATTTGAGAGCACAATAGCCTCTTCGCAGTCTAACTTACCTGACATAATAAAACCTACATCATATTCTTTTAAAGAATCACATAATTCTAAAACAATAGCAATACCCCTACTTTTTGAAAGCCAACCATTAATATTAATTGTTAATGAGAACTTCTTCCATTCCTTATTATCATATATATATTTAGCTTCCTTTAACACTTTTTCACTTGGGACATTTTCAACTAAGAAGAATTTTTTAGAGTTGAAGTTATAACGTTCAAAAGAGGGTATGATATGTTTATAAACAAGCTTCGAAGTGAAAAACTCTAATGTTTTGACGATGAATCGAAGCATCTTATTTTTGATCAACATAGAAAAACGATCTGCGTCATCAAAACATAATGTATAGCCTTTAATCACACTAGGCAACAGTAAAGGAAATGCACTCTCAAACCCTAAAGCCCACACTACATCATTTTTTTTTATTTTAAATCCATAAAAAAAAACATTAATCATCCATAATGCATATAAATAACTTCTACCGCTACCGTAGCCACCTCCTTTTAGAAGGATTTTTTTTTTAATTGGGAAATCTAGTCTATGTTCTATACATTCTCCAGAAAGACGCTCCCATGCAATATGCGTAATTTGAGGACATTTGGTTTCAAATAAAAAGAGTGCTAATTTATAAAGCCTTGTTCTTAAGGATAAAGAAGATAGCGGTGCAACAATTATAACATTTGATTTTAATGTAGTATCAGACAACTGCTTTCTTATTTAGAATACGTTTTATATATATATTTGAAACAACAAATCTTGATATCCAGTTTATCAATGATAAAACTGAAATAATTTGCGCTGTAAATATACCTGAAAATAAAAACAATGCAACTACAATAGAAATCAAATATAAGGCAGTAAATATTCCGAAATATCTAGCAACTCCTAATAATTCAGATTTATTGGCATATAAACCTACATAAACAGAATTTGTAACGTAAATACCTCTAATAAAACTTACGCCAGATAAAGTTAAAATCAAGGAAAAATCAAAATCAAGTATATCTATATCTAGGTAATATTTAAGAAATAAAACCCCTACTACAGAAGATATCAACGTATTAAAAATAGAAAAAAGGAGCACTCTGTTAAATAACAACTTATAACTTTTATAAGATTTTGAATTTGATTCTCTAATAATTTTTGGACCTAAATAAAAACCTAAAAAGCCATTTAAACTTAATGCAATCGGAGTAATAACAGCAAAATATTTAAACAAATGTGCAGAAGCAACTTCATCTCCGTAGAGATTAATTAAAAATTGTTCTCCATAAATTGCTAACAATAAAGTAATAGAAGTGATTAAAAATGCTCTAGACAGCCCCTCTGCTTCATTAACCGAGATATTATTAGTAAGGTTTTTATTATTTTTTGAGATATATCCTTTAAAAAAAAAGATGAAAACTATTGTTAGACTAAAGGCAATAATAAAGCATAAAAATATATCATGAACGAAGTTACTCAGTAATAAAAGTAGAATAAAAAATTTCCAAAAGTTTTTTGAAAATTGAGATTTCCATAAATTATTATTTGCTCTAGACGCTGCTGTATTATAATTCATAAGTCCATACAGTACAATACCTAAGAAAATTAAAAAAGCATTTCCCCAAGAATAATCTTTTACAAAAAAGATTATCAATGTACTACACAACGAGACAACTAAAGCTCTTGTAAAAAATCTCTTAAAGTGAATTTTAATTAATTTAGGATCTCTTAATAAAACTTGATCATATCCTAAAAGTGTGAATGAACCAATTAAAATAATAGTAGACTTATAAAATGACCAATTTGCAACACTAGAAATATTGTACTTTTTTATGATTACAATTTCAATTATGAGAAATGACAGTAAACCAATACCATATATGCCAAATGAAACTAATAAATCTATCTTCTTTTTCATTAATCTAGAATCCTTCGATTTATCGTTTTTTGAGCTGGATTCCCAGTATATACACCATACGGTTCTGTATTTTTTGTAAGTATTGCACCTGCTCCAATGATCGATCCTTCAGCTATATGAGTCACAGAAGGTAATATAATTGAACCCGCACCTATCCATACATAATCATCAACTTCTAGTGATGAAAAAATAATAGGGTTCAGTTTCCAGTTTTTATGGCCGTCATGAATTTGATGATTATGGGTAAAAATCTTAACACCTTCAGAAATAGCAATTTTATCGCCCATTATAATACCTCCTGAATAATCAATATATGTATCTGCTCCTATATTTACTTCTCCTTTACAAAGAAAATGAGCATCTTTATTTGAATGTGCCACCGAAATGATTACTTTTTCACCGACATATAGTTCTGGAGAACGATAATATGTTTGATATAAAAACCACTTAACCCTCCTAAAACCTCTTACATTAAATAATGGAGAGTTTCTAACTAATAGAATTAATAATTTGATGATTTTCCTCAAGTTTATAAGCTATTTTCAGGTGTTGAATATAATCATATTATCTTTTAAAGATATAGTCTTTAAATAGATAATAGTGTAAGAATATACTTCTAAATTTTAATATTTGTAGCATGTTGGTTATTGTGATAATTTCAATTCTTCTATAAGCTTATTATTAAAAATCTTTGCTCCTTTTTGATTAAGGTGATGTCTATCATAGAAATAAGTAGTGTCAAGAGATATTATTTTATTAAAATCATGATATCCTCCATAGATATTCATTAAAGATTCAAAATCTAACTGTTTAGAAATGCTAGTATATAAAGGTTTAGTAATTGGTACATACACTAAATGATACGTAATACCTTTGTCTTTTAATAGCGTAATTATGTCATCAAACGCTTTTAGCTGTATTTTTTTAAATTCAAAATCTGTGATAATGTACTGATTCCCTCGATAGATAGTATCATTACTTTCTACATAACCACCTGGAATATATACTTTATTACCGAATGTACTCTCTTCTTTATATGTCGATTTTTTCTTAAAAATATCTTCAAGACTAGAATATATCAATGCATTACTCACATTTACATCTTTCAGTTTTAAGGTCAAAGTTGCCGATTGCAGATCTACAAAATCATTAGAAATTATATCCACAGTAGATTCTATTCCTTCAATTGCAAAGATAAAAGGTGATACCTGTAATACAACTTCTTTAGGGTTTACTTTGTCTAAATAACGGTTTAATAAAAACTTAGTTTGTAAAGGTGTTTGTGCACTCGTACCTAAATTAAACGAATGAATCCCTTTTTCTTTATATATACGAGTATCAAAACCGCGATATGCATGAGAACTCCCTAAAAACAAAACATCAACATTAGAAACTGTCTTAACTTCATTAAGCCGAGTACATGTATATCCGCCTATATTCCTAGTAGATTTTAAATTAGGTTTTAAAAAAGAAGGCATTATTTCACCAAAAACAAAAATTCCAATACAGTAAAAAACTATAGCAAAAGGAATAAATAATAGTATGTCTTTAATAAACCTTTTCATAATTAAAACTGAAAATATATAAATGGTATTTCATCCGTATTTGTATACATCCCAATAAAGAATAATAATAACGCGTAAAAAGACCATCGCATAATTTTGTGCTTTTTATATAGTATATATTTAATAGCATATGGTGCTTCTCTTCCTTTCCATTCTATCATTAGTAGTAAGGTTATAAAAAACAAAACTACACTAAGACTTCTTATATCTGCAAAGTTAGGCACACTAAATAGAGATTTTGAAAATAAATGAGTTATATATTCAAAAGCACTATTTAAGTTTTTTGCTCTAAAAAATATCCACCCAATAGAAACTACAGAAAAAGTAGTTATAATCTTAAAAATACACACAACCTTATCAATAATAGTTACGCTTTTTTTCACTTGACCTTTGCTTGCAAAAAAATAGGTTATTAAATACATAACAGCATGATACCCCCCCCAAATAATGAAAGTCCAAGATGCTCCATGCCAAAAACCACTAATAACAAAAACTATAAGTATACTACGAATAAACCCTATCGTAGAACTTCTTCTTCCTCCTAATGGAATATATACATAATCTCTAAACCATGTAGAAAGCGAGATATGCCATCGCCGCCAAAACTCTATGATAGATCTCGAAAAATAGGGCGTGGCAAAATTTTGTTTAAGATTAAAACCAAATAGTCTAGCTACTCCAATAGCTATATCGGAATACCCAGAAAAATCTGCATAAATCTGAAACGAAAAAAATAAAACTCCTAAAACTAGTGAACTACTAGTATAGTCTGTAGTATTTGAGAAAGCAAGGTCAGCATATCGAGCACAATTATCTGCTATCACCATTTTCTTAAAGAAACCCCAAAGAATTTGTTTTAAACCATCAACACCCTCATCGTAAACAAAATTACGTTTTCTTTTAAACTGCGGGAGTAAATGCTTCGCCCTTTCTATCGGTCCTGCGACCAGTTGTGGAAAGAAACATACAAATGCTGCGAAAGCAAAAAAATCTGTTGTAGGTGAAATCTTCTTCTTATACACATCTACACTATAAGATATTGTTTGAAACGTATAAAAACTGATACCAACAGGCACTATAATCTGTAAACTTGTAGCAGAAAATTCTTTTCCAAAAAGAGAGAATGCATTCACAAAATTATCAAGAAAGAAATTATAGTATTTAAAAAAACCTAAAATCCCAATATTGGTAAGAATACTCACCCATAATAAGGCCTTACGCTTTTTCTGTAAGTCCTGTTTTTCAAGAGCTATTCCAATAAAAAAATCAACTAAAGTACTTGTCGCTATAAGAAACAAAAAACGCCAGTCCCACCAACCATAAAAGAAATAGCTAGCAACTATAATAAATATGTTTTGAAGCTTTATAGATTTATATACGACTCCCCAATAGATTAAAAATACTATAGGCAAAAACAGTACAAAATCTATAGAGTTAAATAGCATATGTTTTTAAATCATTTTTTTAGTGCCTCTTCCCAAAAAGGGCAATAAACTTCAAATGTTTTTTTAATTTTTGTACAATCCAAGATACTATACTTTGGCCGTTTTGCAGCTGTAGGATATTCTTTAGAACTAACAGGCATCACTTTTACATCTAATTTTGAGTACTTAAATATTGCTTTCGCGAAAGCGTACCAAGTCGTAATTCCTGTATTACTGTAATGATATACTCCCTTAGATACATCATCTAATTGAGGTATTAGTCGAAGAATTGCTCTAGCTAAATCATTTGCAAATGTTGGAATACCATGCTGATCATTAACCACAGAAATGTTACTTCGTTCAATACCTAATCGCAACATCGTTTTATAAAAATTGTGTCCATAATCACTATAAAGCCAAGATGTTCGTACAATAGCGTAGGTAAGATTTTCTATACCCTGAATAGCAATTTCTCCTGCCAATTTTGATTTCCCATAGACAGTTTGGGGATTTGGGGTACTTGTTTCTGTATACGGAATACTTGAATTTCCATCAAAAACATAATCTGTAGAAATATGAATCAATGTAATCTTATGATTAGCACATAATGTGGCTAATGAATGTACAGCCTTTTCATTAAGTAAATATGCTTCTTCCTCATTTGTTTCTGCCGCATCTACAGCTGTATATGCAGCTGTATTTATTATAATATCAGGCTGATAGGTTTGTATCGCTTCTTTAATAGCATTTTCAGAAGTGATATCTACCATCATTTTTGAGGCAAATATGTAATCGTATTCGGTAAAATCAAGAGATACTGCTTTTAAAGCATTTCCTAACTGACCATTTGCTCCAGTAATCAGAATTTTTTTATGTGATGTTTGAAGACGCATTGCCTTACAACTGAGATTTTAAGGTTTCGAAACTTGGAAGTTTTTGGTCTTTTTCCGATAAAATTAATGCTGTTTCATCAAGTTGCCAATCAATTCCTAAGCTAGGGTCATTATACTTAAGCCCTCTCTCACTTTCTTTATGATAATAGTTATCGCATTTATAAAAAAAAGTAACATGATCACTTAATACTAAAAAACCGTGCGCAAATCCTCTAGGAATAAAAAGTTGTGTTTTATTTTCTGCAGAAAGGATAATAGAAAATGAATGTCCAAACGTAGGCTCTTCCTTGCGTAAGTCTACAACAACGTCTAGTACTTTTCCGCTTAACACACGTACGAGTTTTGCTTGCGCCTTTTCACCAATTTGAAAATGTAATCCTCTTAAAACACCATAGGTAGATTGTGACTGGTTATCTTGTATAAAATGTGGAGACAGCCCAGTTTTAGCCTCAAAAACCTTTGCGTTATAGGACTCATAAAAATAACCTCGCTTATCTTCAAAGATAGATGGTTTACAAATCATCAAATCTTTAAAAGAAGTCTTTTTTACTTCCATTTATAACGTATTAATATAATTTGCATAATTCCCTTTACCATATCGTTTTGCACTCTCTTTTAAGGTGTCATAGGTAATCCAAGACATTTTATAAGCAATCTCCTCAAGACAACTGATCATCGTACTTTGATTACGCTGTAATACTCTTATAAATTCTGTAGCATCATCAAGCGCATCTACCGTTCCTGTGTCAAACCAAGACATCCCTCGACTCATAACAACTACATCTAATTTACCTTTAGAAAGGTAAGCCTGATTTATTGCTGTGATTTCTTTTTCTCCCCTAGCCGATGGTTGAATCGATTTTGCTATTTCGACTACATTATTATCGTAAAAGTAAAGTCCAGGCACTGCATAGTTAGATTTGGGAGAACTCGGTTTTTCTACAATACTTGTTGCTTTGTTATTTTCATCAAAAGTAACCACACCAAATCGTTCAGGATCACGCACAGGATACGCAAATATTGCACCTCCATCTACCTCAACCTTACTTTGTAATAATTTACTAAGCCCATTTCCATAAAAAATATTGTCGCCTAAAACAAGAGCTACCTTGTCTGTACCTATAAACTTTTCTCCGATAATAAAGGCTTCGGCGAGTCCATTGGGCTTAGCTTGTACTTCGTATTGAAACTCACAGCCTAAAGCAGATCCATCTCCTAAAAGCTTCCTAAAAGAATCTTGATCTTCGGGTGTAGTAATGATCAATATTTCACGTATTCCAGCGAGCATCAATACTGAAATAGGATAATAAATCATAGGTTTATCATATACGGGGAGTAATTGTTTACTTACCGCAATAGTGAGAGGATATAAACGAGTACCTGCGCCTCCTGCTAAAACAATTCCTTTCATGATTGATACATTTTTGTATAATAGTCTTGATAATCACCCGATGTAACTTGTTCTAGCCACGTCTTATTGTTTAAATACCAATCTATAGTTGCTTTTAATCCTTCTTCAAAAGTAACAGAAGGTTTCCAACCTAATTCTTTATTAATTTTTGAAGCGTCTATTGCATAGCGTTTGTCATGGCCAGGACGATCTTTAACATATGTAATGAGGGATGCTGAAGTGCCACGCTTTCGCGAAAGCGTATCATCCATCATGTCACATAATAAGTGTACTAGATCTATATTTTTCCACTCATTAAAACCACCTATATTGTACGTCTCTCCTACTTTGCCTTTATGCAAAATCGTATCAATTGCAATGGCATGATCTAGTACATATAACCAATCTCGCGTATAATTGCCATCACCATATACAGGTAATGGTTTCATCTCTAAAATATTATTAATAAATAATGGAATCAATTTTTCCGGAAAATGATTGGGTCCATAATTATTAGAACAATTGGATATAATAAAAGGGAAATTATACGTTTCGCCATATGCTCTTACAAAATGATCAGAACTTGCTTTTGAAGCAGCATACGGAGAGTTAGGGCTATAGGAAGTCTCTTCTGTAAAGAGTCCATCTGCTCCTAAAGATCCATACACTTCGTCCGTACTAATATGATAGAATAAATTATTTTCTGTATCTTCTTTCCAAATAGATGTACAGGCATTGAGCAGATTCATTGTCCCTATAACATTTGTTCTCACAAAAGCTAAAGGGTCTTTGATAGAGCGATCTACATGGGATTCTGCGGCAAGATGTACTACTTTATCAAATCTATAGGTTTCAAAAAGCGTTTGAATATGACTTGCATCAGTAATATCTGCTTTAAGGAAGGTATAATTTGGAGCTTGATCTATATCAGTTAAGTTTTCTAAATTTCCCGCATACGTTAAGGCATCTAAATTATAGATATGGTATTCTGGATAGGTCATTACGAGCCTTCTTACTACATGCGATCCAATAAAACCAGCACCTCCCGTAACTAATATCTTCATCATAACTTCCCGTTTACCGATTCTAATACTCCTTTTACATCATAGATGATAGCATTCTCTTTTTTAAATGAGGTAATATCTATTTCAGAAAACTTTTTATGTGCTACTGCATGAACAATGGCGTCAAACTTAGTAGTAGGTATTGTAGTAATAGCTTCTAGACCATACTCATGTTTTACTTCTTGAGGATTCACCCATGGATCATATACCGTTACGTGTACTCCATATTCCTTCAGATCTCTAATAACATCTACTACCTTCGTATTACGAACATCTGGGCAGTTTTCTTTAAAGGTGATTCCGAGTACTAGCACTTGAGCACCATTTACTTTAATATCATTTTGAAGCATTAACTTCACCACTTCAGACGCGACATAAGCACCCATGCTATCATTCAACCTTCTTCCAGCTAAAATAATTTCTGGATGATACCCTAATTCTTGTGCTTTTTGAGCCAGATAATAAGGATCTACGCCTATACAATGCCCGCCTACTAATCCTGGTTTAAAAGGCAAGAAGTTCCATTTTGTTCCTGCTGCAGCTAAGACATCTTGTGTATCTACGCCCATGAGATTAAATATTTTTGCCAACTCATTGACAAAAGCAATATTAATATCACGTTGAGAGTTTTCAATTACTTTTGCCGCTTCTGCGACCTTGATTGTTGGCGCTAAATGAGTTCCAGCAGTAATAACCGAAGCATATAGCGCATCTACTTTCTTTCCTATTTCTGGAGTACTGCCAGAAGTTACTTTCAATATTTTATCGACTGTATGTAACTTATCACCTGGATTAATACGTTCTGGAGAGTATCCTACATAAAAATCTTGATTAAATGTTAATCCGCTTACTTTTTCTAGTACAGGAACACACTCTTCTTCTGTAACACCAGGATATACAGTACTTTCATAGATGACAATATCTCCTTTTTTAAGTACGGATCCTATAGCTTCACTACTTTTATATAAAGGTGTTAGTACAGGCCTGTTATTCTTATCTATAGGGGTTGGAACTGTAATAATATAATAATTACAGTCTTCTAAATCTTTTAATGAACTCGTACAATAAAGACCATTACCCACTCCATCAGCATCTTTCAAAACCGATTTGAGTTCTTCTTGAGAAACTTCTAATGTTTTATCAACTCCTTGATTCAACTCCTGTATACGTTCTTCTTTTATATCAAATCCTACTACGTCATACGAAGTAGCAAATAGACGCGCCAAAGGTAATCCTACATATCCTAGCCCAATAATTGCTATTTTTATATCTGTCATATATGTTATTTTAAATGTTCCCAATACCAACTCATTGCTTCGTCTATTCCTTTGGCTAAGTCGTATTTTGGATCATACCCTACAAGAGAAACTGCTTTATGTATAGAAGCTAAAGAATGAGGTACATCACCTACTCTTTCTGGACCATACGTTATAGAAACATCATGTATGGCAGTATCGTATTGAGTTAATGTATTTTTTAATAATTCAGTTAATTCTTTAAGTGTGGTTCGTTCTCCATAGGCAACATTATAAACAGTATTCAAAGCTTCTGAATTTGTAGTAAGCATTGATTTTACATTCATTTCAATAACATTATCTATATATGTAAAATCTCTTGAAAAGGAACCGTCTCCGTTTATAACTGGAGATTCATGATCTATAAATTGTTTTATAAACTTAGGGATTACAGCGGCATATGCCCCATTTGGATCTTGTCTTCTCCCAAAAACATTGAAATAACGAAGTCCAATAGTATCTAAACCATACACTTTATAAAATACGTCTGCATATAATTCATTTACATATTTTGTAATCGCATAAGGAGATAATGGCTTCCCAATAATAGCTTCTTCTTTTGGTAGTATTTTAGAATCACCATACGTAGATGAACTTGCTGCATACACAAAGCGTTTTACTTTTTCATCTCTGGCCGCCGTAAGCATATTTAAAAACCCTCCTACATTCACATCATTTGTGGTGATCGGATCATTTATAGATCTAGGAACAGAACCTAATGCAGCTTGATGTAAAACATAATCCATAGAAGCTACAGCTCGTTTACAATCGTCAAGATTACGAATATCCCCCGTAAATAAGGTGAAGTTAGGATGATCAATAATTGTACTCAAATTCTTTTTATGACCCGTAGTAAAATTATCTAAACAGTGTACTACAGCTCCATGTTGTAATAGGTATTCACATAAGTTAGAGCCTATAAAACCTGCACCTCCAGTAACAAGAATTCTTGCGTTTTTTAATTTTCCTAAATCAATATGGGTCATATATATAATATTCAAGCAGTGCAAATATAAGACTTCTTAGCATGTACAAAGCATCATAAACGACAGTCTATAATACGTATTTTAAAATTTAAAATTGTCATTTAAAGTAAGGTTTTATCATAAACATATTCTAATACTCGATACATTATTTACCTTTACTATACATTACTTTTGAAATATACCTATGAAATTATTTTCCACTTTAGTTCTTCTAGTACTTACAGCAATACAATGCCAGCCTCAAGACTATGGAAAATTAGAGTATTGTATGACCTTACCTGATCTATTGGAAGAAAACTCAGGGATTTCAATAGCTCAAAACACATCATATCTATATGCTATTAATGATTCAGGAGGTGCAGCAACTATATTTTCTATACATCCTGATCATAAACAAATAGAGCAAGATATCACCATTTCTAATGCTCAAAATGTTGATTGGGAAGATCTTGCCAGTTTTGAAAACAATGTATTTATTGGTGATTTTGGGAATAATGAAAATGACCGAAAAGATCAAACCATATATTGGGTAGAAAACATAGATCAAATACAACCGGGTTCTTATACCGCTTTCGCGAAAACCACCACATTTACCTTTGAAGATCAAAAAAAATACCCGCCAAAAAAGAAGAATCACAACTTTGACGTCGAAGCCTTTTTTGTATACCAATCTCATTTTTATTTATTTACTAGAAATCGTATACCTCGTATGGAGTTTGATGGCACTACCAAAGTGTATAAGGTACCTATGAAAGAAGGCGCACAAACCGCTATACTCATTGACAAATTCAAAACATGTTCAGATCGCGATGATTGTCAGATCACAAGTGCTGCTATACATCATCAAACAGGTAAAATAGCATTATTAAGTTATAATAAAGTCTGGGTATTAGAAAATTATACAGGCGATCATTTCTTTTCTGGAGATATTCATAAAATTAAGTTAGACTACACCTCTCAAAAAGAAAGTATTACATTTAAAGATGCCACCACAGTTTATATATCTGAAGAAAGTTCTTCAAAAAAACAAGGAAATATATACACACTTAACTTAAAAAAATTCTAAAAGCACTGTTAGTATTAATTTTTAATGCCGACTCAATGTTCTAAATCAATCATTATGAAGACATATCTTTCTATTATAGTGCTTTTATTTTCCAGCTTTGTAGCACAAGCACAAATGACTAATGAAATATTAGAAGAAATTCTTACCGAAGAAGTAGATAGTATAGGAGGTTTTACTGGAAGATGGCAGATGAAGTTAAAAGATTTGCCAATGATTGTTCTTACTGACGAAACAAACGATCGTATGCGTATCATCGCTCCTATTATAGAAGCATCAAGACTTGACGAAGAGCTATTATTGGATTGTATGACGGCAAATTTTCACTCAGCACTCGATGTCAAGTATGCCATTTCTGATGGAGTCTTATGGTCTGTATATATTCATCCTTTAAGTCCGCTAAATGAAGCTCAAGTACGAGATGCTGTACAACAAGTATTTTTAGCTGCTGCTACTTTTGGATCGAGTTTTTCAAGTACACCTTTACTATTTGGAGGAGGAAATCAATCCCAACAAAATGTCCCTGCAAAAAAGGATTCTCTTATTTTTAAGAAGACTTGATTATTTATTAGGTGTAAAACTATATTCAGGAACTTTCCCGATAGCACCTTCAAAAAACTCATGAATCATAGCCATATCCTGTTCTAAGCTACCAGAAGGATATAAAGGTTTTGAAATGCGATGTTCTTTTTTGTCAAAATCAAAAGCAACCATAATGATAGGTACATTTGCTTCCATTGCGATATAATAAAAGCCAGTTTTAAGCTTATCTACTTTCTTACGAGTTCCTTCTGGAGCTAGTGTAAGTCTAAATTCATCCTTCTCTTCAAAGACGTGTGCGATAGATTTCACTTTATCTTGACCAGAGGTCCTATCTATAGGCGCACCTCCCATAGCTCTAAAGAAATACCCAAATGGCCATTTAAACAACTCTTTCTTCCCTACAAAACCAATTTTAACACCTAAAGTAGCTCGTAATAAAACTCCCATATAGAAGTCATGCCAACTTGTATGAGGCACCGCAATAACAATACATTTTTTTACAGTGTCTTCAGAAAAATCACCAATGGCTTTCCATCCAAGCACTTTTTTATAAATCCATTTTGATAATCCCATAAGTTCTTACTTGACGATATGTTGACGTGCTTTTTCTAAATCTTCTGGAGTATCAATCCCTATAGCTGTATTATGAGATCGTACCATTTTTATTTTCTTTCCGTATTCTAAAAAGCGAATACACTCTATTTTTTCAGCAGCTTCTAAAGCTCGCATTTTTAACAGTGAAAAATCTATAATCGCTTGTTTTCTAAATGCATATATGCCTTTATGTTTATAAACCGTTAAAGGGACTTCAGGGTCTCTTACATATGGTAAAGGTGATCTTGAAAAATACAATGCATAATCCATAGCATCTACAATAACCTTTACATTATTAGGATTTTGAATTTCTTCTTCGGTTTCTAATGGTGTCATCACACTAGCCAAATCAATTTGCGAAGCATCATCTCCATAAAAAACCTGTAATACAGGAGCTAGATCTTCTCTCGTTGTAAATGGTTCGTCACCTTGTACATTGACGACAATATCACAATCTATAGCAGCAACAGCTTCTGCTATACGATCGCTTCCACATTCATGATCATCACGACTCATTAGTGCCTTCCCTCCTGCTTCGATTACCGCATCATAAATCACAGAGCTATCTGTTACTACATAAACAGCATCAAAAAGTTGGGTGGCCACCGTACTTTCGTAGGTACGTATAATAACAGGCTTCCCTGCTAAATCTTTCATCATTTTCCCAGGAAAACGTGACGCTGCGTACCTCGCCGGAATCATGGCTATAATTTTTAAAGGTATACTCATTAAGTTGTATACGCTTTCGCGAAAGCGTAAAATTTAATATTAAATACAAGTGCAAACATAAGTAAATTCATTTCCAATCAAGAACGCCTTAATTTTTTAATCCATCGCCATGCACTACCTACAATAACCAAGACAATGAGTAAAGCTATAAAGGGAGAAAATACACTTGCCACAGAAATTGTTGTTGCAGCACCCGTTTCTACAGAAGCTACCACAGGATTTGCAATACCTCCAGTAGTTGCTGTAGATGTGAGCCTTGTAACACCTGTAGTTCCTGAAATTGCAGCAGCTGCGCCGCCTCCAGCTATAATAGCTAATGCCCAAGTAAATGCAGGGTTTAGATCTCCCATAGTAGCAACCATTAAGAGTGTTCCGGCTATTCCTGCCATAGGCACAGAAATGGTATCTAACACATTATCTAACCAAGGAATAAAATAGGCAAAGGTTTCAACAATAGCTGCAATACCTAATAACCACAAAGCTCCAGTACTTCCTACCCATTGCCAGTTTTCATCTACAGGAAACCATCCATAATGTGCAGATAAACTCATGATGAGTAGTGGAATAAAAATTCTAAAACCTGCAGCGGCGGCCAGTGAAAACCCTAATACAATGCTTATAATTAATTCAAAATTCATAGCTATAAATATATTACGTGTAAGATACAGTTTTTGTCATTATTCCTCCACAAACATATCTTGTTTAAAACCAATAAGATACACTACTGATTTAGCTCTTGTGACTGCGGTGTATAGCCAACGTAAATAATCCCTACTCATCCCATCAGGAAGATACGGCTGTTCTATAAAAACGCGTTCCCATTGTCCTCCTTGTGATTTATGACACGTAATGGCATAAGAAAACTTTACCTGAAGTGCGTTAAAAAACTTATTGTTTTTGATTTTAAGGAATCGTTTATACTTAGATGTTTCATCGGCATAGTCTTTTTGTACTTCTTGATATAGCTTATTTGATTCCTCATAAGGCAAAGAAGGAGTTTCCATAGCGAGTACATCAAGCATAACTACAGTATCAAAAGGAGACATATTAGGATAATCAATCATTTGCACTTTTACTTCAGCAAATCTGAAGCCGTATAATTCTTTTATGGCATAAATCTCTAATATCTTAACAATATCACCATTAGCAATAAAACCAGCATCACTTTTTGCATCTACCCAGAAGTAATTATTTTTTACAACCATAAGATGATCACCAGAAGAGATTTCTTCTTCTTGAAAAAGAATACGAGTTCGTATTTGTTGATTATAGAGATTGGCTCTTTTATTGGATCGTACAATCATAGCTGTTTCTTCATTACCCACCTGATCATACGAATCCTGAATAGCTTCCATGATATCATGACCATCTATAAGTCTAATGATATCTTTAAAGCCATATATATCAAATTTAAAATCTTTAAAAAAACCATCGGCTAAATGTTCCCGTATGGTGGTAGCATTTGAGAGAATACCACTATTTTCTGCCTGACGCATAACTTCATCAAGTTGCAAGCTTTCTATCTCTTTATTGTATTGCAAAGACAATACATTTCTATCTAATGCGGGAGAAATATCTAATTTTACAGGAGGCAACTGTGCATCATCACCTATTAAAATGAGTTTACATTTATGTCCGCTATACACATATTGCATCATATCATCCAGCAACGACCCATTTTCAAATAATTTAGATTCGCTCGCTCTATCAGATATCATAGAAGCTTCATCTACGATAAAAACACAATTACGATGTTTATTAGGTTGTAATGTAAAAGAAACACCCCCGCCTTTGTCTTTTTTAGGGAAATAAATTTTTCTGTGTATCGTAAATGCTTGTCGTTGGCTATAATTACTAATGACTTTGGCAGCCCTGCCCGTAGGCGCCATCAGCACTGAAGACAACTGTGCTTTCCATAAATTTTTAACTAACGTCCCAATAATAGTTGTTTTACCCGTTCCTGCATATCCTTTTAATAAAAAAACGGTATCATATTTGTTGTCTAAAAGGAAGTTTGAAAGTTTTTGTAAGAGGATATCTTGCTTTACTGTAGCGGTATACGGAAAGTCTGATTGCAATAATTTATAAAACGACGAAGGGTCTGTAGACATAAAAGAATATTAGCTGGGTTAAATATAACGAAGGAAAATATCTTAATATGTTTTTACGAATAAAAAAAAATTGTAGATTTGCGAGTATACGTAAACTAATATAAAAACTCTACGAATGAAAATTGTTTTACAAATTGTACTTTGGGTAATCATAGGTGTGTTATCATATTTACTTTTTAATGCCATCTATGGAGAAGTGAAATTTAATGAGATTAAAGAAAAAAGGTACAAGATGGCTATTGAAAACTTACGTGACTTGCGTATTTCTCAATTAGCACATAAAACAGTTACTGGAAAATATGAAGCCGACTTTGATAAATTAGTTCGTTTTATTGATACCGCTGAATTTACATTAACGCAACGTAGAGATTCTATTGTACGTGATGAAGAGCAAAGTAAAGCTTTTGGTGTAGACGTTAATAAAGAAATAACGATCATAGATACATTAGGGACTAAATCTGTAAAAGACTCTTTATTTGGAAGCTCTGACCGTTACAAAACAATGATCAATGTTCCTATTAAAGATGCAAATGCTAAATTTGAAATGAAAACAGGAACTATTACTAAAAGTAATATTGAATTCCCTGTATTTGAAATAAAAGTATTGAAAGAGACCTTACTATTTGATCAACCAAGAGATTTCTTAACAAAAGAAAAGCAAGTTGTTTCTGTAGATGGAGTAAATGGAGATGCCCTTACAGTAGGTTCTCTTATAAAAATTGATACAAACGGAAACTGGCCGAAGAGTTACGGTGCAAATGACGAATAATAATCAATCACATACCATATCAAAGAAATTGTCCATCCAAGTATGCTTAGATGGACTTTCTTTTTTTACTCAAAATATTGCCTCCAAAGAAGTTATAACGTATAAAGCAATTACATTTGAGCAAAAAGTAGATCCTGCTTCTTTATTACAAGAAGTGACTACTATCTTTAATACACATCCTGAATTAAAAGAGTCGTATACAAAAGTAGAAGTTATCTATAGTAATCAATTGTTTACGCTTGTCCCTAAAGCTGTTTTCGATCCTGAAAAACTAACGGATTATCTAAAGTTTAATACTAAAATCTTAGCGACAGATTTTATCGCTTATGACAGTATAGAAACACAAGATATCATTACGGTATATATCCCATATACCAATATCAATAATTTCTTTTTTGACATCTTTGGTGCTTTTGAATATTATCATGGAATGTCACTTTTTATTAAAGAAATAGTAGAGAAAGAAGTTCAGCAAGAAACATCTAGAGTTCATATTCACATTCATAAAAATAGTTTTGATCTAGTTGTTACGCATAAAAAGAAGTTACAACTCGCAAATACATTTGACTTTTATTCAAAAGAAGATTTTATGTATTACACCCTATTTACATTAGAACAACTTGAGCTAAACCCTGATACTACTGAAGTATTTCTTACAGGAGCCATTCAAAAAGAGGATCCTTTATTTGAATTAGCATATACCTACATTCGTAATGTAGAGATCAAAGAAACCCCAACCAGTAGTATTCCTACAACAGACTATATTTTAAGCACACTTTTATGACACGTATCATTTCTGGAAAATATAAAGGTCGCCGTATACAAGCGCCTAAAAAATTACCTGTACGTCCTACGACTGATATGGCAAAAGAAGCCCTGTTTAATATTATTCGTAGTCAGTTTCATATCAGTTCTTTAAACATATTAGATCTTTTTACTGGTACTGGAAATATAAGTTATGAGTTTGCTTCTAGAGGTTCTCAACATATTGTCTCTGTAGATGCTAATTACAATTGTGTTCGATTTATAAATAAAACAGCTGAAGAGTTTGAATTTGATTCCATACAGACCATTAAAAGTGATGTATTTAAATACTTAGAACGCGCTTCAGGGAATTATGATATTATTTTTGCTGATCCCCCATATGATATTGCTATAGAACAATTTGAAAAAATTGCACACCTTGTATTTGAAAATCAATTATTAGATCAAGATGGTACTTTGATTATAGAACATAGTAAACATACCAAAATGGATCATGTAGCAAACTATGTAGAGACAAGACACTATGGCGGTAATGCATTTAGCTTCTTTGTATGGCCAGAAAGTGATGAAGAAGAATAGCTCTTTTCTTTTTTTCGCTTAAAGCGAAAAGATATATATCAACATTAAAAAACAAAAAAGCAGTATGCTATACATACTGCCCTTTCCCCCAACTTTAGTGTACTAAAAAGTATCGTTTAACTTTCTTCTTCTCCTACAGCCTCTGTTTGTGTTGTAACAGATCCTGTTGTTGAATTCCCATAAACGGGTGTTTCATTGCGCAGAATATCGATTACACGTGCAAAATTTTCTGCATTCATATACGGCGTTTCTTCTCTTTTCCCTTGAAACGTAGTAAAATAAAACTTCCCTAAATCGATTTTTGGATCCCAAAGCGCTTGGTAGCTGTTTAGCTTCGTCCACCCGGTGGTTCCTTGTGCATAATGTGGCATAATTCTTATTTGTTTTAGTGAGATAAAATTGTTTTTGTTACAATTCTGATGCAAATCTAAGACGAGAATCATTTTTTACAACAGGGTAAATGCCCCTTTTTTAAAAGGATAAAAGAACTATAAAATCTAAGTCTAAATTAAAAGTAACTCTATATATCTGATAATGTATTACTTATTTTACAAATAGTTACCTTTTATCAACCAATTGACTAAATGAAATAAGAGGTTCACTCATTATAGATTCTAACTTAGAATAAATGAATGTAGTTTTAAATAAACTACCGAATTATGAATAAATTAATTTTTGTTGTATTCCTGATTTTACCGACTTTTCTATTAAGTCAAAATAACTGCGAAAAATATATTAAAAAGTATATTCCAATAGACTTAAATGATGCAATTTCCTATTTTGAATGTAAATCAACAAAAGATGAAATAACAGCTTTTAAAAATAAAACGGAAAAAGATGCTACTTCCAGTTTGCATTTCGAAGCTGGAATGTCAATTCGCAATAATTGGAAACTTTGGGCTGGAACATCTGAAATATCAAAATATTTTAGAAATTTGGGAATTCATCACCCAGATGATATGTCAGGTATAATATTCACTTCTCTCCACAGGAAATTAAATCATGCTGATATAGATCTAGAAAATCAAATCAAATTTTATCAAGAATATTGGGCTGAATCAAAGAGAAAAGAAAAGGAAAGAAAGAAAGACGAATTCAATAAATTTAAAATTGGAGATAAAGTTGAGTTTTCTTACAAATATGATTATGTATCAAAACGTCAAAAGAAAAGATGGTGGGATGATAAGTGTATTGCTACAGCCGTAATTGAAGAATTGAATGCTGATAAATTTGAATTAAAAATAAGACTTTTAGAAAGTTGCGATCGAAAAGGGATAATAGTCCTAAAATATGATGTTTGGGAAGAAATTAATGGAGAATATGAAAAGACTATTGAAGATAAAATTGAAATAATGAAAAAAGGAGAAACACGTTGGAGTTCATATTATTTGTGGGATATAATGGAGAAATAACGATGTATAACATTGTATGCAAAAAATAGTGAGAGTCATCATTAATAATATAGTTCAGATATTCTTGCTAAGTATCTAAATTTTTAAATTGATATATTAAAGGGAAAATATTTATCTTAAGAAACAAATTAAGTTAAATACGTAATCATACCAAATGAAAACATTAAGTCTATTAATCAGAGAAGTTATTACTGTAATAATTGGAATTTTGATTGCTTTGTTTATCAATAATTGGAATGAAGATAGAAAGGATAAAAAGTACTTGGATCAAATTTTTTCCTCTATAGAAAAAGAATTAGAAGAAAGCATCATAGATATAAATAGAGTAATTCCTAAACAACTTGCATCTATAGATACTATACAAGCTTACTTAAATAATGAAGATGTCTCTATATACGATGTAATTATAAAGGCTAATGGTGTTCATTCTCCAAGTATAAAAACGAATTCTTGGAATGCTATTGCTAATTCTAAAATTGAATTAATTGAATATGAAAAACTATCTACATTAGCTGATATACAAGAAAGAAAGGAAAATCTACGTTGGAGAATTGAAAAGCAAATGGATTTTATGTTTCAAAACATGGAAAAGACCGATACAGGTAAAAAGGAAATTCTCATAATGACAATTTCAGATATCATTGGTGCAGAAAAAAGATTATTAGCTACCATCGAAGGGATATTAAATAACAAAGCTGAACTCAGTAATAATTAAGAAAGTATTAGTCTTTATTTGCACAGTAACCAACTATAAAATATGACATTTATAAAGGCAAAATATTTATATTGAGATAAATAACAGATAGAAACGAAAATACCTCTCTCCTATTTTAGGTTTTTATATTGAAAATTGACAAAAACATTATGAGAAAAATAATTACATTAATAGTACTGATTTTTTTATCAATTAGTAGCTACTCTCAATCCGATAAAGAATTGGTATTAAAATCGTTTGAAAATTATAAAAATGCAATCCTTACTGATAAAGGAATTATAGCAGCTGATTTTGTTGACAGTCGAACTATGAATTATTATTCTACTATTTTGGATAAAGTCAAAACAGCTGACTCTTTAGAAATAGATGCTATGGGGCTAATAGATAAGCTTACTGTATTAACCATGCGACATAGAGTACCTAAAAAGAATTTACTGAATTTCAATGGCGAAGATTTATTCATTTACGCAATTGATAATGGAATGGTTGGGAAAAGTAGTGTTGTAAATGCTGAATTAGGAGATGTGATTACAAATGAAGATTTTTCAAAAGCAGAGTTTGTAGTTAATGAACAAAAAACACCTTTCTTCTTTCACTTTTATCATGAGGATGACGTATGGAAAATTGATATAACACATCTATTCTCATTAGGTACAATGGCTTTTAAACAGATGATTGAGGATAGCGGAGAAAGTGAAAACGATTATATAGTCACCATTCTCGAACTTTTAACTGGAGAGAAACCAACAGAAAATATATGGAAACCAATGCTTTAAAAATAATTTATAACATCTATATATTACGAGGTTTGTCTAGTGATTAAATTAAAAAAGCAGGTCTATAAGCCGGATTCTGTATTACACAAATGTAACCCTTATCATTTATCTGGGATGATTATTACTAAGCACCTCTATCTGCCTACCCTCCCGCAACGCGCGAGTAACACTTAACTGCGGGTATACTTGACATTGCACCGCATAGAGTTTACCTGGTTGCACTACAGCATTACCTGTACATTCTTTCTGTTGCACTTGTCCTATCACGCCTAGGCGTGACGACGGCCGTTAGCCGCTATGCTACTCTATGGTGTCCGGACTTTCCTATCACAAAGTGATCGATAAGGCGACCTGCTCGTGCAAAGGTACAATATAAATTGAGGTAGAATATGCCTTTTTAAAAGGGATTTATTGAGAAAATAAAGCTTTGATTCTTACTAATCTTCATCCATTTCCATAAACTCTCTAAGTTTTCGTTCTTCCCATTTCAAAAAAGGTTTAAAACGACCTAAGGCGACAAAACCATGGATCAAAACACCAATACCCCAAGGAATAAATCCAAGAAGATTCAACCAATGATTATCTGAAAAACAAAAGAAACAAAATGTGAAATTTAAAAAAGGGCCTACTATAGCTAAAAGAATCACCAAAAGATACGTGACTAAATGCTAATAAAAGCCTTGTATGCGTTTTACAGCATCTTTAGCTCGTAAGTATCTTAAATCGTTTTCGCCTTTCATATGTCTTTATTTGTATCTTCCTTATCTATATATTCCTTAATCTTACGTTCTTCCCAATCTCGTCCAAACAATGCTGTTTTACTAAAGAGTTTATATGCTTTGAATATGAGCCCTATACCCCAACCAAATGCGGCCCATAAAAACCACATATAACGCCAATTATTAAAGTAATAATTTACTCCAGCTAATACAGCCATAAACAAGAAGTAACTCATCACCTCGCCATAAAACTTCTTTAAGTCAGCGACGCGTTGTTTTGCCCTTTCGTATTTATCTCGTTTTTCTTCTGGTGTCATCACTAGTATCTATAATTCTTTAAAAATCTTCATCATTCATGAGTTCATCAATCTTTTTAGCTTCCCAAGCTTTATTAAAGATAGGGTTCCAGCCAAAAGTCTCTGCAGCATGTCCTATCACACCCCATCCCCATCCTCCTATAGGGAATATAGCCCAAGGGAATGATCCTGAACGTATATTTAAAAATATAAAAACAGGTACCATAATCAAGTAAATCGCAAAATGAATATAAAACCCTTTTAACTTCTCTACCTTCTCCTTAGCGCGATTATAGCGCTTATCTTCAATATATTCCTTCTGTTTGGGTACAAATGCTTTTTGCTCTATAAGCATCGGAATCGCAATTTCAAACGTAACCCGATCATCTTTAATGCGAACTTCTGAGTCTGTTAGTAAATGATAACGTTGTTTAATATTATGTAACCCTACACCACTACTCTTTTTGACAACCTGTTTCGCTTGAATGTTATTTTTAACCACGAGTCTATTTCCATCCTCATAAATCTGAATATGTAACTTCTTGCTTGGTGTTACCATATTATGCTTTACCGCATTTTCTAGTAGTAATTGTAAGGATAATGGCACTACTTTCAATTCTGAATTTGAAACATGATCTGGAATATCTACAATAATACTATCTTCAAAACGCATTTTGATTAAATTCATGTACGTACGTGCAAAGGCAAGTTCTTCATCTACAGGAACCAATTCTTTATTTTTTTGTTCCAAAACATAGCGATATACTTTAGAAAGTGAGGTTGTAAACTTCTGTGCCTGTTTTGGATTTTCTTCTATAAGACTAGCCAATACATTCAAACTATTAAATAAAAAATGTGGATCTAATTGATTTTTAAGTGCGTCAAATTTCGCGGAAGCGGTTTTAGCAATAATCTTAGACTGTTTAACCTTGGTGTCTTGCGTATTTTTCCAATAGTAGAAGATGTAAAAGAGCCCTGTAGAAACAAATGCAATGATGGATGAAAGATAATAATCACGCAAACGTTCATTCTCTAAAAATGTATCTATAGGTTCACCTGCACGAATTACTTGTAAAAAAATGCGTAATAAAAATACGGTAATAAAAGTAGCCATTACACCACTTAATAAACCAATGATGACATTACGTGTTTTCCAGAACTCTGCTCCATAGCGATCTAAAAATGCTCTAAAAACATACATGTTTACTAAATAGAGTGATACAGAATATAATTGATTAATGATAAAAAAATCTAGTGCACCACCTCCATACCATGGGTTTCCTATCAGATACATGATAACTGCATGTACTATGAATATGACAATTCCTAGTCCAAATGCTTTACCAAACTCTCTTAGTATCTCTTTCATGTGTTTTATATTCTTATTTAGTACAAGCCGCATACGCTTCTTCTGCACGCTCTAAACCATAACTTGGATGGAACTCTGTTGCTGGTTTAAAGGTAGCAAAAAGATCTATGGCACGTTTTATTTCGTTACAATAAGGCGTGGTATCACTTCCAAAATAACGTGCTGCACCTATATCCCACTCTGCTTTATTAAAAATAAATATAGGATTTTCTGGTTCTGCCTTTTGTGCTTTTGTATATAACTCAGACACTTTTCCAGAATATTTCATTCCATACTTAGCACCATCATAGGCTACCCAAACAGTATATACTTGTGCTTGCATCTGTTTTGCATATGGGTTCTCTTTATCAATAGTAAGCATATTATTAATATGCTCTTGTGCTTTATCTAAATTAACTTTTAATGTTGCTTCCTTACGATCTTCCCAAGTACTCCAGCATTTTAACACATATAGTTGTGCGATATAGTAATCAGGAAGCCATTGTTCTTTTTCTGCAGCAGCTATACGTGCAAAAAGATTAGATGCTTCATCCAGTTTATTGGCGTCCCAAAGTTCAAAAGCTTTACGCATTCCGTTTTCATAAGGAGTTTGTGCAGTGCCTAATGTTGTAATAAAAAGAAGGGCAAAAGTGATTATAGTTTTCATCTGTATTGTTTTTTGATGCTGTAAAAATGTGGATTTATACGCTTTCGCGAAAGCAAAAACAACCCAACTGTCATTTTTAGCGACCGAATTGTTGTATTAAAATGAATCAGGACCTAAATGAATCAAGAATCAAGACTATAACATAGATTCCTGAATCTTAAAACGAAGCGATCCTGAATTCTTTTCGCTTTCGCGAAAAGAAAATTGACATGTTAAAAAGTGCTAAAAAACAATGAATCTGTAAGCAAGATTGTTAAAAAAAGACTTAATCTCCAAAAAAGAATTGTTATGAAAAAGAATCACCATGCACTCATCGGAATTTTAGTCATTTGTTTTTCATTTCTATCAAGTACTGCTCAAGAACGTACAAACCCTTTACAACAAGACCAAGAATTAGGAAAAGTGAGTTGGTATCGTGATTATGATGTCGCAACGTCGCTGTCAGAAAAAGAGAACAAACCTGTATTGATCCTTTTTCAAGAAGTACCGGGTTGTGCAACGTGTCGTAATTATGGTGATGATGTACTGAGCAATCCATTACTGGTAGAAGCGATAGAAGATTTATTTATTCCATTGGTGATTCATAATAATAAAGGAGGAAAAGATCGAGTGATTTTAAATCAGTTTAATGAACCCAGCTGGAATAATCCTGTAGTTCGTATTGTAGATGCAAACGGCGGTGGTCTTGCTCCTAGAGTTGCTGGAAATTACTCAGCTAAAGGGTTGTATACAGCCATGCGAACAGCTTTAGCTAAAACCTATGCAGAGATTCCTGAGTATATGGATTTATTAGGAAAAGAGTTAAGCGCTGTACATAGTACGAAAGAGAAATATTACTCCATGTATTGTTTCTGGACAGGCGAAAAGCAATTAGGTGCTCCTGAAGGTGTACTCAATACGGAAGCTGGTTTTATGAAAGGTCGCGAAGTGGTAAAAGTTACCTATGATGATCGTAAAGTCGATGTAAAAGAATTAGATACGTATGCAAAACGTAATAACTTCACTCCTATTTCACAAGATAATTCCTACCGTCCGGCGAGTAATGATGAAGATTATTATTTACGACATACACCTTATAAATATTTGCCATTAAGTAATTTACAGAAAACAAAAATCAATAGTGCTTTAGGCAAACGTAAAGATGCAACGGTCTATTTGAGTCCGCGACAAAAGAAATGGTTACAAGAAACTATAGCTAACAAAGCAAAACGTGAAGTTTTATTTGATAAATCATTTGCGACTGCTTGGGAACGAAAACTTGCATTAAGTCAGGGATAAAGAATTCAAATCTAACTAATTGAATATTGGTTAACGAAATAAAAAATATAAAAATTTGGAAAAAACACTAAGAGTAATTTATAAATGCATTAACACCTAAAGTAACCTACTCAATTTAGTGTTAAGAGACAATCATTTGGATCATGATTGTCTCTTTTTTACTTTCATTTTACGTTGCCAGTATATGATAAAAATAGTTCCGAATACTGTAGGCAACAGCCAATTCAATAATGAAGGTAGTACCGCATTGGTTACTAGAAAAGCAGTAAATGCTGCTATATAACCTCCTGATATTTTACTAATATGCAATCGTACTGCTTTCTTTTTAAGTGTTGAAATATTCCTAAATGCTTTTAAATCATTAAATCCATTTAAAAATGCAATGATTCCAAAAACAATTAAAACGACACCTAGCCTGCTGATTGTAATAGCGATATAACTTCCAAAGAATACCATGAGTATAGCTATACCGATCATCGTTTTAGCTATTATACTATCTGGACGTAATTGGCTTTTATCTTTTATTCTTGTATACTTTAATGCTCGATATCCAGAAATAACTAAATACAAACTAAAGAGTCCTACTACAAATAAGAAAGGGTTGTAATGACCTGGAATAACTGAAGCCCCTATTCCTGAACCTCCAGCAACTAACATCGCATAATAAAAGATCTTTCCAGATTTCTTATGGAGCTTTCCTCCTTTTTTAGTAGCAACCGAAATTGTTCCTGCAACCAAACCTATCATTCCTGACACAGCATGTATAAAGATAAATACAGTAAAAAATTGTGATAGTGTCATATAATGATGGGGTATTTATTAAAAGTTGACGTTGAGTAATAAAAAATTAATTTGTACTACAAGTGTATCCTAAGAAACTGGCTCTTAGAAAGAAGTCTATATTCTATTCTCTATGTTATTAAAGCGAAACGATCTTAAAAAATTACATGTTAATTTCTAGAATAGCCATTTTGCCTTTGAGTTCAAATTTAGCGTCTTTCCATTTTGGAGCGCTCATAAACCCTTTGGCATTATTAGAACACCCTGTGTCTTCCTTAGGGATTCCCATAAAATTAGTATCTAGTTTTTGATTACTATTCTCATCGTGAAATACAGTAACAGCATACGTTCCTTCTGGAATATCTTTTAATCTTACAATGACCTTCCCATCTTTTATCTCACTTCTAGTGCCTTTATAGAGTTTACTTAGAAAAGTATCTTCACTACTATATAATCCAATATAAAGCATTCCTTCATCATTATCTATATCTGTAATCGTTACATGAATATCTTGTAATGTAGCAGAAGCATCCTGTTGTGCAAACATAGCAGTAGTTCCTAAAATAAGGGCAATTATAAATTTCACAATGGTAGTCATAACGGTTTGTTTTTAATTGATGATTCAAAAATCTCATAAATACCTCTCTTTTTAAAAGAGAATCTACTGAATTGTCGAAATGATAGGGTGAGTTGTTTTTTTGATAAAGTAAAAAAATAGAATTGTTTGGTTTTAAACCAAGAAACATAGCATTTTGTTTAATAAACGTATCTTTACATTATGTATACGCAACATAACCTTAAACACAAATTGTTATCGCTATGGTTTCTCATAGGGATCTCACTTACGTTTGGGTATGAAACACAGACGCAGAGGGTATCTGTCCCTGATGTTGAGTTAGTTGAGGCGTATACTAAAGTGACGTCGCAATCTACCGTATCGTATACACAAGTAACTAAAGCGTATATAGCTTCTTTTTACAAGTCTTCGTATACTACATTTTCTTTTGTACAGTTCGTACATGCACAACATACAACGATACAACATACACTTGCTATACAAGAAGAAAAGATCTTACATACAAAACATTCGTTTATAAAGAAACGTTTACCACAACGCACTTCCCTATCTGATGATACAGATAACAATCATTCCTTGTCTTAACCTAAAGACACTTTAGATTCCTTATTTATTGTATCATCCCACGCTATTATAGCGTGACATTCTAATTATTTATGAAATTTAAACGATATCTGCGTCTTATGATGCTTATCCTTGTGATTGCCATGGCAGCTGCTTTACCAGTACCCATGAAATTTGCATATAAAGACAATCTTCCAACAGATCTACAGGAACAGGTAGATCCCAAAGAGGAAGATGACGAAGAAGACGAGCAAGAATATATTATGTAAAAAATGACTCAGGATTGCTGCACTGCAAGACATAAGACACAAAACTTGTCTTAATCTATAACTTGTTGACTTCGATATAATTTTATATGAAAATGTATTCAGTCAACTCATATGTATGTCTGAGCTTGTCGAAGACTACTTATAAAACAAACGAATCATACGAGCACTTCGACAAGCTCAGTGTGACAATCTATATAAAAATAGAGTATTACTCTAAATTAGAGTAATACTCTATTTTTATGATACCCTAGTTTCTTAAGAAATGGCTATGTGATATGAACAAAGTACTTTTCAAAGTCTATTTTCTTCATTCTTTTTCCCAATATACGCTTTCGCGAAAGCGTATATACACACATAAAACACATACCCGAAAACGCTATCGTAAAAACAAATCTATGCATTAGGGCTTGGCACGAGAATACTATATCTTTGCAGGCTTAAAATTGGAAGATGATACAACGCATATTTAAAAATTTCACATTTAATCCTAAAGATGATATTCTCTCTGGACTTACGGTAGCTCTTGCATTAGTTCCAGAAGCAGTTGCTTTTGCTTTTGTTGCAGATATTCCGCCACTGGTAGGTCTTTATGGTGCGTTTATGATGGGAATTATTACAGCTCTTTTTGGAGGACGTCCAGGAATGATTTCTGGTGCTACTGGTGCTATGGCTGTTGTAATGGTGCATATGATTCAAAAAGGAAATGAAGTAGGTGATGCACTGGCTACGCCTATTGAAAACCTTGGATTGCAGTGGTTATTTATTACCCTTCTCTTTGTAGGTGCCATTCAGATTACAGCTGGAATTTTCAAATTAGGAAAGTTTGTGCGTTTAATTCCGCATCCTGTGATGATGGGATTTGTAAATGGACTTGCTATCGTTATCTTTTTATCTCAATTAAAATTATTTCCAAGTTTAGGCACAGAAAACATCTCATTTACAGGAGATACTGGAGCTTGGTTTTCTGCATTATTTTCGAATGGGGCTTTTTGGATCATGCTAGGTTTTGTAGGATTTACCATGGCAATTATGTATTTCTTACCTAAAATCACTAAAAAAGTACCCGCAGCCCTTGTTGCCATTGTAACAGTAGCTGCTATTGTTATTTTAGGAAACTTAGATATGGATACGGTAGGATCTTTTATTCGCGAAGGTACAAAGGACGGTAGCGGATTAGAAGGTGGATTACCAACCTTCCAATTCCAAATATTTGATTCCGTAGTGTTAGATAGTATTTTAGCTAATAAATGGCTTATCCTATCAACCGCATTTATATTAGCTGCTGTAGGATTGATAGAGTCGCTTATGACTTTAAACCTAATAGATGATATGACAGAAACTCGTGGTAGTGGTAATCGTGAGTGCGTTGCACAAGGAAGTGCTAATATCTTAAACGGTCTCTTTGGAGGAATGGGTGGTTGTGCCATGATTGGGCAATCTATCATTAATGTAAACTCTGGAGGGCGTGGTCGTCTATCGGGAGCTGTAGCGGCTGTGGCATTATTATGTTTTATTTTATTTGGAGCACCGCTTATTGAGCAAATTCCTATTGCTGCATTGGTAGGGGTAATGTTTATGGTTGTAATAGGAACCTTTGCTTGGTCAAGTTTTAGAATCTTAAATAAAATACCCTTAGCAGATGCTTTTGTACTCATTGCTGTATCTGCAATTACAGTGTGGCAAGATTTAGCTGTTGCTGTAATAGCTGGGGTGATCATGAGTGCGCTAGTATTTGCATGGAAAAATGCTACGATGATTCGTGCGCGTAAACGTATTAAAGAAGACGGTACCAAAGTATATGAAATATGGGGACCGCTATTCTTCGGATCTATTCAAAACTTTAATTCTAAGTTTGATGTAAAAAATGATCCTGATGTTGTAGAAATTGATTTTATAGAATCACGTGTAAATGATCATTCTGGTATAGAAGCCTTACGTGGTATTGCAAATAAATACCTTGATGCTGGAAAACAGGTGAAATTAACACACCTTAGTCCTGAATGTAAAGCATTGCTTTTAAAAGCAAATCCTAAGTTTGATCAAGTAATAGAAACCGCAGTAGATGATCCTCGTTATCATGTGGTAACCGATTTACTAGATACAGAAGTATAGTTTTCATCTATTTCTGAAAAAAGTCCCAAATAACATGTTATTTGGGACTTTTTTTATGGTGTCATATCGTATAGTAGTTACCTACTCAAATTAAATACATCCATGATTTAACAAATACGTAAAATCCACATCTATTAAAAAGATTTTTCTTACGATTTAATTTATGGAGATGACTATCAAGTAGTTATTCTAAGTATTCAGTAAAAGAAAATAAAAATTACGTCATGTACTATTCTGACTGGATTTAGAAATATTGACATGCGTAAAATCTTACAGAAAAATAAAGTAATTGCCATAGTATCATCACAAATCACTAAAAACATAGCTGTTACAATTAGGGGCAAATGCCCCTAATTGTAACTAAAAGTGTTAATGAAAGATTTTTTTATGTAGATTTGCATAATAATATCTCACTAAAACAATTATTAATTATGAAAATTTTTACTCTAAAGAGTGCATTACTATGCGCACTTTTAACAACTTTTGTAGGTTTCTCTCAAGGAACAGGGACTTCAGAAAATTCAAACAACGTACCAATAGGAATTCAGAACAAGCATGGTGTTGAAAATACCTTGGGTGCAGATGTACCATCTGTATTGGTAGCTGCTGCTCCAGGTAATGACGATTGGATCGATGATGTAGAAGCAAAATTAGACGGAACTGGTCTTGTTGCCGCCGATACATTTTTAACTGGGGCTGGAACTCCTACACTTGCAGAGCTTCTAGCGTATGATGCGGTATTAGTCTTTACAGATGCTGGAGTTGCAGATCCTATGGGGTTTGGCGATATCTTAGGGCAGTATATTGATAGTGGCGGCGCTGTTGTAGATGCTACATTTACACCTAATGTTTCGATTACAGGTGGATTTACAGCGTATGAGTTATATTCAAACTCAGGTCAATCTAACGGAGCTAACTTAGGTATAGGTACTATTAATGATCCTGGTCATCCTATTTTAGAGGGTGTTTCTAGCTTTGATGGAGGAACAGCTTCTTTCCATAATACTGCAGGAACGATTGCTACTGATGCTGTTGTTATTGCAGAATACACAACAACAGATCCTTTTATTATTATCCAAGAAAATGTAGGCCCAGCAAATACAAGACGTACCTTCCTTAATTTCTATCCACCATCTATTGATGCGCGTGATGATTTTTGGGATACAACATCAGATGGCGCTTTAATTATGGCAAATGCATTACGTTGGACTTCTTTCTTCAGTGATGGACCATCTGTGCTTATCGTTGGTGCACCTGGAAATCCAGATTGGATTTTTGACGTAAGAAGCAAATTAGAAGAAACTGGCACATTAAATGCTGACACATTCCAAAGTGGTAGCGGTACGCCTACCCTTACACAACTTCAAAATTATGATGCTGTCTTCTTATTTACAGATGCGGGTGCAGCAGATCCTGCAGCATTAGGAGATGTCCTTGAAGATTACATAAATTCTGGAAAACCTGTTGTAGATGCAACGTTTACACCTAATGTGTCTGTTACTGGTGGATTTACACAGTATGAATTATATTCTAACTCTGGACAGTCTGGTGGAGCTAACCTTGGCATTGGTACTATTTTAGAACCTAGCGACCCTATTCTTACAGATGTAAATACATTTGATGGAGGAACTGCTTCTTTCCATAATACAGGAGGAACTATTGCAGCGGGAGCTACTGTAATTGCAGAATATACAGATGGTTCACCTTTATTAATAAGGGATAGTAATGTAGGTCCTGCAAATACAAGACGTGTATTTATTAACTTCTATCCACCATCTATCGATGCGCGTGATGATTTTTGGGATACAACGTCTGATGGTGGTTTAATTATGCGTAATTCATTATTATGGGCGATTAATGGAGTTGTACTTGGTACAGATGATAATGAATTAGGAATTGATATCTCTGTATATCCTAATCCTGCTCAAAATGAGTTAAACATCGCTAATACATCAGGTGTCTCTATAGAGAGAACACAAATTATTGACATGGTAGGTAGAATCATTACAACGATTGAACCTAGTGATGCTGTCAATAGAACTATTGATATTTCAAACTTAACTACAGGTATTTACTTCTTACGTTTAGAGAGTGCAGATGCTAGTAGTGTGATCAAATTTATCAAGAAATAAACTTGATCTAGTTTCTAATATATTTATGATTATAATAGTAAACCTCGCCTTTGGCGGGGTTTATTATTTCATAGCATTTCGTTCAAGAATGTAACCCTTACAATGAAAACGAAGATCAAGATGTTTTTATTTAGATACCTAGGTAGATACCTACTTTTTGTTAACTTTATCTCATCAACCAAAACTTTAAGACATGTCAAAGAATACAGATTTAGGCTTATTAATACTACGTGTAGGTGTTTCAGGATTAATGCTTACGCATGGTCTACCGAAATTATTAAACTTACTTCAAGGTAACTTTGAATTTGCAGATCCAATTGGATTAGGAAGTACGATCTCTCTTATTTTAATTGTCATCGCAGAAGTAATCTGCCCTGTACTTATTCTTGTAGGTATTAAAACACGTATAGCAACCATACCTCCTATTATTGCAATGGCTGTTGCTGCTTTTATGGTACATGGAGCAGATCCAATAGGTACAAAAGAAAAGGCATTACTTTATTTAATCGCCTTTGTAGCCATTGGCCTTATGGGAGCTGGTAAATTATCTTTAGATAAAAAATAACTAGGTTTATAACATCATATATACCGATCTATAAACCCCGCTTAGTTGCGGGGTTTATTATTTTCATTCATGATATACTTGAGAAGATCTACTTCTTTTCTAATAACTTGTTGTATACGCTTTCGCGAAATCGAACTTGTGAGATTCACGACCAAAGGGAGAGTGAAACGATAAAGCATATACAGGAATCATTTATACATAGAAATAGGAGCATTAAAAAAACCTCGTCGCCAAACGAGGTTTTTAGTGTTTACATTTTAAAATATACAGATACCTAGTATCTATGGATAGTGTTTATTGCTGCTGATTGAATACATCCATTACACCTTCAAATTGAGAAACATCAATATCTCCAGCTTCAATCGTTTTGGCAAGGTTTGCCATATCAGCAATATTCATATCATCACCTAATAAACGAGCTAATACAAATCCTTTAGAATCTTCTGATGCAAATAAGATTACCTCATCTATCGCATCTTCTTCTCCTCTAAAATAAAGTTTCATATTTCCCATCTCTGAATTAACTTTCATTAATTCTTCATAATCGTCACTAGCCAGTATGGTTGAGACTTTAGTTACTTCACTATCAAAAGTAGCGCTTGTTCCATCTTTTAATGGATACGCCATGATATTAATCTTACGTACACTTTTAAGCACTTTCTTTTGTTCTTCATCTAACGCTTTTGTATCCTGACTTATTAAGCTTGTAGGTACATCTACAGAAATAAAGTTTGTATTATTTTGATTTGCTACATAATATTCTTGTAAGGTTTCACCATCTTTACAACTTGTAAGAGTGATACCAGCAAAGAAAATGATGGCAATTATTTTTACTATTCCTTTCATAATTTATCCTTTTTTAGCTTTATCAACATCTTTAAGTGCTTCGCTTCCTTTAAAGTTTAGCTCTTGTGCGAGTTTTGAAATTTGTTTTAAATCTATGTTTCCTGTTACTTGGAAAAATACAGTACGATCTTCTCCATCTATATCTCCATTAAGGAACATTACAAATTCTTTTACGTAATCATCACTACTACCTGGTTTGTAATAAAACTTTACATTCTTCCCATCATCAGTAGCTCTTAATAATTCTTCAAGATTAGAAGAAGAAATATAACTTGCCATTGTACTATTCATTTGAGAAGCCAAGTTTTCTTTTGTGGTTGTAAACATTTTTACATTTTCCAGATTGTTTACTAACTCTATATAAGATTGCATTTCTGGATCTGATGAGTTAAGGTCTACTTTACTCAATAATTTGAACATTTTTTGATTCATCACCATGGATGATACCCCTTTCATAGATTCAAATTTATCAAACTGATTTTGTGCAACCATCGTCATAGATGATACTAACAATACTACGGCTATAATTATTTTTTTCATTTTTGTTTATTTTATTGTTTAAAAAAATTGCTGGTTGTTTTATTATATTCATTTACTGCTCCCAGCTGTGCAGTACTTTCACTAAACATTTTACCCATTAACCCTAATGCTTGTTTTGTTTTTAGGATTCCTTCCTCTTGTGGTAAGGTCCCTACATACGTATTAGTTTCAATAGGAGGTTGATTATTCATTTGAGTTATAATACCTATAACTAATAGTGCAGCTGCGGCTACTCCAGAAATCCAACGAAGCATAGGCTTCTTCTGTTTTGGTAAGTGTATAGGTTGATCATATGTTTCTTTCGATGCAAAGGCAAAGGCTGTAAATAGATCTCTATAACTTTCTAAATGAGGTGCTACATCGTCACTTGTAAAATACGTGCGCAATTGCTTTTCTTGTGCAAGTGTCGTCGCTCCCTCAAAATAGGCTTCCAGTAACTGCTCAACTTTATTGGATTCCATAGTTTTGTTTTTTAATTAATGCTTCTCTTATGGTTTTTCTAGCACGTGATAATGCAACACGTACCGCTGTTTCATTCATTTCTAACATAGCTGCAATTTCTGAATTATCAAATTGCTCTACATCTCTTAATTGCAGTATTAACTGCTGTTGTTCGGGTAATTTTTTCATTAATTTATATACCCATTCTACTTCGTTAGAAGCCTCGATTTGTCTTCCTGTATTACGAGAATGATCTTCATAATTACTGTGAACTATTCTAAGGTTATTATTTCGTTTTGCCTTTAATGAGTCGTAACAGTAATTTTTTGTCATGGTCATCGCAAATGCTTCGACGCTTCTATATTGTTTCATTTGGGATCTACGTGTCCACAAACGCAACAAAATTTCTTGTGTTGCATCTTTTGCTTCATCTTCAGAGATAAGTAATCGTTTGGCCACACGATATATTTTATCTTTAAAAGGATTTACAAGATGTATGAACGCTGTTTGATCCATATTAATTTCGGTTAGTTATAAGGGAGACGACTCGCAATATATTTTGTTACAACAATATTTTATTTTTTTATAAAAAAGTTAATTTTTTTAAATTAAAAGTTAGAACAAGTATTTTACGATACAAATTAACGCTTCATCAATAATATGTTTATCAAAAATCGTTTTCTATTTCGTTTTATAGTAAGTTTCTTTACGTTACTCATTATTCCTTTTCCTGTAAGTTACATTCCTTTTTTAGGTTTTATCAATACATGGTTTTCAAATATGTACCAAGCATTCATACCTTGGTTTGCAAAAAATATCTTACATCTAGATAAAGAAATTACGGTTTTTGAAAATGGTAGTGGTGATACTACTTATAATTATGTATTACTTCTAGTTATTGTAATTGTATCGTTCCTTATCACTATTATATGGACAGTATTAGACAAGAAGAAACATAATTTAATTCGATTAAATTACTGGTTTATTACATTACTTCGCTATTTCTTAGGATACAATATGATGTCATATGGATGGCAAAAAGTAATTCCTATGCAATTTTCAGAGCCTGGTTTTTTTAGGCTATTACAGCCTTTAGGGGAAATGTCTCCTATGGGACTTGCTTGGACATTTATTGGGTTTTCTCCAGAATATACTATTTTTTCAGGGGTTATGGAAGTCACCGGAGGGATACTAGTACTTTACTATCGTACTCGTTATTTAGGTGCATTAATCCTCACAGGGGTTATGGCTAATGTAATGGCGCTTAATTATTTTTATGATGTTCCTGTAAAATTATTTTCTACAGAATTATGGCTAATGGCTATTATTATTGTTTCTCCAAAAATTAAGCAACTCATTCATACCCTTTTGGATTTAAAACCTACGACTCCTCAACTATCTTTTATACCATTTCTAAAATCAAAACGTAAAAAGCTTTCAGTAATTGGCACATGGATCGTTATGTTGTTTATAGTTATTTATCCTTTAATAGAAACGATGAGGTATATAGATGAATATGGCCCTAATGCTCCAAAACCGCCATTATATGGACTTTATGAAGTAACAAGTTTTAAAGCAAACGGTAAGGAAATTGTTCCAACTCTAAAAGATACAGTAGCATGGCGTTATGTAGATATAGAATGGAAAGACCATACGTTGTTTTACAGAACCGATATGAGCCGTTTTGGGTATTCTACCCAAATAGACACTTTAACTCAAAAAATTACATGGGCTAGCTATAAAGACACTACAAAAGTATATACTATGAAATATACCCGTACAGATTCTACTATGCGTTTTCAAGGCATACATAAAAATGATACTATTGATTGTATGACAAAAATCTTAACAAAAGACGATTTCAGACTTACTAGTAGAGGGTATAACTGGATACAAGAATATCCGTTTAACAGATAAATAACCTATTAAATTATTAAAGTAGGTTTTATACGCTTTCGCGAAAGCGTATATAGGATGATTTCATGTAACAACTTGCTTCATTCTAATACTAACTAGCAAAACAACATATATATGATATTAACGACCACCAATAGTATAGACGGAAAACAAATCACAAACTACTTAGGGATTATTATAGGAACAACCTATACTTCTAATACTTCATCATCCAAGGGAATGTCTTTTAAAGATATGTTTAATAGTACCAAGTACTATGAAAATTATGAGAAAGGACTAGAAGCAGCAAAAGAAAGTGCTTTCGAAAAACTAAAAGCACAAGCTACAGAAAAACAAGCGAATGCCATTGTTGGGATTACTGTAGATATTGAAATGATGAGTACCACAGGAGTTACGATGATCTCTGTCATAGGAACTGCAGTAAGAGTACACTAATATGGTATGTAAAAGAGTTACATCTACACATCCTGATTTTATAACATTAGTTAGCTACCTAGATGCAGAACTGGCACAAAGAGATGGTGATGAGCATGCTTTTTATCATCAATTCAATAGTATTGACACATTACAACATTGTGTTGTTTTATACCATGAGTCGGAAGCTGTCGGCTGTGGCGCTATAAAAACTTATGATGCTACTACTGTAGAAGTCAAACGGATGTATGTTATGCCATCTCAAAGAGGCAAAGGGCTAGCAACACAGCTACTACTTCAGCTAGAAATTTGGGCAAAAGAGCTTGATTATACAAAATGTGTACTTGAAACAGGCATCCGACAACCAGAAGCTATTGCGTTATATAAAAAGAATGGGTACGTTCAAATTTCTAATTATGGACAATATATAGGTATAGAAAACAGTGTATGTTTTGAAAAGCTTTTATAGTTTTGATCTATGAAAAAGAATGTATTAATTATAGGTGCGGGATTAACAGGGCTATTGCTTGCTTATCGACTTAAAAAACAAGGAATTCCAGTTATACTACTAGAAGCTAGAAATCGCATAGGCGGCCGAATATACACACATCTTTCTGCTCAAGAAACTCCTATTGAAATGGGAGCTACATGGCTAGGACAGCAACATACAGCTTTAGTACGTTTACTTCAAGAGTTAGATATTCCTATATATGCTCAATATACAGAAGGGTCTGCATGGTATGAACCTATCCCTATGCAAGCACCTCAGGAAGTACAATTACCACCTAACGAAAGTCCTAGTTACAGAATACAAGGTGGGAGCAGTGCATTGATTCATAAACTAGCAAAAGCCCTAGAAAGAGAAGAAATTCATCTGAATACGATAGTAACAAACATAGAAGTTTCTGATGCTTCTATAGAAGTAAAAACGAAAGACAAAACGTATACCGCCTCAAAAGTAATAAGTACCTTACCTCCTAACCTATTAGCTACATCCATACAATTTTCACCTGAACTCCCTGAAGAGATTACAACGATTGCAAAGAAAACACATACGTGGATGGGAGAATCTATTAAGTTTGGGGTTTCCTACCTCACACCATTCTGGAGAGAAAACAACTGGTCAGGCACTTTATTTAGTAACGTAGGCCCTATTACAGAAATGTATGACCACGCTACTATAGAAAGTGAGAAATATGCATTAAAAGGCTTCTTAAACAGTAATCTATCAAATAGCACAAAAGAGGAACGTAAAGAAAAAGTATTGTCGCAACTCACGCGTACATTTGGTAAAAGAGCATTAGAATACATATCATATGAAGAAACAGTATGGCAAAAACAGCTATTTACGTATACTCCTTATGAAAACTATGTGTTACCCCATCAAAACAATGGACAAGCTATATATCAAGAAGTTTTATACAATAACAGATTTTATATAGCGGGATCAGAAACAGCTTCCTATTATGGTGGATATATGGAAGGAGCGGTTCAAAGTGCCCAACAGTGTTTTGAACATATCATACGCAATTAGTTAGTAACAAAAGCTTTTTGTTGACAAAACGTAACCTTTTGTTCATCTAGAAACACGGTATTCCGCGTACCTTTGTAGTATGCGCACTTATCAACTTATCTTAAGTGCTTGTTTAGTTATATGCTCATATACTACTCAAGCACAAATCGTTATTAACGAATTAGATTCTGACACTCCTAGTACAGATACCATGGAGTTTATAGAACTAAAATCAGATACCCCACAAATGCCACTAGATGGTTTTGTACTGGTTCTTTTTAATGGATCAACAAGCGGAAATGACTCTAGTTATTTTGCTTTAGATCTTGATGGCTTTACAACAGACGTCAACGGAATATTCTTGATGTCAAATAATGATGTCTCTCCTGTTGGCGATTTTATATTATTTGATAGTACCATTCAGAATGGTGCAGATGCAGTTGCTATTTACCAAGGAAATGCTTCTGAATTTCCTGATGGTACACTTGCTACAACAACAAATCTTATAGATGCATTAGCACACGACACGAATGATCCTGATGATACGGTACTATTAGGATTACTAGGGCTAACAGAACAGATCAATGAAGGAGAAAATGGCAATCAAACCACAGAATCCATACAACGTGATAATGACGGGACATATTTTGTAGGGCCACCTACGCCTGGCGTATTAAATGATGGCACCGGAGAATTTATAAATGGGATTGGATTTACAGTTCCTAATGACCAATATACAGAGGGTGATAGTTTTGATATTGTCTTTACTACAGAAGAGAATGTTACAGAAACACTTGAGTTTGAAATATCCCTTTCTAATGGAACCTTTGACACATCTGATTTTACAGGAGCGACTATGATCACCATTCCTAACGGATCAAATACAGCAACCACTACCATTCAATTGATAGACGATAGTGATGATGAAGGCGATGAAGTATTACAAATTACTTTTGGTGAACTTCCAGATATATTCACACGATTAAATGATAATATGCAGATCCGGGTTATTGACAATGATTTCACAGTAGCTGCTTGGGGAACACCTTTAAATCCAACATTTGATCAAGTAGAAAGTACCCAACCCGAAGGATACTATGATAGCATTGATGGTTTGGCTGGCGACGAACTTATCCAAGCAATTCAGGATATTATTGCAGATCCGGATGTTGTAAGAGCACAAACCTATACAGATGTTATTGATATTTTAAACGAAGCAGACCAAAGCCCCTTAAATAGCAATCAAGTTTGGTTATTATATACTGAACAACAACGTCCAAAATTGGATTTTCAAACATCTGGAGGAAGTAATGTGGGTCTTTGGAACAGAGAGCATACCTACCCAAGATCTCGTGGTGGGTTTAATGATATAGACTTAGATGAAATTGCTGATGGTATCGATATCTTCTTTACCACCGAAGCAGACTCATTACGTCATGCCAATAGTGATGCACACGGCTTACGCGCAACAGACGGCCCTGAAAATAGTGCCCGTGGTAATTCAGATTATGGCGAATACAACGGTCCTGAAAATACACAAGGAAGCTGGCAAGGAGATGTCGCTAGAGGCATATTTTTCTTAACCATACGCTACAATGGCTTGGAAGTTGTTTCTGGAAATCCAGACAATAGTACTGTGGGTGAATTAGGAGATCTAGATATCTTATTAGATTGGTATCGCAATGACCCTGCTGATGATTATGAACTCAACCGAAATAATGTCGTTTATACATGGCAATTCAATCGGAATCCATTTATAGATTTACCAGATCTTGCTGAATATATATGGGGAGATAATATAGGAGAAGTTTATAACTTACCCTTAAGTACCGAATCCTTTACGTCTCAAAACATTCGTATGTATCCTAATCCTGTAAATGATGTATTGACTATAGAAACACCAAATAGTTCAGGAAACGCTACTATCTATACGGTTTTAGGCCAAGAAGTACTCACAACTCCTATTCAAGATACAACACGTATTCCTCTTGTATTATCATCAGGTATTTATCTTGTAAAAGTGACCACTCAAAAAGGAATCGAAACATTGCGTTTGGTGGTGGAATAGAAATATGGCTTTATACGCTTTCGCGAAATTGAGCCTGTGAGATTCACGACCATAGGTAGAGCGAAGCGTTAAAGCGTATACCACATCATAACCAAAGCGAAAACGTTATCGGTTAAAAATTAGTTAGAAATATCTATAAAACAAAGCATTCTGTATCTTTATAGAATGCGAAACTATCTACTATTACTAACCACACTCATCCTGGTAAGCTCTTGCAAAGAGGCATTACCTAAATACACAACAAACAGTGCCAATGCATTCCGAATCAATCAAGTAGGATATTATCCAGAAGCGCTTAAAAAGGCAATTATAACCGATACGACACAAGCAACTACCTTCTATCTTATTGATCAACAAACTCGTGAATCTATATTTGAAGGGCCTTTATCAGAAACATATACATGGGATCTTGCAGGGGAAACGGTACGTATCGCAGATTTTTCTGACTTTACAACACCTGGTAGTTATAGTGTCTATATAGAAAACATAGGCTACTCCTACCCTTTTGAAATTAAGAAAAAAGTATTAACTGATGTTTTTACAGCTAGTGTAAAATCATTGTATTATCAACGTGCGAGTACTGCTTTGGACGAAAAATATGCAGGCGTTTGGGCGCGCAATGCAGGGCATCTTGATACTGAAGTGACATTTCATCCTTCTTCTGGACGTACAGGCACTATAGCATCTCCAAAAGGTTGGTATGATGCTGGAGATTTTGGAAAGTATGTCATTAATGGTGCTTTTCCATTAGGCCAAATGATGACATTGTATGAGCAATACCCAAATGTACTGCCTGACATGAGTCTTAACATACCTGAAAGTGGTAATAAGATACCAGATATCCTTGACGAATTTAAATACGAACTTGATTGGTTACTCACTATGCAGGATGATGATGGGGGTGTGTTTTTCAAATTAACGACAAAACGTTTTACAGATATGACGCTTCCTGAAGAAGGAAAAGCAGAGCGATTTATTATTGGCAAAGGTACCGCGCCAAGTCTTGATTTAGCAGGCGTAGCGGCAAAAGGATATCGACTTTATAAAGACATCGATACTGAGTTTGCTGATAGGTGTCTCGCTTCTGCGAAAATGGCCTGGGAATGGGCAAAAAATAATTCTGATATTGCCTTTAAAAACCCAGAAGATATTTTAACCGGAGAATACGGCGATGCCAACTTTTCGGAAGAATGGTATTGGGCTGCAGCTGAGTTATATCTAAGTACTGGAGAGCAGGAATATGAAAATTACTTAAGAGAGCATGCTATTCGTCTCAATGTATACAAAGGAGGAAGTTGGAATAATTATATGAAATTTATTGCTGCTTTTGCGCTTATCGATCAAGCAAAGAATACAGGATTTGTTAATTATCTAAAAGAAAATATTATCCAAGCTGCAGATACACTGGTAGCAACAACTAAGTCAAATGATTACTTTCAACCCATTACAGTATTTAATTGGGGATCGAATAGTGATGTATTAAATGCTGCAATGATTATTGCACAAGCTTATCGTATTACTAAAAAGCCAGAATACCTAACTACAGTTCTAGAAATCACAGATTATGTATTTGGTAAAAATGCTACCGGATATAGTTTTATTACAGGCCATGGAGATAAGACCCCTATTAATATTCACCACAGGCAAAGTGCTGGAGATGGTATAGAAGCCCCTGTTCCTGGTTTTATTTCTGGAGGTCCTAATATGTCAAAGCAAGATCGTAATGATGTTACCTATCCAGAAAACACCTTTCCTATGAATTCATGGGTAGACCAAACACCAAGTTATGCCAGTAATGAGATTTGCTTAAATTGGAATTCGGCGGCAATCTATGTGTTAGGGTTTTTAGAGCAGGAAAGTAAATAATGTAATGGACCCGTATCAAGAGACCCCTAAAACATGGAATACCATTGCAAAACGGTATGAAGAAGTCTTTATGAATCTTGATATTTATAATGCATCTTATGATCGCTTTTGTGAACTCATCAATAACGACAATGCTTCCATTCTTGAAATAGGCTGTGGACCTGGGAATATCACTAAATATCTTCTACTACAACATCCTAATTATAAAATACGAGCAACAGATGTTTCATCAAATATGATTGCTTTAGCTCAAAAAAATAACCCTACTGGTACATTTCAAGAAATAGACGCTAGAGATATTGCTAGCATAAAGAAGTCTTTTCACGGGATTATGTGTGGTTTCATTATCCCCTACTTATCAAAAGATGATATCATACATTTTATTAAAAACACCTATACATTACTCAATAGAAATGGTATTCTTTATTTGAGTTTTGTTTCTGGTGATTATAGAGATTCAGGATTTATAACAGGCAGTACTGGTGACCGTACGTATTTCTATTACCATACTACTCAAGAGATTAAGAAACTTCTTTTATCACAAGGTTTTACAATCAAAGAACACCTTATGATTCCTTATAAAAAAACAAAAGATGTGTTTGAAACTCATACTCTACTTATAGCTCGGAAGTAGTATTTAACATTTTTTTGGCTTAGTTCTTGGTGAAGGATATGCATCATCAGTATAACCATCTTTTTATGAAGTCAATTTTTACACTATTATTAGTTACGAGTACTATTGCAGCATCTATTCAAACAACAACATATGCAGGAGAATACTCAAATAAAAACAAAACTGAAAGTGGAGAAGTTTATGAATGGCATCTCTCATTAAATACAGACGGTACATTTTTATATCATTTCTACAGAAATCTTAACTGTAATCTATGTGTAGAAGAACATTTTTATGGAAAAGGAACTTGGAAAGGCACTAAGAAAGTAATTTCATTCTACGCAAAAGAAACAGATATAGATATAAATCATACGATCAATTTTAATAATACGAAGGCGCGTATTCATAAGAAATCTCATAAAAATAAATCAACGAATACTCATAGACAGTTCATTCGTTTTTCTGAATCAAAAGTTCCTACTGTCAAGGGGTTACAATTATTTAAGACACATTAATTATTTAATGTATTTTAGTATGCATATAATCTAACCCTATATATTAGATATGAGAATTTTTATTTTGCTTGGTTTGTTAGTAATGACTTCCTTTTCATACGCACAAAAAGAAGGACAAACTTTCTGTGAATCATATGTCGAGGATAGTTATTTTCCTTTAAGTATAGCAGTCAAAAAGATTTTATGGCAAAATACCTACTACTCTGAAAAGAATGTTGGAACTAAAATTAAAAAGGGGAAAGAGTATATTGAATATGCACAAAATTGGAAATCGGGTAACACCGAGTATTTATACTTAAGAGAAGAAAATGGTATTGTATACCAATATGAAGAATGTTGTGAAACTGAAACAGTTCGTTTTGACCCTTCATTCAAAGAAGGACATACTTGGAAAACAGCTGATAATTTATCTTCCTATACGATCGAAACACGTAATGGAAATCTTGACACACCATTTTGTAATTATAAAAATCTTGTTGTCATATCTTTCAAAGCTGATGCTTTTGCCTGTAAATTCTACTATAAAAAAGGCTATGGATATATCGGAGCTACGATGGAAGAAACCCTTATTTCTTGCGCAACTCCTACGTTTAAAATAAAATCATAACTACTATTTCATATCCATTTTAGTTTTTTAACGCAGCCCTATGTATCTTTTTAGGGATTGTTATAAAAGATTAAATAAATAACAAGTCTTAGACCTGACAAAAGAAATCTATTCTAGTGTCAAGGTATTAAGCATGATTTCACTAGACACTGAAATGAGTTAAGCAGACAGCATGATTAGTCTACCTACAAGCAAAGATAGATTCAATTTACACTCTTGAGAATGTCTTACAGGTTTATCAACATTGAGTTTCTTCAATTAGAATATCATTCCGTTTTAGCTTCTTTGGTTTTAAAAGGCTTTGAAAGACTACTACGCCCTAAAATATATCCTGAAATCCCGCCAAGTAGCGCAGAAATTTCTTTTCCACCAAGAACCTCTGTAATTCCAAATAAGATAATAGCAATAATGATAGAAAATATCGTAATGAATTGTAGTCCTGCATCGCCAGTAAAAATAGATTTACGTATTTGATCATCCCTATTTGCTATAATAAAGAAGCCTACAATCACAATACCCACTAAAAAGGCAAATGACCAACTAATTTGTTTTTTGAAATTTTGTCCTACATACGATGTATTGTTAAGTTCAGTAACTTTTGCTCCGACACTTGATAACTCATCTGTCTTTTTAAGAACATGTTGCACTTTATTTTCTATAATACGTCTAAAGCCTTCAGAAACACTCATAGATTCCACATCTAAAGAACTTACATCAACATCAGAACTAAGTATGGGTAAAATAATTTGCGTTTTAATATCATGAAGTCTTTTGACTTGTAATTCATGATCTACAGCAAACATGGTCGTATCTAAATTAGTTTTCTTTAGCTCTTCGTAATTTTTTACTAATTTTTCTAAGTTTTCAGATCGTTCTAATTCTGTAAAAAGACTACTAATTTCATACATCATCCCATACATATTTGAAATGAGTTCCAAACGTTCTACTTCCAACTCATGTAGATTGTTTGGAAGTATCACTTTATCTTCAGATTGAGGAGAAGACTGGTCTACTTGACCAAATGAATTATAAGCACTAAAGAATAATAGAAAAAACAATACGAATTGGATCGTTTTCATAGAAAGTATGGATTAGAGGTTAGAAAATCAATCTAAACACTATCCATCACAATAAAACAGGTATTTATACCTGTTTTTTAAATATAATGATTTCAAAACAATACACGGATTTATGTAACATTTTTCAACTACAGTATACCAATATTATATGAAGTTTTATATTGATATATTTAAAAATATCGCCTCTGAAGAAAATGGGAAATTTTACTTCTCTGATGAAGGTCTTGCAATCGGATGGGGTGTGAGAAGTCCACAAATGACGTTTCAATTAGAAATACCCTATAAAGATTATATTATATACATATCTAATAAAACAGGTACTCAATATATAGGAAGATGTATTTGCAAGTTACCTTTAGCAATAAAAGCCCCAGACTTTACTATAGAAACTAAAAGTCATTTCTCAACACTTTTTTCATTCAATAAAAACAATCGATTTAAAATCATATCTAAGCATAAAAAACTAAGTGTATTTCTTAAAGATAATGATACTTTAAAGCAGTTAAATAAGATTGCAAAAGACAGTATTTTTGAACCAACAATTTCTGGCACAAATTCCGAAACTGAATATATACTTACCACAAAATATCATTTAGAATTTGATAATTGGACACATGTATTAAAACCGTTAATTAAATTAAATAAAGAACTTATAAATATACTAACTACTAGGGATTATAGCTTAGTATAAAATATTACAAGCGCAATCCAAATCCAAAGTTAATACGGAGTCCATCATCAGAATTAAAGGCTCCAAATTGGCCTGAAATCATATCGACGGCATTGACCCAAAAACCTCCTCCTATAGAGGTGTGCCACGTATCGCTTATTTCTCCATCAAGCCATACTCGACCTAGATCTCCTCCTCCAAAAACACCAATTTGTATAGGGAGTAATCCCGTTTTAAATTGATTAAAACTATATCTTAAATCAGCACTTCCAGCTAAAGCAGACTCTCCTGTAAAGCGTTCATTTCTAAAACCACGTAATCCATTTCGGGCTCCCAGTGTTGCGCCCTGATAAAATTCAAAGGAATCGCCAATATTAAATTGCCCTTGTACCTTTGTTTTAAGCACCAGTTTTTTATTTCGCGAAAGCGAATTATAAAATCCTAACGTAGGAGAGATATATCCATAAATACGATCCGTATCTTCAAGATTCACTTTAGAACCTACTTTTAATAAGAACTCCATTCCCTTGGAAGGATTTGCAGGATTATTTGCACTTAAAAACTGATAAGAAGCTTCTGCCCCAGCAAAATATTGAGCATCAAAAATTGCGGCATCTTGATCAAAAACTTGTGTAATAAAACGTCCATCTGTATCTTCTATTTCAATACGTTCTGCTTTTGCAATAAATCCAATTCTGCTCCCGTAATTATTATCTTTTACAACTCCAATATGCACTTCATTAATACTTGTTTTAACACGGTTAAAATCAAGATCTAAATCATCATCAAAGTTTTCAGTTTCATTTCCAAGCCCAAAAAAGTTCAATGCAAAATTTTCACTCGTAAATCGAGCACCAATCTTAAGGTTCCACTCCCCTATTGAGTTTGCAAACTCTCCATCATAGCTTAAGTCAAATCCACTTGTTGCAAAGAAATATCCAGCTTTAAAAATATGTTTTCTATGATAAGGGTCATTTTTAAATCCGCTTACAGTATACGTATTTTGCAAGCCTATACTAATACCATCATCCGGGTTAAAACCTACAGAAGGAAGAATACTATTTACATGAGTTATTGTTTTATTAAAATCATACGTATTATTGGTATAAATATTTGACCTTTTGAAGTTTGCTCCTCCACGTTTAATAACTGTATTCGGTTTTGTTTTATGATCATACACTTTAAGACGTCTACCATCATCTATGGTATAACTATCATTGTTTTGCCCTCCGATAATACGCATGAAAATTGGTTTTTTCCCTTTTCCACTTACGTGAAATGTATCGTCATCATCAAGACCATATACCCATATTTCTTTAGTCTCTTTAGAGGTTATTAATCGATCTATAAAAGGAGGCATCACTTCTCCCTTTTTTATACGTGATACTTGAATACGTGTACCATTATTTTCTCTTGTAATTTCAAAGTGATCATCCTTATCAGTCCCTTTGATAATAACCAGCTTAGAAAGCTGATTAAAATATTCATTTGTAATATCTACAAGATTCCCTCTGCGTAACTTAAGAGACTTTTTTACTTCTTCAAGGACTTCATCTTGGACTTCTACTGGAAATTTTGTAAAAGCGTTATCTATTGCCTCATCGGTAAGGTTTTCTTGAATAAAAGTAGCTTGTGCAATCCAATCTTTTTTGGTTGAATTAGGAAGTAATGCATGATCTAACTTACTTCCTGCGATGTTCATCCATTCAATATTTTTAAGTTCTGGTCCATATGTTTGAAATTGTCTTGCTGGCGGTATTAAAGCTTTTGCTAACGAAAGCAAGGTGCCATCATAATTAGAGAATACTTGATCTCTGTCCCTTGGAATAGGTTTATACACTTTCTTGTTTTCAGAATCAAAACGTGCCCAACGCCATTGATCTGCATGACGATCCCAGTCTCCAATAAGCATATCAAAAAGACGTGCTCTAATATAGGAAGCCTCGTCTACTTTATACTCTTCATCATCTCGTAAGTTTTCTAACAAATCTGACGTACTCTCTATTTTATCTGGTTTACCAAAAGAAGCAACATCTAGAAAACCATCATCTGGACGCTCTTCAATAACATATAATTCATCACCATAGGTCTGATTATACTTTCCTAATGTTGGATGCTTAGGCATCCATACCAATTGCGGATTGGTATGATATACATCAATAGCATCGGCAAGTGTCCCTACTGCAAGTGTTGCATAGGGATGACTAGACGTGTAAAAATCAAGAATCACATCTTCTGTAAACGTATCTCTAAATTCTTCCTGAACAAAATTATCTTTAAATACAACAGACTGTAAGAACTGTACTGCACTTTTTTTAACAGCGCGTAAGGCAAAATTTCTTCCATCTTTATCTACTAATCGCAATGATCTTGTTTGGTGCCCCCCACCTTTTCTATCTATGGTGATCCCCCCTTTTAAGGTATCTAAGGTAAGCACAGGTACTCGTACTGATGTTCCATACACATTTCTATAATGATTTCCCCAAAGTTTTACATATCCGTCACTTTTATCAACATCCTCTTGCGTATAGATGGCTGCTTCTTTATAAGGCTCAAAAGTTGTAGGAAGGTCACTAGTATCATATTCAACATCTTTATCAAATAATTTTGTTTGAAAAAGCAATTCTGGATTTCCTTCGATAGCTGAATAATAACGAACTTCTGAAGCCCTATCATCATATACATCTAGAACAGCAAATCCTTGACCTCCGTAAGCAAATAATCCATCATTACGAAGACGCGCTGCAGATTTTTTTGCTCCCGATCCACTTACTATTTGTTTAATTCCATCATGTTCTATATACTGTAAACTGTGCTCATGACCAGAAACAAAGATTACTTTATTGGTATCATAAGAGAGTGTAGCAAGCCTATCCATAAGTTCTGTATATCGCTTATTAACTCTGTCCTGTATGGAAACACCTCCCTGACCACGTACTTGCGTTACTAAACTTGCAATACCAGGCAACGGTATTTTTGCTTGAAAAGGAAATAAATGCTTTTCGATAGCAAATGTCCCTCCATGTATCCCATTGGTATACATAGGATGGTGCATTGCTACAAGAATCGTTTTTTCATTATTTTTTTTGAATTCACTTTCAATTTCTAGAAAAAAATCAGCACGTGTTCGTATTTCGCATTCATCATTCATCGTCGGATTTCTATCCCAATTTTCTATGTACCATTGTGAATCAATAATAATTAGTTCTATTTCTTCTGAAATAGAAATAGATTCTATAGGACACCCGTTTTCTGGTTGAAAAGCTTCATTATCATCAAGTGCCTCTTCTATAAATTCTTCTTGACGCTTTAAACCTTTAAGTCCGTCGTTATACCAATCGTGATTTCCAGGAATGAAAACAACATCCCCTTTAAAATTACTAACGGCATCTACTTGAGCTTGTAATCTATAAGCAGCCAATTCTCTATCTTCAGTACCTTTAGCAGGTAATCCATCCGGATAGATATTATCTCCTAGAAAAATGGTATAATCATCTTTAGTATCTGAAGTATCAATAAGTTTTTTAAGGGCTTTTAAAGCATCGGTACTCTTGCCTTGCTTAGCACCACCAGCATCACCTATAAAATAAAATGACGTTGCTTTTTCACGCTTTCGCGAAAGCGTACTTTGCCCATTAACCTCTGCAAATTGGGGCGCATAGGTCGCACAGCCAAACATAAAAATCAGAACGAAACTATAAACAAAAAGGTATTTTATCTTCATATGTAATTTTTCATGTAATTTTAGGTCTAAGAAAAACAAAATTCTACGTATGACTTCTTTAGTTGAAAAAACAGACGCTTTTGTCGCTAATCTTTTAGAAAAGCAGCTTCCAAAGACATGTATTTACCATAATTATGTACACGCAAAACGTGTCTATAAAAGTACTAAAGAAATTATAGAAAAGAGTGATTTATCCGAAGAAGAAAAGGAAGATATCCTTCTTGCGGCACTTCTACATGACACTGGATATATATATGGAAGAGATGATCACGAAGAAAACTCTGTAAAAATAGCCGAAGATTTCCTGACAGAAGAAGCACATGCTAAAGATCGAATAGCCCGTATATCACAAGCCATTATGGCTACTAAAATGGATAATACGCCTGAAAGCGAACTCGATAAAATTTTACGAGATGCAGATGCATCACACTTTGCAAAAAGCTACTTTGAAGAAGCGAGTGAATATTTACGACAAGAACTTCGTATTCAAGGTATTGCAGAAAATTCTTTAGAAGACTGGCGCAAGTGTAATATAGAAATGTTTACAACTGCACATCATTACTATACTTCGTATGCTATAGAACATTGGAAACCAAAAAAGGATGCAAATCTTATGGAAATGCTTAAAGAGCAGAAGAAATTAAAAAAAGCAAAGAAAAAAGAAAAATTAAAAGCAAAACTCAAAGATGAAAGCCCTGAAAAAGGAGTGCAATCAATGTTCCGTATTACGTTACGTAATCATATTAAGTTAAGTGATATCGCAGATACAAAGGCTAACATCTTATTATCAGTAAATGCCATTATTTTATCTATGGCGTTATCAAATTTAATTCCAAAACTAGATAATCCGTCAAACTCTTATCTTATTGTTCCTACCGTTGTTTTCATCGTATTTAGTATCATCTCAATGATCTTGTCTGTATTAGCGACACGACCCAATGTAACGATGGGAAAGTTTACCAGAGAAGATGTAGAACAGAAGAAGGTAAACTTATTATTCTTTGGTAATTTTCATAAAATGAGTCTTACAGATTTTGAGTGGGCTATTAATGAAATGATGCAAGACAAAGATTATATCTATTCTGCACTTACGAAAGATTTATATTTCTTAGGAATTGTATTAGATAGAAAGTATCGTATTTTAAGAATTACGTATACTGTATTTATAATAGGTATTATCGCCTCTGTAATTGCATTTGCAATTTATTTCAAAATGCAAGAACCTGTTACAGTACTTACATAATTTTATATAAAATCATAAAAAATGCCTAGTAATTATACTAGGCATTTTTTTAAGAACGAATCTCTTCTATAAGATCTTCGTATGTATAATACTGTTTTTCTTCGTCCTTTTTAGTTGGAATCTTATACAATACTTCCACGCGTATAGCTTTCAGACCTGTTACAGCTTGTAAATCTTGTAACTCTACAATTTCCACACTCTCTCCAAGATATTGTTTTGCTTGTAAAAACTTGATGTAACGCATATACTCACGTTCATCATCTTTTTGGCTGTATACTATCGCTATTTTACCAGGCTGGGTTACACGCTCGCTTGTGCCTTTTATATACGCTTTATCAACACGTTTTTTAACTACCTCATAACGGGCATTGTATGTGCCATCTACATCAAAACGTTTTTCATCCATTCTAAAACGAACAGACAAGGACGTATTAAAGACTAAGATCATAGAAGCAACATCCAGCGGGTGCGGTAACTTCTTCGAAAGTTTATAGTGCGCATTTTCCATTTCGCACATTACTTGCAATTGCCATAATCTAAGATTATATAGATATATTTTATTGAAACTATTCTCTCTTGTAATAGATTCTCCTATATACATATTATGCTCTACACCATCTGTTTTAAATCGCTCATAAAAATGAGGATACATATGCTGTGCCTCTTCTTGTTTCTTATCTAAAACAGAAGCCATGCGCTTATTGATAAGCATAACAGACTCATCATAAGATTTTCGATACTTATAGATAAGTCCCATCCCATCTTCTAACTGCTCATTATATTCCTCTATAAGAGATCCTATAATACCTTCTTGTTTTTTTAAGTGGTCAAATAGAGGGTGTACATCAAAACTTAAAAAATCAAGAATACCTCGCTCACTATCTACTTGTAGCCCTTCTTTTATTCCTTCTACAAATGTGTTTATTCTAAATAAGAATTCTTCAAAAACAGGCAGTTTTTTAGGTTCATTAGCAAACTCAAGAATCTTTTTAATTTCTTTAAGTTGTAATAATAAATCCTTTTGAACGGCTGTATTTCTAGCTTGAGAAGATCCTTTGATATCTATTTGCCCAAATAATGGATAGACATCTTTAAACACAACATCTCTATAAGCCACAGAGTTTCCCGTGTCTATTTGAGCTGACATCACACGTTTTGCCTCTTTTCTAAATTTCCAATACACACTAGGATGTATAGAAGTACATTCATTTTGGATAATGATTTCTAATTCATTTTCCATTTGTTCTCTAGAACGCTTCACCGAATCTAGGAGATATGGCATTACATCTAGTAACTTGTTTGCATTGATGCTATTAAGTTCGCGTTTATTAGGAGACACAATTTCTAACAGACCTAAAAAATTATCTCCATCAGAAATAGGAGCAAAAATGGCACTCTTTATATTCTGATCTAAAAGGTTTTTATAAAAATGTTCTGTTGGGTCTGAACTCAAATAACGTTCAACATCAGAAACTGCAAAAAATTGTTTTTGTGTAAAAATGGTATAAAAAGAACCGCTACATAATGCACTCTTACAAGCTCTCTTCTGTTCTGCATTCAAGACAAAGCTTTCGACATTATTATAAGGAACACGTTCTAAGGTCAGCTCTTCGTCATTATAATTAGAAAACCCTACTTTAATTTCTGGAAGGTTAAATATTGCTTGAAAGATATTATGAAACCCTTCTATAAAATCTACATCACTTTTATCATATTTTAAAAGGCTCGTCTTAAATTCAGATAATGAAACATCTGAAGTTGCATCGTATAAGTTTGCTAATACAAATCCTTTAAAATGCCAGCTACGAGGTGGAAATTTTTCTTTCCACATGTCTATATTATCAAAATTATCTAATAACACTTCAACATCACCATCAGTAATTTCAGGAGCATCTGCCCCCCTTTCAATCGTTATATAATCTGCGTTATATAACATTCTATAATACCTCATAATGCCATCTGCATCAGGAATATCATAAAAGAAAGGTCTTCTAAAATCAATACTATAGCCAGACATCTTTAAGATGATGCTACATCCCATAATGTACATATGGTCTTTATCAAAATTACTGATCTCTACTTGATAATCATCACCAGCGTCCGTTATGATTTTTTTGTAACGTCTAGATGACTTAATGATAAATTCATTAAAAGGAAGACAAGCAATTTTAATTTCGTTTTGCTGTAAAATATCAGAAAACAAATCTGCCAAGAGTAGATCTATTTGAGGTTGTAATGCTTCTACTTGTGTTATCGTAGTAAGCCCCTCGATAAGTTCTGGGTATTCTTCGGCAATACTGATCACACGATGTGCACGCTCTTTATGCAATGCATCACTATCATCAGTAAGGTACGTTTTATAAGATTCTATTAACTTCTCAAAGCTAACGTGAATCTGCATCGGGAAATCTTCTTCTAAAAAAGCCATGAGTTTGTTGGGTATATTATTTTCTTACGACTATGTTGTACTCATAAAACAAAATACAATCATAGCATATTAGACGGATAATAAGTATTTTTGTTACTCAAATTTACGCATTTTATGAGAAGAATATTCATAGTCGCTCTAGGTCTTTTAGTTTTTGCTTGCGCGAAAAAAGAAAACTACAGTATAAAAGGGACTGCCTCAGGGGTTCCTAACGGTACCGAAATCTACCTACAAGAGCTAGGAGAAAACAATAAACGTATCCCATTAGATACGGCTACAGTAACCGCCGAAAACTTTACATTTACAAAACCTCGTACTGCAGGAGGACAAGGCTTACAAATACTCTCTACATCTTTAAATAGACAACAATTATTACTCGTTAAAGATCAAGCACCACTTACAATTACCCTCTATAAAGATAGTGTTGCTTCCTCTATTGTAACTGGAAGTAAAGAAAATGAATTGTTTAACACCTATGCGAATAATAGTCGTCAATTAAACAAGAAAAAAACGGAACTTACTAAATTATTAAACCAAGCTAAAAGAGAAACCGATGGTATTATGGTAACAGAATACACATCACAAATTAAGGCACTTGATGAAGCGTATATCAATACTAAAAAAGAGGTGTTAGAAGGAAACTCAGGTAGCATGGTCGCTATTATGGCATTATCAGATCTTATAAATGCCAAAGTTCTTGAAATAGAAGAAACAGAAAACTATTATAACGGATTGGCATCAGATATTCGTGAGTCGACTATAGGAACTAGTATCAAAAATTACATTGCACAACTAAAATCACAACGTGCTGCCTCAAATGTTGCAAGTGTAGGCAATAAAGCACCAGCCTTTAGTGCGCAAACTCCAGAAGGGAAAGAACTCGCATTATCTGAAACATTAGGAAAATATACCATAGTTGATTTTTGGGCTTCTTGGTGTAAACCATGCCGTATGGAAAACCCTAATGTGGTACGTGTGTACAATAAATACCATGATAAAGGACTAAACATCATAAGTGTATCTTTAGATAGACCAGGTCAAAAAAACCGTTGGATCAAAGCCATTGAAAAAGACCAAATGGATTGGTACCATGTATCTAATCTTCAATTCTGGCAAGACCCTATCCCAAGATCTTATGGCGTACGTGCGATTCCTGCAACGTTCTTACTAGATGAATCAGGAACTATTATTGCTAAAAACTTACGAGGACAAGCCTTAGAAAATAAAATAGCAGAATTGTTGGGGGATAGTTAATCTCTCTCTTTACTACTCAATAAATATAAAATGCCCAAGTAAATGATTTACTTGGGCATTTTATATTTACACATTGTTTTTAGTCATTTTTATTCCTCAATTCTAGACCTCAACAACAAAGCCTTTTTCTTGGTATTGGTTCCATTACGTTCTGTAGATTCACTAAAAGAAATAATTTCCTCTTTATAAGGGGATAAGACCTTTTTATTCATTTGAGATAAGGTAATTAACGAATTGTAAACCCCATCTTTATTAGAAGGGTGAGATTTACCATAAGCGACAATTTCCTTAACCATTTCGGCATCATTCTTCCATCCAGAAACAATATCATTATAGGCATTTATTCTATCAGCTTTTTCATCACTAAATAACTGTTCAACAAGTTCCTCTCTTCTAGTATCTAATGTAGCTTTTGCAAAGGTTTTGATTTCTCTCGTATTATCAGACTCTTCTACAATTTTTACTAACTCAGGACCTTCTTCTTTAAGGGCAATCAAGACCGCCTTAATTGCGAGCTTCTTACGTACGGGATCTTCACTTAACAATGCATCAAAAAAGTTAGCCACAAGACCTACTTGTCCTACTTTAGAATTGATACTTGAAATCTGTTTTTGATATTCAAATTGTTTATCAGCGAGATCGGTTTGTAATACTGCAATTTTCTCATTGGATCTATTTTCTGCTGCAATCTGAGAAGAAGAAAACGTCTGCCCTACATATACAATCGCTAAAGGCAATAAGATTCCTGTTATTATTTTAACTTTATCCCAAGTGTCCTTTTTCTCAACGGCCTCTACTTTTTTCTTGAGTTCTGCAAACTCTTTTCTAAGATCTTCCATATTACGTGTGTTATTTCTTATAAAGTAACCAAATAAAAACAAGAATAACAACCAATGAATCAATAGGTTAATATGTTTTAAACTTTCAAAGAGAGAACTCCACCCCTTTTCATTATCAATGTTTTTAAAAATAGGGTAACACTCTATTTTAGAGTACTACGCTATTTTGATACTAAATATCACATAATATCCGATACAAAAAACGTTAAATGAAAATTAGTATAATTTCAAAAGAAGTACAGGGAGAAATCGCATCATATAATACAAAATATGTGGGATTTCTCCTATCGTCGAAATGACTGTACAAACAATAATTAATACTATTATCTTCATTTATAAAAGCTGAGTATCTATTAGATGATTTATTATGTCTCCTCTCCCTCTGGGAGAGGATTAAGGTGAGGGCTTTTAATGTAGAACCCCTCATTACTAAAACAAATTCAGCATAAGCTCTAACCTTCTCCCAAAGGAGAAGGAATTTTGCTTCTTTTAATAATTACTATTCTATTTTGAATAACACTAACAAAAAATTTCTCTTCTTTATGAGACGAAATATAGACAGAGGAGAAACATAAAGTCTCTGATTTCTACTATACGTTCACCTTGAATGTTATCTTCATTGACAAAGTATTCAAAACAAAAAGAGAAACGGAAAGTGTATTCTTTTTTGTAAACCAAAAAGTTACAAAAGAATATAGCAGGTAACGGAAAGTAATTTATTTTTTGTCGTTTTCATTTTACAAAAACGATAGTCCAGAAACGGAAAGTTTCATTTTTTTGTACACCAAAAAGTTACAAAAAAAGTGAAACAACCACCCCTTCATGGAAAGATCAAGGATACAACAAGCTATCTACCACTCGTTAATCAATACTAGTATCTTCATTGACAAAGTATTCAAAATAACACAAGAAACGGAAAGTGTATTCTTTTTTGTAAACCAAAAAGTTACAAAAAACAATACACAACCACCCCATTCACATGGATTACTGAGGATACAACAAGGTCTCTACCACTCGATAATCAATACTAGCATCTTCATTGACAAAGTATTCTATAAGAAGCTCTCCCCATGTATTTCCATCAGAGAAGTCTGCGATGAGCCAGCGGTGATTTAACAAATGAATTTGATTAATTTGATAGGCACGTTCATCACCTTCATATGGAACAAATACATTCCCTTCTATGGTATTTTTTGAGATAATTCCATCAGTGACTTGTTGAATAATTTCAGAAATCTCATTAGGACTATCTTCGTAATACTCATATGCATTTGCATTGGTTCGTAATCCAAAATACTCAGTCTCTGCAATACGCTGTTGCAATGCATCAATACTATCGATCGATTTTTGATATTTTGTTTCCAGCTTTGTCATCTTCTGTTGCTGGTTTTCATAGAACTTTTTATTGTGCACATATTGATACACAATCCATAAAGCAGCAAATAAAAAGAGGTATAAAAAGATGTTACGTTTCATTAGGGTGTCGTTAAGATTAATCCATCATAAGCAAGATGCACATTTGCAGGAAGTTTGGCTTCCACTTCTGCATGAAATCCCATATGATGGCTTATATGTGTAAAATAGGTTCGTTTTGGTTGTATGTGTTCTATCAATTTCAGAGCCTCATCTACATTTAAATGTGTGTAATGCTCTTCATAACGTAAGGCATTGATCACAAGTATGTCAAGACCCTGTAATTTTTCTATTTCTTCAGGAGCAATCGTTTTGATATCTGTCAAATAAGCGATGTTATCAAATCGATACCCAAACACCTGTAAATTCCCGTGATATCCTTCTATGGGTTGTACATCAATGCCTCCTAAGGATAACGATTGATTATTAATCACCTCATGCACACTCACGCTCGGAGCCCCTGGATATCTATTTTCTGTGGCAAAAATATAATCAAATCGCTCTTGTAAAGTCTTCAGAACTCGCTTATGCGCATATATAGGAACATCCCCTTGCTTAAACACAAAAGGGCGAATGTCATCAAGGCCTGCTACGTGATCTGCGTGCTCATGCGTAAATAAGATACCATTCAATGGCACAAGGGAACCTTCTGGTGTACGCTTTCGCGAAAGCGTACGAAGCATCTGTATTCTAAAATCAGGACCGCAGTCTATAATATAGTGATACGTATCCCATTCTATAAGGACAGAAACACGTAAACGCGTATCTCTGGGATCATCGCTTAAACATACAGGATGATCGCTTCCTATTACGGGAATGCCTTGTGATGTTCCAGTGCCTAAAAATGTAATTGTCAAGTGTGTGAATTATTACAAGTAATCTATGTATAAAATTATGATGCAAAAATACAGTTATTTTTTTTGCTTGCAGTAGCTATTTAGTATATTTGAACAACCTACTAAAAGGCAAAAAATAAGCTATGGCTATTACAATTCTTGGAGATAAGGAATTTGAAAAAGTACCTTCTATAAAGAACAAAGTATTAAGAGTAAATCTTAACGATAATATTTACGGAACCTTTGCAGAAATAGGCGCTGGTCAAGAAACAGTACGTCATTTCTTTAGAGCTGGTGGCGCTAGTGGCACTATTGCAAAGGCAATGAGTGCATATGATAAAGATTTTAGTGATGCCATCTACGGTATAGAAGACGATGGACGTTATGTAACAGAAAAGCGTCTTAAAAAGATGCTTACGCATGAAATGCAACTTATTGAAGATCGTATTTCTCGTTATAAAGAGCCTAATAAAATCTTCTTCACCTACGCAAATACAGTAGCTACCATAGATTTTGCAAAAAAATACAAAGGACATGGTTGGGTAGGAATTAAGTTTCAGATTACACCAGAAGGTGATTTTAATGAAATCATATTACACGTTCGTTTTCACGAAAATGACGCACGTCTACAACAACTTACCCTAGGAACACTAGGTGTCAACTTAATATATGGTGCTTTCTATAAGCATGATAATCCTAGACAGTTATTAAAATATCTGTATGATCATATAGATAAAGATCAAATAGAGATCGATACGATTAACTTTTCTGGACCACAGTTTGAAGGGGTAGATAACCGTTTAATGAGTTTACAGCTTGTTAGAAATGGCATGACGGAAGCCGTTATGTTTGATCCAAGTGGTAATAATGTATTACCAGCTGCTATTCTATATAAAAAGAATGTACTTGCTTTACGTGGTAGTTTTAGACCTGTAACGAAGGTAAACATGGATATGTATGAGAAATCACTCGCCATGTTTTTAGATGCAAATCGCGTAAATGAAAAGAAAACAGAAGTCATCTTTGAAATTACTCTTTCTAACTTACGTGCCGAAGGAGAAATAGATGAAGAAGATTTCATGGCTAGAGCACGATTGTTATGTTCGCTAGGACAGACCGTAATGATCTCTAACTTTAAAGAGTATTATAAAGTAGTAGAATATTTCTCAAACTATACGAAAGAACGTATGGGACTTGTGATGGGAGTCAATAATCTTATTGATGTCTTTGACGCGGGGTATTATCGTCATTTAAGTGGTGGAATCTTAGAAGCCTTTGGTAAATTATTCTTTAAGGACCTTAAGGTATACTTATATCCAATGAAGAATCCTAAAACTGGAGAACTGACCACAAGTGAAAACCTAAAAGTACACCCACGTATGAAAGAGCTTTACAAGTTCTTTAAATACAATGGTAAAGTAGTAGATATTGAGGATTATGATCCTACCATTTCTGGAATCTTCTCTAGAGAAGTACTACGTATGATTCATGATGGTGAAGAAGGTTGGGAAGAGTTACTACCAGAAGGTATTGCCGAAATGATCAAATCTAGAGAACAATTTGGGTATGAGAGTGTGGAATATGGGGAGTAAATGATTAAGAAATTCGTTGAAAAATATTATAATAAGTACATAGGCTATACGATTACAGCCATTCTTATCATAATTCGTTTTTTATGGATAGATAGTTCTTACTTAATAACTTTTTTTATTCTACTATACATTGTAGGTACTGCCCTCTCTACTTACCATAAGGTTCAATACAAGACAGGAGCAAAACCAGATGATCTATATTTTTCTACAACTAATGATCGCTTAAACGATATTCCAGAAATTCTAACGTCTTTGTTCTATATGGGTTTCATCGCCATGTACCTATTTATTGAAGCAGATTTTTTAGGAGTTTATGGCTACTACATTTTAATTACATATGCTATTTTAAGCATTTATAGTAGTTTTCATGGTAAAATGCCTAGCGCAAGTTTTTCTTTAGATAGAGAGACTCATATGTTAGAATATGACGATGATGGAGATCATGATGATGAAGTGCTGCTTTCCGATATTAAAGAGATTATAATTAGTCCAGAATCCATTATCCTTGATGTAACTGATACAAAAATAAACCTCATACATCTTTCTCTGGATGAAAAAGAGATGAGGCTTGTTTCTAATTATTGTAAAAGTAAATTACGTATCACTCCTACGCTTCTTACAAAAGAAGAAGCTATTAGTTTACAGTAACTGTGCTGCGTGATCTTTGGTTTTTACTTTATCTATCACTTCAGTTACAATCCCTTGTTCATCTACCTTGAATGTTTTACGGTGAATACCATCATATTCTTTCCCCATAAACTTTTTAAGGCCCCAAACACCAAAAGCATTAATCACTGCATGATCTTCATCGGCAAGTAATTGGAATGGAAATTCGTATTTAGTAGCAAAGTTTTTTTGACGCTTTTCAGAATCTGCACTTACGCCTAAAAGCGTATATCCTTGATCTTGTAATGCTTGGTAATTATCTCGTAAATTACATGCTTCGGCAGTACAACCTGGGGTTGATGCTTTAGGGTAAAAGAAAACAATTAGTTTTTTTCCTGCAAAATCAGAAAGTGATACCGCATTTCCATCTTGATCGGTTGTTGTAAAATCAGGTACTTTATCCCCTACTTTAAGTGTATTCATTATCTTCGTTTTAAATATGGTTTGACATTTTTATAAGTACTAATCATAAAAATACTTGATAAGAGACATCATGTATTTTGTTTAATTATTTACCCTGCTAAGATAAACAAAATGACCAAGCAAGAAAAAGTTGATTTCGTTATAGATACGTTAAAAGAATTATATCCTCAAATTCCTATTCCATTAGATCATAAAGACCCATATACATTATTGATTGCTGTATTAATGAGTGCACAAAGTACCGATGTACGTGTAAATCTAATTACCCCTTTATTATTTGAAGTTGCCGATAATCCCTATGATATGATAAAACTAACTGTAGAAGAGATTAGAGAAATTATTAAGCCTGTTGGCCTCTCTCCTATGAAAGCAAAGGGAATCCACGGACTCTCACATATCTTAATTGATAAATACAATGGTGAAGTTCCAAATGATATTGCATTGTTAGAAGAGTTACCTGCTGTAGGCCATAAAACAGCGAGTGTGGTAGTTTCACAAGCATTTGGAACGCCTGCATTCCCAGTAGATACTCATATTCATAGATTAATGTATCGTTGGGGATTTACAAACGGTAAAAATGTAGTGCAAACAGAAAAAGATGCCAAACGATTATTTCCTGAGCATGTCTGGAATGATCTTCATTTACAAATTATATGGTATGGACGTCAATACTCTCCGGCACGAGGATGGGATCTAGAAAAGGACATCATCACCAAAACAATAGGTCGTAAAACTGTAATTAATGAGTATTATAAAGTATTAGAAAAACGAGCTAAAAAGAAAAAGTAGATTGCTATAAGAAGAAACAACATGAAAAAACTACTAGTATTTACTTATATATTCGCATTCCAATCTATACTCATTGCTCAGAAAAGTCAAAAGTATGTTTCATTTGAAGAAGCCTTGAAACATCCTGAAAATGTAGAATGGTTAGACCTTGATTGTGCTGAGACTTCATACATACAAAAGAAAATAGCTGTTCTCTCAAATTTAAAATCACTGTATATAACAGACTGTGGATTAACTAAATTACCAAAGGAAATACGAGCACTTAAAAAATTAAATCTCTTAAACATTCAGGGAAATCAGGTATATACATTACCAAAATCATTATCACAGTTACAGAACATTAAAGTGATAAACCTGAGGAATAATGCTTTTAAAAAACTTCCTGAAACATTAACATTTTTACCAAAATTAAGAGAAATGGATATCTCTTATAATCCGCAATTGGATATAGAAAATACCATTTCTATACTATCAAAAATTGAAAAGTTAGATTTCTTATATCTGAATGGGAACAATCTAACAATAATACCATCTGATATCTCTAAACTAAAAGCATTAGAAGAGATTCATCTATCTAATAACCCGGAATTAAACATAAGCAATGCATTTACTCATTTAGCTCAAATTCAAGCATTAAAAATAGTTGTATTATCAAATAATAATATTACTGTACTTCCTCAAGAAGTACACTTAATGCAACAAATCAATGGATTAGTCTTAGATAATAATCCATTCATTCAAATAGAAGAATTAGCACTAAAATCTAGTGCGTTACAAAATTTGAAAGTTCTTTTATTAAGAAATAATAATTTGAGTAAATTCCCTTCTGATATAAGTGGGTTTAATAAGCTAGCTGTATTAGAATTAAGTGGTAATCAATTTTCTAAAGCTGAACAGGAAAGAATAAAAAACCAGCTTCCTACTACTAATGTAGTATTCTAATTTTTGACAAAAAGTAAACTACCTCGGGGCAAGCCCACCAGGCATTTATACGAAACTGAATTTTAATTTCGAGGCAAGCCTCGGAGTATCAAACCCTTTGGTGGTGCCAATAAAAAAAGCCCAATCTCACGATTGGGCTTTTCACAAAGTTTAGTTGATGACTGCTTCAAAATTCATCGATTTATAATGTATAACACTTAAAGCCTTAGAATAATTAAGTAGAAACTGTATAGTTTCTGACTTAGGTTCGTAATTTTCAGCCTGTTTACCCGGCGATGGTTCAGAGTAAATTTTTGCCATGTGCGCAATTTTGGTTTATAATTACCTCAATAACGTACAATTACTCTTATTATTATATTAATTTGTTAAAATAATGTTATGTTTATCAATTACCTTACGAAGATTGATGAGTGCATAACGCATTCTTCCTAGTGCTGTATTGATACTTACTCCTGTTTTTTCTGAAATATCTTTAAAGCTCATCTCTTGATATACTCTCATATAAAGTACTTCTTTCTGATCATCTGGAAGTTCTTCGATAAGACGTCTTACATCACATTCGACTTGATCTTTAATTAGTTGTTTTTCAGCATTTAAACAATTATCACTCAATACAGAAAATATACTGAACTCCCCGTCGTTATCAAACTTAGGCATACGATTGTTACGTCTAAAATGATCAATAACTAAGTTATGAGCGATACGCATTACCCAAGGAAGAAATTTACCTTCTTCATTATAGCGACCTTTTTTTAGTGTATTAATGACTTTGATAAACGTATCTTGAAAAATATCTTCAGATACATCCCTATCATATACTTTAGAGTATATAAAACTATAAATACGTTGTTTGTGTCTTGTAATTAAGACTGTTAGTGAGTTTTCATCTCCTTTGATGTAATTACTAACGAGCGAGGCGTCGTCTATTAACACTGTTTTCATATTACACTTTTGTAGGTTAACTATGAAGGAATAAATCCTTTCAATCATCATTTTAAAAAAAGTAATAATATGCTATAGGCAGAAATTTGTTTTATTGTGTTAAGAGTTGTAAATATACTAGTATTCTTTTGACAAATACAAAATTTTTTTATGATTTCTTTAAAAAAAATACCAAAACACTAGTGTTTTCGGTATGAAACAGAAGTAGTATCTTTGTCTTTAGATGCAAAAAAACACCATGCCAGTAGACATTTCTCTTGTAAATCCGAAAGATAATATCATTATCAAGGGTGCAAAACTTCATAATCTTAAGAATATAAATGCTGTAATTCCGCGTAATAAACTAGTGGTAATTACGGGGCTTTCTGGTTCTGGGAAATCCAGTCTTGCGTTTGATACATTATATGCAGAAGGACAACGTCGCTATGTAGAAAGTCTTTCTTCCTATGCAAGACAGTTTTTAGGGCGTTTGGATAAACCGAAAGTAGATTATATTAAAGGGATTGCTCCTGCTATAGCGATAGAGCAAAAGGTAAATTCTACAAACCCAAGATCGACAGTGGGTACTTCTACAGAGATTTATGATTACCTAAAGTTATTATATGCACGTATTGGAAAAACAATATCTCCAGTTTCTGGCAATCAGGTAAAAAAAGATACGGTTACCGATGTGGTTAGGTATGTAAACGCTTTCGCGAAAGCGGAAAAACTCCTCCTCCTCGCTCCTATGCACTTAGAAGAAGGCCGCAAATTACAGGACAAACTCAAAGCACTCCAACAACAAGGATATGCAAGAGTAAAAGTAAAAGACGAGGTAAAACGTATAGACGCGTTAGACGCCATAAAGAAAATAAAAGCATCAGATGTTCAGCTGGTTGTAGATCGAATTGTCACAAATCCTGACGATGAAGATTTTAGTAATCGACTCGCAGATGCTGTTCAAACTGCATTTTTTGAAGGTAAAGGGGAATTATTTATAGAAACACTCAGTGATCACACGCTCAGGCATTTCTCAAATAAGTTTGAGTTGGATGGAATGCTATTCCTAGAACCCAATGTACATTTATTTAGTTTTAACAATCCATACGGCGCGTGTCCTACTTGTGAAGGATATGGAGATGTCATAGGTATTGATGAAGATCTCGTAATTCCCAATACAGGACTTTCTGTATTTGAAAACTGCGTATTCCCATGGAGAGGAGAAAGTATGAGTTACTATAGAGATCAATTAGTTAATAGTGCATACAAATTTGACTTCCCTATACACAAACCCTATTTCGAACTTTCTGAAGAGCAGAAACAAGTATTATGGGATGGTAACGAGCATTTTGAAGGAATTAACCAATTCTTTGAATTTTTAGAATCTAAAGCCTATAAGATTCAAAATCGTGTGATGTTATCGCGTTATCGTGGAAAAACAAAGTGTAATACGTGTAAAGGAAAACGCCTACGACCAGAAGCGACCTATGTGAAAGTTGGCGATAAGAATATTATTGATCTTGTGACACTGCCTCTTAACGATGTCGCAGATTACTTTAAAAATCTAGCACTAAATGAATATGATACAACAGTAGCTAAGCGTCTCTTAAAAGAAATTAATAGCCGACTTGAATTCTTATCTAAAGTAGGATTAGATTATTTAACCTTGAATCGAAAATCAAATACGTTATCTGGTGGTGAATCACAACGTATTAATCTAGCCACGTCTTTGGGAAGTAGTCTTGTAGGGTCTATGTATATCTTAGATGAACCTAGTATTGGTTTACATCCGAAAGACACTGAAAAGCTGATAGAAGTACTTAAATCATTACGTGATCTTGGTAATACAGTCATTGTAGTAGAACATGATGAAGATATCATGAAAGCCGCCGATGAGATTATAGATATAGGACCAGAAGCAGGAACCTTTGGAGGACATGTAGTGGCAACGGGTACGTATCAAGATATTCTTAATAGTGACTCACTAACAGCACAGTACTTAAATGGCACTAAAGAAATAGCCCTTCCATCAACACGTAGAAAAACAGATTTCTATGTAGATATTATAGGCGCTAGAGAAAATAACTTAAAAAATATTGATGTCCGATTTCCATTAGGAGCCTTTACAGCAGTAACTGGGGTTTCGGGTAGTGGAAAAAGTACCTTAGTTCGTAAACTTCTATATCCTGCGCTATTAAAAGAAATAGGTGGTTATGGTCAAAAAGCAGGACAGTTTACAGAAATCAAAGGAAAGTTTGATACTGTAAAAACAGTAGAATTTGTTGATCAAAATCCTATAGGGAGATCGTCTCGTTCTAATCCTGTTACCTATATAAAAGCGTATGACGACATCCGAAAATTATATGAAAATCAGAAGCTAAGCAAAATACGTAACTACAAATCAAAGCATTTTTCTTTTAATGTAGACGGAGGTCGTTGTGAGACGTGTAAAGGAGAAGGTGAAGTCACTATCGAAATGCAATTTATGGCAGATGTGCATTTAGAATGTGATAACTGTAAAGGAAAACGATTTAAAAAAGAAGTATTAGAGGTAACCTTCAATGATAAAAATATTGATGATATCTTAACCATGACTATAGATGACGCCGTAGCTTTCTTTTCTGAACATAATGAAGCAAAAATCACACGTAAGTTAAAACCGCTTCAAGATGTAGGATTAGGGTATGTGACTTTAGGGCAGAGCTCTTCTACCCTATCTGGAGGCGAAGCCCAACGTATTAAGCTTGCGTCTTTCCTTGTAAAAGGAAATACAAAAGACAAAGCATTATTTATATTTGATGAACCAACCACAGGATTGCACTTTCACGATATTAATAAATTAGTTGCCTCTTTTGAAGCACTTATAGAAAAAGGGCATAGTATTATTGTGGTAGAGCATAATATGGATTTAGTAAAATGTGCCGATTATGTTATTGATCTTGGGCTTACAGGAGGAAAACATGGCGGGAATATTATTGCACAAGGTACTCCGGAAGAAGTTGTCAAATCTAAAAAATCATATACAGGTCAGTATTTAAAAGAAAAAGTATAATCAGATGTTACGAAGTTTTTTTGAGCGTATTACAAAAAGCATGAAGCCTAAACCACTTGATGTATCTGCGTTTGACGACCCATTAGCAGATAAAACAGCTTGGCATCCGCAAGCAAGTGGCGGGGCAAATTTTAAAACACGCACATTAAAAGAAGTATCATCTTCAGAATTACATTATAAAGGATCTACTGCAGGATTATTATTTGCCTTAGTATTTACACTAATGCCCTCTATCTTTGTTGTATTCTTTTTTAGTGGAGGTTTTTTTGAAACAGAAGGAGAGACTAAATATTTCTTCTTATTTATTTTAATTTTTCCAGCAGTGGGGTTTTATTTACTCTACATGCACTTTCGCCCTATAGTCCTAGATAAAAGACTAGGGTATTTTTACAAGAGTTTTAAAAAACCCGTAAATAGTCTTCAACGTACAAACACAAAAAATCATATCAAATTAGATACGATTGGCGCATTACAAATTATCCCTGAATATGTTCGATCAAAAAATAGTAGCTATACCAGCTATGAATTAAACTTTGTGTTTGAAGATGGTGACCGTTATAATGTAGTCGATCATGCTAAATATGAAGCTATTCAAAAGGAAGCTATTATTATATCAGAATTTTTAGGGGTGCCATTATGGGATGCATCCACCATGAAAACATATCAACCTATGTATAAAAAGAATACTATGGATACAGATGCGCCATATGATTCTGCAGGCTATGATTCTACAAGGCGATATAGAGATATGTAATACGCAAAAAAAAACAAGAATAACTAGTAAGTTACTCCTGTTTTCTTATTTTTCTTATTCATAGAATGAATTGTCTACCAAAACTGACAATAATTATTACTTCCACAATACGTATCACCAGGACCTAAAAACTCACAATAACAGTCTGAATTTCTCCAGCAGAATCCATTGTTAAATCCTCCTTGAATTTGTTCTTGCTCTTTCTTACTTAATGAGGTTCCTAATGTTGAAATGTTTTTTAACATAATATCAAATATTTTTATGGTTAATATGCCAAAAGGTAGTATTATATCCTTATGGAAAAAACAAACAACACCCTATTTCAGATAATTTAAGGCAGTACTTACTAATTAAAAACGAACACTTTATAATATATGATTATAATAGTTCTCATCATTAGTACGCTTTCGTGAACCTGTCTGCTGACAGGCAGGCAGGAGTGTACTAAGTAACATTAGTGTATAATATGAATGCTTACATTCTTTTTAGTATCTTTAAAATCATCTAATTAAGATGCTATGAAAATAAAATTACTTATCATCCTACTCTTTGTAATGACAGCGATTCACGCTCAGGAATTTTCTATAACAGATCAAGGAAATAAATGGGGAGTCAGATGGTATGATGGTCACTGTGATACTAATCCTGAATCAGGTTGTAATCCTACGGGTCTGTATGCTGCTGAGATTACGGGCGAAATTTTCATAAATAATATCACGTATACTATTTTAAGTGGTCTTGAGGAACTATATATAAGAGAAGAAGAAGGTATTGTTTATCAATATGTCGAAAATGAAGAAGAGAGTATATTATATGATTTTACACTAGAAGTAGGTGATACTGTAGAAATAGGTCCTGAAGCATCTTGTGTCGATGACGAAAATAATAATGGTCTAGCAGATGTTATAGAAGTCTCTACAGAGTTTATAGCGGGTTATGATAGAAAAGTGATCACTTTTGATATTGGATATGGATCAAATTTTTCTAGCAATCTCCAATGGATTGAAGGCATAGGTTCTGCAAATGAACCTACGAATCCTGACTTTTTACTTTGTGATCTTGTATTTATAGTAGATTGCTTTAATAATGGAGAAGAAATCTTTTCTTTTTCTTCTTCTGAAGAAGAATGTAATGAATTATTGAGTACTCCTGAGGTTTTAGAAATAACAACCCAATTAACTCCAAACCCTATTACAGAACAATCTACGTTAACCATCAATACCTTTCAAAACAATACGACCATCATTTTCTATAATACTTTAGGACAACGTTTACGTCAAAAAGAACTCACAAATAATACTACAATCGTTAATCGTTCTGATTTCCCTTCTTCTGGTATTTATTTCTATCAAATAGCACAAGACGGAATTGTCGTTGATACACAAAAGTTTATTGTAAAATAATTACAGCTATGAAAAAACTATTACTAGTAACACTACTACTCACGATTTTTGAATTCAATGCCCAAAACTTCTCTATGATAGATCAAGGGAATCGATGGACTGTTGAGATTACTCAATTTTGTGGAGATCTTCCTGATTGTAATGATTTTGAAATTTCAGGTTATAGAACCAATGGCCAAGAAGTCATAAATGAGATCACATATACTACCATAGAGTTTTATAACACTTTTACAAATCAATGGCAGTTCTCTAGTTATTTAAGAGAAGAAGCATCTACCATTTATATCTTAAGTACAAATCAGGACGAAGAGTCTATACTCTATGACTTCACTCTTGAAGTAGGAGATAGCGCCTCTATAATTCCTGTAGAAGACACAAATCAAAATGGACTTGCAGATGTAACAGCAGTTACTAATGAGTTTATAGCAGGAGAAATGCGTAAAGTCATCACATTTGATGTTCCTACTCCTGATTCTTTTATTTCTGATTTTGAACAATGGATTGAAGGTATAGGGTCTACCACAAATTTGATAAATCCATTTAGAAGTGTAATAGATGCTAGTTACAATTTAGGGTGTTTTGGTGATGGAATAGAGTTTTTCCCTTTTAGCGAAGAAGGAAATTGTAGCTTATTAAATATTTCTGAAGTTCCAGAAATAACAGCATCACTTACTCCAAATCCTATTAGAGATCAATCTACACTAACCATCAATAATTTTCAGAATAATACAATCATTTCCTTTTACAATGTCTTAGGGCAATACATCAATCGGAAAAAAATCATCACTCCTACTACAATTATCAATCATAATGACTTTCCTTCTTCTGGTATTTATTTCTATCAAATAGAACAAAACGGGGTCATCCTTGATACACAAAAATTTATTGTAAAATAAAAGTTACTCTTTATGTGTAAAATACTGAGTACGCTTTCGCGAAAGCGTATGATGCCTTATCTTTAGGGCAAAACCAACCGTATGCGCATTTTAATACTCTTTCTTTTGTGCCCATTTTTTGCTGTGGCACAATCAAATACAGAAGTGTATCTCTTTACCATTACTCCAAATGAGAATACCATAACACTCACCAATCAGCAAAACATATCCAATAATGAGGGGTATGATAATCAACCTTCATTTTATAACGATAACCAAGTGCTATTTGCAAGTACACGTAATGGACAAACCGATATTGCTAGTTATAATGTAAGAGATAAAAAAGTAACTTGGATAAATGATACAGGATTCGGGAGTGAGTACTCCCCTACTAAAATTCCAAACCAAAAAGCAGTATCAGCTATCAGGTTAGATACAACAGGCTTACAACGCTTATACAGTTATGATTTCAAAACTGGTAAAAACAAAGAAGTAGTTAAGGATTTAGTCATTGGTTATCACACATGGTACTCTGAAAATATTCTCATCTCATCCGTACTTGCCGATGGAGGTTTAGATCTTGTCGTTTCTCATCTAAAAGACGGTACTAATTATACACAACAAAAAAAGATTGGACGCTCCCTTCATAAAATCCCAAATTCTAATCTTATCAGTTATATCAGTAAAGAAAACGAGCAATGGCAAATAAAATCATTAGATCCAATTACGGGAGTAACACAAAAAATTATTGAAACTGTTCCAGAAGCAGAAGATATGTGTTGGCTTAACAACGGAACTATTCTTATGCCAAAAGGAAATACCATCTATGCGTTTAACCCTAAAACAGATACTCGATGGAAAATACTCACAAGTTTTCAAGATCCAAACGTATATAATATTACAAGAGTTACTACAAATCCAACATCATCAATGCTAGCGATTGTTTCTGATGTATCTCCAGAAATCATTGTTCAAAAACAACTAGACGCCTATAATGCTAGAGATATTGATGCATTCTTAGCTACGTATAGCAATAACATACAGCTTTTTGATTTTCCTAATAATAAAACAAATGAAGGAAAAGAAGAACTACGTACACTATTTGATGGATTCTTTAAAAGAACACCAGATTTACATGCCGAAATAAAAAATAGAATAGTTTTAGGTAATAAAGTAATTGACGAAGAATATGTAACCGCTAACGGAAGGAGTTTTAGTGCTGTCGCCATTTACGAAGTGCAAAACGGTAAAATTTCTAAAGTAACTTTTATTCAATAACCCCTACCTGATGAAAAACATATGTATCCTCTTGTTAAGTATTACAATACTCATAAGTTGTAAAAATGACAAAAAAATACCTGAAGAAGAAGTATTCCTACCTAAAACAGATCACCAACTTAGACACGTTTCAAAAGCTATTATTACACCCGCTATAGATGGTATTGTTGATGATCCTGCATGGGAAAACGTTCCTTGGAATCCATTAGATCAGCGATGGCTTGGAGAAGCGTATACTAAAGAAGATTTTTCTGGACGTTATAAACTTACCTGGACACCAGAAGCCTTATACCTCGTTGCAGAAATACAAGATAACACCATATATGATCAGCATGAAGACCCTCTTACCTTATGGTGGGATGATGATTGCTTAGAAATATTTGTAGATGCCGATAATTCGGGGGGTGGTCATCAATTTACACACAATGCATTTGCCTATCATGTTGCTCTTGATGGCAATGTAGTAGATATCGCCCCTGGAGAAGTTCCTACATTGTATAATAGTCATGTCAATTCTGCCCGTAAAACAAATGGAACTACCATGATATGGGAATGTGAAATCTTTGTATATGAAGATACCTATGTAGATCATACTGCAAACGAATCTAAAATATTAGCGCCTAATCAAAAAATAGGTTTTGCACTTGCTTATTGTGATAATGATGCAAGTGAACAACGTGAGAATTTTATAGGCTCAGTACCCGTAGAAGGCGAAGACAAGAACAGAGGTTGGATAGATGCTGGTATTTTTGGGACCATCCAACTCACAGAAAAAGTACCTGAATAATTCTTAAAATTTTGTTACAAAACTCATAAATACCTTCCTAACGCTTATTTTAGGGAGGTATTTTATTATAAACTCATCACCATGCAACACAAACCAATAATCAACACCAAAACAATCAATTCATTTACTTTTCTATTTTTCCTTATAGCATCATTTACGTTAACTGCGCAAACAGATACACGTATCTATGATATTATAGATGCGGTTTCTGCCGATAGAATTAAAAATGATGTAAAAACCTTAGCCGATTTTGGTACACGTCATACCCTAAGTGATACCGTTTCCCAAACACGAGGTATTGGAGCGGCACGTAGATGGATTAAAGGTCAGTTTGATGCTACATCAAAAAATTGTAATGGTTGCCTTGAAGTCTTTTACCAAAAAGACCTTGTTGAAAAAGGTCGTAATGGTCGTATTGTAAAAGATGTAGAAGTTGTCAATGTGGTAGCGATACAACGTGGTACCAAATATCCAAATCGTTACATCATCATGAGTGGTGATATAGACAGCCGTGTATCTGATCCTACAGATTATACGTCAGATTCTCCAGGTGCTAATGACAATGCGAGTGGTATGGCTGGAACGATAGAAGCTGCGCGTGTACTTTCAAAATACAAATTTGAAAATAGCATTATTTATGTAGGACTTTCGGGAGAAGAGCAAGGATTGTTTGGGGGTCAGGGATTGGCCGCTTTCGCGAAAGCTAATAATTGGGACATCATCGGGATATTAAACAATGATATGATTGGAAACATCACGGGAGTAGACGGTGTAATAGACAACCGAAGCTTCCGAATCTTTTCAGAACCAGTACCTCCTACCGAAACAGAAAGACAACGCCGTGCACGTCGTTTTTACGGTGGTGAAGTTGACGGAATCTCTCGTCAATTAGCGCGTTACATCCATAAAAATGTAAAAACATATATGCCTGAGATGAATCCTATGATGATTTATCGTTTAGATCGTTTTGGTCGTGGTGGGCATCACCGCCCATTTAACGATGCTGGATTTGCAGGCATCCGAATCATGGAAGCACACGAGAACTATACACAACAACACCAAGATATCCGTACAGAGAATGGCATCAACTATGGGGATACTTTTGAACACGTAAACTTTGACTATGCAGCAAAACTTACTGCCGTTAATGCTATCAACTTAGCAAGTATTGCATGGGCACCACCATCTCCAAAGACTGTTGGAATAGGTGGTATTGTTCAACCAAGTGCTAAATTTGAATGGAGCGCTGTAGAAGGTGCAGTAGCCTATAAAATCTATTGGAGAGATACCACATCCCCTACTTGGGATAGCGCACGTCTTGTCGGAAATGTAACTGAATATACATTAGAAGGTATTGTCGTAGATAATTTCTTTTTTGGAGTTGCAGCCATAGGAAAAGATGGACACGAAAGCCTCGTTACGTTTCCTAATAGTATTATTAGGAATTAATAACTTGAAATTTCAAAGTATCTAAAAGGATATAAATCGTAAACCTGAAACCTGAAACATAAAAGGACACCCTAATGAAATACATCATCATTCTATTCCTATGTATATCCACGAGTGCATTGAGCCAAAAGCTCTCTAGAGAAGATACCATACGAGGATCTATAACACCTGAGCGTGCTTGGTGGGACCTTAATCATTATGATCTTTCTGTAGATGTATTTCCAGATACACAACTCATCTTAGGGACAAATAAAGTCACCTATACGGTACTTAAAGAAGGCATCGATGAATTACAAATAGACTTACAAACACCTATGGAGCTTACGTCTATCATTCAAGATGGTGTCACTTTAGATGTACGTCATGATGGTAATGCTCATTTTATCAAGCTTAAAAAGAAGCAAGAGAAGGGTGCTGTCAATTCGCTTGTACTAGGTTTTGAAGGAAAACCTCGTAAAGCCAAAAATGCGCCTTGGGATGGAGGTTTTTCATGGAAAAAAGATACAAAAGGACGTCATTTTATAGCAACTTCAAATCAAGCTATTGGAGCAAGTGTATGGTGGCCAAATAAAGACCATAACTACGATGAAGTTGATAGTCTTGATATGCACGTAACTGTACCAAAAGACTTAGTAGATGTCTCTAATGGGCGTCTTATCGGTATTGACTCTACAGCCTCTACAAAAACCTATCACTGGACCGTAAAAAACCCTATTAATAGTTATGGGGTAAATTTAAACATAGGAGCTTACACCCATTTTAAAGAAGTATATCAAGGAGAAAATGGTCCATTAGATATGGATTATTGGGTGATTGAAGGAAATGAAGAAAAAGCCAAAGAACAATTCAAGCAAGCACCTATGATGATGGAAGCTTTTGAACATTGGTTTGGTCCTTATCCTTTTTATAAAGATAGCTATAAACTTGTAGAAGCTCCCTACTTAGGAATGGAGCATCAAAGTTCAGTAACCTATGGAAATAAGTATCAAAATGGATATTTAGGGCGTGATCTTTCTAGAACAGACTGGGGCTTAAAATTTGATTTTATTATCGTACACGAATCTGGACATGAGTGGTTTGCAAATAACATCACTTCAAAAGATGTGGCAGATATGTGGATTCATGAAAGTTTTACAAATTATTCTGAGAGTTTATTTTTAGACTACCATTATGGAAAACAAGCCGCTTCAGAATATGTAATAGGAACACGAAGAAATATTCAAAATGACAAACCTATTATTGGTATATATGATGTGAGAAAAACAGGGAGTGGCTCTGATATGTATTATAAAGGTGGGAATATGCTCCATATGCTCAGAACCTTAGTAGAAGATGACGAACAATGGCGAGCAGCTTTACGAGGATTAAATACCAAATTCTGCCATCAAACAGTGACGACAAAACAAATAGAGAACTATCTAAGCAGAACCTTAAAAAAGGATCTAAACGCTTTTTTTAACCAGTACCTACGTACTACAAAAATTCCGATACTGGAATATCAAAAAAACCGAAATAAAATTACGTTCAGATATATCAATGCTGTTAATGGTTTTGATATGCCTATACAGCTTGTCATTAATGGAAAAAAAGAATGGGTGTACCCATCTAAACAATGGCGAACGTATAAGTCTGATAATAAAATCAAAAGCTTAAAAATAGCAGACGATTTTTATGTCGAGTTACAAAAGATAAATCCTTAATAGCAAACTAAAAAAATAAGCGTGTGAAAATTTATTTCCCACAATGGCAAGGTGCTGGAATAGGTGAAGGCATAGAAGCTGGAGCTAAGACAGTATTGGATTACTTAAATAATCCAGATTTTAAAGCAATTCCATTATCTACAGTTCCTGCTGGAGCAAATGGAGAACAAAAGCATCAAATCAATAACTATGATGCAATTACAGAACAATTAGCTCGATTTAAAAAGCAGTTAGAAGAACAACAACCCAAAACACTCCAAACGATTGGTGGTGATTGTGGTTTGGAAATTGTACCTGTCTCCTACCTCAATCATACATATCCAAATTTAGGCGTCATTTGGTTTGATGCACATGCAGATATTAATAGACCTTGTGATTCTGCAAGTTGTAATTTTCATGGGATGCCCTTACGTACCCTTTTAGGAGAAGGCGAACCAGAAATGAATGCATTGCTATTTAGTACTATTGAGCAACATCAAATACATTATGTAGGCTTACGAGATATTGATGCTACAGAGAAAATACGTTTAGACAAAGGAAACATTTATCATCCCAAAAAATTAGATATTCAAGAGTTGCTGGATACGCTTTCGCGAAAGCGTATAACACACCTTTATCTTCATTTTGATTTTGATTGTTTAGAACCAACTGATTATGATAAAACGTATTATCGGGTGCCAGATGGTGTCACAATTAAAGAATCGGTAGCTTGCATAGAAGCATTGCAATCCCATTTTACAGTGGTTGGAAGTAGTGTTTTAGAATCTACGACCCTATCGCAAGACGAATTACAGCCTATCACTCCTATTATTGATTTATTAATGAGATGATAGAAGGGTTGAAATTTATTTCTTTTGAAAATCAGAGAAAGCCATTTCCGTTGCATTTTCACAAAGAGTATTGTATTTCTCTAATTAGGGAAGGTATTGAAGTCATAGAAACAAAAGACGAAACTTGTTATGGTCGCCCGAATGATATTACCATAACGCATCCCTATGAATTACATGCTAATCCGTTATACTCTGCTTCTAATGCATTGACTTTTGATACTTTTTATATAGCCTCTTCATTATTTAAAGCACATAGTCCTCTAAAAAATCTACTTTGTTTTACAGATAGACTTATTCAACATCAAGAAGTAACAAAGAGGTTTTTAACGCTTAGAAACGCATTTATTTCTGGAAATAATGAGATTACTCAACAAGCAATTCATGGGTTTATTAATACACTCATCAGTATAACAAATGCTACTCAAGAATATACGCCTATACTGCCATTACAGCATTGGGATGCTATAGAAAACTATATTCAAGACAGTATTAAAAGTCCATTACGTTTAGAAGATCTTGCTTCTATTGCTATGATCAACAAATACAGTTTTGCTCGTAACTTTAAAAAATCAACAGGGCTTACTCCTATCAATTATGTGTTGATGAAAAAAGTCTTTGATGCAAAGTCACATATGACAAAACACACCATTTTAAAAGAAATGGCTTATGATTATAACTTTGTGGATATCGCACATTTTTCTAAATTCTTTAAACGATTTGTTGGGATTTCACCCAAAATGTATTGTGAAAACTTTATCTAAAAAGGAACATCATTTTTAAATTGTCAATATAATACAACGCTCTTTTTTCAAAATAGATTCTTTTTGTATCACAATCAACAAAGAACGTCATCAATGAAAAAGCAGTATTTTATATTTTTAGTTATCGTGTGTCTAGGAGTGTTTCAATCAATAGCTCAGGATTACGGTAATCTCCCTAAGATTCCTAAAAGCAAATTACAATTAGACTTTGAAATCTTTAAACAGGCGCTTGAAAAACAGCATACGGGTATGTATTGGTATACGCCAAAAGATAGTGTAGATGTCGCATTAAATAAAGGCCGTGCTAAAATTACTGAAGATCTAAATGAAATAGAGTTCTTTAAAATCATTGCTCCTATCGTAGCGCTTACTAGAGAAGATCATACAGATATAAGACTGAGTGAAGAAACAGAGCTTTATTTAAAAAATGAAGCGAAGTACTTACCGTTAAGGGTCGTTTTCTTGGATAAAAAAATGTACATCACAAATCAAGGAATCTCAGATGAGTATACACACCTCATAAAAAAAGAAATCACAAGTATTAATGGAAAATCTCCTATTAAACTCGTAGAAGAACTAGGAAACTTATTTGCTTCAGATGGGTTTATAAAAGTAGTAAAGTATTCTGATTTGAATGGTTTTTCTTTTTCTAGATATTATTTTCTTCAATATGGTTTTATAGACACCTTTACATTAAAGGTTAAAGATGAAAATAATCGGGAAGAAGAAATTACAATTCCTGCGCTCTTAGCTAAAGAGAGTAAAGCTAACTTTAAAAAGTATCATACAAAAAAGAAACCCGAAACTGATGAAAGTCTCATCTTTAACATTGTAAACGATACCACTGCATATCTTGCTGTACATACATTTAGCACCGATGCTTATAAAGAAAATACAGTACATAAAAATTACAAACGTTTTTTAAAAAACAGCTTTAAAACAATCGAAGAAAAAAATATTACAAATCTCATTATAGATGTAAGCGATAATGGTGGTGGTAATGAGGGAAATGAAAATTTACTGTATTCATATATAGGAACTAATTATCAAAAATATAATAGTGTTTGTGCTAAAAGTCAACAGACCACTCTTGATAATGGTGTAGACACTCCTATTTCCTTTAAAACGTTTAGGTTTTTAGAACGTGTTTTTAGCAATAAGAAAATGGAAAATGGTGGTTACTGTAGAACTGAAAAATTTGGTTTTGGACTAATGGCCTATAAGAAAGAACCACATACTAAGTATACAGGAAAGCTATTTGTACTCATAAGCCCAGTAACCTATTCTGGCGGAAGTGAATTTTCTAATATGGTATATACCAACAAAAGAGCCACTTTTGTAGGAGAAGAAACTGGTGGCGGATACTATGGGAACACAAGTGGATATAGTGTTGGCATTCCTCTTAAGTATAGTAAACTTACTGTTATAGTACCCGCCTTAAAGTTTGATATGAATGTTTCTGGATCACCGTTTGGAAGAGGCGTTATTCCTCATCACAAAGTAATTCCTACCATAGATGAGTATATGAACGCAATCTCTGCTCCTTTAACGTATATCTTGGAAGGAAAAGCAATAAATTAACATATATATACAGACGTAATTTTATACCTTGTAAAGCACTAACCATTGCTACGACAAAAACTGTTATGAAACTAAAATTACTTCTTCTCATTGTCTCTATTTGTAGTATACGTTGTTCTGATACTAAAAACAAAGAAATTCAAGCAAGGCCTCAAAACGAAGTTCTTGTGCTTGGAGCAATTCATGGAGGACATACAACCGATCCTGTGTATAATACGGCCTATCTAGAGAAATTAATTAGAGAAATTAAACCTGACTTCATCCTTGCAGAAATTCCACCAGATCGTATGGAAGCAGCTATGGAAGGATTTAAAAGAGATGATAGTGTTTCTGAACCACGTGTCATGCGTTTTCCTGAATACGTAGATGTCGTATTTCCGCTGACTAAAGAACTAGATTTTGAAATTATTCCTACTGCGGGTTGGACACGGCCTATGGCAGAAGCACGCAGTGCCAAATTAAGAGCCATTAGCAAAGACTCATCTCGAATTAAGGATTGGGAAGCATATAGGGCTGCAAACAAACGATCTGACTCTTTATACCAAGCCACAGGAAAAGTAAATGACCCTTATTTCATTCATACAAATCAATATGATGACATTCAAGATGTAGCATTACAAACCTATAATCAGTTATTTAATGTTGAATTAGGTCTTGGTGGTTGGGACAATATAAATATTGCGCATTACTGGAATATTGAAAAAGCATTAGAAAAACACCGTTATAAAGGGAAACGATTTTTAATCATTTATGGAGCAAGTCATAAAGGGTGGTTCTTACGAGAACTAAGAAAAAGAGACGATATTACATTGTTAGAAATGAAACCGTTTTTAGATGCTATCCAATAATATAGTCGTATCAGTCAAAAATAAGATTCAATACGCCTGTTAAAAGAGCACTTTTTATATCGGTAGCGCCATTAGGATTAAAAGAATCTATTTTAGAAATTCGAAGTTGATTTTCTAGAAGTATCGAAGAGCTTGTGTATTCATATTTTTCTTGATAACGAATGTAGGTATCATTCAGACCAGTTACAGGATTGAAACGTGAAAATGAGTTAATACCGTCTATATTAGGAAGTCTATTAAAACGTAGTGAAAGATTAATATCCATATTTTGAACGCGTTTAGACTGAATTAAGAAATTACTTGCGTCTATATCTAAAAAACCATTAATTGTAGATGTTTGTACTTGTGCTTGAAGCATAGAGCCCAATAAGAAAAAAGACAAGAATAAAAAACGATAAATCATAGTATAAAAATTAAAACAAGAAATTAATTAAAAATAGTGTTTATAATACCTGTAACTATAAAACTTTCGAGATTTGTACTACGAGGACGTGTACTATTAGTAGTAGTGCCAGGGATTTCTTTTTTATATATAAAAGAAGTATCTACAAACGTATCGCTTAATAAGTTTTGTTTGTAGCTATGTATAACTGCTGTCAAATCAATATGGCGAGAAAGTCCATAACTTGGATCAAATACTTTAGATATTCCCTGTTTACCTAAAGTAAGTGCAAAGGTAGAAGGAGAATGAATAGCTCCTGTATTGAAATTATAGGTACTCGTCGTTATAAAACCTGTAGACTGTGTTTGCTGTCCGTGAGATTGAAAAGATATAAAAACCAACAGAACCCCTACTATTTTTAGTATAATTTTCATAAATAGAACTATTTAACTTTACTTAAAGATACTTAAAACTACAGAATAAACCTATGAAAGCATTGGTATACGAAAATTTTCAAGCGCCATTGAGCATTCAGCAAGTCCCTGACCCTACGCCTACGCCAGATGGTGTTGTGATTAAAGTAGCAGCTACAGGGCTTTGTAGAAGTGATTGGCACGGATGGATGGGACATGATCCAGACATTAAATTGCCTCATATCCCTGGGCATGAATTGGCAGGAACTATTGAAGCGATGGGTAAAAATGTAAAAGGATTTACGATTGGAGATCGTGTGACTATGCCATTTGTTTGTGGATGTGGGAGTTGCTCACAATGTATTTCTGGAAATCATCAAGTATGTGATACACAGTCACAACCTGGTTTTACCCATTGGGGATCGTTTGCAGAATATACTACGATAGATTATGCTACGACAAATCTTGTTAAACTTCCAGAAGAAATTAGTAATGAAACAGCTGCTACTTTAGGCTGTCGCTTCATCACCTCTTTCAGAGCGATTGTAGATCAAGGCAATGTACAAGGAGGGCAATATGTGGCTATTCACGGCTGTGGAGGTGTCGGGCTTTCTGCGATTATGATTGCACGTGCATTAGGAGCACAAGTCATTGCAATAGATATTAATGAGGCATCGTTAGCTTTCGCGAAAGCGGTAGGCGCCACACACACCATAAATGCACACAATCATCCTGACGTAGTCACTCACATCAGAGAACTTTCACAAGGAGGTGCTCATGTATCGGTCGATGCTTTGGGAAGTGCTGTGACCTGTTTTAATTCGATTTCCTGTTTACGTAAACGCGGAAAACATATTCAAGTCGGACTCATGACAGGTGACCATAAACACCCAAAAGTCCCGATGGATCGCATTCTTTCTGATGAACTTGAAATCATAGGAAGTCATGGCATGCAAGCACATCGGTATCCAGAAATGCTCGCCATGATTAAAAACGGGCAATTGCATCCAGAACAACTTATAGAACGTACCATCACGCTAGAAGACGCTATTACAGAGCTTCCCGCGATGAATCAATTTAAAAATAAAGGGGTGTTAGTCATTGATACTTTTTAAAAGATCTTATACATAACTAAAAAAGAAGTATTTCGTAAGTAATCATGACTAAAAAAATATTATTTTAATACATGTATAAACATTCTTAAAGTGGAAGATTTTTTTCTAATAGCATCAATACTACTTATTATTTTTAGTCTATTACCATTTGTAAGAAATCAACATTGGATTTTTCGAGTTCCTGAATTTTTTAAAATACAATTACTTTTTCTTCAGATCATTGCTTCTATTGGACTTTTGATTTTCATGGAAAGGAACTCTTGGTTTTGGTTGCTCATAGGATCTCAAGTACTTTTTATTATATATCACACCTATTTATTAAGTCAGTTTACGAAATTTTATAAAAAGAAGCCTTTAACCCCAAAAAACGACTTTAAAAAAATTAAGATAATCTCAGCAAATATTTATCAATACAATCAAAAATTTGAGCGTTTTAAAGATCTGATAAAAAAAGAGAGACCCGATATTTTTATAACTATTGAAAGTAATAAAGATTGGGAGATTGCCATGTGTAATTTAGAAACTGAGTATCCATATACAGAAAAAGTAACCTTAGAAAACACATATGGAATGCATCTATATGCTAAAATTCCCTTTCAAAAAGTTACGACACATTATTTTGTTTCAAATGATATACCTAGTATTGAAGCTCATTTCACAGATGAATATGGAAATGATTTTGTAGTTTTTAGTGTACACCCACCGCCACCAAGCCCTACAGAAGAAGTAACCTCAAAAGAACGTGATGGTGACTTAATGAGTATTGCAAAACGGGCAAAAGAAATCAAGAGCCCTGTTCTTGTCATTGGAGATTTCAATACCGTAGCCTGGTCTCGAATTGCCAAGTTATTTATCAAAAATAGTGGTTTGATTGATGGAAGAAGCGGACGAGGTATACTAGCATCTTATCATGCAAAATATTGGTTTTTTAGAGCTCCGTTAGATTTGGTTTTTCATAGCCCTACAATTTTTTTAAATGAATTAAAAGTTTTAGAATATATTGGATCTGATCATTTTCCTATAAGCACTATTTTTTCTATCGACATATCTAATCGCAGCCAAGAAAAAGATGTAGAAATCATTACTAAAGAAGAAAAAAAAGAAACTGTAAAATTAATCAAAGAAGGCATAAAAGAAAAAAGTGCAAATCGAGATTTTTAATAAATATATGATAAACTTATCTAGACTTTTATGCAAAAAATTACGACTATGAAAACATTATATGCATTATTAGTTACTTGTATACTTTGCATTTCCTGTGCACAACCACAAAAATCAGTCTCTCCAACAGCCACTGTAATTACTGATATTACTATTATTGATGTAGTTTCAGGAAAAGAACTTCCTTCACAACATGTGGTTATTGATTCGGGTAAAATAAAAAAGATCACTGCCCAGATGGAAGATCTTACGTCATACTCAACAATCATTGATGGAAAGGGGAAATATCTTATTCCTGGACTTGCAGAGATGCATGCACATATTCCCCCTCCTAGTTCTAGTGCAGCGCATATAGAAGAGACACTATTCTTATACCTCTCTAATGGAATTACCACCATACGTGGTATGCTGGGTCACTCTGAACATTTACGCTTACGCGAAAGAGCAGCAAGTGGTGATCTCTTAAGTCCGCGTATTTATACGGCCAGTCCGTCGCTAAACGGAAATTCAGTAAAAACGAAAGAGGAAGCGATTGCCAAAGTAACAGCCTATCAAAAAGAAGGGTTTGACTTTTTAAAAATTCATCCAGGGATTCAACGTGAGGTGTTTGATCAAGTGGTTGCCACAGCAAATGAGGTAGGAATTCCTTTTGCAGGACATGTACCCGTAGCTGTAGGCGTACGTCATGCTATTGAGAGCAACTACGCCGCCATTGATCACGTAGACGGGTTTTTAGAAGGATTAGTACCAGAAAGTGCAAATGTAAAGCCTGAAGATAATGGCTTTTTTGGTTATAACTTTACACCACTAGCTGATGTGACGAAGATAAATGAACTGGTTACGCTTTCGCGAAAGCATACCATATGGATTGTCCCGACACAAAGTTTGTATGAACGTTGGTTTGCTCCTATCACTGCAAGTGAGCTTCTAAAAGATCCAGAAATGAAATACATGCCTGCTTCTACCCTAGCCAACTGGAAAGCTCGTAAAGGACAATACACCACAGATAATCCTGATTTTAATGAACCGCAGTGGCAACAGTTTAATGATATACGTAAACAGCTTATTAAAGCATTACAAGACGATGGGCATGGTATTTTATTAGGCTCTGATGCGCCACAATTGTTTAATGTGCCTGGATTTTCAATACATCACGAGATTGATGGGATGACAAAAGCTGGACTAACTCCTTTACAAATCTTACAATCGGGTACCATCAATCCTGCTAAATTCTTTAGTGCAGAAGATGAATATGGAGCTATTAAAGAAGATTTAAGTGCCGATCTCGTATTACTTGATAATAATCCTCTTGAAGATGCAAAATATCTTAAAAACGTTGCGGGTATCTTTGTAAAAGGACACTGGTTATCTAGAGAAGCCATTGCTAAACGATTGAGTGAGATTGCAAAAGTGAGAGCTGGTAAGTAGAATACTGTAAAAATTAATTGCAACAAACCATACGATTAATAGTATCTCTTTTCGGAAACAAATCAGACATCCCTTTTTATTAAGCATACCTTCACTAAAAAATAATGGTTTAGAAGAAGTATTACTCTATGATGCACAGACGTTCTCTTGAGGCAGATAAAAAGCAAGAAATACTGGAGTTAAAAATCGAATCTTTTCAAGACTATGAATACAATAGTATCTATGTGCTTAATTTAATTCTATCTTTATACACGTTCACAAGTAATTAAAAACATAGCATTGCTGAAATGCTCAACAATATGAATACAAATATAAACTTAGCCGTACTTATAGATGGAGATAATATTCCCTCTGCACATGTAAAGGAAATGATGGAAGAAATTACAAAGTATGGAAATCCAACAATAAAGAGAATTTATGGGGATTGGACAAAACCTAATCTTACCAAATGGAAAAACTTATTGTTAGAAAATGCAATTACACCTATTCAACAATATGGATATACAACAGGGAAGAATGCAACTGACTCTGCGATGATCATAGATGCCATGGACATTCTATACAGTAATAAAGTGAATGGATTTTGTTTGGTTTCGAGTGATAGTGATTTTACTCGATTAGCTACAAGATTACGAGAGGCGGGCATGCAAGTCATTGGTATTGGAGAAAAGAAAACTCCCAACCCTTTTATTGTTGCTTGTGATAAGTTTGTGTATATAGAAGTGCTAAAAAATCAAGCGGAACAGAAAAATGATGACGATAAAAATGCAGACAAAACCAATATAGATAAGATCACCAGAAAAGAAATTAATCTCATAAAAAGTACCATTTCTGATCTTTCTGATGATGATGGCTGGGCTTTCCTAGGTGATGTTGGGAGTTTATTACAAAAGAAGCAACCCAATTTTGATTCTAGAAATTATGGATTTGATAAACTTACGCCATTAATCAGGTCTATTGGTAATTTTGAACTAGAACGAAGGGAAAATCCCAAAAGCAAGCATAAGTTGATTTTTGTAAAGAATAAAGAAAAACATACTACAAAATCGAAAAAATGAGATTCACATGCCTGTAGTATAGTGGTTTTGTAACATTTTTGAATTATTCTATACTTATATAATGTCAAAACACCATTAATCATCACTTTTGAAAAACACTCACAGCATTGTATCTTTTAATTTTAATACAAAATTTGATGATACAGTTATTAATCAATTATCCAAATTAAAACCTGCTGGTACCCAATTACTTTTAGATACTAAGACTGATCTAATTGAACTTTTAAAATTGACATTATTTGATTTAAGTCTAAAACAAGTACTTATCATCAAAAAGGTTTTAAAGCGAGCTCATGCTAGAGATCCACATCTAAGAGAATATGTAATTGTCGAGACAGGTAAAAACTTCGCAACATATAATCCAAATGGTTTTGAAACCTACTTCACAGAGAGAATCGATGAGGATACTTATTTCCAATTAAAAGTATACATAAGAGAGATCTATAAAGAGATCACATCTGAGTACAAGTATAAAAAGGAAATTATTAAAGATCTAAAATTAAATGATCATTTTAAGAATGGCTTTATTTCTTTTATTTTTTCTTCAATTTCTACAAATCAAAAAGGAGAAAAATTAAAAAATAATATTGCAGAATATCTACACCTAGTAGATGAAAATATTGCAAACCTCATTGAAAATAATCCCAATGAGGCTTTGGAGTTAGTTATATTTTTAAAGGGAAATATTTTTCTATTAAAGAATTTAAAATTTGAACTGTTAGAAAAATTAAAAACAGCCTCAATTACATCTAAAAGTAATAATACTGAGTTTATAGATGATTGGTTTTGGATTGATTTTATGACTGGTTCAGATATATCATTCTCCGATCTACTATCAGATATCTCTGAAATGTTTGATTCTATTGACGATTATTTTAGTATAGATAGTGGTGGTGATTGGGATGTAGATGTTGATATCGATTTTTAAAGTAAAACTCGCTAATAGTACAAACCATAACAAATAGATACATGAAAAAAACAATGATTGCTTCTCTCTTTATTTTCCTAAGTTTTAATAGCTATGCGCAAGACAAATATTTACGAAGTGTCACTGAAACACAAGAACTTTCTAAAGATATTGTTTCGTTATTCAAAGAAAATAAAATCTCAGAATCTTTTGAAAAGTTAACTCCTTATTGGCCATTGCCATCTAATGAGATTGAATCTTTAGAAGAGAAAACAATGAAGTATTTAAATATCATTAGAGATCGATTCGGGAAACCCATTGGAACTTTAAAAGTAAAGAACGAAACTATTGCTGATATTGCGATCAGGGAAACATATTTAGTGAGATATCAAAATACTGCTATTCGCCTTATATTTACATACTATCAAAATGAATATGGTTGGGTGATCAATGCCTTCAAATGGGACGATTCATTTGAGAAAGAATTTGAGTAGATGTTTTAAAGAACAACTAGCTTCATTCTAATTCTCATGACCAATAAGTTACTTGATATATTTATTTAACATACTAAAAATGAATAAAAAACATCCCTATGAAAATAGAGTATGGTGGCGATTAAGGCTCCCTTGGTTTTTAATAAATTGGGGAATTGCTGGTAAAGGAAAGGATTGTGAACTAGTTAAAGCCAAACACAAATGGTATAACATCGATGGAACAAAGAGTGGTTGTTATTACTGTAAGAAAACAACTGAAGACATTGATTGGAAATAAAAACTACAAAACATATAATATCAATTTCTAAAGCATTAGAAACACAACAAACCATGAATAATCCTTCTTCCTTTTATAGTCGTTCTGAAATCCTAAAGATATATTTTGACGGAAGTTTGCTAACGTCTAATGACATACAACGTACCATTGCATCCATGCTGGCTCCAGATGAGCTTAGTGTTGTATTCCAAAAGGATTTTGATCCAAAGATCTCAGCAATGAAACAGGACATATTAAAACGTTTTATTGTAGGAAGTATCCCAAGTGCAGATGACTATGCCGCTTGGATTGACACCATGCTCAATCTTAAAGATGATTACCAACAGGATCTTCCCGAAATAGAAACTAGAAATGAATTAAAAGCTCGCTTTGCTCCTGAAAGTTTTCTAACTGTAGCAGATTATCATATACTCATTAAATCTATGGTAAATTGGACGGATGATAAAAAAATACTAGATACTAAATAATGTATCTCTAAAATCATTCGTATGACCGCAGGATATTCAGGAACACCATTAGCAAAGAAACTAGGGATTAAAGAAGGATACACCATACTCCTTTACAATCAACCTAAACATTATTTCGATCTATTTACTGATATGCCAGATGATCTCAAAATAATAAAAGAAATAACACCGGAGAGCGTAGATTTTATTCATATGTTCTGCACAACAATTGAAGATCTTCAAAACAATACAATTACTTATAAGAAAGCTTTGAAAAAAGAAGGCCTTCTATGGATAAGTTGGCCAAAAGGAGCTTCCTCTATTCCCACTGATTTAAAACGAGAACCTATACGTGAGTATCTATTAAGCATAGGTCTTGTTGATGTAAAAGTCGCAGCTATAGATAAAGATTGGAGCGGACTTAAATTTGTGTATAGATTGAAAGATCGCTAATAATGTAGTAAGCATGAATATAATCTATTTACCAGATCACTTTAGCACTGAAAATAAACGTCCCTTTTATTTAGTAGACTATCATACTTCTGAGGAATCTCGTAAACAAATGGTATCACTAAAACTAAATACGTTTAGCTTTTTACAAGAAGGCTATAAAGAAGTGTTTTCAGACAGGAATACAATTGCTATCGAAAATTCTAATTTCTTATTGATGAAGTCTGGACATTGCTTAATGACAGAAAAATTAGCAAATACCTTTGAATCTTATAGAAGTATTTTATTTTTCTTTTCAAATGAATCATTAATACACTTTATTCAAAAATATAAATTATCGACTCCTAAAACGATAAACCAATCATCTATTTATTCCTTTGAATACGATGCCTTTTTACAAACATTTGTAAGCAGTTTAGTCCATATCAACACGCTAAAAACAGAAATCCAACTACACTTATTATCAGCAAAATTTGAAGAGCTCATGCTGTATTTAAAAGAGACCAAAGGCAATGATTTTATTTTTTCTCTTATTAATAATACCGATAGTAAATTTCAGCATTTTATAGAAATAGTTGAGTCCAACAAACTCAATAAACTTACACTTAAAGAGCTTTCTTTTTTATCAAACATGAGTGTTTCTTCTTTCAAAAGAGAATTCACAAAACACTTTAATAGCTCTCCCAGTAAGTGGTTTCAAGAAAAAAGGTTAGAACAAGCTGCTCTTTTATTAAAAAATACAACGAATAGACCATCAGATATATTTGAAGAAATTGGATATGAAAATTTATCTAACTTTATTCAAGCTTTTAAAACAAAATTTGGTATGACACCAAAACAATACCAAACAAATTGAGCTTTTACAAATACTTTTTGAGCTAAATAGGATACCAAGAAAGCTTCTTCTAGCTATAGATTTGCACTGTAATTAAAACACAAATCTTATGAAAAGCACACATCTTATTTTAGGAATCTTATTAGCAGTCTCTACCACTCTATTTGGACAAAATACATTTACATTATCTAGTGATACACTTGGTGGAGCAACAACAATTCAAGAAGAGTTTAATGGTTTTGGTTGTACAGGAAAAAACCAATCCCCTCAATTATCTTGGAAAAATGCACCCGAGGGCACAAAAAGTTTTGCCATTACAATGTATGATCCAGACGCCCCTACTGGTAGCGGATGGTGGCATTGGGTCGTGTTTGATATCCCATCTACCACGACACAATTAGTCACAGATGCAGGAAATATCAAGTTAAATCTTACTCCTCAAGGAACCATTCAAAGTATCACAGATTATGGTGCTATGGGATATGGAGGTCCATGTCCACCAGAAGGACATGGCCTACATCAATACATTATTACTGTATATGCATTAAAGACAGACACACTAGGTTTAAATAAAAATACAAATCCAGCTGTAGTTGGATACTATTTATGGAATAATACGATTGCTAAAGCTAGCATTGTAGCATATTACCAAAGAGAAAAACAATAGGCCGTATAGATACTTTTTTATGTAATATAGTGTAACACTCTACAATAGAGTGCTACACTATATTTGTATTATAACGATACTAACCACATGTATTTTTAATACATTTATACAATATAAATTGTATGATCAGTAATCTATGTGTGATTTTTCAAAAGGTTTTATTCTTTGCAAATGCAATGACCCAAAGGTGATTGTACATCATAAAAAATCAAAGCGTCGTAAAAAGTTAAATAAACAATCTAAAGCAAAAACTACTGCTGAATATGAATGGACATTATTCTCTTATGTAGGCATTAGAAAAGAACAAGAAATGGGGCGTTATAGACTACCTGCCTCCAAACTTGACGAAGGACTTACAGCCGACTTTGTCTTTGAAGAATTAAATACTAGAAATTGCTTTGATTTTGAATACCATCCTAAAGAAGGTGATAATTTAATTATTCATACATCTACTGGTTTTAATAGAATAGAGTTTATTTATAGAGATGGAATTTGGGAAGAAGATCATTACTCACCCTTTTCTGATGACTGTGAAAAAATTGATAATGGTATACTCACCACACCTCCCTCACAAAAAGCCTAATAATGTATCGAGATGCAGATATACATTCTGAAAAGATGACAAAATTATTGATTGCGTCTGTATATGAATACCTTGACCTATTTGGATCTCAAAATACTATTACAACAGCAAGTGCTATAGATGCTATGATTTATCACTACAAAGACATTTCTATGGTAAATTTCTATGTAGCACAGTTTAATCAAGAATTATTTGTCGTACAGTTTGATGATCTATATATAAACATCTATGAAAATGAGCTCTCTTTCAAGAGATCTTTTAAGTTTTCTGATGTTACAGATGAAGTCATTGAAATTCGTTTTAAACTACATATAATTGAAGAAAATAGTATAGGTAATCTCATACACTATGCTTGTTTATCAAAAAGTGACCTTTTAAAAGACGAAGATAGTCATGATCGTAAAATTTCTGAGATCAAAGCAAATACCTGGTATCAAAGAAATAAACACTTACAACTTATCTATTCAGATGTACATATAGACTATAATGTATAGCTTATTTCCTTTATAATTTAAGTTCATATACGCTTTCGCGAAAGCAAACTCAGATTTATTATCTTTAACCTATGCATACCAAAAAAAGATACACAGCCTTTCAAATGGCTGTCTGGACACGTTTTGAAACATTATTATTTCTATTGATTATAGTAGCTTGGGTAACTGCTTATTTCTTTCTGGACCTTTCTTGGCTAAAAATACCTTGGACACCCTTAGCACTTATAGGCACTGCAGTTGCTTTTGTGATAGGATTTCAAAATAATGCTGCTTATGGCCGTATCTGGGAAGCTCGAAAAATATGGGGCGGGATTGTAAATACATCTAGAATATTAGGTATGTATCTTCAGGATATGATTACCAATGAGCATGCAATATCTCCTCTGAAAGAAGAAGAATTATCCAAAGAGATTAAAACACTTACATATAGACATATTGGGTGGATGACTGCTTTACGTCACGCAATGCGCGCATCAAAACCCTGGGAAACAACTTCAAACCACAGAACAAATCGCGAGTGGAATATGCACCCTCCAGAAAAAGAAAGCGTTGTAGAAGAGGATATAAAATCGTATATCTCAGATAGTGATCACGCCTATACCATGAGTAAAAATAATAAACAAACAGCTTTATTATACCTACAATCACATCACTTAAAAGCATTAAAAGAAAAAGGTCTTATTTGGGAATTCGCCTTCTTACAATTAGAAGGCGTTTTGGAAGAACTTTTTACTTTACAAGGCAAAAGCGAACACATCAAAAACTTTCCATATCCAAGACATTTTGCAACGCTTAATCACTTCTTTATGTGGATTTTTGTTTTGTTATTACCATTGGCATTAGTCCCTCAATTTGCCGAAATAGGCCTAGAGATTACAAATCAAAACTCATTTATAGGAACATACTTCATATGGCTTACAATTCCATTTTATGTAATTGTTGCTTGGATATTCCATACCATGGAACGTATAGGAAGAACTGGAGAAAATCCATTTGAAGGAACAGCAAATGATGTTCCTATTTCCACAATCGCAAGAGGTATTGAAATTGATTTACGACAGAATCTAGGAGAATCGTTAGATGAAATTCCTGAGCAGTTCCCAGTTAGGAACGATACACAGTTTTAAAATAGAAGTACGACGCATTGTAATACATAATTCTATTATTAGTATGCCTCAAATATTGACTCATTATGAAGAAAATAACATATGCATTATCGATTTTAGTATTTATTATATGCATAGCTTGTAAAGAAACTAGTTCTAATGCTTTGGAAAAAAAAGTAAATACAAAGCTAACTCAACTAGATAGTATGGACTTAGCACATGCTAAAAGTATTGCTCATGCTGAAGACCATATTACAAATGCATATGTATCTGACAGTATGTTATATTTAAATGCTACTATTAAAAAAGATCATAGAATATTTGGATATGCACAACCTGATACGATATCCAAACGCCTATTTCTTTTATCTGTCTTTACCAATGATGTAAAAAACAATCCTTTTAATTTAGATTTAGGAGCATATTACGAATTAAATGAATATACACAGCTTCGTATAAAATATCAAAGTCACAATGATCATTTTGTAGAAACTATCGCTACAGATAGTCTGGGTAGAACAATGGCTCTTTATTTTGAAAAGAAATGGGTAGACTTAGAAGATGAAAATGTAATTCCTATAGATGAATAAGAGTCATTAAACTAAGATCCCGTTAGATACTGAAACAAGTTCGTAAACAACGAGATTAGCATGCCTGTAAGCATAGGTAGATTTAATTATCAATTTTGTTTAGATTTAGTAATTAAGTACCTAGCCTACTATTAATTTATCTAATGTCTCACGCACTTCTTTACTAATCCAATCGGCGGCGCCTTTTTCTTTGATAACTATTTTTCCTGTTTTATCAATGATATAAAAAAATTAGATAAATTTCATTTTGAGAAATAGCAAATGGTGATTCTATATTCACAATTATTGGAGGTATTGAAATTAATTTACTACAAAACCAAGAAGAATCGTTAGATGGGATTTCTGAGCGATTCTAAACTGGAAGTCATATGCAGTTTTAATTACTTGTTAAAATAATTGATTTTCAAAACTAGAAGTTTTTATAACTAATTCTTCGATGAAATAACAGATAATATCGTTTTTATGTTACTTATAGAAATAAGAAGAAATAACATAATATTACCTCTACTTTTGCACTATATTGTATTAATAATAAAAATTTTATTCTAAATAATTTCCCTTGCCTTGATAGAAGAATTTCATTTCAACATTTTCAATAGTATTATAGCTGTAGGTGTCATTCACGGTTTTTTTTTTAGTTTTTTTATTTTCTTTCGAAAGAAATACAATACAAAACTTCATGTTTTTTTAGCACTTACTGTGCTTGCATTATCACTTAATAATTTACAGTACTGGTTATATGATGTAGAATTATTAAAAAATTCACCCGTATTAACAAAAGCATATTTTCTATTTGAAATGCTTATTGGACCTTTTTTCTATTTATTTGTGGATGCATATTTACAAAAACAAATCTGCTTTAAAAAAGTAGCTTTAGTACTTACACCATTTGGAATAGCGACTATCTCTAGATTTATCTCCTATACTACTTTTCAAGAAGAAGTCTATAAAAGAGTTTATAATTCTTATTTAGAAATTGTCATCTTAATATTTAATATACTATTCTTGTTTCTCATTTTTAGGGCAATATTTATTTATGAAAAGAAATCAAAACTTCAAGATGGTAATAAAATAATCATTAAAACCGCATGGCTAAAAACAACATTATTTGTAGCATTAGGGACTATAGTGTTTTGGGTTTTAGGAAATCACTTCATAACATTACCTGGTTTTACTAGGTATTACCCACTTTGGATTACCATTTCTTTCTTAATATACTGGATTGCGTATGCAGCAATTTTTAAAGCAAAACTATTCAAAGAGCGAAAGGTAATTAGAAAAAAAGTAGCTATACTTGAACCAAAGTCCTTTATACAACCACAATCTTTAGTCAATTCGAAATCAGAAAAAAAGAAAACAAATAGTAAACTATACGCTGATTTTGAGCAACTCATTACAGAAGAAAAACTATACCTTAATTCACAATTATCACTAGACTATACAGCTACTAAACTAAACATAAGTGCAAATTATTTATCACAGATTGTAAATAATCATTCTAACTATAGTTTTACAGATTATATAAACCAACAACGTATAGGTCTTGCAAAACAATTATTAGTAGATCCTGAATTTGACAAGTATACAATACTTTCAATTGCACTAGAAACCGGATTTAACTCTAAATCTAGTTTTTACAACGCCTTTAAAAAAGTAACCCAAATCACTCCTACTCAGTATAAAAAATCTCAACTTAATTAATCTATTAAAAATTATTTTGAAATTCATTTACAACTAATTATTTTGATTCATTTGACATCTCTTCGTCAATTAGTGATAAAATGAATCTATAAATCTCATATTCATAAAGTGAAGATCTATAAATACTTAAAATAAGTAATTCTAAAGTATTAATCAATCCTAATTACTATACATAAATAGCATATAACTCTAATAAACAATGCTTTAAATAAAATAATAACTATACATTTCTTGCTATTATTTCATAATGTGAATCAACACCTATAAAGTTGTCCAATATTTTTGACTATCAAAGATATGAGACATCCATAACTACAAGTCAATGTAATATTGCAGTGTAATTAATTAAACATTAAAAAAGCACATGAAAAAAATTACTTTATTAACTGTATTTATGCTATTTAGTTTTACTGCATTTGCGCAGCAAGGACCTTTTCTCTATCAAGTAGAAGCAAACTGGCTCGCTGAATGTGATACAGAAACACCATTAACGACAGAAGACTTTGAAGGATCTCCTAGTGGAGTAGCATTTTGTGGTCCAGAATTATCAAGCACCGTTTCTAGTAATTGTTTTCCTGACGGTGAACTAGAAGATGGTTTTACAATTACTATAGAAAATGACGCAAATATACTTTATGCTCCTCCAGGACAACTAGGATCAAATCAAGATGTTCCTACTATAGGAGCAGAAGGTAATACAGGAAACTTCACTATAGTTACATTTACAGAAGCTGTGACGCGTGTAGCTTTTGATATTTTTGGAGTTTCTAATACCAATGGTAATGGTATCATTCGAGTTTTTGATACTAATGATACGCTTCTAGAAACTTTTGACATCACATACATTGTATCAGATTTTGATTTCTTTGGAATTCATTCTTCAGAACTAATTGGAAGAATTGAACTGGAAGATGCAGATAATGGTGATGCACTTTTTGTTTCAAATCTACGTTTTGGAACTTGTCGTGTAAATGATGATCCAGCCACTGCAACTATGCTTACCGTAGGTGATGTTTTTGAAGATAATGTGATAGATGGTATTAATAATTTTGCATCAGATTCTCAGCTTGTAGATCCAACAATTCCGGCACCAGGTTGTGCCAGTTATAACGGCGGTGATGTTTGGTTTTCTGCTACTGTACCTGCAAGTGGATCTATAACAGTTGAGTCGCAATTTTCTGAAAATTCTGCTCTAGGAGATTCTGGAATTGCTTTATATACAGAAGATCTTACAGAAGTATTAGATTGTGATGATGATGACGGTGAGGGATTATTCTCATTAATCTCACTTACAGATCGTACGCCTGGAGAAATAGTACTGATACGTGTTTGGGAATTTGGAGGTAATGGTTTTGGAGAATTTATGATATCTGCTTACGATTTTTCTCCTCCACCTAACGACCTTATTGAAAATGCGATAGATGTAGATGAGCTAGGATTCCCATATACAGATAACAATGTAAATTTTCCAGATGCTACAGGTGATTCAATAACTAACTCTAATGGCTGTAGCATAACAACTACTAGATCGGTATGGTACAAATTTACAACAACTGATGAAGGGACTATAACTGCAAATTTTGAAGATCCTACAAATAATGATAATAAAACTATTATATTTTATAGTGCTGCTGATGAAAACGCTACGTTAGATGATCTTACTTATGTTAATAGTGGCACCAATACTTGTGGTTTTAACCTAGAGGTATCCTTCGAAGCAGATGCAAATCAAACCTATTATGCTTTTGCACAAGCATCTACTTCAATACAGACAATAAATATAGACAGCGACGCTTTACTAAGCACAGAAGAAGCTACTATAGAAGGGTTCTCTTTCTTTCCAAATCCTGTAGAAGATATCTTGAACATAAATGCTACCCAATCTATAGAACAGGTCGTTATATATAACATTACAGGGCAAAAAGTAGTAGAGCAAGAAGTAAATGCCACAAATACTCAGCTTTCTATAGGAAGGCTACCTACTGGAATTTATTTAATGACAGCAAGATCAGGAGCAATAACAAGTACATATAAAGTAATCAAAAAGTAATCACTAACCATTCTATTAATATCTCACTAAAACGAAACCCCTATTTGCAATAAATAGGGATTTTACTATACATAAAAGTGTCCTGTATAATTTACTCTGTAAGTAAATGCAGACTAATATTCTTATTTCTTTAGGCTGTACTGTTAATTAGTTGCAATCAACTTATCCAATGTCTCACGCACTTCTGTGCTATTCCAATCGGCGGCGCCTTTTTCTTTGATAACGATTTTTCCCGTTTTATCAATGATATAATTGGTAGGTATGCTACGTTCAAAAAGTAATTCAGGAGTTTCCATTTCTGGGAAAACTGCTGGAATATTAAGTTGTTTACGCTCTAAAAAACGTTTTACTTTATCTGGTTTTTCATTTGTAATCAGTACAAAATCTACTTTATTTCCATAATCGGCATATAACTTTTCAATACTCGGCAACTCAGCAATACAGGGAGGGCACCAAGTAGCCCAATAACTTATAAATGTTACTTTTCCCTGCCCTATTTCAGCATTACGAGAAAGACCATCTATAGAAGAAACTTTATAGGTAAATGGCTCTAATTGTGCTTGGTCTGCTTTCGCGAAAGCGGAAGGAGAAAATATCTGTACTTTCAGTTTATTAATCGCCACCTGAATAGGAGTTCTAGTTTGCGGAATAATCAACAATGCAATTACAACAAGGAATAAGATATTTTTTAAACTGAATTTTTTCTTTTTCATAATCGTGTAAATTCTATATACCAAGATACATATTAATCAGTTTGTTTTAAACGAATTTCTTTCCCATTAAAGTCTAGCTTATCCACCGATTTTAACTCATTAAGAATTGTGTTTAATGTAGGTCTTGATGTTCCTATTAATGTCGCAATATCTTTCTGGGTATACGGATGATTTATAACAATATCTCCTGTTTCTGGGCAACAGTACCCGTAATCATCTTCCAATTCTTTGATAAATTCTATCACACGTGTTTTTGTGTCTTTAAAAAGTAATACTTCCAGACGTCTTTCAAGTTTTTTAAATCGAAAACCTAAAAATTTATACATCTTAAGGCTAAAAGATTCATTATCTCTCATCAAATCTTGCATCGTTTCTACGGCTACAGGACAAATACAAGTGTTATGATCTAATGATTGTGCAAATTCAGTTCGGTTTTCAACACCAAGAATGGCTTTTTCACCAAAGAGTTCTCCTTTAGTTAAAATGGCTTTAATAACCTCTTCTCCATTTTCACCATAATACCCAAGTTTTACTTTTCCTTTTTCAATAAGGTATACTTTGTTGGCATTATCATCTTCTGAGTAGATATAATCTCTCTTTTTATATTGAGAGAATTTATGTGATTTTTTAAAGCGTTTTAATTTATGAGGGCATAGCAACCCAAAAACATTTACATCTTCAAGAAACCAAGTTTTTTTCATTGTGTGGGGAGTAGTTTCACTTTAAGTCGAGGTCTTTAGTACTTGCTTACAAAAAAAAGAGCCATCCATGAGGATAGCTCTTTTATAACATCTATAGTAAGTAAATTATGCTGCATTCTCCTTTTTGATAAGGTTTAAGGCACTTCCTTCATTGTACCAATCAATTTGTGATTGGTTATACGTATGATTTACTTTGATAGTATCTTTACTTCCATCTGCATGAACAACTTCAATTGTTAATTGCTTTTCAGGAGCAAATTCATTTAAATCTACAAAGTTGAAAGTATCATCTTCTTTAATTAAATCATAATCTGCTTCGTTTGCAAACGTAAGTCCAAGCATTCCTTGTTTTTTAAGGTTGGTCTCATGTATACGTGCAAAACTTTTTACAATTACAGCGGCAACTCCTAAATGACGTGGTTGCATTGCAGCATGCTCACGAGAAGATCCTTCTCCATAGTTATGATCTCCCACCACTATAGTTTTAATTCCTTCTGCTTTGTATGCTCTCTGTGTATCAGGTACACCACCATATTCTCCTGTCAATTGATTTTTAACAAAATTTGTCTTTTTGTTATATGCATTTACAGCACCAATTAAGGTATTGTTTGCAATATTATCTAAGTGACCTCTAAAACGTAACCAAGGTCCAGCCATAGAGATATGATCGGTAGTACACTTACCAAATGCTTTTATTAATAATTTAGCCCCCGTAATAGAGTCTCCTAAAGGTACAAATGGCGTTAATAGTTGTAAACGTTCTGAAGTTTCATTTACAACAACATTAATCTTACTTCCATCTTCTTCTGGAGCTAGGTATCCATTATCTTTTACGTCAAAACCTTTTGGAGGTAATTCCCATCCTGTAGGCTCATCAAACATCACTTCTTGTCCTTCTTCATTAATTAATGAGTCCGTAAGCGGATTAAAATCTAAACGTCCTGCAATCGCAATCGCTGCTGTTAATTCTGGTGACGCTACAAAGGCATGTGTATTAGGATTTCCATCGGCACGCTTAGCAAAGTTTCTATTAAAAGAATGTACAATACTATTTTTTGGTGCATTTTTAGGATCATTATAACGAGCCCATTGTCCTATACATGGACCACAAGCATTTGTAAAGATTCTAGCATCTAGGTTTTCAAATACTTCTAAGATACCATCTCTTTCTGCTGTATATCGTACTTGCTCAGAACCTGGGTTAATTCCTAATTCTGCTTTCATTTTTATTCCTTTGTCTAAAGCTTGTTGCGCGATAGAAGAGGCTCTTGATAAATCTTCATACGATGAGTTCGTACAAGATCCTATTAATCCCCACTCTACTTGTAGTGGCCATTCATTAGCTGTTGCTTTTTCAGTCATTTCACCCCCTACTGCCGTAGATAAATCTGGAGTAAAAGGTCCATTTAATAATGGGCCTAATTCTGAAAGGTTAATTTCTATTACTTGATCAAAATATTGCTCAGGGTTTGCATATACTTCTGCATCTGCAGTTAAGTGTTCTTTTACTTGGTTTGCAGCATCTGCTACATCTGCTCTTTCTGTAGCTCTTAGGTAGCGTTCCATAGATTCATCATATCCAAAAGTAGATGTTGTTGCTCCTATTTCAGCTCCCATATTACAAATAGTTCCTTTACCAGTACATGACATCGCTGTAGCACCAGGTCCAAAATATTCAACCACAGCTCCAGTTCCTCCTTTTACGGTAAGAATTTCGGCTACTTTAAGAATTACATCTTTTGGTGCTGTCCATCCGCTTAGTTTTCCGGTGAGCTTTACACCTATGAGTTTTGGAAATTTAAGCTCCCAAGCCATTCCAGCCATTACATCTACAGCATCTGCTCCTCCTACTCCAATAGCAATCATACCTAATCCTCCAGCATTTACTGTATGAGAATCTGTTCCAATCATCATTCCGCCTGGGAATGCATAATTTTCTAAAACTACTTGATGAATAATACCCGCGCCTGGTTTCCAGAAACCAATTCCATATTTATTAGATACAGATTCTAGGAAGTTAAATACTTCACTACTTACATCATTTGCATGTTTTAAATCTGTTGCCGCACCTTCTTTTGCTTGGATTAAGTGATCACAATGTACCGTTGTAGGTACTGCTACTTTATCTTTTCCAGCTTGCATAAACTGTAATAAAGCCATTTGAGCTGTTGCATCTTGACAAGCGATTCTATCAGGAGCAAAATCTACATAATTTTTTCCTCTCGTAAAGGCTTTTGTTGGTTTGCCTTCCCATAAATGAGAGTATAAAATCTTTTCAGAAAGTGTTAATGGTCTTCCTACAAGATCACGAGCAGTATCTACACGCTCGGCCATTCTTGCGTAGACTTCCTTGATCATATCAATATCAAATGCCATATGCTTTTTGGTGTATTAAGTTATTTTCTGGTTACTAAGTGTTATTTTCAGTCTCGCGAAATTACGAAATCATAGCGACAAAGACAACAGTATCTAAGACGACAGCCACAATAAAAACCAACAGCTTATTTAGGAAAAATTAATGCTTATTTATACGAAAATCACAAAAACAGGTATGCAAAATTAGAGATTCTACAATTTAGAGGGTATAATCACTATAAATGCTGTATACGCTTTCGCGAAAGCGTACTCAGAAACATTGAAATAATATCAAGGAAAAGTGTTAAAAGAGACTCTTAATAATATCTTCAATACTTAACCCTTCTGCTTCTGCTTTATAATTTTTAATTAATCTGTGACGTAAAATTCCAGTAGCTACGGCTTGTACATCTTCTATATCTGGTGAATATTTGCCTTTTACAGCAGCATGTGTTTTTGCACCAAGAATTAGGTTTTGTGATGCTCTTGGACCTGCTCCCCAATCTACATAATCATTTACGATTTGTGCAGCAGCTTCCGTCTTAGGTCTTGTTTTACTAACTAATTGCACCGCATATTCTATTACATTATCTGCTACAGGGATACGACGAATTAATTGTTGGAAATTGATAATTTCTTGATCGGAAAAGAGAGAATTTACCGTTGGTTTATTATCTGAAGTCGTTGCTTTTACAACATCTACTTCTTCTTGAAACGAGGGATAATCAAGATTGATAGCAAACATAAAACGGTCTAATTGTGCTTCTGGTAACGGATAGGTTCCTTCTTGCTCAATAGGGTTTTGCGTTGCTAGCACAAAATAAGGCAAACTTAATGGATATCTAGTTCCAGCCACTGTTACAATACGTTCTTGCATCGCTTCAAGTAGTGCTGCCTGTGTTTTGGGTGGTGTACGGTTAATTTCGTCTGCTAAAATAATGTTTGAAAAAACAGGCCCTTTTATAAATTTAAACTGACGAGATTCATCTAAAATTTCTGATCCTAAAATATCACTAGGCATTAAATCTGGCGTAAACTGAATACGTTTAAAATCTAATCCTAATGCCGTTGCAATCGTATTTACCATTAATGTCTTTGCGAGACCAGGCACACCTATAAGTAATGCATGACCTCCAGAAAATATAGAGAGTAGTATCTCATCTATTACTTTTTCTTGTCCTACAATTACTTTTGCAATTTCGGCTTTAAGTTGTTTATGTTTTTCTACTAATTGATTTATAGCAGCTACGTCTGACATATGTTTTATTTTTTCAACCAGTTACTTACATATTCACAGTCACGGTTATCACCATTCACTTTAATATAAGTCTCTTCTATTTTTTTCTTTTGCCACTCTGAGATTGCTTTAATTTGTTTTTCTCTAAGTGCTAAATCTTTAATCTTAATGTAATCTTTAGAGTAGTCGGCTTTATGCTCTTCTAATCTATTTTTTACTGTCAATATTTTATAACGCGTCTTTCCTGTACGACTAGGATCATTAAACACTAATGATACTTCTTGATCTTTTAGGTTGCTTACTTTTGTGTACAAGGTAGGATCTAATTTATTCAATTCAAAGCGCTTATCTAATGTAACAGGGTTTACTAATACCCCACCATCAAATTTTGTTTCTTTCTCATCAGAAAATTCACGTGCCGCTGCATCAAACGTAAGTTCTCCTTCTTCAATACGTTTTTTGATACGCTCAATCTTATCTTTTGCTTCTTCTTCTTGTGCTTTTCCTACTTCTGGTATTAAAAGGATATGTCTAATCTCTAATTTATCGCCTCGTATTTTTTCTAGTGTTGCAATATGGAATCCATATTCTGTTTCAAAAGGTTCACTTACTTCACCTTCTTGTAAACCAAATACAACATCTCTAAATTCTTTTACTAGAGGTGTTTTTCTATTTATAGTCATAAAACCACCATCTCCACGAGAAGCTCCATCATCTGTATATAATACCGCTTTTGTAGCAAAGCTACTTCCATTATCAATAATATCAGATCTAAAGCTATTAAGACGATCTATTACACGTTGACGTTCTGCATCGGTTGCTTTAGGTTCTACTACAATTTGCGCGATTTCAAGTTCTACACCAAACGTTGGTAACTCATCTTTAGGAATACTTTCAAAAAAAGATTTTACTTCATCTGGAGTAACATCTACACTAGAAATAATCTTTTCATTCATACTTTCTGATAGACGAATATCTCTACGTATTGAGAATAACTCAGCTCTTAGTTCTGCGATATTATCTTTCTTATAGTATTCAATAACTTTCTGAATAGATCCTAATTGTTGCGCAAAACGATCTATAATTTGATCTACTTCTGAGTCTATCTGTGCATCATTTACAACAATACTATCCTGAATCGCATGATGTGCTAGTAATTTATCTTCTAGTAATTTTCCCATGACTTGACAAGGCGTAATATCTACAGAAGATTGACCTTGACTTTTAATATCAAATAAAAATTTATCGATATCACTTTCTAAAATTAGGTAGTCACCTACTACTCCAGCAACACCATCTACTTTAAACTTTGTTTTAGTATTTGTAGCCACATCCTGTGCAAATAATGGTTGACATACAAATAATACAATAAGGGTTCTAATTATAAATTTCAAATTTTTTGTTTTTAATAGCATCATCTTTAATCTCCTTTTCAAGTTGCTTTGTAAGTGTTAACTTTCGTTTATTTCTTATAATTTGATCAATGGTTGGTCTTACATATGTTAAGGGAGCAATATCATTACGTGATAACGTTTCCTTGACAGCGATCAAATATAAACCTAATGAATCTCGTAGTTGTAAGAAATTGGTTTTTTTTAACAAATTATCGGCATTTGTAGCGTCTATAGGATGAATACTGTTTTGAACTACACTGCGTTTTACCCAAATAGAATCATTTAAAAAGTAATTCTTAAACTGTAAACGTATAGAATCTAATACTACTTTGTCTTCATCTTTAAAATTTATAAAGAGCTTAGCTACTTCGTTACCATTATTATAATCTGTAGCTAAATGAATGTATCGTAGTTTTACTAACTCTTCATTAAGTCTAAAATTTTCTTTATTATGATCATAAAATTGCTGTGCTTCCTGATCAGATACAACACTATCTAATCGTTGTTGTATTAACCTATCTTTATATAGTTTTATATATAAATCAGTGCGATATTCTTGTACTAACTGCTCAAACTTATCTTGTTCTTCTTTCGATACATTAAGCAATGCACCATCTAACAACAATCGATTTGTAGCCCAATCATTTATGTAACTATTTACTATTGTAGTACTATCTATAGAAAAATCTGTGTTTTTAAAGAGTTCTTCAATCTCTGAAGTATATAAATAAGAATCATTGACTCTAGCAACTGCATTTTGATCTGAAGTTGTTTTATTAAAAAAGTTACAAGAACTAATTAGTAAGCAACTTACAAATAGCAATATGTATGATGATAGCTTCATTTACTTCAATGTCTTAACAAAACGATCTAAGACAGTTTCGTTTACTTCTATTGATGCATTTTCTTTAAGGCCTTGTAACCAAGTCTTTTCTATATGCTTTTGGTAATCATTAATAACAGCTCCTTTTGTCTCTTCAAAGGTGGGTAGTTTTGAAGGAATAATGCTTTCTACTTGGTAAAGAACATAATCTGTATTCAAACTATATATCGGACTAACTCCAATTTTAGGTGTGTAACCCGATACTACATAGGTAGTATCATTAGTAGCGACCTCACGTTTTGTAAATAAAACGTTTATTTCTTCATTTATATTGAACTTCTTTTCAATTTCTTCTTGGGTTTTTCCTTTTTTCAGTAGTTTTTTGACCGTTGTAAGTGTCTTTTTATCAGAAGATGTAATCATGGTCATCTTCAGAGTTTCAGGCACTCTGTAAGATTCTTTATGTACTTCAAAGTATTTTTTAATTCCTATAGTATCTGTTTTTGCTACTTTCCAAACCTTAGTTTCTAGTAATTCAAAAAGCAATAATCCTTCTCTATACTCTCTGATAAGCGCTTTAAATTCAGGATCTACATCTTCAAGATGATCCTCATGAAATTTTTTGATGGTTTTATTCGTCCAAACAAACGCTTGTTCCTTGATAAGTTGTTCTTTGTTCGTATACGCTCCTCCTCTTTGAAAACGTTCTAAATATTTTCCGAAAGCATCATAGGTATATGAAGTATCTTTTATGGTAAGAGCTGCTGTTTTTCTTTCAAAATCGTTAGGGCTATATTGCCATTTTCTAGAAATGAAATCTGCATCCGTAAAAACAGAAGCAAAATACGTTTGAAGTGCTTTATTTTCTACAATCCCATATCTTGCACGTAACTTTGATTCTAGTGAATCTGATATTTGTTTAGCGCGAATATCTCGTTTAAGTTTTTCTTCTAAAGCCCCTCGTTCTTCATCATATGAACCTATAGGAAATCGTTTAATTAGTTTTGCTATATGCCATCCAAACTCCGATTTAAACGGCTGTGTATAACTTCCTTTCTCCTTTATATTAAATACTTGTTCTTCAAATATTTTACTGCTCAATTGCCCAGACTCAAAACGATCCAGTTGCCCTCCTTTTATAGCAGATCTCTTGTCATCACTATGAGTTTGTGCTAATTTTTCAAAAGACTCTCCTTGTGCTAATAGCGCATAGATTTCTTTAATACGTTTTGCTGGATCTAATGCTGTATCCTTTTGTTTTAAGGCTAACATAATATGTGCTACCTGAATACCACCTCGTGCTTGACGTTTATCTGTCGTTTGAACTATATGATATCCAAATCGTGTTTTAAAAGGTTTAGATACTTTTCCTTTTTCTGTAGTAAATGCAGCTGTTTCAAATGGATATACCATTTTAAATGCTTTAAACCATCCTAGTTCTCCTCCATTAGATTGTGCAGATGGATCTTCACTGTACTCTTTTGCGATTACTTCAAAATCTTCCCCAGCTGCAATACGATTTCGAGCTTCTATAATTTTATTGTATGCTTTTAACGTATCCTGAGGCAAAGCACCTGGATTGTTTTTCACAAGTATATGACGTGCTTTCACCTCTGTTACTGTTCGGTCATAGGCTTCCTTTATTAAAGACTCTGTTACATCTACATCAGTAAGGTAATTTTTAATGAGTTGTGATCTATAACCACTAAGCTCCTTAATATAGGCTGGGTTTTTATCCAACCCTTCTTTATAAGCTTCTTGTACTTTTAGCTTATACTCTTTAAATAACTCTAAATATGCTCTAGGATCTTTTTGAGCTTCGTCTTGAACTAAACTAATATTTTTAAGATAGACAGCTTTAAACTCTTCTACAGTGATATCTTGTCCATTGATAGTCAAGAGTACATCATCATTATTCTGAGCATAGCTCATTGAGAAGCTAAGCAGTACTAAAAAGGTATATAGGAATTTTATCATAACAAATATAAGGGTGTGCAAAAATAACAAATCTAAAGTGCTACACAAGGATCAAATAGAATATGAAAGGTGTTTCTTTTTCGTTAAAAAGAACACAGTCGCATTTTTTCTGTATTTTAACCAAAATTATGATGTATAATGCCCCCTATTATTCATTTTTTAAAAAACTACGCTTTCGTTCCTTTAGGTCTAAAGCAATTCTTTCTTTCTTGACCTTTTTAGCCTCTCTAATTGTTTGGGCTGCCTCCTATTTTTATATTCATAGAAAAGATACACTTTCAGATACCATATCTATTGCTATTCTTGATACTTCTAAACAATTCAACGCTAATATTGATAATTATAACACCTTTTTTTATACTGGATACAGAGACGCTGCCTTTTATGATAAATCAGAAGCAAGTTCATTATATATCTATTTAGCTAATTTACGATCTATACCCGAGCAATTAGAAACTATAAAAGCACAAGCCTCTAGTATAGATATCCCATTAGATATAAAAACAATTACTGATAATTATAAAACATTACGCAAAGAAGTTCTTACGCTTGTCGCGAAAATGGAGCGAAGAGGCTATAAAAATTTTGGAATAGAAGGTAAAATGCAAGAAAAAGCACAATTGCTTATTGATAGTGATGCTATTGATCAAACAACTATTCTAAAGCTTCGTAACTATGAAAAGGATTTCTTATTACGAGGCGAAAAGCAATATTACAGTGATTTCAATTACTTATCAAGTCAGTTACTGAACAATACACGCTTATCAGATAGTACTCGCATTCTATTAAGAGGGTACCAAGAAGATTTTAGAACACTAGTATCTCTTAATGATGAAATAGGATATTATTCAAATAGTGGATTACACAAACAGATTACAACCCTACATAGTACGATACAAAAAGACTTTTCTGATATAAGTGTTGCTACGAGTACAGAGATAGAATCTAAAAAAACAACACAAATAACAGCCACTTCTATCACGAGTATCTTATTTGCCTTTATACTCGTTTTACTTGTCTTTTATCTTTCTAAAAACCTCACCAAAGGAGTTCAAAAACTTAACACAGATATTGCCCACTTTATAGAAAGCGATTTTGAAGATATACAAGAAATAGAGTCTGATCATACTATTTTAGAAATAGACTCTCTTTTTTCTAGTTATCAAAAATTAAAAGAAACCCTTATAAACAACATAGAAGAACTTGAAGTAACAGCAAAAAAAGCAACTGACAATGCAAATTACAAGACGCAATTTCTATCTAAAATGAGTCATGAGATGCGAACTCCCCTTAATGGTATTCAAGGAATGCTACATTTATTAAGGTCTTCTGACGAATCTCCCCAAAAACGAGAAGAATATATTGCTATTGTTGATCGTTCTGTGCATCAATTATCAGATTTGATTACCATGATCTTAGATCATTCGAGATTAGAGACTGGAAATTTAGAAATACAAGAACGATCTGTAAATCTTGAGCAAGATATCACACAGCTAATGCGCATTTTTGAATATCAAGCAAAAGAAAAAAGTTTAGACTTTGAATATCATAATTCCTGTGATACAAATTATAAAGTATATGTAGACTCTTTACGTATACAACAAGTGCTCATTAACTTAATGAAAAACGCGATTAAGTTTACCCAAACAGGCAAAATTACTATCACTATAGAAGAACTCGATTTTTCAAATGATATTCAACTAGTACGATTTGTTGTAGAAGATACTGGAATTGGAATGGACGAAAGTGATTTTGATAGATTGCTTGAATCTTTTGAACAAGGAGACAACTCAAAAACAAGAAAGTTTGATGGAGCGGGATTAGGATTATCACTCTCAAATAACTTATTGAAACTAATGGGAAGTAAATTATGTGTAGAAAGTAGCCTTGGAAATGGTACTACATTTTATTTTGATTTACCGCTTAAAAAAGCAGAGTCAAAAATTAGAAAAGAAGTATCAAAAAAGATTGAAGTAGCGTTATCAGATAACCCTGAAAACATCCATGTGCTTATTGTTGAGGATAATAAAATCAATCAAAAAGTACTGGAACGCTTATTATCACAACTAAAAATTAGCTGCGACATTGCATCCAACGGAAAAGAAGGTATTGCCCTATTTAAGAAAAACACCTATAACCTTATCCTTATGGATATTAATATGCCGGTTATGGGAGGTGTCGAAGCTGCTAAACAAATAAAGTCCTTAAAAAAGTACAAAACCCAAGCTGCACCCCCCATTATTGCAGTCACTGCTGGTGTTGCCTCAGAGAGTGATAGTTTTACTTCAGAAAATAGTCTGGATGAGTTTCTAGGAAAACCTATTGATTTTGACACCTTAAAAATGATTATAAAGAAATACTTGAATATAAATTGAGTTAAAAGATTCTTTATAGATTTTAACACAACCTTTTTTACTTTTCTACATCTACATAAAAAATGATGTTATGAAACATAAGATACTTTTTATCCTAGTAATGATCCTGACTATTAGTTGTACTACTGACGATGATACTGAGGTTCGGTTACGACTTGCTAATGTGAGTGCTTTTGATTACTCAAACATTATTATCAGAAATGGTGTTTCCTATGAAGACTTAGAAGCTGGAAGTATTTCTGAGTACCAAACTTTTGAATCTTCCTATAGATATATGTTTGTACAATTAGTCATTGACCAAGACACCCTAATCATACAGCCTATTGACTTTGTTGGAGAATCATTAATTCGTAAAGGCAATTATACCTATGAAATAGATGCCAATTTTGAAAATAATGATGTCGGTACTTTAAATGCTATTTTAGTAAGAGATTAAATCAATATTATAAAAAACCACTCGCAACGTTCTCTTTATATACTGATGCTATTTTTATACGCTTTCGCGAAAGCGTATACAGAATAAATACCCATAAAAAGATGCAATATCATTTGCCCCTTGAATTTCTGAGATTCTAAAACACGTTTGGGATAAGCGACTCGCACATTTTTGTCAAAAGGCAAAATGACTCTATGAGATCCTGATCTGCATCAGGATAAGCGACTCGCACGCTTTTGCTAAAAGGTAAAATAACTCTATGAGATCCTGATCTGCATCAGGATAAGCGACTCACACGCTTTTGCCAAAAGGTAAAATGACTCTATGAAATCCTGATCTGCATCAGGATAAGCGACTCGCACGCTTTTGCTAAAAGGTAAAATAACTCTATGAGATCCTGATCTGC
>NZ_CANLNH010000005.1 GCF_947492535.1 uncultured Dokdonia sp. | reverse complement strand
CTGATAAATCTTAAAGCCTTGCATACAACAAGTTACTAATTATACGTATTTTTAACAAAACTTGTGCAACAGACACAATGTATAAAAACAATTGCGGTTTAGTGCTTAATCAAAGGTCGTTGCGTGTTTGCTACGTCTGAATTTCCTTCGGAAATTCCTCGCACGTAAACCCGCAACTATTCTTATACTAGACCGTTATACACAATAAGAATGAGAACATTAAATAAAATAGTACTATCAATTTCACTGTGTTGTTTCTGGACGATATCGATCGCACAGACTCAAAAAGATTATGGCATTTGCTATAGCCTTGAAGATGCATTCTCGCATAAAGAGGAGGTTCATACTTTAAGATTGAGAAACAATAAGAAGTTAACCGAAATTCCATCTGAAATCGGACAATTAAAAAACTTGAAAATTTTGGATGTTTCAGGAACTAACTTATCACATTTACCTGAAGAAATATCAGAATGCAAGAATTTAGAAGAGATTACAGCAAATGCTTCAAAATTCAAGTCTATCCCAAATTCAATAGGAGATTTAAATAAATTAAAAATCTTAAATTTTAGTTATAACCAAATTGAGATAATCCCAAATTCAATATCTAATTGCATTAACCTTGAAAGATTATCATTAGGTGGTAATAGAATCAAAACTATTCCAGAAGGATTCGGGGAACTAGAAAATGTTGGTTTTTGTGATCTCTCAAGAAATGAATTGACAGAGTTTTCTCTTGAGCTAACAAAACTGAAAAGCGTTTACAATTTATGGCTACACGAGAATCAAATTGAATTAATACCTGTAGAAATTGAAAACCTTAAGAAACTAACTCATCTATTAATAGATGAAAAGGAAATTAAGAATTTGGAAAAGATAAAGAAGATTCTACCAGAACTGAGAATAATAGATGAAGATTAAAAAGTGTATTACACAATGTAAAAATGCATTAAAATGCATTTTACAATAACCGTTAGGCTTTATTTGAGAAAAAATATGAATATACCGAAATTCTTATTTCATTATTATGAACTCGACAACGGACCATTCCGAAATATTACCGAATATGGTTATGAAAAAGCTAAAAAAATCCAAAATCAAATCTCGAAAGGTTGGAATAGCAAAAGACCTGAAAATTATATTGAATTAAGGTTAGCGTTAGAAAAGAGAATTAAGGAACAATTAATCTCAAAAGGTGGAAAACCTAACAGAAATGACCCATTTTATTTTACATTGGGGAAATGTGATTGGGCAAAATCTTGGTATGTGAATCCTGGTGTTATAAAAATTCCTTTAACCGACTTTAAACCTGAACATATAAGTTTTACTTATCCAGATAGTATGGTCTCATTTCAATTTTACGATGAGCCAAAACTCGCAACTTATAGAAAAGATTGTAACGGACAAGTTTTCTTATTGGACGAAATGAATGACCTAATAAATAATTACGGAGTCCCATCGGATGAAAAATGTAAAACAGAAGAAAGGTTTAAATATGACAAATACATTGAAGTCCAAGTATGGGATGATGAAATAATAAATAAATACAAAAACAAAGCCTAACACAATATATAGAAAATAGGGCGATTGGTGTTTAATCAAAAGGTTATTGTCTATTTGCAAAATCGCCAAATCTTTTGATTTGGTATTAAGAAAAAAAATAAAAACAAAAAATAAAAATTCGGCTCTGTGTTAACCCGAAAAGTTAGTGTCTTTTTGCACGCTACGTTTCATAAACAAGTCCATTATGTGTAATGAAACAATCAAAAAAACCGAAAATGTAAAAAAACCAATTAATGAAATACTTATTTCTTATTGCTATTTCTTTGCTGAGCATTGCCTGCAATACCAAAAATAAAGGTCAGAAAAAGTTAAATTTTGTGGAGCTTGACTTTCATTTTGATACAGAGTCAAATGAGATGCCGTACAATTTTTCTTCATATTGGGATACCATTCCTACAATGGTAGATAGAACAGCATGGGAATTTGCCAAAATCGGAAACATAGAAAGGATGCATGAGATTTGGGATACGAAAGAATCAATTGAAATTGGACTTACGCAGGAACAACGAGATAGTTTTGGCCTCTACAAAGCAATGGATGCAATAGATTACATATTGAATGAAGCTGAAGAGCACCAAGTAGTCATCATAAATGAAGCTCATCAAATGCCCCAACATCGAATTTTTACCACTCGACTACTTGAAGGACTCAAAAGAAGAGGCTTTAAGCACTTAGGAATGGAAGGATATTTTAATACGCCTCAAGCAGATTCAATTATGCAAGCCAATGGTTATCCTATTCTTGATTCTGGATATTTTACACAAGAACCTCAATTTGGCAATTTAATAAGAACTGCCTTTGATATGGGGTTCAATATATTTGGGTACGAAAGCAGTGGACATAATAATGGGAAGGAAAGAGAAATTAATCAAGCCCGGAATATTGAATCCTATCTAAATCGATACCCCAACGAAAAGATATTAATTCATTGTGGATTTGATCATGTGTACGAAGGAGATATGCCTAACAATTCCATGGGCTGGGGAAAGGCGATGGCAGGGAGATTGACGGAATTTACAGGAGTTGACCCATTAACCATAAGTCAGACAATTTATTCTGAAAAGGGTAATAGGGATTACGAAAACTCGTACTATCAGATTACAGATCTAGAAAGACCTAGTGTTTTTGTCAATGAATCTGGTGAGCTATTTGGTCAGCAACGAAAGGAAGCTTCTCTTGATTTACCTCCTATGGGCACATTCAGGTATGACATAGCAGTTTTCCATCCAAGAAGTAAAAAGTATGATCGTCCGCAATGGATGGTGTATGGTGATCGTAAAGAAGTGGAACTATCATTTGTTGAAGAAAATATCCAATGCCCATGTTTGGTACTTGCCTACAAAAAAGGTGAGAAAGTCGGCAAAGCCGTTCCTTATGATATACAAGAGACGGATGACAAGAAGGTTACATTAGTTTTGGATAAATCCGACTTTGAAATTGTCATATTAAATCAGAAGAATATAGCCCTAAAAACTGAATTTAACTAGGCATCATAGCAAAACTTTATTTCCAAATAGATAACCAAAAGATCTTTATAGGATGGGAGATATGGTAGAATAGATGAATTAATCCAAATGAAGAATAGAGTCACCACACATAACACGGCATGATCAGAGAATGGCTCGTACCTCACCACTCTCGATATACCCGAACCGCTATACCAAATTATTAAATACCTGAAAATCGAATGGGGAATGAAAATTTCGAATTGTTTAATAACTTAACGAAATGTATTGAGGATAAAACTTACTCTTCTCTAGAAGCGAAGAAAATAAATAATGAATACTATCTTATTATTAATCTTCCTGAAAAATCAGTAGTATATGTAAATAGATTCGGAAAAAGAAAAAAGTATCAGTACTTATGGCAAATAACTAATTGGTTAAAAGAAAAGTTTGATATCCAAAAAGATGAATTAATTATATCTTGACAAAATACTTTCTATTGACAGTATATAAAAACGAAACGCTCTACAACACGATATATGTGATCATAGCAGCTAAGTGACCGATCGATTAGCTATTGTATATTTGGTAAGGTGCAATACTTCCAAAATGGAAAAGTTAGCAATTAATGCACAAAAAAATCGAAGGTTTGGTAACAATTTGCTCTACTACGACACATATATTAAAAGTACCATACATTTGAGAAAACTGTTTAGCATATTGATTTTGACTTTTATTTTGACCTCTTGTCACAATGAAAAAAAATTGAACGGAACTTGGATATCATCCTATAAGTTTTCTAACAATGATTCTATTAAAGAGTATGTTGTTGGAGATTTTTCTTTTAACCAATTGATTACTTTCGATAACGGGACTTTTAATATTAAAAAATTTAAATACGATTCTTATGAAAACGAACAGATTGAAAAATTCGAATTAAAGGGAAACAGTTTTATAATTGCTGGAAACAAAGACTTTAATTCTGAAATAATTGACCCATTGACAAAAGACAGTTTTGTATTGAAAAATTTTAATCAAAACAGAGTTTATAAGCGATTAGTTGATTCATTGAAAAATAAATCTACTGGTTTAAAGTTGACTGGAAAAAAGTACGTTAGGAAATTTAGAAAATGGACTGATACTATTCAATTTATAAATGACTCTGTCTATGTGAGTAATTCTTGGAAATTTGGAGATTCTGACCATTTTATGTGGGAACGAATAAACCATAATGGATTTGATATATTATTTACCGAAAATTATGCCCCTTTTGTATTAAAGAAGCAAATCAAAAATAAAATTTATGTGTCGGTTTTTGGAAATAAAAAGGAAGATTATATTTTAAAAGAAATTGAATAAAAACATGTGGTAACCTCTTGTATAATTCATTACTAAGTCCTTTAAGAGTCATTCGAAGTTGCTGCCGAAATCTCAAACATTTATTCCCTTTTTGCTAACTTAGTACTCAAACGCAACGAAATCTAATACAAAGATGTTGTACTACATATGAAAAACCCAATTCTGACAGAATATGACAAGTGGATCTCAATAGATGACATTGAAGTTTTAAATCACGGACTGAATTGGAGCAATTGGATTGACACATATCCTTGCAAAGGGAAATGGGAAATAAAATTATCAGACCATAACAATCTTAACAGAGAGATAAAAATTTTTATGCCCGCTTCTGAATGGGATCAAAAAGATAATTACGGATTTTGGAGAGTCTACAGCGGACGAATAGAATTCACAAAAACTGAATTATTGATTTGGCAAAATGAAAAAACCCCAGTTAGAATAAATTATATTGAAACTGAATCTGAAATTGAATTGACAATTTTCAATAGACCAATAAAATTCAAAAAAAATATGCAGTACAACAATTTATAACCGCAATTACGGCGGATTCGACTATATCCGAATCTACTCGGAATTGCTAAGGTCTGAGCTAAACCGAAAATTAACGCATGTTAACCCGTAACTGACTGTTATACGAGACCGTTAGCATTAATTAAAAAAGACAAATGTCATATCAATTAGAAAAAGGCTGTTATACAGGAATAATAAAAAAAAGCCTACAAACTGAAAACGTATTTATTAGTTCAACACGGTTTACTACTAACCAAAATGAAGGTGGTCTTCATAGTCATAAAAACCCAATTATTACTTTTATTTATCAAGGAGGAGATATTGAATTCAGAGAGAAAAAATCTTATGAGAGAAAAGCAGGAGAATTCTTTTTTTATCCTTCTAACCAACCTCACAAAACCGAATTTCGTAAAGAATTTTCACAAAACCTCAATATAGAATTTGAAGAGTTTAGTTTTTTGAAAGACTATCTTACTAGCTCACAGATTTTATCTTCAATAAATAATATTGATGCTAAATTTCTAGCTCTAAAATTACTCCAAGAGCTTCATATAAATGATTCTTTAAGTTCAAATTCAATTGACTTACTTGTGTTTGATTTAATATCTAGCTCTCTAAAGAATCAAAACATACATAAACCAAAATGGATTGAGACTCTTTTCGAATTACTTAATGACAGATGGCAAGAACAAATTTCACTTTATGAACTATCTATTATTATTGGTGTGCATCCAGTAACTATTTCAAAGCAGTTTAGAAAATACTTTAATTGTACTTATGGAGAATACATGAGGAAATTAAAAGTAAAAAACAGTATTGACTTAATTAAAAATTCAAACTTACCTCTTATAGACATAGCATATCATTGCGGTTTTGCAGACCAAAGTCACTTTTCGCGAAATTTTAAGCAGTTTACAGGCTTCCTTCCTAGCGAGTTTCGTAATCTTTAGATAATGCTAATCTCATTCTATTATAAGATTATTCTTTCATTTATATTTACCAAAATAATAACTTCAATATGAAAATTATAATCTTGCTTTGTAGTTTAATGTTTTGGAATATTTCTATTTCTCAAAATATAATTGAACTTCCGAAATTTCAATCAATTGAAAGCAATATAGAGGCCTCTATCGAAATCGTAAAATCCAAAGAATCTAGAATAGAAATTTTAAATCAAAAAAAACATAACGAATTTTTAGATTGGCAAGTCCTAGATGACAAACTCACGCTTAAAGTCAAAGAACAATATGAAAATTTAGATTTGAAAAATATTCTCATAACTATTTATACATCAAATATTCAAGAACTCGTAATAACCAACAGAGCAGATATTTCTATGAGCTCTACATTTTCGACAATGAACACACTTTCCGTTATTTCAGAAAACGGAGCAAATGTAGATTTAACTAATATTGTTTTTAACACTCTTATCATCTATAAAGATTCTGAGAGTGACATTAAATATAAATCAGTTAATACATTGATTAATAATAAAAAGCCTCACAAATATTAATTATTTCATGAAATACTTATACAGCTTCTTTTCTGTTTTTTGCATATTATTTTCTTGTAATGACAATAAAAGTAATATATCAATAAAACCAATAAATAATTCCACTATTGATTCTTTAATACTAACTACTTTCAATAGAGGTCTTTTCAATGGAAGTATTCTTGTGGTAAAAAATGATAGTATTATCTATAAAAATAGCTTTGGATTTACCGATGGTTCTAAAACAAAAGAATTAAAACCAAATATGGTTTTTAATATTGGTTCAATTTCAAAAGAGTTGAGTGCTGCTAGTATTATGAAATTAGTAGAAGAAAATAAAATAAATCTAGACGATAAAATCTCAAAATTCAATTTAGGGTTACCTAGTAGTTGGGCTGAAAAGGTGAAAGTAAGTCATCTTCTAAATTACTCAAGTGGTTTACCTAAATACAATTGGGACAGAGTTAGAACTAACGATGATGTTTACACTGATTTAAAAAATATTAAAGAATTGGAATTTGAACCTGGAACCAATTTCTTCTATAGCAATAATAACGTTTTTATTAGAAAATTAATAATTGAACATATTTCAAGATTGTCTTTTAATGAATATGTTAAAAAACATATTTTAATCCCATTGAAAATGGAAAACACGTTTCTTTCACCTGTTAAAGAAACTTCTCAATTTGCTACAGGGTTTAACAATGAAGGCATCAACTATAAAGAAATCTATCAAATGGATGGTGGAACTTATACAACACCTGAAGATTTATACAAATGGATTCAAGGATTATATGCTGAAAAAATTATATCAACTGAATCAATACAAATCTTGGCTACACCTCTAAAACATAAAAATGCTAATCAATCATCTCTTGGCTTCACTAATGTTAAAAATGGTATTATTAATAGACATCAAGCTTCAGGTTCAAACGTTGATTATGAATCAATAGTAGATTATAATTTGGAAAATGGTCTTACCACTATTCTTTTGACGAATAATAAAAATTATAAACTATGGGAGTTAAATCGCGCAATTAATGCAATATTAAACAACCAGAGTTTCAATATTCCAAATAAACAAAATTGATCTCTAAGAAGTATAAGATTAATTGCTAGTTCTAGCCTACTTACGAAAGTCCTTGCGAACTTTATATCTGTGATTTATTTGCTAAATTTAGTGCTTAAACCAAGTAACTAATCTTATACAATCACGCTGTAGTCAACTAAATAAAACCATATAAAAAAAATCATATTATTACTTTTAATCTTTTGTTCATTACATACAATTGGACAAGAAAAACTGCAAATCGAAATTGATAATCCTGAACCCAGAGTTGGACAAAGCGTTACTTTTTCAATAAATATTGATTTTCTAACAGACTATTTCAAAAAAGAATTAGGTGAAAATATTGATTTCACTCGCTCCACTTCGATTTTTGGAATGCAATCAGATGACTTTCAAAGAGTAATTATTTTTAAAAAAGCAAAAAAATATAAAATTGGACCATTTGATTTTGAATTTAATGGCAAAAAATACACAACGGAAACGATTGAAGTACAGGTTCTCCCAAAACTACCGATGGAAAATGGGCTTTGGTTAAGAAAAACAGAATTTGATGGTCAACAGTATCTTATTCTAGAGCAGTTGATAAGCAATCAATCCAATAAAACGAATAACGAAAGCGGAGGATACTCTCACACTATTGGAGGAGTAAAACCCGAGGGCAAAGAATTTGCTAATTTAAAGGAAGAATTAACAGAAGGAATTGAATTAAGTAATTATAGTTCATCCTCAAATACGCTAAGACCAGAAGGAGCAGGTCTTTTTGATGTAGGTTTTTCATATTCAATCAAAAAGTATAAAATCATATTTGACAATAGCTTTAGTGGTGAATATTTAATCTCAGAAAAAGATATTGAAAACTTACCTGAGATATTTGAAATAGAAAAAATTGAAATAAAAAAATAACTGATTACAACAATGCTATACACCTACTTCTGAAAACCCTCACAGATTTTCTATTCGGTATGTATTTGCTGAATTAATTACTAAAACACACAACGAAATCACAAACAAATCGTTGTTCCACATTAGAAAAAACGAACATTGAGAAAAATTCACCTTCTGACTTTAATACCATTAATCTTGCTTTCTTGCCAAGAAAAAACGGAATTGAGGACTGATTTAAAACCAATCTATTCAGATTACAAAAACACACTACAAAGAAATAACCTTTATGGAAAAGTTAAAAAAATAGAATACTTCAAAACAACTTTTCAAAACACAGACAAGGAAGATAAATCTGTACTAAATAAAATAGAAGAATACACAGATTTTGGGGAATTGAAAAAAGCAGAATACTTTGATAATCATGGCGAACTTTTACAAACGAATGTTATAGATTATAATGAAAATAAAAAGTTTATAAAAAGTATTTCATTTAGCAAATCAAACAATACTAATATCCTTCAAACTGTTGAATATGATTCCATAAAAAACACGAGTGAACTAAATGTATTTTTAAATGATACAATTGACCACAAAATGATTTCTTATTTTGGGAGAAATGATTATCCAATAAAACAAGTTACTATTAAAGGAAATGATACAACCGAAGTTAATTTTGAATATGATTTTGACAATAACAATAAAATAAAGTCTGCAACACAAAAAGAAAAAGGGAATAAAAAGTCAATGACATCTAATCTATATAAATATGACAATAACAATAATCTTGTTGAATCATCATATAAAACAGAATGGCTGGAAATGATAAGTGAAACAGAATGGAAAGATGGAAGAATTTTAAAACAAACCTCTTATACCATAGCAGCGGATTTAAAAAAGTATACTGATAACATCACTGAATTTGACATTTTATATAATCCTATCAATGAAAAAATCTATGAAAATTCAGAATTAAATCGAGAATTAGAATATGACTATGAATTTGACCAATTTGGGAATTGGATAAAAAGAACTGTTTCAATGAAAGAGTATTTTGCAAAATCTAACAAATTCATACCGATTTATATTGAGACAAGAAAAATAAAATATTGGAAATAAAAAGTATATACGCCCTGTTCTCGCTAGTTTAAACATGGTGTCTTATAAACAAAATATACTGTTTCTCGCTTCAAATACTCGTAAATACCTTTTGCTACGCTCAGTACAAACTTCTTCATCACTACGTTTCTTGAAAGCGTATAAACCATAATTATCAATCAAATATATCAGAAGAAAATAGTTCCATTTTTTAGAGTATCTTAACAACTTTCTTGGCGCAACCTTAATAATTCCGAATATTTACTATTTTAGTTGATTTAGGTTCCTATTAATAAACCATCGAATAGTTAAATACATGGACAACATACCCAAAAAAGGCTTTAAGGGATTAATTGAAAATTGGCAAAATGACTTAATAGCAGCGGTAAGTGTTGCACTCATTGCATTACCCCTTTCATTAGGTATTGCTTTGGCTGCAGGAGCACCAGCAATGTCAGGTATCTTTTCAGCAATTATTGGTGGTGTGGTGACAACTCTTTATCGAGGTGGACACATATCTGTCAACGGACCTGCAAAAGGAGTTATCGGGGTCATTCTTTTAGGTATTGTACTAATGGATGATGGTTCAGGTCAAGCCTTTAATTATGTATTGGCTGCGGTGGTAGTTTCAGGTGCTCTTCAAATGGTATTGGGGGTATTGAAATTAGGCCGATTAGCAGATATCTTCCACTCTTCTGTGATTCACGGTATTTTGGCAGCTATTGGAATTATCATATTTGCAAAACAGATCCATGTTGCCATGGGTACGCATTCTGATAGCCCTAACATTATACAAAACTTGATCGATGCAGTTGTATATCTACCTCAAGCCAATCCATTTGTCGTGATTATTGCCTTGTCGGGATTACTTTTATTACTATTTCATTCTAAAATTAGTAATCGATTTTTCCATTTATTACCTGCACCTATGTGGGTCATAGCCCTTTCCATTCCTTTTGTATATACCTTCAATTTCTTTGACGAACATACGCTTTCATTCTTTGGAAAAGCATATGAGGTTGGACCTCAACTATTGTTGGACATTCCTGACACGATTACGGATTCTATTATGCATCCTAACTTTAGTAAAATTAATACTATCGAATTCTGGACAACCGTATTTTCTATTTTGATTATAACAAGTATTGAATCCTTAGCCATTGCAAAAGCAGTTGATAAAATTGACCCTTATAAACGAAAGACAGATTTGAATAAGGATTTAACAGGTATTGGATTGAGTACAGTGGTAGCGGGTCTGATTGGGGGTTTACCAATTATTGCTGTGATTATTCGAAGTACGGTCAATATTCATAATGGAGCAAAGACAAAGTGGTCTAACATGTATCAAGGACTTTTATTACTCCTTTTTATTGTAGTATTGAGTCCAATAATGAGACAAGTACCACTATGTGCTTTTGCTATTTTACTCGTATATACAGGATTTAAATTAGCATCGCCATCAGTCTTTAAGCAAGCATATAATCAAGGGACTGAGCAACTCATCTTCTTCATTGCAACGATGATTTTAACCCTATACACTAATTTATTAATTGGTTTACTTGGAGGATTATTATTAGCACTCATTATTCACATGTTATTGGCGAAACTGTCCATCCCACAATTTTTTAAAATGGTGTATCGCTCACGTACAAAATTAATAAAGCGACCAGATGACACGTTTGATTTAAAAATTAGAGGGATTGCTAATTTTTTAGGAATTATAAAAATCGACAAATTAGTAGCTCAAATTCCTTCGGGAGCAGATGTTAATATTGATTTATCAGAAACAAGATTGGTAGGTATGACCTATATGGACTACCTGGTAGAATACTTAAAAACACAAAGAGCGACAGGCGGTAAGGTCTTTATAACAGGATTGGATTCACATGTTTCTTCATCTACCTATAATAGGGCTTTAAAAATTAGTTTGACTAGTTCTTCTGCTAAGTTATCACAAAGGCAAAAACGATTACGAAATTTAGCCACTGAGAAAAATTATCAATACACGAGTCAAATAGATTGGAATACAATTTATTTAAAGAAGTTTCACTTTTTCGAAATTAGACCCATTGAACGCAAATACAATTCTCTCAAAGGGACCTATGAAGGTTCAGAGGTATCTTGGGAAATTTCAGATATCACATTTAATGAAGGCCAGGCTTTTACAGCGGAAACATTTAATACAACGCTAATGGTCTTAAAATTGAATAAAAAAATACCTGTTTTTACGATGGAAAAAGAAGGGGTATTAGAAAAAATATTTGATCGGGTGATGGCATTTACAGGCTATAAAGATATTGATTTTAAGATGTACCCAGATTTTTCTAAAAAATTTCTGCTTATGGGGAATAATGAAGCTGAAATTCGATCATTTTTTACGGATGAAATCATTCGTTTTTTCGAAAATCATCAGATTTATCATTTAGAAAGCAACGGCGAGGCACTAATCGTTTTTAATAAAATTAAATTGGCTCGTACAGATGAAACCATTGCATTTATAGACTATGGTAAAGAATTGGCCACACTCTTGGATGCAAAATAATACACTAATTGAAGTTTAAGAGCTGCAAATAGAAACCTCTACAAGCAATGTTTATAGAAATGGGAACAATAGCATACACAAAAAGAATGGACTACGTTTCCTAAGATATAGTGAGAAAGCAGTCCCCAGCTAGTTCTTATTGTAATTAATGCTCTATTAAAAATACGCTATTTCACATTGTAATTACTGTTATATACGCTTTCAAGGAATGCAATGACGTAGAAGTTTATGCTGAGCGTAGTCGAAGTACGAAAGCGTACTCAAAAATGTTTCAACGAGTTTGAGGGAATATGCAATAAGAGTCCATAAAGTATTAAAAATCAACTTAAATTTGTGAATACTATCGCCTATTTTGAGGCCTCTATATAATGTATTGTTCTAGCAAAATCTTAGATCTATGAAAAGAATACTTCTATTTTTTTTGACCTTCGCTATGGTTCAAATGACACTTGCGCAAAATAATTTTCAAAAAGCGCTTCATACGATAACGATTGCTACCAAAGAAAACGTGCGTGTCCCATTTTCTGATACATCGGGTAATAGTGTAGAATTTCCTATTTCTATTATTAAAGGGCAAGAAGAAGGACCTGTATTTACAATGATTGCTGGTGTACATGGCTATGAATATCCTCCTATTGTAGCGACGCAAGCACTTCTAAAGGAAATAGACCCCATGAAACTTAAGGGGACTCTTATTATCATTCCTATTGCTAATAAAGGCTCCTTTTATACACGCACCCCTTTTATAAACCCTCAAGACAACAAAAACTTAAACAATGCATTTCCTGGTAAAAAAGATGGAAGTATCACTGAGCAAATAGCCTATTTTATAACAACACATATTATTTCAGAGAGTGATGTTGTTTTGGATATACACGGAGGAGATGCTTGTGAAGATTTAATTCCATTTGTTTGTTATTATGATAATCAAAAGAAACCAGATAAGACGGCACTGGCAAAAAAGCTTTCTGAACAAAGTGGATTTGAGTATGTAGTTTCCTATCCGTATACGATCACAGAAAAAGACCCAGCAAAGTATACATTCAAACAAGCTGTTCAAGATGGAAAAACGGCCTTGAGTATTGAGTGTGGTAAATTAGGAAATGTACAAGAAGAAAATGTAGCCCTCATAAAAAAAGGAGTTTTCAATATGTTGGAGACCATGGGAATGTATACAAATGGTACGGGAGCTCATAAAAATATTATCTATCGCAATTCGCAGGTGTATATTGATTCTAGTGTCAAAGGTATTTTTTATAGTGATTATAAAGCTGGAGATCGTGTAAAGAAAGGCGATATCGTTGGATATACCACTGACGAATTTGGAAATACGTTAGAAGAATACAACGCTTCAACAGATGGGATCGTTTTATACATGCTTGCCACGCCTCCCATCAATGTAGATGATACGGTTATGTGTATCAGTTCGTATATAGAAAACTAAAACGCGTGGTTACTATTTCTATTCTTTGGTGAGTATCATTACATTATTTTTTTACTTCAATGAATGTTTTATACGCTTTCGCGAAAGCGTATACATGTATACCCATATTATCATATAATTAACGAATCCTTATACTATAATTAGGTTTTTATAGTTAAGGTATCAAGTATATTAGCACGCGTTTATGAACCATCTTTATGCCCATCGCTAAGCATCTAAATACATAACTAACTAAATTCTAACAATCATTGAATATAACACTAGGAGACATTGCGATCATTGCGAGTATCATCATAGGGTACTTTATTAGTATTGCATTAGTAACAACTTCTTTTTATAAAAGCCGTGCTAATACGTTTCTCTCTGTATCTCTATTTTTAATAAGTACGTTAGCTCTTTTAGATTTATACGCTCCAGAAAGTGGTTTTTTAAGCTTTTTGTCTTTTATCATGATGGAATTATTGATTGCAGTGACATTATGTACGTATTTCCTCATCCAGATTCAGCATGAATACCTTAAACAGAAATGGTACAAATGGTTATATGCACCTTTTATCTGCGCAGTGATCGTGGAAACTATTCTTCATTTAGATGATATTTTTCATTTATATGATTCACTTTTTGCTGAAGTTGTGTTTATAGTAAAAGATATCGGGACCTTACTCTTTAATATATTTTTAATCTTTTGGAGTAGACATTTAATAAAAAAATCCAATACGATCTCAGGAGACAAAAAACGATGGTTACTCCGTTTTAATCTCTTTATGATTATCATTGTGATTTGTTGGCTGTTCTCTAGTATAGAATTTTATACATTTAATTCAGAACACATTACAGATTCCATCTGGATTCTTGTTTCTTTTTTATTGTGGTGGATCTTGTACTATGGGATATTCAAACTACAAATTGTAGTACAAAGAGACGAAATTCATGAGTATCTGGTTTTGAAAAAACCAGATACTTCATCACCCAAAAAGAAAACCAATTCAACAACGACTTCCAAAATCATTCCTCAACTATATGCCTTAATGGAAGAGGAAGAAGTATACAAAGATCCTTTATTAAGTAGATTAGATCTAGCCAAACGATTAGGAACCAGTGAAGGGAATATCTCTCAAATTATCAATCAAGAGCTCCATAAAAGTGTGATTCAATTTGTAAACGAATACCGAATTGAAGCTGCAAAAAAAGGATTGCACGATCCTGTATTTCATAAGTACTCTGTAGAAGCCATAGGTATGGAAGCTGGCTTTAAATCAAAGAGTGCTTTCTATAGTGCTTTCAAAGCTAGTTTAGGCATGTCTCCAGGAGCCTATAGAAAACTCCAAAAAATGTCCTAATTCGTATCGCACTGCTATTTTAGTACATCTCAAGGTCAAAAATTACCTTTTTACTTCTTTGACACCTTTAGTTTTACAGCTATAAATCAAAAAACGTAATTAATGAGAAAACGACTATTCATAACTGCCTTTACAGTTATAGGACTAATCACTATGAATGCGCAAGAACTAAAATTTGGCGCTAAAGCTGGTTTAAACTTTGCAACCATTACTAACGATGCTGAAAATGAACTTGATATTACTACAGATATTGTTTTTGGGTTACTTGTAGAAGTTCCTATTTCAGAAAAAATTTCTTTCCAACCCGAATTGATGTACTCAGGTCAAGGGTCCTCATCTGCTATTCTTACCTATCTCAATGTTCCTTTGATAGGGAAATATTATGTAGTAAAAGGATTAAGTCTAGAAGTAGGTCCGCAAATAGGTTTTTTACTTTCTGCAGAAGATACTGATACAGATGCAGATATAAAAGACGTATTTACAAACGTAGACCTTAGTATGAATTTGGGAGTAGGATATACGCTTAACAACGGACTTTTCTTTAATGCCAGATATAATCTAGGACTCTCTGATATAAGTACTGTGGATGGAATTACTACTAAAAATCGTTTCCTTCAGGTAGCTGTTGGTTACTTCTTTTTCTAATTAAAAATCAAATGATGATGTTCAAAACAACAAACAAACAACTCCTTTTTATAATGATGAAAAAAGGGTATCTATGGGTTCTTTTATTATGTATGTTCTCTTGTGAAAATGATGATGACACAACTCCTACTCCCTCATCAGGAGATTCCATCAATGGCACGTGGTTTTCAGCTGAAAAAGGATATATTTTTGAATTTACAGAGGGTAACGATCTATTCTATAATGTAAATTCCGTAGGATGTGTCCTTCAAGATGATAATTTTGTCATCGAAGATTTCTTCGGATTTACATTAAATCAAACAAGTGAAAACGAGCTCGTTGCTTCCTCTGATCTATCAGACATAGATGTCGTATTTACCCGACTCCCTGAACAAAACCCATTCTGTCTATCTGACCAGATAGCTATGACGGATGATCCACAGGTGAATTATGACCATTTCTGGAATATTTTTAATGACTACTATGCTTTTTTTGAAGCTCGGAATATTGACTGGTCACACTTTGAAGGCCTGGGAGATATAGTCACTAATGAAAACCTATATGATATTATAGAAGAAGTAGCTTTAGTGTTACAAGACGGTCATGTAAGCATATATGATGAGCAACTAGGTATTGAAATTGAATCTGGAGATGTCAGATTGTTAGAGAGATTGAATACAAATTTAAGCGGAGATTTGATTATAGAAGAAGTACAAGATTTTTATGATCTGGGCAATGAAAAAATCATTACCATAGTCACTGATTATTTAGGAGGAGCGTTTGAAATAGATGACAGAGAGAATATCATATGGGGATTCATTGACAATGATACAGGATATATCAATATCATTACCATGCAAGGATACGGTACTGATTTTAATAATGAGTTGTCATCATTAAATACTCTTTTAGATACCATCATGGAGGATCTTGCTGCCGCAGGAATTTCTAAGCTCGTACTGGATCTCCGTTTTAATGAAGGAGGTATTGATACGGTAGCCCTAGATATCGCTTCTCGTTTTATGGATCAAGAACGATTATCTTACTTCAAAAAAGCACGATTAGGAGATACTTTTACAGAAAATACTGCTTTCTCAATAGAACCAAAAGGTAATTTTCAATTTACAGAAGATATTGTAATACTTACAAGCCCTATTACGGTAAGTGCTGGAGAGCTTTTTACATTATGTTTAAAAGATCAACCCTATGTAACTATTGTAGGAGAAAATACTGCAGGTGCTTTTTCTACAATACTAAATCACACGCTACCAAATGGTGCAGAAATAGGACTATCTAATGAAATCTATACAGACGCACAAGGAACAGTTTTTGAAATTGTAGGAATTGGTCCAAGTGATCCAGAAAACCAAATTCCTTTTTTCTCAACGTCAGATTTTGAAGAAGGTATTGATAGCGGAATAGATCGTGCGCTAGAAGTCTTAGAAAATTAAAGAAGTTACCCGCTATGTATTTTGGTAAAATAGAGATTGTTTGGTCAAGTAATATCAATCACAATTAATCTCAAAAAACGTCCTGATTTGTATCATTTTATTGTTTTAGAACGTTTCCTGACACAAAATTACCTCTGTGCTTTTTTGACACACATACTTTTACAACCATAAATCAAAAAACACACATAATGAAAAGAATATTCTTAAAAATGACACCTCCACATCGTTTTAAATACGTAGCTCACGGAATGCTCCTTGTAGTACTAACTATCGTTACTTTGTCTTGTGGTAATGATGATGAGCAAGCTACTGAAATGACTGAAACAACTACAGAAACTGAAACAACTACAGAAACTGAAACTGAAACAACTACTGAAATACCCCAAGAGATTAAAGACCTTATTTATTTCAGAGGCGATGAAAATGCACCTATCGTATTAATTAATGTCCAAGAAGGGTCAGATATAGCACTCGGAACTGATCAAGTAAATTTCATTACTGAAAATTTTAATACTACCGATATTCTTACTGTAAATGTGCATCAAGCACAAACATTAAACCCAAACATTTTAGGCGGCAATGATATTACATTAGATGAGGCGGTCACCATTAATACAGAAAGTATAGAGATACTAGATCAAGTGATTCGTTATTTTAAAGACGACGGTAGAACAGTGTATGTATTAGGCATTTCGTTTGGTGCTTTTATGACCCAAGAACTTATTGCAACAAAAGGAATAGGTATTGCTGACAACTATCTAATAATGGCAGGTCGATTAGATATTAATGACCTGATGTGGCAAGCACTAGCTGAAGGGAGGTTTGGTTTTTTTGAGAACGGAGTGACACCAGTTATAGATCCAGAACCAAGTACAGATGTGGTTGAAAGAAATATTGCTAGAATAGCAGCTGGATTAGGTATGAATCGATATACGCAACTTCTTTCTCCTATTGATGACTTATCTAAAGTAACCTACGTTTATGGAACCACTGATGACGCTGTTGGGAGTCTTACATCCGAAGAAGTTCAGTTTTTAGAATCAAAAAATGTGAACATCATTACTGGAAATGGAAATCATGACGAAACGATTACTAATTTTCTAGTGCAAGCTTTTGATGAAGCTTTTGGAATAGAATAACTAACTCAAAATAAAGAACTATACACTGGCACTTGTTTATAAATAAGTGCCAGTATACCGTTACTTCTTTAGCAACTTCTGAATAGACGTTCCTATTTCACTCGTCAATTCTATAAAATAAATACCTGTAGATAAAGAAGACACATCCAACTGATTATTCTCTACTTTTATAGTCGTTATTGACTGTCCCAATGATGTGTATATAGTAGCATTATAAATAGGTAGTTCACTCTGAATAAATACAATATGTGTAGCAGGATTCGGAAAGATAGACATGTTTGTCGCATTCACATCAGGTACAGATAAAAACTCTGGATCAAGTTGCCATACTCCATCTGTGGGTTCGACATCTGTAATGCCTTTATCTCCAACCCCTACATATCCTATTCCATTGATAGTAAATGAAAAAGGATTCTTTGACACAAAAGATGGAGCTTCTATGATATCCCATAAATCTTCAGATGGATTATAACGTGAATATAGCGTATTTGGCACACCAATATCAACGTTACCCAAACCTACAAACACCTGATCTTGAATTACAAAAACTGCTGGATTTGCTAAAACCCCTTGTTGACGAGGTGTTTTTTCTTCCCAAACATCTAAAACAGGATCATACATCCACAATTCATTTTTAGGTCCCATTTTTAGTTCTTCACCAAAAACAATATATCCTTTATCATTAACTACAAATGCTTTACTACCTCCGCCAGCATCTGGCCCAGGAAAATAAGCTCTTTCTGTCCAACTATCCGTTGTTGGATCATAGGAGGCAAAATTAATATCTTCTTCACTTGTTGGAGAAGACATTACATACCCTAGCCCATCTATGGTAAAAGAAGTAGCGTGAAAACCTGAAAAAGGAAATTCTACTCCAAAAGGATATGGAGTACGTTCTTCAAAAGTAGTGTCATCAAGATTATATTCCCATAATCTGATAGTAGATGTATTTTGATTTTCCCCTATAAGAAATATACGATCTTCGATTACAAATGGCGCAATCAAAAGTCCTAACTCTTCAGGAATATCAACAACAAATTCCCAAATATCTTCCGCTACATTATACATATATATTGAAGAAGGGAAATTAGATGGAACTGCCCCTTCTCTTACAATAACATACGCTTCATTATTTACTACAAAACTACCACTTCTAAAGGCTTCAAAAGGGAAATCGTTAAGTTGCGTCCAAGCGTCTTGTGCAAGTGCTGATAGTGATACTAAAAAGAATAATACTAGTAGTTGTTTTTTCATATATAGTATTTTGACTATGAAGATAGTACTAATTACGCTTTCGCGAAAGCGGACTTATGAGATTCACAACCAAAGAGAAAGCCTAGCGTTAAAGCCTATACAACCACTTTCTACAAGTCTATAGAAAGTTGTACAATCATAAAAGATAAAGTGTTAAAAATAATTTTAGTTGTCTAGCTAACTATTTTTATTATATATTTGCAATATGATTTATGATAATATTTATTTTCAGATCGAGCTTACAGCTCGAAAGATAAGACAGTATGGACAAAACATTCTTAGATCTCATGGCATTGATATTACTATAGAACAATGGTTAGTTTTAAATGTTATCAATGATAATGAAGCCACAAACCAAATTTATATAGGAGAAAAATTGGTAAAAGATAAACCTACTATTTCAAGAATGGTAAATCAATTGGATAAAAAAGGGTTTATTTTAAAGATTTCTTCTTCTTCCGATTCTAGACAAGTAGCCTTATCTATTTCTAAAAAAGGAAAAACACTGATTCATAATTTACAACCTATTATTGAAGGAATACGTCTTAAAGGTTTACAAGAACTATCTGAACAAGAAAATCAAACTATTAAATCAATTTTAAATAAAATTCAAAAAAATTTAGACAACTAAATTTTATTTATTTAGTTGTCTAGCTAACTATATGTAACTATTTAATTCTAAAATTATGAAAACAAAAATTTTATTCCTTCTTACAATTATGATGTTAACAGCTTGCAAATCAAACGCTCAGAATAATGCTACGAAAGACGTAAAATCAACCTTAGCGTCCTATATACACGCTGGAGATATCAATGACGCAGAAAAACTAAAGCGCTACTTACACGATGATTTTAGAGTAGTACTATATGACACAAAAAAAAATGCTACCTCTATTTTGGACAAATCAACCTATGTATCTTTTATAAAAACTAAAAAATTTGGAGGTTATAAAAGGAACATTAACTATGAAGCTATTGAATTTATCGAAGAGCATATGGTTACTATCAAGGTGACACTTACAAGTCCTGATAAACCAACATTAAAGAATTTTTATTCCCTTGTAAAATTGAAGAATGAGTGGTTAGTCATTCAAGATTATGTAACTCTAGTAAAACAATAAAGAAATCTATACTTCAGGTTTGAAAAACATATAATAAGTATAAAAATCAATAAAGGTTCGGATCTTCATCCGAACCTTTATTGATTCATTTATTTTATTACTCAAGAGCTAAACCCGTTTTAGTTACAGCTATTCTTATGACATTCACTAGTAAAATTACATACGCTCAGGCACATCAATTCCTAACAATCCAAAAGCGCTCTTAATCACTTGTGCTACTTTACCACTTAAAGCGACACGGAATGCCTTTTCGGCTTCATTATCAATCCCTAAAATCTGTACTTGCTGGTAGAAAGAATTAAACTCTTTTACCAAATCATAGGTATAATTTGCAATAAGAGCTGGGCTATGCTTTTCGGCAGCAAGTTGTATCACGTCTGGATATTCCTGTATACACTTAAGAAGTCCTTTTTCTTTAGGGTGCAAGTTAGTGATCGCTACATTTGAAGACGTAATTCCTAATTCTTTCGCTTTACGCTGTATAGATTGAATACGCGCATATGCAAATTGAATATAAGGTCCTGTATTTCCTTGAAAATCTACAGACTCTTCTGGGTTAAATAAAATACGCTTTTGAGGATCTACTTTTAAGATATAATACTTAAGTGCTGCAAGTCCTATGATACTATAAGTGTTTTGTTTTTCATCTTCAGATAAACCATCTAGTTTTCCCAATTCTTTAGCAATAGCACCTGCTGTCGTTGCCATTTCTGTAATGAGGTCATCGGCATCTACTACAGTTCCTTCACGAGATTTCATTTTTCCAGAAGGAAGATCTACCATTCCATAACTTAAATGGAATAAGTTTTCTGCCCAGTCATAGCCTAATTTCTTAAGGATTAAGAAGAGTACTTTAAAATGGTAATCTTGTTCGTTACCTACGGTATAGATCATCCCTCCTACTTCTGGATTGTCTTTAATACGTTGGATAGCAGTTCCGATATCTTGTGTCATATAGACCGCTGTTCCATCTGAACGAAGGACTAATTTTTCGTCTAGGCCTTCATCAGTAAGGTCACACCATACAGAACCGTCTTCTTTCTTAAAGAATACACCTTTTTCTAAGCCTTCGTCTATATTATCTTTTCCTAATAAATAGGTATTACTTTCATAATATAAACTATCAAAGTCAACGCCTAAGTTTTTATACGTTACAGCAAACCCGTCATACACCCATTGATTCATGGTTTTCCAAAGCGTCACGACTTCGTCATCACCTGCTTCCCATTTACGAAGCATGTCTTGCGCTGCTAGTAAAATAGGTGCCTCTTTTTTAGCCTCATCTTTTGTCTTTCCAGAAGCAACCAGTGTTTTTATTTCTTCTTTGTATTCTTTATCAAATCGTACGTAGTAATTTCCAACAAGCTTATCTCCTTTTAAGCCTGTACTCTCTGGCGTTTCGTTATTTCCAAAACGTTGCCATGCGAGCATCGATTTACAGATATGAATTCCACGGTCGTTTATAATCTGGGTTTTGTAGACCTTCTTTCCAGAGGCTTGGATAATTTTCGCGACAGCGTACCCTAATAAATTATTACGAATATGTCCTAAGTGTAAAGGTTTGTTTGTATTTGGTGAAGAATACTCCACCATGACAGCTTTGCCTTCTGGAGCTTTGGTTCCAAACTGCTCATCTGCTTGAATGCCTTTAAAGAAATCTAGGTAATAGTCATCTGCAATCACAAGATTTAAAAACCCTTTTACCACATTAAATGCAGTTACCTCAGCAACATGTTCAACAAGATACTCACCTATTTGGGTACCAATCTGTACAGGATTTCCTTTTACGACCCGTAACATCGGAAACACCACTACGGTAATATCACCTTCAAACTCTTTACGAGTTGCTTGAAACTCTACAGCAGTTAATTCTGCTTGGTATATGGTTTGAATGGCTTTTTTGACTTCAGTTGTAAGCGTTTGCTGTAAGGACATAATACGAATTTAATATACATAAGATGCCCGCTTTCACGGGCATTTCTATACGCAAAGATAATGCAAAAACAAGATACTATATGTCTATACATAGGAGGAAAATAATGCACTTACAGAAAAGTAGATATGTGGTATCAATCCCGTACATAAACCCCGTAATTATACCTGTTTTTTAAAAATACTCTTTCCTATTCTGCTCTTTTTTTAAGATTCTTTGTAATTTTTAATCCATTAAATATCAAAGGGTAACTAAATAAAAACTCATGAGTAAAAAATCCTCAAACCAACAGAACGTAGACAAACCCACAGCAAATAATGTGAAATGCTGGAATAGTAATGGCTCGACCAAAATAGTGACACAACGTCTTAAAGAGATGTTTGTTGAAATGGGCCAGAAAACTAGAATCGAAAACGGTCAAAAACCAGCTGAGCGTGCTGTGTTTAGAAAACAACACGGAATTGCCTATGGTAATTTTGTCATTAATAAAGATATTCCTAAAAAATTCAAAGTGGGGATCTTTGCAGGCGACACCTATGAGACTGCCATGCGATTCTCTAGTGATACCTCACCTACATCAGCCGATTTACATTCTACCATAGGTGTAGGTCTAAAACTCTTTGGAGTAAAAGGAAGAAATCTCTTTGGGGAAGGAGATACTGCCGATTTCATTTTTCAAAATATCGATCGCTTCTTTGCTAAAGATGCGCAACAAATGTGTGCATTTACCACGGCTGGTGTAATTGATCAAGATTATGATAGTTATATCGATAAACATCATGAACTAGGGCGCATCTTAGGAGCAATGGCTAAGGAAGAAGGAAGTTGTCTGAGTGCAGATTATTGGGCAATACTTCCATTTGAGTTAGGAAAATCACAGATTGTAAAATATCGTTTAGTTCCAGAAGAAGGAACATCCAAAGGAGCTCCATTTGATGATTCAAATTACTTAAAATTAGATTTAGAAAAGCGTCTTCGTAATGGAGATGCAACGTTCCGATTTGAAATTCAGGTACGAACGAATGACAAAACGATGCCACTAGATGATGCCCAAGTGGTTTGGAGTACCAAGGAGAGTCCGTATATCTGCATTGCAAAACTACATATCCCACAACAAGATATTACGGCGATTGGTCAAGCCGATTTTGGCTCAAACTTATCCTTTAATATCTGGCGAACACTTGCGGCTCACAGACCCTTAGGTTCGATTGCAGAAGTGCGTAAAACAGTATATGCTGCTAGTGCAGAAACACGCCATCAAGCCAATGGACAGCAATTACAAGAACCTAAACACCGCTGTCCATTCTTTCAAGGAAATACAGATCAAGATGATGACTGTATTGTAAGAGCAGGGATCTACCCTCCTATTGGCATTACGCGTGTAGGTAATAGTGAAGATGAATATTTTTTAGGTCCTCTAGTAGATGAACCGCAAGCAAAAGAAGATGTATATGCATACAGAGATAAAACTGGAGCGTTAAAACGACAAGCAGCACAATTCAGAATCTATGGTTTTAATGCTGCAGGAAAAGCCATTAAAGAATTAACGCCAGATAAAGATACTCAGATTACGTGGCACGCCCATCTTGCTAATCAAAAGGCTTCTTGGTATCAATTCCAAATTGCCTTAGATATTCCTGATGCAAGTGATCCAGATATACCGCCATCATTACTACGCAATATTGATGTAAAAGATAGAAATACATTACATATAGATGGAGGGAAGCAAAGTATTTCAAAACCTAATGTTACCAAAGGACATACTTTTGAAGGAGAGTTTCAATCTAAGAAAGTGTATTTAGGAGAGATGCATACCGATAAAGAAGGACGTCTTATTATGCTAGGGGGGCACGGGAAGTCTGAAAATATTAATGGAGATATCGCAGTGACTTTTGCGAATAACGAAGGTTGGTATGACGATACTTCTGACGGTCCTATTACAGCAGATGTGACGTATAAAGGAGTGGCATTAAATGTAGATCCAGCCTGGGTAGTGTGTGCCCCGCCAGATTATGCACCTATGCAAAAATCGGTGCGTACGATGTGGGATTTAATGCGTGATATCGCAGTACAGTCAGGAATGCTTGAACGTCCAGCGAGACCTTCGTTTATGAAAGATATTTTACCCATTTTTGAACGTATGACCAATTTACAATGGGTAAATGCAGGATTTGCGGGTGCCTTTGGATGGGGAGGGCAGTTTAATTACACCTCTGAAGAGTGGGTACGAAGATTAGGCGATCCATCATCTGCAAATTATGAGATGCGTCGTACGATTTCGAATAACTTCCGTCGTTATGATGTTTCTGGCGCCGAAGCACCACAATTATGGCCTTGGATGTATGGTGATGCGATTTCAATTCCAACACAAGGATCTGTACGCCAACACTCAACACTATCTAAATTACAATTATCATTTTTAGATCAGTGGGTAGAAGGAGATTTTGATGCTGATTTTGAAAAATTAAGTACTACCGTCATTACAGATATTGATCAGTTACCCGTTTCAGAGCAACCCGATATGTTGACGAAAGCCGCCATGGATTTTTGCCTAGCAGATGCTTTTCATCCGGGATGTGAAATGACATGGCCTATGCGAACATCAGGAATGTACTCAGCACCATTTAGATTGAAGCATGTGCCAAAAACACCGCAAACGGATACGAGTTATTACGGTTCAACCATGAATAGTGATGTGATCACCATGTCGGCAGGTCCACTATTAGGAGGACAACCGCCAGGAGGAATTACACGCTGGATGGCAGTTCCTTGGCAAACAGATACCGCAAGTTGTAGAGATGGATATACAACATCTTATGATCCCTATTTACCAACGTTCTGGCCTGCAAGAGTACCTAATAATATCCTAAGTGAAGAGCGTTATAAAGAAGCGATTGATCCGAAGTTGTCTGAAGAAACGCGTAGAGAAGCCTTTGCATATCGTTATTTCTGGCTAGATGATCTACCTATGGATGGTGAAGCTCCTACGCAAACCAACCAGATCAATAAAATGATTAAGTATTTTGATAAACTAGCTGTAGTACAACCACGACCAGGAGTTACTGACAATCCTAATTTTCCACCAGAAATGCAGGTAGGGATCATTCCTAGTGAAGAACAACATGCGACACTACTAGCGGATACTATGAAAGACTTAAAGAACGTCATGAGTAGTAAAAAACGTTTGGGTGCAAAAGAAAAGAAATTATTAGATAAGGCCGTAAAACATTTATCTGATAAAAATCTTTTAAACAAGCAATTATTGATGACAAATGCAAAAGGTCAGTTAGATTTGCTTATAGAACATGAACTCGTAGAAGATTATAAAATCACGCCTAGCGTACAGCGACTACTAGATGTACTAGCTTCTAAAACACATAAGGCAGATCAAGTGAAAACAACACAACATCAAAAACAACCAAGAAAATCTGTGGGAGTACCTGAAAAAATGGTTCGCTTTGAGCGTTTTATCCCTAAAAAGCACTAATCATTGACAAAAATAGAAACAGACATTCTTATTATAGGTGGCGGTATTGCAGGTTGCATTGCCGCCATTTCATTAGTAAATACACATACCGTTACGCTCATTGATAAATTAGAAGAACCTAAAGAACGTATCGGAGAATCATTAGCGCCTGCTGCACAGCGCATCCTTAAAGAACTTGATTTATTAGAATCCCTTCACTCACACCAAGAACAACTCTACATTCAAAATCTAGGCATGCAATCGTATTGGGGCAGTGAGCAAGTACACATTGTAGATCATCTACGTAATCCTGATGGATTAAGTAAAAGCCTCGATAGAAAAGGGTTTGAAACGTTTCTAAGGAAATCAGCAGTTGAAAGAGGTGTACACTGTATCTGGCCTGCGAAGCTTAAAAGCAGTTCTCTAAACGATACCACTTGGCATGTGATTGCTACCTCTGAAAAACTTGAAGAACAACACATACAAGCCAAATTTATCATCGATGCTACAGGACGACAATCACATTTTGCAAGAAGCCAAGGTATACAACGTATCCATATAGATAAGTTAATAGCCTGTTGGGTGACACTTCCTGATACTGAGGTAAACACTATGAGTACGATTACTGCTACTGAAAATGGGTGGTGGTATAGTGCCGTTATACCAAATAACAAGCGTGTTATTGCTTTTCAAACAGATTCAGACTTGATCGATAAAGCGACGTTTAAAGACCTTGATTCTTTTCTTGAATTTTCAAAAGGAAATCTACAGATCACTTATATTTTAGGGAAAAACAAAACAAATATTACTTTTCACGGAGTGGTAGCCGCAAATTCAACACGACTAGAACAAATAACTGGCAAACAATGGGTAGCCATAGGTGATGCAGCCATTAGTTTTGACCCGTTGTCTTCACAAGGCATGTTTAATGCCATGGCCAATGCAATGCAATTAAAAGAACTGCTAGTCATGTCAAACATTGTAAATCATCCAGATACAGACATAGATAAACAATTTCAAAAAATGTATACCAAACAAATGGAATCCATTTGGGAGCAATACCTATATCATAAAAACACATTTTATAGCGCTGAAATGCGTTGGAAAAATTATCCTTTCTGGAAAAGAAGACATCATTCTTTATAGAACTATAAGCATTTCATATCTTTATAAGAAAAAGAAAATGCTTGTTAATGTATCGTATAATAATCCTGAGATTAAAAAGAAAATAGACACCGAAGTAGGTCTTCCATTTTCATTCTTTGAACGTATAAAATCTGGAGGTATTGGGATAGGACATCTTATTATCACTTCATCTAGTCTCGAAATTCAAAACATACTCGCCTTAGACAAATACCGTAATAAGTGTAATATTGAGTTACGGCCTAATGGTATTATTATTGGATTTCGATCTTTATTAGAGTCGTATGCACTTGTGATTCCGTATTGGAAACTTACTATCTATAAAGGCGATTCTCAAGAGTATAGCATTTATAGAGATACTTATTGTATCAAGATAGAAGCTACAGAAAAGAGAGTGCATCAGTTTATAAAACGTATTCTCATTGCCAAAGAAAAAGCAACTACAGATACAGCAACGTATTACTAAACAAGACCTTTTAACGCTTCATTACTAAGGGATTCTCGTTGATTTTTTGTAACTTATAGTACTTATTTTCGATGCAACCCTAATTGTATAGTAGTGCTATACCAATAGTTCTGCTTATAGAATAGGGGTTAAAACCGATCTCACACTAAAACGCCAAAATTATGAAAGCCTTATTAATGTTTAGTTGTTACTTGATGGTTGCTACACTCGTCTCGGGTGATGGAAGAATTACAATAGATGAAAAAATCTCTTTAGAAGGAGTTTGGGAACTCCAAAACCAACAAATGTATGAAGATGGTAATGTATCTGAAATCATGGAAAATGAAAATGGATACAGACAAATCAAAATGTATAGTAAAGGAAAAGTGATGTGGACACGCAATGATCCTTCAGATACTAATGAGTGGTTTGGATATGGAACCTATACTATAAAAAATGGAATGCTCGAAGAACGTTTAGAATATGCATCGGGTCCGATGATGAAAGTGGTAGATACCACACAAGTATTCCGATTTGAATTGATTATGGAAAAGAAAGCGTATCAGCAAATTCAATTGGATGATGATGGCAAACGTTTTCATGGAGAAAGTTATACGAGAGTAGAATAAAATAGACAACCTACTAAAAAAGTTAAAAGCCTAAAATCAATATGATTTTAGGCTTTTTTTGGTCGGGAGTGATCATGCTTCAGGCGTGACGACCTCCATTTTGTCGGGGTGATCACGCTTCAGGCGTGACGACCTCCATTTTGTCGGGGTGGCAGGATTCGAACCTGCGACCTCCGCGTCCCAAACGCGGCGCGATAACCGGGCTACGCTACACCCCGAATTGGTTATCTATATATCGCTTTGCTCCTCTTTTCTTTATCTTTTTTTCTAAAACCATGGCTTCAGATCTAGATAAAACTTCAATTTGCAAAACTAATTTCCAAGGTGCTCCGCCTTTTGTAGACGGTACTAAACCAAGGTTATGTCTTTTCAATCTTTTGTCAATATCTGCAGTTTGACCTACATAATATTTTGAACGTTTCTCGCTATATAAAATATATACGAACATATTGTTGTTATCTGGGTGGTCACGCCTCAAGCGTGACGACCTCTGCGTCCCAAACGCGGCGCGATAACCGGGCTACGCTACACCCCGAATTGGTTATCTATATATCGCTTTGCTCCTCTTTTCTTTATCTTTTTTTCTAAAACCATGGCTTCAGATCTAGATAAAACTTCAATTTGCAAAACTAATTTCCAAGGTGCTCCGCCTTTTGTAGACGGTACTAAACCAAGGTTATGTCTTTTCAATCTTTTGTCAATATCTGCAGTTTGACCTACATAATATTTTGAACGTTTCTCGCTATATAAAATATATACGAACATATTGTTGTTATCTGGGTGGTCACGCCTCAAGCGTGACGACCTCCGCGTCCCAAACGCGGCGCGATAAACACCGGGCTAGACCTGCCAAGCTTTAGCATGGTACACCCCGAATTGGTGTTTTGCGGGTGCAAATATACTACTATTTATTAGTTACAAAACAATCTTTTATAAATTTTTATCATAAATTATTTTATCACTCTTTATACGCTTTCGCGAAAGCGTATACTCATAAATCAAAAACACATCACTACTTCACAAACTAGTCAATACATTGACGAATGAGAATCGGATGGATAGAAAGTTCATCTATTCCCGCGAAGACGGGAATCTCTTTTTCACACCTCCCTCAATCCCTCCTTCCTAGGAGGGAAGCTCCAAGTATCTTCCTAATAAGAAGAGATTAAAGGGTATGTTTCAAAACAAAACCTATATCTAAATACAAAATAATCAGTACAATATTTTTCTATACGCTTTCGCGAAAGCGTACACTCATAAATCAAAAACACATCACTACTTCACAAACTAGTCAATACATTGACGAATGAGAATCGGATGGATAGAAAGTTCATCTATTCCCGCGAAGACGGGAATCTGTTTTTCGTTTTATAAATTCTAACAGTTTTAGTTATCTTACATCCATATAACGCTTACTTTATGAAACGGATTTTACTTTTTATTTTATGTATAGGATATACTGCGATGGGACAACAACAAACTTTTGATAAAGATGCTTTTGAACATAAAGACAAAACCCTACCCTATCGTATTTTAATGCCTGTAGATTTTGATGCCACCAAAACCTATCCGCTTCATATCTTTTTACATGGTTCAGGAGAGCGTGGAAATGATAATCAGGCGCAACTAGTACACGGCAGTGAATTATTTATAAAACAGAATCCTAATTATCCTGCGATTGTGATTTTTCCGCAATGTCCTAAAGAAGATTATTGGGCACAAATTCAATACAGGCGTGATGAGGAAAAAGGAACCAATGTCTTTATATATCCAAAGCAAAGTGAACCTACATGGGCAATGAGTGCCGTTATCGCACTGATAGATCACTATTTGGAGAAAGCGTATATTGATAAGAGCCGTATTTATTTAGGTGGACTCTCTATGGGCGGTATGGGCACATTTGAACTCTTATCTAGAAGACCCAATCTCTTTGCAGCAGCAACGCCTATATGTGGTGGTGGAAATCCTGATAACGTTGCTACATGGGCCAAAGAAACACCTGTATGGATTTTTCACGGCGATGAAGATAAGGTAGTTCCTCCTACGTATTCTAAAATCATGTACCAAGCTCTTTTAGAAGAAAAAGCAGTACCTAAACTTACTATGTATCCAGGTATAGGTCATAATAGTTGGGATCATGCATTTGCAGAAGAAGCATTCTTTTCATGGGTTTACAGTAAAAAAAGAAAAATTAACTAATGAATAATAAGCAATTAGACACGATATTCCATTCACTCATCGAAAATATCAAAGGAGGAAATGGGCATTGGCAATTTATACTCGGTGATACACAGGTTATTTGCCTCACAGATGAACTACATAATAGAATGCGATTTATGGCGCCTATCATAGAAACCGATAAACTAACACCTAGTGAAATGAAAACATGTTTGGAAGCCAACTTCCATACCGCACTAGACATTAAGTATGCCATTTCGGACGGAGTGTTATGGTCTGTCTTTATGCATCCATTAAAGGAACTCACAGAGCAACAAGTAGAAGATGCGATTCAACAAGTATATGCAGGTGCTCAGAACTTTGGATCATCCTACAGTAGTTCTAATTTGTATTTTCCCACAAAAGATGATCGTAGAAATCGTATGAATTAAATACATAATTAACCTTGTTATAAAGCTATTTTTAGCACTTCATTTTATGTACATTTGTGTTGCAAAAAATCACACAAATGAAAAACACTGCATTAACCGCAATACACGAAGCTTTAGGAGCAAAAATGGTTCCTTTTGCTGGATATAATATGCCTGTATCCTACGAGGGCGTAAACGCTGAGCACGAAATAGTGCGTAAAGGCGTAGGCGTTTTTGATGTATCTCACATGGGAGAATTTCTTATTAATGGAGAGAAGGCATTAGACTTTTTACAACGTATTTGTTCTAATGATATTTCTAAAATTGGTGTAGGTGGTGCACAGTATAACTGTTTGCCAAATGAAGATGGAGGAATCGTAGACGATCTTATTGTATACCGTATCAAAGAAAACGAATACTTAGCTGTTGTAAATGCTTCTAATATTGATAAAGATTGGGCGTGGTTCAACAAGCATAATACCTATGATGTAAACCTTAGAAACATCTCTGAAGATTTCTCACTTTTGGCTATTCAAGGACCAAAAGCTGCCGAAGCTATGCAGTCACTTACAGATACAGATCTTTCTGCTATCAAATTTTACACCTTTGAAGTAGGTCCTTTTGCTGGAGCAGAAAACGTAATTATCAGTGCTACTGGATATACAGGAAGTGGTGGTTTTGAAATATACTGTCATAATAAAGACGCAGAGATGGTCTGGAATAAAGTCTTTGAAGCAGGTGCCGATTGGGGGATTAAACCTATAGGACTTGCAGCCCGTGATACTTTACGTCTAGAAATGGGCTATTGCTTATATGGAAATGACATCGATGATACGACTTCTCCAATAGAAGCTGGTTTAGGATGGGTCACAAAGTTTACAAAAGACTTTGTAAATAGTGAAGCACTGAAAGCACAAAAAGAAGAAGGCGTTTCTAAAAAGCTCGTTGGTTTTGTATTGGATGAACGTGGAATTCCGCGTCAAGGATATGACATCGTAGATGATGAAGGCACAAAAATAGGTCGTGTAACATCTGGTACCATGGGGCCTTCTGTTGAAAAAGGAATCGGTTTAGGCTATGTAAACAAAGCATTTTCAAAATCAGATTCAAAAATTAACATACAGATACGCAAGAAAGCAGTCCCTGCCACCGTTGTAAGACCACCTTTCTATAAAGGATAAGTAGACATTTTTATCATACAATAGGAAGTTAGCTAACGGTTATGTATAATCATTGGCTAACTTCTATTGAAATTCCCCCTTGTTATCGCTTATAAAAAATCAAAAGATAAAGTCCTGATACTAGGAGCTTCTGGCTTTCTAGGCGCTGCCTTATATAAGGAATTATATAGATACTACGATACCTATGGCACCTACCATTCTGGTAAGATCTATAGTGACAATAAACATTTTTTTAGATACGACCTCATCGCCGATGATGTCTTTGAATTACTAAAAAAAGTACGTCCTTCTGTGATCGTATCAGCACTACGAGGTCCATTTCCTGCACAGTTAGAAGCACATGAACTCATTACCGAATATGCCGCCATGAGTGGTTGCAGAGTGGTTTTCTTATCAAGTGCTAATGTTTTTGATGCCTTTTCCCACTACCCTAGTTATGAGCATGACAAGACGCTTTCTGAAAGTATCTATGGCAAGCTTAAAATACGTATCGAAACCTTACTCATGCGTCACCTTCCTGAAAAGCAATATGCCATTGTACGATTACCCATGGTATTTGGCGTGCAGTCTGAACGTGTTCGCGAACTCAAAAATAACCTCCTTCTCGGAGAGCCTATTGAAGTATTCCCACATTTGATTATCAATACCACTACAGATTCTAAGTTTAGTCAGCAGGTGCATTATATAATCAATAGAAAGTTACACGGTATTTTCCATTTAGGGAGTTCTGATTTGATCCATCATAAGGAGTTTATACACGACTTGGTTACGATGTTTGACATCCCACGAAAACCACTTTATAAAAATGTGTACACCAGTAACTTTGATCGCTACTTAGCCGTACTTCCTAGAGACAACAAATTGCCCAAGCATTTAAGCATTACCAATGAAGAGGTCGTTGCTGGGAGTCAGAAGTTGTAAACGTTGATGTAAGGACATTGAGTGATTTTATCATAGGTGAAATTATATCAAAATACCGACTCGTCATTAATGACATAAGACTGCTTCGCTATAAGACGTAGGGCTTTTTAAATCAAAAATCACCAATCTCTAATCTTTTTTACGGATCGCTATGCTACAGGAATCAGGAGTCAGGACTATTTTAAATCAAAAATCCACAATCAACAATCTCCAATCTTTATTTTCCGCTTTCGCGAAAACAACAACAAGTAGATGACCGTTTGGCAAGAGTGACGAGAAATTACATATCCCATAAAGCAATTAGTTTTCATTTTATAAATGAGTAATGCAACATCTATTAAAAAATCTCGTCTTTACATAAAATAACATATATGAAACACGTAATCTTCTTCTTTGTCTGTATACTATCAATGACACAAATAGCCAAAGCACAAACTCAATCAGATACACTAAACATTGAAGAATTTACATATGACACAAAAAATGACTTAAAAATTTATTGTGTCCGCCCAGCAGATTATAATGAAGACAAAGAATATCCAGCCATTGTGATTTTTCACGGTGGGGGTTGGTATATGGGAGAAGCATCTTGGGGATTTAGTAATGCAAAACACTATGCTCAAAAAGGCATGGTAGCCTTCTCTGTACAATATAGACTCCAAGATTTAGGAAAAGGAATTACACCCTATGAATCAGTACTTGATGCTCAAACCGCATTAAGATGGGTTCGAAAGAATTCAGATACATTTTCAATAAATAAAAATAAAGTAGCGGCATACGGTTGGTCAGCAGGTGCGCATCTTGCTGCTTGTGCTGCTATATTTGATAATTTAGATACACCAGATGAAGACATCTCAAGCGCACCAGATCTACTAGCCTTAAAATCACCAGCCCTTTCATTATTGGTGTATTCTGACTTTCAAAAAAGGCTTCTTGATAAAATAGAAGTTAAAAATCTTTCTCCAGCAGAAAACGTTTCTGAAAATACACCACCTACCATTATTGTCATGGGAAGAACAGATACCGTAACACCGTTACAAGGTTCTGAATTGTTTAAAAATAATATGGATACCTATGGCAATGATTGTAAATTAGTCATCTATGATAACGTAGGACACTTATTTACTCCAGAAACAGAACCCGATGATGGTTGGCCAAATCCAGATAAAAAAGTAAGTGCAAAAGCCCAAGAAGAAATAGACAATTTTCTAAAAACATACGGGTATATACATTAAACCATCTTCTTTTTAGAGTACTACACTTAAAGAATCAAGTTTTATAATCGATTCGCTATGGTTTAAGAGATAAGACGCCGTCATTTCGACAGAACGAGGTACGAGTGACGAGCCTGTCTGCCGTAGGCAGGAAATTTCAAATTACTAATGATCACTTCCCTCTAAATGACATAAGACCGCTTCGCTATAGGACGTAAGACTTTTCAACCCTCCAATCTTTTTGGATCGCTACGCTACAAGAATCAGGACTCAAGACTTTTTAAATCATTAATCAAAAATCAGCAATCCACAATCTCCAATCAGCAATCTCTAATCTTTTTGGATCGCTTTGCTACAAGAGTCAGGAATCAGGAGTCAGGACTTTTTTTAAATCTTCAATCAAAAATCGACAATCTCCAATCTCCAATCTTTTCTTTTCTAATAGGTTTACGGGAATCCGTAATGAACTCTATATGGAATTGGGTAGGTTTAGTAATGATTACAAACGTTTATAAATAGGTATAGTCATTTGTAAATGGTAATAAGTCTTGACATAATTAATAACAAATATTTAATTAGCAGCACATTACAGGTATGTTTTTCAAATTTTGAAGTACATTTGAGAAGAAAAAACGTATATAAGAAATATCATACATGTATGATATACAATAGTTGTAGCACATATGAGAAAAACAATATCAACCATATTAATAATTTTATTTATCCAATTTAGTTTTGGACAAAATATCGAGCATTTCACTAAAGAAAACTCTGAATTGAAAGGTGATGACTTTTGGGGAATCGCAGTTGATGAAAAAGGAAATAAATGGCTTGGAAGTGCAAAATCAGGACTAATAAAATTTGATGGCGAAAAATTCACAACATTTGATGCCAATAATTCAGTTATTAAAGGAAAATACATTTCCCCAATTTTTATTGATTCCAAAAGCAATGTTTGGGTGTCATTTTCACAACCAGACGGTTTAGCAAAATTTGACGGAAAAGAATGGACTACTTATTCTGCAACCGAAATTAAATTATCTAAAATTTCAATCATCAATATAACTGAAGATGAAAATGGAATATTATACTTTGGAGGTTCAAACGGATTGACTTCTTTCGACGGAACTGAATGGAAAAAAATCGGACTTCCAAAAAGTGTTACAATTAGAGCATTGGCAGCTAAGAACGATAAAGAAATTTACATCGGACACAATAGCGGATTGTTAATTTATAAAAACTCAAAGTGGGAATCGTTGACAACGAAAAATTCTGATTTACAACAATATGTTCGCGCATTAAGATTATATAATGACAATGAACTTTATATTGGTTATGGAGGAAATTTAACTGGAGGTTATTCAATCCTAAAAAATGACAAATGGAATCACGTGAACAAAGACAATTCTGATTTGTCAAACAATATGGTTAGAGATATAGAGATAGATGACAATGAAAATTATTGGATGGCGACTAATGACGGACTAAATATTGTGACAAAAGATAAGATATACTCTTTATTTTTTCGTCAAAGAGGAAACGCAATTATGGATATAGCAATTGAAAATGATATTGCGTGGATTGCCACAGGTTATGGGTTATTTAAAATTGAATTATAAATAAAATACGTGCTACAACAATTTGTATAGTGCATATGCACCCTTTGGGATGCAAACGCACCATACAAGAGACGTTGTAGGTAATACAACACAAGCACAGAAAACACCTTTATAAAATGGAAGATTTATCTAGTAATGAAATATTTCTTGACATATTAGATAATTTCACAATAGAAGCCGAGAACTCGATAGAAACAGAAAAACTTGCTAAAGAATTAAAAAAAATAGGCAAAATAGATTTTAATAATTTTGACAATGTTGAAAAACGAGCAAAATTATTTTTAAAAATATCTGAATCACTATACCAATCTTCTAAAATATCGATAAATGAGTTTTTCTATTACCAAAACCACGCTATTGAAGGTCTGATGTTTGAGTCAAGGTTTTCTGAAGGACATTACAATTCAGAATTACAACCAATAGAAGATGAAATAGATAAAGTTAAAGAAAAGCACAATCTTAAGTCTGATGAGTATTGGTTAATAGACGAAGCACCATCTGAATATCAAATCCTAAATGAACAATACGAAAAAGTACTAGATAATAAAATCGAAAAATTATTCAGAGAATTTGCTTCGGCAAAAGCATTAGCATCTTTTTTAAATGAAAAAAAAATATTCAAAGAGATTGTTGAAATCGGTCGAAAATCAGTTTTTGTAAAAGATGAAACTGATAGACTTACCGAATTAAATAAAATATATAAAAAAGAAGCTGATTTAAATGAAAGTGCGAAAGCATTTTTATCAGCCAGTATATTGCTTGGTTCTATAATTGAAACAAAAATGATAATAAAGTGTTTAGAAAACCCAGATAAAGTTAAAGCTGTTGTCCGAGAAATTAAATCTAATAAAGAAAAAATAAATATTAAGTCTAATAAACCAACTGATTGGAATTTAAACGCTTTAATAGAAGTATCTAAAAAATGTAATTGGCTACCAAATATTGAGACAGAAAAGTTTGTTTTTTCAACTGAGAATATATGTCATTTTATAAGAAATATTAGGAATTTGGTTCATCCTGGTAATCATATAAAGAAAGCAAGTAGCTTAACATTAAGTGAAAATAATTTCAAAAAAATTAAAAATTCTTATGAATTAATTTGCTTGACATTAAACGGAACTTAAAATAAAGTACTACCTACAACACTATATATAGCAAATAGGACCATTAGTGTTTAACCGAAAGGTTGTTGTCTATTTGCGAAATCGCCAAATCTTTTGATTTGGTATTAAAAGAGAAAAATAAAACAAAATGTAAAAGATTTGGCTTGTGGCTTAACCGAAAATAATTGCTTATTTTCTGCCCAACTTGCCATATATTTAACGTTGTAGTGCATTTTGACTGATGAGAATATTTAAAAACATATTTAGTAAAAGGAAAAAAGATAAAAGTGAATCTGGTTCTAAAAAAATCGGATTAGTCAACACAGAAAATACTTCTTACCCTACACAAAGTAAATTAAAATTCATTTATAATGGCTTAAAGGAGTTTTACCCATATTCATTTGATGAGTTGGAACAAAGTCTTAAACTGGAATTTGATTTAGATAATAAATTAAATTACTGGATTAAAGTTGTTGAGCAATTTAACAAACTAAGCATAGAACCAAAAAATAAGAACAAAATCCGTCTCGATATCTTGGGAGATTCTTTCAGAGCCATAAAGAAAGAAAATAACCAAATTATGTATTATCCTTTATTTGAAAAGTGTTTAGATATTAGGTTCCAAGAATTTATAAAAAGTAGGAGTCAAAAAGGTTCCTTTGAACTTAGAAAAGTAGAATTAACTACAAGTAATAGAAGACAAAGCTATGATGGCGGATATAGTTGTCGCTGTGAAGACACGAAATCTACATTTGAAATAAGTCCCAATAGATATCTTTATGAACATATGAAAAAACTAATCACAGGTCAGACTTGTGATATTTTTACAGCTAGGTTTATGAAATGTGGTGTAATTGTTTCAAATAATTCATTTTTAATAGAACCCTTATTCAATAATATTCATTATTACGCAAGGCATAATGTTTTTTGTGGGTTAATAAAAGATAATGAAAAGAGAAATACCGATTTTGATAATACAACCTATCATAAAAAATACTTCTTTGATGTTTTGGGTAACTTAATTTTTGAAACACGTGGAGAATATAAAACACGGTTTTTACCTGAAATTGGTATTAATTATAATTTACCTGAAGAAAACAATATCGTTGAAATTAAAGCAGAACTAGTCAACAGGGATTATCGTAAAATTTTTTCATCTTCCTACTATACTAATAATAATTCATATGAAGGAACAACAGGTTTGATAAACAATAATAACGATCAAATTTTACCTAAAAAATATGGAGACTTAATCGTCTTCGAAAAAGAACAAACAATATTAGCTTCAAAAGATGATAAAGTTTATCTTTTTCAATTGAATAATATTGATGTTGTAAAAACTCTTGAATGTAATACTTTCATAGATGACAATGATTATACTAAAGAAGAAGAAATCTCACCATACACAAGAGTTGTAAAAAAAAATCAAACAGAATATGAAAATGAAATTATTGATTTATGGGGTCTAATAAATGCTCAAGGAGAATACCAAATACCTTCAGAGTATAATTACTTAGAGAGAAGTAATAACTTAAACTATTACAAAGTATTTAAAGCACCAGCCTTAAGTGATAATCATTTAAATTGGTTTGAACAAGAAGGAGAACTATTTTCATATAATAACACTGAAGAATCTTACAATTGGTGGTCTGACTATGAAAGTGGCTCTTTTACATCTTGTTTATACGTTATTAGTTCTTGGAAAGGTAATTACCTTGGTATTGTAGATATAAATAACAATGTGATTATTCCTAAAAAGTATAGTTGGATTGAATTTATTTCTTCCAAATTATTAGAAGTTAGTATAGACAGTGAAGTTATTAACTATTATGATAAAGACGGAGATGGTGAAAACACCTATGTAATGGGTGGTAAATTTGGTGTTATGGATATCAATAATAAATTAATAGTCCCATTAGAATACGATATAATTCAGTTAAGAGAAGAGAAGATATATGCTCAAAAAACTAGTTCTCATACTTTGAATAAAGATGAACCGTATGACATTTATGATTTTAATGGAAATAAGACTTAAATATAAACGCACTACAACACAGTATAAAAATAATAGCGATTTAATCCCCGCTAGCCCTCGTCTGTGACGAATGCTCTTGAATAACCCGCCATAAAAGAACTCACAACTCTCTTCCTCCTACTATGCTCCGTACTAGGAAAATGGTGGTTTGACACATGGAACTTCAATAGAAAACGTAAAAAAGACGTGACTACTACCGAAACGTATATCTAAAATCAGACGCATGGAAGCGAAAACGCTATGTCGTTTTAAAACGAGATAATTGGACTTGTGTTTGTAATGGTTAACGTGTTATCTGTTATCTGTTATTCGTTATTCGTTATCTCTTATCTGTTATCTGTTATCTGTTATCTCTTATCTCTTATCGATTATAAGGACGTTCACTTATCCAATGGAACCCTCGATTAATCAATAAAAAGTCATCGCCTCCCAGTTTTCTAGTTTTTCCAGAGATCGTATCATTTTTAAAGATATACTGGAAGTCTAAGGTATTTTCTGTTTTCGTATACTTAAAATCAAAATAATCAGTATCATTCCCAGAAGGGAAGAATTTAATCTTTTGAATGGTGGAGTCAAGTTCTATTCTATAACTAACCCTTTTCTTATTCATTGTCTGTACTTGTGCCCTACCTGCTCTTTCAAAACGGATTTCCTTCCAGCGTACATCACTATTATAATCGACGAGCGTATCACCATTTACTACATAATTTGTTACTTCATAAATGCCATATAATGGTGGTTTAGGATCATTTAAACCATAGGCTTCTTTAGAAGCGATAGCATCATAAAAACCATAACCTAAGGCATACGCAACAATTACCCCTTTTAAAACGCCTAAACTAATGCGTAGCCACTTCTTAAATGGAGGCCGCGGAATAATGGTTAATTTTTCTACCGCTTTGTTGGTGACTAAAAACTGCATTACTTTCTTTATATCCCGTGATAAAAGGAATAAGGTCATAATCACTAAATGCGTAGACATGATCTTCACAGGAACATCAAAGAAGTAATTCACAGCCATGACATTCATGGTTGTCATTAAGGTAATCACAGCTCCAAAAGTAAGCGTACGTCTAAATAACAATAAGCCTGCTAATACCTCTGCAATTCCCATAAATAGATTATACCCTTCTGAAAACCCTAAGAACGTCCATGCTAATCCCATAGGAGAAGATTCCCCATACGTTTCCATGAGTCTATAAAAACTAGGCGATGAAAATTGTAATTGAATTACCTTTATCAAACCGTAGCTAATGAGCATTAATCCCACATAATAACGCATTCCAGTCGTTAACCAGTAGTATAGTTTTTTATAATTAGAACGTTTTCTATCTAAAAGAGACCAAATCAACGTACCGATGACAGCCACGATAAAAACAATAAAAACAACCAAGTAATCATAGGTAGTATCCCCACTACCATTAGGTCCTGTATTAACATCATATGGAATCCCTACAACCGCTTTCCCAAACCAAGTAGCAAATTGCTGCATCCACTCCACAGGCTTCTCTGAGATATATCCAAAATAAGGATAGGCACCATTATTTTGAAATAAGATAATGAGTAGGAAATAGATAAATGAAAATCGAAACCCAATCTTTCCAGCCCTAGACCATGTAGTATCATCGGTAGATGATGCATGTGTCATAAAGGATAGTACTATTAATAATAGATATAATAATGTGACATAAATACCTATGTTAGGAAGAAGCGCTTCGGGATTTCCAGTAGCATCTGAGATCCCTTTTCCTTCTACTAAAATCGAATAATTCCCATCTACACGATCAGTATTAGAACTAGAAGTAAATTCTCTTACCAAAGAAATTTCTTTTGAAGAAATACCTGGGTTCCAATCTGGAATGATGCGATCTGTTACACTTGTTTCAAAACTAGCATTTTTAATTTCTACAGGTTGGTATGCTCCTGCTTCATCTTATATATAGAGTTCAAACTTATCAAAGAAAAACTTCCCATTGTACATGCAAATACCTCCAAAAACAATCTTTTCTGATCTTTCATCTATCGTACCTTCAATCGTATACTCAGTCCACGCATTTGTCTTTATGGGCCTATCGCGCATGTTATCAAAAAAACCTCTCCCTTGTTCTGGTTTATTATCTACTCTTGCCCAAACTCCAGACCAAGCTTTATCATCACTTGTTTCGGTTTTTGCATAAGCGACTATCTTAAACTTCTTTATAGAATCTGTTTGTACTTCGATAGTTTGCGCAAATGACGTCCAGTATCTAGAAACTTCCTTGATATTTTGACTGTTTGCAGAGACACTAAGTAGAATCGTGAAAAGAATGGTGATGAGCCTTTTGATATACATAATTGATGAATTTTATAAACCAAATATATAAAACTTATACTTGGATAATGGAAATACGTTTTTATACAAAATGTTAATTATGAAAAATATATGATTATTGTATACGCTTTCGCGAAAGCGAACTTGTGAGGCCTGCCTGCCGGCAGGCAGGTTCACGACCATAGGGAGAGCGAAGCGTTAAAGCGTATAAAGCAACCTACATAGTTAGCAGAAAATGAGTTGTAAAAAAGAGGTAAGTATAGCTAACCGTAAGAAACTTCTTAAGTGTCAACGCATTAAGCATAATCATTGCAAAGAAGTGAGACAAACCAGCCAGTAGAGACATAATCTCTCTAACCTATAGAGAAATTCTATATGCATCATATTATAAATAAATGCTAAAAAAATGGCATTAACACTCTAAATCACTAACTTTAAGATTATTACCATTCTTGCAAGAATAGACATATACCATGAGTGTCTTTAACTGTTCACGGTAAAATTAATCATCTATATATTTTACTATTATGTTAAAAAAAATTTCAAAATTAGAAGGAGCCCAAGGCTTATCTAAAGACGATCAAAAAGCAATTAAAGGAGGTATGCTTAAACCTACTTCTTGTGCAACCGTATGCCCAACAGCTTCTGCTGGAGTTCGCTGTCGTGTTCACCCATTATGTCCATTATATGATGGAATATGTGACGGACAAGGAGGTTATATTCCATTATAGACTTTCTAAGTAAAACATCTATGTAATGCAAGGCTTTTTAAAAGAGTCTTGCATTTTTTATTCCTATAAAATAGATACCATTAACCCGTTGTGTATGTTGACAACACAACTGTCATAGTATCCTATCAATCTTCATTATTTTCCTCAAACCCTAAAGGAAGTAATGAAGATTTCTTCGATTCACCCTTCAGGGAGGAGAAAAATCAAGAAATCTATTCAAAATGCACAATGGGTTACCACAAAATAAATTCTACATTTGTATTCTATATCAAATCAACACATCACAGCAATATGAAAACAAACATCCTTCTTCTTCTTCTTGTTATCAGCATATTTGTTACTGGTTGTCAACAAACTACATCAAACGATGAGACATTCATTCCTAAAAAAGGAATGATTAAAGTGACGATCTTATATCCAAACGACAATTGGAAAACATTTGATATGGACTATTATACCAATAAACATATGCCTATGGTCGATAGTTTATTAAGTCCTTTTATACGACATGTAGCTATTGATAAAGGAGTTGCTGGAGGAATCTCTGATACAGCTACTCCCTATTTAGCGATTGGATATCTATACTTTGATACGATCGCAGATTACGAAAGTGCTTTTGGTCCACATGGAGAAAAAATCCGTACGGATATTCCAAACTACACCAATATTAGACCTGTAGTTCAAATCAGTGAAATTATTCAATAAGCAACTAACAAATTCCTATATAGTCCAAAAAAAAAGCAAAAACGGTTGTTCCTACTACTGGTCTTATGCACAAAATCCTGACGCTAAAAAGCATAGTGAAAAATTAGCTATAATTTTCACTAAAAATTACGACAAAGGAGACAGAAATACTTTTTTGTAGTAATTTAGACACGTGTATATCGCACTGTCTTTTACACTACAATAACATACTGTATACTACTTTAAATAAATCAAATTAATACATAATACCTGCCTTTGTTAAGGTGAAAATTATGCAAGACACAAACCTACAAGCATACATCAAAGATGTACTAAATAATATCCCTACAGATTGGGTACACTTAACAACGCATCGACTCGATATTTATAATGAAGCATTAGCTAAAACAGCATTTTTAACGCAGTTTGAAACTTTATATAAAACGAATAATGCTACGCTAGAAGCCCTTCAAGAATTACCTACTGCCTTTGATTATATTCGATTAGGGCATCCATTATCATCTGTATTAGAATGGACCTTGGCTAAGATGTATGATCTAACTCCAGAAGGCGTGATTAGTTTTTCATCAAAGACCACTCCTATCTTGGCAATTCTGAGGAAAAATGTATTGGCGCATAAAAACACTCGAATCTTATACACAGGAGAGCTTCCTTCTTTTTTTGATGTTGATGTATTACACCGTGTATATGGATATACGTTTGATGTTCAAAAAATTGAAAATATAGCCACTATCTCTGAGTTTGATGGAAGTACCATTTTTATTTCTCAGCAAGATGATATTCACACCATAAATCGTAATCCAAACATTGATTTTTATATTAATCTTAATGATCACTTAGGAAGTGTGTTATTAGTACAAGGAGAGAAAAACGAAAGCTATATCTCAGAAATTCAACACGTACGAAGAAGAGAGACTATTGCGATGACTCCAGCCAATTGTTATACGGCCTTACAATCAATCATAGATAACAGACCTATTGAAGCAAGCACTAAAAATACGAATGCAAATAAAACACAGGTAGTAGATACCATTGCTGCAATTACAGGTACAGAGACAAAAGCATTGGTTGGTTCTAGTGGATTGTCTATTCAATATGCTATTATGATGGGACTCGTGCATGATGCCTTAGAAAATCATAAAGGAAAAGCAATCAAGTTTGTGGTTCCTCCTAATTGTTATGGAGGCACCAATGATCAAGCAAGACGTGTGGCAGCATGTATTGACAATGTTGCTGTTGTCGACTTACCCGTAGATGGTGATAATGATATGGTACAAAGTATCCATACAGTTTTAGACAAAATTGCTCAAGAAGATGCTGTTCCATATATCATTGCTGAAATTCCTACAAATCCTAGAGTAGAAGTTCCTGACCTTATCAAATTAAAAGAAGCATTACAAAAAGAGCGTACAACCGCAACAGGTAAAACCGCTGTTGCTCCTGTTTTTATTTTAGATCAAACATTTTGTCCTAACGTACACTTTTTAGGAGAAGGCGAAATACTCTCAACGGTAAGTGCTATTTCATATGCCAGCGGATCAAAATTCCCAAGTGGTGGACGATGTACAGCTGGATATTGCGTAGGAAATAAAAAAGCAGCGGGATTCATGCAAACTATAGAAATGCATCTACAGCTTTGCGATAATGAAGCGACAGATCTTCAATATGAAATCTTAGCAGAACAATTACCATCCATGAATCAACGAATTCAGGATGCATATACAAATACACGCGAATTTGTAAACTTTATCCATAAGACCTTACCAGATGCTAAAATCAATTTTGTATCAGAAGAATTGGCTACACAAGGATTTACTCCTTCCGTTTTTTCTTTAGACCTTCCAACAAAAGGAGCTACAGACCAAGAACGTGAAGCATACAAAAGAGCCTTAAATCACAAGCTTATCAACTTAATGATTACAGAAATTCCTAATGAGAGTAAGTATTGTGTGAGTTATGGACAATTAAAAGGATGCTACTGGACTATTCCTGCAACCTCAACACAAGGAACCACAAAAGAAGGAGATAAAGATTATATCGCTCGTGTTGCCCTTTCACCAAAGATGGATTTGGAGCTTCACAAAAAAGTATTCTCTGATTTCGTTAAAAGTATTTAATAATCAATGTATTATGTGTAAATAGAGATAAGTCATTGTGTATTTTGACAAAACAACTGTCATAGTATCCTAATCAATCTTCATTATTTTCCTCAAATCCTAAAGGAAATACTAAAGATTTCTTCCATTCACCCTTCAGAGAGGGGAAAAATTAAGAAATCTATTCAAAATACACAATGGGTAAAGATGTTGTATTTTTATAATTCATAATAATCAACATCATGAAAAATACAGCGATACTCCTTTTAAGTATGTTCTTATATATAGGAACAAATGCACAAAATGTGATAGGCGCTTGGGAAAGTTATACAACGTCTACAAGTGGCGAAAAACTAAGAAACGTAGTCATTTTTACAGATGGATATCAAGTACTAACCACGTATAACGCAAATACAGGAGCTTTTATTCACTCTAATGGTGGTACATGGTCTTTAGAGGGAGATATCATGACAGAACAAGTAGAATTTCATACGGATTCGCCAGAAAGAGTCGGTAGTAAAGTACGTTTTAAAGTAGTTATTACAGATACTACGCTTCAGATAGTAGGAAGTGATATGAAATTGACTAGAATAGATGATGGAACGCCTGGGAAACTACAAGGCGCTTGGCTCATGTCTGGAAGAAAACGAGATGGTAACATTCAAACACGTGATACCAGCAGACCAAGAAAAACTATAAAAATACTCTCAGGAACTCGCTTTCAATGGATTGCATATAATACAGAAACCAAACAATTTATGGGCACAGGAGGTGGTACCTACACCACCAAAGAGGGTACGTACACAGAAAACATTGAATTTTTCTCTAGAGATGATTCTAAAGCAAATCGTAGTCTAGCATTTACCTATGAACTTATTGATGACGCTTGGCATCACTCAGGGCTTTCCAGTAAAGGAAATCCCATTTATGAGATTTGGAGTATCAGGCACTAATACCGTATCATTTATAAACCACACTCAATTCTATGTTATTTTTCTCTTAAGTACGCTTTCGCGAAAGCGGAATTATGTACATTAGATACTACAAATTATAAAACGAAACAGCTATGAAACTTACAGAAGCACAGATTAAAGATCGCTTAGAAGATTTTCCAGATTGGGAATATGAAGACAATGCAATTCATACCAGTTTAGAATTTGAAAATTTTAGAGAAGTTTTTTCTACGATGACACGTATTGCCTTTGAAGCAGAGCGATTACAACATCATCCTGATTGGAGTAATGTCTATAATGAATTATCGATTACATTATCTACACACGATCATGGTGGCGTCACCGAAAATGATTTTGAATTAGCTGCTGCAATTGAAGATATTCTCAATGCATAACTATTTTGAAAAGTCTTACTTTTTATTATTTTTACAGACCTTAACTAAGATTATATATGGGAAGAGCATTTGAATTTAGAAAAGCGCGTAAAATGAAGCGCTGGAGCGCTATGTCTAAAGCGTTTACACGTATTGGGAAAGATATTGTAATTGCGGTAAAAGAAGGTGGTCCTGATCCTGATAGTAATTCTAGATTACGTGCTGTTATTCAGAATGCCAAGGCTGTAAATATGCCTAAAGACAATGTAGAACGCGCTATTAAACGTGCTTCAGATAAAAGTCAAGGAGATTATAAAGAAGTGGTTTTTGAAGGGTATGCACCACATGGTATTGCGATTCTTGTAGAAACTGCTACAGATAATAATACACGTACCGTTGCAAACGTACGTTCCTATTTTAATAAATGTGATGGGAGTTTAGGTACTTCTGGATCGGTTGTCTTTATGTTTGATCATACCTGTAACTTCTGTATCAATGCAGAAGGTCAAGATGTAGAAGAGATTGAACTAGAATTTATCGATTATGGTGCCGATGAAGTTTTTCAAGATGAAGATGGCATTCATATTTATGCCTCTTTTGAAAGCTTTGGAGCTATCCAAGGAGCATTAGAAGAGCGTGGAATAGAAATCATTTCCTCTGGATTTGACCGTATCCCTCAGGTGACGAAAAAGTTGACACCAGAACAAGAAGCCGATGTCAACAAGTTATTAGATAAAATAGAAGAAGATGATGATGTCCAGAATGTTTTCCATACCATGGAAGCCTCTGATGAAGAATAAGAAATAGATACATCCATAATAAAAAGAGCCATCAAAATTGATGGCTCTTTTTTATATAGCATTATTCTAATGTGGTAAATTATATTCGTGCATCCTATAAAGTTGTGAATATTCATGAATCTTGGACACTACTATTTGTAGTAGAAAAAAAGGGGGATTAGTTTTAGAGCATTATTAATTTAAAACATGTAAAAAATGAAAACATTAAAGAATCTACAATCGTATGAAATTCCAACATCACTTGCGAAACTAATTAATGGTAAACAATGTCACAATGCAGTGATTGGATGTATTCAAACAGCAATACGAGATGGTAATGATTTTTTAGTACCACAATGTTATCAAGTTCTTTGTGATTAAAATGATCATCTTAAAAGTATAAAATACTACTCATGAGGTTGCCTAATAATGTTTAGGCAACCTTTTTTAGGTTATCATTCTGTAACCATCTATTCAAAAATGAGTCTTACAGACAGTCATTCTTTAAAATAGCACTATGGCAAAGAAATATAGAAAGCGTAAAATAGCAGGAATAAGTTTAATGCTCTTGACTGCTGCAGTACTTTATATAACGCATCACGTATTACCATATGCTATTATATCACGTCACAAACAACCTTTAACTACCCTTCCTTCAGAAATAGGCTTACAAGCTGAAGAAGCATCTTTTACGATCAATGATAGTCTACACTTAAAAGGCTATTGGATTACCCCTGAAAAGACATCACCTAAAAGTATTATGCTTCTCTTACATGGAATTGGAGGTGGGAAAGAACACTTTTACAATTTAGCTAAATCACTAGCTGAGCAACACATTGCTTCTGTAGTCTACGATGCTCGTGGGCATGGCGAAAGTGACGGACAGTACATATCCTATGGGTTCTATGAAAAGTATGATGTCTCTGTCATTGTAAATGAAGTAAAACAACGCTATCCTAATATACCTATCGGCATTTGGGGAAATTCTATGGGAGGTGCCGTTGCCTTACAAGCACTCTCTATAGAACCTAGACTAGACTTTGGCGTTATAGAAAGTACCTTTACAGATTTAAATACCATTGTATATGATTATCAAAAACGCTATTCTTTTGGATTGGGTCTTAAACCCATATGTGAACATGCCTTAAAACGCGCTGGAGAAATTGGAAAATTTGACCCCATGCAAGTACGCCCTATAGATGCTGTAAAAAAAATAGACCAATCTATATTTTTAGCACATGGTACAGATGATCCTAATATCAATTTCAACTATGGACAAGCACTTTTTGAGAATCTAAAATCAACAGATAAAACCTTTTATCCTGTAGAAGGTGCTAATCATTACAATCTGTTTGATATAGGAGGTAAACCATATATAAATGCAATCATGAAGTTTATTGAAAGACAATAAATATTCAGTCTAATTACACCTTTACAATACGTTCTAAAAACATTTCATTTTGTTCTGAATCTATATATATGAGGGGTTCTGCTAATACGGTAGGCATCTGATTTGGGTACTTTTTTCTTAATTTCTTATTAATAGTATCAAAAAGTAGCGCTTTAGATATTCCCTTAATCACAAATTTCTTTGAACCTTCTAATTCATGCTGTTCATTGAGCTCATACAATTCCCTCTCTCCTATAGTCGCTTGCGCAATAAACTTATTATCAAGTAAATAAATAACGATTTCTCTTGCTTGCTTAGCACTATACGACACCACATTTAATAACATCATGACATATCTTTTTTAATGAATTGGTCTCAAAATTAAACACAAAAGATAGTTACACACGTTAAAAGCGAGTTAAACTATTTATTATTGATAGTAATACTATTACTTTTGAAATCAAATATATCAGAACATGGATCGATTACTCCAAAATCTAAAAATTAACATACACGAAAAACTATACGTAAAAGATCCTGAATCTTCAGATTTAGGGAAACGTATTGTTGAAAACAGTATCATTTTAATAGGTGAGCTAGGCTTTGAGGAGTTTACATTTAAAAAACTGGGAACTCATATTGGTTCTAATGAAAGTTCTATCTATCGATATTTTGAGAATAAGCATAAATTATTACTGTATTTAACGAGTTGGTACTGGGGATGGATGGAGTATCGCTTGGTATTCTCTACAGCGGCACTCAATGATCCTCAACAAAAGCTACAAAGGACATTAGAAGTTGTGACACAGGTAATTCAAGAAGATTCTAATTTTTCTCATATTAACGAAGTGATCCTTAGTAAGATTATCATTAGTGAGTATTCTAAATCATATCTCACTAAGGAGGTAGATACAGAAAATAAAGAAGGTTATTTTTTAATTTATAAACGTTTGGTGACACGCTTACGCGAAATCATACATGACGTAAACCCTTCGTACCTATACCCAGCTAGTTTAGCAAGTACGGTCTTAGAAGGCACACTACACCAACATTTTTTAAAGGAGCATTTTACCTCTATCACAGATTGTGATGATACCGTATCTCCTACTGATTATTTTACACACTTAGTATACAATACATTAAATTTAAAATAACATGGCTAAAACTGTTCTTACAGCTACCCAACGTCTTACTGGTTTATTACAATTAGATCGAAAAGACATTAAACAAATTATTTTTTATGCCATTTTTGCAGGATTAGTAAGTTTATCACTTCCCTTAGGAATACAAGCCATTATTAACTTACTTCAAGGAGCTCAACTCAGTACTTCTTGGGTCATATTAGTTATTCTAGTAACCATAGGAACCATTTTTGTTGGCGCATTACAACTTATGCAAATGCGTATACTGGAAAATGTACAGCAAAAACTATTTGCTCGTTCTTCATTTGAGTTTGCTTATAGATTTCCAAAAATTAAGATGAGCGAATTGAGTGATTTTTACCCTCCAGAATTAGCTAACCGTTTTTTTGATACATTAACTATACAAAAAAGTTTACCTAAAATCTTAATTGATTTTCCAGCAGCTATTTTACAGATCACATTTGGACTCTTATTATTATCCTTTTATCACCCGTTCTTTATTATTTATGGAGTACTACTTATCTTTTTAGTCTATCTCGTTTTTAAATTCACTGCTCAAAAAGGATTAGATACAAGTCTTGATGAGTCTAAACAAAAGTATAAAGTAGCACATTGGATTCAAGAAGTAGCCAGAACTATTACGAGTTTTAAACTCTCTGGTCAAACCTCTTTAGCTCTTGAAAAAAATGACAAATTGGTTTTAGAATATTTAAGAGCACGTGAAGGCCACTTTAAAATTTTGGTACTTCAATTCATGCAAATGATTGGCTTTAAAGTCCTTGTTACTGCTGGACTCTTACTTATAGGCGGAATTCTAGTACTGAACCAACAGATGAATATTGGTCAGTTTGTAGCGGCAGAAATTATTATTCTTTTAGTGATTAGTTCTGTCGAAAAATTGATTACAGGTTTAGAGTCTGTATATGATGTATTGACTTCGCTTGAAAAGATAGGACAAGTCGTAGATAAAGAGCTAGAACCTCAAAAAGGAGACCTTATTATAGATGAAGAGACACAGCTTGTTGTTGAACTAAAAGATGTAAGCTATAAGCATATTTTAAAAGATGTTTCCTTAACACTTCAACCTGGGGAAAACTATGTGATACAAGGACCACAAGGTTCTGGTAAAACAACCTTACTAAGACTTATTGCTGGTATTTTTGAGCCTAGTACCGGTGATATATTTATAAATGATCGGTCATTAAAAAGTGTTCATTTAAATCATTATAGATCGTATATCGGCCAGTCTTTAAATGAAGAATCTCCTTTTGAAGGAACGCTAAGGGAAAATATCACTTTTGGAGATACTACTATTTCAGAAAAACAAATTCAATGGGCCTTAGAAAAAACAGGACTCATGAATTTTGTAAAAAGTCTAGACAATGGATTACAAACTATTATCTATCCTGAAGGAAGGCAAATTCCCTATACCATTTCAAAGAAAATTGTATTAGCACGTAGTATTATTCGTAAGCCTAAACTACTCATTTTAAAAGACCCTTTAGATCATTTTAGCGAAACCGAAGCAGAAAAATTAATTCAATTCCTAGCAGGAAAAGAACATCCTTGGACACTTTTGGTTGTAAGTCAAAACCCTAAATGGAAACAATTTTGTCACAACCACATTATTGTAGAAAAAGGATCTATCATTAAAAAATAAGAACCATGCTTAATATTGCAGAAAACAAATTAAATAAGACAGTAGACCTTAAAGAATATAAGGCTATATCTAAGGTGATGCACAAAAAACATTTTAAGCATTTCAATAGATTTTTACTGACCTTTTCTTTCATAGGTCTTATTATATTATTTCTTCCTTGGACACAAAATATTACTGGAAAAGGATACCTCACCACCTTACGCCCTGAACAACGTGCTACCACGGTACAATCTCAAATTCCTGGACGTATTGAAAAGTGGTATAAAAAAGAAGGAGATTTTGTAAATGAAGGAGATACGATCATGCATATTTCTGAAATTAAAAATGAGTATTTCGATCCTAATTTAATCGCTCGTACAGAACAACAAATCAATGCAAAATCAAGTTCTGTTATAGCTTATCAAGGGAAAGTAAATGCACTTAACAATCAGGTGGTCGCTTTGCAAAGAGAACGTGTACTCAAACTAGAGCAAGCCCGTAATAAATTATTACAAGCAAAACTTAAAGTACAAAGTGATAGTATAGATCTGGAAGCTGCAAAAACAAATCTAACGATAGCAGAACGTCAATATAAGCGTACTGAGCAATTACAAGCCGAAGGTCTTAAAGCGACAAGAGATGTAGAAGACAAACGATTAAAATTGCAAGAAACACAAGCAAAATTAATCTCTCAGAAAAATAAATTGCTTACTAGTAAAAACAATGTGATCAATGCACAAGTAGAAATCACACGTGTTCAAGCTGCATATACAGATAAGATTTCAAAGGCACAAAGTGATAAATTTACCGCTTCTTCTAGTGGATTTGATGCCGAAGCGCAAGTAACAAAACTTGAAAATTCGCTGTCCAACTATCAAATTCGAAATAGCTTATATTATGTGCGTGCACCACAAAGCGGTTATCTTAACAAAGCAATTAAGGCTGGTGTTGGACAAACATTTAAAGAAGGAGATGAACTCATTAATATCATGCCCGACAATCCAGATCTTGCCGTAGAGATGTTTATCAATCCTATAGACTTGCCATTGGCACATAAAGGAGGTGATGTTCGTATTCAGTTTGATGGATGGCCTGCTATTATCTTTAGTGGATGGCCTAATGTATCTACAGGAACCTATGCAGGTAAAATTGTTGCTGTAGAAAGATTTATTAGCGACAACGGTAAATACCGATTATTAATTGCACCAGATCCTAATGAGGAGCCATGGCCAGAGGCACTTCGCGCTGGTTCTGGAGCACGTTCTATTGCCTTACTAGAAGATGTTCCTATCTGGTTTGAGCTTTGGAGACAACTCAATGGGTTTCCACCTAATTATTATCAAGCAGATTCAGCAACCAAAAAGACAGCATCAAAATGATGAAAATAGTGTTGTATACATTCATGTTTCTTTTAGGGTCCGCTTTCGCGAACCTGTCTGCTGCTAGTGCTCAAAATATAGCACGACAGGCAGGAGCGCAAACAACCCAACTCCCAAAAGCTAAGAAAATATTAGGTTTTGAAGAGTATTTAGGATATGTGAAACAGTTTCATCCTGTAGTAAAACAAGCAGAATTGGTGCTCACTGAAGGACAGGCGAATGTCTTAAAAGCACGTGGTGGCTTTGATCCAAAATTAGAAGCAGATTACAGTCGTAAGGATTTTAAAGATCTTGAGTATTATGATATTCTGGATGCAAAACTCAAAATCCCTACTTGGTATGGTATCGAATTAAAAGCTGGATTTGAGCGTAATGAAGGGGTTTTTCTTAATCCAGAGAGAAATGTTCCAGAAGAAGGTCTTTTTGCTGCAGGAGTGTCTATAGATATTGCGCAAGGACTATGGATTAATGACCGTATGGCAACCTTGCGCAAAGCCAAATTCTTTAGACAACAAACACAAGCAGATCGAGATCTATTAGTAAACCAAGTGATCTATGATGCTTCTTTAGCCTATTTTAATTGGTTACAAGCCTACCAAGATGCCATTACTTTTGAGCAATTTGTAAGCAACGCACAACTGAGATATGAAGGAATTCAGAAAAATGTAGAAGTAGGAGAAAGTGCACAAATTGACGAAACAGAAGCTTTAATATCATTGCAAAACAGGCAATTAAGTCTAGAACAAGCACAAGTAACACTATTTAACGCAGGAATGCGCCTGTCAAATTTCTTATGGCTGAATGGGGAAACCCCTTTAGAATTAGAGCAAAACGTAATCCCTAATCTGGACATTTCGAATGAAATAGATATTACGCTACAAATTGCAGGGCAATCCTTAGAAACTTTTACGGTAACAAATCATCCAAAGCTGCAATCCCTAAATCTAAAATTAGAAGGATTGCAGGTAGATCGTACGTTAAAGGCAAATAAATTGTTACCCAAATTAAAACTGGAATATAATTTTCTTACCTCAACTCCTGACATAGGAAATAGCTTTTTGGCAAATCAATACAAAGGGGGTGTTAATTTTAGTTTTCCATTATTTTTAAGGAAAGAACGTGGAGATTTAAAGCTTTCAAAACTAAAAATACGCGATGCAGAATTAGATGTAATAGCTACCGAAACAAATATTCAAAATAGTGTGAAAGCCATTTATCAAGAGCTTGATTCATACACAAGACAAAATACTCTTATTACTGATATTGTTACCAATTATCAAGTACTACTCACAGGAGAAGAACGTAAGTTTGAATTAGGTGAGAGTTCTATATTTTTAGTGAACTCCCGTGAAAAGAGTCTGATTGATGCCTATTTAAAAAGAAATAAAACGCAAAACGGATTTTTGAAAGCAAAAGCAAAACTCTTTAAAAGTATAGGAGTACGCCCTGTATTATAATATTCTTTTAACCCGCATTATGGAACGTAAATTCTAATAGCTACCAACTTAAAAGTGATCGTTTTAATCAGACAAGTACAGTTTAGTAAGCATCAATAGCTACTGACTAATAGCTACATACTATCAGCTAAAAGCTAAATACGTTTAGCAATACGATCTTTTGCGAGTTGCAAAATCGTATGAAACTGATCTTCAATATTGGTTTCTGTATTGTCTATTTCTATAGCGTCCTCAGCTTTGACAAGGGGTGAATCTTTACGTGTAGTATCGATAGTGTCACGCTCTATGACATTACTTAACACAGATTGATAGGTTATAGAATCACCACGTTCTAAGAGTTCGTTATAGCGTCTTTTAGCGCGTTCTTCAGCACTAGCGGTCATAAATATTTTGAGTTCGGCATTTGGAAAAACAACGGTACCAATGTCACGTCCGTCCATCACAATGCCTTTCTCCTCTCCCATCCGTTGTTGTTGCTCTACTAATTTTGCACGTACTTCTGAGACGGTTGCTACTGGACTTACAAAAGAAGAAACTTCTAAGGTTCTGATGTGATTTTCTACGTTTTCACCATTCAAACATACATCTGCTTTTCCGGTAGAAACGTTTTTCACGAAAGTGATCGTAATAGCATCCAACTTCTTAATCAAGAGTTCTTTATCAAAAAAACCATCGCTTATCAATCCTTCACGCATGGCAAATAAGGTCACAGCGCGATACATCGCACCTGTGTCTACATATATGTATTCAAGCCAATCAGCAAGCTGTTTAGCAACTGTACTTTTCCCTGTGGATGAATATCCGTCTATGGCAATGGTGATTTTCACGAAAGTGTTATTAAGACTACGAAAGTAAAAATTAGAACTGGAGGGATAAAATAATATGGAGTTTTATTGTAAAACTATGTTTTACTGCAAATCAATATTCAACCCAAATAAGCTACTTGAAGCTACACTATTAAAACGTGCATAGGCGTAGTTAAAACGAATCTTATTGATCTTAATCCCGATACCAGCACTAATACCCGCAAAGCTACGCTGATTGATAATACGTAATTCTTCACTACGTCTGAAGTTATATCCTAATCGGATATTGAAGCCACTTCGAGGGAACAATTCAACTCCTACAATGGTATGACGAATAACATTATCTAGGATACCTATTTCTTCTCCTGTGGTATTTCCATCAAGGTCTGTAATACCTCTTGCTTCATTTTCAAAAGCGATATTCCACAATTGCAAGTTTTCAAAAGTAAGATGCCATCGTATAGGTACATTAGGTACAATTTGAGAGATTCCTGCATCTATCTCTAGTGGCAATTTTTCAAAAGTATCTACATACGGAGTAATCTGCGTTCCTAAATTACGAACAACCGCAGCGATATTTAGATCCCATTTTTCATAATTATAAATAAATCCAAGATCTGTTGCGACCCCTACAGAGGTAAATTGTTCTAATTTGGATGTAATAAATTTCACATTAGCACCGATGTGAAAATCTGTACGAGGAATATTTACAGCATATCCAAAAGATAAAGCTGCTTCTCCTCCACTAAAATCGCCTGTTGGATTTCCGTTTTCATCTCTTCCGTCAAATGTCCCGTAATTAATATAGGTAATACCCGCATGAATTACTTGAGTACGTCTGTCCCATAAATAAGCATAACTCGCTGTCCCATAATTAATATCTGCTAGAAAGTTGACATAATTTACAGACAGTTGATTATCCATCCTGTAATTAATAGTAGCGGGATTGTAGAGCGCAGAATCAGGATCATAGTCATAGTTTGTGATGACCTTCCCTCCTAGTGCTGCTTGTCTAGGTGACGTTGATAAATTCAGAAATTGATAGGTAGCACGACCCCCTAACTGCGCATGACAAAAGGTGGATATTAAAAATACTACGAATAATATATATTTCTGCATGCAATGTATTCTAGTCTTTATACACTCTTTGAATTTATAATACTATAAAATGTACTATTTCAAAACGCATACAAGTATAATATATTTTGACAGGAGCGTAAAATATAAAGGACGAGAATATATTCTCGCCCTTACATTTATAAGTATATTAATAATTATAGCTTTTTAGCATTCTTTACTTTTTGTTTTGTGAGTGCTAATTCTAAGACTTCGCTCATATCTTTTACATAATGAAATGTAAGTCCTTTGAGGTATTCTTCTTTAATTTCTTCAATGTCTCTTCTATTTTGCTCGCACAATAAGATCTCTTTAATTTTAGCACGTTTTGCCGCTAGGATTTTCTCTTTAATTCCTCCTACAGGTAATACTTTTCCTCGTAATGTAATCTCTCCTGTCATAGCGATGCTCTTCTTCACTTTACGCTGTGTGTATAAAGACACTAATGACGTTAACATAGTAATTCCTGCACTAGGTCCATCTTTAGGAGTTGCTCCTTCAGGTACATGAATATGCACATTATATGAGTCTAATACCTCTGGTTTTAATCCAAGCATTTCTGCATTAGCCTTGATATACTCCATTGCAATAGTAGCACTCTCTTTCATTACCTTCCCAAGGTTTCCAGTAATAGTCAGCAATCCTTTTCCTTTAGATAATGCCGACTCTATAAATAAGATATCACCCCCTACGCGTGTCCAAGCAAGTCCTGTGACTACACCAGCCACATCATTATTTTCATATTTACCACGTTCTAAGCGAGGTGATCCAAGTACTTCAATAATATCATCGTTGTTTACTTTGACATTATAATCTTCTTCCATGGCTATATTTTTTGCACCATAGCGTACCATTTTTGCGATTTGTTTTTCAAGGCCACGTACTCCAGATTCCCGTGTATATCCTTCCACAATTTTTTCTAGTTGTGGTTTTGCAATCTTAAGCTGAGTATCATTCATTCCATGCTCTCCTAATTGCTTTGGCAATAAATGACGTTTTCCTATCTCTACTTTTTCTTCTATCGTATATCCAGTCACATTAATAATCTCCATACGATCACGTAATGCTGGCTGAATCGTATTCAAGCTATTTGATGTAGCGATAAACATCACTTTAGAAAGATCAAATCCCATTTCTAAGAAGTTATCATAGAATTCACTATTCTGTTCTGGGTCTAAGACTTCCAACAACGCAGAAGAAGGATCTCCTTGGTTTCCTGCGCTAAGTTTATCTATTTCGTCAAGTACAAAAACAGGATTGCTTGTTCCTGCTTTTTTAAGACTTTGGATGATACGACCTGGCATCGCTCCGATATAGGTTTTACGATGTCCGCGTATCTCTGCTTCATCACGCAATCCTCCTAAACTCATACGTACATACTCTCTTCCTAATGCCTCTGCTATCGATTTACCAAGAGAGGTTTTACCAACACCTGGAGGTCCGTATAAACATAAGATAGGAGACTTCATATCGTTACGAAGTTTCAATACCGCTAGGTATTCTATAATACGACGTTTTACATCATCAAGACCATAATGATCACGGTCTAATATTTTCTTAGCACGTTTTAAATCAAACTTATCTGTACTAAACTCATTCCATGGTAAGTCTAAAAATAAATCTAGATAATTACGCTGTATACTGTATTCTGCAACTTGCGGATTCATGCGTTGCATCTTCGCAAGTTCCTTCTTAAAGTGCCTTGCTACTTTTTCGTCCCATTTCTTGTTTTTAGAACGCATACGCATTTCTTCAATCTCATCTTCAGATGATACGCCACCCAATTCTTCTTGAATGGTCTTCATTTGTTGATGTAAGAAATACTCACGTTGCTGCTGACTCATATCACTTTGCACCTTACTCTGGATATCATTTTTGAGTTCTAGCTTTTGACGCTCTAAATCCATAAATGTCAACGTTTCTAAAGCACGTTTATGAAGATCATTTACTTCCAACAACTGCTGCTTTTCAGAAACTGTAAGGTTCATATTAGAACTTACAAAGTTGATCAAAAAGGAATTACTCTCAATATTTTTAATCGCAAAAGAAGCTTCCGAAGGAATATTAGGAGAATCCTGAATAATTTGTAACGATAAGTCCCGTATAGAATCTATCGCTGCCTTAAATTCTTTATTATTTTTTGCTGGGCGTTTTTCTGGATATTCAGCAATACGCGCCATCATATATGGTTTTTCTGAAGTCACTTCTGTGATTTCAAAACGTTTCTTTCCTTGAATGATTACCGTAACATTACCATCAGGCATTTTAAGTACACGTAAAATACGTGCCACCACACCTACTTTATGAATATCGTCTGCCGTAGGGTTTTCTACCTCCTCATCTTTTTGAGCAACGACACCTACGATTTTTCCTCCTTTATTAGCCTCATCTATAAGTTTAATAGAGGTATCTCTTCCAGCAGAAATAGGAATCACAACACCTGGAAATAATACCATATTACGTAAAGGTAAAATAGGAATACTCACAGGAAGTTCTTCTTTATTAATCGCTTCTTCATCTTCTGGAGTCATTAAGGGGATTAACTCCGCATCTCCATCTATATCTTGCAATGACAATCTGTCAAGCGTTGTAAATTTTGGTTTTGCCATATTATATATACGTCATAATGTCACATTTTTGTTTCAGTAGACGTTTCATTTATCAATTAATTACTAACGTATTAAAAGGAATGTATATATAAACCTACATATATACACTATCTTCTCTATATAGAAGTCAATTGTTGTGCCAGTTTGTGCGAATTTAAAAAGATGTTTTTATTCTTTTCAATATTCTTTTTTCCGCTTTCGCGAAAGCGAACTCACCTGCATCAATATCGTATTCTTACTAAGAATCTTTTATGTAATTTATAAAATATAAAAAGAAAAAATGCAGGCAACACCTTTAAAAACAGTAGCTTCATTATCTTTAAAGTGCCCTAATTACAATTTGTTTCAAATATTTTTTCACGAAAGTGTAACAAACTAAAAAAGAACACATCTTTATAACAGAAATAACCAAAACCATAAAGTGACACTAACCAATCGCGATATTAATGATCTCCTACCCATGTGTAAACGTGGAGAACAACCTGCACAGCTAGAAGTGTATAACCGCTACTACAAAGCGATGTACAATACAGCATTGCATATTGTAAAAGATACCGCCGAAGCAGAAGATGTCATGCAAGAAGCATTTCTCAATGCATTTACAAAGTTAGATAGCTTTAAAGGAGATGCTTCCTTTGGAAGTTGGTTAAAACGAATCGTAGTGAATAAAAGCTTAAATAGTTACCAGCGTTCAAAGCGACTAGATGAAACACCATTAGAAGATCACTTATACCGTATTGAAGATGATGCAGACGGTATTGCCGAAACAGATTTAAGTACTGTCAAAGCACAACAAGTAGTGAAAGCAATGAGTCATCTTAAAGATAATTATAGACAAGCATTATCTCTACACCTCATCGAAGGATATGATTATGAAGAGATGAGTACGATATTAAATGTAAGCTATGCTAATTGTAGAACCGTGGTTTCTAGAGCAAAAGATAGTTTACGAAAATTATTAAAAAATGATGAAGAAGGACGATATAGAACAACTATTTGATCGATTAGAAGGTCAGCTTAGTGCTGCAGAACCAAGCACTGACCATCAATCTCGATTTTTAGAAAAGTTACAGAGTATACAGCCTGTACAAGAAAAACCTGTACGTAAACTTAACTGGTGGAAACCACTAGCGGTTGCTGCAAGTATTGCTTTAGTGTTTATGATTACGCTTTCGCGAAATGTAGATACTGATGTAAGAGAACTTGCCGATGTATCTCCAGAAATGGAACAAACACAGCAATTCTTTACGCAGACCATAGAAAAAGAATTGTTTGAAATTAATGAGCAAGCAACTCCAGAGACACAAGCCGTTATAGATGATGCTAAAAAAAGACTTGCAACACTAGAAGCAGATTACGACAACTTAAAAAGTGATCTTGCAGAAAGCGGTCAAGACAAAAGAGTAATCTATGCAATGATTAGTAATTTCCAAAACCGAATCGATCTTTTACAGCAAGTACTAGAACATATAGACGCTATTAAAAATTTAAATGAATTAAAAGCTTCTACCTTATAAGAAGCCTTAATCATACACATACTATGAAAACAAAAATCTACACATTATTATTTATTTTAATCTCTATACCTACGGTTGCCTTTGCATACAATGGTTTTAAAGGACGCTACACCAAAGAGAAGAAAGTTAAAAAAGAATTTACTGTAAACCCAGATGCACGTCTTAAAATAGACAATAGTTATGGGAATGTAAATATTATCTCTTGGGATGAAAACAGAACCGTTATTGAAGTTTTTATTAAAACAAATGGTAATAATGAAGAAAGAGTTCAAGAAAAGCTAGATGAAATTGATGTAGAATTTGATGGAAGTGATGGTCTTGTAAGCGCTGTTACAAAGTTTAATAAAGAAGGAGGACGTTCTTGGTGGAAAAGCTGGAAAAGTAGCAATGTCAATATGGAAATACGTTATGAGGTAAAAGTTCCTGTAACGAACGATCTTGATATTGATAATGAATTTGGGAATATTTATATAAACAAGACTAATGGAGTAACTAAAATAAATTGTAAACATGGGAATCTTTCATTGGGAGAACTATTAGCAGATAATAATAGTTTAGCACTTGATTATGTTGGTAATTCAACTATAGAATATATAAAAAGTGGTCGAATTAAAACAAAACACTCCAGTTTTAATATAGAAAAATCAGGTACTATAGAACTTAATGCAGAACATACTACAAGTGTATTTGGAGTTATTGAAAATCTCAACTATGCATGTGAGTTTGGAAAATTACAAATAGATACTATTGGTAATCTGATGGGAAGAGGGGATCATTTAACGACCACATTTGAAACGGTACAAGGAGATGTAAACTTGAATACAAACTACGGCTCTGTACGAATTAATGAGCTAAGTGCTTCTGCAGGTGATGTCATCATTCAAAGTGACTATACAGGAATCAAATTAGGATATAACAGTCAATATAATTTTACATTTAATATCTCTTTAGAGTATGCGGGACTTGGTGGTAAAGATGATCTAGAGTTTACCAAAAAACGTATTGAGTCTTCAGATAAATACTACGAAGGATATCATGGTAATGCAAATAGTCAAAATAACATAAACATCAACTCTGAATACGGAGGCGTAACATTCACTAAAATATAAATCAATCTAAAAATCAAACATTATGAAAAAAGTAATCACAATCTGTCTTATTCTAGTATCAGCTATTCAAGTACAAGCGCAATGGTGGGGCAAAGGAGTTAAAGGAAATGGTAACATTACAACAATTACTCGTTCTGTAGGAACCTATGACGAAGTAAACGTAGGAGGATCATTTAACGTAGAACTTGTCGCGGGTACAGAAGGTACGATCACTATTGAAGGAGATAGCAATCTATTAGAATATATTGTTACTGAAGTACGAGGAAATGCACTTAAAATTAAAGTAGAAAACAACAAAAACATACGTTCTTCAAAAAAGATCAAAATCACGGTTCCTTTTCAGGATTTAAATGAAGTAACTCTTGCTGGATCTGGAGATGTCTGGACGAAAGATGTGATCAAGGCTACCAATTTTAAAACATCCGTAGCAGGTTCTGGTGATCTTATATTACAACTAGACGTAGATTCTATAGATGCAAGTGTAGCAGGTTCTGGTGATCTTACATTAAAAGGTAATAGTAGAGATATAGAAGCTAGTGTTGCTGGTTCTGGAGAAGTACACGCAAAAGATTTAAAAGCAGATAATGCGTATGTAAGTGTTGCAGGTTCTGGAGACGTTGCAGTATATTGTAGTAAAAGCATCAAAGCACGTGTAAGTGGTTCTGGAGATGTTGAATATTACGGTAATCCAGATAAGCAGGATACAAAGGTTTCTGGTTCTGGTAAAATCTCAATGCACTAAGAACATGATATACACATAAAAAAAACCTCGCAATGCGAGGTTTTTTTACTTTATATATATTTAATTTTACTGAGCAGTGTAAATAATAACTAAATCTTCAGATACTTCAACCGTACCATCACCAGTATCATTAATAAACTCTCCTAAAAAGGCATCGGTAAAAGAGAATATAATTTGATTTCCTGATATTATACCTGGAATTTCTTCTCCAAAATCATCAAAATTTAAAGTATTACCATCTCGCACATAACCAGTTTCTGTATTCTCAACTTGATCAATACATTCAGACAACTGAACCAAATTCCCATTGGAATCTTCTTCAACTACAATATTTAAAAATGAAGTAGACATTGCAGTGGCATTTGTTTCATCATTAAAAAATATCGTTTCATTTTGGAAACATCCTGTTTCTGCTAAAAGATCTGTCGTTGCAATTCCATCTCCATTAAAATCTAACTCAGACGTAGTTGTAAAAGTGGTTAATAAATACGTTCTACCCACAATATTCACACCGTCATCATCATCATCTCCTCCTGTTACGAGATTGCAGTCAGTACCTAGTTCATCCAATAACATTTGTAACGCACCTCCTTCATCGCCACATGTATTTATAAAACTATTAATAGTTGCTATAAATGCATCACATCCTGCTTGTGCTTCAGATGGATCTAAACCTAAAAGTGCTAGTTGCGCTTCTGCGATAGCAAGAGGTCCTGTTTCTTGACAAAACACTTCTGGATCACTTCCGTCAGGTGTACTAAAGAATTCACCTTCTAATTGTTCATCATCACATGAAACGAAGGCTAATGCTGTAACTAATAAAATAAAAGGCAGATAGTAGGATATTTTTTTCATTCTAATATAGATTTGTAAACTTCAAACGCAAACTTAAGTAAAATATTCTACTCTTATCAAAGATGCTAGACTAACAGTGTCAGGATAGTATCTTATAAATACTATTAATTTCATAAAAGGTACGAACGTATTTATACCTATTTCTTAATTACTAATACACTAGTAAAAAGATTATGAAACATCTAATTTATAGGTAATAAAAAAATCCAGTAAAGCAAGCTTCACTGGATTGAATTATTTATTTTAGAGGCTGTCGACTTATTTCTACGATAAACTAAGTCATCAATTACAATCTAGTGTATTCTCTAAAAAAGAACTCAACTAACTCGCCATCAACTGTTTCCCCGTCAAACTGAATTCTTAGCGTATTTTGATTTACAAGTATAATACTTGAAGGTTCATCTGAATTGGTACAATCAACTCCAATACATTCATTATCATAATTTGCTTGATAATTACCATTCATATTAGCCCATGTGCCTGAATCTGTTGAAGATAAAACTACACACTCACTATTAGGAATATCATACATTGTAAAACTATATGATCCATTTTCTTCAAAAATTTGTCTGCTTTGTTCGGAGCAATCATTAGCTAAAAATTCATTCTCCATATCATTAAAAAAATCAACAGATCTGACTAAGGCCCATTCACCAACAATCGGATCTATAGTTCCATCATCATCATCATCGTCGTCATCGTCTCCGTCACCTCCATCAGTCGTAAGGTTACAATCAGTACCTAATTCATCTAATAATAATTGTAATCCTCCTCCTTCATCACCACATGTATTTATAAAACTATTAATAGTTGCTATAAATGCATCACACCCTGCCTGTGCTTCAGATGGATCTAAACCTAAAAGTGCTAGTTGTGCTTCCGCGATAGCAAGAGGTCCTGTTTCTTGACAAAAAACTTCTGGATCACTTCCATCTGGAGTGCTGAAAAATTCACCTTCTAATTGCTCATCATCACAAGAAATAAAGGCAAAAGTCATAAATAATAAAAGAAAGGGAAGATAGTAGGATATTTTTTTCATTCTTGTATAGTTTTGTAAACTTGGAAACGCAAACATAAGTAAAATATTCTACTCTATTTTTATTAAAATACTATAATATTAGGTGATTCTTTGTATACGCTTTCGCGAAAGCGTACACTGAAAAAACATTACTTTTTTTCTTCCTTAGGGACTCGTTTTAATAATAATACACCCACGCCAAAGAATACAATTAAAAAGATAATAGAATAGCGCATACTTCCTGTAAGTTCTTGCATTGCTAAAAACATAAGCATTCCAAAGACAATTCCTATTTTTTCTGATACGTCATAAAAACTAAAATAAGAAGTCGTATCATCTGTTACTGGCAGAAATTTAGCATAGGTAGATCTTGAAAGTGCTTGTACACCACCCATGACCAATCCAACAACACCCGCTGTCACATAAAATTGTATAGGTGTGTAGACAAAGAATGCCCAAGCACATATGGCAATCCAAATAATATTAATCACAATCAATGCTTTGACGTTTCCTATCCGTGCAGATAATTTTGAGGTTAAAAATGCGCCTAATACGGCTACTAATTGAATGAGTAAAATACTAATAATAAGCCCTAGTGTTTTATCTGTAGTTCCCCAATCTAATTCTTCTGCTCCAAAATAGGAAGCTGCAAGCATCACCGTTTGTACCCCCATACTATAGACAAAGAAAGAAATAAGATATTTTTTTAAACGAGGTTTATGTTGCATTTCTTTCCATATCGCTTTCAATTCTCTAAAACCCTGATAAAATATATCTTTTGATAGTGCGCCATCACTCTTATTTCCTTTAGGTAAATAGGTATAGGTATACTGACTAAAGACAATCCACCAAATCCCTGTAAGCACAAACGAAAATCGCATCATTTCAATTTGATCTGCTGTTTCTTCTTTACTCATTACCATAGCAAGACATATTATAAGAAGTATGACACTTCCTATATACCCTAAAGAAAAACCTTTGGCACTAATACTATCATGCTGGTCTACATGCGCAATATCTGGTAAGTATGAATTATAAAACACAAGACTTCCCCAGAAACCTATCAATGCCAACAGATACAATGTAAGCCCAAGAAAAATATGATCTACATAAAAAAAGTATAATCCAATCGTACTAAAAGCGCCTAAATAACAAAAGAATTTCAAAAAGAATTTCTTATTCCCTAAAAAATCAGCCACTCCAGAAAGTAAGGGCGATATAATAGCTACTATTGAGAAAGCTACCGCCGTCGTTCCAAAAATGAGGGAACTACTTTTCCAATCTTTTCCAAAAACGGCTACAGTTTCCTGTCCTTTAACAGAGAATATAGCATCATAAAAAATAGGGAAGATAGCCGATGCGATCACTAGACTATAAACTGAATTTGCCCAATCATAAAATGCCCAAGCATTTAAAAGTTTTTTGTCTCCTTTCTGTAACTGTGTCTTCATCCTACTAAAATAAGAAAGCTACACGATTGTGTAGCTTTCTTATGAATAATATTATGATAAATTTTATTTATTTAAACGAAGTCACGCCAAACTTTGCTGCCTCTTTTACAGCAAAGGGTGCTTTTGCAGTTAGGTTTGCAATTCTAGAATCATTAGAAGGGTGTGTACTTAGTATTTGTGGCGGTGCTTGTCCTCCACTTGCTGCTTTCATACGTTTCCATAAATTTGCAGCTTCATAAGGATCATATCCTGCAATGGCAGCAATCACAATTCCAATCTCATCTGCTTGTGTTTCGTGAGAACGGCTAAAAGGTAACATTCCTCCTAATTGTGATGCAAGACCATACGCTTGCATCCATGATGCTTGCTGCTCTTGACTTTGTCCAGCGACACCAGTTCCTACAGCGACACCAACAGCTCCAATTTGTTGTAATTGTGCAGCACTCATACGTTGCGCTCCATGGTCTGCTAGTGCATGTGCTAACTCATGTCCCATTACCATAGCCAGTCCTGTTTCTGTTTGGGTAATGGGTAAAATACCTGTATACACTACAATTTTACCACCTGGCATACACCAAGCATTTACCGCATCATCTTGTACTAAATTATACTCCCATCGATAATCCTTTAAGTAGCCTGGTTCTCCTAATGAAGTAAGGTATCGTTCTGCTGCAACAGCTATTTTCTCTCCAACACTTCTTACCATATTGGCATCGGCCGTTCCAGTAATTACATTATTTTCAGACAGAAATTGATCATATTGCTGAAAAGCCATTGGAAACAACTGATCGTTACTTACAAAATTTAAGGTTTTCTTTCCTGTAAAAGGGCTTGTTTTACAAGCACATACTAGGACAACAGTTAATACTAAGGTGAATAATCGTTTTGTCTTCATGGTCATTGATTTTAAGTACGATAAAGTTACAAATTATCTGCAATCCCTGAGATATGAAGCTCTGTAAAATCTTTAGGTACGATCAAAGAACACGTTTTATCGTCGTATTGTACACTTTCAAGCGATACTTGTGTATTATCCAATTCAATATCTTTTATTTTAAATGGCAATCCAATTAGATGAATTCTATACGTATCGTAGGGTGTAATATAGGTTCCGCGTTTGTGTTGTTGTATAATCCAGTCACTCTCGCGTCCTGACATTTTAAAGGTTCTAAAACTATAACGCTCTTTTGTATAATCATATCCATCTTGTGCATCTTCATATACATTCGATTGATTTTTCCCTAACGCATAATACACCTCTAATTCAATTTGTTCTAGTTTTTTCTCACCAACATATTGCTGTATTGGATATTTAGGAATAATAGCACCTGCTTTCACAAATAAAGGCATGCTATCTACATCTGCATCTACCCATTGCTCTTTCCCTCCTTCTACTGGAAGTTTACTCCAATAGTTATACCAAGTACCTCTTGGAATGTACATACGTCTTCCCTTAGCATTAGGTTCTAATACAGGGCAAACTAAAATTTGGTGTCCAAACACAAACTCATCGGTTCTATAATGTGTTTGCGGATCATCCTGATCAAAGTACACAAGTGGTTTTAATAATGGCGTCCCATTTTGAGTATACTCATAAAACATCGTATACAAGTAAGGCAATAGTCTATAGCGTAAGTTGATAAATTTACGTGCGATATCGGTCACACCTGGATCAAATGCCCAAGGTTCTTGATCTCCATGATGTCCAGAAGAATGTGTTCTGCAAAAAGGATGAAAAACACCTAATTGAATCCATCGTGCATATAACTCTCCTGTAGGTTGTTCTGCAAATCCACCTATATCAGTTCCTGTAAAAGACATCCCAGAAATACACATACGTTGCACTTGGATATTGGCTACCCATAAGTGTTCCCAACTTGCGATATTATCTCCTGTCCAAGACGATGTATAACGTTGTGCCCCACTATATGCTGAACGTGTAATTACAAATGGACGTTTAGGATAGGCAAATTTCTTTACACCTTCATAAGTGGCACGTGCCATCTGAGTTCCATAAATGTTATGTGCTTTACGGTGACTACATGGATTGCCATCATAATCATGGCGTACATCAGGGGGAAATGTTTTTCCTGGCACTTCCATCACTGCAGGTTCATTCATATCATTCCAAACCCCTTTGACACCTATATCTCCTATCAGCTCTTTAAAGAGACCTGCCCACCAGGTGCGCACTTTAGGGTTTGTATAATCAGGAAAATTACATTCGCCTGGCCATACTTTTCCTTTCATATACGGACCATCAGCACGTTTACAGAAATAATCATTCTCAACGCCTTCATTGTATATGCTATAGTCTTTATCTATTTTAATTCCTGGATCTATAATCACAATGGTCTTAAATCCATCATCAGCGAGTTCTTTCACCATGCGTTTTGGATCAGGAAAATACTCCTTATTCCACGTAAAGCATCGAAAGCCATCCATATAATCAATATCCAGATAAATCCCGTCACAAGGAATTTGAAGTTCTCTGAACTTTGCTGCTATTTCTTTTACATTACTTTCTGGATAATAACTCCACTTACATTGCTGGTATCCCAATGCCCATAAAGGTGGCAATTCTGGAACGCCAGTAAGATTGGTATAACTTTTTACTACATCGGGCATACTAGGTCCGTAAATGAAATAATAATTCATCTCGCCTCCTTGTGCCCAAAAACTCGTCACATCCATACGTTCATGACAGAAATCAAAAAAGGTTCTAAACGTATTATCAAAGAAAATACCGTAAGCTTTCTTTTTATTCAATCCAATGTAAAAAGGAACACTCTTATAAATAGGATCTTGATCTTTTCCAAAAGCATATTGATCGGTAGCCCAATTTTGCACACGCTTTCCTCGTAAGTTCATATGCATTGGTTTATCACCTAATCCATAATAACTTTCTGCATGTTGTGCTTTTTTACTCATCTTAACGATGTTCCCTCCGTATTCAAAGCTTTCTTCATAATGAAAACCAAGTTCGTCTTCATTGATTAAAAACCCATCTAAATCATAGATTTTTGCTTGAAGACTTAGTTTTTCTATATGAACAACAAGTTTTGATGTGGTAACAATATAGTTGAGATCATCACTTGTCACTTCCAGATGATTGTAGCCTCTATTGGCCCCTTCATCTATAGCATATGAGAAATCATTTTCAAAAGCACCTTCTGTTGCATACCGAAATCTGATTACACTATCTCTTAATACTGTCAATTGTAAAATAACAAGGTTTTCAGTTTTAAAATATAAGGTATCTACTTCCTTATTAAAATCTATAATTTGATTAGGAAATTGATTCCCTTTTTGTTGTAATTCTGTATTAATGATCATAGGATCTTTATTTTATAATTCAAATAAACACTATCTATTTAAAAGAAGAAAATTAATCGCAATAAGTTATTAACGCTAACGTTTTCGTAGTGTTATTATAAGGTCGCTATCTTGTTTTTGAAGGTATTTTATACGCTTTCGCGAAATCGAGCTTGCGAGATTCACGACCAAAAGGGAGAGCGTAGCGTTAAAGCGTACTACGTATTATTCACACTATTTTTATGATTTTAATTCCAATACAATTCCTCCAAGCGGTGGCACCACAATTTCTGCGGAATGGGATTTACCGTTCCATGAAGTTTTTGAAACCTTGAGATTTTTATTATGATAATCTCCTGTTCCTCCATATATAGAGGCATCACTATTAAATAGTTCTCGTAAGGTTCCTTTTTGGGGCACTCCAATACGATATGTTGTACGTGGTACAGGCGTCATATTAAATACTCCTATCACCAACGTATCAGCATTATTCCCTTTACGAATATAGCTTAACACTGCATTTTCACTATCGTCATGGGCGACCCATTCAAAACCATCTGCCTCAAACTGTTTTTCATATAATGAGGGCACTGTTCTATATAAATGATTCAAATCTGCCACTGTTTTCTGTACACCTTTATGGATATCATATTGTAAGACATACCAATCTAATTGTTCTTGAAAATTCCATTCAGACCCTTGTCCAAATTCGCTTCCCATAAACAGCAATTTCCCTCCAGGGTGGGTATACATATAGGTATATAATAATCTAAGATTTGCAAAACGCTGCCACTCATCACCAGGCATACGTCCTAGTATAGATTGTTTCCCATACACCACCTCATCATGTGATAAAGGAAGCATGAAATTTTCTGTAAACCCATAGGTCATACTAAAACTAATCTCATTATGATGATGGTTTCTGTATAAGGTATCTCTTTTAAAATAAGAGAGTGTATCATGCATCCAGCCCATCATCCATTTCATACCAAAACCTAATCCGCCTACAAATACAGGTTTACTTACCATTGGAAAGCTTGTAGATTCTTCGGCGATGGTTTGTACATCTGGGAAGCTGGCATATACTTCTTGATTGAGTTCTTTTAGAAAACTAATCACAGCTAGGTTTTCTCTTCCTCCCTGCTCATTAGGTTCCCACTCTCCTTCTTCTCGACTATAATCTAGATATAGCATAGAGGCCACCGCATCTACACGTAAGCCATCTATGTGATATTGATCTAACCAGAATAACGCATTGCTAATTAAAAAGGAACGCACTTCATTACGTTCATAATTAAATATCAAGGATTTCCAATCGGGATGATAGCCTTTACGACGATCTGGATGTTCATAACAGGCAGTACCGTCAAAGTTTCCTAGTCCGTGTGCATCTTCTGGAAAATGGGACGGCACCCAATCTAGAATGACACCAATGTCGTTTTGATGAAATGCATCTATGAGTGTCATGAGTTCTTCTGGATATCCAAAACGAGACGTAGGTGCAAAATACCCTGTGAGTTGGTAGCCCCAACTTGGATCATAGGGATATTCCATAATAGGCATGAATTCTACATGGGTAAAGTTCATTTCTTTTACATAAGCTACTAACTCTGTTGCCAGTTCTGAATAGCTTAGACTTCGATTGTTTTCTTCGGCTTTTCGTTTCCACGAACCTATATGTAGTTCATATACAGAGAAAGGGGCATTTAAGCTATTATGCTTGTGACGCTTTTGCATCCAGTCTGTATCTTTCCAAACATGGTCAGTACTATAAACAATCGAAGCTGTTTTAGGTGGATGCTCAGCACGTCTTGCAAAAGGATCTGCTTTTTCAGTAACAATCCCGTTATGATTAGAATGAATCTTGTATTTATAGGCATCACTATGACCTACATTAGGAATAAAGCCTTCCCAGATACCACTTGCATCCCATCGTACTTGTAACAGATGTGCGCCATCTTGCCAATGATTGAAATCTCCAATGACCGATACTTGATTGGCACTAGGTGCCCAAACTGCAAAATAGGTACCTTCTACACCATTTACCGTGCAGATATGCGAACCCATTTTTTCGTGTAAACGAAAGTGTTTTCCAGCCTTAAAAAGTGAAATATCAAAGTCTGTAAACAGACTGTAGGTTTGTACATTACTCATACTTAAATAATCGTTCCCGAAGGAATCAAGGCTCCGTTTTTAACAACCACAATACCATCTCTTACTACATAGGTATCTGTCTCAACATCCTCTAAATGCTTTCCACCAGTAATACGAACATCATCCCCAATTTTTACATTTTTATCAATAATACAATTGGTGATAAAACAACGATCTCCTATTCCTTCATGAGGTGTCCCTTTTGCGCGTGCGGCGTCAATTTCTTCTAGATCTAAAAAGCGATTACTTCCCATGACATAGGAGTTTTCAATCACGGTACCTTTTCCTACCCTTGAACGAATTCCTATAACAGAATTTGCAATACGACTTCCATGAATGATACTTCCTTCTGCTATAATTGATTTTTCGAGAGTCGTTCCTGATATTTTTGTGGGAGGTAATACACGAGGGCGTGTTAAAACACTTTGATCTCTATTAAATAAATTAAATTTAGGAATATCTGCTGTAAGATCAATATTGGCTTCAAAGAACGAATCTATATTTCCTATATCTGTCCAATAGCCTTCATAAGCATAACTTAATACTTTATGATCGTTGATAGATTGTGGTATAATTTCTTTCCCAAAATCCATAGTATCTGTACCTTCTAATAAGTCTACTAACAGGTCTTTATTAAAGATATAAATCCCCATAGAAGCTAAGTAATGTTTTCCTTGCTTCTTCATAGCTGAAGAAACTGGTGACTTCCATTCTGGTAATAATGATGTATCTGGTTTTTCTATAAAAGAACCTATGGTTTGATCTTCATTTGTTTTTAAAATCCCAAAGGATGTAGCGTCTTTAGCATTTACAGGAAGGGATGCTATACTAATTTTAGCATCTGCTTCTATGTGAGCTTCTAACATTTTATTGAAGTCCATTTGGTATAATTGATCTCCAGAAAGAATGAGAATATAATCAGACTCATAACCTTTAAAGTGATGCATGCTTTGACGAACGGCATCTGCGGTACCTTGAAACCAGCCTTTATTTTCGGGTGTTTGCTCTGCTGCTAAGATATCTACAAAGGCATTTGAAAAATAGCTAAATTGATAGGTATGCTTGATATGCTTGTTTAAGGAAGCAGAATTAAACTGGGTTAAAACAAACATACGTTTGATATTAGAATTGATACAATTAGATATAGGAATATCTACCAAACGATATTTTCCAGCGATAGGCACTGCTGGTTTTGATCGCATTTTTGTAAGTGGGTATAATCTTGATCCTTGTCCTCCCCCTAAAATAATTGCTAATACCTTTTTATTCATTTCTATTCTATTTTAACTGATTATATAAAGATACATACATTTGAGCTGAGTTTTCCCAACTGTGTTCTAAATGCATCATTGTCTTTTGTATTTCTTTAAACTTCTTTTGGTTTTTAAAATGCGTTACCGCTCTTCCTATACTATATACAACATCTTCTACTGAAGTATGATCATGACAAATCCCAAATCCACCTTCTTCTCCTAAATCAATGACTGTATCTTTAAGTCCACCTGTACGTCTTACAATAGGCATACACCCATAACGTAACGAATACATTTGGTTGAGTCCGCAAGGTTCTACGCGACTCGGCATTAATAAAAAGTCTGCTCCTGCATATACCTGATGAGACATCCGTTCTTCATAACCTATATAGGCATTATAACGGCCCTTGTATTTTATGGCTAAATCGGCCAATTGAGATTCTACTTCTGGCGAACCTGAACCTAATAATATAATATTCACATCATACTCTTGTAATGCTTTGTCTATAATTGTTGGTAAGATATCGGCGCCTTTTTCCCACACCAAGCGGCCTATAAAACCAAATAGCGGCTTGCTCGCATCCAAGCCAAACTCATCACACAATGCCTCTTTATTGACTTTACGTCCAGATTGTCTGGTCCGTATGGTATAGTTTTTATGTAGATAAGTATCTGTTGCAGGATCCCATGTTTCGGCATCTATACCATTTAAGATCCCTACACATTTCGCACGTTCATGATTCAATAACCATTCTAGTCCGTTGGCTTTCTGTTTCAATTCTTCCATATAAGAAGGAGAAACTGTATTTACGCGCCATGCACATTTAATAGCTGCAGCCAGCGGATTAATCATGCTATCCCAGTCAAGTAATCCTATATCGCTTTCGCGAAAGCGTGGCAAGATATTCTCCATTTCGTGAGAAAACTGTCCTTGATATTGTGCATTATGTATCGAGAGTACCGTCGGAATATTTTTAAGCGTAGCAAAATCTTCACATCGACTCATCATAAATGGCACAAGTCCTGTATGATGATCATGGCAATGTACCACCTCAGGAAGTGTATCCTTACTTAAAATCCATTGTAATGCTACCCGTTGAAAAGCCACAAAACGTAACGCATCATCTTCATAACCATATACGTCTTTTCGATCTGTTAAGTCAGCGATACGTATTAGAAATAACGGAAAACCTAATGCTGGGTCCTGTACTGAAAGTACTTCTGCAAAATAGGTTTTTTGATTCATCACTAGGGTATAGCAAAAATCAACTACAGTGGTTGCTTTTTCTACATAAGCTGTCTCATAGTACGGCATCAAAACAGTGGCATGATGCCCTATTCTATTTTGATATTTTGGTAATGCGCCTACAACATCTGCAAGACCCCCAACTTTAGCTATAGGATAGCACTCTGCACTTATATGTATAATCTTCATGAACGGTGGTTAATAGGTATACAAGTTTATTAATTTAAAACAAATCTCTTGTATTACACCTATTTATATGTAAAAATTACATTAAATTTTTAATATAAATATTCAAAAACAAATACATAAAACACTGTTTTACAAATAGTTAAATACACTTACAACGTTGTAGTTTACCCTTATAAAAGTTTATCTAATTATGTCATTTTAGAATAGTTTTAACGACAGAAAATATGATAAATCGTATTTTTACATAAAAAGAAAAAGTCATGATAAGACAATTTGCAATAGCTTTATTTACATTGGTACTTATAAGTTGTAATGGAAAAGCACAAGAAAAAGAGCCTGAAGTATTTCCAGTTCAAAAAACAGATGCCGAATGGAAGGCTGAATTAACAGCAGATCAATACTATATATTACGACAAGAAGGTACGGAGCGACCTTTTTCAAGTAAATTAAATAAAAACTATTCTAACGGAACGTATAAATGTGCTGGATGTGGTATTGCACTCTTTGAGGGAAAGCATAAATTTGATAGCGGGACTGGATGGCCTAGTTTTGATCGTCCTATCGGAGAGAATGTCGCCTATTCTACAGATCGTAAATTAGGATATACAAGAGTAGAAGAACACTGTGCCAATTGCGGAGGTCATTTAGGACATGTCTTTGGCGACGGACCGAGAAACACAACGGGTAAGCGTCACTGTATTAATGGAGATGCATTAGTTTTTGTACCTGAAGGAGAAGAATAAGAAAAGACTACATATACAAATGTGGTTTAGAACTAATTTAAAAAGATTTCTGCTGGAGTTTATGCTGAGCATAATCGAAGTGAGGAAATAAATTGATTATGAAAAAATACCCTATCGAAAAAACCGAAGCAGAGTGGCTAGAAGAATTAGGTCCAGAACGTTATGCCATATTGCGTAAAAAGGGAACCGAGCGCCCGTTTACTGGTGAGTATAACTTACACGCAGAAAATGGGGCTTACAATTGTGGGGCTTGTAATACGCAACTATTTGAGAGTACAAATAAGTTTGATAGTGGATGTGGATGGCCAAGTTTTGATGCTTCTATAGAGGGTACTGTAGAGTACATAAGAGATACTACGCATGGGATGATACGTACTGAAATAGTATGTGCAAATTGTGGTTCTCACTTAGGGCACGTATTTAATGATGGTCCAACAGAAACTGGACAACGGTACTGTGTAAATTCTGCTAGTATTAATTTTAAAGGATGATTTCCTTTTTAAATATAACAACCAATTAGAATCCTGAAGAAACACTTCAGGGTTTTAGTTTTAAGATATGGTGTTTAATATGTATTTTCGCACTATAAAATAGACCATAAAAAATCTAAATATGAGCAAGTATGATGTTATCGTTTTAGGGAGTGGCCCTGGCGGATATGTAACAGCTATTAGAGCTTCTCAACTGGGTTTAAAAACTGCAGTTGTAGAAAAAGAAAGCCTTGGAGGTGTATGTTTAAATTGGGGGTGTATCCCAACAAAAGCATTACTTAAAAGTGCTCAAGTATTTGAATACCTTAAACATGCAGAAGATTACGGTCTTAAAGTAGAAAACGCCGACAAAGATTTTGCTGCTGTTGTAAAACGTAGTCGTGGTGTTGCAGAAGGAATGAGCAAAGGTGTTCAATTCCTAATGAAAAAGAATAAAATTGACGTTATTGAAGGATACGGAAAAATTAAACCTGGAAAAAAAGTAGAAGTTGACGGTAAAGATTATAGTGCTGATCATATCATCATTGCTACTGGAGCTCGCTCTAGAGAACTTCCTAGTTTACCTCAAGACGGAAAAACAGTTATTGGATACCGCGAAGCAATGACATTACCTGAGCAACCTAAGAAAATGATTGTTGTAGGTTCTGGTGCTATCGGTGTAGAGTTTGCTAGTTTTTATAACTCAATGGGAACCGAAGTGACTATTGTAGAATATATGCCTACGGTAGTACCTGTAGAAGATGTAGATGTTTCAAAACAATTTGAGCGTTCTATGAAGAAAGCAGGTATTAAAGTAATGACTAATAGTTCTGTTGAGAAAGTTGAAAAAACTGATAGCGGAGTAAAAGCTACAGTTAAAACTAAAAAAGGAGAAGAAACACTAGAAGCAGATATTGTACTTTCTGCTGTTGGAATTAAAACAAATATTGAAAATATAGGGTTAGAAGATGTTGGTATTGTTGTAGATCGAGATAAGATCATTGTAAATGACTGGTACCAAACTAATATGCCTGGATATTACGCTATTGGTGATGTCACTAAAGGCCCCGCGCTTGCACACGTTGCTTCTGCCGAAGGGATTACTTGTGTAGAGAAAATAGCAGGTATGCATGTAGAAGCTATCGATTATTCTAATATTCCTGGATGTACGTATGCAACTCCAGAAATTGCAAGTGTTGGAATGACAGAAAAACAAGCTAAAGAAGCGGGTTATGAACTCAAAGTTGGTAAGTTCCCATTTTCTGCATCTGGTAAAGCAAGTGCTTCGGGAGCCAAAGATGGTTTTGTAAAAGTAATTTTTGATGCAAAATACGGAGAATGGCTTGGATGTCACATGATTGGTGCTGGTGTAACCGATATGATTGCTGAAGCTGTTTTAGGTCGTAAGTTAGAAACTACTGGGCATGAAGTATTAAAAACAATTCACCCTCACCCAACAATGAGTGAAGCGGTGATGGAAGCTGTCGCTGATGCGTATGATGAAGTAATTCATTTATAAGGCGATCATAAAATACTATATATACTATAAGAGGTCTGCTACATTTAGTAGACCTTTTTTAGTGTATGATTTTTTGAGTGTATACGCTTTCGCGAAAGCGTATATAGAAGCATTCCATTTATAACAGATTATACCTTAAATCTATATACATAAGGTTTACGACGTGGCGCATTTTCTTTAGGTTCAGGTAAACGTTCAAAAACTTCCATCGATAGCATTTTCTTTTGAAAACGACTTCGCTCTAATTTCTTATCCAAAATTGCTTCATGTAATTTTTGCAACTCTGGCATTGTAAATGTTTCTGGTAACAATTTAAACGAAATATGCTCTACCGTAATATCTCTTTTAAGTTGTTCTTTTGAATCAACCACAATTGCTTCATGATCCATATGCATAGTAGGCAAATTATCAAGAGGAAACCAACCATAGTCTAGCGAAAATAATCCCCCATTTGGAAATACTTTATCTATATCTACTAAGGCATAATGAGCAAGTGTTATAAACCGCTGATTAATCCATAAGTCCTTATGCCAAGTATATCCATTTTTCTCTAAAATCGTTTTAAATTGATCTGAAAAACTTCTATTAGGACTTCCAAAAACTTGAAAAAGTTGCAAGTATGATTGTTTTAATCCTGTACGTTCTTCTAATACTCTAATCGCTGCATCACTTACAGACTCTTCCTTTCTAATATATCCTCCTGGCAAACACCATTTATCATCTAATTGCTGTAATATTACTTTAAGTATCCCTTCCTGATATCCTAAGATCACTATATCTACTGATATATTAGGCAAATAATGTTCTTCTCCTTCTTCTAAAAAAGTCTTTAAATTCATACCGTAAAAATACTGATTTGTGGCGATATGCCACATTTATTTTATATTTGTGGCAAAAAGCCACATTATGTCAAAATCTAATTTAAAAAAATGGATAAAGAGAATTCTAAAATTTTTGGGAATTTTCTTATTGTTATTATGCATAGTGAGTGGATATCTATATTATAAGAATTCAAATTATGATATGTACAGTCTGTATATCACTGACACTAATTTAAAAACTAAAATAACCTCATCTGACACAAAAGAGATTGCAAAGGAGTTAGTTTCTCAAATGACACTTGAGGAAAAAATTCAACAAATGTATGGAGAGTCTTATGGAGGTGGTATGACAAAGTTTGTTATAAATGCTGTATTAAAAGAACGATTTCCTCATGTCTATGTTGGAAAAAATGATCGTTTGGGCATTCCGCCATGGGTACTTTCTGATGGCCCTAGAGGTGCCAGAGTATTAGATAAAGAGATAGATGCTGTTACAACATTTCCTGTAGGAATGGCGCGTGGAGCTACTTGGAATCCAGCGCTAGAATATGAAGTCAATAAAGTAATCTCTTCAGAAATGCGTGCTAATCGGGTAAATTATGGTGCAACTCCATGCATTAATATATTACGTCACCCTGGTTGGGGACGTGCTCAGGAAACATATGGAGAAGATCCATGGCTTATGGGAGAATTTGGTGTTGCTGCTGTTAAAGGGTTAGAGAAGAATAATATTATGGCATGTCCTAAGCATTTTGTTTTAAATAGTATCGACAACTCTCGCTGGATTGTTGATGTAAAAGTAGATGAACGTACATTACGTGAAGTCTATCTACCCCATTGGAAAAAAATTATACAAGAAGGCAAACCAGCTTCTATCATGAGTGCTTATAATTCAGTGAATGGGGATTTTTGTGCAGAGAATAAATATTTGCTTACTGACATTCTTAAAAATGAATGGGAATTTGATGGTTTTATAACCACCGATTGGGTATTTGGTCTTTACGATGGTGTAAAAGGAATACAGGCAGGTCTCAATGTAGAAATGCCATTTCAACAAGCCTACACTTCTGACGTTATAGAAACAGCTATTACTAACGGAGAAATTACAGAAAAACAAATTGATCAATTGGTTATTGAATCGTTAGCGACACGCCTCAAATATGCATTAGTTAACGATCAAGATAAGTACCCGCATAGTGTTATTGGGAAAGCTTCAAGCATTGACTTAGCACGTAGTGTAGCCGAAGAAAGTATGGTTCTTCTAAAGAATGAAAATGTACTACCATTTAAAAAGGAACGTGGAAAAAAAATAGCTGTTATAGGACGAATAGCTGATATAGAAAACACAGGAGATAGAGGGAGTAGTAACGCTACTCCTATGTATGTAGAAACTCCTTATGAAGGTATAAAGAAATATCAAGAAGCTCTTGGTAATGAAGTAATATTCAATGATGGTAGTGATATAGAAACTGCTAAACAAATTGCTAGTGAGGCGGATGAAGTTATCTTAATTGTAGGTTTTACTCATGAAGATGAAGGAGAGTATATTATATTTAGTCGTGATAAAATGCTAGAAGCTGCCGAAAATGGAAAACCCACTGATAATACTTCTTTTGGAGGAGATCGTGTAGACTTACGTCTTTTACATAGTGATGAAAATTTAATTAAAACAATTGCACCTGTAAACAAACAACTAGCTATTGTTTATATAGGAGGTAGCGCTATAGATATGTCTTCTTGGGAAGATCAAGTGCCTACTATCTTGTTTTCTTGGTATTCTGGAATGGAAGGAGGAAGCGCATTAGCAAATATATTATATGGAGATGTGAGTCCTAGTGGAAAACTACCTTTTTCCATTGCAAAGAATGTTAAAGACTATCCATATTTCACTCCTTACACTAAGGAAATTACATATGATTACTATCATGGTTACACCTTATTTGACAAAGCTCATATTGAAACTGCATATCCATTTGGCTATGGTTTATCATATACACAATTCAAATATGATTCTTTACAAGTAAAACAATCTTCTTTATCTATTGATGATAGTCTTAGTATTACTGTTCAAATCAGAAATGAAGGCACTATACCTTCTAAAGATGTTGCCCAGATGTATATTGGTTTTAAAAATTCAAAAGTAGATCGTCCTGTAAAGTTACTAAGAGACTTTAAAAAAATAAGTATACTCCCTAAAGAAACTAAAGGGGTTGAGTTACAAATCCCTATTAAGGATTTAGCTTGGTATAATCCAGAGACTAAATCTTGGGAAATTGAACATATGGAGTATGAAGTATATGTAGGGAATTCATCGAAAAAAGAAGATTTATTAATGACTACATTTCAAGTTGAATAATACTATTATTTATAAAAAGTCTCACTCATATGTGAGGCTTTCATGTTTTATGAGCGATTAAATCACAATACCAAAAGGCTGTATCCCAAGATTTCTGATCATCTTCATCAATAAAGCAATTATCATCATCATTATCTGCTTTATCATAGCCTCTTAGTACCTTCTCTCCTATGGTAAAAGGGATTGGGTTTTTAAATATAGGACCGTCATATACAAACGTATGAAACTCTCCATTTTCACCACATACGTCAACAGTATCAGGTAAATCTTCTATAAAAGATTCGTCTATGATTCTTCCACAAAAATGTTCATCCAAATGCTTAGCGTTTACACATACTGTAATGGCTTTAAACCCCAAATCAATAAACTCTTTAAGTAGTGCTTTAGTATCTTTTTTCCATAAAGGATATACGCCTTCTATTCCTACTTCTGCTAATTGTTCATCTCTATACGCTCTTAAATCTTCTAGAAAAATATCTCCAAAAACACCATGTGTATAACCATCTGAACGAAGTTGGGTTACTTCTTTTTTCATGGTATTTGAGTAGCTTTCCATAGAAACCGCTGCAGGAAATTCTATAGTATGTAATGGTAGTCCTATACTTTGCGCTTGTTGTTCTAAAAGTGCTATACGTAATCCATGCATGGACACACGTTTATAATCTGAGTTTATGGTTGTCACTAGTTTTGAAATAGCGTACTGGTCGTTTTGTAAGATTTTATATAATGCTAAACTAGAATCTTTACCACTACTCCAATTAAAATATGTTTTGTTCATATATCTTATAAAAAGCTTTGGATAGCTAGATCATAGCTCTGTAGACCGAATCCTAAGACAACACCTTTTGCATATTTTGAAATATAGGATTGATGTCTAAATTCTTCTCTTGTAAATGTGTTAGAAATATGCACTTCAATAACAGGAGTTCCTATCGCAGCTACAGCATCGCCAATCCCAACCGAAGTATGTGTATAAGCAGCTGCATTCAAAATAATTCCGTCATATACATCATCAGAGTCTTGAATATGAGTAATCAACTCCCCTTCTATATTTGATTGAATATAAGAAAATTCAATACTTGGATATTTATGTTGTAAATCTTTAAAATAATCTTCAAAAGATTTCCCACCATATATTTCAGGTTCTCTCTTTCCTAAGAGATTCAGATTTGGACCATTAATAATGCGTAGTTTCATAAGTGTTAACTTTCGTACTTCGGCTTCGCTCAGCATAAACTTCTACGTCACGATGTTTCTCGAAAACGTAAAAATACTACATTACAAGGCATAAAAAAAGCGTCTAAATAAATAGACGCTTAGGATGATCAATAATTAGTTTAGTTATTGTATATATTAAAATCTATATCCAACACCAACGTTGAAAAAATCAGTTCTAGCTGTAATATCTCCATCACCTGTAAAACTATTTGTTAACTGAAGGTGATAATGAGCTTCTGCAAAAAACTTTTCTGTAAAGTCATATCCAAATCCTCCTGTTAATCCTACAGATAACGATGAAAAGTCGTCTGCAGTTTCTTCTAAAATAAGATTAAACTGAGGACCAGCCTGAATATTAAATCCTCCTTCTCCTATAAGGTATTTTCCTAAAACAGGAATTTGTAAGAAGCCCGTATCATCTATGTTTGTATACAATGCACTTGGCGTAACGTGAAATTGGTCAGAAACTGTAAAATCTGCGACAACTCCTACAAAAAATCCGCTCTCGCTAGCAGAAATATCTTGTCCTCCTGCTTCAACGGTTGCAGAGGCACTTGAAAAACCTGCTTTAACTCCAAATGTAGTTTCTTGAGCATTCATTCCTGTGATGGTTAATACTGCTATAGCAGCTCCTAAAATAATTTTTTTCATAATTGTAATTAATTGTTTTGTTATGTACTAGTTCACATAATTACAAAATCTTACCCAACAAACTAATAATTATTTTCTAAATGCTATGATCTACTTCAAATTTGAAGGTTTAGAATGTATATTCGAATAAAACTATTTGTTACATCTAAATTTTCAGTCATGCACATTTCATAGAATATATGCGACTTCAACAGGTCTAGTATATTATTTCGCGAAAGCGTAAAAAGCCTACATCACAAGGCATAAAAAAGCGTCTATATAAATAGACGCTTAGGATGATCAATAACTAGTTTAGTTATTGTGTATATTAAAATCTATATCCAACACCAACGTTGAAAAAATCAGTTCTAGCAGTAATATCTCCATCTCCTGTAAAACTGTTTGTTAACTGAAGGTGATAATGAGCTTCTGCAAAAAACTTTTCTGTAAAGTCATACCCAAGACCTCCTGTTAATCCTACAGATAACGATGAGAAATCGTCTGCAGTTTCTTCTAGAATAAGGTTAAATTGTGGTCCAGCTTGTACATTAAACCCTCCTTCTCCTATTAAGTATTTACCTAAAACAGGTATTTGTAAGAAGCCCGTATCATCTATGTTTGTATACAAAGCACTTGGCGTAACATGAAATTGGTCAGAAACTGTAAAATCTGCGACAACTCCTACAAAAAACCCACTCTCGCTAGCAGAAACATCTTGTCCTCCTGCTTCAAGTGTGGCAGATGCGCTTGAAAAACCTGCTTTTACTCCAAATGTAGTTTCTTGAGCATTCATTCCGGTAATGGTTAATACTGCAATCGCAGCCCCTAAAATAATTTTTCTCATAATTGTAATTAATTGTTTTTGTTAAGTATTAGTATACATAGTTACAAATTGTTACAAGATAAACAGGTTTTTATTTTGTAAACTTTTCTTAAAACTAGAAAAACTGAATACTGTATTAATTAAAATTACTGTGTATCTCTTTTAGTTAGAAACTGTCGTATTCCTTTAGATTCCATAATAAGACAAGTATTTTTAAACTTCTTATTTCTTATACAATCGGAAGTATTGCAAAAAGTTCTATTACAATTGAAAAGAAGAGACTCAGAAATTTATTATATGATATTACAACCTAGATCACAAGTACGTATTGTAGCTAGATGGTAGTTCTTTAAATTAATCTTCAAAAGGACTTTCCTCCATATATTTCAGGTTCTCTTTTTCCTAGGAGATGGAGACCATTTATAATACGTAGTTTTATCTACTAACTTTATTTTATCAATGATGATATTTTAATATACGCTTTCGCGAAAGCATAAAAACAACAGATTACAATGCATAAAAAAGTGCTTTCAACTATAAAAGCACTTTTTTTACACTAGATTTTTTAATTGAAGAAGTATCCTACTGAAAGTGAAAACACATTATTTCTTGAACGTAACCCTTGGGCATAATCTGTAAGACCAAGACTATATCGCCCCTGAAAGAAAATTCCTTGTTCTAATTTATACTGTGCTCCAAAAGCTAAAGCAAGATCTATAGTTTCAGCACCAGGTATATCAAATGTACTATTGTCAGCTTCTGTTTCTGCGTTAATATTAAACCCTATTTGAGGACCTGCTTGTAAACTAAAGCTATCTAAAACTTTATAATCTAATAAAACTGGTACGTTAATGTAATCTAATTTTATGGTAGACTCAAATCCATTAACATTTGAATTTGCTCCTTGGGCAGAATACAAAAACTCGGGTTGAATCCCAACATTTTCAGTAAGTTCTATATTCACCACTCCTCCTAGATGGAAAGAAGTTCTTCCATTTATAGTTCCAACTGCATTTTCAATGTCTAGAGAGGCTAAATTGACACCTCCTTTAGCACCAAAATGAATGTTTTGAGCACTTACTCCTAAAATGGTTAATATCCCAATTGTAACAAATAAAATGATTTTTTTCATAGTTTATATTTCTTTAGTTAATTCAACTTTAGGCAATAACGAGTATTTAAAATCTTTAGTATATTAATTAGCATTTGGGTTTACCTAGTAAAATATCCAAATAATATAGTTTTCTTCACGGCTTTATTTTTAATTTATGAATTAGATTTTATTAGGATTCATTCGTTAAATCAAATAGAACAAGTATTTTTAGGTTACTTATCTTACTATATGCTAAGAGTAGCCATAAAAAAGAAGATATACTTACATGAATTGGAAACATAGTATTACAGATTATAAACACTACTTACGTATTGAACGCGGACTCTCTGATAATACGATTTCCAATTATTCTAGAGATATTACAAAATTGATTCGATTTCTTGAGGCACATAAGATCACAAAAAGCCCTATTACAATTGGAAAAGAAGAGATTCAGAAATTTATATATGATATTGCTAAAGAAGTACAACCTAGATCACAAGCACGTATTATATCTGGACTAAAAGGTTTTTTTAATTACCTCATCTTTGAAGATTATCGTGATGACAATCCTACTGATTTAATAGAACCTCCAAAAATTGGACGTAAACTACCAGATACGCTGTCTGAAGAAGAAATAGATCAGTTGATTGCTGCTATAGACTTAGGTCATCCACAAGGAGAGCGTAACAGAGCTATGCTAGAATGTTTGTATGCATGTGGACTTCGAGTCTCTGAATTAATCAGTTTACAACTTTCAGATTTATATTTTGAAGAAGGATTTATTAATGTAATAGGAAAAGGAGATAAACAACGTTTTGTTCCTATAAGTCAACATACTCAAAAATATATTAACCTATATCGCAATGAAATTAGGATACACACAGCCCCTAAACCTGAATATAGTAATACCCTTTTTCTAAACCGTAGAGGACGACAGCTCACAAGAGCTATGGTTTTTACAATTATTAAAGATCTAGCGATTAAAGCGGGTATTCAAAAAACGATTAGTCCGCATACGTTTCGGCATAGTTTCGCAACACATTTATTACAGAATGGTGCCGACTTACGTTCTATACAACAAATGCTTGGTCATGAAAGTATTACAACTACTGAAATTTATATGCATGTAGACAGATCTCAACTTTCTGAGGTATTACACACATTTCATCCTAGGAGTAAGAAGAATTAAAATTCTATTCATAAATTACAATATAATAGTATTGTTATTAGAATAGAATAAATATAGAATTCTGATTAAATTACATCATAGTCTATTTCTTGATTAACAATTTTTCTCATAAGGTTTACCTCCATAATCTTGAAGTTATTTTCACGTATATAAAGAATAAATTGTTCAGGAAGTTTTAATTTATGTTGTACCAAATAGTGTTTTATCCATATAGGCCAAATCCATTTACCATCTGTAAAATAATTTCTAGAACCTGCTACTTCTCCACATAATTTACAATCTTCCTTACTAGCCATTGTAACTATTTTACCCCCATTTTCTAGATAATTAATAATTAAATCTAAATCATGATAATCTGATTTGTTAATCAATTCAGGTTTAATGTGTTCTTTATCGTCAAGTATTTGATTAAAAATATCATTTATGATGTACTCCGTCATACGTTAATTTTATAATGTAACCTCCAGTACTGTATATGGTTGATTTACATCAATTAAACGTACTACTTTTACTTCTCTAGATTCTTTAGGAGTTCCGTACTCATCATAGACTGTAAATTTCATATACGTAGGTGATCCATCATCATCTGTTATTTTTCCGTAATAAATGATATTAAAAGTCCATTTTCCTTTATCATCTTCTGTTAAGAAAAATTCTTCCATCTGAAAGCCATCTCTCTTTTCTTGAGCAAGTCGCTGTGCTGCTACTTTTTCAGTATGCTCCCATGTAAAGAATCTATTTTGAGGATTTACAATTTGTAAATCAAATTTTGCATCTTGATGATTCCATTCTAAAACAATACGTTTTTTCAGTTTTTCTGGCTCTTTTAAGAATCGAGGTAAAATGGTACTTACATTGATTGCACTTTTATATTTTTTTATAAAGTTTTGATATTCTTTAATAAGGCTTTCTTCTATACCAGAAGCATTTACGACAATATTGCCTTTCCCTTCCACAATATTTTGATAGATATTAAAAGCATTACCTACATCACCATTTTCTGCATATGAAAGTGCTAGATCACGATAAGATTGTACTTCTAAAGATCTAATTCGACTGATATATTTATAAACCTCTAATGCTTTCTTTTTATTCCCAATCTCATCTATTTTAAAAGCCATCGCTCTTAATGCTGTTGCATCATTTTTTGCAATTTCAGAAACATTAGAAAGGACTCGAGAAGTCATTTCTACATTATTCCATCCTTTAAAATAATCGGCAACATTGAGATAAAAACTAGGGGTACTACCATACGTATCTCTTTGTATAAGATATTCTTCAAAAGCGGCGTCAATTGTTTTGTGCTTTTGCAAAGCCGCTATATATTCTGTTTTGGGAAGTGCTTCTATTTCGATAGCCGTATCAGCATATGTAGCAGTAGTTCCTTTAGGTGCGGTATCTCTTTTTGTTACTTCCCCTGCTATTGCAGATTTTGTTGTAATCAATATCACGCCTCCTTTTCCTAGTGTACCGTATCTATTTGTAGCGGCAAGTCCTTTTAAATAGCTTATACTTGCAATATTATCAGGATTAATATGAGTTGATATCCCTGTGCTTCCTGTATTTCCTGAAAATTGTCCAGAATCAGTTTTAGATTGAGGCACACCATCTATAACCACCAATCCTGTTTGATCTCCAAGAAGTGTCATGTTTTTGTGTCTTCCTAAAAACTGAGATAAATCTACTCTAGTTTGTGCTGCATCATTTGCAATCTCTAGTCCTGCAAATTGTCCATTTACAGCTTGTTTCACATCTGTATCTATTTGAGAAATTTCTTTATCTGTAATAGTCTCTACAGAATATCCTAATTTCTTTTTCTGGATTTTATGTTGTCCAAGATCTACTTCTTTTTCTTCAACAGCAGTCTCATTATTTCCTCTACTTGTAATAACGACTTCTTTAAGCACATCCCCTTGATCACTAAATATGATATTCAACGTCTGTTGCTTACCAACTCTAAATCTTCTTGCTTTCTTACCTACGTAAGATATTTCCAACACACTTTCTGGAAATGCTTCTATACTATACGCTCCTTTTCTATCAGTAATTACTTCTTTATCCCCTCCTACTATTTTAATGACTGCTCCTTCTAATGCTTGTCCTCCTCCAGTATTAGCATCTATTACAACACCAGTAACTAGAGTAGGTTGTCTATTTTTTTTGCGTGCAAGTTTATTTGTATTTGTTAGGCTACCGACTGAGTTGAGTGCCAATTTCATAATAGAACGATTCTTATTATTGGTGATAATATGAACAGGCGCGCTTGCTTTTTCAGGTAATTCAGAAGAGATACTTTCTCCATCTGTTGAAAGTATAAAACGATCTGTTTGTATAGTGAAATCAAGAGATGCAAAAGAGACAGCTCCGTCATATACTGTACTTTTTAATTCCGCTTTTAGGGCATCCCAATTTCCATTAACGATCGTATAATCTTCTTCTAAAATAATTTCTGAACTAAAAGACACAAAATGGACCGCTGCTTCTTTATGTTTTTCAAAAAAAGTATCTAAATATTCTAATTCTATATCAAGATTCCTATCCTGCATAGATAATGACGCATCCCAATAAAATAGTATGTTTTCTTTAGTTTGCGCTTGAGTTGTGTGCGCTTTCGCGAAAGCAAAAAACACAGCAATTACAATAATTAGATTTTTCATGATCGTATGGTTGTTTAGTCTATCAATATCAAGGCATCTTGTCTTCCTGAAACATATCTAAATCCTTCTTCACCCCAAAAACCTGCTTCTTCTAACATGATACGAATATCTTTTTTCCAAGCAGGAATAGTAACGGTAGTGTTAAGTTCTATAGCGTAGGCAGTGTTTTCATAGAGTGGATAGTCTCCCGTACCTACTACACCTCCTTGACTGTCCCACATTCCTATAGTAGGACCTGCAGAATGTCCATATAAACCTAATGGATGTGTGTAAATTGCCGGTGAATACCGATCATCTTTTCCCTCTTTTAAGGCTTTTAATAGTATCTGATTTCCCGTTTTTCCAGTCTTAAAATTAGTTGTTAAAATATCCTGAACTCTATTTCCATCTGCAAATGCATTGACCAAATAGTCAGGCGCTTGCGTTTCTCCATCTTTTAGCACATATGCATGTTGTTGACAATCGGTATTTAATCGTAAATACGTGATTCCAAAATCACAATGTAGCAAGTCTCCTTTCTGAATAACCTTGCCTTCGGGTCTATTAGAAAAGGATTCTATATGACTTGCTAATTTCTCATTACTACGCTGTATATCTACCGTAGGATGAAACCAAGTTTCTAATCCCATATCGGTAACACGTTGTCGTAAATACCATACTACATCATCTGTAGTGGTTGTTCCTGGCGTAATTACCGTAGCGCTAAAAGCATCTTTAATGATATCATGTGTAATATCTACAAGTTGTTCAAAATACACCATTTCTTTAGGTGTTCGGGTCTCTATCCAACCAATAGCGAGTTCTTCTGCAGATGTAATTTTAGAAGCATAACTAGTAGGCAACGCTTCTAAAAACTCATTATAATCTGTACGGACAACACCATCTGCCAAACCAAAATAATCAGAATAGTTGAGTGCTATTTTTTTAGGATTACGAGCTTCTATAAGCTTCACTAAAGCTTTCCATTGGTCAGGTTCCTTTTCTTTATCCCAAGCTGAAGTAATACTTTTTCCAATATTATATCTCGCTACTGCTAGTTTTTCTATAGTATTTTTTTCTTGATCTCTATAAAAAACAAGGATGGTACGTCTTCGTGCATTCAACCAAGTTGCAGGCAACATTGTTTTTAACACAGGGTCTTCGTTGTACTCTCTTGAAATTAACACCCACATATCTATATTGGCTCTATCCATAAGTTTTGGAAGCAGTGTATTAAAACGGTCTTCCAAAATATCATCAACAATTACTGCACGCTCTCGTTCTGATACTACTTGAGCTGTAATATTATATGATAGTATTAGCAATAAAAAAGTATATATTCTTGTCATTAGAAATAAATTTAATTGATCATTTAAAATTACGTAAAATAAAAAAGAGTGCCGTATAGCACTCTTTTTAATATTTATATAAAAAGGAGATTATCCTTTTTTATTTTTTTTCTTTCTCTTTTTCTTCTTTTCTTCTTTTTCTTCTTTCTTTTTCTCCTTCGCTCTATTACCAAATTGCTCTTCGATAAGTATCTGCTCTACTTGATCTTCTGAAAAGACTTCTTTAAGTGCTTTTTCAAATTTCTTTTGCTCAAGGTTGATTTGTTTTTGTTTATCCTCAAATTTTAAATCTGGATTATAATCTATATCAACACGAGCTCTATAATAATCTTTCAAATAGGTACGCAATACTTCTTTTTCAAATACATCTATCCCAAGCATTTCTTTATAAAGTGTTGCTTTTTCTATACTCAACTGATTTACATCTGGTTTTTCGGGCTCACCAGCATCTACCTGTCTTGGTTGAGGCGAATACCCACGTTGGCCACGTTGAATACTTCCTAAGTTTTGAGCTCCTATCGAAAGTGTTCCTAGAAAAAGAACGAGCGCTAAAACAATTGTACGTTTCATTTTAAAAATTTTTACAAAGATGCATCTTTTATTTCATTTTACAGCTTTTCAAAAATGATGCCTAAAATTTAAAAAGAACACAATATCTTTCATCTTAATCTTTTATTACCTCTAACACTTCTGGTAATATGCTAAGTGCTGTAATAGCAATTGCTCCTCCTAACTTGTAAGATTGTCCCGCTTCTTTACGTTCTGCTCTTGTCTTTTTATGCTTTTTCTCCTTGTCATTTTTTGAATCTGCTGCTATGCTTTGTGAAGCTACCTGATCATTACGCATCATAATCACTTTATTTTCTGTGTCTTCTACATAATAGTTTTTTGCAAATTGATATGCCATATCAATTCCATCTTTGCCTTCATCTTGATTTGTGATGGTATATATTTTTTGTAATTCTTTCAGGATATGATCACTATTAGAAGCTTCCGTATACGATACAATTGTAGTATTGTTTCCTCCATACGTACCTATTGCTATTTTATCTTCAGGTTGTAATCTTTTAAGAAGTAACTGTATTCCTTGTTCTAAATAAAAGCGATGGTCTGAAGAAATACCAGAAGCCCCTGTCTCTATCAATAAATAAATCTGTTGTGGTTCTTCATTAGGGTATGCATCGGCAGCATGTGTGATTAAATCTTTCAGTTTAATAACTGTAGTGGCTATGTCTTCTTGAGCATTTACTTGTATTCCTATTAATAGCAATAATGCATATATCATATATCTTTTCATAATTATATTTTTTAGTTATTGTTTTATTTAATCACATAGACCCCGTCGTACTTATTTAGCTTTTACCAAACGTATAAACTCCGCTCTAAATCCATCTGTATCTTCTCCTCTACCAGATTGAGCTAATGCCAATACATCTTCCTGCTTTATATCTTTCACATATTTTGAATCTCTAAGTTGCATTCCAAACATCGCCACGGCAGCAATAAATTTCACATCTTCACTAGCTTTATCTATAGAGTTAACATCATTATATACAACCTCTGAAAACAACTTACTTTTTGATCCTTCAGGTGTTTTGTATCTAAACTTCACCGTAAGTAATTCATTAGAAGTATTTGAATGTTGAATTTGCTTTTGATATTTAAGCGTATTACTTGGAGTTGGGTCATATGAGGAATCTACAGGTACTACCTCATATAAAGCTGTTACTGTATGCCCACTTCCTATCTCTCCTGCATCTTTTGCATCGTTATCAAAATCTTCATTTGCTAGCAATCTATTTTCATACCCAATAAGTCTGTATGACTTTACTAATAAAGGGTTGAACTCCACTTGAATTTTCACATCTTTTGCTATTGTATATAGGGTGCCTCCAAATTCTTTTCCTAAAAACTTATGCGCTTCTTGCATGGTATCTATATACGCATGGTTCCCATTTCCTTTATCAGCTAGTGTTTCTAGTTTCGAATCTTTATAATTTCCCATTCCAAAACCTAAACAGGTTAGAAAAATACCCGAATCTCTTTTTTCTTCTATTAGGGTTTGCATTGCTTTATCACTACTTTGTCCTACATTAAAATCACCATCAGTTGCTAGAATAACGCGATTATTCCCATCCTTCACAAAGTGTTCTTTTGCTATTTTATAAGCGAGTTCTATTCCTTGACCACCAGCTGTTGAACCACCTGCACTCAGGTTGTTAATTGCCTTCATAATCGTTTCTTTTTGGTCTCCTGAAGTTGGTTCTAACACAACACCTGCCGCGCCTGCGTACACAACAATAGATACCGTATCTTCTTTCCTAAGCTTCTTTACCAATATTTCGAAAGCCGATTGTAGTAATGGTAATTTATTCCTATCAGACATAGATCCAGAAACATCTATCAAAAATGTCAGGTTAGAAACTGGAAGTTCATCTGTACTTAATTCTTTTCCTTTTAATCCAATACGTACTAATTGTGTCTCTTTATTCCATGGTGTTTGGATTACTTCAGAATGTACTGCAAAAGGTTTATTATCTGTAGGAGGTGTATATGCGTACTCAAAATAATTGATCATCTCTTCAATTTTCACAGCATCTACTGGAATTTCTTGACCATTATTAATCATTCTACGTATGTTACTATATCCTGCTTTATCAACATCTACAGCCATCGTAGAAAGCGGGTCAAAGAGTACACTTTTAAATTGATTTTCGAATAACGCTTTATAGCTTTCATCATTTTCAACACGGTAGTTTCCATGTTTCGTATTGATAACTATACAACCATTTTTAGTTTCTGTTCCAAAACGTTTAGTCGTTTTTTTTGAATTATATACTTTCTTATTCTTGATTAAAGCCTTATCCATTTGAGCAACAATAGAAACAAGAGAGGGATCTATAAGAACACCATCTACTATATATATGGGTTGGTTTTCATCTACTTTAGTTGTGTTTGTTCCATTAACAGGGGCTTTTTTAGTGATTTCAATCCTTTGGTTGCCACCATTTATACTACTATTCCCACGTATAACAACACGAGTTGCGCTCCCTGAAATACCATTTTGATTTGAGATAGCTACACCAGAAGCTTTACCAGAGAGTACCCGACCTACATCTCCTTTTGTACGATTGGACAATTGTTCTGATTTTACTGTACTAACGGCATATCCTAATGCTTTCTTTTCTCTTTTTATACCATGCCCAACAACGACAACCTCATCTAGCTGATTATTTGATGCTAACGTGACATGTATTGTTGTTTGACTTCCTACGGTAACTTCTTGTCGCATATACCCTACATAAGAAAACACTAACACATCTGTTGCTAATGCGTTGATTGTATACTTCCCATCAAAATCTGTAGAAACCATTTTAGAAGTCCCTTTTACTAAGACACTAGCGCCTGGTAATGGGCCATTTTCTTCATGTACAGTTCCGGTAATAGTAACTATTTGCGCATAAAGTGATGTGTGTAAAAAGAATACAAATGCAATTTTAAATAACGTTTTCATAGGATTGATTTTTAAATTCAATCCAAACCTACTTTAGATTAATAGGGGATAAAACAAGTAATGAGGGAACTAAGACGTTGGGTGAGTAAAACTAACTTTTAATCATTTTATAAACGGTCTGTCCTCTTTGCAATTTTCCATTTGCTGTGCGTTCAAACCGCGGAAGCGAAAAAATAACTTTTGGGATTTCATACTTTTCAAAATCTGATACATCGTATTCCGCTTTCGCGAAAGCAAACGCTTCTTCCTGCTCAACAAATAATGCTAATTTCTCTCCCAAGGCATCATCAGGTATGCCAGCTACAAAAAAAGGCACATGAATCATTGGTGATAGTTTTTGTTCTATTTGTTCTGGATACAACTTTATACCTCCACTATTAATCACATTATCTACACGACCTAACCATATAAATTTTTTATAGGTTTCTAATAGAACAAGGTCATTTGTAACAACAGGGTCACTACTCACTAAAGGTGCTTTTATAACAAGACAACCGCGATCATCTGTATGGACACTCACTTTAGATAATGCCTTAAAAGGGATACGTCCTTCTTTTTTCTTTTTAGGATTTACACGTCTCGCTGCTATATGCGTTACCGTTTCTGTCATTCCGTAGGTTTCATAAATCTTGGTAGAAACTCCTTGTAATTCCTTTTTTAAAACTTCAGAAATACTACCTCCTCCAACAATGAGTTTAGATAATAAATGTAGTCTAGATAATGAATTATCTAATTGAAAAGGGGTCATTGCACAAAAATCATATCGACGATATACATTATCTAAAGGATTTGATTTAGGCTGCGTCATATCAATATGCCATCCTAATACCAATGCACGCACTAACATCATTTTACCCGCTATAAAATCGGCTGGTAAACAAAGAAGTGCTGTTGTTTTTTCTGGCAGTTTAAAGTGCTTGGCAGTCGCCTTTGCACTATTAGACATGTGTGCTTTTTTAATCTTTATAGCCTTAGGGGCTCCGGTAGATCCTGATGTCTTTACAGTAACATATGATTTTTCATTAAGCCAGTCTAGTAAAAAAGCACCTACAGACTCTTCATAAGGTTCTCCCTCTTTTATAAACTCATAAGCTAGTGTGCGCAAAGAAGCTATCGTATAATGCGTCCCATTCAGTTTAAATTTGGGATGCACACGTATGTATCGTTCAGGGTTTTTTACCATAATGAACCAAAATACAAGCTTCGTATAAAGCTAAAGTTACCTTACTATGAGGTTATTATTAATTTATGACTTCTTCTTTAGGAAGAATACGTCCTGCAAGTTTTTCTTTCCAGTTATTCCATTTGTACTTTTTTGCAAAGACAAATGTGAGGATAGGTAGAATAATAAATATAGGCACAATTTGACCTATCGCAGAAGGTTCTGATACATCCAAAAACACAGAATTGGTTTGCAACGCAGTCCAATCTGATGTTACCAATAGTGCAATAAACATATTATTTGCTGCATGAAATCCTAGTGCTAATTCCATTCCGTCATCCATCAATGTAATAATTCCTAAAAAGAGCCCTATACCTATGTACACAGACAATACACTATATCCTAACTTTTCAATTTCAGGATTTAAGCCATGCATTAATCCAAAAATTAAAGATGTTATGATTAAAGGAGCTAATCTATTTTTAGCAGCCATGCCTATACCCTGCATTAAATATCCTCTAAATAAAAATTCTTCAAAACTAGTTTGCAATGGTAGTAATAGTAATGTGATTGCCAATAGTCCTAAAAATGGCATTAAATTAAAATTCCACTGTAAATCTTCTGGCGCTAAGTAATAACCTATAAAAGTGGTAATAACAGAAAATGCGCCCCATATACCAAACGCAAAAAACACTCTTTTCCAATCTAATGTAGCTCTAGAGGTTAGCATCTTTACAAACCGTTGTCTATGGAAATATTTTACTACAGGAATAAGCGCTATCAAACCTCCTATAAATGTAAATATCACAAGCACTAAATAAAAATTACTCTCGCCAGGATATAAATCAATAAACATCTCTTCAGAAGAGGCTAAAAATTCTCCTACATTAGAAGATCTGGAAAAAGCACTCACAAATAATGGAATTACTCCTATAATTTGCCATCCAAAAAGGAATACAATTAAAAATCCGATAATATATCTCCACCCCTCATGTAATCCTTTATACGCTTGTTCTATAAACATAATGTACCTGTATTAAAATCCCAATCTACTTGATTATTATAGTGTAAACCTCCTTTTCTAACTTCCAAAGGAGCTTGAATATTATTTGTAAATAAACCACCTGTACCTAATCCTTGTGGTCCTTTTGCTTTTAATTCATAGGTCCATTGTGCTATAGCATTAAGGCCTATATTACTCTCTAAAGCAGATGTGATCCACCATCCTATATCCAACGCTTCTGCTTGATCTATCCATTCTTCACTGCCTTGATATCCGCCCACAAAACTTGGCTTCAATATAATGTATTGTGGCCGAATGACATGTAGCATATCTCTCTTTTTTGTTACATCCATGATACCAATTAGTTCTTCATCAAGCGCAATAGGTGTCGGCGTTTCTGCACAAAGCTGTTTCATTTCTTCCCATTGTCCTACTGCGATAGGTTGTTCTATGGAATGAATATCTAATAGTGCTAATTGTTTTAGAACTTCTTGCGCTTTCGCGAAAGCGAACCCACCATTAGCATCTACACGCACTGTTATTTTTGATGCATCATAGTGCTTACGAATCGAACGAAGTAAGGCTAACTCTTTATCAAAATCAATAGCACCTATCTTCATTTTTATACAATCAAAACCCGCTTCTAGTTTTTGCGCTATCTGTGCTTTCATAAACACCTCATCACCCATCCAGACTAAACCATTTATAGCTATAGCATCTTTAGAATTTGTGAATTTTGAAGGAAATAACACAAAAGGATCTTGTGCTTCGAGAGATAGAAAAGCCATTTCAACGCCAAACTGAATACTAGGAAATTCTTTTAACTCCTCCCACAATAGTTCGGGTCCTTTTTCAATATTTGCACAGGTCCAACGTAAGCGTTCTTCATAATCAGGACGATCATCAAAGCTTAATCCTCTTAAGATACCGCACTCTCCAATTCCTTGCTTATTACCATCTTCAATAACAATATACCATGTCTCTTTTGTCTTTAAGATACCTCTGGAAGTACCGCTAGCTCTTTTAAAATTGAGTATGTGTTTATGATACGTAGCTTTCAAGAAAGAGAAATTAAATAGTTATAGAAAGAATAAAAAATAATAAGGATAGTAAAAACGTAGATAAGGCGACAACTTTTAATTGCGGATCTAAAGCTGTGTGGTCTTTAGTTTTTTGCACTTTTATAAAATGAGCTAATAAAGGTAAAAATGCAAGGCAACTAATGAATAACATAGGTTTTGCTTCAGAAAATACTAAATACAAAATCCAACTTATGATACTAAAACCAAATAACATATTATGATAACGTAACGCACCATTCTTTCCTAACATAACAGCGAGTGTGTTTTTACCTACTTTTTGATCTTGTTCACGATCCCTCATATTATTAAGATGCAATACGGTTGTAGATAGTAATCCTATAGTCGCTGCGCCTAAAAAGTGATATATGGGTAGTTTTTGTGCATACAAAAAATAAGATCCCATTACGGCTACCAAGCCAAAAAATATAAACACAAAAACATCTCCAAGACCTTTGTAACCATAGGCACTTTTCCCAACGGTATACTTAATAGCTGCTACAATAGCACTTATCCCTAAAAACATATATATAAGTGATAAAAGTAATTGATCTGCTCCAAAGGAAATATAAATCAAATAGATCACAACAATACTCGTAAGTAAAGACGTAACTATAATCCCTCTTTTAAGATCTGATGCGGTTAATAAGCCACTTTGCATGGCACGGGCAGGTCCTACTCTATCTTCGTTATCGGTTCCTTTTATTCCATCTCCGTAATCATTTGCATAGTTTGATAATACTTGAAACCCTAACGTAGCCAATAATGCACAAGCAAATATCTTCCAATCAAAAAAACCCGTACGCTCCGCCATGGCGCCTCCTACTAATATGCCGGATATAGATAATGGCAACGTCCGTAATCTAGAGGCTTGAATCCAAGCTTTTAAAGATGACATAAATACATTTTTAATATATCAAAAGTACTTATTTTCTTTCGCTTTGCGCGAAAAGAGATTGCTTTTTAAATGCAATTTAGTAGCTTAGCTTTTCAAATCAATCATCATGAAGAATTATACGCTTTATCCCTTATTTCTTTTATTGTTTTTAGTATCAGCTTGTAAAGAAGAAAAAAAAGAAGATAGCACCAAAGGTATTGAAGAAGAAGAAGACGTTGTAACGACACCATTTTTATGGGAAGCTTCAAATATGTACTTTTTACTTACAGATCGTTTTAATAATGGAGATCCTACAAATGATATCCATTTTGATCGATCAAAAAAAACAGCTGTATTGCGTGGATTTGAGGGCGGTGACTTAAAAGGAATCAAAGATAAAATTCAAGAAGGATATTTTAATGAATTAGGTATAAATGCATTATGGTTTACTCCTGTTGTTGAGCAAGTACATGGAGCAGTAGATGAAGGTACTGGAGTTACATATGGATACCATGGGTATTGGGCTAAAGATTGGACGCAATTAGATCCAAATTTTGGAACCATGGATGATTTAAAAGACGTCGTAGATGCGGCTCATGCTGCTGGAATACGTATTGTTATGGATGTTGTTTTAAACCACACAGGTCCTGTTACTGATCAAGATCCTTTTTGGGGAACTGATTGGGCAAGAGAAGACCCTAATTGTAAATTTTCTACCTATGAGAATACTACGGCATGTAGTCTTGTAGAAAACTTACCTGATATTTTAACTGAAAGTACTACAGAAGTTGAACTCCCAAAATTACTTATTGAAAAATGGAAAGCAGAAGGGCGTTATGAACAAGAAATGAATGAACTTACTGCTTTTTTTACTGAAAACAAGTATAAAAAAACACCTCGTAATTATATTATTAAATGGCTTACTGATTATGTACGTGAATTAGGAATAGATGCCTATCGTGTAGATACTGCAAAACATGTAGATGAAGCGTCATGGGTGGTATTAAGAGAAGAGGCAGACAAAGCATTTGCAGCCTATAAAAAAGCGCATCCTGATAAAGTACTTGACGATACAGATTTCTTTATGCTAGGAGAAGTATATAACTACTCTGTAGATGGTGGTCGTTCTTTTGACTTTGGTGATGGAACAAAAGTAGATTACTTTGCTAACGGTTTTGACAACTTGATCAATTTCCAGTTTAAATACGATGCACAAGGGGATTATGAAGCCTTATTTGCTAAATATGATAGTATTAATCGCTCATCTCACAAGGAAGTAAGTATCACGAATTATGCAACTTCACATGATGACGGACAACCCTTTGATGTCACAAGAGAAAAAGCAAAAGAAACAGGAACTAAATTAATACTAACACCTGGTATATCACAAATCTATTATGGTGATGAAAGTGCCAGAAATCTTGTTATTGAAGGTACGCAAGGAGATGCAACGCTGCGTAGTTTTATGAATTGGGAGGACCAGAAAAACTCTCCAGAAACAAAAGAAATATTAAAGCATTGGAGAAAACTTGGTCAATTTAGAGCAAATCACCCAGCAATTGGAGCAGGGAAACATACTATGATAAGCAATAAGCCGTATATCTTTAACCGTCATCTTACGATAGGCGAATATACTGATCATGTTATGATAGGTCTTAATCTCCCTTTCGGGAAAAAAGAGTTTCAGGTTGATGAAGCTTTCGCGAAAGCGGAATACCTAATAGAAACTTATTCAAAACAAAAAGTAAGAGTTATTAACGGAAAAGTTAGTTTTAGCTCTCCATTTGATATTGCTTTATTAGAAAAAGGAAAATAAATTTACCCGTCTACTTCTTGCAAGAAAGAAGCAATTACTTCACTCACTCCCATCGCAAGCGTAGGATTTGTAATTGTCTTTGAAGTACTATCAAAATTTTCTTGAAACGAAGGAAAACTAAAATTTTCTACTACATTTCCCCCCATGTGAGGTAGTGTACCTTTTGTATACTCCAATGCATTTTTACCACCTCTTGCACCAGGAGAAGTGCTTAATAAAAATATCTTTTTTCTACTTAAAAAATTACGATCTACACGAGATAGCCAATCAAGAATATTTTTAAAAAAAGCTGAAACAGATCCGTTATGTTCATTTACAGATATAATAACGCCATCACTTTCTGAAATCTTGTTCTTCAAGATCGTAGCATCTACAGGAAATCCTTGTTCTGTTTCTATGTCTATAGAATACATTGGAATCTCAAAGTCAGTAAGCTTCACAACAGAAACTGAAGCGCTCGTGATTTGATTTGCTAAATAGTCAATTAACTGACCATTAATAGAGTTTTTACTGTTACTCCCCGCAAAAGCAATAATTTTTTTCATGTATAATCTCGTTTTTATGATAAGTACCTTAAAGATACATCATAAAAACAAAACAGGATAGTCAAAAAGACTCTCCTGTTTTTATTTTTAGTATATAGAATACGTCTTTTATAAACTAAATGTAATGGTTCCTACAAAAGCTGTATTACTTCTTTGAATTGCAGCTTGGCTTGTTAGCCCTGTATTGAATAATGCTTGATTGCGATCTTGTTCTGAACGATCTACAGCAACATCAAACTTCACATTTCCCCAATTATAGCCAGCTCCCACTGAATACCCAGTAAGATCTCCTACCGTTTCTCCATCTTCATACGGGCTTTCTTGAAAACGATATCCAGCTCTTAGGCTCCATTCTTTGATACGATACTCACCTCCTACTTTAAAGGTAGAAACCCCCTTTAATGTATTTTCTATTTCTTGATTTAAGTCTTGAAAGAAAGGATCATTTGTAGGTCTAAACGTAAGATTAGAAAAATCTGAGTATGAGTAATCAAAACTAATGAGTCCGTTTTTACCAAAAAGATACGCTAAACTTCCAGTATATCTACCTGGAACTCTTAATTCATAATCTTGAAAGACATTTGTTACTCTAGGGTTTATAGACGTGGTAAAATCTCCATCTACATCATTACCACTCGTAGAGATACGTTGTGTTCCTTCTTCTGATATGGTATACCAAGTTGGGGAATCATAGGTAAGACCTAAACGTACATTTTGATGTACTTTTGCAATAGTTCCTAACTGGAAAGAAAAGCCATTAGAAATAGTACGTAAGCTATTCTGAAATCGCACTTCATTAATAAGGCTTCCTTCATTATCATTAAATTCAACTAGTTCTGTAGATTGTGTATAATCTGCAAAGTGAGAATTAAGATTTAGTCCAAAAGATAATCTTTCGTCATATTGAGCACCTATATTAAATGATGCTTTACTATTATATCCTTCTGATATAAATGAGTATCGTTGATCGAATGAGTTTCCAGCAATATTAGGAGTATATGCAATGTTGTTAGGATTATCAAAGTCTTCTGGATCTATTATAAAAGATTGAAAACCTAAAAATGCTTGTTGTGCTGCAAATCCTTCTTGCTCTCCTAAAAACTGATAGAGACTTGCAATACTTTCTCCATCTTGAAGTTGTAATAAATCTAATGGAACTCCTTGTGCAAATTCTGAGAAATAACTAGCAATAGAAGTATTGCCTATTCCTGAAGCAAAAAACTGATCATCTAAATTTGCTGAACGATCATAATTAAATGCCAGTGCAATTTTATTCCATTTTGAGCTCGGACTCGCCTCTATTATAAATACGCCTCCAGCTTGATTAAAAGAAACATCTTCATCTGACGTATTATTTGAATTTCCAAAGTAGTTTACATCGCTATTATAACTATCTACGGCTAATGTGAATGATGTTGTTCCTCTTGTGAATATGACACTACTTGCTGGATTTATTCCAATAGCGCTTAAGTCTCCACCTAATGCTCCGAATGCTCCTCCTAATGCTCTAAAACGAGCTGTACCAGTAATATCAGTTGTGCCTAATCGTAATCCATCTGTAATACTTTGGGCATAAGATGTCAGTGTCACACACATAAGTGCAACAAGTATATATACTTTTTTCATGGTGAATATTCTATCTAGGTGTTTTTGTAAATAAGGTCTAAAAGTGTTGATCTACCCTCTTCTTCCACCTCCACGAGAACCACCTCTTGAACCTCCTGATGATCTTGAAGAACTACTTCCTCTTGAGAAGCCACCACTTCTTGAACCACTACTTCTTGATGGACTAGAATAAGATGGTCTAGATCTCGAAGTACTAGGCCTTGTTGTTGGGCGACTTGCTGGTCTTGCTGATCTTGCTGACCCTTGAGGACGTATACCTCTTGCAGAACGTGCATTTCCGCTTGGTCTCGTTGAATTCCCTCCTCTAGAATAACTAGGACGACTATTTCCACTAGGTCTAGATGCTGATGATGAACGACTACGATCACTACGGTTATTTGCATTTACACCTCCACGAGAAATACCATTTCTATTGTTAATCCCCCTTGCTCTACTGTTTACTGTAGTTCTTGGTCTTGTTGTTCCTCTATTTCTTGAAAAAGTTGATCTTGATCTACTATTTGTACGACTTGCTAATGCACTCCTAGTTGCTGCTCTTCGTGCATCTCTTTGTGCTACAGCAGACCTTGAAGTTCTTCTGCCATTATGATATGCGACTGCACTTCTTCCTCTATTATATCTGCTTCCGTATGCGAAGTTATTGTAATAACCTCCTCCATATCCGAAATTATTTCTAAATCCGAAACCGTTTCCATATCCAAAACAGTAGTATGGGTTATAAAAGTTTCCAAATCCAAAGTATGGATTAAAGAAACCTCCGAATCTAGGTCCCCAGAAACCTCCACCCCAATAAGGGTTACCCCAGAAACCTCCGCCCCAGTAGGCGTTGCCCCAGTAGCCTCCGCCCCAGAAAGGACCGTTATTATATACATTTACAATGGTAGATTCTGTTTCATCTCCCCATGCGGCACGGTTACTAGTATACCCATCACCTTCTACATACTCAGCATCGCTTTCTGAAGAATAAGAATCTACATCTGTAAATATTGCATCCTCTTCTATAATATCTCCTAGTGCTTCAGCTTCTTCTTCAAAATAGTTTTTATAAACTTGATCTGTGGCGCTCAAATTATCAGTTGACTCTTCTTCTGAGGCTGCAGTAGTACTACCATTATATATACCATCGTCGTCGTATACAGATTGTGAAGAACTACAAGACAAAAGTGTTATAGCTGCCAGTCCAGAAAAAAGGAATGTTTTTAGAGTGATTTTAAGAGTAGAAGAAAGTTGCATATCTCTAAAGTGTTTAATTGTTGTTCGTACTAAAAATAACTAATTTTGTATTAATTATTATTTGTCTAATGTAGTCACAAATTTTGTGCCAAAAAAACCTTTTATGGGGAAGAACTTAACAAAAAGAAGCGAAGATTACTCAAAATGGTATAATGAACTTGTCGTCAAAGCTGATTTAGCAGAAAATTCTGCTGTGCGTGGATGCATGGTCATAAAACCATACGGATTTGCTATCTGGGAAAAAATGCAAGCAGAGCTTGATAGGATGTTTAAAGAAACTGGACATCAAAATGCGTATTTCCCTCTTTTTGTTCCTAAGAGCCTTTTTGAAGCTGAAGAAAAAAATGCAGAAGGTTTTGCTAAAGAATGTGCCGTTGTAACACATTATAGACTTAAAACGGATCCTGATAATGAAGGAAAACTAATCGTTGACCCTGAAGCAAAACTACAAGAAGAACTTGTAGTTAGACCTACCAGTGAAGCTATTATTTGGAATACCTATAAAGGATGGATACAGTCTTATAGAGATTTACCATTATTAATTAATCAATGGGCAAATGTAGTGCGTTGGGAAATGCGTACACGTTTATTTTTACGTACAGCAGAGTTCTTATGGCAAGAAGGTCACACAGCACATGCCACAAAAGAAGAAGCTATCGCTGAAGCAGATTTAATGAATAATGTATATGCAACTTTTGTTGAAAATTTCTTAGCAGTACCTGTTATTAAAGGATTAAAAACGGAAAGTGAACGCTTTGCTGGAGCTGATGAAACTTTTTGCATAGAGGCATTAATGCAAGATGGAAAAGCATTACAAGCAGGAACTTCACATTTCTTAGGGCAAAATTTCGCGAAAGCATTTGATGTAAAATTTGCAACCAAAGAAGGAAAACAAGAACACGTATGGGCAACTTCTTGGGGAGTATCTACACGTCTTATGGGAGCACTTATCATGACACATAGTGATGATCAAGGGTTGGTATTACCTCCAAACTTAGCACCTTATCAAGTGGTCATTGTTCCTATATATAGAAACCAAGAACAACTAGATGCCATTTCTCAGGTGGCTAATGAAATTGTAAATGACTTACGACTTCATAATGTCACTGTTAAGTTTGATAATAGAGATACACACAAACCTGGATGGAAATTTAATGAGTATGAATTAAAAGGAGTTCCTCTTAGAATTGGAATAGGACCAAAAGATTTAGAAAAAAGGACAGTAGAACTCGCAAGGAGGGATACACTTACAAAAGAGTTTGTTGCTAAAGAAGCTATAGTTGAGACGGTAGTTCAACTTCTAAAAGATATTCAAGAAAATCTATATGATAAAGCAAAAACATATAGAGATTCTCATATTACAGAAGTTCAAAACTTTGATGAATTCAAAGATATTTTAGAAACTAAAGGAGGATTTATAAGTGCTCATTGGGATGGAACTACTGAGACTGAGAATAAGATTAAAGAACTTACTAAAGCTACAATACGTTGTATTCCTTTAGAGAACCCTAAAGAGGATGGAGTTTGTGTTTATAGTGGTGCTCCATCTACGCAACGTGTACTATTTGCAAAGGCATATTAAATATTTTAAAAAAAGTTCAATTTAGACTTGTGTCGTGTGAAAATAGTTGTATTTTTGCATCCGCAATTTAAGCAATTGTTCTAGGCCCGTTCGTCTATCGGCTAGGACGCCAGGTTTTCATCCTGGTAAGAGGGGTTCGATTCCCCTACGGGCTACGAAACAACATTAAAAACAAAATTCACTGATGTGTTTTGAGTTTTAAATGTTACCTAGGCCCGTTCGTCTATCGGCTAGGACGCCAGGTTTTCATCCTGGTAAGAGGGGTTCGATTCCCCTACGGGCTACATATTTTATAATATAACTAAAGTAAGACAATGGCAAATCACAAGTCAGCATTAAAGAGAATCAGAAGTAACGAGGCAAAAAGACTGAGAAATAAGTATCAGCATAAAACGACTCGTAATGCGATCAAAAAATTACGTGATCTTTCTTCTAAGAAAGAAGCAGAAACTCTTTACCCTGCTGTAGTTTCAATGATAGATAAGTTAGCTAAACGCAATGTTATTCATTCTAACAAAGCAGCTAATTTAAAATCTAAATTGGCTAAGCACGTAGCTGCACTTTAAGTCGCAGCTTGATAAAATTTATAAAACTTCTACATATGTGTAGAAGTTTTTTTGTTGTTTACATTCATTATATAGAGTGTATTCAATCAAAAAACAACAAAAATAATATTGCTAAAGTAATTTAAAATTGTACTTTTGCATCCGCTTAGATCAACCTCTGACGAAAATCGTGAACGTTGCACTAACTTAAAAAATAATAAAATCCATTACAATGGAAGATTTAGTAAAATTTGTACAAGACGAATTTATAGCAAAGAATGATTTACCAGAATTTAGTGCTGGTGATACCATTACTGTTTATTACGAAATTAAAGAAGGTGAAAAAAGCCGTACACAGTTCTTTAGAGGAGTTGTTATCCAATTAAGAGGAACTGGAAGAACACAAACATTTACAATTAGAAAAATGTCTGGAACAATAGGTGTAGAACGTGTTTTCCCATTAAACCTACCATCTATCCAGAAAATAGAAGTAAACAAAAGAGGTAGTGTACGTAGAGCTCGTATCTATTACTTTAGAGGTCTTACTGGTAAGAAAGCTCGTATCAAAGAGAAGCGTTCATAAAGGAAACACCTTTAGAAAATAATATATATGAAAAGCATTTGATTTATAATCAAATGCTTTTTTTCATGAACAATTGTTAACAACCTAAGTTCATAAGTGGTTGATAATTATAGTTATACTGTTTTCACTTTTGTATTCTAATAACTTCTATATTTATACTAAGTTTAATACGAAATAAGCGATTTCGTTCATATTGTATTAGCCTTTCTAGTTTCAAAAAACATATGTTATAGAGAAACTCGATCGTGATACCACTAACAAGAAGCGCTGCAAAAGCTAGATGTAGTATTAATTAATAGCGTACAACTATCAATAAGTGTACATCGAAAAATCTTAAGTAAAAGCGATCACATCAAAACATCCTATCATAATTCAAGGTTATGGTTCATGTTTTGAAGGTATTTTAAATAGTTTTATAGGAATGAAACATCCCTTACAAACGTCAAGTTTTTTTACTATTTAAAATACCTAAAAAGCCATATCAAGCATGTATTTGCATTGATATGGCTTTTGTCTTTTCATAAGAAAGGAATTAATGTGATCTCTTCAAGAAATAAAAAACCATTTTTTTACAAAAAATTAACCTATTTCATCCTCTCACTACATTATAATAAATGCATCGTAATAGCTATATTTGCAATCCTTTTAAGTTCACTACGACTTAAGAGCAAAGCAAAAACAATTCTTTTATATGGCAAACGCTAAAACTATCATCAAATATACGTTTACAGACGAAGCTCCAATGCTTGCAACGCATTCCTTCTTACCTATCGTAAAACGTTTTACTCAATCCTCAAATATAGCAATAGACACAGAAGATATTTCTTTAGCAGGCAGAATCATTGCTAACTTTTCAGATCATCTTACAGAGGCTCAAAAACAGAATGATTCTCTAGCTGATTTAGGTGTATTAGCAAAACAACCTGAAGCAAATATTATAAAATTACCAAATATTAGTGCTTCTATACCTCAGCTTACAGAGGCTATAAAAGAATTACAAAGTCATGGATATGCTATCCCTGATTTTCCAGAGGAACCAGAAACTAACGAAGAAAAAGAAATACGTAAACGCTATTCTAAAGTATTAGGTAGTGCTGTAAATCCTGTATTAAGAGAAGGTAATTCAGATCGTCGTGCACCTAAACCTGTAAAGCAATATGCAAGAAACAACCCTCATAGTATGGGTGCATGGAGCTCAGAATCTGCTTCCCATGTAGCTACAATGCAAGAAGGTGATTTTCGTCATAACGAAAAATCAGTAACCATAACACAGACTGGAAACGCACGTATAGAACATACTGATACTTCAGGTAACAAAACCATACTTAAAGAAGCTGTTCCAGTATTAAAAGACGAAATTATTGATGCAACTGTTATGAATAAAAAAGCACTTATTGCTTTTTTAGAAGAACAAGTAGCAGACGCTAAAGATAAAGGCATCCTGTTTTCACTACACATGAAAGCAACTATGATGAAAGTTTCTGACCCTATCATTTTTGGACATGCCATTCGTGTATTCTTTGCGCCAGTATTTGAAAAATATCAAGCGGTATTTGAAGAGCTAGGAGTTGAAGAAAATAATGGTTTTGGGAATATACTTTCTAAAATACAAGAATTGCCAGATGCACAACGTGAAGAAATAGAAGCGGCTATTGAAGCATGTTATGCAGAACGTCCAAGTGTAGCTATGGTAAATTCTGATAAAGGAATTACAAACTTACACGTACCAAGTGATGTTATTATAGATGCCTCTATGCCGGCTATGATTCGTACTTCGGGTAAAATGTGGAATACCGCTGGAGAATTACAAGATGCAAAAGCTGTTATTCCTGATAGTAGTTATGCAGGAATCTACCAAGAAACGATTGATTTTTGTAAAAAGCATGGTGCTTTTGACCCTACCACAATGGGAACTGTTCCTAATGTTGGACTTATGGCACAAAAAGCTGAAGAATACGGATCACACGACAAAACTTTTGAAATCGAAAGTGATGGAACTGTCTCTGTAATAGACGAACAAGGAAATACACTTATAGAGCATACTGTTTCTACGGGTGATATCTGGAGAATGTGCCAGGTAAAAGATGCGCCTATTCAAGACTGGGTTAAACTTGCTGTAAAGAGAGCTCAGGCTACACAAACTCCGGCTATTTTCTGGTTAGATAAAACAAGAGCTCATGATGCGCAACTTATTGAAAAAGTAAACGTATACTTGAAGGATCACGATACAGCTGGATTAAACATTCAGATTATGTCTCCTGTAGAAGCAACTCGTTATACATTAGAGCGTATTAAAAAAGGTGAAGACACCATTTCTGTAACAGGAAATGTATTAAGAGATTACAACACAGACCTCTTCCCTATTTTAGAATTAGGTACAAGTGCAAAAATGCTTTCTATTGTACCTCTCATGAATGGTGGTGGTTTATTTGAAACAGGTGCCGGAGGATCTGCACCAAAACACATACAACAGTTCTTAAAAGAGGGGCATTTACGTTGGGATTCTCTTGGAGAATTCTTAGCACTTGCGGTTTCTTTAGAACATACATCTGAAGCAACAGATAATAAACGCGCAGCTGTTTTAGCAGAAGCACTTGATGATGCTACCGTGAAATTCTTAGAAAATAGAAAATCGCCTTCTCGTAAAGTACACGAGCTTGATAATAGAGGGAGTCATTTCTACCTTGCTATGTACTGGGCGCAAGCTTTAGCGAGTCAAGATGTGGATCAAGATCTAAAACAAGAGTTTACTCCTTTAGCAGAAGCAATGGCTTCTCAAGAACAAGCCATTATAGATGAATTAAACAATGCACAAGGAGCTCCTATGGACATAGGCGGTTATTATCACGTAAATTCAGAAAAGACAACGGCGGCAATGAGACCTAGTGCTACTTTTAATGCTATTATAGATGCATAGTACGCTTTCGCGAAAGCGTATAAAGCAACATATAATTCATAATACAAAGGGGTTTTAAATTAAGGTCCCGCTAAAAAGTTGAATAAAAAAACGAGTGCTATAACAGCACTCGTTTTTTACATATAAACCTAACCGACTTAAAATCTATAATTCTTTTGGCAATTTTATGTTCATGTACTATAAATTCTTAAACGAATGTACTATTTAGTATGCTATTAATAATGTATCAATGAGAATTTGATGGTATTGAGTGAGAATTTGACCGCTTTCGCGAAAGCGTATAAAAGTATACCCGATTTCATTATCAAATACTTATGGATTTACCATAAACAATATGAAAAATCGAAAAAATCTTATCATAAATAAGGTTTTTGTTTTTTTAACATTGTGTCTCAAAAATTGATATTAGATTTACTACAAATCCTTTTTTATGAAAAAAAGTATACTCTTTGCTTTCCTGTTTTGTATAGGAATAGGTTCTTCATTTTGTCAAGAAAAATTTACCCTTAGCGGGACCATATCTGATAATTCGAGTAATGAAACACTCATAGGAGTAAATGTCTTATTTCCTGAGTTATCAAATGGTGTAGCTACAAATTCATACGGTTTTTATTCTATCACATTACCCGAAGGCACCTATCAAATTGTTGTAAGCTATTTAGGGTATAAAGAAATTACAGAAACCATCGTATTAGATAAAGATATTCGAAAAGACATTCAGTTGACATTGGCCACAGAGTCTCTTGATGAAATCGTTATTGAAGAAAAAGTAGAGCGTGTCAATATTAGAAAACCACAGATGAGTGTCAATTCACTCTCTGCTGAAACAATCAAACGAATTCCCGTAGTACTTGGAGAAGCAGATGTGATCAAATCTATTCTTTTATTACCTGGTGTGACAAGTGCAGGTGAAGCCGCATCTGGCTTTAATGTTCGTGGTGGTGCCGCCGATCAAAACTTAATACTTCTTGATGAAGCTATTATTTTTAATTCTTCTCATTTATTTGGACTCTTCTCTGTATTTAATCCAGACGCGATTAAAGATTTAAAATTATATAAAGGAGGAATCCCTGCGCGATTTGGAGGAAGAGTCTCTTCTGTATTGGACATTTATCAAAAAGAAGGAAACAGTAAACAATTTAAAGTGAATGGTGGATTAGGTCTTATCTCGAGTAGACTACTCATAGAAGGTCCTATCAAAAAAGAAAAAGGTGCTTTTTTAGTAGGAGGTCGTTCTTCCTATGCAAATTTATTCCTACCTCTTTTTGACATAGACAATAGAGCTTCCTTTTTTGACCTCAACACAAAACTTAATTACAAGATTAACGATAATAACAGTATTTACTTATCTGGTTACTTTGGTAGAGATGACTTTAGCATCAGTGATAGTTTCTCAAATAATTATGGAAATGCAGTAGGGAACTTTAGATGGACCCATCTTTTTTCTGATAAGCTTTTCTCTAACTTATCCATTATTTATAGTGATTACTTTTATGGTCTTGATCTTGATTTTGTAGGATTCACATGGGATTCTGGGATCACTAATGCAAATCTCAAATATGATTTAAAGCATTACCTCAATGACAAAATTCAAGTGAATTATGGAATTAACAATGTGTACTACTCATTTAATCCTGGTAAAATAGAACCCAATAGCGAAGAGTCAGGTATTGTAGAAGACCAACTTACCAAACAATTTGCCAATGAATTTGCAGCATACATTGATGTGGAACATAAAATTACAAACAAGTTAAATCTACAATATGGATTGCGTTGGAGTAATTTTGTACGACTAGGACAAGATGAAGTAAATGTATATGTAGATGATAACCCCGTTGTTTTTGATCCTTTCCTCCTTATCTACCAAGGAGCAGAGATTAATAATGTAGACACTTCTTTTAGCCGTAGTGACAAACTTGCTACGTTTAATACATTAGAACCTAGATTTGCATTATCCTATGCATTTAATGATGACACTTCTATTAAAGCAAGTTATACCTATTTAGCACAGTATATTCATTTATTGTCAAATACAAGTTCACCAACACCATTGGATGTTTGGACACCCAGTGGCCAATTTGTAGATCCCCAATTATCAGATCAATATGCACTTGGTTTTTTCAAAAATCTAAAAGACGATGCCTATACCATAGAGACAGAAGTTTTTTATAAAGCTATAGATAATCGTATAGATTACATAGATGGTGCTGACCTTATTGCAAATGACGCCATCGAACAAGTCATTTTAAGTGGTGAAGCTAGAGCTTATGGACTTGAGTTCTTATTCCGAAAAAATGAAGGGAAATTTACAGGCTGGTTAGCATATACTTTATCAAAATCAGAACAACGTACACCAGGTAGAAATGAAAACGAAGTAGGTATTAATTTAGGACAATGGTACAATACACCCTATGATAAAACACATGACATTTCTGTAAATGCAAATTATGAACTCAGTGATAGTTGGCGTTTTGGAGGAAACTTTATATACCAAACAGGACAGCCTACAAACTTTCCTGTTGGCCAGTTTGAATTCCAAGGACTTGTCATTCCTACCTATGGGTTTAGAAATGAGCAACGGCTACCAGATTTTCATCGTATAGATCTATCTGCAACTCTTACGCCTAGAAAGAATAAAAACAGAAAATGGCAATCTGAATGGGTATTTAGTGTCTACAATATATATAATAGACGAAATGCCGCTTCCATTAATTTTAGACAGAATCAAGATACAAGAAGAAATGAAGCCATACGTACGTCAATTTTTGGTGCTATTCCATCGGTAACTTATAATTTCAAGTTTTAAGTGAGACATCTAAGCTACATAATACTTTTATACCTCTCATGCATCAGCTGTGAAGATGTGGTAGATGTAGACTTGCCACCAGAGCAACCAAAGCTTGTGGTAGATGCACTGATACGACTTAATTTGGAAGAAGAAGCATCACCCTTACGTATTAAAGTAACCACTACTGGAGCATTTTTTGATGAAGTCACCCCTACACCACTCACAGGTATGCAACTTCAAAATGAAGCTATCACTACAATTGCTGGAGTTGTTTTTCTTACTCAAGATCCAGATAATCCTAATGAATATGTTCCAGGTTCTGATGAAGCAGGTCCAAGTCCTGGCGGACTTGTAAACAATGATTTTTTCTTAGACGGAAGACTTATTCTAACATTTACATTTGAAGACGAACTCTATCTCGCTGAAACTCGTTTTACACCTGCACCACCTATTGATACTATTGTGCAAGGAGATGGAACGCTATTTGATGAAGATGACACCGAAGTGATTGTTACGTTTACAGATATTCCAGAACAAGATAATTTTTATGTATTTGATTTTGATTTTAATGAGTATCTAACCGTAGAAGACCGTTTTTTCCAAGATCAACAATTTGATTTTTCATACTTCTATGATACCAATTTAGAAGCTGGCGATGTTACAAATATTAGCATTTTAGGAGCAAATGAATCCTTTTATAATTATATGGGATTACTTATAGAACAAAGCGATCTTACAGATAATGGCCCTTTTCAAGTTCCCGTGACAACCGTACGCGGGAATATTTTAAAAGCAGAAGGCGTAGACAATATTAATATTTTTGATAATGTAGGAAGACCTCAAGAATTTGTGCTTGGGTATTTTGCGGTATCACAAGAATTTAAAACTAGTATTACTATAGAATAAGGATATATACCCTATGAAAAAGACATTTTTATTTTTACTAATCATAAATCTATTTACGAGCTGCGAAGATGTTGTCGATGTAGACCTTGACTCAGAACCACCTCGTCTGGTTGTTGATGCATTAATCCGTGTAGATACTTCTGAAGAACTCACGGAAGCAAACATTAGAGTCTCACTTAGCTCTCCCTTTTTTGGAGAAATACAACCCGCCGAAATTCAAAGTATGCAAATTCAAAATGAAGAAAATGGAAGCTTTGTCCCTTATGAACCTGTACCTGGAGAACCTGGACTGTTCCGACCATTCCCTACAACAGTATCTCCTGTGATAGATAATAAGATTCTAACTAGTTTCCTTCTCAATCCAGAACCAATATACATCTTTAGTATTACCTACCAAGATGAACTCTACTTAGCAAGAACATCATTTGTTCCCACTACTCCTATAGATAGTATTGTACAAGGTGAAGAAACACTATTTGATGAAGATGATACCGAAGTTATTATCTCATTTACAGACCAACCAGATCGAGAAGACTTTTATGTATTTGATTTTGATTTTGGAGAGTTTCTTGCCGTAGAAGACACCTTCTTTGAAGGACAAGACTTTGAGTTTTCTTATTTTTATGAAGGAGATGATTTTCCGCTAGAGTCTGGTCAAGAAGTCACCATTAGTATTCTAGGTGCCGATGAAGCCTTTTACACCTATATGGAACAACTCATTATTCAAAGTGACCTTACAGATAATGGGCCTTTCCAAGTACCCGTATCGACTGTAAGAGGAAATATCCTAAATGCAGAAGGAATTGATAACATTAACATATTTGATAATGTAGGTAGACCAAATAGTTTTGCATTGGGTTATTTTGCGATTGTTCAAGAATTTGAAAATACCATTGTGATTGAGTAATTTTTCAAACACAGTCTATTGATGACTGTATTAGTTTTTTCTACCTTTGAACCAAAATAAATAAACGCATGCTTATTATAGGAATTGGAGGCGGTACTGGAAGTGGAAAAACAACTGTTGTAAATAAAATCATTTCTGAAAATCCTGAAAGTGAAGTTACGATCATTTCGCAAGATTCATATTACAAGGATCTTTCCCATCTTGATTATGACTCAAGAACCAAAGTAAACTTTGATCATCCTAACTCTATAGATTTCAAACTACTTTGCAGTCACCTAGCACAATTGCGTGAAGGCAAATCTATAGAACAACCTGTATACTCTTTTGTAGAGCATAACAGAACCGATGAAACAGTTACTACCCATCCTAAAAAAGTAATTGTAGTAGAAGGTATTTTAATTCTTACTGATCCAGCAATACGTGATTTATTTGATATAAAAATATTTGTACATGCAGATAGTGATGAACGTTTAATACGCCGTTTAAAACGTGATATCGCAGAGCGTGGTCGCGATCTTGAAGAGGTATTAAACCGATATCAAAACACACTTAAACCTATGCATCAACAATTTATTGAACCTACAAAAGAATATGCAGATATGATTATTCCAAATAATCGTTATAATACTGTAGCTGTAGATATTGTACGTACAATAATAAATGAGCGCTTATCGTAAGCGTTTTAGTATCTTCGTAATTATGGGATTGAAATCATTACAACATAAAAAATGGTTTAAAATTATAAGTAACAAATATGTACTTATACTTCTCATTTTTATTATCTGGATGTTATGGTTTGATGGAAACTCCTGGCTCATTCACAATGAACTTAATGGAGACATTGATAAACTTAAAGGAAACCAAGAACACTTTGAAACGAAGATAAGAGAAGATCAAGCCCAAATCAAAAAACTCGAAGATAGTGCAGGTCTTGAACGTTTTGCGCGTGAAGAATATTTAATGAAACAACCTGACGAAGAGATTTACATCATAGAATACGAAGATAGTATCCAGACGAATGACAAAGAATAAACTCTTTACCAATTTTGACTCCGTGTCTTCTAAAGCTTTCAAACAAAAAATACAGTTTGATCTTAAAGGCGCATCCTATAATGACACCCTAGTTTGGCATAGTAATGAAGGGATAGATATTAAGCCATTTTACCATAGAGATGAGGCAACAGATTTTCCAGAAGTACCCGGAATGCCCTCTACTTGGTATATTGGAGAAGATATTTTTATACAAGATGCTAGCAAAGCAGCACAAACCGCAAATGAAGTTGTATCATCTGGCACAGAAGCACTCTATTTTAGTGCTGATGCTCCTTTTAATATCCAGCAATTATTTAAATCACTAACGCAGGCAGAAGTTCCTATCCATTTTAAATTACAATTTCTAGATGAAAATTTCTACCAAGATATCATCAAGAAAACCGGAAATCGTGCTATATATTTACATATAGACCTCATCAATCATTTAGCTGAAGATGGCAATTGGTATCATAATTTAAAAGAAGACCATCGTATTCTTGACACGATACTCCAAAAAGAAACAAATACGTTATCTATAGATATAGATCTGTATCAAAATGCTGGAGCAACTATGATACAGCAACTTGCATATGGATTAGCCCATGCAAATGAATACTTAGCACATCTAGAAAAACTGAATGTTTCATTACCATCTATTACGTTCCAAGTAGCTATTGGGTCCAATTACTTTTTTGAAATTGCAAAACTTCGTGCCTTGAGGCAATTGTCAACTGTTTTGATGCAGGAGTACGCTTTCGCGAAAGCGGTCACAACCCACATCATTGCTAGACCAACACGCCGTAATAAAACCATTTATGATTACAATACCAATATGCTTCGTACAACAACCGAAGCAATGAGTGCGGTATTAGGCGGTGCAGACACTGTGATTAATATGCCCTATGATTATATCTATCATAAAACAAATGATTTTGGACAACGCATTTCTCGCAATCAATTGATTATTCTAAAAAAGGAAAGCTATTTTGATGCTGTAAGCAATCCATCTGATGGAACCTATTATATAGAAGCAATCACAAAACAGCTAGCAGAAAAAGCATTAGCACTTTTTAAAGACATAGAACAACAAGGAGGGTTTCTAAAACAACTTAAAGAAGGAACTATACAACGTAAAATCAAAGAAAGTGCTCAAAAAGAGCAAACTCAATTTGATACTCAAGAAAAGATTCTTCTCGGAACCAATAAACACCCTAACCCTGATGATCGTATGAAAGCAGCATTAGAGTTATATCCTTTTGTTAAGATCAATCCAAGAAAAACACTTATTGAACCTATCATAAAACAACGTCTATCTGAAAAGATGGAACAAGAACGTCTTAAAACTGAAGTTTAATCTTTTAAATCTAAAATATACATTATGAAGAAAATTGTTTTTTTAATTCTAACAACGATACTCATTACAAGTTGTAACCAGAAGGCTAAATTCGATTTTAAATTTGCAGATAAAGAACAAGTCATTTCTTGTTCTGAAACCCATAACGCTTTACTAAATGAAGCTTTGTATAGTTTTGAAAACGATTTATACACAAAGTATGACTCTATAAATAGAAGTAATATAAAAGCATATGGTTCTTTTATATACAGAGGTATGGATGGATCTGCAAAATATAATGAGATCATGACTCCTAATACGTTGCCTCTAGTAAATGAACTTCTTGCTGCAAATATTCTTATTAAAGATAAAGCTACAAGTCATCTTAATTATGAACATCCAGCAGTAAAATGTGTTATAGATAATATTAAAGATGAAGATTTAAGAAATACAATGAATGCTCTTATCGACACAAAAACGATGAACCCAAAATTATTTAATTCTCGTTTTAGAAATTTTGGGCGTAATGCAACAAAAGATCGTTACCTCGCTTTATATATAGGATTAGATGGATATTACCAGCAAATTCTCAATGTAACACCGCAAGAAGCACCCTAATACGAATGACTAGAAAAAAGCTAGACCATATTACTTTAGATTCTTTACAGACTGCTGTAAAAAATACTACCGTTAAAGAAGTTACACCTACAGCAGAAACTATAGATCTTAAAAAATCATATAGTAAAGAAGATATTGACACCTTAGAACATTTGGATTTTGTAGCTGGTATTGCGCCTAATTTAAGAGGTCCTTACAGTACTATGTATGTACGAAGACCATGGACCATACGACAATATGCAGGGTTTTCTACTGCCGAAGAAAGTAATGCTTTTTACCGTCGTAATCTTGCTGCAGGACAAAAAGGACTCTCTGTTGCTTTTGATCTTGCTACGCATAGAGGATACGATAGTGACCATGAACGCGTGGTAGGTGATGTAGGAAAAGCAGGTGTGGCTATAGACTCTGTAGAAGACATGAAACTATTGTTTGATCAAATACCTCTAGATCAAATGTCTGTCTCTATGACAATGAATGGCGCTGTACTTCCCATCATGGCGTTTTATATTGTTGCCGCAGAAGAACAAGGCGTTGCTCCTGAAAAACTCTCAGGCACCATACAGAATGATATTTTGAAGGAATTTATGGTGCGTAACACTTATATCTACCCTCCTACGCCTTCTATGCGTATTATCTCAGATATTTTTGAGTACACCTCTAGGGAGATGCCTAAATTCAATTCAATATCAATTTCAGGATATCACATGCAAGAAGCTGGCGCAACTTGTGATATCGAACTTGCCTATACGCTAGCCGATGGCCTTGAGTATATACGTACAGGATTGAAAGCAGGAATGGATATTGATACATTTGCACCTCGTTTATCTTTCTTCTGGGCGATAGGAATGAATCACTTTATGGAAGTAGCCAAAATGCGTGCAGCGCGTATGTTATGGTCAAAACTAGTATCACAATTCAATCCGAAAAATCCAAAATCATTAGCATTACGAACGCATTGTCAAACCAGTGGATGGAGTCTTACAGAACAAGATCCTTTTAATAATGTAGCACGTACCTGTATCGAAGCTACAGCTGCTGCTTTTGGAGGCACACAAAGTTTACATACCAATGCGCTTGATGAAGCCATTGCATTACCTACAGATTTTTCGGCACGTATAGCGCGTAACACACAAATATATCTTCAAACAGAAACAGAAATCACCCGCACGGTTGATCCTTGGGCTGGAAGTTATTATGTAGAATCTCTTACGGATGCTATTGCTCATAAAGCTTGGGAACTTATTCAAGAAGTAGAAGATTTAGGAGGAATGACCAAAGCTATAGAAGCTGGAATTCCTAAATTACGTATTGAAGAAGCTGCTGCTCGTAAACAAGCACGTATAGATAGTGGCCAAGACATTATTGTAGGTGTCAATAAATACCGCCCAACCGAAGAAGAATTCCTTGATATTCTTGAAGTAGATAATACAAAAGTACGAGATGGTCAGTTAGCTCGATTAAAAAACATTAAAGAACAACGTGACACTGCAAAAGTTACACAAGCGCTTACTAACCTAACAGAAGCAGCTCGGTCTGGTAAAGATAATTTATTAGCTCTGGCTGTAGTTGCTGCCCGGGAACGTGCTACTTTAGGTGAAATTTCAGATGCCTTAGAAAATGTGTACGGTAGGCATAAAGCAACGATAAAATCATTTAGTGGCGTGTATAGTAAAGAAATTAAAAAAGATCCCGCTTTCGCGAAAGCGCAACAACTTGCAAACCAATTTGCCGAGTTAGATGGTCGTCGCCCTCGTATTATGATTGCAAAAATGGGACAAGATGGCCATGATCGAGGTGCCAAAGTAGTCGCAACTGGATATGCAGACATAGGCTTTGATGTAGATATTGGCCCATTATTTCAAACCCCAAAAGAAGCTGCCAAGCAAGCCATGGAAAATGATGTTCATATTCTAGGGGTTTCTTCGCTTGCAGCGGGTCACAAAACATTGGTTCCAAAAGTAATTGAAGAACTTACAAAGCTAGGTCGTCCAGATATTATGGTAATTGTAGGGGGAGTCATTCCACAACAGGATTACCAGTTCCTATTTGACGCTGGTGCCGTTGCGGTTTTTGGACCTGGAACTAAAATAAGTGAAGCTGCCATTGGATTATTAGATATTATGATAGCGCATATTTCGTAAAACGAAACTACACTATATTACAACTACAAAGATTTTAATATATAGTATATCCATTTTTGGTATATGTTACTAGTTATTTTGTTCTAGGACTTAGAAAACATCATAACCAACTATAAACAAACAATATAGACAATAAAGTGTATTTCTAATGTTTTACAAAAATGAAGATAGCGCTTAATGCGCTAAAATAGTATCTCTAAAAAAACAGGTAAAAACACCTGTTTTTTTCATTAATCTAGTTTCTATTTTTGCAATGATAATAGGAATGTGTAATCCTTGGGGGAGGCTTATGCGCTCATCAAACTATTCACTTTCTATTATACTATAATCATATATTTTTCATACTACCTCTGGTTTTTCTATCCAAAACGCATAGAAAAACATATAACTTAAGATGTTGATTATATGATTTATAAATAAAAAAAAGTACTTTAGCGCTTGAAACTATTAACCTATTCTTAATTACCATGAAAAAATTATCCTTATTTGCTTTTATTATGATGCTATGTATAGCATGTAGTGTAGAAGAAGAAACAACACTTGACGAAGGAACAAACCTAGAAGTAGTCCTTGAAAATTACAAAGGAGTATTTACAACTACAGATGGACTAACGAGAGGAGCATTAGATGTAACACTTTCTGAAGATAAACTTTCTGCTACTGGTACCCTTACCTTATCTACAGGAGAAGTGGTAAGTATCTTTACAGATCAAATTATAGATGTAGGTAACAGAAAAGAAATTGAATTTACATCAAATGAGCTTTCTTTTACAATGACTACGGGAGCAGAGGAAGAAATTATGGAAATAGAAGCTGTTACGTTTAGAGGTGCTGAGAGTTCTATTTTAGTAGGACAAAGTTCAACGAGAGCACCGTTAAATCCTATTTTAGGAACTTTTATATGTATAGATTGCCCAGCGCCATTAGATAATGGTAGCACTCAAACATTTAATTTTTTAGTTTCTGCAGCAGATATGGATGGAAATTCTACTGTAACATCACAAACGACACTTGCAGGAACTGTTTATAATGGAGTTGCAACACAATCTGGATGTTCTGATAATGGGGATCAAACTACTTGTAATTTAAATAGTGGTACTGTACCTGGAGTAACGGGCACTGCCTTTAATCCTGGTGGCGGTCCTGTCACTTGGAGTGGAACACATACCTTTAATAATGGTCCTTCTGGAGGAGATGATTGCTCTACAGCGTCAGGAACTTGGACTTGGAACTCTAGTACAATAGGAACCGTTGGAGGTGATTTCACTAGTAATATTAGTGGTGATTGTCCTCCTCCTTTAACAACTTTACTATTTGAAAATTTTGAAACTGTATCTGGAACTCCTTCAAGTACTGGATATATACTACGTGATGAATTTCCTAGCTCACCAGACTTTGGAGTAATAGTTGAAGATATTTCTGAATCTATTTCTGAAGAAGATTATGTTGGTCGTGTTGCATTATCAAATTTAGCGGCTGGTAATAATAGTTTTGCAGGTTTTCAAGGAGATCGTTTTTTTGGAGTAAATGACACTGATGGCGTAGGATCTTACAACACTAGTACAGATTTTATTTCTATAAATTGGAATGATGTATCTACTATGGGATTCAGTACGATTACAGTAAGTGCCCTTTTTGCAGAAGGCGCACCAGTATCTTGGGATGGATTTGGTAATACTTCAGAATTACGAGTAGAATATTCGTTTAATAGTGGAGCTACATGGACTCCTGTATTCTCTATATCTCCAACAACAGCAACAAGTAATACTCCTGCAGGTTTTGATCCTGAAAATGATGGTCTAGGAGATGCCACTATAGTACTTGGCAATAATTTTAGAGAATTATCAGGGTCATTTGCAAACCCAGGAGCAGCTCCTACAGTAAGCATACGTTTCTTTATAGAACACCTTACGGGTACTGATGAAGATGTTGCATTTGATAATGTAACTATCTCTGGAAACTAAGAACGTTTTCTCTTTAACATATATAAAGGCTATCAAAATTTTGATAGCCTTTATTTTTTACATAAGTAAAAGCTAGACGCTTTATCATTCTATTTTTTATATTGCGCTGGCTAATTATAAGAAACCCCTGTGTTATTTAACTCCTTTGATTTTGGACTCTTTTTACCTATTGTCTTTATCCTCTATTGGATAGTAGGCAGTAAACGTATACAAGGTCAAAATACGGTATTACTTATTGCGAGTTATTTCTTTTATGGGGTTTGGGATTGGCGTTTTTTAGCACTCATACTTGCAAGCTCATTGGTAGATTTTTATGCTGGTAACTATATCAGTAAAGCCAAAACACAACAAAAAAGGCGACTCTGGTTATATAGTAGTCTTAGTTGGAATCTCGGGGTCTTATTTGTCTTTAAGTATTACAATTTCTTTCTAGACAACTTAAAAACACTATTCGAACTTCCAGAAAATACGTTTACAACACTAGATATTATTATTCCTGTAGGTCTTAGTTTTTACACTTTTCAAACCATAGGCTATACCATAGATGTATATCGCAAAAAAATTGAGCCAACTCAAGACATTCTAAAATTCTTATGTTTTGTGAGTTTCTTTCCGCAGTTGGTAGCTGGTCCTATAGAACGTGCTAGTAAGTTATTACCTCAGTTTAGTAAAGAACGCTCTTTTAGTTATGATAAAGCAAAAGATGGACTACGTCAATTACTTTGGGGACTCTTTAAGAAAATAGTCGTTGCAGACAATATTGGCGTTGCAGTATTTGCCATATATAGTCACCCAGAAGACTATGGTTCAATTACGATCATCTACGGTGCTTTCTTATTCTTATTCCAACTATATGCAGATTTTTCTGGATATTCAGATATAGCCATAGGAACTGCAAAGTTGTTCGGATTTGATTTAAGTACAAACTTTAAACTTCCATATCTAGCCAATAGCGTTACAGGTTTCTGGCGTAGATGGCATATTACCTTATCAAAATGGTTTCAAGATTATGTATATGTACCATTAGCTCAAGGAAAAGCGTTACGATTTTTTTCAAAACCATCTAGAAAAGCTATAAGCCTTTTGATAACAATGGGAATGATAGGACTATGGCATGGAGCTAATTGGACCTACCTTGCTTTTGGTTTATTACATGGGGTTCTTATCGTTATAGAAGGAACTACGATTACGAGTAAAGGAAAAAAAATAAAATTACACCAATGGTTAGAAACGGGTGTGATTTGGTCAAAATTTTATACCGTAACCTTTCTGGTAGTATCTTTGATTTTCTTTCGCGCAAGCTCCTTAAATAAAACTATTTTAATGCTTAAAGAAGTAATTACTCAGAATGTTGCTTTTTATGACCTTGACCTTATTATTGGTAGAAAAATAGGGTTTCTAGCGATTATGGTTATAGCAGAAGTGTGGAGAAAAAAATATACACATCCATTTATGAAACTGGAAGGTGTATTTCCAAAAGTAGTACGATGGAGTATGTATTATTTCTTGATATTTGCGATTATTAGATATGGAAGACCTCAAGAAGCCTTTATTTATTTTCAATTTTAATGATTAAAAAATTCGTCATACAGATTTGTATTTTTTTGATTCCCGTAGTCATAGGATATGCTCTTGTCGAGAATTATACACGTAACCTCCCACTTACTCCAAAAATTAAATCAGATTATTATAAAAAAAACAAAGAAGATATTGAAGTATTAGTTTTGGGAGCTTCTCAAAACAGAGATGCTATTAATCCAGAGTTTTTATCTCAAAAGACATTAAATATTGCTTTCCCTGATCAAGATTATTATGTAAGTTCTAGATTATTAGAGCAAGTAGGACCTACCCTACCGTCCTTAAAAACTGTTATAATTCCTATATCTTATGGACATTTTGAGACAGCCCCAAACCAAAAAGACACATGGAAAAATAGCATGTATCGCCACTATTTTGGAGCAACCGTGTCTGATAAATTCACATACTTCAAAGACAATTTTTTATATATAAGTTTTCCAAATTATTATTCTACTAAAATAAATGAGCATAAAAAAGGAACAACTAAAGTAGATTGTAATGTCTATGGGTATAATAAAAACATAGAGAGAGCATTATTCTATACACATAACTATGATAGCTTAACGATTATAAAGCAACCTATCCATATAACCCCTACAATACCTCATCCAGAATATGTCTCTCAAAATGTAAATAAACTTGAAGATATCCTAGACTTTTGTACTGAAAACAAGTATAAAATCATTTTATTAGAAACCCCTACGACAAAACGGTTTAAAGAACAAAGAATTCCTGAAGTACTTCATAGAAAAGATAGCGTGTTATCTATGATTATCGCTAAATATAATGTACAACATATCGATGCAAACTCAAATAACGATTACAACTTAAAAGATCATAGAGATAATAATCATCTAAGTACACAAGGAGCTGAAAAGTTTACCAAACTTTTAGATAAATTAATCAATTAAGGAATCCATTTTTTATCAAAATTAGGCGCTCGCTTCTCCAAGAATGCATTTCTTCCCTCTTTGGCTTCGTCTGTCATATAAGCTAGTCGGGTAGCTTCTCCTGCAAATACTTGCTGTCCTACCATACCATCATCTGTAAGATTCATGGCAAATTTGAGCATCTTTATAGAAATTGGAGACTTTGCTAATATCTCTTGTGCCCATTGATATGCGGTACCTTCTAGTTCTTCATGAGGGATTACAGCATTTACCATTCCCATTTCATAAGCGTCTTGTGCAGAATAATTACGCCCTAAAAAGAAAATTTCTCTAGCTTTTTTCTGCCCCACCATTTTTGCTAGATATGCAGATCCGTATCCTCCATCAAAGCTTGTTACATCAGCATCTGTTTGCTTAAAGATAGCGTGTTCTTTACTTGCCAGTGTTAAATCACACACTACATGCAAGCTATGTCCTCCTCCTACTGCCCATCCCGGAACTACCGCAATCACTGCCTTAGGCATAAAACGTATTAAACGCTGTACTTCTAAGATATTAAGTCTATGATATCCATCTTCTCCTACATACCCTTCTTTACCTCTAGCATTTTGATCTCCTCCGCTACAAAAACTATATACACCATCTTTTGTAGAAGGTCCTTCTGCAGAAAGTAAAACGACCCCTATAGAGGTATCTTCATTTGCATCATAAAATGCATCATATAACTCACTGGTAGTTTTAGGACGAAATGCATTACGCACATTAGGTCTGTTAAATGCTATTCTAGCTACTCCGTTGCTTTTCTTATACGTTATATCTGTATATTCTTTGGCAGTTTTCCATTCAGGATGTATCATAAACCTTATTTTAGCGTAAAAATAACCCTTTATTCGTATTCATAGAAATGAAAAAGTTCACCTTTTGTATTATTCTTGTTTTTGCTTTCGCGAAAGCGGTATTAGCACAAGACACAAACGCTCAATATGTATTTACTGACCTGATAGATTTAGACGCTAATCCAGTCATAAGTCAAGGTAATACAGGCACTTGTTGGAGTTTTTCTACCTCATCATTTTTAGAAAGCGAAATTGGACGTATCACTGGTAAAAAAGTAGACCTTTCTGAAATGTATACTGTACGTAATACCTACCCTGCAAAAGCAGAAAATTATGTAATGAGGCAAGGGAAAGCACAATTTAGTGAAGGGGGTCTTGCTCATGATGTGATAAATAGCGTTGCTAGATTTGGACTTGTACCTATAGATGCATACACTGGTCTTGCCCCTACCGAAAACAACCATAACCATGCAGAAATGGTAACTGTTGTAGAAGCAATGCTTAACGCTTATATAGAAAATCCAGGCCGTAGATTAAGTAAAAAATGGAAACCTGCTGTAAATGCTGTTCTTGATACGTATTTAGGAGAACAAGTGAAAGATTTTTCATTTGAGAATAAAAGATATACTCCCAAAGAATTCTCCGATGAAATGGGAATAAAACCGAGTGAATATATCTCTCTTACATCTTTTACGCATGCGCCATTGTATAGCTCATTTATTCTAAATATACCTGATAATTTTTCTAATGGGTCTTTTTACAATGTACAACTAGATGAATTTATAGAAAGTATTGATCATGCATTAGAAAATGGTTATACCATCACATTAGACTGTGATGTAAGCGAACTCTCTTTTTCCTCCAAACAAGGCGTTGCTGTAATTCCTGCTCAAAAAGAAAATGCAAAACTTGCTGTATTAGGACCTGAGGAAGAAAAAGTGATTACGCAACAATATCGCCAAGATGAATTTGAAAACTACAATACTACTGATGATCACTTGATGCATATTACTGGAAAAGCTAAAGATCAACATGGGACGATCTATTATAAAGTAAAAAACTCTTGGGGAACAAATCCTGACCGTACAGCGTATGAAGGGTATGTATACATGAGTGTTTCATACATACGTCTTAAAGCCATTTCTGTACTAATGCATAAAGAAGGCCTACCAAAAAACATTTCAAAAAAAATAAAGCTATAATACAAACCAAGCTCCAAAAGTGCTGATTCAAAACACTTAATCGATAAAATCAATCTTTTCATCGATTATTAGTTATTTATTTTACTATGCGTACATAATAAAAAGGAGTGTATGCTACCTTTGTAGTCTAATAAATATTGGGGTATGTATTTAGAAAATTCAGCTATAAACAAAGAGGTGAAAAAAGTTCATCAACTTTCTAATGGAACGATCTACGTTTTTGAAAATTTTTTGGTTTCCGAATTTAAAGAAGGAGCAATCATAGATTTTGATTGTTTTGTTCAGCTTTACCATTATCTTAATTCTTATAGTGAAAACAAACAATCGTTTGGTTATATTTCTAATAGAGTTCATAAATACACTGTAAAAGTGGCTGATTTTATGAAAACAAAATCGCTAGGTCAAAAAGCATATCCTATGGCTGTAGTTACTTACGATGAAGAAGGTGAGAACACATTTAAGTTTGAAAAACAAGTAAACAATTGTCAGGCTATTTTATGTGAATCATTAGATAAAGCAGTTACATATTTAACAAATAATATACTTAATGTTAAACTACATTAAAATGTCTTAACGTACTAGTTACATATCGTATTTTTGCGCACCAATCAATAAAAAAACCTTAAAACACAGCTAACTTTTAAGGGTAATCACTTGTAAAACATAATAGTATATTTTATGTATTTGATTGATTCGAGTTTAAAAAATGAAATAAAGAAAATCCATTATTTAAAGAAAGCTACTGTATTTATATTTGAAAATTTTTTAGTTGTTGAATATAATCAAGACGCTATTGTAGATTTTGATTGTATTGCTGAGACGTATCATCTTTTAAGTCATTATAGTGAACAAAAAAATTGCTTTGGTTATATTTCTAATAGAGTACATAAGTACACTTTAAAAATCGCAGATTTTATAAAAATCAAATCTTTGGCGCAAAAAAAGTACCCAACGGCTATTGTTATATATGATGAGCAAGGCTTAAATGAGTACAAATTTGAACAACAAATAGCTAACTGTAAAGCTATTGTATGTAAATCCCTTAATGAAGCTGTTAATTCACTATCGCTATCTTTAACAAAAGCATGTTAAAGATGGTGTGATTTTTGCAGTAATTTATTAGATTGCTATATAAAACTACACATATGAAAAAATTAATTTTAGTATTCCTTTTTCTTCCTATAGTAGGTTTTGCTCAGGGATTAGATTTTGAAACCACAAGTTTTGAAATTAAAGCTGTAACACTTACTAATACTACTAGAAGTTTACTTTCATATGACCTTAACAATGAGCAAATCCCTACTAAGATCAAAAAATTTGACACACGCTCTAGGCAAGAAATTTATAATGCCAGTCAATCTTTTATTTATGCAGTAAGAAGTAATTTTAAAGCAAAAAATACCAAAAACCCAGTGATTACGATAGCACCTCTAAGCGAAAATAATAGATATGCTTTTGGTGATAATGGATCTGAAGTAAAGAATATAGCTTATAAACCTTCAACAGGAGGAAATATATTTTCTGCATATTGTGCAGGTGTTTATGCCGCAAATAATGCTAGAAATTAGCAAACTCTCTAAGCAATGCTATAAATACCATCTTCTTTAATAAGTATCTTACGATCCCTATATAGTGTACCTATTGCTTTTTTAAAACTCTTTTTACTAAGACCTAATTGAGATTGAATATCTTCTGGATCAGATTTATCGTGTAATGGTAAAAAACCATCATTAGCAGCCAACTCTTCGTATATATATTGTGCATTAGGTTCTATGCTTTTATAACCTTCTTCTTGAAGTACAATATCTATTTTACCATCAGGACGTATTTTTTTCACCCATCCTTCTAGTTGATCTCCCGTACGAATATCTTCAAAAATATCTTCTTTATAAATAAGACCTCTGTATTTAGAGTTTACAATGGCATTTGCACCACGATCTGTAATATGAGAAATTAGTAAATCTACTTTATCAAATTTTTTAACATCTATCTGATCATTAGAAAGATACTTTATAGTCTTACTTGTTGCAGCAAGTCTGTTGGTTTTTTGATCAAGGTACATGTATACGATATACCAACTTCCTTCCTTCATTGGTCTTGCTTGTTGTGCAAAAGGAACAAAGAGTTCTTTTTCTAAACCCCAATCTAAAAAAGCACCTATTTTAGATACTGTGGTACAGCGTAAGTATCCAAAACTATTAAGTTCTATATATGGTTTTAATGTTGTTGCAACTGGACGTTCTTCATGGTCTAGGTACACATAGACATCTAATTCATCCCATATTTTATATTCTGTTGGGACATATTTATTAGGCAATAATACATCATCACCCGCTTCATTAGATAAGAAAAGACCTGGTTCTGTCTCTCTATCTATTCTCATTCTATGGTATTTTCCAATTTCTAACATACGTTGTAAATAAGGTGCAAAAATACAATTACTTCTATCAAAAAGCGCTTTAACTATATATTATAGTTAAAGCGCTTAAATAGATTGGTTAGTTAAGTAGCCTATTTATATGCTGATTCTTTTTTGAAATGCTTTGTAAGCATGTAATACACAACCGCACGGTACTTATTACGGTTAGATTTTCCATAAGTATCTATTACGCTAGCAATAGCACTGTCTAATTCTGCTCCGTCACTAAGCCCTAATTTTTTAATTAAAAAATTATTTTTTACCGTAGCGAGTTCGCTCTCATCACTTCCAGACACAGTTGCTGCATCTGCATTATAAATTGATGGTCCACAACCGATAGTTACCTTTGTAAGAAGATCCATGTCAGGAGTCATTCCACACTTGTTTTTTAAGTCATCTGCATACTTTGCGATGAGATCGTCTCTTTTGCTCATAATGATAAAGTTACTTGTTTGGTTTAAAATTTAATGTTCTTAAAGATAAAATATTTTCTAATACTTAGCCAATATTTTTTTATTTGATGTGTTTAAAGTAATTTAACAGCACTTCATCGTTGATTTTACGCGGTGTAAAGATTTCTAGTAATGAAGGTTGATCATTCAATGCATATAATTGATCTTTTGCAAAAACACATTCTTCTTCATTATTAGCTGTTAAATAGTTAAATCCATACATAGCGCACAATTCTTTTGCCGTTAATTCATGTGTTGTTTCAAAAAAAGTATCAAATCCATCAGTATTTTTGTCTCTGTTAGGTAAGATTCTAAAAATACCACCGCCACTATTATTTATGACTATAATCTTAAAATCTTTAGGTATATAATCATTCCATAATGCGTTACTATCGTAAAAGAAGCTCAAATCACCTGTAATAAATGTAGTAGGTTGTTGTGTCGCTACAGCTGCTCCAATAGCTGTACTTGTACTTCCATCAATACCGCTTGTCCCTCTATTACAATATACTTGAAGTGTTTTATTTAAGTCAAATAATTGTGCATAACGTACAGCACTACTATTCCCTATTTGTAATATAGAGTCATTAGGTATTGCTGACAGTATATGATCAAACGCCTTAAAATCACACCAAGGCATTTGTTGTATATATGAAGTATGTAATTGGTCTCTTTTAGAACGAATAGACAACCAATACGATTTATATTTACTAGCGGCCTGTTCTAATTTTGGAATAATACGCTTAAAAAACGTATTAGGCATTAACTCAAAATGTTTATTCAAGCAAAAATAAGTGTCATATGCTTTTTTAACATCAATATGCCAATGATGTTTAGGCTGATAATCACGTAAAAAAGCTTTTATCTTTTTTGAAATGACCATTCCTCCAAATGTGAGTAAAATATCTGGTTGTAACTTTTTAAACCCTTCATCATCTAAAGACCCTATCATATTATCAATACGCGTAACAAAATCAGGATGTTCTATGTTTGATGTTGTTTCTGTAAAAACGATCACAGACGGATCTGCTCCTAACCAATCAATGATTTCCTGATCTATTACCTGAGGTGGATTTACGCCTACTAATACTATTTTACGAGAAGCCGTATTCCAAATATCTGCAAAGGGTTGTAATTCTAAATCTGTTATTTCTTGCTCTATAGGTCGCGGTGCTACTTGTATAGGTGTTACTGTTTTTTCTTCAACCATCTCATATAATGGCTCGTAAAAAGGGACATTAATGTGTACTGGGCCGCTATGTTCAATAGCCATATTAAGCGCTTTATTAATCTCTTGCTCATTATGACGCCTGCTTTCTACTATTTTCTGAATAAGATGTTTATCCGTAATTGTTTCTACGGGCACGATCTCAGAATATAAGTTTGCCGAATACATGATGTGATTTTCAAACACATTTTTTTGACGTATTGTTTGTCCATCTCCTATATCAATACGTTCTACAGGTCTATCTGCACTAATAACGACTAGTGGAATATCACTATAAAAAGCTTCGGCTATTGCAGGATAGTAATTAAGCAAAGCACTTCCTGATGTACAGACTAAAGCAACTGGTTTTCTTGTTTGTTGTGCAATCCCTAGTCCAAAAAAAGCAGCACAACGCTCATCTACAATACTATATGCTTTTATAACTGGGTTTTTGGTAAATTCTATAGTTAATGGTGCATTACGTGATCCTGGAGAAATCACAACTTGTGTTATTCCTTTACTTAAGCAAAGACTAACGATAGATTGTGCAACTGGTATTTTAGAGTGCTTCATGTTGTCCTGTAAAAATACGACTCTCGACTGATAATTCAATATAATATGTTAAAACAACACACTCCCCATAGTCTCAAGCTTATGTCTAGTTTCCTCCCATTCTGACTCTGGGATACTTGCTGCGGTAATCCCTCCGCCTACATATACTTGCGTCCCTTTTACCGTATGTTCCATACAACGCAAATTCACAAAAAGATGCGTATGTTTTTTTACACTTCTATACGCTAAGTTTTCTACATTACGTCTTGATGTAGAACGATTCGTTTCACTTTTAATATTGAGTTCACCCAAAAATCCTGTATAATAAGAACGATCATAATTTTCATTTCCTATAATGAATTCTTTTGCATCTTCCACTGGAAGTCCGCAAACAGCTGGTGTGGGATGTAATGCCTGAATGATTTCTTTTAAAGAAACTTCTGTTTCATCTACACTTGCAGAAATAGCAGTTTTCAAATGCAGTAAGTTTCCTGCCTTATGATTTTCTACATCACCTACAGAAAGATTTTTAGTAAGTGGTTGTAATTTAGAAACGATCGTATCTGTAACTAATTGCTGCTCTTCTTTCTCTTTAGCTCCCCATGAGATTATAGTGTCAGGAATATACTTTTGAGTCCCTGCTAGTGACATTGTATGTAATGTTCTATTTTTTATTTCTAATAGTGTTTCCGGGGTAGCACCAAGCCATAATCCAATGTTAGGATGATACCATATATAAACAAAAGCAGTGGTATACGCTTGCAATAGCTTTTTAAAAACAGCAATAGGATTTGATAAGGTATTTGGAAAAGTACGCTTTCGCGAAAGCACAACTTTTTGTAACACCCCTTCCTTAATTTTAGAGATTCCATCTTCTACTAACTCAAGATGTCGTTGCTTCTGAAAAGCATCTTCTTCTGGCATGTTAATTTCTGATCCATCATGTATTATTCCTGTAGCACTATACTCACAATGTATAGCGTATGTATCTGGTATAATAATACACTCTTTTGCATTATCAAAAGGAGCAAATACAAATCCGCTTTCTTTAAAATCTTTACTATAATGTGTATGACTATTTTCTTGATAGAAACCCTGTAATATAGTACTATTTGATTTTCTATAGGCTACAAATGGAAGCGCATCATCAAATTGCTGTGTAATATGTTCAAAGAAAGAAGCTTCTGTCATTATTTTTTAGGTAATGCAATTGTAGTCAATTTTACTTTAGATATTAATAGGTCTTCTTCATCTACCACATCTATATTCCAAAGTTGTGTCGTACGGCCTTTATGTATAAAAGTGGCTTTGGCATATACCATACCGTCGCGCTTACTTTTTACATGATTTGCAGATATTTCAATACCTCTCACATACATACTTTCTCCATCCAAAAATAGAAAACTAGCAGCACTCCCTACACTCTCTGCAAGTGCGACCATGGCACCGCCATGTAGAACTCCATCTGGTTGATGAACTCTAGGGGTTACTGGCATTTGTGCCACAAGAAAATCTTCACCAAAATCAATATACTTGATTTCTAGTGTTTCCATCAATGTGTTTTTACAACTTTGAGCAAGTCTTTCCAGTATTTGTTCTCTAGTCAAATTCATTGCCGTATTTTTATACAACGAAGATACGATATATGAAAGCAAAGACCTTAGAAAATAAGCGTGCAAAATTACTTCCCCTAGAACCTTTTCACTATAGAGATTTATTGCCTCTTTCTAAAGAAGTGGATCTATATCAATTTGGATCGTCAGATATCTCTACACCTAAAAAGTTAAAAGCATATATGAAAGAAGCTTTTGATAAAAAGGAGTTAGGACATGCATTACCTTTTATTATTTATGATAAGAAATTAGAGCGTTTTGCAGGAAGTACTCGGTTTGGAAATATAGATAAGAAAAACAAAGTAGTCCATATAGGGTGGACATGGTTAGGAGACGATTTTCGCGGAAGCGGTTTAAACCAACATGTCAAATATCTAATGCTTCAATATGCCTTTGAAAAATTGTATTATGAAAAAGTAGAATTTAGAATTGATGAACGTAACATACGCTCTAGACGTGCTGTCGAAAAAATAGGAGGTGTTTTGGAAGGCATCTTACGTAAGAATATTATTACGAAAGAAGATTTTAGACGGAGTTCTGCCTGTTATGGAATTTTACGGGAGGAATGGCCTACTATCAAAGACACTATTTTCAAAGATATTAAGAAGAAATAAGCTTTTTTAAATACTAGTAATAACAATTTATTCGCTTTCGCGAAAATGTATACAGAATGACAGAAAATCAAATTTCATATACACATACCAATACCTATACAACGCTTAACTCCTTTACGACCTCAACCAAAAACGTATGGTTGGTTTTTCATGGTATGGGGCATCTTACACGCTATTTTAGCAAGCATTTTGAAGGATTGAATAAAGACGAGAACTATATTATTGCTCCTCAAGCGCCTAGTAAATACTATCAAGACAAACGTTTTAAATATGTAGGTGCCAGCTGGCTCACCAAGGAAAATACAGCATTAGAGAAAGAAAATGTACTCGCTTATATAGATTCCGTTTGGAAGAGAGAATCTGAAAAATGGAAAGGACAGTCTATTAACCTCATCCTCATGGGATATTCCCAAGGGGTATCTATTGTTACACGATGGGCAAGTAGCCGAAAAATAGATTGTAAACATCTTGTATTACATTCTGGGGCGATTCCGCACGAATTAATACCTTCCGATTTTGAATACCTATCTCCTACTGCTACTGTTACGTATCTCTATGGAGATAAAGATGAATATATTAATGAAGCTCGTAAAACAGAACAACAATTAAAAGGGACCGCGCTTTTTAGAGACAGACTTCAAGTAGAAGTTTTTGATGGCATACATGAAGTGAATGAAGCCTTTATTAATAATTTAACACAACAGCCTCACTAACATAAAACACGTATTAATACGGTCATAAAGAATACTATTAGCACTTATTTTTAGTGTTACCTTATAACAACACAAAACTATGGGACATTTTGTAAAATTTCTTTTACCCTATAAAGACGATAACGGGAATTATCTTTCCTCAGATTCACAAGCAACCTCAGTCATTGAGGAAGCTAAAAAACGTATAGATGCCGGTGCCAAAGGAGTCGCTATCACCTATTCAGCTAACTATGGACAAACCTTAGAAATCCATAAGACCTATAATGCTGGAGATTGGAACACACATACAGGTGGAGCAAATCAAGCTGGCGTCATTACTGCTATGGAAAATTTTATGGGAACAACAGAAACTGCATTACAAGGCAAGTTACAAATTGCACCTATCACGACAATGAGTTATGAATCTAATAGATATGGTGATTATACCCATAAAGAAGTTGTTGAAGCAGATCTTAAGTATATAAAAAATCTACTAGACCAAGGATGGGATGTGCTAGGTTGGATAAATCAAGATACTAATCCTGAGTATGCGGTAGGAGGCGGTGTCGCTAAGAGTCGTGACCAATATGGAAAACCTTATTTTCCTAAGGAACTTAGTGACCTAGTACAAGAAACTTTTAAAAAATATGCTACTGATCACATATAAATAAGAATAACTATAATATAAAAAAAGCTACATTTTAATTAATTTCTTAGTCTGAAGAAGCCTTTCATTATTATAAAATAATAAAAAATAAGTTCCTCTATATAAGTTAGTAATAGATAATATTTCTTCATTATTTTCTATAGAATAAGTAGTTACAAGTTGTCCTAGTATGTTGTATATTTTGACTTCATTATTCCCTTCTATAATGTTTGGCATTTTTACAGTAACAATATCACTTGTAGGATTCGGGTATAACTGTAATTTAAAATTATTTTCTAGGTCTTCTAACGACAGAGGAAATTGTCCTTCTGTAATAGTAAGTGTTTGATTTACCACTACATCTTCTATAAAATCTATATGACCACTTAACCATGTGATTTTCACATAATCAATAGAAGTAGTGTCTCCTACTCCAAAAGACTCTGTATCTGAATTTTGACTCAAATAACTCTCTACACTAGTAGTGACTCTATATTGCTTTTCGCCATCTATACTAATTTCTATTCTAGAGCCATATCCATCGCGGTTACTTTCTACCCCTTCAAGATGTATTTTTAACCAATTATGGGTTACCGACTCATGATATCTATTATTCCATAAATTAAATGTATAGGGTTCTCTATTTGCCACGACAAGATCTAAATATCCATCATTATTATAATCTCCCGTAGCATTCCCAAAAGAATGGGCTAAATCGGTTTCAAAACCATTACTAAGAATTCTGCTAAATGACCCATCACCATTTTGATAATAAAATGCTGCCGATACTTCTCCGTTATCATTTGTATCGTCAACTCCGCTTACATATAAGTCAAGTCTACCATTATTATCCATATCTATAAAACTTGCTCCCCAAGATATCCTATCGAAGCTCACTCCGGATGGAATGGCTATTTCTGAAAAAGTTCCATCACCATCATTTTTCATCAGTGCATTTGCAGGGACAGGAAAGTCCGAATCATAAGCAGTATTCGTTATATATACATCTGTAAAGCCATCTGCATTATAATCATCTAATCCTACAGACATAGCATCCATTACATATCCTGCTTCAGCTTGTAGGGTCATATCTGTAAATGTACCATCCCCATTATTATGAAATAAAATATTAGGAGTAACTTTTCTGTCATTTATAAGGAAAATATCTAACCACCCATCATTATTATAATCAAAAAATGTCCCTTGAAACGTAATCATACTTACATCTCCAATTCCAGATAATTCATTGACATTCTCAAAGGTTTCATCTCCATTATTTCTAAACAACATATTTGGTATGACCTGGTCTAAATCTCTATTACTTAAAAAAAGATCCAAATCACCATCATTATCATAGTCCCCCCAAGAGCCACTATTTGTCTGAAGCACAATATCAGGAAGTCCTGCAGCTACAGTAATATCTGTAAAGATAAAATCATCATTTCTGTAGAGCCTATTTTTATCTTCTTCACTCGCTACAAAAAGATCTTTATCTCCGTCATTATCAAAATCAATCCAAACAGCTTGTTTTAAAGACATAGGAAGCTGATCTAACTCATAAGTAACTTCTTCAAAAATTCCATTTACATTTTTGAAAAAACTTATGGATTCTCCATCATCTCCAGATACTGTAATATCATCCCATCCATCATTATCAAAATCACAAAAAGAAACCCCCGTACCAAACATAACAGCATTTGAGAAGTTAAAGTTTACACTTTCAGAAACTTCTTCAAATAACACTTGACCGTATCCAAATAGACACGAAAAACAACAAAATAAAAATGTAGCGTAAGGATACTTCATATACTAATCCTATTATATTAAATTATAATTATGTACTTCTAATATGTTATTTAGTAGGATTAGTTTACAGTAAACTAGACAGTTAAATTAATAAAAAAAAATAAAAATCATTGGATATTTACACAAAGATTTTTTAATACATAGGAATTCGCTTAAAGCGAAAATAAAAACCTCTAGATAGTACTATCTAGAGGTTTCATATATTATTATGAAGATACCCGCTTTCGTGGGTATAAGCGATTCACATACTTTTTGCTTCGCAAAAAGTGGTTCTCTGCTTACTTCACTTCTTCAAAGTCTACATCTTCTACATCGCTAGACTCATCTCCTGCGCCAGCGCCTCCTGCTTGTGCATCAGGTCCTGGTTGTGCTTGATCTCCGCCTTGTGCTTCTGCTTGCGCTTTGTACATCTCTTCAGAAGCTGCTTTCCATGCTTCATTGATTGCATCAAGCTTTGGTTGAATAGTGTCTACATCTTTTGTTTCAAAAGCTGTTTTTAATTCTGCAAGTGCATCTTCAATTGGTTTTTTCTTATCATCAGATAATTTCTCACCAAATTCTTTTAACTGCTTTTCTGTTTGGAAAATCATTCCATCAGCTTCATTAATCTTATCTGCAGTCTCTTTTGCTTTTGCATCTGCATCTGCATTTGCTTCAGCCTCAGCTTTCATTTTAGCGATTTCATCTTCTGTAAGTCCAGATGATGCTTCAATACGAATATCCTGAGATTTGTTTGTTGCTTTATCTGTAGCGCTTACTTTGATGATTCCGTTTGCATCAATATCAAAGGTTACTTCGATTTGTGGCGTACCACGTTGTGCTGGTGGAATTCCATCAAGGTGAAAACGTCCAATAGTTTTATTATCTGCTGCCATAGCACGCTCTCCTTGTAATACATGGATCTCTACTGATGGCTGATTATCTGCGGCTGTTGAGAATACTTGTGACTTCTTTGTTGGAATCGTTGTATTAGCTTCAATAAGTTTTGTAAATACATTCCCCATTGTCTCAATACCTAATGAAAGTGGTGTTACATCAAGAAGTAAAACATCTTTTACATCTCCTGTAAGTACACCTCCTTGTATTGCAGCTCCTACGGCTACAACTTCATCTGGGTTTACTCCTTTTGAAGGTGCTTTTCCAAAGAATTTCTCTACGGCTTCTTGTACTGCTGGAATACGAGTAGATCCTCCTACTAAGATAATCTCATCGATATCTCCAGTACTTAATCCTGCTGCTTTAAGCGCTGTTTGACAAGGCTCAATAGTTCTTTTTACAAGATCATCAATAAGTGCCTCAAACTTTGCACGGCTTAATGTACGTACTAAGTGTTTTGGTCCGCTTGCTGTAGCTGTTACATATGGTAAGTTGATCTCTGTTTGTGTAGAAGAAGAAAGCTCAATTTTTGCTTTCTCTGCAGCTTCTTTAAGACGTTGTAAAGCCATTGGGTCTTTACGTAAATCCATGTTTTCATCTGCAATAAACTCTTCTGCAAGCCAGTTGATGATTTTTTGATCTACATCATCTCCTCCTAAGTGTGTATCTCCATCTGTTGCCAATACTTCAAATACACCATCTCCTAATTCTAGGATAGATACATCATGCGTTCCTCCTCCAAAGTCAAATACTACGATTTTCTGATCGCTATCTTTTTTATCAAGTCCATATGCAAGTGCTGCTGCTGTAGGCTCATTAATAATACGCTCTACTTTAAGACCTGCAATTTCTCCAGCTTCTTTAGTTGCTTGACGCTGACTATCATTAAAGTATGCAGGTACTGTAATTACGGCACGAGTTACATCTTGTCCTAAGTAATCTTCTGCAGTCTTCTTCATTTTCTGAAGTGTCATTGCAGATAATTCTTGTGGTGTATATAAACGACCATCTATATCTACTCTAGGTGTATCGTTATCTCCTTTTACTACTTTATAAGCAGAACGTTCTGCTTCTTTTGAGCTTTCGCTGTATTTATTCCCCATAAAACGCTTGATAGAAGCGATTGTTTTTGTTGGGTTTGTTACCGCTTGTCTTTTTGCTGGATCTCCTACTTTAATTTCTCCTCCTTCTACAAACGCAATTACAGATGGTGTTGTACGCTTACCCTCAGCATTAGGGATCACTGTAGGCTCGTTACCTTCCATAACAGCGACGCACGAATTGGTAGTTCCTAAGTCAATTCCTATGATCTTACTCATTATATTATAGTGTTTAAGTGTTATTTATTTTTTTTTACACTACACAATAGTCAATCATTATGCCACTGCTTATAAGCTGACAAGCTGTCATTTTTTTGCTTTCGCGAAAGCAAAAACAGCAAAACATAAAAACGTCTAACCCCTTTTTACATCTATAGTTAGTAACTCTCGCCACTGTGTCGTATATCTAGGACTTCGCTCTCGTTTGATAAGTTCCCACTCTTCTACTCGCGTTCCAATCATGGCAGAAGACACGGTCGTTTTTCCAAATTTTCTATTCAATACATCTAGCGTATGCATCAAATTACTATCTGAAATCTTAGAGCGTTTTTCAAAAAGGTTGCCTTGTACATAATGTTCTGGTATTAAACCTGTCAGGTTTACAGCTACCTTTTTGTATCTATATCCAGGTTTATAAATACAGTGCAATGCTTTACGCGCCTCTGCAATAAGCGCAAATGTATCGTTGGTAGGTATAGGCATGGTTACCGTCATACGATTCTTATACTGCTTATCTATAGTACTGTGATAATTTGTATACACAGCGACATGTATATAGGTTGCACATGATTTTTGAGCACGTAATACCTCAGCCACTTCGGTAATATAATAAGCACATGCTTCTTCTATTCTCCCTAAGTCAGGTAATTTTTGCCCAAATGATTTTGCGGTACCTATCGCTTTTTTAGGATTGGGAACTGCCATAAATTCTAAACAGGACTCGCCTCGTAACTCTTTCCAAAGACGTTCACCTACTACAGTCATCTCTTTACGAACCCATGCCAGCGGTAAGTTTACAAAGTCTATCGCTTTAAAAACACCAATAGCCTGAAGTCGTTGTACATGTTTTTTTCCAATACCCCATATATCACCTACTTCTGCCCATTGCAATGCTTCTATACGTTTGGCGTCTGTATCCATAACATACACATGATTGTATTTAGGAATTTTCTTTGCCATACGATTTGCCAGTTTAGCCAATACTTTTGTTGGTGCGACTCCTACACCTACTGGCAACCCTGTATATTTATAAATACGCTCTTTAATCTCAAATCCATAAGCACACATATCTATATGAGATAACCCCTTCACATCAAGAAAAGCTTCATCAATACTATAGACTTCTACAGAAGGAGAAAATGTCTCTAAGATGTTCATCACGCGTTGTGACATCTCTCCATATAAAGTATAGTTAGAAGAAAAGAAAGTCACCTTATTTTCTATAAGAATATGTTTAATTTTGTAGACGGCTTCAAACATAGGGATATGAGCAAGTTGTTTTGCTTCTTTATTTGCTGCAATAATACAGCCGTCATTATTACTTAAAACTACGACAGGTTTCCCCCATAAGTCGGGCCTAAATACTTGTTCGCACGAAGCATAAAAACTATTACAATCTACCATTGCGATCATCGTACGCAATGTATTATATATGTGATGACTCCCCAGAGTACAAATGCTTCTTGCGCTTTATCAAATGGAATACGTAGTATCTTAAATCCTCCGTCTTGAACTACGAGTGCTAAATCATTAAAATTTGGTTGCAAGGACCTATCTATAATAAGTACATCTTTGTCTAGAATTGAAAAACCCTTCCAAGTATCTCCTTTTACACGTACATAAAATGTAGCATCTTTATGAATAGACAGTTCTTCATTAAGATCTATAGATGCTTCCATATAATGTGTGGCAGCACTAGGAAACCCTGTCTGCTTTGACACTTCAGCTTGATGACGGTTTTTACTGACATTAACTTTTCCTGACACTTCGATTTCCATAATTCAAAAATATGGAAAAAATACCATTTAATGGACATATTCCATATTCAATATATTAAGATCTATGTAACTCAATAATCATATGTTATAAATCCGTATTTATACGTGTAAATAACAAGGGCTATTTCTGGATATTTATGACCCCCTATATTTTGATCACAAATCATACAAATTAATGGGTAATGCTCGACTCCTATTATTAAAGATCTGGCAATATAAATAACCTGTACAATGGATATTGAAATTACTTTTATCAACAATTCTAATGATATGAATAACTCTAATGTTGTCATTTTTCAGAAAAACGTCACTACCAATTTTGATTCTACTACTATCGCATGGAAAGTCATTAAAAATTGCGGTCGTAACTGGAGTCATAAATTTACCTATCCAATGTCATTTCAAGTAGCAGCTGCCGATTCTTATGGAAATATATCAGACCAACAAGCTGCAACTAATGGTCAAAAATGGGAGATTATACGTTCAAGTTCTGGAGATATTCTTCAATTAAGTTCAGACCTTAGCGCTAATCCAAATGAAGTCGAGATCAAAAATAGTCTTCCAACAAGTTCTATAGATGCGCTAATTTATAAAAGTGGAAATATCATCGCTTCTAAAACTGGCGTTTCTCCTGGAGAAAAAGCAGTATTTCAATTTCAACCCGAAATATATGTTGGTGTAAATTCTCAAATAGAACAAGGACAAACTATAAACGCTGCAATCATAAATGATTTTAATCAAAAGTTTTCATTATACGGACTCACCAAAGCAAATCTAATTATGACAGGCGGAGGTGTAGGTCCCACAGCAATTCCATTTACATTTGATCTTGTTCCTACTTCTTAAATTATAAATACAATGTCATACACTTATATATTAAATGGTTGTCACGAAAAACAGTTTGTTTTTGAATTTTCTTTTGATAATGAATCCAAACTAACCAGTGACCTTTCAAATTCACGAGCTGTATCCTATAAGCTATACAGAAAAGATAAGCCAGATGAAGGTTTTAATTGGGAAGGGTGTTTATCTTCAGATACCCAAATCCCATTCGAACTTTCCTTCGTAGATAAAATTGACATCAAGGGAATCATGCGACTTTACATAGGACATGGAAGGGATTTTATATGGATAGATGTTTCTTATTGTCAGGAACTACAACAACATTTTGAAGGTAATATTATTGAAATACCTATTACATAAAACATTTCTAAAGTCATTTAGATACACTATTTAATACTGCAAGAATAGATTTGTCTTTTTAAAAGGAAGGCTAATGTAACAATTCAATTATTTTACATACCTATTGAAGTATACAATTACTACATGACCTCTAGCCAAAAAACAGTACTGCTTTTTAAAACATTTTTTAAAATGTGGGGATTATACATCCTCTTTTTTATCACAGTTTTGATACTCAGTATCTGGATTCCTGAACTCAAAGCAGATGCTTATGAAGACACGACCCTCAAAGAACTTCTACAAAGTAATCCATTTAAACTTTTTGTGTTGGCATGTATTTTTGCTCCTATTGTAGAAGAAATGATGTTCAGAACACTTATCAAACCTACTCATACAGATATTATATTGTTTATAAGTGCGTGGCCAGTTTTTATAGGATTGCGTTTTCTTCCTAGCGGAATACATTGGGGAGTTATCCTTGCCTTTGGTGCTGTACTTCTCTTTACCATATTTTATATTCTAAAACATCTGATTACAGAAAGTCATACACAGCGATTACGTAGGTTTCTTCATAAATACCTCACTATTATCCTCATTATTGTATCTGTCATTTTTGGACTCGTACATATCAATAACTATGTAGACACATTTGTTATTGATCTTGCGTTACTCGTTCTTATTGTCCCTCGTATTATTTCAGGTTTTCTAATGGGATGGATTAAAATTAAAAACCAAGGACTCATCTGGTCTATGGGACTTCACTTTATGAACAATGCCTTTGTAGTAGGTTTGGGAATATTAGCTAGTTAATTTCAATTTATATAATAGAACACAAAATCAGTATCACTAGTATCTTTATCTTTACAAGGTGCAGTTTACTCCTATTCACATACAGGATATTAATACCCTTCGTACGTTAGCCACACGTACATATACAAATGCTTTTGCTCATAAGAACAAACCTGGCGTATTGGAGAAGTATGTGGTATACGCTTTCGCGAAAGCGCATTTAGAAAAACAACTTTTAGCCCCAGACTCCTATTGGTATTTTATGCAACAAAACGATACCATTATTGGATATCTTAAACTTAATATAGGCAATGCACAAACAGAATTTCAAGATAAAAACGGACTCGAAATTGAACGTATCTATATCGATTCTCCCTATGTAAATCAAGGATTTGGAAAAAAAGCAATAGATTTTTCGATTTCTGAAGCACTTAAACTGGAAAAAAACTACATTTGGTTAGGCGTTTGGGAAGAAAACCCAGATGCAATTCGATTTTATAAAAGGTGTGGTTTTAAGATCACTGGCACACATCACTACGATATGATTGCCGAAATTCAGACAGATTACATCATGCAATATGATCTTACATGAAAGAAAAAGAAATAGAGTGTATCTCTGTATTTGATATGCTAAAAATAGGAGTGGGTCCATCCAGCTCCCATACATTAGGCCCTTGGCGTGCCGCTAGACGTTTTATAAAAAAGCTCAAAGAAGATAACGTATTTGATACTGTAGATCGTTTACATATAGATTTATATGGTTCTTTATCACTTACTGGAAAAGGTCATGCTACAGATGTCGCCGTAATGATGGGGCTTCTTGGAGCAGACCCTCAAACGTGTGCTATTGATGCTATCCCTACAACGATTGAGAACATCAAAACAGCTAAAGAAATTTCTTTTAATAGCGAGCGTACCATTTCTTTTGATCCCGCCGAATCTATAAAATTTAATCGTGACTTTTTACCATTCCACCCTAACGGAATTACATTTAAAGCACATGCGGGCGAGCACGTTATTGAAGAAACGTTTTATTCTATTGGAGGCGGATTTGTTGTGCAAGAAGAGCGTAAACGTTCTGAACTAAAAGTACATCAATTTCAATGTTTTCCAAGACCTGTCGAACTAGCAACAGATCTTCTCGCCTATTGTAAAAATGAAAATAAATCGATTTCTCAGATTGTTTTTGAAAACGAATTATACCTCAACTCAGAAGAAGAAATTAATGAGCGTTTCAAACAAATTTGGGATGTCATGCTAGACTCTATGTATACGGGGTGTCATACAGAAGGAACCTTACCTGGCGGATTAAATGTACGTCGTCGTGCGTATGACAGTCATAAAAAATTACAAAAAGGAATCTCATATACTGATAAATATGAATGGATTGAAGCGATACGTGGTACAGAAGTCCGCTTTCGCGAAATTTTAAAATGGGTGTCTTGCTTTGCATTGGCTGTCAATGAAGTAAATGCCTCTTTAGGACGTGTTGTGACGGCTCCTACGAATGGAAGTGCAGGTGTTATACCAGCCGTTATGATGTATTATATGGTCATTGAAAATCACGATGCCAATTTTGAAGATGTCCGAAAGTTTTTATTAGTTGCAGGAGAAATAGGAAGTCTCTTTAAGAAAGGGGCGACCATCTCTGCTGCTATGGGTGGGTGTCAGGCAGAAATAGGGGTTTCTAGCGCTATGGCTGCAGGAGCTTTAACTGAACTTATGGGAGGAACACCAGATCAAGTGCTCGTGGCTGCAGAAATTGCGATGGAACATCATCTAGGGCTTACCTGTGATCCTATAGGCGGTCTTGTTCAAATTCCGTGTATCGAACGTAATGCGATGGGAGCTATCAAAGCAATTAATGCCTGCGAAATGGCATTAGATACAGATGCTGCCAATGCCAAAGTGCCACTCGATAAAGTAATCGAAACCATGTGGCAAACAGCGCAAGACATGAATACAAAATATAAAGAAACCAGTGAAGGTGGACTCGCTGTTAATGTAGGAATGGCAGATTGTTAAAAGTATATTAGTATTTCTGAGTTCTTACAAAACAATATCTTGACCTATATAAAAGACAAAAGCTAAGGAACATTACATTCCTTAGCTTTCTATCAAAATCAAACAAACTTCAAAATATTATATCGCTACAATACCTTGTGTATTTGTGTCAGGCAAGTTGTTAGACTCTTCTGATATAAGTTCTAATGATTGTCCATTAATTCTATAGATTCCAATGGTACCATCTAATCCGTAAAGTTGGTATAAGAATTGCCCGTCGTCAGAAATCCACATATCAATCCATCCTTCTGTACTTGCAAAAGCATCTGGACCGTTATCTGCGCCTCCCGTTCCTGTTCCTTGTGCTGCTGTTTGATCTAGTAGTGTTACAACTCCATTATCAAAACTATATGCTGCTAATCCTGCTTCAATAGCATTAGATACAAAGAAGGTGTTTCCATCGGCTGTAAAGTCTAACCAACATGCTGTTCTTCCTGTATTATTTTCTCCAGATGCGACATCAAGGCTTATAGGTGTTAAACTACCATCACCTTGTATTTGCCACGTAGATACCGATCCATCTTGTAATGCTGGGAATGCTGGTGGTGTTCCATCTGGTTGAAATTCTCTTGCTTCTGTTACTACCACATAATTATTTCCTACAATTTGGAACCCAATCGCAGAGGGTAAGTTTCTTCCTTCTGCATTATTTCTTAAGGTTGATGTTGCAGTTGCTACTGATGAAGCACTTAATGTTCCATCGCCTCCTACGCTGTATACGGTTAACTCATCTTCACTTCCAGATCCTAAAGCAGAAGCTCCAGAATTAATAGAGGCAACTATCAACCATTGTCCATCTGGTGAGAATTGCACAGCAGATGGGCGTATAGGAAGATCTCTCGTAGATCCCGCTATGGCTTGTAACGAGCCGTCATCTAATAACCAGTACCCAGTTATTGTTCCTTGATGCATAGGCTCTCCTCCTGCTAAGAACTCTGGGCGTGTAATATTAGATACATACACTAATCCTCTGGTTCCATTTACCGTAACTGCTCCCGTAGTCGCAATACTATTGGGTCCTATAGCTCCTGTATCTAAAGATTCACCAGCTATTTCTAAAGAGAAATCATCTGCAATATTAAAAGATGTAATCGTATTACTTCCTGCGTTTACAGCTAATAAGTTTTGATTATCATCTGTTTTTGTAAGTGCATATGCAGAAATTAAAGGGTCTAATCCTTCACCTCCATCATAGTCCCCGCCATTACCTCCTGTTGCAAAAGGTCCAATAGGAGTAAGTGATCCGTCGTCTGCTCTTCCGTATGCTATAATTGTATTAGGTCCTTGTACATTTCCCGCAACTTGTCCTTCTCCATTTGTCATGGCATATACTGCGCCTACAAAATCTACAGTTCCATCGTCATCGTCGTCAGTATCATCTTCTCCTACAACAATAGGTGTATTATCGTCATCAGAATTACAGGATACAAACGTAATAGATAGTGCTAAAAATGCGATAAGCATTATGTTGATCTTTTTCATTTTTTTTAGTGTTTAAATTTTTGATTTTGTTTGTTATTCTTACTGTAAAGTTTGGCCAGAACTACCGCAAAAATTTTAAACGCAAGTGCTATATTCTTGCTATTAACTTAGTGTTAAGGAAATTTTCCTACTTACGTTATCAAAAAATAAAAATGAAACACTTATGAAATTAGAATACACAAGAAAGAGAATAAAGTACTGAAATAAAGATTTTTAAAACAAAAATCAATGCAGTACTGTTTTATCACAAAATGGCATATTGACATTTTTAAGATAAAACTTTAACAGGTTTTAACAACTAAAGAAGGTGAGAATGAAGTGAAGTTGTGTAAGCTATCTTACATAAATTTAAACCCTAACGTCAATTTTATAGATATTACATATATAAACATAAGAAAAGGTGATACTAGCCACGCTTAATACCACAGCCATCCCGATCTCTTGTATCTACGATATAAAAGATTTTCCATACGCCATCGCGTTTAAAGAGTTGAAAACTATTGGTGCCACAATGGCTTAATTCGCCATTTATGTAAAAGGAATATGGGGTCCACACATTTGCCATCGCTTTATTATCATCTATTTGAACTTTATAGCTTTTAATACGCTCTTCAAATTGGGTTTCATCAGGAATAGAACAGATAGATGTTAAGAAGCCACTAAAGTCCTGTTTACTTAATACGACTTCTCCTGTTCTGTTCTTACCAATGGATTGCATAAGTATTTTTTCGTGAACAACACTTTTAATAATGATAGAGTCTTGTTTATGAAATCCTTCAAAAAAACGTTCTACGAGTTGTTTTACTTCCGTTTCTTCATTTGATAACGATGTGGTTTGAGCTGTGGTGATTTTCGCGAAAGCGAAAAAAACAAGTCCAAATACCATTCCTATAATAATATATTTACCCTTCATAAAAATCATGATTCATATAGCTATGTAATTTACTACTTTTGTAGGATAAAACATAACCGAATGTCTGTCGCAAAAAAAGAATATAAACGTATTACTGTTAAATCGCTCACTGAGATGAAAAATCGCGGTGAAAAGATATCAATGCTTACTGCCTATGACTACACCATGGCAAAAATTGTAGATGGTGCTGGAATAGATGTTATTCTTGTAGGCGACAGTGCATCTAATGTCATGGCGGGTCATGAGACAACACTTCCTATCACATTAGATCAGATGATTTATCATGCTTCTTCTGTGATACGTGCTATAGATCGTGCATTGGTTGTGGTAGATCTTCCTTTTGGAAGTTATCAAAGTGATCCTAAAGAGGCATTACGTTCTGCCATACGTATTATGAAAGAAAGTGGTGGTCATGCGATCAAAGTAGAAGGAGGTAAAGAAATCAAAGAAAGTGTAAAGCGTATTCTACATGCAGGTATTCCAGTAATGGGACATCTAGGATTGACTCCACAGTCTATCTATAAATTTGGTACATATACAGTACGTGCAAAAGAAGAAGAAGAAGCTGCAAAACTAAAAGAAGACGCCTTAATGCTTGAAAAAGCAGGATGCTTTGCGATTGTTCTGGAAAAGGTTCCTGCAAAACTTGCACAAGAGGTTGCCGAAAGCTTAACAATACCTATCATAGGAATAGGTGCGGGTGGTGGTGTAGATGGGCAAGTATTAGTTACGCATGATATGCTGGGAATGACACACGAGTTTAATCCTCGTTTTTTAAGAAGATACCTAGATATGTATACTGAGATGACTAATGCTTTTAAACAATATGCAACAGATGTCAAGTCTCAGGATTTCCCGAATGAGTCTGAACAGTATTGATTTTTTATGCTCCTGTCTGCCAACGAGACAGGTTTGCAAAAGCGTATATAATCGTATGCACAATTCTATATGAATCAGTATCTCTTTTCTTACGGGACACTCCAAACCGAAAATGTACAGCTAGAAACATTTGGGAGATTATTGTATGGCTCTAAAGATGCACTAATAGGTTATCGATTAGAACAACTACAGATCAAAGATCCTAAAGTTGTAGCACTAAGTCAAGAAGCCTATCATCCAGTTGCGATACCTACACATAAAAAAGAACATGTTATAGAAGGCCTTTGCTTTAAAATTTCTACACAAGAACTTGAACATGCAGATACCTACGAAGTATCTGACTATAAACGTATAAAAACAATATTACGCTCTGGAAAAGAAGCTTGGGTATATATAAAATCTTAATTAATACTTTTTTTTTATATTATATAGTTAGGATTCCTAATTAATTTATATATTTGCATCATTATTAATTTTTAAAACTAAAATACACATGAGTAAAGCCACTTTTTATCACGCAGGATGTTCTGTATGCGCTAGTGCAGAAAGCGATGTTATCAACTTACTAGGAGAAGAAAATCTAACGATAGTAGATATCGCGCAAGACAGAAGTAGAATTTCAGAAGCAGAAACCGCAGGTGTACAATCTGTACCGGCCTTAGTTACTGAAAATGGAAATGTATTACATATCAATTTTGGAGCTTCTATGGCTGATGTAATTGGTTAATTCTTAAATTATATAGTTAGGATTCCTATCTAAAAAATCTTAACTATTAATATGTATTCGTATGAAAACAACAACTTCATTAATTATCGCCTTATTCTTTGCTGGGATATCTGCCATTGCATGTACAGATAAAAAAGAAACGTATAAAAATGATGATTTTGCTATTACAAAAGTAGCAGTCACTCATCACACTGATTTACAAATGACCGTATGGGAAATTACGGTGAAAGGAAAAGCAGGCCATACCACCCCTATTCCTGTAGGGCAACTAGATGGTGCTCCTGTATTAGCTTATGTATTTCCTACAACATTAAAACCTACCGATGTTGGTTTTAATGACACAGAAGGTATTGTAGCCCTAGGTCTTACCTCTCATCCCGACTTTGATGACACCCCATTATGGGATGAAAATAAAGATAAAATCTTCGATAATGACGGCATTATATGGCATCCACATTGGGTAGTACTCGTTCCTGACGATCGTGTTGAGGGTGGTCTTGCTGTAAAACAATTTAAAAAAGGAGATACGAGTGTAACCCTCCCTCCTACCAACCCAGGAATGCCAATGTATATGGATTCTCCTGGCTATCAAGTAGTGACTACAGGAACTACTATCAAGGTATTAATTCCAGATTATCGTATCGGATCTACTAATTTTTCATATGATGGTGTTACTTCTTTTATGAAAGTAAATACAAGTAAAGAAGATACACCTATGTTAGGTGTATATGAAGTATATAGTGTTGCAAGTGGAGACCTTTCTTTACCTTATAAAGTAAAGCAAAATTAAAATCGTTATGAAAGTAAATGTTTGGGACACCTATGTTCGAAAAAATGATGGGACGTTAATGCATTTTGATATTCTCGCTCCTATAGAAATAGTAAAAGAAGAAACCATCTTTCAATATGGAGATGATTATTTAACAACTAAAGAAGTTCAAATTAAATCTTTGAGTACTTCAGAATGTCGTTTATGTCATATGGAAACAGCTCCCGAAGAAGTTGTGACTTCTATCCAAGAGAAAGGATACCATATTATAGAGTTACAAAATTGTGATTAATGGCACATCATATACTTAGGATTACTAACTTTGCCTATAGCATATCAAAAGCTATAGGCACTGTTTGCTTATGAAAAAAACAATATTTAATACTGAGCATCAAGACGACATCGCTAATAAGGTTGTCGTAGGGTTAGAGCGTATTTCTGAAGCGTTCAAAGTACTTCTTTGGGAACATGCAAAAGTGGTAGGGCTAAGTCCTATTCAGATACAAATTTTATTATTTGTTGCAAATCATAAACTAGAGATGTGCACTGTAAGCTACCTTGCAAAAGAATTTAATATTACAAAACCTACGGTGAGTGATGCTGTAAAAGTATTACTTAAAAAAGAGTATATTCAAAAGAAAACAGTTTCTACAGATAGTAGAAGTTATGCCATAGCGCTTACGCAAACAGGAACTAATGTACTGCTTCAGATAGAAGATTTTGCACTTCCTATTAAACATCAATTAGGAACTATAGATAAGGGTGAGGTACAACAATTATTCCATACGATTACAAAATTAATTTACGGTCTCAACACTTCTGGTATTCTCAGTGTACAACGTAATTGTCATAGCTGTGCGTTTTATGAAAAAAAATCAGGAGGGCATTATTGTCATTTTCTAAAAAAACCATTAGAAAATCATGAAATTCGTCTAGATTGCCCTGAACATGAAGCAAAACCTACAGCTTAATTCGTTATGGCACATACGCACTCTACTCCTACTAATTTACACGTCATTTATGAAGACAATCATCTGATTGTGATCAATAAGCGTGCTGGAGATATTGTACAAGGTGACAAAACGGGAGATGCGCCATTAAGCGATGTTGTCAAGCAGTATATTGCCAAAAAATATAATAAACCTGGGGCTGTATTTTTAGGAGTTGTCCATCGGCTAGATCGCCCTACGAGTGGAATTGTTGTGTTTGCTCGCACCAGTAAAGCACTCACACGCCTCAATAAGTTATTTTCAGAGCGAAAGACACAAAAAACCTATTGGGCATTGGTCAAAAAACACCCTTCACAGGAACAAGCAACCCTTACTCATTATCTAAAACGCAATACAAAGCAGAATAAAAGTTACGCTTTCGCGAAAGCGGTACCAGATTCAAAAGAAGCAAGTCTTACCTATAGCGTCATCAAAAAACTAAAGACCTTTACCCTTCTTGAAATTGACTTACATACAGGAAGACATCATCAAATACGAAGTCAACTGACGGCTATCGGGAGTCCGATACGTGGGGATTTAAAATATGGTTTTGATCGTTCTAATAAAGATGGAAGCATTAGCCTACATGCACGTAAACTTACGTTTATACATCCTGTACAGAAAGAGAAAATGACTTTTATTGCTCCGTTACCCAAGGGAGATACTGTTTGGGAAGCGTGTGAAGAGTAATGGATAAGTATGTAAAGAACATCTATATTTTTAGTTCGTTTAGTCCTTCTTATCAGATCGATTAAGATACTTACTCCCATATAAAAACACTATCCTTCCACCTTTATATATCATTCTCCTAGTTAGCATATTGTATCCTATCTTAAGCTTGTTTAACAGCTATGTCAATCTAGGTTTTATATACTATATTTGGTTATTATTTGAAATCACCTAAACCATAGTTATTTTGAAAAAATTATTACTCATTTTATTACTAATCACCAACACTATAAGTTATAGCCAAGTTGACTTATTAAATAATCGCTTATCTGATATTTCATTTAGTACAGGTAGTATAGATTCTATGTTTGAAATGGATATAGATGAAGATGGTGATCTAGATGTCGTCTTTGGGTCTTTTACTAGTGGAAAAATAGGATGGTATGACAATTTAGATGGGCAAGGAACCTTTAGTAATTTAAAAATTATATATAGCGAAACAATATACAATAATCCTGAACGCATAAGTTCTTTAGTTCCTGCAGATATAGATAATGATGGTGATAAAGATCTTATTGTTGCAGCATTTGATACAGATACTATTTTTTGGTTAGAAAATCTTAATAATGGAGCATTTTCTCCTAAACAAGTTATCATGTCTAATCTCTCTTCGCCTATAACAATGTTTATAGAAGACATAGATGGAGATACTTTACTAGATATCGTTTTGGCATATGATTATGATGAACTTGCATGGCTGAAAAATATAAATGGCCAAGGGAATTTTGCAGTACCTAATGATATTGATCTATCTATGATAAATATAGACTCTGTATATGCAGCAGATTTAGATAGTGATGGAGATAATGATATTATAGCAAATACATCTTCTACTGATAATTATGTCAAAATAGTATGGTTTGAAAATACAGATAATTTAGGAACTTTTGGAAATAGACAAGAAGTATATACTTTTCTTCCTGAACCTAACTATTCCATTGTTTCTGAGGTACATGCCGCAGATATAGATAACGACTCAGATCAGGATATTATTTTTGCCATCAATAACGAGTTAAAATGGCTAGAAAACACAGATGGACAAGGTGATTTTACAACAGACCACCCTATATATTTTATTGGAAATAGAGAACGTTTTAATCATTTAGACATTAAAGACGTTGACAATGATGGAGATCTTGATATTGCATCTGTAGCTTCTGAACATCAAGCATTAGATGATGTAAGAATACACGAAAATAATGGAGTAGGTGCTTTTGGTGTGGATTTGGTTGATGATTTTACCTATGGTCCTATCAACATCCAAATTGCTGATATAAATAATGATGGATTACAAGATTTAATAACAGGAAGCTCTTTTATAAGGTGGTATTCTAGAAATAATGATGAATCTTTTAGTGCACAAAAAGAAATTTCAAAATACTGGTCTAGACCATCATATCCTTCTATAAAAGATATTGATAATGATGAAGACCTTGATATCATTTGTGTCATTAACGAAAGAATCGTTTCCTATGATAACACAAATGGATTAGGAGATATGGGGTTACAGAAAGTAATAGGTAGAGTTTATGGAGAAGCAGAACTTAAAACAGCAGATATTAACGGTGACTCCTATGAAGATTTATATGTAATACACGGAAACTCCACTCTTGAATGGTATAGCAATGATACACAAGGAAGTTTTGACGGTCCAATTTTTATAGATAATACAGGGTATCACTCCCCAACTGCTGGAGATATAGATGGTGATGGTGATCTTGATATTGTATATTATAAAAATAACAATAACACTGCTTCTTTTGGTTATTACATCAATACAAATGGTCAGGGTAATTTTAGCGCTCCAGTAAATATTAGTTTACTAGTAAATAGTCGCGGAGTTAATGAACTTATATTATCTGATATAGATGGAGATACTGATTTAGACATTATATATGCTATTAATGATGGCTCTGGATATGGAAAGATAGCATGGTTTGAGAACACAGACGGATTAGGAAATTTTGGAAGTCAAAATATAATCACATCAGACCCTAGTAATAAAGTAATTACGGCAGATATTGATAGTGATGGAGACCTTGATATTGTTTCATTTTCTAGTGAAGATGAGCTCGTTGAATGGTATGAAAATACAGATGGGCAAGCAAATTTTAGCTCTGGACAAATCATAGATAATACCTCTTTTAGTTTTAGACCTAGAGAAATGACCCTTGAAGATATAGACCATGATGGTGATCTTGATGTCATTATTGCATCTCGTAATAATGCCACATTGTTTTGGTACGAACATCTTAATGGAATAGGAGATTTTGATAGTAATCCAAATGTAATGTCTACAGATATAGATGGAACTAATTTTGTAACAACTGGAGATCTAAATGGTGATGATATTAGTGATATCGTAACTACTGCAGATGAAGATAATCATGCTATTTCTTGGTATAAAAATAATGGGTTACTTACCAATAGAATTAGAGGAACTGTTCTTTATGATCAAGACAATAACGGTTGTGATACCAATGATTTTGTAGTTCAAAATGCCAGAGTAAAAACAACCAATGGAACTGAAATAATTGAAACATTTACATACCAAAACGGATTTTATCAACTATTTCCTGAACAAGAGGGTGAATACACAACCGAAGTAATATCACTTTCTCCTTATTTTTCAACAAACCCTTCTCAATATGTTGACACTTTTTCTGGTGTCAATAATACACTTGAAGCTGATTTTTGTATTCAGGCAACTGATGTGATAAATGATGTTAGTATTACTATATTACCTACTAGAAATGCACGACCTGGATTTATAGTAACTTATGTAGCTACTTTTCATAATGAAGGCACAACAGTATTAGACGGATCTATTGATATAGATTTTAATGATACAAAACTTGAGTTTATAAATAGTAGTGAAGAAACTGCTAGTCAAACCAATGGAGTGCTTACTTTTAATTATTTAGATTTTCAACCTTTTGAAACGAGGAGCATCGAATTGATATTTCAAGTACTTCCTCCTCCTATTGTAGAGATAGATGAGGTTTTAGAATTCACAGCTACGATCTATCCAATTAACGGCGATGAGACTGAAGAAAATAATATATTTTCTTTACAACAAACCGTTATAGGCTCATACGACCCTAATGATATTACTGTTATAGAAGGAGATCAAATTTTAATTGATCAGACAGATGATTATTTACATTATATCATTAGATTTCAGAATACAGGGACTGCCAGTGCTATTAATGTTACTATAGAAAATATATTACACCAAAATTTAGACTGGAATACATTATCACTTGAAGCTATTAGCCATCCTTATACTGTTCAAATACGCAATGAAAACGAAGTGTCTTTTACATTTGAAAATATAAATTTACCAGATAGTACTTCAAACGAACCAGAGTCACATGGATTTATAAGTTATAAAATCAAACCAAAACCTGCTATCGAAATAGGTGAAATAATGACTAATTATGCAGATATTTTCTTTGACTTTAACCCTGCAATTAGAACCAATACTGTAAGCACAGAAGTCGTTGATGAAATTTTAGGTGTGACTGAAAACACAGCATTTACATTTCAAGTATATCCAATACCAACTACCGATGTATTATATATTGAATCAAATCAGCAAATCTCATCGATACGTATTTATAATGTCATAGGAAGTAATGTTTCTAAAAGCAACTCAACAAATACTATAGATATTTCTCATTTAAAGTCTGGGATGTACTTCTTAGAAGCGAGTACGGCACAAGGAAAATCTACTATAAAGAAAATTATTAAAAAATAAACTACCTCGTAGTATTATACCCTTTGGCGATACCAATAAATTCATAATTAGATCTATAAATTAAAAAGGTATTCTATGATTTAAGTACTAGGACTATGCATGTATTCATACCTAGTATTTAATTATAGTGTACGTAAAACCTTTATTCATTTTAAAGATATAAAGATTATTACTTAAACAATGATCTTTACTTACTGATTATCGTTTAATCACACGTCTTGTAACACTGGTTTGTCCTATTTCTAGAGTAAAGAAATATACCCCTTTTGTATATGTAGATACATCTATCGAAGTATTCTCATTTTGTAAGACAGTTGTATGTAGTTTTTGACCCGTTATAGAATATATAGCAGCTTTAGCTCCTATTAGCGATGGTGCGACTTGCAATGACAACGTATCTATCACTGGATTTGGAGAGAGTTGGATTTTACTATCTAAGTCTTGATCTGCTACTGATAATGTAGAGTCTTGAAATACACGTATATAATCTATTTCTAGAGCACTCTCTGTAAAAGAATCTAAAATTTCTGGTAATACTGCAACATTCAAAAGAATATACTGATTAGCATCAAAAGGCCATGTATCAGCATTCTGTACGGATGGTTCATAGGTATAATGTTGTACACCATCAACACTAAACACCATACGATCAGGCGTCCATTCTAATGCATAAATATGAAATGCAGATGAAGCCGTGGCAATCGTTTGTCCTCCTTTATTAACTGTATTTCCAAAACTAGAAGGCGTATGCATAGCACTTTGTACATAGTTTTGATTACTTCCCCAATGCTCCATGATATCGATCTCTCCACAGGCAGGCCAAGAGACTTCTCCATTTGTTTCATACCAATAGCCACCAGGTTCTGTGATATTTTGTCCTAACGTCCACATGGCTGGCCAAGTACCTATTCCTATAGGTAATTTTGCTCGTATCTCTACATAACCATAGGTAAATGCAAACTTAGAATTTAGTCGTGCTGAAGTATGTGATTTGGTAGATCCTTGGTCTGTAAATGTTTCTTTAATAGCTACTATCTTTAGAGTACCATCACTTACAAAAGAATTCTCTATGCGATTGGTATAATGTTGTATCTCGCCATTGTACCAACTATCTCCATTAGGCAATTGGGTTTGGTGATGCCATTTTACTTCATCTAAAGGGCCTTCTACATTAAACTCATCAGACCACACTAGTTGATAATTACCTCCTTGTGCACAAACAGGCAGGCCCATACAGCCTATAAAAAATAATAGTATAAAGTTTTTCATAGCATTTCTATTATTGAACCAAAAAGATACAATAACGGGAAGTGTATACCATAAAATCTACCTATACATGACTACAACATTCTAGGTATTATCAGGTTTTTTGAAGAAATTTTACGTTTACGTTATAAAATGAAATGTTAGAAGCATACGCTTTCGCGAAACTGCCTGCCGGCAGACAGGAGCGTACATATCTATAATTTATTTATAATTGAATCACAGCTAACAACTATTTTAAGTCTCTATACTCGCTGGCCATTGATGAATTAACGGTGAATTATCATCACTATAGTCTACAATAAATTCACCTACTTCGTTTCTAAATTCTTCTAGAGCTTTGTTTCTAGGATCCTCTTTCTCTGGGAAATATAAACTCGTATTATTTCCAAACAATGGTAACAACGGTTCATAAGGTGCCGAGAAAATAAAGATGTAATAGAAGGTCATCATAGAACCTATAGTCCCCGTATTAGGTAAATAGCGCAATACATCTTCTTTTGTAAAATTAGTATCGTTGGGTGCTACGATAGTTGTTTTTTGAAGACAAGGAGGATAATTTGCTACAAAGGATAAGGCAGGTCCTAAGGATCGCATTTGTCTAGAATTACCGTGTGTCACCACTCTATAGATTAAACTAATCAATACTGCTTTAAGTTCTTTTTTACTACTCATCATAGGGAGACCACGTATATTTCCTTCTTCAGGATTTGAGGCTGCTGCTATCCAGTTTTGAAGTTCTTCATCTTTAGAGACATCTTCATCAGTCGCATAGGTGGTTTCGACAAAAGTAGTTGCCATTTTTTCTGAAACATCCCATAATCTTAGTAATTGTCCTGCAATAGGGAAACGGTCCCAATCTTTTTTGTCAGAGAAGTCTTCTTTACGAATTCCGAATTTCTCTAATGTAACTTTAGGATCATCGCCAAAAAATTCTCGCCCGGTAGCAAAGGCATTGGTGAGTTGTAAAAAGGAATCGGTGGTTGAAAATGACGTTGGGGGTCCTATTGTTTTCCAAAGTAAGAATAAGGCATCGTTAAACCCTATTAGGTATTTTGATTGCGGATCTAATAATTTTCTAAGATCATGGTCTTTGGATACATTATTAAACATCGTCATTTGCATAGAGGCAGATACGATATGCCAATGATATACATGTCCTAACCATATTCCATATACAGTGACTGCTGTTCTTGCTGCTGATAATGCAAAGATCCACGTAGCGTCTGTGCTATTTTCTTGTGTATACATTTGTGAAGCACTTGCATCTTTCTTTGAAATCTGAACACAAATAGGTGCTAATTCTTTCGTGTTTTTGTCTTGTTCTAAAAGGACAAAAGCACCTGGCGTCCACCTATCAAAACCAGCTACTTGACTCGCTTCAAATTGATTAAAAATAGTTAAATCTATTGCATATAGTAGTCCTTGTTTTTGAATAGGCTCTAAAAGATCTTTCCATTGACTAGAGAATACATTTTTTACTTTTTCTAAGAAATCCCCCTGAACTTTTTGAAGAATTAATAAATTATACGCGAGTCCATTCTCAGCAATCGTTGGCCAAAATTGTTTTGTCGCTTCTTTTGGGTCTTTTAAAATGGCTGCATATTCTTTTTCATAACTTTTGATTCCATCTCTATAAACGTTATAATAGTTAGTCCAAGACATGGTAAAGTCTTCTGGTTTGTCAAGAAAAAAAGAGGTGAATGTTTGTTCTTTGTCTGCATGCTTAGGAAAGGATGCTTTTTCTAGATGGGGATTCAAGAGTTCTTTATGTAAAAACTCTTTTTCATCAGATCTATGTAGTCTTTCCAAAAGTTCTTTTCGGTCTTCTTTTCCTACATCAATCTCTTCTGTATCATACATAAAGGTATAGGCACTTTGGGTGACACCATCTAATGTATATTCATTACTCAGACCTGCTTTAGCCATTTTAAATTCTTCGGCTCTGAGTCCTAGCTTAACGACAGTTTCAATGGTTTCTGAAATGATGAATGGTACGGCAGGCATTGCCGTAAGTCCTTTTTCTCGAATAGGTAAATGATGTACTTTTTCAATCTCTTTGACTAGCTTTTTAATAAGATAATAGCCTACAAAAATTACAGTAATGACACCAATAAGCATTAGAATGTATTGCCAAATTTCCATGGTTATATAGTTTAGCCTACTAAACTACACCACTATTCCGTTGAAAAACAGCGTATATACACCTATTTTTCAATAATTTCAGCAGATACTTAAAATTCAAAATGTTACTTCACTGCTCTCCTGCTCTCTACCACCACACTTACTAAGATCAATGCGCCACCAATAATAGTACGTATGCCTGGAATTTCCTGTAGAAATAAAATTCCTAAGATGATTCCATAAATAGGTTGTGCACTACTCATTAAACTCGCTGTAGTGACTGAGAAATGCTTAAAACTAGATAGAAATAACGTATGCCCAATAGTGGTAGTTAATAAACCAAGGAGTGCCAAATAGGGCCATTGTTCTTGTACTGATGGCCAATTAACATTCATAAATAAAACAGGAATCAATAACACTGATACAATCATAATTTGATACCACATCAAGATAGTCCCTTCATACTTCTGTACTTTTGTTTTCATGATGAGGTTTCGTAATGCATAACAAAATGCAGAGATGACTCCTAAAATAATAGCCAATGTCGCATCACTTTCTAAACTAAATTCTGGTGCCAATAAATACAACCCAAATAGTACAAGGATAGCTAGAAAAATATGAATGGTATGAAATTTTGTTTTGAGAACTAAGGGCTCTAGTAAACTTGTAATCACAGGATACGTAAATATAGAAAGCATGCCTATGGCTACATTAGATAGTTGTAAGGCATAAAAATAGAGTACCCAATGCACCCCTAATAATATCCCTCCAATCAAAATAGCCCCACGATCTTTGGAAGCGATATGCCAAGACGATTTACGCCATAAGATAAAGAGTCCTAAAAACAGGGCTGCAAAAATACCTCGTAAAGCAATGGTAAGTTCTGGCGGCAATTGTATAAAGCGTCCAAAAATCCCTGACGTACTAATAAATAGCATTGCCAGATTAATTTCTAGGATAGGTCCTAAGGTTGTTTTTTTAGTCAATACTTAATTTCTTATTTTTTAATGAGTCGTATAAACCCCATAACCATTCCAAAAAAGATAATGATGATAAGGGTTTTCTCTATTAAACTTTGTTCTTATTTCATTATAATTAGATAAAGCTAAAACTTTTTCTAAAAATACATCTAAACGATCCTTTTCATAATTGACTCTCCTGCTTGAAGACGGAAATAATTGAAATACATAATTACCGTCTTTTATAAATTCTATACTATTTTGAAAAAAGGTCCTATAACTTGTTTTTTTTAGGTCATAATTATGTTTATCATATAGTATTCTATTAGCATCATCATCAAAACTTTTTTTGATTTCCTGACAAACTTCAACAGAGAGTGTTTTTTTAGTAGTATACATCTCTTTTTTTCCATTCTCCTGTACTCCGTATATAAAAAAGAATACAGTCCCTGTAAAAACACCTTTATCTTCAACAACTTCAATAATACTATTATTTGTGCAATATCTAAATACAAATTCAGAATCAACATTTTGAAGGTTAGAAAACCCGAGCTCTTGAAGAACTTTATTTTGTTTGATATATCTCTTATTTGCTAATTTCAGAAAATAATTCTCCATACGTTCACCCACTTTTTCTTTTAGCGTTCTCTCTACCTTTACTTGCTCTTGACCATATATTAAACTTGTAAAAAGGATTATCATTAATAGTAGTAAAAATCTCATACACTAATTCTTAGAAGTTGATTAATTTCTATCAAAAATAAAAACACTATTATTTTCAAAAAACACCCAATGAGTAAACAGGAAGTATCGATGAGGTAACTGGAAGCATAGGGATTGTTTCTAAACGAAGTGTATTTTCGCGAAAGCGGAAAAATAGTTACTTAAATTAAAATCAAAAATCTCCAATCAAAATTCGTTACTCATTTACCGCATCAATGCTTTGGCTTTTTCTTTAATCACTTCAGCTACAGGTCTGTCTTGAATTTTACTTTCTAACCAAGAAAGTACATCCAAATATAAAAAGGCTCTTCGCTCATAAGGATCATCTTCGTAGACTTTTAACTTCTTATATAATTTCTTGAAAGCTCCTTTCAATTCATGCGGATAAATATTCTTAAGCCCTTGCACAAAATTGATCATCTCTTTCTGTACTTCGTGGAGATCGTCCATCTTTAGTAAGAACTTATAGGTACTACGAAGTAAGGATTCCAAATGATAATCTTTAGCCGCTTCATAATGCGCAATCAAATTGAGTAGTCGCGCAAAACACATCAAATCCTGTCGTGTTTTCAAACTCTTTGCATTGATAATTTTAGAGAGATACTCGATACACTTTGTATAATTTTCAGAACCGAAATAAAGACATGCAATTTTATAGTAAAATACCATAATATGATGTTCATCAATACGGTATTTAGGCGATGCTATTCCTTCCATAACCTCAGTAACAAGACCTTCATAATCTTCATAATCGCCCACCATAAAACGATGATTGAGTTTATTACTGTAGATATATAAAAATAGTAAGGTCTCTAAATTATCCCCTTTCGGGAAATTTGAATCGTCTTTAAGACCTTCTAAACGTTGTAAAGCAGCATCAAACTTGGTGCTCATTTTCAGATAAAACAACGATTCTAATAAGTAATGTTGTCCTTTTAAAAAGAATACAGGATTCCGTTGAATCATCGTAGGATTATCTTCAAATAACAATACCCAACGCTTGGCATATTTATAACACGAAACAAAATCCTGTATTAAAAAATTATACCATAAATGCGCTTTGTATAACCAGAGTTTTTCTCTAAACCCTAAAGAATCATAATCATATGCTGGTATTGCTTTATCAAAATAGGCTTTAATTTCTTGGCGTTCTTCATCACTTCGCACATAGCCAGTACGCAACATCATCCCATATAACTCTAAAGACATATTTGAGAGTTTGCTGGTCATCACATTCGCTTCACTTAACTCTTTAGATTGTTCAGAAAGCTCATCTGCACGTGATAAGATACTCCGTGTGATATATTGCGTTTCAATGACTTTTTCTAATTCTACAATTTCATAGGCGATATTCTTTTCTTCATTTTCAATCGCCATGAGTTTGGCTTTATCCAATACTTTAAGGCTTTGCTTATACAAGCCTTTTTGATACAATATGGTAGCAAAGTCTAACTGTTCACGTATTTGCACTCTAATATTACGATGCAAAGGCGTCAATCTAAGACTCACGAGAATTTGTCTATATAAATGTGCTTTAAGATTTGATAACTGTAATTTAGTAACGACTCCTTTTTTAATGATGACCTGTTCATCATACTCCTTCATTTTATCAAGCACATCAAAAAGCGCCATAAATTTTGCATCTGTATTTCGTTCTAATCGACCTACATACAACTTAAATTGTCGTTTTTCACTTTTAGATAAAGACTTCACCAACACAAAAAGAGCGTCACTTTCTTCATTTGGCGTTGTAATGATTTTTCTCATAAAAATCTATGATACAGATACTTAAAAAAATTAAAAAGCAATTTAACATCGTAATAATCAACGAATTTGACATCGCTTAGCTGTCTCCAATATATATATTCGTAATTAAAAACAAATCATGTCCAGAGATAAAATTCAAATATTTGATACGACCCTTCGAGATGGAGAGCAAGTACCGGGATGCAAACTAGCAACGAAAGAAAAACTAACCATTGCAGAGCGTCTGGACCTTTTGGGCGTTAATGTCATTGAAGCAGGATTTCCAATTTCTAGTCCTGGTGATTTCACTTCTGTAGAAGAAATTTCAAAACTTGTCAAAAATGCAACCGTATGCGGTCTTACAAGAGCCGTAGAAAAAGATATCGAAGTTGCTGCACAAGCATTAAAATATGCTAAATATCCACGTATACATACAGGTATCGGTACCAGTGCATCGCATATAAAACATAAATTTAATAGTACGCCTGAAAAAATTATAGAACGTGCTGTAAAAGCAACTGCCTATGCAAAGAGCTTTGTCGAAGATGTAGAGTTTTATGCAGAAGATGCAGGACGTACAGACAATGAATATTTAGCTCGTGTACTTGAAGCTGTTATTAAGGCAGGAGCTACCGTGCTTAATATTCCTGATACTACAGGCTATTGTTTACCCGATGAATATGGCGCTAAAATGAAATACTTACGCGAAAATGTAAAAGGAATCGAAAATGTGATCCTTTCTTGTCATTGTCATAATGATCTAGGACTCGCTACTGCCAATTCTATCGCAGGAGTACAAAATGGTGCAAGACAAATAGAATGTACCATTAATGGTATTGGAGAGCGTGCAGGAAATACGTCTCTAGAAGAAGTCGTCATGGTGCTAAAACAACATCCATATTTAAATTTAGACACAACCATTAATACGCAATTATTATACGACACGAGTCAAATGGTGAGTGAAAAAATGGGAATGCCTGTACAACCTAACAAAGCGATTGTAGGTGCTAATGCCTTTGCACATAGTTCAGGAATTCATCAAGATGGTGTGATTAAAAACCGTGAGACTTATGAAATTATAGATCCCGCCGACGTAGGTGTAACAGAAAGTGCTATTGTATTGACAGCTCGTAGTGGTCGTGCGGCACTCGCCTACCGCTCTAAGAAAATAGGGTACGAACTCACAAAAGATCAATTGGATGTGGCGTACACTAATTTCTTATCGGTTGCTGATCGTCAAAAAGAAGTACGCGATCAAGATATTCATAGGATTATGGAGACAGTTCAAATTCAAGCAGGTGTTCTGGCGTAAACAAAGCTATTGGTTATTAACTCTTAGCTTTTAAGGTTAGGCACAAAAATAGAGTACTACTCTAAAATAGAGTAACACTCTATTTCTATACGAATGTAAAATAGGAAGTAATAAATAGATTCCCGCCTTCGCGGGAATGAAATGAAGCTTCCCTCCTAAGAAGGTGTCATACTGAGCCTGTCGAAGTGAGGGATTGAGAGAGGTGTACTAAAAAAACATAAAAAGACACACCCCTAACCCCTCTTCATAGAGGGGAACACTGACGGAATATACCTTCTTGTTAAAAATTAAAAAGGCATATTCAGTTATTTCAGTATAAACAATTAAAAATCTATTAGATACATTTAGAAATATCTAATTTTATATAAATTAAACATCAAATTTTAATCCGAATGACGAATTAGAACTTCGTAATGAGATTTGAAAACACAATAAAATATAACATTTTATGAGTTTTAGCATAGCATCGCTACGGTCAAACTCAAAAATGTAGCGTAGCGAAATATTTTCAAGTGTATTCAAGTCGTAATAGATTTTCTAATACATCATACGGATATAACACCAGCCTTAACAGGCGTACACATGGGAAAAACATTATTTGATAAAGTTTGGGATGCACACGTGGTAGATACGATACCTAATGGGCCTCAAATTTTATATATAGACAAACACTTAATTCACGAAGTCACCAGTCCGCAGGCATTTAATGAGTTGGAAGCAAGAGGCATTCCTATTGCCCGTCCAGATCAGATTGTAGCCACAGCAGATCATAATACACCTACCGTAAATCAGCATTTACCTGTTCAGGATCCGCTTTCGCGAAATCAACTCGAGCAGCTCACTAAGAATTGTGAAAAACATGGGATTACCTTATACGGTTTAGGACATCAGTACAATGGCATTGTCCATGTGATGGCTCCCGAATTAGGCATCACACAACCTGGGATGACGATGGTATGTGGCGATAGTCATACCAGTACGCATGGTGCTTTTGGAAGTATCGCTTTCGGAATCGGTACAAGTCAAGTAGCACAAGTATTTGCTAGTCAAAGCTTGCTACTTAAAAAACCAAAAAGCCTTCGTGTCACTGTAAATGGTACATTACGTCCTGGCGTTTTACCTAAAGATGTGATTTTATATATCATTTCGCAAATAGGAACCAATGCAGGTACAGGTTATTTCTGTGAGTATGCTGGAAATGTATTTCAAGACATGTCTATGGAAGGCCGTATGACCGTTTGTAATATGAGTATTGAAATGGGTGCTCGTGGCGGGATGATTGCACCAGATCAAACGACGTTTGATTATATAGAAGGAAAGAAATTTGCGCCGCAAGGGGACGCTTTCGCGAAAGCGGTATCCTATTGGAAAACACTTCCCACTGATACTGATGCTACTTTTGATAAAGAATATCATTTTGACGCCGCAGATATTGCACCAATGCTTACCTATGGAACCAATCCAGGTATGGGCATCAAAATCAACGAGCATATTCCAGAAACAGGTGATATGACTTTTGAAAAAGCATTGGAATACATGAATTTTAAAGGCGGATCACAATTACTAGACACTACGATTAATTATGTGTTTATAGGCAGTTGCACCAACTCTCGTATTGAAGATTTTAGAGTCGCTGCTAGTTATGTAAAAGGGAAACAAAAAGCTCCTAATGTAAATGCATGGTTAGTGCCCGGATCACAACAAGTCGTAAAACAACTAGAAGAAGAAGGCCTCGTTGAAGTCTTTGAAAATGCAGGATTTACGCTTAGAGAACCTGGATGTTCTGCTTGCCTTGCTATGAATGACGATAAAATCCCATCAGGCGAATATTGTGTTTCTACCTCCAATAGAAACTTTGAAGGACGTCAGGGACAAGGATCTCGCACCATACTAGCAAGTCCGTTGGTAGCCGCAGCTACTGCCATCGAAGGAAAAATAGTAGACATCACTAAAACAATACTTGCGTAATGGAAAAATTTACAACATTAACAACAACAGCCATTCCGTTACCTATTGAAAATATAGATACTGATCAGATTATTCCTGCCCGCTTTTTAAAAGCAACCGATAAGAAAGGATTTGGCGATAATGTATTCAGAGATTGGCGATACGATGCTGAAGGAAATCTCAATGAAGAATTCCCATTAAATGCACCACAATATGCAACTGCACAAATCCTCGTCGCTGGCGATAATTTTGGTTGTGGCTCTAGTCGCGAGCATGCGGCTTGGGCGATTGCAGGTTATGGACTTAAAGTCGTGATTTCAAGTTTTTTTGCAGATATTTTTAAAGGAAATGCTCTTAATAATGGGCTTCTTCCAATTCAAGTAACACCAGATTTCTTAAACCAATTACTTACATGTGTGCAAGAAAACCCAAAAACAAAAATCACTGTCGATTTGGAAAATCAAATTGTAGAATATATAGGCATATATAACGAACAAATTCAAAAAGGAAAAGAAAGCTTTGACATAGATCCGTACAAGAAAGTATGCCTGATCAATGGATATGATGATATTGACTTTTTGGTAAGTAAAAAAGAGACCATTGAAGCTTTTGAAAAAGAACGAATGGTATTTTGAGATTCCCGCCTTCTCGGGAATGAAATGAAACTTCCCTCCTAGAAAGGAGGGAATAAGGGAGGTGTTAAAAGTAAAAACACACCCCTAACCTCTCTTTATAGAGGGGAACAAAAACCTCCCTCCTAGGAAGGTGTCATACTGAGCTTGTCGAAGTGAGGGATTGAAGAACGGGAATGAGAATAAAGGACATTGAGTGATTTTAAAACGTAACAAAGTGAAGATTTAAAATCGTATCGAAATGACTGACTAGTATACTAATGATAAGATTCCCGCCTTCGCGGGAATAAGATGAAACCTCCCTCCTAGGAAGGAGGGATTGAGGGAGGTGTTAAAAGTAAAAACACACCCCTAACCCCTCTTCATAGAGGGGAACAAAAACCTCCCTCCTAGGAAGGAGGGAATGAGGGAGGTGTTAAAAACAACCCTTTATTAAAAGGAAGTATATAATGAAATAAAAAGACCCTCGTGAATAGACGGGGCATGAATTATGAACTACAACATTGCTATTATTCCTGGAGACGGGATAGGACCAGAAGTGACTGCACAGGCTCAAAAAGCACTTGATGCTATTGCAGATATGTTTGATCATCATTTTACATATAAGACTGCATTGATGGGTGCTTGTGCGATTGATGCCACAGGAAATCCACTACCTGAAGAAACGATTGATATTTGTGAAGCAGCTGATGCGATTTTATTTGGTGCGATTGGGCATCCAAAATATGATAATAATCCGAATGCGAAGGTGCGTCCTGAACAAGGATTACTACGTCTTCGTAAATCACTTGGACTCTTCTGTAATATCAGACCTGTAAAAGCCTATAACCAACTTATTGATAGATCACCGCTTAAAAGAGATCGTATTGAAGGTACAGATATTTCTATTTATCGCGAACTCACAGGCGGGATTTATTTCGGAGAGAAGCATTTAAGTGACGATGGTCAAGTAGCCTCCGATGGATGTTCCTATTCGGTAGAAGAGATTAGTCGTATTGCGCATTTGGCGTTTAAGGAAGCGCTTTCGCGAAAACGTAAACTGACACTTGTTGATAAGGCTAATGTGTTGGAAACATCGCGTTTATGGCGTAAAACAGTCACCGAAATAGCAAAAGACTATCCAGATGTAGCTCTCGATTTTCTGTTTGTAGATAATGCAGCTATGCAAATGATCTTAAACCCGAAACAATTTGATGTGATCTTAACGGAGAATTTATTTGGTGATATTATCTCTGATGAAGCAAGCGTGATAGGAGGTTCTATTGGGTTATTAGCTTCGGCATCTATTGGAACAGACAATGCGTTATTTGAGCCTATCCATGGTAGTTTTCCACAAGCAACCGGCAAAGATATTGCCAATCCGTTAGCAAGTATTTTAAGTGCTGCGATGTTATTACGTCATTTGAATTTACATAAAGAGGCAGCGCTTATAGAAAAAGCAGTTGAAAAGTCATTAGAGCTAGGATTTACTACTGAAGATTTAAATGCAGAAAATCCATTTGGCACTTCGAAAGTAGGTGACTTCATTGCTGATTTTATTTTAAACCCAGAAGATCCAAACCGTAATTTTGAAAACATATTTGTGGGACAGAGTACTATAATATAATCCCCGCGAAGGCGGGGATCCCGCGAAGGCGGGGATCCCGCGAAGGCGGGGATCCCGCGAAGGCGGGGATCCCGCGAAGGCGGGGATCCCGCGAAGGCGGGGATCTCGCGAAGGCGGGGATCTCGCGAAGGCGGAGATCTCGCGAAGGTGGGAATCTCACAAAGGCGGAGATCTCCCAATAATAGAAACTACTCGAAGTTAACTATCAAAACGAGTATCTCATAGAAACATACTATTAGCCATAGCAGCAATGCTAGGTTTCTTGGAAAGCCAGACTTTTGTGTACATGTCTGGCTTTTTTATTGGAATAAACTTTTCTGGTGGATTGTGGAAAACCGTAAAGTGGTGTACTAAGAAGAAAGTAAGTTTAGTATCGATTACAAACGCTTACAATTATTTACAGTCGTTTGTAATCAATTTTTGAGATTTTCTATAAAAGCCTAAAACGTCTAACAAACAATAAATTACACGTTTTATTTCTTAAAAAATACGTTAAATTTGAGGAAAATACACATATATAAAATAACATACATGTACTTTATACAGTAGTTATCTACAAGCACAAGAAAATGAGTAAAACATATGTCATAGGAGATATTCATGGATGTTATGATGAATTCATTGAATTGTCCAAACAAATTGGAATAACAGATGATGATTTGATAATATCTCTTGGCGATATAGTAGACAGAGGTGCCAAATCTGTAGAATTATTTGAATATTTCAAAAGACGGAAGAATTCAGTGGTTCTTATGGGAAATCATGAACGTAAACATCTAAATGGGATTCTAAGCTATTCTCAGGAGATTGTTAAAGTCCAATTTCAAGATAAGTACAATGAATTCCTAGAATGGCTTAAGACATTACCATATTTTTATGAGACAGAATCCGCAATAATTGTCCATGCATTTTTTGAACATGACAAAAAACTTCATGAACAAAAAGAAGAAGTTTTAGCTGGAACTACCTCTGGAAGCAGGTACTTGAAAAATAAATACGAAGAAGGAAAATATTGGTCAGATTTTTATACAGGAGAAAAACCAATAATTTATGGACATCATGTGGTGGGTGAAGAAATAAAAATAAAGAATAAAACTTATGGTATTGATACTGGAGCATGCCATGCAGGAATGTTAACGGCAATTGAGCTACCAAGTTTTACCATTCATCAAATCAAAGTTGACAAAGACTACTGGAAAGAGGAACAATCAAAATGGCAAATTCCAGTTCTTGAATCTAAAGACTGGGAGAATATGAAAATTTCTCAAGTACATAAGCAAATTCAGAAACTTGAGTATAAAGAAGAACAAGAAGTAAAAGACTTTCTTCAAAATCAAAAAATATGGATTTCTGATATCGAAGAACTTTTAGAGGAGTTAAAAAACGAGTTAGAAAATTTGACATTAGAATTGAAAAATAGATTTGCAGACAACTTTAATCAAGAAGTTGCAAAATTAAATTTCAGAACCTTCATTTTTAAAGCCAAATCTAATAATTTGACCATAGAAGATTTGAGAAAGACTCTTGATACTCCGCAAAAAATAATTGACTTAGCTACAGAATTGAATATTAATAAAATACCTAAAAGAAAAGCCAGTAGATAACACTGTATAACAAATCATAGCCGCCTATCGGCAGACTACGCTTGTTATACTAAACGTTAACGTTTATCAAATGTCACTAAATGACTATGAATTTGATTTTAAAAATATGGATATGGATAACGTTCTTAAAGAACAAAAATTCATTACCCACAAAATCTAAAATCATTCATCCAAAAATGGAACATGAAGGTATGTCTGGAGCATTTATTTGGGAAGATGAAGGTTTATGGGATATAAGGAATCACCATCTATCAGATGCTTTTAAATACGTCATTCATCATCGCATGACATTAGTTGTGGGGCCTGAAAACGATGTCGGAGTGATGCGTTCTAAAAAATTTGATAAACGTATTTTTGAAATGGCTAAAAGATATTATCCTAACTGGATTGGGTTTGATGAAGCCAGATGTTCATATAATCCCGAAATAGCAGACAGAATGATGCGCATCCGAAAAGTGGCATATTGGCGATTTCAAAAATTATTGAATGAAGAGTATTAAAAAATAATATTATAATCAATTACCATGATAAAATCACTCCTACAAAAACTATTTGGTTCTCAAGAGAAACAAAATGCCATCAAAAATGATTTAAAAAGCCCTTCTAATAATCTTGTTTCAGAAAGCACTCCTTTAAAGAAAGGAGAAATACAAACCATTTTGTTACCTGATTTTGGAGGCCAAAAAGGATTGGTTTTAAAAAAATGGCATGTTCAGTTAGGGGATATTGTGAAGAGTAATGCTATTGTTTGTGTCATAGAAAATAAAAATATCACCTTTGAACTTGAAAGCTTTTATCATGGAAAAATAATAGCGATGTGTCCACTTCATAAAGAATTAGAAACAGGTTCAGAAATTCTACAAATAGAAGGTATATAAAAACCAGTTATATAACTTAAAACACTTAGATTTTACATAAATTAGATAATAGTTACTATCAAAACAGCATCACACAAAATGAAAAAAGTACTAATTCTACTTATTTTAATTGCTTTAAATTTTATAGTCTATTATTTTCTCACTGAAAAAATAGGAATTAATGCTACTTATATAGAAATAGTTACCTTGTTAATCACAACCATTATAGGTATTCCTTTATGTTCATTAGTACCTGCTTTTATTAATTATAAAAAGAAATTACAGATACATCACACTTATATCCCTTTTAAAAAGATATACTGGAATATATACGTAAATACATCATTGGCCTTTTATGCTTGTATGATTTTAATTGCAGTATTGACATATTTTAAAGTTACATAATAGCCTATTTTTAATATGCCTATTTATTTTATACGTAGATATTTAAATCTGTAAAAAAACGAGTATTTATCTTCTAGCTAGAAATAGTCGCTTTTCAACAAATCAAGCCAAGCAAAATTCAAAAAACACAGTAGTATGGGCGTAGGTTTTAATATTGATGTTAGGTATTAAATGTATATACTTCTTTATATGCTTTCGCGAAATCGAACTTATCAGATTCACGACCAAAGGGAGAGCGTAGCGTTAAAGCGTATAAAAGGATACCCTATGAAAATTAGATAAAATAGCTATTATTTTTTATCGTACCTTTTTCTTCATAACACAGCTATTATCATATTAGTAATACAAATAAACCATCTCATGAAGACAACACTCTCCTTTCTAGCTTTCTTTTTAATTGTATCCATTACGTATGCACAAACGCCAAAAGTCAATCAAGACCGTTTGGAAAAGTCTATTTTTGAGCTGGCAGAGTTTGGAAAAAAAGAAAATGGAGAGACCAGTCGTGTAGCGTTTAGTCAAGCAGATATTGAGAGTCGCACCTATTTGATAGCACTAATGAAAGATGCGGGACTTGAAGTAACAATTGATTATGCAGGGAATATTATTGGTAGAAAAGCGGGATCAGATCCATCCAAAAAACCTATAGCTTTTGGTTCACATACAGATACCGTTCCTGATGGTGGAAATTATGATGGTTGTGTAGGGTCGATGGCGGCTATTGAAGTGGTAAAGACCTTACAAGAAAACAATGTCACGACACAGCATCCTTTAGAATTGATTATTTTTTCTAATGAAGAAGGCGGTGTCATGGGAAGCCGTGCCTTGGCGGGAGAGTTACCCGCAGATGCCTTGACGATTGTCAATAGTACAGGTATCTCTATGGGAGATGGGATCAAGGTGTTAGGAGGAGATCCTTCAAAACTACAAGAAGTGATTCGTAAAAAAGGATCACTTGCGGCTTTTTTAGAACTACATATTGAACAAGGTGGCATCTTAGATCAAGAGCAAATCGATATTGGAGTTGTAGAAGGAATTGTAGGTTTAAACTGGTGGGATGTTACGATAGAAGGGTTTGCCAATCATGCAGGAACAACCCCTATGAATGCGCGTCAAGATGCGCTTTTAACTGCAGCAAAATTTATCATTGCAGTAAATGAAACAACGAATAGCTTTGAAGGCAAACAAGTTGGTACGGTAGGTCGTATCAAAGCGGAACCTGGTGCTCCCAATGTAATTCCTGGAAACGTAACCTTGAGTTTAGAAATACGCGACCTTTCGGCGAAAAAAATTAAAGAAGTATATGCTGCTATTGAAAAGCGAGGCCTAGAAATAGCCCAAGAAACAAATACCAAAATCACATTTACAGCACTTTCTACCACTGGAAAACCAGCGCTTACCGATACACGTATTCAACAACAAATTGCAATAGCTACAAAAGCTTTAGGGTTATCACACATACAGATGCAAAGTGGTGCGGGACATGATGCTCAGGATATGGCATTAATTGCACCTACAGGAATGATTTTTGTTCCTAGTAAAAATGGAATTAGCCACTCACCAAAAGAGTATACTTCTGCTGAAGATATAGCAAACGGAGCTAATGTGTTATTACAAACTATTCTTCTACTGGATAAAGAATAAAGTTTTGAAGATATTTTATAGTAAAAATCCTCTAATCAAATTCTATGATTAGAGGATTTTTAGCATACTACTAAATTTTATTTATTCAGTTGAGGAGGTATTTTCTGTGACCTTTTCTCTATTATCTCTAGCTCGACGATCAATTAATTTATTAAACGGGTCAACTCCTACTTCTACAGGCTTTTCATCTACGATAATGTCAAAACTATTATGAATGTCATTTACCTTTAATTTCTTAAGGTATAATACATTTTCGTTGCCTGTTTCTTTATCCTTCTCTCCAAATACACCTACTTCAACATAATCTGCAAGAGGCATAGATACAATAGGATCATCTTTTCCTTCTGGAGTAAATGTCAAACTGTCTCCTTGTATAGAGGTATAATCTTTCTTCCCTTTTTCATAGGATCTATACTTACTGACTAATGCTTTTACATTGACAGCATATTTCCCATTTGGTAATTCCGTATATGTGGCATCATCTACTTTATTGTCATATATAGTAATTGTTTCAAACATATCGGAAATTAGATACTGTAAAGAATCTGGAGTCACTTTTTTAAGATCATCTACAAACTCAGTAGCTACTGGATATGGAGCTCCTTTGAATTGATACTTTTTTGCAAAATTCTTTGCGACCCCATTAAATTTTTCTTCGCCTATATAATCACTAATTGCATAAAGTACTAATGATCCTTTTTGATAATGGATGTATTGTTGATTTTCATTATACATTAAAGGTTGTTCTTTTATACTTTCATTAGTTCTTCCTGTTAAATATCCATTCATAGCATCCTTTAAAAATCTACGCATTTGATTTTTACCATACACCTTTTCAAGAACTTTAAGTGAGCTATATTCAGACATACTTTCTGAAAGAAGTGTTGCTCCTTTAGCCTGTGCTCCTATTACTTGATGTGCCCACCATTGATGTGCAAGTTCATGAGCTGTAATCGCCAGTGGGTAATCTACAGCATCTTGATCTTCATCATCTACATCTGCCACAAAACCTACCCCTTCGCTAAAAGGAATTGTATTTGCAAATGCTTGTGCAAAACTTCCGTTCTGTTTTGGAAACTCTATAATACGCACTTGTCTATGCTGATAAGGTGTATAACTTCCATTAAAATAATCAAGACCTTCTTTCATCCCTTTCATCATACGATCTAAATTATACGTATGATCAGGGTGATGATAAATTTCAAGATTAATTCCTTTATATTCTTCTTTCATTACAGCATATTTTCCGCTTAAGAAAGAATAAAAGTTTAACATCTTTGAATCCATCTTATAATGAAAATATGTACGACCATCTTCTTCCCATTTTTTAATAAGATACCCGGGAGCAATCGCTATTTGATCAGATGATGTACTTACTGTTGCTTCAAAATCAATCCAATCGCTATAACCGCCTATATAATTGCGATTTCTAGCATTTGGAGTATCTGGATCTGGAAGTCTATCTTTAGGTGGTAAGTCATATTTTTCTCTTACCTGTATGTTCCTAATCTCAAAGGCTTCATTATATCCTATTGAAGGGAATATACCCGAATTTACAAAAGTTCCATTTGTAGAGATTGGCGAATTATTATCTAAAAATTTATTGGCTTTATTTTCTGTTGTAAACTTAAAAACTAATGTATCGCCTGGGAGCATTGGTTTTTCAAATTGATACATCTTATAGTCATAGTCTTCATTATCATATACGATTTTTGCTTCTCGATTTAATGTGATTTCTGTGGGGTAATCTGTTAAATTCACATGTAATGTATCTATGGCTACACTATCTTGATTTACCAATGTAAAAGTAGCTCCTGCTTTAAAATTACGCTCTTCTGTGTACATATCCATAAAGGTATTTACCGAAATAAGCCTTGGTTGAGGTATCCCTGCAAATTTTCCTAATTCACGTTCTGCATTTACACGTAATTCTTCACGCTCTTTTCCTGTAATACGTTCGTTTTCTACATTATTCATGTACCAAGAATAACTTCCTATTCCTAGAAATACAATAAGGCTTACGGCTGTTATTAAAAGTATGGGTCTATTTAATCTAGCTTTCGCGAAAGCAAAACGATTTTTAACACTCATGCCTGTACCTCGTCTATAGAATAGAATAGCAATCATTAAGAGTATCATTCCAAACGAAATCCAATACGCTCTGAAAGCATAAAATCTTGGTAAACCTATACCATATCCATTAAAATCTGATGGACTTGGTGCATTTCCTGAATTAAAATCATAAATCGCTTGATCAACACCTATAGCTCCTTGTACTAAAGGTATGGCTATCGCAATAATTAATAAAGTGACAAGACCTATCCATTTATTTTTAATTAAAGTATGTACTAATAAAGCCAAGAGAATCCATGGGACATACCTAAATACATTGATTAAAAAAGCTTGGAATATGTACAAATCAATCTGATAATCGTAAAATCCTTTTACTGTTTGAAAAGCAATACCACACAGTATTAATACTAACTGTAAAAATGCAGTCATAATAAATAATGACACTCCTTTAGAAACGAGAAAAACCCAATTTTTAGTAGGAGTAACATCTACAATTTGATTCAAATGAGCCATCCTTGCTCGATCCATCAAAAACCCTGAATACAAATGAATTAACAGGAAAGAGAACAATACCATATACGTAGATGGTTGCGCCAACATGCTCCATGTTTTAGGTAAAATAGCTGTATTGAAAATTAACTGAGAAAAACTCATCATCACAAATGTCAATACAATCGCTAAAAACGTAATAATGATAAATGGCCAACCTGTTAAAATATAACGGGTATCATTTTTAATAAGATGCCAAAGTGTTTTCATTTTTCCTGAAAAAGAAAAATCTGTAGTTACTTCAGGTATCACAACACGCTCTACCTTACTAAAATTCTTTTTAACTGCTTTTACCGTTTTCTTTTTAAATAAGTTAAAAGAAACGGCATTTTGAGAAAAGTTAAAACGCCCTATAATTCCTAGTAAAATTAGTAATGAAATTGCTCCCCAAAGAAGACGATTATAAAGTAAACTCCCTGACATTGGAATTGACTTTTCATTTTGCTCTACGGGTGTCCAAAACTCTGTAGCATCTGCAAGAGCTACATTGGCCATAGGGTCAAATAATGCATAATAAAACTTATCATCTGCAGTATCAGACGCACTTGTCGCTATGAGTTGTATAATGATCATAGTAAGTACGGCCATGAAACCTATGTTTAGGTTACGTGTAAAAACAACAATTGCAAATACAATAGCACTATAAAAAAGTACATTAGGAAATATAATAAAAGCAAAAGGTTGGATATAATTCCAAAGTTTGAAAGGCCCTAACAATGATTCATTAACTCCAGGTAAAACAGATCCTAATAGCAATCCCAATATGATTGCGAAAATAATAATAAGATTAATGGTGACTCCAGCTGCAAATTTCGCAAGTAAATATTTAAACTTGGTCAATGGATAGGAGTATAATACATTATGCATATTATTTTTAAAATCCCTATGTATCGTTCCTCCTGTAATAGAAGGAATTAATAGATAGGTAAGTATTGCCAACTGTGATAAGATGCCCGTAATTGCTAAAGGACTATTAAGGTATGAATTACTCGTAACTGTAACATTCTCGCTACTAAAAACGCCTAACCCTACGGCCATAATTAATCCGCCTAGTAAAAACATAATTGCGGCAAATATGTAAAACATTGGTTTCTTAAACCACGTTTTTATTTCGTGTAAATAGATCGTACTAAACATAATGATTATAGAGTCTCAACGTGATTATTTTGATTAAGTGTTGTGAAGTACACATCTTCTAGTGTTGCTTCTACACTTTGAAATGCTGCTCCTGGAGATACGTCACCATATACTCTTACATCAAGATCATTGGCATCATTAAAACTTGAAGAAATCACATTATGTTTTGATTGTAATGCATCCATCTCATCTTTATTAGCACTGGTTTTCCAAATTTTCCCTTCTAACCCTTTTACTAATTCTTTGGGGGTACTTTGTGCAAGTATAGTTCCACCATTAAGAATAGCCATATCTGTACATAATTCTTTTACATCATCTACAATATGCGTAGAGAAAATAACAATATGGTTTGTTCCTATCTCTCTCAATACATTTAAAAACCTATGTCTTTCAGCAGGATCAAGACCTGCCGTAGGTTCATCTACAATAATTAATTTAGGGTTATTAAGTAATAACTGTGCAATACCAAAACGTTGTTTCATTCCTCCAGAATAACCTGCCACATGTTTATTACGAACATCACTTAGGTTTGTAACTTCTAATGCTTTATCAACGATTGTATTTCGTTCCTTTTTATTAGTAATTCCTTTTAAACTAGCAAAATAATGAAGTAAATCACTGGCACTCATTTTAGGATAGACTCCAAACTCTTGCGGCAAATAGCCTAACTGTTTTCTAAACTCAATTTTATTAGTAAGAATATCTAATCCATTAAAATCAATATGCCCCGTATCTGGTGCTTGTAATGTTGCGATGGTTCGCATCAATGAAGACTTTCCTGCTCCATTAGGTCCAAGAAGACCAAACATTCCTGCTTTGATATCAATAGTTACATCATCTAACGCTTTTACGCCATTATTATATGTTTTTGAAACATTCTTTAAACTGAGAATCATAAAAATTTCTTTTAAGTTGTAACGTTAGTCTATTATAATTTTAGCTTGTTACAGATTTAGAGTAAATAATTGTATCTATCTTAAGGAAGACAGATACATCTTATAAAGTAGGTAAAATATCTTAACTAATTATAACACTGAACATCAAACAGTAACACTATTCCACACCATGCATTTTATAAGAATATTTTATTCTTGTGAGAGTATAAAAAATACCATTTAACCTACATTATGTACCTAAGGCAACCATTTCCCTGAAAGGAACGTCTTTATATATACAAACTAACAAATACGTTTATATGAAGAATTCAATCAAAGCATTGCTCATTATAATCATAGCATTTGGAACCTATTTTGTTTTTGATGATATGTACTTCAAGACTCTTAGAAAATGGTTATTTGAAATCACAAATCAATTAGGAGTAAGTCACATAGTAACGTATTTAATTTCTGGAGTCCCGCTTTTTATGGGAGTGCTCTTCATAGGTCGTAAAACTGATTTTTTTCAAAACTTAGGACTTGACAAGTCAATCACCAAAGGTTTCCTATTTGCACTTGTTTGTACACTTCCTATGTATATTGGTTTTAGTATTGTTTTTACTTTCAACTCAGAGATATCACTTAACACGTTTTTGATTTCAATAGTTTCGGCAGGTTTTTTTGAAGAATTATTTTTTAGAGGGTTCTTATTTGGATTGTTATTTAAAAGGACCACACTTGGATTTATTCTTTCTGTTCTATTTGGTTCCATTTATTTTGGTTTTTTACACCTATATCAAAGTACTGAATTTGCAGAATTATTAGGAATTTTCTTAGTTACCTTTTTAGGAAGTATTCTATTCTCTTGGGTTTATACCGAATGGAATTTTAACATCTGGATTCCTGTTTTCTTGCATATGCTCATGAATCTGTCTTGGGAATTGTTCTCTGTAAGCGACAATGCATTTGGAGGTATCTATTCAAATGTATTTCGATTACTCACCGTAGCATTCATTATTGCATTGACAGTATATTATAAAAAGAAGAAAGGAAAAAAACTAGAGATAACAAAAAAAACGCTTTGGTTACAAAACACTCCTAAGTTTATTAAAAACATACATTAAACATACTGATGAATGTTTCTTTATACGCTTTAGCGCTACGCTCTCCCTCCTGTCGTGAATCTCACAAGTTCGATTTCGCGAAAGCGTATTTAGTAAGATTCACTACCACAACGTTAAAACGTAAAAAAAACACCCTAACCAAAAACAGTTAGGGTGCTTACTATAAAACTATAGGGGGAATTATATAGTATTAAATATCAAAACGATCTGCATTCATCACTTTTACAAAGGCGTTTACAAAATCGTTTACAAAACGAGTTTCACCATCATTAGCAGCATATACTTCAGATACTGCTCTTAATTCAGTATTTGATCCGAAGATAAGATCTGCGCGTGATCCTGTAAAGGTCATATTTCCTGTACGACGATCTGTTCCTGAGAACAATGTATCATCAGATGAAAGTGCATCCCATGTGTATGTAAAATCAAGAAGGTTTACAAAGAAGTCGTTTGATAACTGACCAACTCTATCGGTAAACACACCTACTTTAGAACCATTATAGTTGGCTCCTAATACACGAAGTCCACCTACAAGTGCTGTCATTTCTGGAATAGAAAGATCTAATAACTGTGCTCTATCTATTAATAATTCTTCGGCAGCAGCTGTTTGGTTACTTTTTGCAAAGTTTCTAAACCCGTCTGCTTGTGGTTCTAAGAATTTGAATGACTCTACTTCTGTTTGCTCTTGTGAAGCATCTCCTCTTCCGCTTGTAAAAGGAACGGTAATATCATGACCTGCACTTTTAGCAGCAGTCTCAATCCCTACACTACCTCCTAATACAATAAGATCGGCAATAGAAACAGTACCTGAAAAATCTCCTTGGATTTTTTCATATACAGCTAGTACTTTTGCTAATTCTTCTGGGTTATTTACTTCCCAGCTTCTTTGTGGCTCAAGACGGATACGTGCTCCATTTGCTCCTCCTCTTTTATCAGTATGTCTAAATGTAGATGCCGATGCCCAAGCTGTAGATACCAATTGAGATACTGAAAGTCCTGAAGCAGTAATCGCTTGTTTAAGAGTAGCTACCTCAGCATTACTTAATGTAGTCCCAGCTGGAACACCATCTTGCCAGATTAGCTCTTCACTTGGCACTTCTGGACCTAAATAACGTCCTATTGGTCCCATATCACGGTGTGTCAATTTGAACCATGCGCGTGCAAATGCATCTTCCAATTGTTCTGGATTGTCTCTAAAGCGTTGAGAGATTTTTAAAAATTCTGGATCTACTTTTAATGCCATATCAGCATCTGTCATCATAAGTGCTTGTCTCTTGCTAGCATCACCAGCTGTAGGTGCTGTAGGTGCTCCAGAATCGGCTTTAGGGGTCCATTGGTTAGCACCCGCTGGACTCTTTGTTAATTCCCATTCAAAATCTAAAAGCACTTTAAAATAGTCATGATCCCATTTATCTGGATTTGGTGTCCATGCACCTTCTAATCCACTTGTAATTGTATCATCTAATACACCAGTAGCATATGTATTTTTCCATCCTGTACTCATTTGCTCAATAGGAGCGCCGTGTGGCTCTACTCCAACATATTCGTCTGGATTTGCAGCTCCGTGTGCTTTACCAAAGGTATGTCCTCCAGCAGTAAGTGCTACGATCTCCTCGTCATTCATTGCCATACGACCAAAAGTAATTCTCATGTCATAAGCAGATCCTAATGGATTTGGAGTTCCGTCTGGTCCTTCAGGATTTACATAGATAAGTCCCATGTGTACTGCTCCTAATGGTGCTTCCAATGTATCTCTTCCTTCAGAAAAACGAGCATCATTTCCTAACCATTCTTTTTCAGATCCCCAGTAGATATCTTGTTCTGGCTCCCATACATCTTCTCTTCCAGCTCCAAAACCAAATGTTTTAAGTCCCATAGACTCAATAGCAACATTACCAGCTAAGATCATTAAATCTGCCCAAGAAATTTTATTCCCATATTTCTTTTTAATAGGCCATAATAATAAACGTGCTTTATCAAGATTTCCGTTATCTGGCCAACTATTTAAAGGTGCGAAACGCAACGTACCGGAGCTAGCACCACCTCTACCATCACCAGCACGATACGTTCCTGCACTGTGCCATGCCATACGAATAATTAATCCTCCGTAATGTCCATAATCTGCTGGCCACCAATCTTGTGACTCAGTCATAAAGTTTGTCAAATCCTTCTTTAACTCAGCATAGTCAATGCTATTAAAGGCAGCAGCATAATCAAAATCTTCTCCTACAGGGTTAGATTTTGCTGCATTTTGTCTCAGTATATTTAGTTTCAATTCATTAGGCCACCAATCTCTGTTGGTTGTACCATTTCCAGCCGTTTGTTTATGAGCACCTCCCATTACTGGGCATTGACTTATATCGCCTCCTTTATGATGATTATCCATTATATATATGCTTTTTAGGTTTATAAAGTATCAGTACGCAAAATTACCATTATCATACACAAATACACTATAAAATTTATCTATTTGATTTATCTATGCATTGGCAAATCTTATAGTTTCATATACCTCTTATTGATTAAAGCTATATACGTTACTGCCCGCCGGCAGGTAGGTTCGCGAAAGCGTATAAAAGAATACCATAACTACTCATTTTTTAAAAAGCCTAAGACTTGCTCTTTATAACTAGCCCCTATAGGAATTTCTTGCGTTGCGATCTCTACATCTACCGCAGTAAAGGCTGTGATTTTTGAAGTATTTACAATATAAGAGCGATGTATTCTAAGGAAATAGGCAGGAAGCTTGGTTTCAAAATCACTAAGTTTATCTTTAGTCACAACGCGTTCTTCTGCGGTATGAATACGGATATAATCTTTGACACTCTCTACATATACTATATCTTCAAATAAAACCTTGATGTATTTTTTATTTGCATTTACATAGAGATGATCGTTTGTAAATTCCTTTTTAACAGAAACATCTGGTGCTTGAGGGAGGTTTGATATCGTTTTGTATTTATTGATTGCTTTAAAGAAGCGGGTAAATGAAATAGGTTTTAATAAATAGTCTACAACATCTAGTTCATAACTCTCAATCGCATAATTACGATATGCTGTTGTAAAAATAATCTTAGGACTGCCTTGTAATTCTTTTGCAAAATCAATTCCAGAAAGTAATGGCATTTCAATATCTAAAAAGATAAGTGCTATATGTTCTTTTTTAAGTAACTCAAATGCTTCTATAGGGTTTTGAAATGTAGCCACAAGGTGTAAGTCTGGTATCTGTGCCACATGAGTTTGCATCACTTGGATAGCAAGAGGTTCATCATCTATTATAATACAAGGTATACTCATTATTTCTTCATTAAATCTATAGTCAGTTGTACTTCATAACTCACTTCCGTATCCGTTATTTTTAACGTATGCGCATTTGGATAATGTAATTCTAATTGACGGCTTACATTGGTAATTCCTATGCCTCTATTTGTAACACCAACGGTATCGTTCTCCATAGTGACTTTTGTATTATACACACGTAAATAGAGTTGGGAATCCTTTTCTTGTAAATGAATATGAATTTTAGGATTCAATGGATTTTTACTAGCGCCATGTTTAAACGCATTTTCAATAAATCCTAGTAAAATAAGAGGCGCAATTTGTGTCGTAGCACTTCCTAATTCGTGCGTAAAGTCTAAATCCAACTGATCTCCATATCGTATACGTTCTAAATCAATATACCCTTGAATAAGTGTCACCTCTTTATGAAGCGCTATCGTGGGCTCGTTACATTGATACAATATATAGTCTAACATCTCAGAGAGTTTTAAAACTACCTCCGGAGCAGCATCAGACTTACTGAGCGTTAACGCATAAATACTATTGAGTGTATTGAACAAAAAATGCGGATGAATCTGCGCTTTCAAAAACTGTAATTCTGTTTTGGCTTTTTCTTTTTGTAATACTTCGAGTTGGTGCTTTTCTTCAAATCCTTTCTTGATACTCTTTATAGCAATCATTAAGAATACGATCACATACACCGCAGGAAAATATACATAGAGTAAGTAAAAAGGGTCTGCCAAAATCTCTAAAAGCGTTTCTGTTTCAAATACACCTTCTCGTGTTAATGGCTCAGCTATATGTACGGTACAAATCCTAGCAAACACTACAAATATATATCCAGAAACTAATGCCAAAATTACAAACCAAACATATCGCTTTTTAAAAAATAATGTTGGTATAAGGTAATAGTTCAAAAAATAGGCTACAGCTAATTGCGAAGGTAATAATGCCAAATTATTGATCAGATGACTTACAAAAGACCCTGAATTAAGAGATCCTAATAGCGTAAATATAAATAAGAACGAACTCCAAAATAGGATATGTGACAACACTCTGTGCTGTACGATTCGATCTAACCATGGAAAGTTTGTACTCATAATTCGAATCTAAAATACATAATATCTATTCGTTTCTTTCTTCAAATAGACGAATCTCAGATACCAACATCTCAACATCTATTTCCTAACGATAAAATAAAGATATACAAACAAACCTCCTTCTGTCTTTTGCAAACCTATGTTGGTCTATATTTTACAGATCGCTTCCTTCTTACTGATACTTTTGAGTCAAATTTAAAATTCATCACATCATGAAAAAACGAATCATTTTATTAGTTATGTTTTGTGTTTCCGCTTTCGCGAAATCCCAGTCAACCTCATGTGAAGCTTTATTACAAGCTGTTAGAAACGAACAAGTAACCACCGTTACGCAGCTCTTAAAAAAAGAAAATCCTAATTGTTCGTATCGAGGTATGGGAGAACCAAGATCCCCGCTAGGCGTTGCAGCTTATATAGGACATCTAGAAATTGTCAAATTATTAATTGACGCAGGAGCCCGTACTAATTACAAAAGTAGAGGCGATGCAAGTGCTTTGATGATTGCTGCACAACAAGGACACCTAGATGTAACTACCTATCTAGTTACTAAAGGAGCTGATGTTAATGCAACTATTAATGGAGACGGAACTCCGCTTATGGCAGCGATCCAAGGCGGAAACATCAACATTATAAAGCTATTATTAGAAAAAGGAGCCAATCCAAATACCAATGTAAAAGGAGATGGAAATGCCATGGTTATGGCTGGAAAATCTGGAAATCCAGAAATACTACAGTTAGTATTACAATACAACCCTAACATCAATAAAGAATCTTTAGGTGATGGTACAGGGCTTATCCAAGCAGTTTCTAGAGGGGACCTAGCAATGGTCAAAGCAATGGTTCAAGCTGGAGCTGATGTTAATCAAAGCAGCCGTGGAGATGGAAACCCTCTTATTATGGCATCTAAAACAGGGAATCTTACTATTGTACAATTTTTAGTCGAGTCTGGAGCCGATGTAAATATGCATGTAAAAGGAGATGAAACTCCATTGATACAAGCTGCATGGAACGGACATCTTGCTACTGTAACGTATTTAGTGGGTCAAGGTGCTGAGGTAAATAAAACCGTGCGAGATGGATATTATCTCACTTCTGAAAAACGAAATGCCCTCAAAATGGCAATACGCGGACAGCATACCGATGTCATAGCTTATCTTAAAAGTATAGGTGCTAAAGAATAATCACTTTACAAAAATAGTCTTATGAATTTGATAAAACATTTCTATCTATTGCTTATACTCCTTGTAGGTAGTACAAGCAATATACAAGCACAACAGGAATATCCATTACTCGATACTATTGTTACCTCTTTTTTAGAAACAGCAAATCTTCCTGGAATTTCTATAGCCGTGAGCCAAGATGAGCAACTAATCTATGCTGAAGGATATGGGTATGCCGATCTTGAAAACAACATCCCAATGACACCCGATATGCAATTACGTACTGCATCTGTCGCTAAAGTTATTACAACAACAGCACTGGGAAAATTACTCTCAGAAGGGAAGATAGATTTGGATGCTCCTATTAAAACCTATGTACCTTATATAGATAAACAGTATGCACAACTCACATTGAGACAACTTACAGGACATACTTCTGGTATGGCACATCGTCCAAAAGGAAATGCATATAAAAAGAAACAATATACCAGTATTCAAGAGAGTACTCAGTTATTAAAAGCTCCTTTATTATTTGAACCTGATACACAATATCAATACTCAACCCATGCTTTTAATCTAGTAGCTGCTGCTATAGAAGGGGCTTCTGGAACATCTTTTGAAACGTATCTCAAGGAAGATGTTTTTAATGTCTTGGGAATGCAACATACATTTCCCGAAAACATCAAACAACTTTCTGAAAAAGATGCACAATTGTATTATCATAAAAAAGGAAAGCTTCATAAAGAAAAACTCACAAATGCTAGCTACAAATTGGCTGGTGCTGGATTTAGAAGTACCCCAACAGATCTTGTAAAGATGATGCATGGATATACCAATGGTTTTATCTCTTCTGAGGCAAAGAAAACACTATTTAAAAGTCATCAACTTATAGATGGATCCACTACACAAGTAGGGATTACATGGCGATCTTCTATTGATATTTTTGGTCACAATGTTATTGAACATGCTGGGAGTTGGCGTGGTACGCGAACTGTGATTGTCCATTACCCAAAAGACAACTTGAATATTGCCATTATGATTAATGCAGATAGTCAAATCATAATTGAAGAAACGGCACATCTATTGGCATATATAATCCGAAATAATGCTTCAGCGGTTACTTCATCACTTGATATAGATAAAAATATTTCGGTAACCGCAAGGCTCAATAATGAGATTACAAAACACTCAGGAACATTTAGATTTCAAGAAAATCAAGGATTGCTTACGGTAGCTGATCTTAATTTTATTTCGTCTGCTCCTATTTTATATATCGGCAAACAGCATTACGTTGCGATAACTAAGGCGGGGATACTATATCTCCAAATGACCGAAACAGAAAATATCCAAGGGAATCTATTTATATATCATACGAGACATAAAACAACTCCATTAGAACATACACCTTTGATAAGTTTTCAATAAGGGTTAAGGTGAGTACGCTCCTGCCTGCCGGCAGGCAGGTTCGCGAAAGCGTATAAAGAATAATTCACAAAAGAGTACCTGTCTGTTATTTACATGGCATTAAAAAATAAATATCTTGCAGGTACTTATGAAGAATACATTCCTTAAAGTCACAAGTATTGTTGTTATTGCTGGGTTGCTCATATGGGGAACGCTCAAAATAGTAATCGCTTCAAAAACGGCTGTTCCATATCTTGAAATTACGACCTCGATTACTTCTTCCGAAGGAAAAGAAGCACTAGATACTTGGTTGTCTACCTTAGCATCTGATGATAAATTTAATGGAGGTATTTTACTTATAAAGGAAGGGAAACCAGTCTTTATGAATACTTATGGGTATACAGATCATACTCGTACAAAAAAGCTCACCACGGCATCCTCATTTAGACTTGCTTCTGTATCAAAACAGTTTACAGCCATGGGAATTATGTTGTTAGAAAACAAAGGACTCCTTGACTATGATTCTCCTGTCACAAACTATATTCCTTCATTTCCATATCATGGTGTTACTGTTCGTCATTTACTAAACATGACTTCGGGTATTCCAGATGGCTACTTACAGCTCGCCGAAAAACACAAAGCAGAGATTGGTAATGAATTAAGCATTCAAGAAGCGGTCACATTACTATGTGAATATCCGTCTAAAGCAGCACCCTCAAATAGTTGGTACAACTACTCAAACTCTAACTATATTTTATTAGCAGGAATCATTGAGAATGTATCTAAACAATCATTCGAAAACTATATGCAACAAGCCATTTTTGATCCTTTAGGTATGGAAAATGCACGTGTATGGAATTTATTTTCGGGTACAAAAAGCTTTCCTAATAAAACGCTTGGTTTTGAAAAACAAAGAGATCAATATATTCCTATGTACCCTACATTTATAGATGGCGTTTCTGGGGATGGAGGTGTCTTTGCTAGTTTAGAAGATTTTGTTATTTGGGATACAGCATTGTATGGTACTTCCCTACTCCCGCAAGAAAAGATACAAGAGGCATTTAAAGGACCTACTCTTACAAATAATACCATATCTGAATACGGTTTTGGTTGGTCATTACAGGGCGATGTCGTTCAGCATTCTGGAGGTTGGCTTGCAGCACGTACATTTATTTATAGAAATACTAAAACAAAAACATGTTTGGTTATGTTAGATAACAGTGCTAATACTTGGCATTTTGTTAGTATTCAAGAGAAACTTATAAAAACAATAGAAAACTTTTAAAAGATAATTACGTATTTAACACTTCTATAGGAAAGCTTTTAGTGTGGATTTGCTACTTTTAATACTCATTAATTAACCACATTATGAAAGCTTTATACACCCTACTCGCCTTAAGTATTTTATGTATTTCTTGTAATACGAATAAAAAGGAAGAAACCGCTAAAAAAGAAATTGCTACTGCTGAGGTTATTGAAACACCTACACCACTTAAAGCTACATTTATAACAGAAACGTTGGGCCTTACACATTGTGAGTCGGCGGTATATGATAAAGACAATGATGTGATTTATGCCTCTCTAATAGGAAATAGAAAACCTGGAGATGGATCTATTGCAATTGTAGGAGTAGATGGAAAACTCATTAATGCGAAATTTGTAGCTGGATTGAATGATCCTAAGGGAATTGCCATTACGAAAGATAAATTATATGTTTCTGATGTTACTGAGCTTGTAGAAGCAGATCTTAAAACAGGAAAAGTTTTAAATAAATATACTGCCGAAGGCATCGAGTTTTTAAATGATGTCGCTATTGCGCCAGATGGTGCTATTTATGTATCGGATACACGTACCTCAAAAATTTACAGATTAGATACCGAAGGGAATTTTGATTTTTGGCTCGCCGATCCAAAATTAGATAATCCAAATGGGTTGTTAATTCAGGGAGATACCATGTACGTGGCTTCTTGGGGAGGTGCTCCTGAAGGTGGCCGTGTTTCTAAATTTGATATGAATAACAAGAAAATCACATCTGTCACAGAAATTATTGGAAATCTGGATGGTATACGCCCTTATGATAAAGATCACCTTATCATCTCAGATTGGCGTAGCGGAAAAGTGCATCTCATGAATTATGACGGTACCACAAAAGAGGTCGTTACTGTAGGACAAAGTGTAGGCGATATTGCCTATATCAAAGAAAAGAATTTATTGTTATTGCCTATGAATACCCAGAGTCGTTTGTTATTTTATGAGTTGAAGTGATTTAAACTTTTTTGAAACTAAAAAACAGGTTGTTGTTATTTGCAATTCCAAACGTAAATAAACCACTATGGAATGTAAACCCATAGTGATTCATTTAAGAAAAGACCTTTTACATCAGAAATGGTATACCAATGACTATTCTATGAGTTATGAAAGTTTTACTTTTTGAGTACGCTTAATTTCCTGTGGAATAGGTCTACTGGAACTTGTATAATCCCATTTTCCTTTTATAACTCCTTTACTATTAAATAAAGTATACCGATCTATAGGTAACCAATGTAATAAGAAGATATCATCTTCGTCTATTTTGAGTTGTCTGTATTCTTGGGTTATTCTTTCTTTAATACTTTTTTCTTCAGAATTTGAAGATTGATTAATGGTTTTTGTTTGGTTTTGATATTGATACGCAAGTTTTAATGTTGCACCTACTTCTCTTCTCCCTTTGACAGTCTCTCCACCTTCAGACACACCTACTTCTGCACTACCTTTGCCATAAAGTTCAATGGAGGTATTGAAAGTGTGCCCTACCGTTTTTTCGACACTTTTATAGTCAGAACTTTTGAAAGCAGATGTATATTCTGTGTCTATAGTTGTTTTTTGATTCTTTGACAATGTGATTATATCAAGTTGTTCAGCACTCCATAGTTTTTCATGTTGGAGATAATAATACGGGCTCAGCTTTATTTGATCGCTTTTTGTTCTATAATCAGTATCTGTTATCAAAGCAGCAGGAATTGCCTGTTTTGAGATTACTTTATTTCCCCATTCTTTTGTGGCTACTTCCTCATAATTTTGAGGAGGAGCAAGATCGCTAGTGGTCAAAATAATAGATTCTTGGAGATTTTCTGCTTTAGGTTGAACGATATCTACAGGAACAAATTTTAGTTTTGATAAATCATAAGGATTTTTTGATGGGAATACATAATGATGTGAAGCAAAGTCAAAGTTTAAATCTACTCCAATTCCGTTTAGATAATACCATTCTTGACTTTCATCAGTTTCTGAGGCTGGTCGTGGTGCTATTTGAAAATTAAATCTGAGTAAATCTGAGTCCTGAGGATGAATAATACGTGCACGATCATGCTCTAAGATCACTTCTAGTTCTGGCCATCCCACTACAACTATGCGATAAGTTCCCTCACTGCTTGGGTCTGGGTACAAAAGAAATTTTGAGTAATCACTAAAACTAGATGGGTTAGGTAGTGTCCTTTTCCATAGATGCCCACTAGTTCCTGAGCCATTTTCTTGGGCTATATATTGATCCTTAAGGCTTGTTTGTATTTTAAAAAAACACGTCTTGGTTGTTAATGTTTTGAGTATTTCCATAATATCCTAAATGAGTATAGTTAATTCTTTTCTGAATATGATGGGGGAAACAATTTTAGTACATCATATTTCTTAATAAAATATTGTGTACAAGCAATATTTTGATCTTGTTAAGAGTGTATATCTTGTAAAATGTAAAGGTCTGGTATTGAAATTCACTATTTACAAGTATAAATACCTGATTTTAATTTTGTAAATTACCTGAAAGACATATATGCATCTATTTTACACTAATGCATTAAAGTTCATATCTTTTAGGTGCTCACATAAAAAATAATGATAGTCTTTATATTTTTTGATATCTAGATAGCGGTAAGATGTGCATCTAGTCTAAAACCTAGAAACTGCCCTATACAATATGAAAGAACAATAATAGTTCTTTAGTCTTTTACGGGATATACTTTTAAATGATGTGTTACTGTAGAATCTACTGGAAAAACAGGCATCGGTTCTGTTTTTATATCTGACAATGGATATATAGGCATTTTATTTTTAGATACTATTACTTCTTGTTTAGGTTCTGAAAGTAACTTTAAGCTTTCCTGAAGTTCTTCTAGATTTTTTCCTAGAGATAGAGATGTTGTATCTTCTTTTTCCTCTAATTGTTTTTTATACCAAGCAAAAGGCGCATAACTAGTAATGTTTTCTTCTTCCTTAGCACCCGTAGTGCTTTGCGCAAAAAAGGGCGTGCAAAAACATAGTAGTAAAAGAGTTAGTGTTGTTTTCATGGTCTGTAATAAATCGCAATTATTTAATCTGAAAATAGTCTAATTTTTCGTTTCTCGGATATATTTTATAATAGTGAGTATTAGTAGTATCTATTGGAAGGTCTGGCATTAAAGATAATCCTTTAGGCCCTTTATAATCAGGAATTTTAAGTATAATAGGCAACTTAATATTCTTTTTATTTTTTATAGAAACTCTTATATCTGACATTTCTTTTTGATGCTTTTTTTCTAATAAAATAGCATTTTTAATCTCCTCTTGTTTCTGATGCCAAATAAAAGGAGTAAGGTTAGAAATCTCGTCTTTTGTAGTTTCTATATCTTCTTGCGCAAAAAGGGATGTACAAAAACATAGTAGTAAAAGAGTTAGTGTTGTTTTCATAACTCTAAAGATAGAAGGTTGTTTTTTATGATACTGTTAAAGGAATGTTTTTTAACAGTATAAATACAATGATTATATTTAATAAAAAACAGCATAATGTCTTTTTTGCCTTTCTTGAACTATTTTTTCAAGAATAAAAGAGATAAGTATATAGATAGTAATGTAAGGGTACTTAATTATACTTTTTGTCATTAAGTAAATATCACCAGAAATTCCTACAAGTAATAAAAGAACAAATCCACACCCTCCCTTTACAGAACTAAAATCATAATATTTAGTCATAAAGCCAGCTATTTCCTTAAGATGTTCATACCATAAGATTCGTGACTTCTCATATGTTAATTCTATAGATCTTAATGTTTGAAGAGTCTCAAGATAAACTAGAAGTTGTTTTTTAATTTCATTTTCCCTCTGCTTCTGTACTTCACTTCTCTTTATAGGTTTATCTACAAGATGATAAATAAAATTCCTGACTGACTTGGGATGTATAAATTGTTTTTTTTCTGGACGTATACTATCCAACACTTCTTTAAACCGTGTTTTAATCTGATGATCTAAATCTTTTACTTCATTAGCTTCATCCATAAAAGAACCTAAAAATGATTTAGATCAAATCAAAAAGACTATCTACTGCAGGATATCGCTCTACATTAAATCCTTCGGCATGATCTGTTCCTATAAGTCTTCCTAAATCTCGTGCTCTGTAGTTGATACTTTCTTTAAACGTCAAACTTGAAATAGGCGTACTTCCTTCTTCTGAGTTTGGGTCATGAAATTGTGTCTTATAAGCAAATACCGCTTCACACTTTTTATCTATAAACCCACTCACATCTACGACAACATCAGGTTTGATATGTTCCCACTGCTCGTAATGATATACAGTTTTAGGGCGCCATTTTTCTTGAACAACACCATTCCTTTTCGTTTCAATTTTTACAAGACCACTTAAAAAGCACGCATCACTTGCAAGTTTACTTCCTTTTCCATGATCTATATGCCTATCATCAAGTGCATTACACAATACCATATCTGGTTGATAAGCACGTATGACTTCTATAATTTTCAATTGACTTTCTTTATCATTTTGAAAGAAACCATCTGCGAGTCCGATGTTTTCACGTACACTCACACCTAGTATTTTAGCAGCATCTGCAGCTTCTTCTTTTCTAGTTTCTGCTGTACCTCGAGTTCCCAATTCTCCTCTCGTTAAATCAAGGATGCCTACCTTTTTACCTCTTGCTATTTCTTTGGCGATAGTCGCACCGCATCCTAATTCTACATCATCAGGATGAGCACCTATGGCGAGTATATCTAATTTCATTAATGATTTTTTAATCGTTGCATTCTATGTCGTAATATTCGTTCTTTTATAACACAGGAACTTCTACTTGAGCAGCTACTTTTTGTAACGCCTGCTCAATATCTGCAATAATATCTTTTTTATCTTCAATTCCAACAGAAAAACGAATCAATCCATCGGCAATTCCTTGTCGTGCTCTTTCTTCTTCTCCTAAAAGAAGGTGAGATGTTTGCGCTGGCGAAAGCATCGTACTCTCAACACCTGCAAGACTCATGGATGGTTTTATAAGCTGTAATGATTTCTGAAAAAGTTCTGGATCCAGTCCTTCGGCCAGTTCAAAAGAAAGCATCCCTCCATATCCTTTCATTTGCGCTTTAGCTAAGGTATAATCAGGATGTGATTTTAAACCTGGATAATACACGCGATTTACGTGTTCATTCTTATCAAGCCACTTGGCTAGTTTCTTTGCATTTTTATTTTGTGCTTTTACACGTATAGCCATCGTCTTCATACTTCGTTCTAATAACCACACCGTCATATCACTCAAGCTCCCGCCAAGGTTTTTTCCTAAATTCCAGATACGGTCAATATGCTCCTCACTTGCTGCAACAGCTCCAGCACAAATATCACTATGTCCGCCCATGTATTTGGTAGCACTATGAATCATAATATCAATTCCAAACCTCAGCGGATTCTGATTAATAGGCGACGCAAATGTGTTATCGATCATCGTGACAATTCCGTTTTCTTTCGCTAGATCTGAGACCATTTGCATATCTGTAATGGTCATTAATGGATTGGAAGGTGTCTCTATGTATAACACTTTTGTTTTAGGTGTGATCGCTTTCGCGAAAGCGTCCTTATCCAAACCATCTGTAAACGTATAGTCGATGCCATATTTCTTAAACTCCTCAACGACTAGGTTATACGTCCCTCCATATAAGGTTTTTTGAAGCACAATATGATCCCCATGTCGTAAAAAAGCAAGTAAGGTAGTACTTACTGCCGCCATTCCGCTTCCAAAAATCATAGCTGCTTCGGCACCTTCAAGCGCTGCAATTTTCTTGCTCAATGCTTCTTGGTTAGGGGTATTAAAGTATCTTGGATATCGTTTTACATCCACATCCATAAAGGCATATGATGAAGACATATAAATAGGCGATACCGCTCCTTGAAACTGTTCGTCTTTTACTTCACCAACGTGTGTACAAATCGTATTTACTCCTTTTTTATGATTATTCATAACCTTCGCTTTTTTTATCTCATAAAAATACAAAAAACAATTCCTTATTTTATTATATAAGAGATAAAGTAAGTACCTTTAATTTTTAATGAAACTCATTACCAACATACACCAATTACTTGTTACTGGTGAATATACGGCTCCAGTACGTGGGAAAGCCATGTCCCAAATGCCACACATACATAACGCATATCTTCTCATTAAAGAAGATCGTATTCATGACTATGGCGCTATGCTGGATATTCCTCACATTACAGATGCAGAAATCATAGATGCTACTGGTAAAATTGTATTACCTATGTGGTGTGACTCACATACACACCTTGTATATGCGACAGGTCGGGAAGACGAATTTGTAGATCGCATTAATGGTTTGTCATATGAAGAAATAGCAAATCGTGGCGGTGGCATTTTAAACTCTGTTGCCCGCTTACGATCTATGAGTGAGGATGCATTATTTGAAGATGCTTCAAAACGATTACAGCATCTTATATCCTTAGGAACGGGTGCTATAGAAATCAAAAGTGGGTATGGTCTTTCTGTCGAAGCAGAACGGAAAATGCTTTCGGTAATTAAAAGACTTAAATCGCACTTTGATCTTCCCATAAAAGCAACCTTATTAGGAGCACATGCCATTCCTTCGGAATATAAAGATGATCGAGAAGCCTATATCCGTTTGATTATTGAAGAAATGATTCCCGCTTTCGCGAAAGCGGACTTATGCGACTTTATAGATGTATTTTGTGAATCTGGTTATTTTACCGTAGCCGAAATGGAAGCCATTCTAAATGCTGGAAAAGCTCATGGATTACAACCTAAAGTACACGTCAATCAATTTAATGCCATTGGCGGCATCGCAGCAGCCGTAAAATATGATGCGCTATCGGTAGACCATCTTGAAGAACTCGTCGAAGAAGATATAGAAGCACTCAAAGGAAGTACCACTATTCCTGTGGCATTACCAGGCTGTTCTTTCTTTTTAAGCATTCCATACACTCCAGCACGACAACTTATAGATGCAGGTTTACCACTCGCAATCGCAACAGATTACAATCCAGGGTCTGCACCTAGTGGCAATATGAATTTTGTTGTCGCACAAGCATGTATACAACTGCGTATGACGCCAGAAGAAGCCATTATTGCTGCTACCATTAATGGTGCTTTTGCAATGGATGCTGCTTCAGAAACTGGAAGTATCACCAAAGGAAAAAAAGCAAATCTCATTATAACAACACCCCAAAAGTCTTACAACACCATACCTTACAGGTTTGGACACCATCAAATAGAACAACTCATTCTAAACGGAAAAAGACTATGAGTTTACCAAACTTTAATTTAACAGGCGGACAGCCCGTTTCAGATCAATTTTTAATTAAAAAAATTAAGACATTTCACGATGCCGTGCGTTATATCCATAACCTTCCCTATGGACGTAATAAAAACCCACGTAATATTGCTAGCATTATACGAGAAGGTGTAGGAACGTGTTCTACAAAAAATGCGTGTTTAAAAACACTTGCCGAAGAAAATCAAATTCATAGTATCAGTCTCAATCTCTGTATTTTTTCTATGACAGAGCAAAACACACCCGGTGTAGGAAAGGTACTTAATGCTTATGGACTTTCCTATATTTTAGAAGCGCATACCTTCTTAAGTTATGATAATGAACGGTATGATTTTACGTTTCCAAATAATTCTAAAAAGTTATGGGAATCTGATATTCTTATAGAGACTACGATTGATCCTGACCAAATTCTTGATTATAAAATTTCATATCATAAATCTATTCTTAAAGATTGGATACAGCGTGATAACATCCCCTATTCTCTTGATAAAATATGGGCGATTCGAGAAGCCTGTATTCATTCTTTAGAAAAAAAATAAATCCGATGATTCAGCTTCATATCCAATCGCAAGAAACGCTAGAAGAAATCATTTCGAAAAGAGATGGGGAAACAAAAATTGGAGAAAAGTTACAGTATTGCTTCAGTCTAGAAGAGATTGAACAAAGTACTGCCAAGTATGTCGTCTTTGGAATCGCCGAAGATTATGGGGTTCGTGCAAATTATGGAAAACGAGGTACAGCCAATGCATGGGATGCATTCTTACATACTTTTGTGAATATCCAGGAAAACGATTACAACAAAGGAAATGATATTTTATTATTAGGGTATGTCTCTGTAACACCCGATGATATCAAATACACCACACCTAAACCCATTTTGGGAGATGTTGTAAAACGTATTGATAAAAAAGTCGCATATATTGTCCAAACGATTGTCTCGGCTGGTAAAATTCCTATTATTATAGGAGGAGGTCATAACAATGCCTATGGGAATATTTTAGGAACGAGTAAAGCCTTAGGACATCCTATTCATGTGATGAATATAGATGCGCATACCGACTTACGGACGACAGATTACAGACATAGCGGTAATGGTTTTTCATATGCCCTTTCTTTAGACACTCCCGAAGAAGCATCTTTAGATAAATACACCGTTTTTGGATTGCATAAAAATTATACTCCACAGTATATTTTTGATCTTTTCAAAAAACACGAAGATAGGCTACAGTATCACTTTTTAGAAGATACTTGGAATCTTGACACTCCTATCGCACGGCAATTTGAGAACGCATTACAATTTGTCTCTCAGGCGCCTTTTGGTTTAGAATTAGATTGCGATGCGATTACTAATTTCCCAAGTAGCGCACGTACGCCTAGCGGTTTATATCTTAATGACGTGAGACAGTTTATCATGCATACTGCTGCTCAAAAAAATTGCCGTTATTTTCATATTTGTGAAGCTTCTCCTGGAAGAAAGAAAGCTGGGCAAGTAGGAAAAGCTATTAGTTATTTTGTTACCGATTTTATACGCACACACCATGCAGATTAGCAACTATTCATCTACATATGCATCCGATTTTAAAGCACTAAATATAGAGTGGCTTGAAACTTTTTTCTATGTAGAGCCTTATGATAATGAAGTTTTAAGTAATCCAGAAAAGTATATTATTTCTAAAGGAGGTCATATATTTTTTGCACTTATAAACGATAAAGTAGTAGGCACTGTGGCACTCATGCCTATGGAAGAGCCTCATGTCTACGAACTCACCAAAATGGCGGTAGATACGTCCATACGCGGGAAAGGTATCGGGCAAAAATTAATAGCGCATTGTATCGCTTTCGCGAAAGCGGAAAACGCACCAAAACTTGTTTTGTACTCTAATACGATTCTTGAAAATGCCATCTACATTTATAAAAAATGGGGATTTGTAGAAATACCACTAGAAACAACATCAAATTACGACAGAGCTAATATAAAAATGGAATTAATCTTAAACGAAAACTAGGTATGAAACATCTTGTTATCTTATTACTCACCTGTATTACTTTTATAAGTTGTAAAGAAAAACAAACCGAAACTGCTACGGTATCACCTCCTGTAAAAGAAGTTTCAACAAAAGCAATCACCCAAGAACTTCCTTTTAAAGTACATCCTATAAGCCATGCAACCATGGTATTACAATGGGGTGACACTACGATCTATATTGATCCTGTGGGTGGCGCTGAGGTATTTGCTGACTACCCGCAACCAGATCTCATCCTTGTAACAGACATACATGGAGATCATTTAAATGTCGCAACCATCGAAGGACTTGATACTTCGAAGGCAAAAATCATGGTACCGCAAGCTGTCGCCGATAAAATGCCTGAAGCGTTTGTACCGCAACTCGATGTGCTTAACAATGGAGATAGCAAGGAACGTTTTGGCTTTTCTGTAGAAGCGATTCCTATGTATAATTTACGAGAGGAAGCATTGAAGTTTCATACCAAAGGACGAGGTAATGGCTATGTCATTGAAAAAGACGGAACACGTGTATACATCTCTGGCGATACTGAAGATATTCCAGAAATGCGAGCACTTAAAGACATCGATGCTGCTTTTGTATGTATGAATTTACCGTACACCATGACCGAAATAAACGCCGCCGATGCAGTCATAGCATTTGCTCCTAAAACTATATATCCATATCACTACAGAGGCACTGAAGGATTAAGTGACGTAGCTAATTTTAAAACGATTGTCAATAAAGGGAATCCTGCTATTCATGTGGTGCAATTGGACTGGTACACTAAAAAGTAAACTATGAAAACGCACATACTCTCTTTAGTGATCATTATTCTTTCTATTATGGGATGTCAACATACTGACACTACGCAAGATGTTGAAAAATGGAAAACTGAGATTATGAATGTGGAAAAAGCATTCAATGATATGGCTCAAAAAGAAGGCCTGATCAAAGCCTTTGAATTTTATGCTGCCGAAGACGGTGTGATACGACGGGGTAAGAAAGTAATAAAAGGTAAAAAAGACATCGCAGCTTGGTATAAAAAAGATGTGCGCCCTAACGAAACACTTACTTGGACACCTACTTATATTGAGGTAAGTAGTGCTGGTGATATGGCATTTACCTATGGTGATTATACATTTACATCCCTAGATTCATTAGGTACTAAAAAGGTAAATAAAGGAATCTTTCATACCGTATGGAGAAGACAAGCTGATGGCACTTGGCGATTTGTTTGGGATTAAAATTATTTTTCAGTAATCTGTTACTACATGTAACAAATAGTACACCTTTCCTACATATAATTATACGACACCTAACTTAACTAAATGATCATTAAATAGTACTACGTTGATTATCAAAAGGTATTTGCTTGCAAATGAAAATTCAGAAAATAAAAAATCATTAAATGAATTAATAATTCAAAATATAAACTGACTACTTAAAATTCAGAAACAAAATATGACCATACGCCTTTTAATTCTATTCTTAATTGCATCTATACAAACTCAAGCACAATCCACAGAAAATACAGCTGATATCACTTCAGAAAAAACAGAAAAACACATTAATATTCCTGGAACTCGTTTATTTATAATACCACCTAATGGTTTTAAACTTTCCAATAGTATAATTGGTTTAGAAAAAGGAGACAACACTTTCATTCAAATTTATGATCTTATTGGAGGTGATTTTTATTCAAATGCTAAAACTTTTAATAAAGAAAATTTTGAAAGTAAAGGTGTGAAAGTTTATGAGTATAAAGAATTTAAACTTAATGAATACCCAAGTAAGTATGCGTTATTGCAAGGAGATCCTACAATGAAAGCAATTAATTTAGTTTTTGGAGACACTACTTTTTCAACGATGGTTATGGCTTTATACGCTCCTTTTGATAATGATATTGAAAAAGAAATTAAAAAATCCATACAATCTATTTATTATGATAAAGAATTCAAAATAGATCCTTTAGCTTCTGCAAAATTTACACTTGATGATAATGCATCTATTTTTAAATATGCAAAATCTACTTCAGGTCTTGTTCTATATTCTATTGACGGTATAGACAAAGATTCTTATGAAAATGAACCTATGATTATGGTTACTACATTGCCAGCAGACCCTAGTCTAACATTAAAGAATGTTTCTCTATTAATGCAAAATGGTCTTAAGGATAGTGGTATGAACATAGATGAATTAAAAAATGAATCCACTACAGAATTAAATGGGCTACCAGCATATCAAGTAGAAGTTTATGGAACTACAAAAGGAGAAGAAAGTATTTTGTATCAATTAATAGTTGCTGACAAAGAGAAAATAGTCTGTTTCCAAGCGATAGTAAAATCTGAATTTGATAAAAACTTACTAGAAGTAAAAAAACTTGCAAAAACACTTAAGTTAAAACAATCATGATTAGCAGATTATCATAGGTTTTTATTTATAAATATACGCTTTCGCGAAAGCGTATATCACCTTAATAAAGAGATGTGTCCTACAACCACACGGTCGTCTATAGTGATTTCATACCAATAATCATCGGGAGCTAATTCTTCGCCATTGTAAACCCCATTCCATTGGAAAGTGCGTCCATTACCGTTTGCGAGTAATTTCCCAAAACGATCAAATACGCGGATAAAGCTGGACGAAAAGAACGAAGCATCTGGAAGTCTGAAAAAATCATTGATTCCGTCATTATTAGGTGTAAAAAATGTAGGGATATTAAAATGATAAAATTCTATGAGTATAGGAGGACATCCAGTATCATTTCTAGCAAATATTACCTTTAACCCGCCCGGTACATTCCTAAAAACTGGTGTACTTCTATAAAAAATACCATCTAATGAATATTCAAAATTCCCTTCGTTTTCTGTTTCTATAATGATGTTCTCTCCTGCAGAGAAGATAGTAGAGATTACTGGTGAAGCGAGCCCTTCAACTTGAAATGTCTTGGTTGCACTACATCCTAGATTATTAGTTACTGTAACAGTGTATACGCCTCCTGTTGTTATTTGTATGGAAGATGTCGTTTCTCCTGTAGACCATACATAGTCAACATTTGATATTCCAGCAGAAAGTGTTTTAACTTCTTGTTCGTTACAAATCTCTAGTGTTTCTAGAGGATTTGCAAAAAACGGAGCTTCTAAAAAACTAAGCATTACAGGAGTCCTGGAAGTGCTTCCACAATCAGTCCCTGCAATAAATGATTGTGCATAAAATGTTCCTGCTTCTTCAGTTGTATAACTAGTCCCAGTAGCTAATACTTCTGTGCTCGTCTCACTAGCATACCAACGCACTTCTGATCCTTGAGTAGTTGTCACCGTTAACGCTGGAATTTCAATATTTTCGCAGGCAGCAATATCACCATTACTTACAGGAGCTTCAGGACCTTCTATAAATTCAATACGATAAGAGTTTGAAAAAAAAGAACAAAATACATTTCCTAAATTATCGGTATCTGTAGCGGTATTTACTCTATAAAAAGTAGAAGTTGAAATACTAGGAGTTACGTATGTTACTGATGTTGCTCCTAAGATATTCGTCCAATTTTCACCATCTGTACTCTCTTGCCATTGGATAAAAACATCTGGGGTAGCTGCAACTGTAAGTGTTGTACTTAAAGCCGTTTGATTATTACATATAATGAGATCCTCTTCCCCAGAAACATCTGAACGTATTGTTGTAATATCACCACAAGCTCTGAAAACAATATCGTCAATAGCTAGATCATTCCCACAGCCCCCATTACCATTATTGATCATTTTTAAGATTACCTCTGTCTGCCCGACACCTGTTTCAAAAACCAAACCATATTGAGCCCAGATAGGTGTTGCTGTTCCATCGATATCTCCCGTATCGCCAGATGCGAGTAATATCGTATCTGTACTATCCCATATTTGAAAACGAACATTCACTGGAATTCCTGTATTAGGACACTCTCCAGAACTTATATTATATAAATTTATAAGAAATGCTGAAAACTCATACGAAGTATTTTCACAAAGCCCTTCTATGGTTCTATTATAAAACTGATCGGCAGTAAAACTAGCATTTACAATAAATGCTCTTCCATCTACATCACCTGGCGTATTATCTAAACCTGAATGGAAAGCTCCTAATTGTTGTAATTGTGATGATATGGTATAAAAACCATCTTCTGGACCACTATCTACGTAAGTATACGTGGTAATGCTTGGATCTAATGGAGGTCCATTAGTGGTTCCTGAACCAAAATCTTCTGTAAAAATGGGATCACCCAAATCACCTTCACAAAAACCCAACTGACCATATACTGTATCAAAGGAAATGATACAGCACAAGAAAATAAGTGCTTTTTGTGTAATGCTAGCCATTTCTTTCAAAGATACAGTAAGAAAGAAGTGTCTTCAAAAAATAATTCTAAGGATAATATAAAATCAGATAGTATATACACTAAAAAATTCCGCGAGGATAGACATTATAGAAAATACTATTAACTAATTGAAAAGACGTATTCACTAACTAAGTCTTTTGGATGAGTTAAACAATAAATAGATTTGGTTAATAATCTAAGCCAAATGAAAACTTTTCTATATACAATTATATTACTCTTGAGTTTTGAAAATGTTTGTGCACAAACAATGAATGAAAAATATATGTTCTTCTCAAATTCAACAACATCTTCAGAATATATCGAATTTATCACTGATTCAACTTTAACATATAAGCCCTACTATTCTGGTATTGGGTGTAGTTTTGCAAAACCGAGAAAAAGATCATCTAGTCGTACCTATAAAGAATATAATTATGTAAAGAAAAAAGACACTATAACTATTTTTGGCTTTAATGATTCGAATGATATTAAATATCGAATTACCGAAAATAATTATTTTGAAAATGCAAAAACAAAAGAAATTTATGTTTTAAGAAAGATACTTGACAAACATGAGAATGTTGTAATTACGTATAATAACAACTATTATCAACTTGAATTAAATGGGGTTATAACTAAAAACAAGAAGAAAAATAAAAAAATCACTAGACTTTTAAAAAGTAAAGACACTTCTAAACTTACTATAAAAACATATAGAGCCTATGAAGCTTTTGAAAAATTTGGTTATAAATATGTGTTTGGAGTCATTGAATTAACAAAAAAGTAATACGTTTAAAACCAAAAAATTCCGCGAGAACCATACAGTCGCATCGCGGAATTTTCTTCAAAAGTGTATCTTTCTTTACTTGAGTGTAAAGCTGGTTTGAGCTATAAGCATTTCTTGATCATATACATTTACTTTATATACACCTGCCTCAAAGCTATCGCCTATGGGAGCTATATTTTCGCAAATATCTAATGCTGTATTCTCATAGTAAAATTTAGATACTTTACTGTAAGTAATTGTTTCTTCTTCAAAGGTAACTGTTTTATTAGCTCCTAAAATAGTATTAGAAGGATCTGTAACCTGTACATATAGTATTCTATCCCCAGCTTCAGCAAGTCTGTTTTGAGGTACTGTAAAGCAAGCTCTTACTTTGTCTACTCTACGTGCACGTGCATTTTCTACTAGTTTTCCAGAAGAACGCTCAATAACACCCACGGCTTTTAATTTATTTACAGCTAACGCAGCTCCTAATTCTACACGCTCTACCAGTTTATTATTCTCTAAGGATAATGAATCCCCTACTCCACGTTGTACTTCTAGTTCATAGCTTGTACTATCTACTCGCATTGCTAACAATCTATTACTACCACGTAATGAATCATTTTGAGCAAATAAGAAATCACGTTCTTTACGAAGTTTAAATACTTCTGCTCTATATTTTCCTAAGCTCGCAATGGTCACTTCTTTTTCATTAATATTATCAATAAGTGTCTGAATTCTATCTCGAGCATCATTAAGCTCGGTATCCTTTAGATTATTCTCTTCAATCACGACATCATATTTGTCGTTCATCTCTCTCAAATTTGCAAGGACTACATTTTTTTCTTTGGTAAGTTCTGCTTTTGTCTCTTTCTCTTGATTGTATAATTTAAAAGCAAATGCGCCAGCAACTACTAATAGTACAGCGAGAATTCCCGTAATGATTTTAATTCCGTTATTATTCTTCTCGTTTTCCATGATTTTAAAATTTGTATTTAATGGTTATACGTATAACGACCGTATTTGGATTATGGTGTTTATTATTTTGCGAATGTAATCACATTTAAAATACAATTAACATTCTTTCATAAAGTTTCGCTAAAAACGATTATTTGGTAAACTTTTTAAACCAAGCTAACGTATGGTTCACTTTTGTGATAAGATTACTTGGTCTAGCAGCAATACCGTGTGATGCTTCAGGAATCTCTACAAGTACCGTTTCTTTTTTTCTAATTTTCAATGCATGATACAATTGTTTGGCTTCACTAGGAGGCGTACGCAAATCATTCATCCCTACCATCACCATGGTGGGTGTCTCTATATTTCCAACTAATGATAATGGTGAAAATTTCCAATACCCTTCAAAATTCTCCCAAGGTTGTCCTGGATAACGAGAGTTTGCATATCCATAATAATTATCGGCAACCAATGTTTTTGAAATCCAATTCATCACAGGTTTTGCAACCACCGCAGCTTCAAATCGATTATTTTTTCCTATCATCCAAGCTGTCATAATCCCTCCAGCACTTCCACCAGTGACATATAATTGATCCTCAGACGTAATTCCTTTTGCAAGACAAGCGTCTACTCCATCCATTACATCATCATAATCTTGTCCGGGGTAGTTATTATAAAGTAGGTTCCCAAATTCTTCTCCATAACTAGTACTGCCTCTGGGATTCGGATAAAAAACGACATAACCTGCCGCTGCATATAATTGTATTTCTGCCGAAAAACGATCTCCATAATTTAAAATAGGACCTCCATGATTTTCAACAAGCAATGGATATTGCTTACCTTCCTCATAAAATGGAGGATATACAATCCACCCTTGAATCTTTCGTCCATCATACGATGAGGTATACCATAACTCTTCTACCTTTCCTAAGGTTCTATACCCTAAAAGATCTTCGTTAAGTTGCGTACGGATTTTAGGTTGTTTCCCTTTTGCATATAATATCCCTAGATCTGCTGGGCGATCTGGTTGAGAGTAGGTAAATGCAATGGTTCCATTATTAGAAACACTATAACTACCACTTGCATAAGGGCGTCCTAACGTAGTTCCTCCAAGATCATCAGCCAGTTTTGTTGTTTTTCCTGAAAGGGTCACCTGCGCAATTTTTGAATTTCCTTTATCATCATATGTACCATATAGGGTCTTGCTATCTGCTGCCCATTGTATATTTGAAATACTACGATCTAAATTTGTGATTATTTCCTTTTTACCACTGCCATCTATATTCATTGTATACAAACGCGTTACTTGATAGGTTTGTACTTTATCATCAAAGCCTATATATGCTATCTTTTTTCCATCTGGTGATACTATTGGATTATTATCTGGCCCATTACGATCTGTTAGTGCTTTTATGATTCCTGTTTGTGTATGTACACTATATATTTCGCTATTGCGAAAATCATATTCCCAATTTTCATTTCGGTTTCCAGAAAAATAAATTTGCTGTGCATCCTGAGACCAACTTAATGAACCTCCATGATTAAAGTTTCCAGACGTAATTTTACGTGCTGTTCCGCCTTCTGAAGAAATTACATATATATGACGAAATCCAGGTTTTAAATATCCTTGTCCATCTGCTTCATGTTTAAAACGATCTGTAATTCTAGGAGCTGGAGCCCACTTTGCTCCTTTCGGCTTTTTAGGCATACTTGTTATTACAGGAGGAGCAACATATTCCATTGCACTAAAAGAAAGCCATTTTCCATCTGGTGACCAACTCAATCCCGAAGGGCTATTTTCTAATTGACTTAATTTTGCCGTAGTTCCAGATGCAATCCAATAAACAAAGAGTTCGCTTCCATCTGAAGTACTCGCAACATAAGCGATCTTTGTCCCATCTGGAGACCAACGTGCTTGCGATTCGTTACCGTTAAATGATGTAAGCTTATGATGATTTGTTCCATCTGAATGAATCATCCACAAATTTCCCTTGCTTCGATCCTTCATAATATCAAACCCTGTACGTCTATATACCACGACAGTTCCATCGGGTGATATTTGAGGATCTCCTGCATATTCTAATTCAAAAACATCGAGCGCTTCAAAAGCTTTATGTTGTTGTGAAAAAAGCACACTACTTAAAAGCAATATAATACAGAGACTTACGTACTTCATAATTTTGGTTTAATAATTACATAGTTTATATAAGGTCTAAAATAGTAAATCTTATAATGCTAATAACAGCTTGACTGTAATTTACAATTAAGATTTAAGTTGATAGCATCATTAATTTTTAATCAAAATGTTAGTTTTAAACTTTTAAACGATCTATTACCATTATGATTTGTTCATAAGCACGACTTTATTATCTAAATAATAAACCAAGAAAGTCAAACATCGAGACTTTCTTATCACTTGTCGAATATATTCAAATCATATACGTAAAATGTATGTGTACCGTTATAAATAGTATACTTTTATGTTATACTATTCGCCCTTATAGTTATTATAAAAAGTAAAACCCAACTTAATATGTATGATGATGATGATGATAACCACAATTATGATATAGACTCTTGGAGGCAGTTACCTGTGTTCATTCAGGCTGAGGTTATCTTAAAATTAGTAGAGCATATAGTAGATTGTATTCCTAAAGAAGATAGTAATGCATCTTCTCCGTATGAGTATTCATTATTTGACTACCACACGGCTAGTATGATGGAGAATGCACTAATCATTCCTGGAAAAATTGCGGGAATTCATGGCGTAGAACTCTATGATATAAAAATGGAAAATGCAGTAATCATTCGAAAAGCTGCTCAAGAAATCATTACAAATTTACGAGGACTACAAATTGCAGGGTTTAAAGAAGTAGAATATCTGGAGTTATTACGTAAAGAAATAGAAGTTCTTCGTCCTCTATTTGCAGAATGGGTAAAAACATTCAATCCATACAATTATATTATAGACCGTTGGGGATTATTTAATCCACCAGGAGTAGACTATAATGATAAAATGCCTGGTAATGATTTACCGTATGACAATAATCATCTCTTCGAAGATTTTGATAGTGATGAAGATTAGTTTCTATCTTTATCTGTGATAGGTTAGATATACGCTTTCGCGAAAGCGTATACACCCCAATTACTTATTCAATTTTAATATCGGGTTATAACGAACTACTTGAGAAAGCACTATTTGTGTTTTAGACTCACCGTAACTTATAATTTGATCTATAAATTTTTCTAAGTGTTGCTGGTTATGCAAAACCACTTCCATGACAATATTTTCATTTCCAGTAATACGATAACAATTTATTACCTCTTCTAAGGTTTTTACTTTTTCTAAAAAAGGTTTTAATTTTCCCATAAAGGCCCGTAAAGTGATAATAGCTTTAAATTGATATCCCATTTCTAGTGGAGAAACAATAGCTTTAAAACCTGTAATGACTCCCATATCTTCCATTTTTTTAATACGCTCAGAAACCGCAGGAGAAGTAATTCCTACCTGTCTTCCTATTGCTGCATTAGATTGTCTTGCATTTTCTTGCAAACATTTTAAAATCTTAAGATTTAATTCATCTACCATAAGTTTTAAACTTTATTTTCAAAAATACATTATTTCTAAAGACAAAATGCTTTTTTGCTTTAAAATCAAAAGTTAGGATACCCTTTTTGGATTGTAACTTTGTCATTATAAGAAATGGCAAAAGCACACGATCACATATCACAACCTGAAATACCTGTTAAAGATACCACCCTCTATAACAAGGCATTAGACATCTACACATTATCTAGATCTATTACATCTTATTTAACAGATAATAAGACTGTAAATGCATTGTATACATCTGACAACGAATCTGAAAATACTCTAGAAGAAATCGTGATTAGTGCTGTAACATTACCTTCAAAAATTGCCATAGCACAAACCACAAAAAATATACGTCTTAGATTAGATTCTACAAATAGCATTATACATCATATAGATAAGATACGTGCTAATTGTAAAAAGCTACGAAAAATCTCAAAGCGCAACAGAGAACATATGCGTATATTATCTTCAGAAGCTTTAAAATTTAAGAAGATGTACAGACAGTGGAACATTGCTATTACCCAGCAAAACTAACCATTTGTTCTTACGCTTTACATTCTTATAATAAATTACACACCCCTCGATTTATAGTAAAATCTTTTGTTTATTACTGTCATTTTATGGAATAAACAGTATAAAATGAACAGTCTTTAGCCAATTATTTTTCACCATTTATAGTGTCTATAAAAATAATGTTAGAAAAAAATAAACTTTACTGTAAGTTATGGGAAGAAAAATAGACAATGTTTGTATGAAGAAGCAATTTTCAGAATTTACCACGAGTGCCGTTTTTTATTACGGTGATGAAGAAATATTATCCCCCTATTCAGAATCTAAGCCCTTATCACTATTTACGTTTATTTGGGCACAAAAAAATCCTGTTTCTTTAAAACTAGATCAAGTAGACTTTATACTTGAACCTGGTCAAATCATTGCACTTACACCATTACATCATTTACAATATATTGAAGGAAATGCTGTAGTTTATCAATTTAATAGAGAATTTTACTGTATTAAAGATCATGATAAAGAGGTAGGATGTGTTGGGATTCTGTTTTATGGGAATTCAGAGCTACCTGTTGTAACATTAGAAGAAGATCAAAAACGTAAACTTGAAATGTTACACGAGGTCTTCTTAGAAGAATTAGAAACAAAAGATAGCATACAAGCAGAGATGTTACGCCTATTGATGGCTCGTTTTATTATTAAAATTACACGTCTTATAAAATCTCAAGGGCATTATGGACAAGTGCATGATGAAAAACTAGAGATTATACGCATGTTTACATTTTTAGTAGAATGGCATTTTAGAAAAGAGCATTCTGTTTCTTTCTATGCTGGACAATTGAATAAATCTCCAAAAACAATTTCAAATTACTTTTCAAAATTTGATAAAACACCTTTACAGATTATTCATGATCGAATTGTACTTGAGGCAAAAAGGTTATTAACCTACACCGATAAATCTGCAAAAGAAATTGCATTTGAAGTTGGGTTTCAAGATGCTTCACACTTAAGTAGACTTTTCAAGAAGCAAACAGGAGAATCTCCATCGGCGTTTAAAAATAAAACAAAACAACTTGTTATAGCCTAATTATAACTGTATCTATTTAGTATCGTATTTCTTTGTATTTTTCTAGTACGAAGAAATACGTACATATATGTCAAATACAGGGTTAATTATAGAAGAACGAAGTCGGGATATAGGCGACTTCTTAGTAGGACGGCTATTACCATTTCGCAAAAAAAGAATGGTGGGCCCTTTTATTTTTATAGACCATATGGGACCTACTGAACTAGGCCCCGACCATTATATGGATGTAGACCAACATCCTCATATAGGGATTGCTACACTAACATATCTCCTAGAGGGTAAAATAACCCATGAAGACAGCATTGGAACACATCAAATCATACAACCAGGATCTGTAAACTGGATGGTGGCAGGTAAAGGATGTACGCATACAGAACGTACACCGCAACAAGCCAGAAATAACAGAGAGGTTTTTACAATGCATGGCTATCAAATATGGGTAGCACTTCCTAAGAATCTAGAAGACATAACACCTGAATTTCATCATATAGAAGCAGCTTCGTTACCAAAATGGTCAGATCAAGGAGCTCAATATACACTTGTAGCAGGCCAAGCTTTTAATAAAACATCTCCAGTTCCTGTACACTCTAATTTATTTATGATTGCTATCACTACGACGGCAGCACATACATTTGTAGCAAAAGATAATGTAAAAGGTGAAATTGGGATTTGTATTGTAGATGGTAGTATTACGGCATGCGATCAAATTCTTATGTCTGGTAATATGCTCGTTAGTAAGATCGAAGATGTATGTACTATCAACATTGCCGCAAATAGTCACATTCTTATCTTTGGAGGTGAACCTTTTCCTGAAGAGCGTCACATTTTTTGGAATTTTGTAAGTCATTCTAAAGAAAAAATTGAAAATGCAAAACAAGCATGGGAAGCTGGTCTATTCCCAAAAGTACCTAACGACTCATCCTATGTACCATTACCAAAACCTCCAAGTTTTGGTAAATAATGTATATTGCAAAAACAGTCTTCATATATAACACAAAATAGTAATGCTTTTGAAAAATTATATACTCCTTATCGTATGTTGTTTCGTAACGATAACTACATATAGTCAGAAACGTTCATTAACTTCTCAAGAACAAGATAGTTTAAACATTTGGCAACTTGCAAAATACGATGGTGCTTCTGCATTAGGAGGGCTATTACATGCATATAGTCGTCCTGCACATTGGGATGGTGAAGATTGGGCAACGTTTGGATTTGTTGCTGGAGGAACAGCATTATTATATTTTGTAGATGATGAAACCAGTGAATTTTTCAGAAATCAAGAAGACTCCTCTCCCACGATCTTAAAAGAATTTGGAGAACGTTTTGGAAGTCCTCAAGTCACCTATGGGATTACTGGTTCTGTCTATTTATTTGGATTATTTACCAAAAACGAACCTGTACGAGAAACTGGTGTATTATTAATATCATCTGCAACAGCAGTAGGCTTAATCCAAACTGTATTAAAAACAACCGTAGGAAGATCCAGACCTCAAAATGGAGGAGATAAATTTGACTTTAAACCATTTAGTGGAGAAGCTGGTTTTAGATCTTTCCCTTCAGGGCATACCATACTATCATTTACAACAGCCTATGCAATTGCAAAACAGTTTGATAATCCTTGGGTAAAAGCAGGTATTTATACCGTAGGTATGATCTCTCCTATATCACGTATTGTAAATGGTGCTCACTGGCTTACAGATGTGGCACTTAGTATCGCTATAAGTATCGCTACTGTTGACGCTATAGATAATTACCTAAATGCAAAAAAACGATACCCTGGAGATAAGTACAAAAAAGGAATTACTTGGAATATCAACTTTGGTATCGGAAGTATGGGGATTGTAGGGCGCTTCTAAAAAAAATAATCCTAATGCCTTTTGAGTTTTTTATCGAGTGGTTGTATCCACTACCTCTAAGACATAAAAAAATGTTTGGTATTGATGCATTTTATATAAACGACCGTATTGTATTTGCATTATGTCAACATGAAAAATACCATTTAGATAATGGCATATGGATAGCGACTAAAAAAGAGCATCATCAAAAATTAAAACATCAACTCAAAAGTGTTAGACCACTTTTATCTCTAGGAATAAAAACATGGCTTGTCCTTCCTGAAGATCATGAAGCTTTTGAAGAAGATGCAAATACACTTGTATCATTACTAAAAGTGGGAAGTCCTCTTGTAGGTAATATCCCTAAGCCAAAAAAAAGAAAACCCTAAAAATAACTTTTTAGGGTTTCCCAGCATCAAATTGGGGGAAAGACATATTTAAGAGTAATATGGCTCTGTAGACTCATATTATATTTAACTTAACCATTTACTAGAAAGTCTACATATTATCATATACGTTCAGATATGTTTTTTGGACGTCATCACTTCATATTTTTTCTTTTTCATACAAAAAACAGTCATTTTTATCTCAAAGAGGTAATATTGACATTCACTTGGGAATATATGGCTACTCAATCGCTGTAAGATTATCGCTAAACCCTAGACCAAGTCATCAAATAAAAACAACGATGGCAAAACAACATATATCCGTATTAAATCTTATAGAGGTTTTCAGAAAAGGGAAAGCAAAGTTTATAGAATCTATAAATCCAAAAATGTATTGTTCTCAAAAACATTTACACGATTACTACTGTGACCAAGAAGCTTCCTTCTAAATATAAAAAATCACGTACGCTGAGTACATCCAATATAAAAATCAAAACATCAAACAAATAAAAAATAGAAATTATGAGCACATTTAATGTTCCAACAAAAGACCAAGTAAACGATACAAACAAAGCAATATTCGAAAAGTTAGAAGGTATGTTAGGATTTGTACCTAACCTATATGCAACGTATGCACATTCTGATAACGCATTATCAAACTACTTAACATTTGCAAATGCTCCTACTTCGCTTAAAGCGAAAGAAAAAGAAGTAGTAAACCTTGCTGTAAGTGAAGTAAATGAATGTAACTATTGTCTTTCTGCACACACAGCTATTGGAAAAATGAATGGTTTTACTGATGAGCAAATTTTAGAATTAAGAGCTGGAAATGCTTCTTTTGATACGAAACTTGATTCACTTGCAAAACTTGCTAAAAATATTACTGAAAATAGAGGCCGTGCTGAAGAAGCTGTAGTAAATAACTTCTTGAATGCAGGATGGACGAATGAAAACTTAATAGATACTATTGTTCTTGTAGGAGAAAAAACAATTTCAAACTATATCCACAATACAACTCAAGTGCCAATTGATTTTCCAGTGGCACAACCATTAGACAGCGTAGTAGCTTAATTCAAAATTCAAATAAATAACACACACACTTAAAATTAAAAAAATGAAAAAAGTAATTGCATTATTCGTATTAGTATTCACAGTATCATTTGCAGCACAAGCTCAAGACAAAATGATGAAGGACGCTTCAAAAACAATAACATTAGAGCAAACTAAAGGTGAATTCACTCAAAAACAACTTACAGTTTCTGAAGGAACATATGTTTTTGAAATCGATAATAACAATGTAGGTCATAAAGTAGGTTTTGTATTAGTACCTAAAGGAAAAGATGTTTCTAATCCAGAAAACCATATCAAAACTGCGTATGTTACTGCTGCTGTAGAAAATAATACTACAGGAACGTCTAACCCTACAAAATTAACAAAAGGAGAATACGTATACTTCTGTCCGCTTAACCCAACATCGACAGATAACGTTCTTATCGTAAAGTAACAATTCATATTGCTACTATCCCCCTAAAAAGACCGCCTATATGGCGGTCTTTTTTATATATACACTTCCCTACTATTAATGATACTTTCAGTACTTTTGTCTTAAAATAAGACACTATGAAAACTATTTATTTAGCAGCTTTTTTTGCCTTTCTACTAGGGAGTTGTAAAAATGAAACTACACAAGAAAAAGGAGCTGAATTATCAGGTACAAACGTAGAGACTACTACAAAAAAGAAAGAATCTACAGAAGCAGAAAAAATTGCCATTGCAAATGGATTTGAACATTGGGATGCTGTTTCTCAAATAGACTTCACTTTTAATGTAGACCGCGGAGGGCAAAACGTAGCTAAACGTTCTTGGTCTTGGAAACCAAAAACTAATGATGTAACGATGACTAATGGGGACCAAGTTGTGTCTTATAATAGAGCTACGATAGACAGCCTTTCACAAAGAACAGATCAAGGATTTATTAATGATAAGTTTTGGTTATTAGCACCTTATCAATTGGTATGGGATGAAGGCACGAATATAACAGTACAGGATACTGCAACGGCACCACTTTCTCAAAAACTAGCTAAAAAACTAACCATAGTATATGGTACTGAAGGAGGATACACTCCCGGTGATGCTTATGACTTTTATTATGACGATGATTATATTATAGATGAATGGGTATTTAGACGAGGGAATGCACCTGCTCCTTCTATGATGACTACATTCTCAGACTATCAAGATTTTGAAGGACTTAATATTTCAACCTCACATAGTGATAAAGAAGGTGGTTTCAAATTATACTTTACTGATATAAAAGTGGTCAAGTAATACATCATAACACATAAAAAAAGAGGCTAACAACATAGATTGAATAGCCTCTTTCTTATTATAAATAGTCATTAACGCTTTACTGCAATCACTTCAATTTCAATCTTTGCACCAGCAGCTAAAGCTTCGGCGGCAAATGTAGTACGTGCTGGTTTTTGAGGTAAGTATGTTTTATAAATTGCATTAAAAGCAGCAAAATCTTTGATATCGTCTAATACGACAAGTGACTTTACAACGTGACTCATATCCATATCATGATGTGCCAATACTGCTTTAATATTTTCTAATGTTTGTTTTGTCTCTGCTTCAATACCCCCTTCTACCAATGTTCTTGTGCTTTGATCCATACCAATCTGACCCGATAAAAAATAGAGATCCCCTACTTGCACAGCGTCAGAAAATGGCGCATTTGCTTTTTTAGGTTCGTGAGATGCATGGTAGGTGACTTCTGTTGGAGTTTCTGAAATGATTTTTTCATCATCAGCTCCTACAGACGTAGTGACTTTTGTTTCGCATGAAAAAAAGAAAATAGAGAGTAATAGTACAGATAAAAGGTTCGTTTTCATAGATACAGTGTTTTTGATGAGATAAATGTAACAGATAATTATCGCTTTTTTAAGGGATTGTTTATTTTTATGCTTTCGCGAAAGCGTATACAGAAAAACACCCAATAGCATACATACGCTTTACAACCAATAAATTATGGATACTAAACAAGATTTTTTTGATTTTATAACTGCTGGAAATACGTTTAAAGGTGACTTTATTACGATGGGAGCAGCAATGCTGGAAGGAGAAACCATAACAAATGCGCATGTAAAAGTTCCTTTAAAAACATTAAATCGCCACGGATTAATTGCTGGTGCTACGGGAACTGGAAAAACAAAAACACTACAAGTACTTGCAGAAAATCTTTCTGATCAAGGAATACCTGTTTTAATGATGGATATGAAAGGGGATCTTTCGGGAATTGCAAAGGCAAGTCCCGGGCATCCAAAAATTGATGAACGTCACAAAAAAATAGGAGTTCCCTTTGAAGCTAAGGATTTTCCTGTAGAAGTTCTGACACTTTCTGAACAAAATGGGGTACGCTTAAGAGCTACCGTAAGTGAATTTGGACCTGTTCTATTTTCTCGTATTATAGATGCTACGGTAGCACAAGCTGGTATTATTTCTATTTTATTTAAATATAGTGATGACAATAAATTACCGTTACTAGATTTAAAAGATTTTAAAAAGATCTTGCAATATGCAACTCGCGAAGGAAAGAAAGAAATCGAAGAAAATTACGGTCGTATCTCTCCTGCATCTTCAGGATCTATACTTCGTAAAATTGTAGAATTAGAACAACAAGGTGCTGATATATTCTTTGGAGAAAAATCATTTGATACCGAAGATTTAACCCGTGTTACAGACGATGGACGTGGGATTATTAATATTGTACGTCTTACCGATATACAAGATCGTCCAGGCTTGTTCTCTACATTTATGTTGAGTTTACTAGCAGAAATTTATTCGACATTTCCAGAACAAGGAGATAGTGATCGTCCAGAATTAGTGATCTTTTTAGATGAAGCACATCTTATATTTAAAGAAGCATCAAAGGCACTTCACAATCAAATAGAGAGTATTGTAAAATTAATACGTTCTAAAGGAGTGGGACTCTATTTTGTCACACAAAACCCTACAGATATTCCAGAAGGTGTCTTGAGTCAGTTAGGATTAAAAATTCAACATGCACTTCGTGCTTTTACGGCTAAAGATCGTAAAGCCATAAAATTGACTGCAGAGAATTATCCTGATTCTCCCTATTATGACACCAAAACGGTATTAACTTCGTTAGGAATAGGAGAAGCACTTATATCTGCTCTTGATGAAAAAGGACGTCCTACTCCACTAGCAGCAACTATGCTTAGAGCGCCAATGTCTCGTATGGATATTTTAACACAACAAGAACTTGATGCTATTAATACAGGTTCTAAACTCGTTAAGAAATATAGCGAAACCGTAGATAGAGATAGTGCCTATGAATTATTAAATAAAAAAATAGAAAAGGCAAACGAAGAAGAAGCAAAAGCAAAAGCAAAAGAAGAGCGAACGAAAGCTTCAAGATCAAGTTCTAGTGGTAGACGAAGTTCTTCAAGAAAACCAGCACAGAGTGCTACATCAAAAGCAATTATTAAAGTTCTTACAAGTGCTACCGTAATACGTGGCGTATTTGGAATTTTAGGAAAAATGCTTAAATAATTAAATTGAAAACAGACCCAATTCTCATGAATCGTATTTATATCACATTACTTATACTCACTGTATGTATTACTTCTTGTTCTACAAAAGACACTTCATTTTCTGTAACCAATGAGGCTGTAGGACCTGTAATAAAAACAACAAAAACGAGCGAATTAAAAGCGTTATTTAAAGGACCAACGGATAGTCTCGTAAAAACAGATTCAGACAATTATGTGCTTTTTGAAAAAGGAGGTACTAAATTAATGAAACTGTCTGCAAAAAAAGAAGACAAAGAAATTATTGATCATATTCAATTTTTTGATGATCGTTATACAACTCAAAATGGGATCTCTTTAAAAAGTACATTTAAGGATATTCAAGCTGCATATACGGTTAAAAAGATCAGTAATATGATCGACTTTATTATTGTTTCTGTAGAAGAAAGTGAAATCTACTTTATTATAGACAAAAAGCATTTATCATCAGAAGTGCGATTTAGTACCAGTAGTCGATTAGAACCTATACAGGTACCAGGAGAAGCTCCGATTAAGCACTTTATGTTTTCTTGGCCTTTATAATAACGCTTTGTATTGTACATAAAAACCAACGCTAGATGAAAAAATCATATCATATACAGAATACTCCTTTTGTAGTTCCTACTACAGATGGAAAAGTTATAGAAGAGCATTGGGGACGTGCCACCGATGGTAATCAAGAGATTAGTATTGCGCATATGATTGCTCCGTCCGGATGGAGTGAGCCTTTTCAAACACCCGAATTTGATGAGTATACATATATCATTAAAGGGAAAAAACAATTTATTATTGATAGAGAAACGGTCGTATTAGAAGCTGGACAATCTATCAAAATCAATAAAAACACAAGAATTCAGTACAGTAATCCTTTTGATGAAGCTTGCGAATATATTGCTATTTGCACACCCGCTTTTTCCCCAGATACCGTACATAGAGAAGCATAGGTTTGAAAAAAATCCTCATCAAATTACTACCTAAGATTATTGGCACTCAAATTAATGCCATGTCTTTATGGTCAAAAAAAGCAGCTGCCCGTAAAGCATTTCTGATTTTCTGCACCCCAAGAGGGGGTCGCATTAAAGAAGATCAATCTGCATTTCTAAATGCTGCAAAAGATGAGCAATTAAAAATTAATGATAAAGTCACTGTTCAAACCTATAAATGGGAAGGTTCTGGACCTACAGTTTTACTAATACACGGTTGGGAGAGTAATGCGCACAGATGGTGGCGTCTTATAGAAGTATTACAAAACCATCAGTATAACATCATTAGTTTTGATGCGCCGGCACATGGAAACTCTACGGGTAAAATTTTAAACGTTCCTTTATATACAGAGAGTTTAGAAATAGTCTCTCAACATTACAAACCTGAATTTCATATTGGACATTCTGTAGGAGCATTAACAACCATCTTCCATTACTACAAACATCAACCAACGCATATAAAGAAGTTAGTAAGTTTAGGCGCACCTTCTGAGCTTTCTGAAATCATGAAAGATTATCAGAAGATTCTGAGCATGAAAAATAGTGTTATGAGAGGTATAGACAATCTCGTACAACAACGCTTTGGTTTCTCTATAGATGAGTTTTCTGGGTATAATTTTGCACAATCTATAGATATTCCTGGTCTCATTATACATGATGTATATGATAAGATCACTCCTGTAGAAGCCTCTAGAGGGATTCATGAAAATTGGAAAGACAGCACATATATAGAGACTTCAGGTCTTGGACATTCACTATATCAAGACGAAGTACGTAATCATATTATCGAATTTATAAAATAAAACTCATGAGCACTCTAAGACCTTTTCATCTAGCAATTCCTGTAGATAATGTAGAAAAAGCACGCGTATTTTATAGAGATATTCTACAACTTGAAGAAGGAAGGAGTAGTAATCATTGGGTAGATTTTAATTTTTTCGGTCATCAACTTGTGATTCATTATAAAGAAAAAAATGCTGTAGAAGAACATCATAACAAAGTAGATGGGAAAGCGGTCCCGGTACCTCACTTTGGCGTTGTACTTGAGTGGAATGATTTTCACGCTTTCGCGAAAGCGATAACACCTCACATCACTTTTATTATTGAACCTTATATTCGGTTTGAGGGATTGGTAGGTGAGCAAGCCACTATGTTTTTTTATGATCCCTGCGGAAATGCTCTTGAATTCAAAGCCTTTAAAGACGACAGTCAGCTTTTTGCCAAGTAATTACATTACTTATTTACTCAAAAACTCACAAAACATTTTGGTTCAATAACCACTATCATATCCATAAGTAGATCCATCTGTTGCCCCATCTATAGTACCCATCATTACACCTTCAACACCTTCTGTAGTAGTATTAGTAGTGACTCCTATATTTTTTTTGATAGTCTATAAACTTCATTATTTACTATTACTTTTTGTGTAATATATGTTTAAGGCTACTATTTCTTACTATACAAATATTCACATATAAAAAGGTCGTCAATTTCTTGACGACCTTTCCCCAACCAATCATAAACAAGAATTCATTACGAACCCTTATTACGTTTAATTCATTATCTCTTTACAAAACGCTTTATTGTTCTTATGCTTGAAGCTTCATCAATCACTTCCAATAAATACATTCCATCACTCAATCTTGACACATCTAATGTGTTATCTTGAGCAGTGAATTGTTCGCTCATTACAACTTGTCCTGTTATAGAGTATACATTAATAGCGTATCCATTGTTCACACCTCCTAATGAGATATTTAAGAACGACGTTGTTGGATTTGGATACATGCTTAAATTAACATCTACTTGATTATCTTCTACTGCAAGTACATCGGTACGTATTACTTCTACAAAATCTTCTGAGATATCTGAACAATCTTCATCTCTTAATACTTGTAAAGGCTGTCCTATAAAATCAGGAATACTAGCTCCTAATCCTCTGTAAGACCATCCCCAAATTGCACATGTTCCTAATCCTGCTCCTTCAAGATCAATCTCACTTGAGTTTGTTATTCCAAGAATAGTCTCTGCATCATCTGTATCTGTGATTACATATTGGAATGTTAAGTTTGGAGAATCATTCTCATGTTGTACCACTATTGGGTTTGGTATACCGTCACCTACTAAGATTGTCACAGAGTTATCTCCTGTAACGATCGTTGTATTTTCTCCAATTGTTTCTGTAGCATCTATGTCAACACTTACTGTTCCTCCATCTGCAGCTTCTCTAATAACCGTTATTGCATTGTCAGATATATCTGAACAATCTAAATCATCAAGAGCTGATAATGGCTCTCCAATTTGATCTAATCCATTTCCTGGGACACCTCTATAAGACCATCCCCAGATTTCGCAAGTTCCGGCTTCTACTGCATTTAAATCAATACTGTTAGTAGCAACTACATTTAAGATTAATCCTGTCTCAGCGTCTGTAATTACATAACGGTATGATAAGTTTGGAGAATCATTCTCGTGTACGACAACTATTGGATCTGCTTGTGAATCTAAACAGATGACAGCTTCTGTATCTCCATTAAAAGTCGTTGTTCCATTTGGATTTCCTGTTGCTTCTAAATCAATGGCTACAGTTCCTCCATCAGCAACTTCTCTCAGTACAAATACTGAATTTAATGAAAGAGCTAAACAACCGCTATCTACAAATTCAAAAATAACATCAAACTCCTGGCCTATAATATCCTGACCATCGTTTGGTAATACTCCTGATAATCCGAAAATTTCGAATTCTGAATTAGTTATTCCATTCAAATCTACAACACTACTATTATCTGTTGTTAAAATGATATCTTCAATTAAAGAAGTCTCAAAATTAAATACTAACAAATAATAAGGTAATTCTGATCCTGTAGTGTCTACATCTATAACTAATGGATCTGCTTGTGTATCTCCACATATGATCGCTACAAAATCATCTTCAAACGTAGTTGTACCATTTGGATTTCCTGTCGCTTCTAAATCTATAGAGATTGTAGAATCTACATCTGCAGCTTCACGAGTTACACGGATTCTATCTTCTGAGATATCTGAACAATCAGCATCTCTTAACGCCTGTAATGGCATTCCGATAAAACTATCATTGTCAAGTCCTCTATAAGACCATCCCCAGATATCACAAACACCAACTCCAGCTCCGTCTAAACTAATCTCGTTAGTAGCAACGATTGCTAAAATCGTATCATCGTCTGTAGTTGCATCTGTAATTACGTAGTTATACGATAAATTCTCTGCTGGTGTCTCATGGAACACTACAATTGGATCAGGATTACCATCTACACAGATACTTACATCAAAGTCTCCGTCGATACGTACTGTATTTCCTCCCGCAGCTTCTGTTGCCTCTACATCAATTCCGATGATTCCTGCATCTGCCTCTTCACGAGTTACACGGATTCTATCTTCTGAGATATCTGAACAATCAGCATCTCTTAACGCCTGTAATGGCATTCCGATAAAACTATCATTGTCAAGTCCTCTGTAAGACCATCCCCAGATATCACATACACCTACGCCAGCGCCATCTAAACTAATCTCATTAGTAGCAACGATTGCTAAAATTGTCTCATTATCTGTAGTTGCATCTGTAATTACATAGTTATATGATAAATTCTCTGCTGGTGTCTCATGGAACACTACAATTGGATCAGGATTTCCATCCACACAAATACTTACATCAAAGTCTCCGTCAATACGTACTGTATTTCCTCCCGCAGCTTCTGTTGCCTCTACATCAATTCCGATGATTCCTGCATCTGCCTCTTCACGAGTTACACGGATTCTATCTTCTGAGATATCTGAACAATCAGCATCTCTTAACGCCTGTAATGGCATTCCGATAAAACTATCATTGTCAAGTCCTCTGTAAGACCATCCCCAGATATCACATACACCTACACCAGCGCCGTCTAAACTAATCTCATTAGTAGCAACGATTGCTAAAATTGTCTCATTATCTGTAGTTGCATCTGTAATTACATAGTTATATGATAAATTCTCTGCTGGTGTCTCATGGAACACTACAATTGGATCAGGATTACCATCTACACAGATACTTACATCAAAGTCTCCGTCGATACGTACTGTATTTCCTCCCGCAGCTTCTGTTGCTTCTACATCAATTCCGATGATTCCTGCGTCTGCCTCTTCACGAGTTACACGGATTCTATCTTCTGAGATATCTGAACAATCAGCATCTCTTAATGATTGTAATGGCATTCCAATAAAACTATCATTGTCAAGTCCTCTGTAAGACCATCCCCAGATATCACAAACACCAACGCCAGCGCCATCTAAACTAATCTCATTAGTAGCAACGATTGCTAAAATTGTCTCATTATCTGTAGTTGCATCTGTAATTACATAGTTATATGATAAGTTTACTGAAGGTGTCTCATGGAATACTACGATTGGATCAGGATTACCATCCACACAAATACTTACATCAAAGTCTCCGTCAATACGTACTGTATTTCCTCCCGCAGCTTCTGTTGCCTCTACATCAATTCCTATAGTTCCTGCATCTGCCTCTTCACGAGTTACACGAATTCTATCTGCTGAGATATCTGAACAATCAGCATCTCTTAAAGATTGTAATGGCATTCCGATAAAACTATCATTGTCAAGTCCTCTGTAAGACCATCCCCAGATATCACAAACACCAACACCAGCTCCATCTAAACTAATCTCATTAGTAGCAACGATTGCTAAAATCGTATCGTCATCTGTAGTTGCATCTGTAATTACATAGTTATATGATAAGTTTACTGAAGGTGTATCATGGAATACTACGATTGGATCAGGATTACCATCCACACAAATACTTACATCAAAGTCTCCGTCAATACGTACTGTATTTCCTCCCGCAGCTTCTGTTGCCTCTACATCAATTCCTATAGTTCCTGCATCTGCCTCTTCACGAGTTACACGAATTCTATCTGCTGAGATATCTGAACAATCAGCATCTCTTAAAGATTGTAATGGCATTCCGATAAAACTATCATTATCAAGTCCTCTATAAGACCATCCCCAGATATCACAAACACCAACACCAGCTCCATCTAAACTAATCTCATTAGTAGCAACGATTGCTAAAATCGTATCGTCATCTGTAGTTGCATCTGTAATTACATAGTTATATGATAAGTTTACTGAAGGTGTATCATGGAATACTACGATTGGATCAGGATTTCCGTCCACACAGATATTTACATCAAACTCTCCAGTGATTCTTGTTGTGTTTCCGCCTGCAGCTTCTGTTGCTGCTACATCAATTCCGATAGTTCCTGCGTCTGCCTCTTCACGAGTTACACGAATTCTATCTGCTGAGATATCTGAACAATCAGCATCTCTTAACGATTGTAATGGCATTCCGATAAAACTATCGTTGTCAAGTCCTCTATAAGACCATCCCCAGATATCACAAACACCAACACCAGCTCCGTCTAAACTAATCTCGTTAGTAGCAACGATTGCTAAAATCGTATCGTCATCTGTAGTTGCATCTGTAATTACATAGTTATATGATAAGTTTACTGAAGGTGTATCATGAAATACTACGATTGGATCAGGGTTTCCGTCCACACAGATATTTACATCAAACTCTCCAGTGATTCTTGTTGTGTTTCCACCTGCAGCTTCTGTTGCTGCTACATCAATTCCTATAGTTCCTGCATTAGCTGCTTCTCTAATTACAGTAATAGATTCTTGAGATATATCAGAACAATCAGCATCTCTTAACGCTTGTAATGGACCTCCACCAAATGTAGCAAGAGCTCCAGCTTGTCCGCCAAGACCAGAGTAACTCCAACCCCATATTTGGCAATTGCCAACACCAGCTCCATCTAAACTAATTTCATTTGTAGCAACAATATTAAGAATTGTCTCTTCTTCACTATCATCTGTAATTACATATAAATATGAACGTGTTGCATCTGTTACATGATTTACAACTACAGGATCTGGATTTCCATCTACACAGATACTTACTTCAAACTCTCCTTGGATTCGAGTAGTGTTTCCACCTGCAGCATTTGTAGCATTTACATCAAGACTTATGACACCTGCATCAGCATCTCCCCAAGCTCCTGGGCTACCTCCTCTAGTTCCACCAGTATTAATAATTCCTGATACATCAGATGGAGGACATGTAAATGAAACTGATGCAGTCGAACGACTCCATCTTCCTGAATTTACTCCTTGAGCTAGTCTAAAACCAGCACCTGTTCCCCAACGTACATAATCTCTAAGAATGTTAGGGTTACTAGAACTAAAGCTAGAATTTGTAAATAACATTAAAGTACCACTTCCATTTGTTGGAATATCATTCCACGTTACCGTAATAGAAGCACCAGCTGCTAGCATCGTACTCTCTGTAGTTAATGACCCTACAGAATCATATCTAAATCCATTAGTACATAATTGATAACTTCCTATATCAACCGTTGTATCACCTGCATTGGTAATTGTTACTGCTTGCGCACTTGGCTCTAAGCTTGTAAACACAGGATCTGCCTGTGCATTGACACTTATGGTAAATAATACCATAATAAGCCAGAGACTTACATTAAATAGTTTTTTTTTCATGACAAGTAATTTTTTTTAATAGTAGTTTTAAAAAATTTATTTGATTAAACATTGGTAATTAAATAGCACTTACATTATTTAAGTGATTTACTTTGATGAATAACTGCCCATGATCATAGCACATCATCAGGCAGTTATTTTCAAATCAACAAATCAATTTAGCTAACGCAAACACTAACTATCTTTAAAGCGTAATTTGATTAAAAGGAATTATTGGTTTTCTATTTCCGTTATAATCAATATGGCTACTTATAATAATTTTCATTTTGAATTTTTTCGTTTTCTTTTTCTGATGCAAATAAACTATCAGAAAGCCCCTTATTACAAGTAAATATGTGTGATGTGGAAAAAATGGCTTTAAAAAGGAATTCTCGCAAGCCTTTATATACATAGGGTTACAAAGGATTCACTTCAAAAACCCGCAAAGAAAGGTCCATTCTACGGGAGATGCTCTTACTTCTTATAAAATTATATTAGGAAGCTTTAACGTTTGTTTTATACGCTTTCGCGAAAGCGTATAATGTCTATTTCTTATTTAAAAATGAATATCAACTCTTATACTATGGATATCTCATTATATTAAAGGAAGATTTATGAAGAAAAGTAAGGCTATTCTATATATGAATAAAAAAAGGGACACAAAACTGTATCCCTTTCTCATTATTTAGTATTGTGTCTGTTTATAATTGAATAAAGTAGGTGGCATGAAATCCAAAGTGAAGATTACCATCTCTAAAGTTGAAATTATTTTCTGTTTTAATAATGAATTTATCTTCTACAAGATTCCTAGCATTGGTAAGTTTAAATTGTAATAGCAAATCAGAGACTTCCCAATTAGCTCCTAAGCTAAATGGACCGTAAGTATCTACAAAATCTACAGGATTTGCCACATAATAATATTCTGATATAATAGAAACATGATTACTTACTTTATATCTCGCTCCAAAACCTAATGCAAAATGATTAGGGTTTGCTCCATCTACAAGTTTATCTTCTGCTCTATAGATATATGTTGGTGCGATTTGAAACGAAAAGTTTCTAGAAAACTTCCTAGCAATGAGCAATTGTGTTGTAGCTGCAAACTTATTTTCTGATCGTATTTCTATAGTCGAAGTGGGATCATTTACATCAGATAGTATTCTTTTAAAAGAAGATTTATTTCTATAAACGCCTCCTTGAAATAACGTGATACTGAATGGAAATTTAGATCCTGAGTCTCTTTGATAAAATAAACGATATTTTCCATATACATCTATAGATCTATATCCGGTTCCATATCCAGCTCCAACAGTTAAGCGATCTGAAATCCCATAATCTACACCTATTCTACTATTCCATTTATCGGCTGCAAATGTTTGTACACGCTCTGAGTCTGGAATAGGTCTATTCCAAAAACGATTCATAGAAGAAATTTCTAATACTCCTTTTTTACGAGTCTCTACAGAGTGTCCTATAGAAATATGCGTGCCTTTAAAGGTGGCTATTGTAGGTTGGGAATCTTCAACAGATGCCGCTTCCAAATCCTTTAAAATATCTTGTGCATGCGTCATGTGAACCATGCTCAAAAACAACAGCGTGTAAAGAAATTTATTTTTGATTATCATTAGGTACATATTGAAATTTAAAAGATACTTGAATATTTTTAGCAATATTGGGAGATAATATAGGAGGAACTTTGATTTCATAATCTTTAATAGACACCTCTAATGTTCCATTAATACTGTATACTCCGTCTGTATTAATTATTGTTACTTTAACCTCTACAGGTTTTGTAATACCTCTTAATGTAAACTCCCCATTTATGATCCTAGTTTGCGGCCCTTTTTGATTAGGATCAAAATCAACAATATCACCTTCAAATGTAGCCTTAGGATATAAGTCTGACTCTATATAACTTTCATTAAAGTGTTCGTACATTAATGATTTTTCGAATGTAAAAGCACGCATTAGAATCTGCACTCCTACTTTCTTAGACGAAGGATACAAGATACTCAGTACCTGATTATTGGTCGCCTGTATATTTTCCACAGAGGTGTATGAAAAGAATGTAATCTCCCCCTGTCTCGTAATATATTGATCTTGTGCATTTACAAAACCAATCCCATAAATTGCAAAAAATAATAGTAATAATTTATTCATTGACTTCTTCTATGACGATACAATTTAATAAAATTGCATCCATTAAAAAACCTTTAAGTATCCCTTTTACTTTTACTTCATCTCCTATTTTGAGTGACTCAATGATAGGAGCTTGATCTACTTGCATTTCACATAATACGAGTTGATCTATTTGATCACCTCTTAACAGTAATGAGTATTTCTGATCTCTATATGTGATTTGATATAATGTTCCTTTTATTTCAAGAGCTTTCTCTATATATTGATCAAAAGAAGTTTCTTTTTCATTATTAAAATTTTCAAATAACTCACTGGTTGTAATTCTAATTTCTGTTTTTGCCTCCCTAGTATCAATTCCATCATAATTAAAAATAGCGTATATCCCTATCAATCCTGCAATGCATATGATAGTAATTATACTTATTTTAATATATGAGTTCTTTTTCAAGTCTTTAATTATTCTAAAAAATTGCTTTCTTTAATAGAAAAACAATAAAGCCTATATTCATTATTTCTATCACAAATGTAACGCACCTAGTCTAGTATTCCCCTATTTTAAAGGGGTAAAATAGCTTAAACGGAAATTTTACCATTAAAAAGGAATCTCAAAACCTCAAAAAACTGCTACATCTACAACAATGTATTATTTTAGCTATATCATAAATTAACACACTTTTTAATGAAGTATCATCCATATTATTTGTACACAGCATTAAGCCTGTCTGTATTATATATTATTATAATACTTATAGCGACTCCATTCTTTATGCGTCTAAGTATGAATAATGCCTTATCTAATGATATCGAAGCTGCACAACAAGAAGCTCATATTATTGCCACTATGAGCGAGGGGATTACTATAAAATCTGATAAAGTAAAACTCCAAGAGTTAACAAATCGCATTCAGAAAAGTATTTCAGGAACCAATTCTAATAATATTTTTAATTCTGTATTAGATTGGTCTGGAAAATATATTTGTTATCCCGATAAAAAAAGTATAGGAAGTGCACCTTCTCAAAGTGATGCGCTCATCTCTGGTAAGCAAAATGAACTTACAGGAGAAGGATTATATGATATGATTTTTAAAAAAACAGATTCTATAGTTTCTTCAGAAATCATTAGGCTAACCTATGTTACAGATTCTGATTGGATCATTGCTAGCCATATTAATAAAGAAAAGGTAATTAATCAAGCGAGTACAATTCGCAGTCAAATCTATATTGCATTTATAATTATTGGCCTTATTACGCTCGTATTCTTTTTAGGATCTATACGCATTATAAGTAGTTATTATGAAAAGCAACTTGCTCTAAAAAACACAAAACTTGAAGATGGGGTCCTTAATTTATCAAAACTTAATGCTTCTTTAGAAAATTATCAGAAAAACTTATCTGATTTTAAACGAGAACGTGAAGAAGATCAAAAACCTGTTGAAGAACAAGTAGAAAAAACAGTCACCACCGAAGAAACCAAAATATCAAAAACTACTACAAAACAACGTATTCTCACCTATGTACGTAATGAGTTACTTCCTATAGCAACAGAAGATATTTCCTATATATATGTAGAAAACACGATTACATATATTGTACGTAAAGATGGTAAACGTTCTACGACCAGTGAGAGTCTAGATTTAATTTATTCCTATTTAGATGAGAAATCATTTTTTAGAGCTAATAGACAAATTATTGTTGCTATTTCTGCTATTGAGACGATTACTAAATTTGGAAACAGTAAACTTAAAATACAAGTAAATCCAACATCAGAAATAGATATTATCATCGGAAAAAATAAAGCCGCAGCATTTAAACAATGGCTAGACTTGTAAATAGTACTGTGTAGTACTGGTTTTATTGAAGAACGAGATGTAAATTCTATACGCTTTCGCGAAAGCGTATACTTTTACGTTTTTCAAATAAAAATAATTACCTAACAACAAACTCATTATATATTTTATTTGTTGAAATCTCGCTGATATTTTATTCATATTATTGAAAATAGTTATCTTCGGCTAGTTGACAAAAAAAGTTACGAACTCTATGCAAATTTTAGGCATCGATATAGGAGGAACTGGAATTAAAGGAGCTCCTGTAGATTTAGAAAAAGAAGATTATCTAGGGGAACGCTTTAGAATTCCCACTCCAAAACCAGCTACTCCTGATGCAGTTGCAGAGTGTGTCCAAGAGATTATTAATCATTTTAATTGGAAAGGTCCTGTAGGTGTTGGGTTTCCAACGGTGATTGTAAACGGGCAAGCTAAGGCTTACGGAAACATGGACAAAAGCTGGCTTAATGTACAAATAGACAAACTATTTGAAGAGAAAACTGGATTACCATGTACCGTTATAAATGATGCGGATGCTGCAGGACTTGCTGAAATGCGCTTCGGTAATGGGAAAGGAAAAAAAGGACTAGTTGCGGTTATTACTGTGGGTACTGGTATAGGTAGTGGTTTATTTTATAACGGACAACTAATCCCTAATTTTGAACTAGGACGTATACAGTATAAGAAGAAACCTATTGAATTTTACGCAGCTAATTCTGCTAGAAAAAGAGAAGAACTTTCTTATGAAGAATGGGCAGCACGTTTTGACTTTTTCTTAAAACAAGTAGAGCTTGTGTGTACCCCAGATTACTACATCATAGGGGGAGGCATTAGTAAACATATTGATACATTTAAACATGTACTCACAACAAATGTACCTCTTGTTGCTGCAAAAACGAGAAACCATGCAGGTTTAATTGGTGCTGCTTTTGCAGCTATGGAAGCATCTGAATAATAAAAAGGAATAAACCAAGATCCCACTGAAAAAAGTGAGATTAAATCAACTTACCATTTTGATTATGTCATACAGACTTCTCAAAATTGAGTTTCACTAATAAAAAAACGGATCAATCTCTTGATCCGTTTTTAATATATCTATAGTATAATTATTTACGCATTGCTCTATGACGCTCTCTTGCTAAGAGTGTGTTCTTAAGAAGCATAGCAATCGTCATAGGTCCTACGCCTCCTGGAACTGGTGTAATATAGGATGCTTTTTTACTTACTGCATCGTAATCTACATCTCCTGTAATATAATATCCACGTTCTCTTGCTTCGTCAGGAACTCGTGTAATCCCAACATCTATAATCACTGCATCATCTTTTACCATTTCTGCTTTTAAGAATCCTGGAACACCTAGTGCTGTAATAATAATATCTGCTTGAGAAGTGATTTGTGTAATATTTTTAGTGTGACTGTGCGTAAGTGTCACAGTAGAATTTCCAGGAAATCCTTTACGTCCCATTAAGATACTCATAGGACGACCTACAATATGACTACGTCCTATAACAACCGTATGCTTTCCTTTCGTTGATACATCATAACGTTCTAATAATTCTAAAATTCCAAAAGGAGTTGCAGGAATAAATGTACTCATATCTAGTGCCATTTTTCCAAAATTGGTAGGATGAAACCCATCTACATCTTTATCGGGATCTACCGCTAGGAGTACTTTTTGTGTATCTATTTGAGGAGGTAAAGGTAATTGTACAATAAAACCATCAATATCAGTATCCTGATTAAGCTCTTCAATTTTATCAAGTAATTCAATTTCACTCGTAGTGCTAGACATTTTTACAAGTGTAGATTCAAAACCTACACGCTCACATGCACGTACTTTGCTTCCTACATAGGTAAGACTTGCTCCATCGTTACCAACAATCACAGCAGCCAAATGAGGTACTTTCTCTCCATTGGCTTTCATCTTATCAACTTCTACTTTGATTTCATTTTTGATGTCGTTTGAAGTTTTCTTACCGTCAAGGATTGTCATATTTTTAGTATTTAGTTTTCAGTAAACACTCGCAGTATACAGTACTACACTCCGAATTTTGCTGGGTTATTAATCATATAGTTTAAGAGCTTCCCTACTTCTAAGCTCTTTATCATAAGGGCGTTTTCTTGCGCTACAGTTATGTATTTACATTCTTTTGCAAACTGTAACCAAACTTGAGTTTCACTATTTTCAGAATCACTATCAGTAAGTTTACTAATGAAGTGCTTTTCAAAACGACGTTTTCTGTAAGCCTCAGCTATATTAGCACATACAGATCTTGAACTTCTCCTTATTTGATCTGTTAAAGAATATTTCTCTTCTTTCGGAAATAACTTAGAAGTTTCAAAAATATCCATGGCGAGTATAAAACTACGTTCATAAGCCAAAAGAGATTTAAAACTCATATCTTCAAATTATTACTATTTAAAACTGCTTACTGCAACTGAATACTGCTTACTAGTCGGCATAGCTTATTTCTGCATTCTACTCATTGCTTGCATCATCTTACGGCCTCCGCCCCCTTGCATCATTTTCATCATTTTACTCATTTGATTAAACTGCTTGAGTAATTGATTTACTTGTTGCACAGAAGTTCCAGATCCTTTTCCTATTCGTTTCTTACGACTAGAATTAATCACAGATGGATTTGTACGCTCGTCTGGTGTCATTGAGTGAATAATAGCTTCTATATGTTTGAAAGCATCATCATCAATATCTACTCCTTTTAGCATTTTTCCAGCACCAGGTATCATCCCCATAAGGTCTTTCATATTACCCATCTTCTTCACCTGCTGGATTTGCTTTAAGAAATCATCAAATCCGAATTGATTTTTAGCAATTTTCTTTTGAAGTTTACGTGCTTCTTCTTCATCAAATTGTTCTTGTGCACGCTCTACAAGAGAAACAACATCTCCCATCCCTAAGATACGATCTGCCATACGAGAAGGATAGAATACATCTATCGCTTCCATTTTTTCTCCAGTACCTATAAACTTGATAGGCTTGTCTACTACAGATTTAATAGAAATCGCAGCTCCACCACGTGTATCCCCATCTAATTTTGTTAAGATAACACCATCAAAATTTAGAATATCATTAAAGGCTTTGGCAGTATTTACTGCATCTTGACCTGTCATAGAGTCTACAACAAATAATGTTTCTTGTGGTTGAATTGCCTTATGGATATTTGCAATCTCATCCATCATTTCAGTATCAACCGCAAGACGACCTGCCGTATCGACAATCACTACATTATGTCCGTTTGCTTTCGCGAAAGCAACACCAGCTTCAGCAATTGCTACTGGATCTTGATTATCTCTATCTGAAAAGACATCTACTTTAATCGCATCTCCAACAACATGTAACTGATCTATCGCCGCTGGACGATATACGTCACAGGCTACTAATAATGGCTTCTTTGTTTTCTTCGTTTTAAGGAAGTTAGCTAACTTACCAGAAAATGTTGTCTTACCAGACCCCTGAAGTCCGGACATTAAAATAACACTTGGATTCCCCGAAAGATTTATTCCAGAAGCATCACCTCCCATAAGTTCCGTGAGCTCATCTTTTACAATCTTAACCATAAGCTGGCCAGGTTGTAAGGTCGTAAGTACATTTTCTCCAAGAGCTTTGTCTTTAACTCTATTGGTAAAGTCTTTTGCTATTTTAAAGTTTACATCGGCATCTATGAGTGCTCGTCGCACTTCTTTAAGTGTCTCTGCAACATTTACTTCTGTAATACTCCCGTGTCCTTTGAGTACGTGGAGGGCTTTATCTAACTTATCACTTAAATTATCAAACATATCTTACTACTGAAAAATTGAACTTCGATATTTGATTATCGAGGTTGCAAATTTAATGATTTGAAGCATATATACATAGTCGTGACGCAAGGGATTCTAGTCTTAGAACTATAATTTTTTATAAATATGTCTATAAAAAATGAGCATACTATATAAATACAGTATGCTCATTATACATAAAGGCTAATTCTTAATAGGAATTACTCTTCGCAGATTACGGGTTGTAACGTAATAATTCTTGTTATAAATTCCATTGTTTGAGGGTTTTCTATACGCACATAGAGTTCTCTTACGTTTGTAAGAATTGCTGTGTCTGTAGCAATAGGGTTTGTACCTGCATTTGCATTTGCTTCTGAAGTATAGAAAGTAACTTGCCAATTTATAGGATCTGGTAATTCTCCCATAACATCTACTTCTGGTTGCGGAGCAGCTATTACAATGATACAATCTATATAATTTTCTAATGTAAAAAATGCTTCTTCTGGTGTATCTTCTTCTTCACATTCTTCAAAAACTAGCGTTGTACAATATGCATTAGGCTCACATTCTTTTTCAAGGATAAAATGTGTTTCCTCGTCAATTTCAATATCAATTACTTGATTGGTTATCTCATTTACTTTCCAATCAAAATTCCAATCTTCTCCTACTTCTTCTTCAGTATCAAGATTGATATTTATATGAAGCTCATCTTCAATAAAATATAAAATCCAAGTACCATTATACGCTTCACCTCTGTAATAAAAAACAACAATTCCATCATTAGCTACTTGAAAAACAGCGTCTGTATATATACTATATCCTATATCATCAGGAAGTTGAACTTCCCACACACATTCTACTAATATGGAAGTTCCATTCCCTATCGTTTCTTGTTGCTCTTCTTCTATACAAGCATCTATTGCTGCTCTAAGCTCATCTTTATCATTAATAACAAGTGAAGTCCCATCATCTAGTACGCTAGATATAGGAAAGCTAACATTAATATACTGTCCTTCTGATACCATGCCAAGCACATCACTAAATTGTGCATCGTCAGTCACAATAACGGTCGATTGAATATCAATATTTTCATTATAAATGACAACTGTAAATGAGTATAAAAAATCAATACAGGTAACATTTGTTGCAGCAGGATCATCTGTTGTGACACGACCTAACAAAGAAAACAATTCAGAATCTTCTGCAATAAGATCGGCTTCTGTGACTTGAAATAAATCATCTAAGTCTTCATTACCACAGCTTACTAAACAAAAAAGGATAGGTATACACAAAAGGAGGTTTCTACATTTCATAAAAAAGGAGTTATTCATAATTAGGCTATTATTTTAGGATCAAAACCATTTGTTTTTCTATTCTTAAGTATATGCTTTCGCGAAAGCGTATACAGAAATCAAACTATTATTTTTGATCATCTATTTATATATCGCCCATCCATTAAAAAGGTTGCGTGCTATAAGAAAACAATACGCATAAAAAAAGACTAACAATATTGTTAGTCTTTTAAATAATATATATAATGTATTGATTAAGCTTCTCTTTTAGCTTTACGAGCTTCTATTTTTTCTTTTACCATTTCTACAATAGATCCTCCTACCCAGTAAGGGATCACAAATGTTAATAAGAATATCATTAACCAAAAACCAATAGTTAATATCGTTAAGAATGCAAGAAATCCTAAATATTGATCAAAATCAAACATGAGTAATTGTGTTTTCTAAATTTTGGTCAAAGATACCGTATTAAATTCTATTTTCACAACAGAAATTTCAGATTTATTGACAGGTTATTGACAGTAAAATTGAAACCTAAATTTGTAAATTTGCTATTTAAAAATAAACTCACAAATGGAATATAGAATTGAGAAAGACACAATGGGGGAAGTTAAAGTTCCCGCAGATAAATTATGGGGTGCTCAAACAGAACGATCTCGTAATAATTTTAAAATAGGAGCTCCAGCTTCTATGCCTTTAGAAATTATATATGGTTTTGCTATTCTTAAAAAAGCGGCAGCATATACCAATTGTGAGCTAGGAGGTCTTCCTATTGAAAAGAGAGATCTTATTGCTCAGGCATGTGATGAAATCTTAGAAGGAAAACACGATGATCAGTTTCCGTTAGTTATATGGCAAACAGGTTCTGGTACACAAAGTAACATGAACGTAAATGAAGTAATTGCTAATCGTGCGCATCAACTAGCAGGGAAAGTGATTGGTGAAGGAGAAAAAACATTACAACCTAATGATGATGTAAACAAATCACAATCTTCTAATGACACCTTCCCTACTGGAATGCATATTGCAGGTTATAAGAAGATTGTAGAGACAACATTACCTGGAGTACAAAAGTTAAGAGATACCTTAAAAGAAAAAGCAACAGCATTTAAAAATGTAGTTAAGATAGGACGTACACATCTTATGGATGCTACTCCTTTAACATTAGGACAAGAGTTTTCTGGATATGTATCGCAATTAGATCATGGTATAAAAGCATTAGAAAATACATTAGACCACCTTGCAGAACTTGCATTAGGAGGGACTGCAGTAGGTACAGGACTTAATACTCCTAAAGGGTATGCCAAACGTGTTTCTGAATATATGGCTCAGTTTTCTGGTTTCCCATTTCGTACTGCCGATAATAAGTTTGAGGCATTAGCTGCACATGATGCTATTGTAGAAACACACGGAGCGCTAAAACAATTAGCTGTTTCTTTAAATAAAATAGCAAACGATATCCGCCTTATGGCTTCAGGACCTCGTAGCGGAATTGGAGAAATTACCATTCCTGCTAATGAACCTGGATCATCTATCATGCCTGGTAAAGTTAATCCTACACAATGTGAAGCATTAACGATGGTTTGTGCCCAAGTAATTGGAAATGATGTTGCTATCAGTGTTGGAGGTTTACAAGGTCATTATGAACTAAATGTATTTAAACCAGTCATGGCTTCAAATTTACTTCAATCCGCACAACTTATTGGAGATGCATGCATTTCATTTTCAGACCATTGCGCATCAGGAATACAGCCTAATGAAAAACGAATTAAAGAATTACTTGATAATTCTCTAATGCTAGTTACTGCACTTAATACGAAGATAGGATACTATAAAGCAGCTGAAATTGCGAATACTGCTCACGCAAATGGTACAACATTACGAGAGGAAGCTGTAAACTTAGGCTATGTAACACCTGAAGAGTTTGATGAATGGGTAAAACCTGAAGATATGGTGGGAGAGCTTTAAGATTCTTACAAAAGATACACAAGTATAGACAAAATACACAAAATCACCGATTAAATACTAATTTATAAATATATATTCCTATATTAGCACCCTAGAATTATGTGCTAATGCGGTTGATGTTTTTTATCATTAGTGTATTCTTTGTGATTACGGGGGTGTCACAGGAATCAATTTCCTATTACAAGACAACTACAGATCACCAGAATACAATATCAGAATTAAAAGAAATAGAATTCTCTAACATAGAGGATATAAATCTTGGAACAGACAATGGCATCTATTGGTTTAAAATAGATGCTATTGACTTACCTCGTTCTATCATAGAATTACATACTTCCCATATTAAGGAGGTATCTTTATATGATGCTAATGGAGATGAAGTTGGATTGATGGATGCAACTCGATATCCATCTTTTTTTGTCATAAATAAGACTGTACAATATCCATTATATCTCAAAGCTGAATTCCCCTTAGAAGCTCATTTTCTAATTGATATTCTAGATGAACAAGCATTTGCTAAACATGAAAAAAACAGCTTTTTAGGGATTGGTTTCTTCTATGGAACTGCACTTGCGCTGTTATTAGCAACATTAATATTTCTTATTACTACAAAAAACACACAATTCCTTTTTTACGGGATTCTCATTGCTGCTGTCTGTATCTCTATTATGACAAGAGATAATATTTTATACTTCTTTAATGCAAAACCAAGCATTATTAGTAGTATTGAATTATTTGGACATTTTCTAGTAGGGCTTTGTGCCACCGGGTATGTATTTAGATATCTAAAGCTCAAAAACAACAAAAAGCTTATACAGTCTATATTTGTTGTGATTAGTAGTATTTCATTTATTTCTTTATGTATTTATTGGATTTCAAATACGCATTGGAGCTTTTTATTAACTGACTTTACAACCATATTAAGTGTTTTATTATTATGGTCACTAACACTCTATAATGCAAAAAACACAAAATATCTTCTCATCATGATTGCTATTTATACCTTAGATATTATAGTGATGACAGATGCGTTTTTACTACATGGTCTAGGCATGAGTGTCTTTAATTTTTCTTCATTACACCTCAGTATTGTTTCCTTAGTTAATTTTACATTAATCGCACTTGCATTAATATTTAGTTTTAGAAAATTACAAGGTAAAACGGTGATTATGAAGCATCAAATAAAGATGCATTTAGAACGCCTTACACAATTAGATAGCTATAAAAACGTGCAAGATTCTAATGATCAATATTTAGAATCACTTATTCATCAATTTGAACTAGAGAATATTGAAATTAAGGTACTCGATGGTATTTCTAAAGGAATGACAAACGAACGTATCGCAACCAAGCACAATCTTTCTATTGAAAAACTAAAAACAGTAACTTCTAATTTATACCAAAAATTAGGCATTGAATCAGATCAAGATGCAACTACGCTTTTTATGAGTTAGGCTTTCTTATAATACTTAGCGTACTTTCTGTACGACAAGAACCCAATAATAGCGATAACTGCTGCAGATATGATAATTTTTTCATTAGCAATATCTCCGCCACTTTGATACGCATGTAATCCTGACAGATAGAAATTTACACCAAAGTACGTAAAGAGGATACTTCCTAAAGCAATAATAGAACATAGACTAAAGAACCATCTCCCGCGTAATCCAGGAATGAGTCGCATATGAATAACAAAAGCATATACAATTAAAGATATTAATGCCCATGTCTCTTTAGGATCCCAACCCCAGTAACGTCCCCAACTCTCATTAGCCCATTGACCTCCCAAGAACGTTCCAATAGCAAGTAACACCATACCTACGGTAAGTGCCATTTCGTTAATAACAGTAAGCTCCTTTATATTAAGATCCATCTTCGTCTTATTTTCTTTTGTTGTAAAGATCATTAAGAATAGAGATACAATTCCTAAAATAGCACCTAGTGTAAAAGGGCCGTAACTTGCTACAATGACAGCTGTGTGTATCATTAGCCAGTAGCTATTCAGTACCGCTTGTAGGTTTGCTATTTCTGGATTCATCCAGTTCATACTTGCAGCCCATAAGATAAATCCTGTTACAAAAGCAGTACTTGCAATTGTTAAACTTGAACTTTTTCTAACTGTCAATATATCTATTAAACCTCCTAATCCAGCGCCGATAATAGCAACAGGAGTAAGTGCTTTATTAACATTCTTTAAACTGTATATTTTTTCTGTTACTGTCCAATTCTGAATGGATATTGCAAGCCCAAAAAACATCGTAGCCCAAGCTACATACAATACAGATTCATACGCATCAGACCATGGTGCATGTCCTGAAATGTACCAACGCCAAATTAATGAACCTGTATGCAATAAAAATAAAATGGTTACTAGAAATGCTCCAATCTTCACCATCAAAGAAACAAATTTACTAGGGCTAAAAATCTCTGTGATCACAAACGTCATCATAAATAATGCGACAAGCATGTACAACCAATATAGTTTTTTAAAGGGGTCATTATTATTATACAAGATTTCCGCATCAATCCGCTCTGCAGTAGGCATAATATCTCCTCCTAGTCTTCTTTGGAATCGTTCAATTCCTTCCAAAATCTTATCAGCATCCGAATAATCTCCGTCTACTCTTGCCTTTCGAAGACTCAATAAATAGGCTGGGAAAATTTGATGTGCTACTACAGAATCGGTAGCGCGATACCCACCATCTCCTGCTGCAATAGGAGAAAGCCATAAATTATTAGGATCATTAGGCTTAGGAAGAATTTTTAAAATCTTTTTAGATAGCGTTCTATCTAACAACCCTAATCGTAAGGCAACATCTCTAAATTCTTTATCAATTATAGTAGGAGTTCCTTCACTAAAGGCTTGTGCTAAATAAGGTTCTAACTTGTATTTTAAATCGTCTGTAAAGAAATCCATAACTCTAAATTTCTTCACATCACTAGGCACTCCAATAACATTACGGATACTATCGTTTCCTTTTTTAAGATGCAAGATATCTACGTAATTCCATATAATAGGATTCTCCATCATAGAGATCATTACCTGATCTGCATTTAATCCCGCATAATGATCGGTACGACTTATTTTACGTAAGAGCATACTTGCATACGTATTGATAGGCATCATACGCCCTCCATCATCCTGAATAATCATACGCCCAAACTTAGCCGCATGTTCTGCAGGTACTGCATTTGCTACAATAGCCGAATCTATTTGCGTTTTTGTAGCTTCTTCATTTGTATGGTTTCCATGTTCATCTCCTGAAGATAATATTGGAAGTACTGGCTCTTCTTTTTCTTCTAAAGGTGTAATCGTATCTTGAATTACAACAGCAGAGGTATTGATATCTTGTGAAAATGCTGTTTCCGCTTTCGCGAAAGCGAATAAAAGAATAAGTACGGTAAGTTTTGCTTTTTTAGCTTTGATCTTATCCAATGATCTTTTTAAGTCACCAAAACGAGACCCTTTATCAAATAAAATAAGCATCATCCCTAAATACAGTAAGAAATACCCAATGTAGGTAACCCAAGTTCCCCAGAAATCATGGCTTACCGATAGAATGGTGGTACGCTCTTCATCCTTAAAACTCGCTTGAAAAAAACGATACCCTTTGTGGTCTAACACATGATTCATATAAATATCATAGTCAAAGGTTTCATCACTTTCTACTGTAATTTTACTCGTGAAAGATTCATAACTGTTTTGTGTTCCAGGATATTTTTTTGCAATAAAATCTTTTAATTTAATCGCAAAAGGAAGTTCTAAAGATTTACTGCCATAAGATAAATACATCTTATAGCCCCCTACTTCAATTTCTTTTTTATTATTACTATATCCTTTTCCACCAAGTAATCCTATTGTTTTTGTCTCACCATTTGCTGTTACATCAACAAATAAAGCATCTTGCTGGTTTTTTTCTTTAAACTCTTTTTCTATAATTCCAGATCTTCCTTTTACAGCAGGTTCTGGTATTACAAATAAGATGCCTTGTAGATTATATAGTGATCGTAATTGTAGCGGTTGCACACTATCTTTTACAAACGTATAATCTGTTTGCGTTGCCATCACTTTATATTCTCCTTCAAAAGGAGATTGTACCGTATAATTTTCTCCATCAAACCCTATATTGATAGCACCATCTGTTGGTTTATTAAATGCATACAATACATTGTGCATACTCACAAGTTCGCCTTCTTTAAGATAATGCTCATGCCTTCCACCTCCATCTCCAGTCTCTACAACTTTAAGGTGTAAGGCTCCTGCTTCATCTTCTATAAATCCATCTTCTGCACCGTCTATGAATTTATTATATTTTATTTTTATAGGGTCTTTATTAAAATCGGTATTCCAAGTAAACGTATTACTGAGTCTCGGTGAAAGCATTAATTCTTTATCCAAGGTTCTTTGCATAGGCTGCCCATCAATCTCTCCCTGCACTAGTACTTCTAAATACGTTTTTTCACTTAAAAACGTATTTTCCGTCTCGCCTTCTGAAATAGGCATTACCCCTTCAAAACTTATATATCGTGTAATACCAGCACCTACAAGGATAAGAATAAAAGAAATATGAAAAATTAAAGTAGTGATTTTCTCTTTTCGCAAGAGCTTAAATCGAGCAATATTTCCTAAGAAATTAATGACGAATAGAATGTGTATTAATGTAAACCACCAAGAATTATAGATCCAAACTCGTGAATAAGGTGTAGGAGACGTTTCTTGTCCGCGGTCTAAAAAAGTACCTACTGCCATCGCGACAAAGTAGGTTATAAAAAGCATTCCCATCAATCGAGTTGAGAACAAAAAATTTACAATTTTCTTTTGCATAGCGTTGGGCTAATTTTCCGAGTGCAAAGATAACCCACAGAAGGCAAATAACCGTATAACTGCCCCTGTTAATATTCGTTAAGAAATAGATTGCTTTATTGTCATGATTGACTTCCCAAATACCCATTCTCACAAATAGCATAATACCAACAAAAGCCCTATTTTTACCACGATGATGACGATCAATCTTATCGGAACAGGAAACGTAGCTTGGCATTTGGCAAATCAATTGGCTAAGATTCCTGAGTGTACCTTACAACAAATAGCAGGACGTTCTTTAAAAAAAGGAGAAGAATTCAGCCATTTAGCAGAAGAAGTTACTACGATAACATCTTTAAAACCAGCAACTATCACGATCATTGCCGTATCAGATACTAGTATAGAAAACGTAGCTAGTCTACTACCTTACCAAGACACTCTAGTAGTACATACATCAGGAAGTATACCCTTAGAAACAATTCCGCAAGACCGTAAAGGCGTTTTTTATCCATTACAGAGTTTTTCTAAAAAGGATACCATAGACTTTACAAACATTCCTATTTGTATTGAAGCAACGACCCAAGAAGACCTTGAAACATTACAAAAGCTAGCCCTATTTTTAAGTTCAAAAGTATATCACATAAATAGTCAGCAACGAAAACAAGCACATCTTGCTGCCGTATTTGTCAATAATTTCGCAAATCACTGTTACACCATTGCTCAAGAATTATGTGACACACATCAACTTCCATTTGAATTACTACACGCATTACTAGAAAAAACAGCACAAAAAGCGATAGACCACTCCCCTAGTGATGTACAAACGGGACCTGCAAAACGCAATGACACAAATGTCATCGCAGCGCATGTAGACATGCTTCAAGAAGACGATCATAAATCAATATACCAAACCCTCACAGCATCTATTATAGCACATTATGGAAAAGAGTTATAAAGAATACCTTCACCAAATCACCACCTTTATTTTTGACGTAGACGGTGTCCTTACTGACGGAACCTTAAAGATCACTACCGACGGACAAATGCATCGAGAGATGAATGTAAAAGATGGATATGCCTTAAAAACAGCGCTTAATGAAGGCTATAATGTATGTATCATTTCTGGCGGCACCGATGAAGGTGTACGTCATCGTTTACAAGGATTAGGTATTAAAAATGTCTATTTGGGAGCGCATCAAAAGGTGAATCAACTTACAGAATATATACAAGAACACGGTATCCAAACAGAAAACATTCTATACATGGGAGACGACATTCCTGATTATCCTGTGATGAAAATGGTGGGATTACCTGCCTGTCCGCAAGATGCCGTTAAAGAAATTAAAGAAGTTTCAAAATACATCTCACATAAAAATGGCGGAAAAGGCTGTGTACGTGATGTTATTGAACAAGTACTTAAAGTACAAGGTAAATGGATGCGCGAGTTTGATGCAGGGAGTCATTAACTGGTAGCCTTTAATTAAAAAAATATTTAACATACCTATTTATAATCATCAAAATCAAATGGATACCATAAAAACTGATCGTCCTAAGAAAACAAATTATAAGAAATGGGCTTTTATTCTATGTATCATCTGTATTTTGTTATGGATAGCCAGTACCGCTGTACTACTTAGTATTTCTACTACTATTGAAATAGAAATACTCGTTTTGATGTTAAATATATTTGGAACCATTAGTAACATTTCATTGATCACAGGAATGATACTAACAATTTTAAGTATTTCAAATAAAGAAAAGAAAAATTATCAATATTACACGTCCATCATAGTGTTCCCTATACTTATACTCCAGACAGCTCTAGTATATATACAGACATATATCGGTTAATATTTCACTTAAAGTATGGAAGGATTTTCAAGTAGTATTATTCAGGGTGATTTAAAAAAAATCATATACTACCTTACTTCTGGTCAAAATCTAACTAATGAAGAATTAGAAACCTACAGTAAACTAGCAAGAGATAGAGGCATTGCAATTATAGAAGCATTAATACTATTACATTATCCGAATGCTATTGATTCATATACATCACTTCAAAAAGAACAACTAATCATAGCGCTTTTAAGCCAATTTAGTCAAGATGTCTATGCTTCAAATTGGCAAGACAATATAGAATATGATGTATGGAATTGGGCAAGCAATCTATCGAAACCTCCTGACTATTTTACTAAAAAAAGAGTTATATCTGATTCAAAAATCATTTTAGAGACAGGAAATTTAATTCAGTTATGGGCAACGTGGGATACAACCAATGAAAAACCAATACCTATTCCTTTAAATCAGTGGATAAAAAAGACAGGATTATAAAGTAGATACACACATTATAATCTATAAATAGTATTGATCCCGCTTTCGCGAAAGCGCACAAAACCACAACCCCTTAATTACCAACACTGTAATACAGCTCCCTATTAATGTTTAAAAAAGACGCTAATTGACTACTATCACTACTATAGTGTAACATTTTTCACTTTTTGAGACTGATATAATAACCTTCTTGAAAAAGGAGTTCCTTAAATCAATTTTTTTACCGAAATTGAACATCCATTTAAATTACGTACAACATTAAAAACGATCCATACCTATGTCTGATGATTTTGACTTATTAGAAACCAATGACGCGTCTCAAGAAAAAACTGAAAAAGTAGATGTTAACTGGGGAAAAGCTGTAGATACAATGAAATCCAAGCTTGCTCAGGAAGATGATCCTGAAATGCGCCAAAAAATCCTAAACGCAACACTAGATGATGTGGTAGGAATGGCAGAAAAAGACAGATCATCGCTACTAGATGCAATCAAAGACCTTACCGATTATCAAGACGAAGTAGGGATTATCTTTGAGAAATTCTCTACCCTAAATGCTAATGAGCAAAAAGTAATAGACGATGCTCAAAAAGCCTTAGAGCGTGCAAAGATGGAACTTGAAGATGCCCAAAATGTAAAAGATAGCTGGTGGAATAATCTTTGGGGGCGTAAAGCAAAAATCCAAAAGAAAGTAGAAGAACTTGCCGCTAAGCAAAAAATACGTGATGGTGCAGATTTAAAAGCAAAGCAAATGTTTCAAGAGCGTATTGAGTCGGCAGATATACAGACTCTTTTAAATGAGCTTTCGTATAAGTCGCAAGCAGCTGTGACGCGTCTTAAAAATCGTGAAGTAGAAATCAAAGAGGTAGAAGACAAACTACAAGTAGCGATTGTTGAAGCAAGTAAAAATCATAACAAAGCGCTTGAAAAGAAAAAGGAAACAGAAGATAAACTTGAAGAGCAATATGCGCTTTTAAAACAAGCACGTCAAGCATTGGAAGAAGTTACAGATAAGCAATCTACTGACTATTCTGAGGCAATTTCAAAAATCACCATTTTAGAGCAGAAAGTAGAAGAACTAGAAGGTCTTAAAAATGCCTACACGACATTAGCTGCGAGTAAAGACAGCTTTGTACACAAGCATAATTTAACGATCAAAGTATTGACTTCGTTACGTAGTAATTTACAAACGCACAGAGCAAAGCTAAAAAGTGATACTGATGAGCGTTTAAAGTATTATGATGGTTATGTGGTTGCTTTAAAAGCACGTACCGATCAGGAATTTGCTGCGATCTTAGAACACCTAGGTGTGAAGACTGATGAGCATATTGGGCAGACATTAGCGGCTATGCATACTGCTAGTTCTAAAGCACGTCAGGATATGATGGACAACATCCCAGTACACGAAAAAGTAATGCAAGGAGTATACAGCAGTTATGCCGAGTCATTGCAAGAAATTCGTGAAAAAGATGCAAATATTCAGAAAGATTTTGCCAACCGTTACGGAATTGACATGAAAGAAATTTTTGAAGAATATTATGCAACTGATGGCGATGCACCTACTGGTGACGGTGAACCTACTCCAGAAAAGAAAGATGATGCTGGAGATGATGATCTTTTAGGATAATTTTATAAATACGCTTTCGCGAAAGCATATACAACACCTATACAATCTCATTATAAACTTCCCCTTCAAACAAGAGGGGGAATATGAGATATGGTGAACGTTTTTTAATTATTAAAATTTCACTTTCACTTAAAAGAATACTAGTAATAAACCATGTCTACTCATGAAGATCCAAAAGTTAAGGTTACCAAAGTAATTTTATTTATTGTAGTTGGGGCTTTTATCATGTATCATCAAAAATACAAGATGCCAAAGGAAACTGTCTATGATCTTCCTGTAAAGTATGAAACAAAAACATTAGGTTGGATATTACAAGTAAAAAAAACAGATGGATATAGAAAAAGTAGTAGCACTATAACGTACCAATATTTGATTGAAGGGGAATGGAAAAGAAAAAAACGCACAATAGAAAATAAGTATATAGACCAAGTAGACCTTAGGAAAGGAACATATTATTATGTAGGTTATGATGAGCAGAACACAAATAATTCTCAACTTCTAATTACAGAGCCTATATCCAAAAGAGAAGGTCGCAAAATGAGAGACAGTATCTTAAATTTATATAACAAGTAATATCTTAAATGCCCATAAACGAAATCATAACACCATTAGATAGTGCTACTTTAGAAAACAAGGAGCAATACAAGGTGTATTTTAAAATTGTCAAACACGCGTTTGAGGAGCTTGTCAAAGCACTTAAAGAAGAACAGTTATGCACGCCTTCTGAAACTACCTATATCAAGCAGTATTGTGATTTACTCACCTATACTTTAGAAGCCTTTAGAGTAAAATATCTCTTTGATGACGAAGAAAAGATGAAAGTAGATCTTACTGAATCTGGACTTCCAAATTATTCGGAGTTTCGATATCTCGTGAATGATATGGAGCTTAAAAATGAATACATTCAAAAACTTCCCGCGATAGAAACTTTAAAGGATGAGTTTCTAGAAACACTCCTAAAATACAAAGAGCCTATTTCTGATAAGAAATTACACCAAGCCTCTTCTATTGTCTATTATACGTCAGTAGAAAGTAAATACTTATTCAAACGTTTTGTACAAGGAAAAGTAATTAAAACGGCACCTTCGGCACCTACAGAATTTATGGTAAGCTGGGCATTTTATGATGTAGGTGTCAACAGACCTTTTATTTGCTTTATGTATTTCGATTTGCATAAAGTAGATATGGAAGAGTATATTGAAGACATCTACAAAGTACTGGAAGCCACTGCAGATCGTAGTATCACCTTAGATAGTATGGCCTATGCGATTGATAAAAAGTTGCCAAATCTATTACCTAAAAGAATAAAGAAAATAGATTTGGGTCCGATCCATAGTGTATTTGCCAAAGATGAATTACAAGTGACACATGCGATCTTACAATCTATCGTTGATAAAAGTCTAGATCTTTCTGCCTATGCCGTATCAATTACTATCAATGAAACATTTTCTAAAGATAGTATTCTAGAAGGAAGCATTTTTAACAAACAACACCTTCAGGTCTGGGAAAATAAAAGACCTGAAAATTATTTATTTACATCACACCGAGTGATGCAATTACTCTACGATAAAATTCCTGATAAAGTCTACGGACTCACCAGAGACCCTATCGAAATTGCAACACTTAAACTATAACTTATGGAACACAATACAACCTTCCCTATAAAATTAAGCGAACTTGCCACCTTACGTGATGAAGCGACTTCTTATCTTAAAGGAGTACAATGGGAACAAGGAAGCAAAGCACAACGCCGTGATAAAAATCAAAAAGACGAATCCATCTTATTATACCTTTCTAAAGCGACAAACGGAGGTGGTAGTGATGTCACGTCAGTATCTAAAACGATACTCGCTCTTAAAAAGAGACTCCTCCCCGACTCTGTCGCCATTCCGTTGCATTTAAATCAAGCATTATATGCATTACAGGAAGGAATCACGACTGGGATTTGGCTGAAGGATAGTTATTTTGATGCCTCTGGATTATCGATTCTTAATGAACGTAAATCAACATTAGATACTAGCGGAAGACGTGAGTACGAATCAAAAATGCATACGGCTACCGCTTTTATGTTGTATGGTACAGCATATCGAATTTTATTTGATATTAAAGAAGCAGCTTCAGATGATTTGAGTGTCATGAAAAACAAATTTGCAGGCATTCCTGAACTCTCATTTATGAGTCCGCTGAAAGGAATTTCCTGTATGCTTTTTTACTATGACAAATATTTAAGTCATCCAGACATTATAAAATCGGATGATGATGTTTTAGACTTTACTGTTGTCTTTTTTGAAGCTATTATTAGCGAAATCCAACAGCGTATTGGTTCGCTAGAATATACAGACACCATTACAGATAGAACGTACAAACTAGAAAAAAGCGAATTTGCCGTTTCTGGTTGGGAAAACGTATTTGAAGGTACGGCGGTAAGTGTGGAGTTTAATAAAATACAATTTGAAGAAATTGTAGGAAACCGTGATGCCAAGCATTTCGCACGCCGATTGACAGAGCGCATGCTGAGTTATGATTTTGAAGCAAAGAAAAACCCGTTTCAAGAATTGGGTGGTTTTATGCCTGTTTTTATGGGGTATGGAATTCCAGGAACTGGAAAATCAATGCTTATTGCTGCGATTGCTACACGACTAAAAGAACATTGTGACCATCTAGATATTCCATTTTTATTTCATCCCATGCCAGACACACTGATCTCTACCTTCCAAGGAGGATCGGCAGAAAAAATGGTACAATGGATGAAGCCCATGCAAGATCCTTCAAAGTTGATCTTTGCTCCTATTGATGATGCAGAAAACAACTTACAAGAGCGTACCGCACAAGGAGTTTCGGCGGGAGTAAAAGAAGTGATTGGTGTTTTCTTACGATATACAGAAGGAGCCTATGCGATTAACTATGGTAATAGTTCTATTGGATTGTTTACCAACCTTCCAGAAATGTTGGATAAAGCGGTGATCTCACGTGTTCAGGGACGTTTTAAAATAGATGGTGCGCGTACCATCCCTGATTTTATAGATCAAGATTACATCTGGTGGAATAAACTAGAAAAGTCGATGCCTGACTTTGTCAATATGACAAATCCAGAGAAATATGAATTCTTAAGCGAACAAGGACTTGCTAAAAACTTAGGAGAAATCTTAAATCAAAGCGAGAAACCTACAGAAGCTAAAGTCCTAGAAATATATGAGCAAGTAGCTTCTAAACACAAACAAACAGAGCACTTATTTTTTGCCGAGTTATATAAAGAGATTCAAAAAGCATTTCCGTTTTTCTCTTCGCGAGATATTCGAAATATTCAAAGTGCTATCTCATTACGTCTCACCGATTTTGATTTACCTGAACAGTGGTTTGAAGACCCATCGGCGTATTTCAAAAAAGACTATGACAGCAAACTCGTGCTATTACAAGACTTGATGAAGCAAAATATGAAAGGCTTGAACTTCTCAGATATTCGTCGTCAGGAAGTAGTGCGTTACTTAGATAATGTCGCTACTATTGCTGATACTGATTTTAAACGTAAAGTAGATGGACGCATACATGATATGAATGTACAACTAGAAGCAAGACGTCGTTTTGAAAGTGGAGAATAACCTAGCAAGGGGATTGAGTGATTTTTCGCCTTCGTGAAAATAGTATCGAAATTACCGACTATGAAAATAAAAATAGAGCGTTACTCTATTTTGAATGATTGGAGAAGAATTATGAGATACCCGCTAGAGTTTACCCTTAGAGATAGTCGAAGGGCAGACATATGATAATAATGAGATATCCGCCTTCGCGGATATGAAAAGAAGAGTTTCCCCTCTAGAAAGAGGGGATTAAGAGGTGTGTTAAAGCTGAGTGAGCTTTTGAATTTGAAATATATTAAATACGCTTTCGCGAAAGTTAATAACAAACTAACAACTAGATTATTAAATCAGTATCTAATTGATTATTTTGAGACTTTAAAACTGATTTAAAAAGTATATGAATAATAAAAATTTACTTAAATGGTTTGGAATTATAGGTTCAATAGCGTCCATAGCTTCTGTGGTTTATATTTTTCTTCCAAATAATGAAAATATAGAGATAGTAGTAAATACCCAAAATGTAGAACGTCTTACACAAACTCCTGGAGATGGTGAACCAAATTTTAAAGTAGATTATAGATATAAAGGAGTAGAAATACAAAATTTATGGAAATACAGTATTCAATTTAAAAATAATTCTGATAAAACAGTAATAGGTCGTGGAGCTCAAAAAAATATATTAATGGATGACTTCACTTTATTATTAAAAAAAAATTATACTGTTCTTGATTATAAAAAAGTAATATCAGATTTTAATAATAATCTTATTGTAGATAGCACTAATGTAAAAATTGCATTTGAACAATGGAGACCTGATGAAATCTTAGAATATTCTTTTTATGTTAAAACAGGTATAAATATAGCAGATACATTATTATTTTCACAGCCAAATTTTAGACAAATAATTGACGGTGATATTATATTTACTAATCAAATTCCAAAACCTAACAAAAAAGAAACAAGTGGTTTTATTCCTAAAGAAATAAAACTTATAGGTAGTATTATATTAAGTATTATTATACTTATTTTAATAATCATTTTCACAATAATTGTTTTTTTATTCCCATTTTCATTAGCTAAAGATATTAAATGGAAGAATAAAAACTTATTAGAATATAATTTATTAGTAGATAATTATTTTAATAGTACTCAATACCCTAACAAAGATAAAATAGACTTAGATATTGATAAATTAATTTACAAAAACAATCCTAGTTCTATGCTAATTGAAGATTTTTGGGAAAAATTTCACGGAGAGAAATATCCAAATACTACTGTCGGGATTAATGAGGTTAAAACTTATAAATCAATACTAGCAATTATAGGACTTCTATTTACTGATATATTCTTAATATTTATATTCTTAGACTTAGTATATCATATTATAAACTAACAATAATCAGACACCCATCTTCGTGGATACTAAAAGATGAAAAAATTAAAAGAAGCAGGGTTATATGGAGGTGCGTTGGTGCCTGTATCAGGATCGTTAGCACAGCGTTATAACGAGTGTCTTGCGATGTTAGGTGTTGCACCCACTGCATTAACTAGCTTTGCGATAGATGCTATGGGGTGGAGTCCCGAAATTGCGCTCGAGAAAAAAGAAAATTATTACCTCAACATTGGAGAAGCAAACACGAATGCGATTATTATTTCGCCAGAACAACGGTATAAACCTGTACAAATGCCTAGTCATAGTTTTGATCGGGATTTGATGGAAGCCGTTTTTGCTGCCAATAGCAGAATCATACGAGATATTACTAAAGACTCAGCTATTTGTGTTCATATTGATCAGCAGATTGATGCCTTTTATGAACCGTTTGACTTATTACGATACGATACCATTACCGTTACCTTTGAAATTCTTAATCAGTTAGATCAAAAACAAGCAGAGCAAAACGAATTGATTAAGGAATTTCAGGAAGGAAACAATTTTATCAATCGTGAGCTTCATAAAAAGATCATCGAGAACGCTAAAGAATATGGAGATTTACGCCATCGTAAATTGAATATTGATCCACTACCGCTTAAAGTGAGTTCGTTCTATACGAGAGCTTTTGGTGGTGTGTTTGTCTTAAAAGATTTTATTAATGACATTATGATCTTTGAAGACAAAGCGGTATTTGATAAAGCGATTGCAGATACAGGACATGAGGTGGCTTTATTTCATAAAGATCATGATGAGCTTATTGATAAATTGGTGAACGATTTTATCATAGACGGTGATCTTAAAAAAGCATCAAAGTCAAAACGTTTTGACCGTATTAAAAAACATCGATTTGTAGAACATTCTAAGGAGGTAACACATTCTTTTATTGAAATTCTAGACAGTCATTTTTTATTTAAAAAATACATTACGGGTCTTGACATAGACATACAAAAACAACTGAATGGTGTCGAGTTATTCTTCCAGAAAAGTATCATTAATAAAGAAATAAAACAGGAAGATTATATTGATACTGCGTATTACAAAGCATTGCATCAACCACATTCATCACTGGAGGAAGAGCAAGCTGATTTAATTTGGAAGCTCCTTATTAAAATCCAACCCAATGATCCGTTGCACTTATATTGGTATGACAAAGCACAGTTTTATGATACGTATCAAACATGGCCAGAAACGTATCAAGATTGGGTGATTACGTTGATTTTAGAGGAGAATGAATGATAATAGAGAAGAGAAAAGAGAACAGAGAGAAGAGAATATATAATAAGATATCCGCCTTCGCGGATATAAAAAGAAGAGTTTCCCCTCTAGGAAGAGGGGATTAAGGGGTGTGTCACTCATAAACATTTATGTTTGAAACATCGCTTTTAGCACTCCTAATATGAATCATACTATTGTAACATAACCTGCATAAACGCTACATATAACTAAAGACACCATATAACCATGACACTAGAAATCATCATATTCGTTCTTGCTATTCTTTTAGGCATTGTGCTCTATTGGAGAGAGTCTAAAAGTAATGCGGTGTATCGTTTCATCAATAAGCTTACACATAATGATGAACTCCAAATGAAACCCGATAATCGTAAAGGTTTTTTATATCTACAACCGTTTTTAATGCGGCTTGTATATGTCACATTACTATTTGTCATAAGCGCTATTATTGTGCGTTTTGTTACCCCCATCAATGCATTTTTTGTACAGTATTTTGTATCGGCTATTGTTGGCGTTATGATTGGAACGTATATCGCTTCGGCATTTTTATTTGCACGTGATAGTAGTAAAAAAGAAAATCTTGAGAAAGTATTTGACAAAGGAAAAGAAGCAGTTCAAGAGTTTGCAGAAGATGTAAAAGAGCATTTTGACGCAAAAGAACAGCCAACTCCAGAAACCAAGGAAACACCTACAGAAGAAGCTCCTAAGAAAAAAAGCGCTAGAGATCGTTTTAAAGATAAAGGAATGATTAAGTGATTAACGATTGGAGATTGTTGAAGTAAAAAATAAAGTAAGGTGATTGAGTGATTTTCGCTTTTCGCGAAAATAATATCGAAATTACCGAATACTGGAAGCAAAAGAATATAGAGAATAGAACATAGACTTAAAATAGCGTATTACTTTATTTTAAAAGAGAATAACTACGCTTTCGCGAAAGCGTATTAAGAAAGAGTAGAATTAATAATGATAAGATACCCACCAGAGTGTATCCTGAATGATACTTAAAGGGTGGGTATGAAAGAAAGTATGAGTAAAAACTGTCCATCAGCACCTATAAATAAAAAAGAATATATTTCTGAAATAGGTAGTATATTAGTTAAGGAACATGGAAAAAAGAAGTATTATAAACCTGAAGAGGTGAAAAAAGCTTCAAAAGCAATCTAAGTATTATGAATCGAGTGGTATAGATTGGCATTGCTGGGCTATGTGTACGTTTTCTTCTCATTCAGATTTTGATGCATATCATGCAGCTACTGGAGAGGTTTGCGATTATATAGCCATGAAAACTGAAATATTAGGAGGTATCACAACCTCTACCGCTTCGGCTATTACATCGGTAGATTGGTTATCTATTCCTGACATAGACATTGATGCTTCTTGGTTAGATTTTGGAGAAGTATTTGGAAGTATATTAGAAGGCGTAGGAGAATTTATAGCTGGTATATTTGACGGAGTATCATAAATAAGTATACGCTTTCGCGAAAGCGTATAATTGAAGAATTAAAAACTAACAACCAATCAAAACAAACAACCCATGATAAAATCCTATTGGAAAAAAGGCGGAAAACAAAAACGTATTGTCGTAATCAGTGCGATTGTGCTGATCTTGTTATTATTCTTCTTACGAGATGACTATCAGCCTGCATTATTGTTTGTACGTAAGTATATTTTTATCATACTGATCAGTAGTTTGTTCTTGTGGTTTATGTTGAGAAAATTTCGCGCAAGCGCACAAATAGGAAAGCGTATTTTATACCTAGTGGGGATTGCTGCTTTTTTTGGGGTTTTATGGTTCGCAGGATGGAAAACAGGATTGTATCAATATATGCAAACGTATAATGTATACAACAATCTAAATCTTGTCGAAATACACGAACTTCCATTAACGCAAAATGAACGTATCCAGCCGTACAATAATATTGTAACCATGGCATATGAATCTATTGGAGAAACACTAGAAGTATCGCCTCCACAATTGGTACGTATTGATACTGTCAATCAATGGACCATGGCGGTACAGCCATCAAAAGAGTATTCGTTTCAACGTATGAGTAACAATACCGAAGAGCTTTTTACCGTAGAAAGCACTTCTCCTTTTCCTCGTTTTGCTAATGAAAATAGAGTGCCTGTTACATTTGCTATAGGGGAATCTCTCGCGTTTAGTAGGAATACCTATAATGCAGTTGTGCAACGTTTTAATTTTTTCCAACTATTTACACTTGAACCTAGTCAGGTATATTATATGAAAAATGACGATGGGAAATGGGTACAGGTAGTTAACTTAATTAAGTGGAAAGGATTCTTTTTTCCATATCCGTCCTATGGTGGTGTTATGATTATTGAATCTGGAGAACACTCTGTTGCTGATTACCTAGAACGCGTTACGATTGGAAAAGGAACCTATGTTCCTCCATCCAAAACGCAGGATTATCCCTTTTTAACGAAGCAAAATACACTAAGTGAAGAAGTTTCTAGACTACAAGCAAAGTCACTCCAATTTTTAGGAGGCTTTACAGATCCGTTACCATGGAATATGGAAACAGCAGTAAAAATTCCAGACCTAGAAGATGATGAAAATCAGCAACCATTTGTCACTGATTTTAACTGGAGTGGTATCGAGACACAAGCGTATAGTGGTTTATATCATTGGTTTGGGTTAGAGCCTATAGGTGAAGAGCGTACGAGCTTATCATTTAGTGTTCTTATTCCTGGTGATGGTACAGATAAATTATATTACTACGACCATGCTGCTAAAAAAGAAGGACTGGCTGGAGTTTCAGCAATGCCATTAAAAGTAGTTGAATCTCGTAAGGAGTATGATTGGTCTGTCAATAAACCTGTAGAATTTAGACCTTTTATTAAAGAAGTAGGCGGTCGTAAGCGTATGTTTATGATAAGTACTATTGCTGCAAAACGTGATGATAGTAAGAAATTTGATGGTGCTGCAACACCAGATCTTGCACTTATTGATGTAGAATATAAAGATGTGATCTGGGTAGATGCTAAACATCCATCACAATGGGAAAGTACCATTCTTGAGCAATTAGGAGAGACTTGGAAAACTTCTGAAGGACTTACTGATGAAGATTTATATCCTTCTAGAAACGAAATAGACATCGAAGGGGCTAGAGATCTTACAACAATTATAGAAGCTACTCAAAACACCATACAAGAAACCGTAGAAACAAAAACAGACTCTATTATTACTGAGATTAAAGAAGTTGTAAAAGATTCTTTGCAACATGAAAATTAATTACGCATACAAATAGTAGTTAAAAATTATTAGTTTCTTTTATACTCTAATTAATTTATAGTATTTTGTTCTAAATACACCACACAGAACAAACTAAAGTGAACTATTTACGTCTCATTCGATTTCCTAACTTAATCATGGTGATTGTGATGCAATGCATTATTATGTTTGGATTTTTCAAACCTTTTGACATTGAACTATCCTTAAGTTCGTTAGGCTTTACGTTTCTTGTAATAGCTACTGTATTTATAGCTGCTGGTGGATATATTATTAATGATATAATAGATGTTACTGCTGACAAGATTAACAAACCTAAAAAAAGAATTATAGGTGTTTCTATAGATCCTAGACGTGCAAAATTCTTTTATTATATATTCACTTATGTTGGAGTTGGTTTTGGGTTTGTGATTACCGCAGTATTAAAAGAACCTTTATATTTCTTGATTTTTCCAGGAATTGCTTTCTTACTTTATTTGTATTCTAGGTTTCTAAGAAAAATAGCATTTGTAGGTAATCTTTTGGTGAGCCTTACAGTGGCCTTATCCATAATGATTGTAGGCATATTTGAATTATTTTCTATCGATGGTTATTATGATAATGAATTAAAAGCTTTTCTTTTAGATATTATTTTGAATATTTCAATAGCTGCTTTTTTAATTAACCTTATTCGAGAAATTGTTAAAGATATAGAAGACATTCAAGGGGATCATGTGGCTAGGTATCGTACATTGCCTATTATTTTAGGTGCACAAAGAACTGCTCGTATCGCCTCTATTTTATGCCTTATCACACTTACGCTTATATCTTGGTATACATTTACTTTTCTATACGACCATAAACTAACAGTTGCTGTACTGTTTTTTGGAGTTATTGCGCCTCTAGGATATGTAGCTACACGATTATGGGAAGATGATAAAAAAAGTCATTTCACAAGACTTTCACTTATCTTAAAAGTAATCATGTTTATAGGTATCCTAACGATTCCATTAATATCACAGACTATTGCAGATGCTATCTAAACGATTACAGCACAAAAACATCATCCTTGCTTCTGGTTCTCCTCGCAGACAACTTTTTTTCAAAGAACTTGATTTAGATTTTACCATCCTACTCAAGCCTATTGATGAAATCTTTCCAGAACATTATAAAGGAACTGAAATTACAGATTACCTTGCACAATTAAAAGCTGCTGCATTTACTGATTTACAAGAAAATGACATTCTTATTACCAGTGATACTATTGTGTGGCATCAAGATAAAGCACTTAACAAGCCTGAAAATAGAGATCAAGCATTTGAGATGATTTCAAGTCTTTCTGGGAATACGCATGAAGTAATGACAAGTGTTTGTTTTACTTCTCCAAATAAACAGGTTACCATTAACGATACGACAAAGGTCACTTTTAAAACACTTACAGAAGAAGAGATCAATCATTATATAGATAACTACCAACCGTATGACAAAGCGGGTGGTTATGGTATACAAGAATGGTTTGGATATATTGCAGTAACTCGATTAGAAGGATCCTATTTTAATGTGATGGGATTACCTACTCATAAAGTTTATGAAACGTTAATACAGCTTGCCGACTCTTAAGTTTTTAGTAATTTTAGCTTAAAATTTTAAGCTATGTCATTTCCCACAAAGATATTCAGATTAGAACGTACATTATTTTTTCTAATGGTTACTGTTGCGCTTGTTGCTTTATTTGTCAATTGTAAAGGAAACACAGAATCAACTACTATACAGGAAATGCCTGTTGCAAATAGCACGCTAGATGCGACAAAGAATAGAAACATTTCTCAAGAGTTTAAAGACTATTGGTATGCAGGAAAAGCAGAGATCTCTTCCTACAAATTGGAGCAAGCACGTTATGGAGAATTACGTGACGGTACTGCAGCGCTAATTTTTGTGACGGAAGATTTCCTCCCTGAAGTCCAAGTAAAAGCAGATCGTCAAAACGATACTAACGTCCCTGTACTAAAGGTAAATGCAACTAAAAATTTTAATACAGGAATCTATCCATATTCTGTAATGTCAAGTACCTTCTACCCTGTTTTTGAAGAAAAGCATGCCATTAAAGTATCCCAAAGTATGCAAGAATGGTGCGGACATCAATATGCCCAAATTAATAATAGAGAGCAGTTTGAGGTAAACTCGCATTCCTATTTTGAAGGTGAAGCAGATAAAAACTTTTCTATTCCGAAAACTACATTAGAAAACGAATTATGGGCACAATTACGTATTGATCCAACAGCATTACCTACAGGTAATTTTAAAGCCATTCCTGATTTTTCATTTACACGTATGAAACATGTTCCTATAAAAGCATATAATGCAAAAGGAACATTAACCGCTACGTCATACACTCTAGAATATCCAGACCTAAATCGTTCTTTAACTATTAACTTCTCTGGTTCTTTTCCGTATACGATTGAAGGTTGGGAAGAAACTTTTGTAGATGGATATGGAGCACGCGCCAAAGAACTCACCACCAAAGCGACTCGCATCAAAACCATCAAAAGCGCCTATTGGGGAAAAAATAGTAACGCAGATGCTGGTTTACGTACGGAACTCGGATTGGAATAATATAGATTTGAGATTAACGATTGCTGATTTTTGATCTAATATAAGGGGTGGTTGTTTTGAGCTTTTTGTAATTTTTTCAATACAAAAAATGAAAACTTTGCGTTCACATACTCCATAACGCAGATGCTGGTTTACGTACGGAACTCGGATTGGAATAATATAGATTGGAGATTAACGATTGCTGATTGCTGATTGTTGATTGCTGATTTTTGATCTAATATAAGGGGTGGTTGTTTTGAGCTTTTTGTAATTTTTTCAATACAAAAAATCAAAACTTTGCGTTCACATACTTCATAATGCAGATGCTGGTTTACGTACGGAACTTGGATTGGAATAATATAGATTGGAGATTAACGATTGTTGATTGCTGATTTTTGATCTAATAGCGGGGTGGTTGTTTTGAGCTTTTTGTAATTTTTTCAATTCAAAAAATCAAAACTTTGCGTTCACATACTTCATAATGCAGATGCTGGTTTACGTACGGAACTTGGATTGGAATAATATAGATTGGAGATTAACGATTGTTGATTGCTGATTTTTGATCTAATATAAGGGGTGGTTGTTTTCAGGTTTTTTGTTTCTTTTTCCAAAACAAAAAAATGAAAACTTTCCGTAATACACACCCATGATTTTTGTTTCTTTTTCCAAAACAAAAAAATCAAAACTTTGCGTTCACATACTTCATAATGCAGATGCTGGTTTACGTACGGAACTCGGATTGGAATAATATAGATTTGAGATTAACGATTGCTGATTTTTGATCTAATATAAGGGGTGGTTGTTTTGAGCTTTTTGTAATTTTTTCAATACAAAAAATGAAAACTTTGCGTTCACATACTCCATAACGCAGATGCTGGTTTACGTACGGAACTCGGATTGGAATAATATAGATTGGAGATTAACGATTGTTGATTGCTGATTTTTGATCTAATATAAGGGGTGGTTGTTTTAAGCTTTTTGTAATTTTTTCAATACAAAAAATCAAAACTTTCCGTAATACACACCCATGATTTTTGTTTCTTTTTCCAAAACAAAAAAATGAAAACTTTGCGTTCACATACTCCATAACGCAGATGCTGGTTTACGTACGGAACTTGGATTAGATAGACTTATTTATAATTGAAGCATGTATAGTTTCAATAAACTCTGATGTAATAAATGGTTTCATAATATATCCATCCATTTTATAACTATTAATTTTCTTCTCTACCTCTTCTGATGATGCAGCCGTTAGTGCTACAATAGCGATCTCTTTATCAAATTCTCTAATAAGAGTTGTTGCTTCATATCCGTTTAAACCTGGCATATGTAAGTCCATTAAAACACAATCAAAACACTCATTTCTAACTAGATCTATTGCCTTATAACCAGAATCTACTACTGTAGATTTTATACCCATTTGATCAAGAATTTTCTTAGTGACTAACTGATTAATTTTATTGTCATCCACTATAAGAATATGCTTATCTACTAAGTTCTTAACAAGTGCTTCATTCGTTTGTTTCTTAGATATAGACGCTTTATTTTTCGAGAACACTAACTCAAAACTAAAAGTCGAACCATTATTTAATTCACTCTCAATGGAAATTTTACTACCCATAGTAGTTAATATCCTTTTAACAATAGAAAGCCCTAAACCTGATCCTTTATAGGAATTTTCTTTTTCAGAATACTCTTGATAAAATTCTTCAAAAATTTTAACTTGTTTTTCTTTAGAAATTCCGATTCCATTATCTTTTATCTCAAAAAATATTTTAACAGTATCGTCAGAATTTTCAATAAGCTTTGCTGCTATACTGATCGTCCCATTTTTGGTAAACTTGATTGCATTAGAAATTAAATTAATGAAAACTTGTGATAATTTTAAAGAATCACCCAATAGTGATATTGGAATATTTTCATCATAAGACACTTGAATTTTATTATGACTATTCCGAAGCGCAAACTCAAGACTCTCAATAATATTATCTATTAAATTTTTAAGTTTAAATTCTAACAGTTCCAATTTCATCGTACCTGACTCTACTTTGTTAATTTCAAGAACATTATTGATTAATGACAATAAGTGATTTCCTGAAAAATTAAGAGATTCTAGGTATTCTTTATGTTTACTATTTACATTTTCATTTAACAGTAATTTTGAAAGTTCTATTACAGCATATAAAGGTGTTCGAAGTTCATGACTAATTTCTGAATAAAAATGGCTCTTAACTTTTGATAATTGCTCAGCTTTTTCTTTAGACACATTGAGTTCTTTATTTTTCTTAAATAAAAAATACAAACTCAATAAAAGTCCAAAAACAAAAAGAGTAACTACTGTATTATATGTATTCGTTCGTTTAATGATAGCTTCCTGATACTCTTTTTCTTTTTCGACTAAAAGCAATTTTTCTTTATTCTCTTTTAGAAAATTAGTAGCCTCTATTTGTTTGGCCTTTTCAAACTCTTTAATTTTATAAAGTGAGTCTTTTAAGATTAAAGTCTTTTTTACTAGATCATATGTTTTATCAACCTCCCCATATTCTGCATATAAAAGAGCATTTTCTTGATATACGTCCAATAATGCGCCTAAATAATTATTTTTTGTTGCAAAATCTACACTTTTATTAAAATACAAAAGATGATTTTCTTTATCCCCTATCTTAAAATAACCATACGCTAATTGCTGATACGTTTTCCCTACAACACTATATGTAGGATAATATCCACCTACACTATCTATGATAGCTAATACTTCATGAGAATGTCTAATTCCATCAAAAACATCATTATAATGAATTTCATTATCTGCTTTATTAGATAATGGATAAATTTGATCACTTAGGTAACCTCCAGCTTTGGCAAGTCGTATTGTTTTATCAAAAAAAACATTTGATTTATCGATACTATCAAAATCTTTGTAATTAACTCCAATATCATTATAAGCCAAAACAAGATTAAAAGTATCTTTCTCTTGTTCAAAAACATCTTTAGCCTTAAATAAATAATAAAAACTTAACGAGTCCTTATTTATATAATAATTACAATTACCCAAGCCAGAATAACACCTACCTTCTAAAATTTTATCTCCAGTTTCTTGAGCGTACTGCAAGATTTTCGTGTACAACTCAACAGCCTCACCATACTGACTCTTTTCAAATAAATTAAAGGCTCTCATAACCTCTTCCGTTATAGAGTCTTGCTCAACCTCTTGTTGTTCTGACACTTGTGCATACACCTGAAAGTGTGTGCATAAAAAAAACAAAAAAATATAATATCTACTGTTCAATAACTTTAATTTGAAAAAGCAAAATACAAAAAATACCATTTAATCGACCAAAAATAGCATTTAATCGATGATTTTAAAGTTTCAGCTTATAAATAACTTATACATTTAAATAATTCAAACCCTTCATAAATAACACGTAATCTATTCTTTAAAAATGGCATCTCTAATGGTGATTAAGATTCAAATCTTCCTTTTTGTTAAAGAAAACGTAAAGGATTTCTGCTCGCAGTCATTTTGGTTATATTTGAAAAGACTCAATACACCACACATAATGCGTACTATCACTTTTGTATTTGCACTCCTTTTTTGTTCGCTTTACGCGAAAACAAACGCTCAAGGAATTACAATTAAACCTAAGAAACCAGGTGCTTCAGCCATTTATGAAGACATTAAGAAACTCAACTTCTTAGGCTCTGTTTTATATGTAGCGGCACATCCCGATGACGAAAACACCACTGCTATTTCCTATTTTGCAAATACGGTAAAAGCACGTACCGCCTATTTATCACTTACTAGAGGTGATGGAGGTCAAAATATTATAGGGCCTGAGTTACGCGAACTTCTAGGTGTGATTCGTACTCAAGAACTCCTTGCTGCGCGTGCCACCGATGGCGGAGAACAACGATTTACAAGAGCTAATGATTTTGGCTATTCAAAACATCCCGACGAGACCCTTGCTATTTGGAATAAAGATGAGGTCTTGAGCGATGTAGTTTGGGCAATGCGTACCTTCAAACCCGATGTGATCATTAATCGTTTTGATCATAGATCGCCAGGGTCTACACATGGTCATCATACCTCAAGTGCAATGTTAAGTGTTGAGGCTTTCGACCTTGTAAACGATCCTACTAAATATTCAGATCAATTAAAGTATACAGAAGTATGGCAGCCGCAACGCCAATTTTTCAATACCAGCTGGTGGTTTTATGGGAGCAGGGACGCTTTCGCGAAAGCGGACAAATCCAATCTCGTAAAAGTAGATGTAGGCACCTATTATCCTGGTTACGGACTTTCTAACACCGAAATCTCTTCACTAAGTCGTAGTCAGCATAAATCGCAAGGGTTTGGAAATACAGGTACCCGCGGAAGCAGTGACACCTACTTTGAATTGTTACGTGGTGAAATGCCAACAAATAATGATGTTTTCCAAGGGATCGATACTTCATGGGGACGTGTAAAAGGAAGTGAAAAGGTAGCTTCTTTATTAGCGTCTGTTGAAGCTAATTTTGATCATGCCCATCCAGAAAAAAGTGTTCCTGAATTAGTACAAGCCTATGCAGAACTTCAAAAATTAGAAGATCAACACTGGAAAACCATAAAAAGTAAAGAACTCCAAGAATTAATTGCAGCTTGTTCTGGCTTATATATAGAAGCAGTTGCCAATACGCAAACAGCAACCTTAGGAGAAGAGGTAACATTAAGACTTGAAGCAATTAATAGAAGTGATGTCGATATGACATTAAGCAGCATCAGAGTTCCTACTAAAACAAGTTTACCTATTGCAGATAAAGAACTTAAATCTAAAAAACTCGCTAACAACGATAGATATCGAGGAGAAGATAAGTTTACGGTTACTAAAGGATTAACCTCTACCAATGCCTATTGGTTAGAAAACCCAGGTACATTAGGAATGTATCGTGTGGATGACCGCAGACTCATCGGAAAACCCGAAACACCAAGAACACATGTCGCTTCTTTTGAAATTAGTATTGATGGCGTTGGTTTTATCTTTGACAAACCCATTGTCTATAAATATAATGATCGTGTAAAAGGAGAAGTGTATGAGCCATTTGAGATCGTTCCTGAAGTATCAGCCGGTATAAAAGATAAAGTCCTCATTTTTGCCAATGCAGATGCAAAACAAATTCCAGTGACAGTAACTGCGCATAAAGATGCGCTTTCTGGAACAGTGCAACTTGATATTCCTACTGGTTGGAATGTATCTCCAAAAAGTGTTCCTGTAACTATAGCAACTAAAGGGGAGCAACAAATTATTAATTTTACAGTAACGCCACCTTCAAATCAAAATGAAGGCATCATCATTCCCAAAGTGACTATAGGAAACACTACCTATGATAAGGAATTGGTTAAGATTGATTATAGTCATATTCCGTTGCAATCGTTATTTCTTCCTGCGCAAGCAAAAGTAGTACGACTCGATATAGAACGTAGAGGAGATTATATAGGGTACATTCAAGGAGCAGGAGATGCTGTCCCTCAAAACCTAGAACAAATAGGATATCAGGTGGCTATTATCAAACCTGAAGAAATCACAAAAGAACGCTTAGCACAATTTGATGCAGTTGTTGTAGGAATACGTGCTTATAATGTGGTAGAAGAACTACAAAGTAAACAACCTACCCTTTTAGAGTATGTAAAAGAAGGCGGAACGTTGATTGCGCAATACAATACAAGTGGTCGATGGGGAAATACAAAAATAGGGGCCCCGTATCCTATGAAACTTTCTCGTGACCGCGTAACAGATGAATATAGTGATGTAAAGGTACTTGCTAAAGACCATCCGCTTATGAACTTCCCTAATAAAATCACTCAAAAAGATTTTGAAGGTTGGACACAAGAGCGTGGCCTCTATTTTCCTAATGAATGGTCTGATGAATACACACCAATATTATCTATGCAAGATAAAGGTGAAAATGCTAAAGAAGGTAGTTTACTCGTTGCTCCTTATGGAGAAGGGCATTATATTTATACAGGGCTAAGCTTTTTTAGAGAACTTCCTGCAGGAGTTTCTGGAGCGTATCGTCTTTTTTCAAATATGCTCTCTATAGGAAAAGAAAAACCTAAAAAAGTAAAAGGATAACCTTATGAGTAAAGAACCTAAATACGTTTGGAAAAAATCCTACACTGTAGTTCTTATAGCTAATCTGGTGTATTTTATTTTATTTTTCTTTTTAATGAAACAATACGCTTAGTATGGAAATTATTGATTGGATTGTTCTCGGGGCAACACTGGTATTTATTGTTCTTTATGGAGTATACAAAACACAAGGAAGCAAAAATGTAGAAGATTACATACGCGGAGGAAACACTTCAAAATGGTGGACGGTAGGTCTATCTGTGATGGCGACACAAGCCAGTGCTATTACATTCTTATCTACAACGGGCCAAGGGTTTTATAGTGGAATGGGATTTGTTCAGTTTTATTTTGGACTTCCTATTGCCATGGTGATTATATGTCTGGTATTTATTCCACTATATCATAAACTTAAAGTCTTTACTGCCTACGAATATTTAGAAAGTAGGTTTGACTTAAAAACCAGATCTCTTGCGGCTATCCTATTTTTAATACAACGTAGTCTTGCGGCTGGAATTACCATTTATGCACCTGCTATTATCTTATCAGCTGTATTAGGGTGGGATCTTACTACCTTAAACATTGTTATTGGAGTAATCGTTATTGCGTATACTGTTTCTGGAGGAACTAAAGCGGTAAGCGTTACTCAAAAACAACAAATGGCTGTCATCTTTATCGGGATGTTTATTGCTTTCTTTTTAATCTTAGATTACTTACCCGAAGAGGTTTCTTTTTCTGATGCATTAAGTATTGCAGGAGCTGGAGATCGAATGGAGTTACTTGATTTTTCTTTTGATTTTAATAATAGATATACGGTTTGGAGTGGTCTTATAGGAGGTACATTTTTAATGCTTTCTTATTTTGGAACTGATCAAAGTCAAGTACAACGTTATTTATCTGGAAAAAACATCAGAGAAATGCGTATGGGTCTTGTTTTTAATGGCTTACTAAAAATACCAATGCAATTTTTCATTCTTCTGGTAGGAGTGATGGTGTTTGTATTTTATCAATTTAATGCTACGCCACTCAATTTTAATCCTACAGCCACAGAAGCTGTGTACGCTTCTGAATATGCAGACGAATATAAAGCGATAGAAAAGCGATTAGAAAATAATCAACGGTATCAAAAAGGAGCTGCCTATAATTTTGCAAAAGATCCTGCAAATGATGTTTATCAGGAACATGGAGAGCAATTGTCTTATATCGCTAAATTTGAAGGAGTAGATAAGAAATTACGAGCAGAAGCTAAAGAACTTATAAAAAAGGCAAGTAGTGATGTAGAAAGTAATGATAAAGATTATGTCTTTATCCATTTCATTTTAAATAATCTCCCTAAAGGCTTAATAGGCCTATTACTCGCCGTGATTTTATCTGCAGCTATGTCTTCTACTGCCTCTGAATTAAATGCACTAGGAGCCACGACCTCTATAGATTTATACAAGCGGAATGTACGTGAAGAAAAAGATGAGCAACATTATGTAAATGCCACAAAACTATTTACGCTTGGTTGGGGAATACTTGCCATTATTGTTGCCTGCACCGCAAGTCTTTTTGAAAACTTAATTCAATTAGTAAACATCATAGGATCCATTTTTTATGGAAATATTCTAGGGATTTTCCTTCTTGCATTTTTTGTAAAATATGTACGTAGTAATGCCGTATTTATTGCGGCACTAATTACTCAAGTAATCGTACTTATAGGATATTTTGGAGATTGGATGCCTTATTTATGGTTAAATTTATTTGGTTGTATTTTAGTGATGGGAATTGCAATTATTATAGAAACAATATTCAGATCTACGACAAGTACACCATCTATTGAAAACTCATAGAGGGTTTTACGACAGATCGTATCAAAATAGTATATTGCATTCTATTTTATCGTAATCAACAAACCATTGAACGTAGAAAAGTTTTCTCCAGAAATCAATAAAGTATACTTTATAGAAAAGCATACACTTATTCATGTGCTTTCTGGAAAAGGAAGCATACAGGTTGATTTTGAAAATTATTATGATTGGCAAGAAAAAGCTATTTTCCTAGAAAAAGGGCAGTACATCAAGTTTTTATCTAATGACTTTACAGTACGAAAAATAGAGTTTGCTGATAAATCAAAATTTTACAATGACGACGTAAGAGTACTTTTCAAACATCTCATATCTCTAGGATATATCGATCTGATGGAATGTGAAGAATGTCAAGCATTTCTTTCAAAATCTACACTGACAGAAGACTCTGCTACGATTATAGATGTTTCTTCGAAACAATGGTATTGGCAAAATCCATTCAAGGCTAATAAGGAAGAATATCAAATTATTTTTGACACCAAAGAAATCATAGATCAAGAATATGCACACCATCTTTCTAGTGCAGACTTAGTAAGCTTGATTAATGATAGAGGTTATAATGCACAAACATTAATTAAAGATAAAGTGGGACTATCTGTCAAACATTTATTAGGTGCAAAAAGATTAAAAGAGAGTAAAAAAGAAATCGCCTTTACAGAAAAAAATATCCAAGAAATCTCTTATGATCTTGGTTTTAAAGACGATGCTTATTTTAATCGTGTATTTAAAAATGCGACAGGTGTTACACCTCGTCAGTTTAGAGAAAACTTTGATTTTAAACAAAGAGATCAGTTTACACAAGATATTTTAGAACTCCTTCAAGAATACCATACACAAGAAAGGAACTTAGACTTTTATGCTGATAAAATGAACCTTTCTATCAAAACATTGTCAAAAAAAGTTCAATTAAAAATGAACGCTTCTTTAGGGCAATTAATCCGTCTAGAGCTTATTAATACTGCTAAGTTAATGTTACTAGAAGGTCAATCTATCGTTTCCATTTCGGCTCAATTAGGTTTTGAAGAACCAAATCACTTCTCAAGTTTCTTTAAACATTATTCTGGAAGTACACCTACAGATTTCAAAATAGCAAAGTACAATTCTTAGTCCTTTTTTTGTAGCATCCTCCCTCCCCTTTTACTTCATCTTTGCAGTGTAATTAGTAAATAACACACAAACAAAAATAAAGATGAACATTAAAGACCAAGTAACTAAAATGGACGCTATAGTAGGTCAAGGAGCTATTGTAGACGCAGTAAAAGAATTTTTTGCAGACAATGCAACCACTTCTGATTATGGAAATGGAGGCACAAATGGAAAAGCAGAAATGATTACTAAAATGGAAGGATTTGCAGGAGCCATTGCTGCTGTAAATGGAATCACTCACCACTACTCTATTGTTGATGGAAATGTCTCAGCATCAGAATTTACATTCGATTTTGATATGAAAGACGGAAGTAAAATATACTGGCACGAAATCATTCGCAGAGTATGGAATGAACAAGGACAAGTAATTCAAGAAGAATACTTTAACGCAGCTTAAGCATAAATAACAGTAACATAAATAATAAAAAAAAGAAAAATGAAATTAATTAAATCCACCCTAGCCATCGTAGCATTATTTGTAGCTACATCCGTATTTGCACAAGACAAAATGGCAAACAACGTAGATAATAGTAATATCGCACTTCAAGGATATAGCCCTGTATCTTACTTAGATTTAGGTCTAGCACAAAAAGGGAATAAAGCGTATAAATCTGAGTATGAAAAAGTAGTATACTACTTTACGTCTGCTGATCAAAAAGCAGCTTTCGACAAAAGTCCAGCTAACTATGTACCACAATACGGAGGGTATTGTGCTTTTGGAACATATGCAGGAGCAAAATTCAGAGTAGATCCAAACAAATTTATTGTAAAAGATGGTAAATACTATTTATTCCTAAATAATGTAGAGTTAGATGCAAAACAATTATGGTTAGCAGAAAACAATCACAAAAAATTAAAAAGTGTTGCAGACAAAAACTGGAGCAAATTAAGTAAAACACATAACTAATGTTTTAAATCCAAATACATAATCGTGTTAAAAGCAAGCTGTCATAGCTTGCTTTTTTTCTATACATTTATATCGTATTACTTGTGATACACATAACTCGTATAAAAAAGAAAAATGCATAACACCAACTGGGCTATTTTAGGATGTGGCCATATCGCTCATAAATTTGCAGAAGATCTGCTAGCAACCGAAGGAGCAACACTCTATGCTGTAGGGAGTCGTCATCTAGAAAAAGCAGAAAATTTCAAGCAACAACATAACGCTCATAAAGCGTATGCATCATATGAAGAGCTCGTTAAAGACCCTGAAGTGGCTATTGTATATATCGCTACACCTCATGTCTTTCACAAAGAAGTTACCATGCTTTGTTTAGACCATGGAAAAGCAGTGCTGTGTGAGAAACCTTTTGCCATGAATCACAAAGAGGTTGAAGCTATGATCGCTTTCGCGAAAGCGAAACAAACCTTCTTAATGGAGGCCTTATGGACGTATTTTTTACCCCACTATCAATTTACTTTACAAACGGTACACGCAGGCGAATTAGGAGCTATTAAAAGTATAAAAGCAGATTTTGGCATTGATGTACCTAAAGATCCAACGCATCGATTATACAACAAAAGCTTAGGAGGCGGAAGCTTATTAGATGTAGGTATATACCCCGTATTTGCTGCTATGACATTAACAGGAATTCCTGAAAAAATTGAAGCCAAAGCCACATTAGATACTAACGAGATAGACTTAAATTGTGAGATAGAATTCACCTACGCTAATCAAGTAAAAGCACACTTATTTTCAGCAATCGATACAAAAACAGCCACTACCTGCCATATCGAATTAGAAAAAGGGACCCTAGTGATCAATAGTCGTTTCCATGACCCTGCAGGGATTTCTATTACCATAACTAAAAATGGTAGTACAGAAACTATTAATTTCCCTGACAGCGTACACGGCTATCATTATGAGATTTTACACTGCCAAGAAATGCTCGCACAAGGGAGAAAAGAAAGTACGATAATGACTTTTGAAAAAAGCATACAGTTAATTACACTGCTAGATACTATCCGTAAAGAAATTGGTTTAGTATATGAGTAAGCAAATACGATATACAGAAACACAATCAATGTATTGGTTTGTAGGCCTATTTGTATTTATAACTATTTTTATACTATTAGCTACCTATTTCCAATGGGGAAGTAAACCAATCACCTCATGGCTCTTTGCCCTTCCTTTAATTGTTATCAATATACTTCCGATACTTGCCTTTTATAACATGAAGATTATAATAGACTTAGAAGTAGCTAGTGTCAAATTTGGAATAGGATGGTTACAAAGAAAAATACCCATACAAGATCTTGACCTCTCTACAGCAGAGATTGTACGTCTTCCATGGTATGCTGGTGTGGGATATCGTATCAATAGTAAGGGTACTTTTTTTAACACAAGACCTGGTGCTGCATTATTAATTAAAACAAAGAATAGAAATACTGAGTTTTTTGTGGGCACTAAAAACGGAGAGCAAATCATTACGATCTTAAAAGAAATTCAAAAAGACAAGATGTAAAAACAAAAAACGCCTTCAAAAATTTTGAAGGCGTTTCCTTTATTTTATATGAATTATAAGGTCTTATAGTCCACCCCACTCTTTTAGTGAGTCTGTGTTTAACTTTATATAATCTGCATTATTAGAAGCTTTAGCATCTACAAGTGATGCTTTAGCTGCTTTGATTGCACCTTTCTTATCTCCTGTTTTTGCAAGAATAAGTGATTGCTGACGTAATTGCCAGAAACGTGGAGTTTCAATCATAGACATTGCTTTATCCATGTACTCTTTTGCCTTATTAATATCTTTTCCATTTTCAGCCATGTATACTGCAGCTGCGTAATAATCTCCAGCACCAGGACCTGCCATTACTTTTTCTATTTGAGCAGATACGGTCTTATCAGTTGGTACTCCAAAAGGTACTCCCACATATGAGTTTTCCCATAGGATCCCTAAGTTTGCTCCGTCACTTTTAAGATCATCAAAAGTGATTGTAAATGACTCAATATCCATAGGCATTTTTTGTACAGGTACGTTTACCATTGCAGCCACTTTTGAATCATCCCATTCTCTTGGCGCTCCACCTCCTTGATATTCTGTATAAAAATAAACTTCCCATTCAGTAGCTTGTGGCTTTGTAAAGATGGCATACGTTCCAGCTTTTAGTTCTTTACCTCCTACTGTAAAATCAGTAGAAAATGTGATCTTCGTTCTTTGGTTTGCTCCAGTTCTCCAGATTTTACCATAAGGAACAAGGTTTCCAAAAATAGTTCTTCCACGCATTGCTGGTCTTGAGTACTCTAAGCTAACTTCTGTTAACCCTACAACTTGTTCCATCTTTGCAAACGGGCTAGGTGCTGGTGTATCAATTTGAGCATATGATCCTACTGTAAATAGAGCCATTGCTGCAATAAGGAGTAATTTTTTCATAATAATTTTAGTTTTAAAAAGAGTTATATGGTTTATACGTTTTCTGTTCTAAAAAAGACTAAACATTTTCGTATTGTTAATGCATTCACAAAAATACTACTTCCCTCACCTATCAAACGTTAACAAAATCTTAATATCACAAGGCGTATCTTTGTGAAAAATGAAACATACATGAAGCGATATATCGCCGAAACAATAGGAACATTTTCAATGGTTTTTTGTGGTTGTGGAGCCATGACCATTAATGAAATTACAAATGGAGCGGTAACACATCCAGGTATTGCAATTACTTGGGGACTCATCGTCATGGGAATGATTTATGCTTTTGGAGATATTTCTGGAGCTCATTTTAACCCTGCTGTTACGGTAGCTTTTGCTTACGCGAAAAAATTCTCTTGGCGCGAAGTACCAAAGTATATTATTGCACAAATTCTAGGAGCGACACTCGCAGGAGCGATGCTTTGGTTTTTATTTCCTGAAAGTGAATTTTTAGGGAGTACAGTTCCCTCTTTTGATCATTACAAAGCATTTGTATTGGAAATTTTACTCACGTTCTTCTTAATGCTCGTTATCATAAATGTATCTACAGGATCTAAAGAAATAGGCGTTATTGCAGGAATTGCTATTGGTGGTATTGTATTACTTGAAGCTATGTTTGCTGGACCTATGACTAATGCCTCTATGAATCCTGCACGTTCTATTGGACCTGCTATCTTTTCTGGAAAATGGGAGCCTATGTGGTTATACGTGACAGCGCCATTTATAGGAGCGTTCCTCGCTGTTGTAAGTTGTAAACTTGTAAAAGATGAGCAATGCTGTGATGATGATTGTTAAAATAGTTTTCTTATAATTCATTACCGTTATGTATCTCTAATCATACCGACCTATCTTTTACAAAAGAATTACCTAACTTTCTAAAGGTTTTTAAAAGGATACGATATGAATAGAAGAACATTTAACTCAAAATTATCAAAAGCAGTAGGAGGTGTTGCTTTACTAAGTAACATTCCACTAGCATGTGCTTTCGAGTCCTCAGAAAACAAAAAAAGTTTAGGTATTGCCTTAGTTGGTCTAGGAACCTATAGTACTTATGAATTAGCTCCTTCCTTATTAGAAACCAAACATTGTCATCTTGCAGGTATCGTAACAGGTACACCTGCAAAGGAAAAGATCTGGGCTGAAAAATATAACATCCCTAAAGAGAATATATACAACTATGACAACTTTGATACCATCATAAACAATGATAGTATTGACATTGTATATGTAGTATTACCCAATGCCATGCATGCCGATTTTTGTATCCGAGCTGCCAAAGCGGGTAAACATGTGATCTGCGAAAAACCCATGGCAGTTAGTGTTGCAGAATGTCAAGCGATTATTGATGCTTGTGCAAAAGCAGACGTAAAACTAAGTGTTGGCTATCGATTACATTCAGAACCACATACGCAAGAAATACAACGCATAGTCAAAGAAAAAGAGTTTGGCAAGATTAATTTTATTACTACAGAAGCAGGATATCCCTCGTATGGAAATCCAGATCCAGACCAATGGCGATTAAATAGAGCCTTATCTGGAGGTGGTGCTCTAATGAATATGGGCGTGTATGCTATCCAAGGAGCACTTTATGGAACAGGAGAAAATCCTATCTCAGTAACCGCACAAGAATTTAGTACAAAACCCGACTATTTTAAAGATACCGATGAGACGATTACAGCACAATTTGAATTCCCAAGCGGTGCTGTAGGTTCTATATTTACGTCCCACAATGCTAGAGCAGATCGCCTATATGCCTCTTGTGATAAAGGATGGTTTGAACTCGATGTTGCCTATACCTATGGCCCATTACACGGGCGTACTTCAAAAGGAAATGAAATCACATTTCCGCATAAAAGACAACAAGCTTTACAAATGGATGACTTTGCATTACATATCACACAAGGACTTCCTAATAAAGTCCCTGGAAGTATGGGATTAAGAGATCTTAAAATTGTAGAAGCTATCTACCAATCCATCAAAGAAGGGGGTAAAAAAATAGCATTGAATTTATAATTTAAATGAATTTTAAACTTTGTTTAACCAAATACGTTTTATTATTAAACAAAATAGCAATACATTTATAGTCTATTATCAGATAGACTATGAAAATATATACATTACATGCAAAGCAAAACCTCCCTATCACTATTGATGAAGCATGGAGTTTACTTTCTGATCCTAAAAACTTAAAGACCATTACGCCCGATTATATGGGATTTGAAATCCTATCAGGAGCTGATAGACCTATGTATCCTGGCCAGATTATTCAATATATTGTAACGCCCGTATTAGGCATTAAAACCAAATGGGTGACAGAAATCACACATGTACAAGATCGCTCCTATTTTGTAGATGAACAACGCTTTGGCCCATATGCTTTATGGCATCACAAGCATTTTATAAAAGAAATTCCTGGCGGTGTAGAGATGGAAGATATTGTAGATTATAAAGTGCCTATGGGTATTTTAGGACAGCTTGTACATCCTATTTTGGTAAAGCCAAAACTCAACGAAATCTTTGAATACAGAAAAAAGAAATTAATAGAACTCTATGGAGAATTTAAAGCTCCTACCTCATCATTTAAATAGAAAAAGACATGTCAAAAAATATACTTCTTATAGGCGGTAGCCACGGAATTGGTTTTGAAATTGCTCAAAAACTACATACCCAACATACTGTATACGTTGCATCCAGAACTAATGAAAACCTAGGAAACCTAGATGTCAACTATATCCCATATGATGCAGAAAACGACGAATTAGACCTAAGCGCATTACCAGATCACATAGACGGATTTGTATATTGTCCTGGTACAATTAACCTAAAACCTTTCAAAATGCTTTCTACCGAAGTATTTAGAAGTGATATGGAACTTAACTTTTTAAGTATGGTTAAAACGGTGCATCAAATAATGAATCACCTTCAAAATTCTGAACAAGCCAGTCTTGTCTTTTTTAGTACGGTAGCAGTAAAAGTAGGAATGCCGTATCATACAAGTGTTGCTGCTGCAAAAGGAGCTATAGAAGGATTTGCAAAAGCGCTGGCGGCTGAATGTGCTCCAAAACTACGTGTCAATGTCATAGCACCTTCACTTACAGACACACCACTGGCGAAACGTCTTTTAAGTAATGATAAGAAAAAAGAGATGATGGATGCCAGGCACCCTATGAAACGTGTAGGAACTACTGAAGATATTGCCAATGTTGCTTCCTTTTTACTAAGTGATGAGAGTAGTTGGATTACTGGGCAAGTACTAGGCGTTGATGGTGGAATGAGTACGCTAAATGTAAATTAATGATGCTTGGTACGCTTTCAAGGAACATTGTGACGCAGAAGTTTATACTGAGCAAAGCCGAAGTGCGAAATATCATACTGCAACTATTGAGGCAGGTAAGCAAAAGTATATTTTGAATGTCACACTGAGCTCGTCGAAGTGTAAAGTAGAAGTGCGAAATCGAGCTTGCGAGATTCACGACCAAAGGGAGAGCGAAGCGATAAAGCATACGCTGAATGCATAAAAAAACACTAAATAAGATTTCCGTTGGAGTTTATACTGAGCAAAGTCGAAGTGCGGAAATGAAATAAGAAAAACCTAATGAAAAAAGTAACCATCTTCTGGTTTCGACGCGATTTACGATTGGATGACAATGTAGGTTTATATCATGCCTTACAATCTGATTTCCCCGTACTTCCTATCTTTATTTTTGATAAAACCATTTTAGATAAGCTTCCTAAAGACGACCCTAGAGTGACATTTATTTTTGAAACACTCCAACAGCTTCGTCAACAACTTCAAGAACAACATCAAAGCGCAATAGCATTCTATTATGACTCACCTGAAGCTGTATTTGAAAAACTATCTACAACCTATGAGGTACAAGATGTTTATACAAATCATGATTACGAACCCTATGCGTTGGAAAGAGACGAAGAGATAAAGAGTTTGCTTTCGCGAAAGCGTATACCTTTTAAAACATATAAAGATCAAGTTATTTTTGAAAAAGAGGAAATCGTAAAAAATGATGGGTTACCATATGTCGTATACACACCTTATAAAAATAAATGGAAAGAACGCTTTAACCCCGAAATAGATCTAAAAGAATACAATCCTACTCCACATTTAGGAAATCTCATACAGGATAAAGACGTACCTAATCTGACACTAAAAGATATGGGATTTGAAGAGGCAACTATCAAAGTACCTTCCTATACAGTGACAGAAGCACTTATCGAAAATTATGAAGCCACACGTAATTTTCCTGCTATAGAAAACGGAACTTCCAGACTAGGACCGCACCTACGTTTTGGCACTGTAAGTGTACGTCAAATGGTCAAAAAGGCGATTGCACAAGAAAATGAGGTCTTCTGGAGCGAACTCATATGGCGAGAATTCTTTATGCAAATTCTTTGGCATTTTCCGCTTACGAAAGACAAGGCTTTTAAACCAAAATACGATCGTATCGAATGGCGTAATAATGAAGAAGAATTTAAAAAATGGTGTACTGGTACTACAGGGTATGCCTTTGTAGATGCAGGCATGCGAGAATTGAATACCACAGGCTTTATGCATAATCGCGTACGTATGCTCGTAGCGAGTTTCTTATGTAAACATCTGCTTATTGATTGGCGATGGGGCGAAGCGTATTTTGCTGAGAAGTTATTAGATTATGATATGAGTGCCAATGTAGGCAACTGGCAATGGGCTGCTGGTTCTGGGGTAGATGCAGCTCCGTATTTTAGAATCTTTAACCCTATCACTCAGATTGATAAGTTTGACAAGCAAAAAGAGTATATCAACATGTGGGTTCCTGAACTACAAGAACTCACCTACCCACCTATGATGGTAGATCATAAAATGGCTCGCGAGCGTTGTTTAAAGGTGTATAAAGAAGCTGTGGGGTGATATTATTCTTTTAAAACTTATAAAGATTGTACTTTAGAGGTAATTAATATCCATGTTATATCTAAATGATGAAAAACATCTTGTTATTATTAACTCTACTGGTCATTACAGGTTGTCTATCTAAAAGTAAAGAAACAGCAGATGAAACATATGTCTTATTTATTGGAAATAGTTTGACATACTTTCATGAAATGCCTCAAACGGTTCAGGAAATGCTCAATGAAACAAATCCAAATATTCATATTGAGCAAATTACCTTTCCGAGTCAATCATTGTCAGGGCATTTATCAAATATCATAACCTCAAGAACAGAAAACGGAATTCGTACTAGACTCAAAGAAGAGGGAGAAAAAACAGAAACAGAAATTAAAATTGCTGAAAGAAAATGGGATGTCGTGATTTTACAAACTGGAGCTGTTAGTGTTTTAATTCCAGAAAATCGTGAATTAAAAGTAAATCCAGCCATTTCTAAAATTAAAGAATTGGTTGCTAATCCAAAATGTAAGTTTATACTTTTCAATACTTGGCCATCGATACACGAATATCCTGAACGGTATTGCTATCCATCTAGATTAATTGATACTTCTATAGAAAAGGATACATGCTGTTCACCTATTCTTCAGAGCTTAGAACAAGAATTACAAATAATTAATAATTCTTATGAGTTAGTGGCTCAAAAAAATAACCTCATCAAATCGGATAATGGAACCAAATATGTTGAAATCCTAACAAAGTATCCTAAAATCGAGCTTTACGAAGATAATAGTCACCCTAATAAATACGGAGCTTTTTTAAATGCTTGTATATTTTACCAAATGCTCACAGATAAAAAAGCCTCTGCTTTAAATTATAATGGAACTATTGAGCCCGAAACAGCAACATTATTAAAAGAAATTGCGAACTAAAACTATTGAAAGCATCATGAAAACAAATAGACTGATTAAAATATTCTTTGCTCTAGTCGTAATCGTATCTAATATAAGTTGTGATCAACTAACGAAAGAAAAAGTAAGAGAAGAAATTTCTAAAAATGAAACGATCAAGGTTATTGATGATAATTTCATTCTCACTAATGTAGAAAATACGGGAGCAGCAATGAGCTTAGGTGAAAATTTAAATCCTGGATTGAAAATTGTATTCTTGCAAGTCTTACCCTTATTAGTACTACTTCTACTCTTTCTATATATCATAAAAGAAAAAACATCTAGGTCTAATTTCATCGCTTTCTCATTCATCATTGGAGGAGGCATAGGCAATATATATGATAGAATTTTATATAACTCTGTGACAGATTTTATGTATGTAGAAGTTGGAGGTTTGCACACGGGCATTTTTAATATGGCAGATGTTTCTGTCGTTGTAGGAACTCTTTTGATCTTATTAAATTCTATACTATTTGAAATTAAAAAGAGACAACTCAAAAGAGTTAGTTTTTAATAGTATCTCTGAAGTAAGGCATTAGAATATTGAGCTCATCATCAAATCAAAATTTAGAATATTAATGACATTTGACATCATACAAACAAGTTATATAACCAACAATAAATGGTTTTCCCCATATTACCTCATTATTCTTGGGGCAGCTTTTATTCTACAGGTTTTAAAAATTTTTGACATTAATCTACCTTTTGAAAGTAAAACGTTAGAAACAGTTGCATCCATCATCATTATCTTATCTTTCATTCTTATACTATTAAATGGCGCACTTTTTACTAGAATAGGACATATCTCTTTTGAAAATGAAAAGATTATAGTCATTAAAAATGATATTCGTTCTGAATTTTCAGTATCAGATATTAATACCATAAAGATTACAGGAGGAGATAGAAAGCAGTATACTATAAAAGCGACACCGCTATTTGAAGAAATCATTGAATTAAGTCAAGATGATTTAACCCAGCTCAAAAACTTTCTAACAGAACATCACATTGACTATACACATCGTTCTATTATGAATTGGTTTAAAAATTTAGGTTTTATAAAGAATAGATGACTACTAAATATATTTATAATTTTGATAATCAGATGATCACTACAATAGAAATCATTTCTTTTAGATCCACCTGAAGAAGGAATGAGAAATTATACTTTGACATATTATTAAAAATCAATATCATTCCTGTATTGCTATGATAAAGCAATACCTAATTACTCCTAGCTTTTCCTTATCTTAGAAGCCACTATTAACTCAAGCTTCTTATGAAACACATTTACATTGTAATTTGTGCACTCTTTATCTCTTTTGGAGTCTCTGCACAGAAACTATCTAAAAACAAAAAAGCTATTATTGCTTCTGTTGAGAAACACGAGCAAGCACTTATTGAAATATCAAATAATATCTGGGCACTCGCCGAAACTGCTTTTGAAGAGACACAATCCAGTAAAATATTAGCTGATTATGCCGAGAAACAAGGATTCAATGTAGAAAGAGGTGTGGCTGGTATGCCAACCGCTTTTGTGGCTACTTATGGTTCTGGGAGTCCGGTGATTAGTGTACTCGGAGAATTTGATGCCTTACCTGGGATTTCTCAAAAAGCACAACCTACTAAAGAAGCACTGAATGACGGTGCGGCAGGTCACGGTTGCGGACATAATCTTTTTGGTGCGGGAAGTCTTGGTGCTGCCATTGCGATTAAAGAATTAATCGAAGCAGGAAAAATCAAAGGAACTGTAAAATTTATGGGAACCCCATCGGAAGAAAAATTCTTTGGAAAGATATGGATGGTTCGCGAAGGAGTTTGGGACGGTGTAGATGCTAATGTTTCTTGGCACCCATCTGCATCTACAAAAGCAGATGTGCAAAGTTCACTTGCGCTTGTAGATTTTAAAATAGAATTTTATGGACAGGCAGCACACGCCAGTGCCGATCCTTGGAATGGTCGTAGTGCTTCTGATGCCTTAGAATTATATACTACTGGAATTAATTACTATAGAGAACATGTAAAGCCTACCGTTCGTATGCACTATCACATTCAAGATGGAGGTCAGGTAGTCAATGTCGTACCTGATTATGCTCGTTTATGGATGCGTGTACGTGACACTAAACGTGAAGGGATGATGCCTGTATATGAACGTGTTCAAAAAATGGCAGAAGGTGCAGCGATTATGGCCAATGTAGATTATAAAGTATCCCTTATTTCTGGTATTTATGAAGTACTTGTCAATAGATCTGGTGGAGAAGCCATGCAAAAGAACTTAGAATTATTAGGACCTATTACATATACACCAGAGGAAGAAGCTTTCGGAAAAAAGATACAAGAAGTCACTGGAAAGCCTCAAGTTGGAATGGATAGTGACATCAATCCACTCGAAGCGACTAAAGAACATCCCGGTGGCGGAAGTACGGATGTAGGTGATGTAAGTTGGAATGTGCCTAATATTAATTTAGGCGTAACCACAGCTCCTAAAGACACTCCGTGGCACTCATGGGCAGTCGTTGCTTGTGGCGGTATGTCTATTGGACATAAAGGAATGGCATACGCTAGTAAAGCGATGGGAATGACCATGCTTGATCTCTTTGAAGACCCTACATTATTACAAAATGTAAAAGACGAATATAAAGAACGTAAAGGAGATGCTGTATATGAAGCCATCGTTCCTTCAGGACCACCACCAATCAATGGAAATTAACAATCAAATAAACTATCTATTAAATCCTATACTATGAAAAGAAAATTATGTTCGCTGGCAGCAATTATTTTGGTGTCCGCTTTCGCGAAAGCGCAAATAACTTTTACAGAATCTACTAGTATTCTTGAAAACACAACCTTATCTAGTGGCGTTGCTATGGCCGTTACAGATTTGAATAATGATAGACTTGATGATATTATCAGAATTGATGATGGAATTAATCTTCAAATAGAATACCAACAAGCTGACGGGACCTATCAAAGGGTACAAGTTGGGAATGTTGCGAGTCCTTGGGGAATTTCTATTGCCGATGTAGATGAAAACGGATTCAATGACATTATTGTTGGCGGTGCTTATGACGGATTAAGACTACTTACCGCAAATGATGATGGTACCGATTTTTCTTTATCCACACTTGGAGGTCCAAATATCTTTGTACAAAACACCAATTTTGTAGACATCAATAACGATGGAGCTATTGATTATTTTGCATGTCATGATGATGGTATTTCTTCTCCTTATGAAAATGATGGAAATGGAAATTTCACATACAACCTAGATATGATTAATGCAGTGAGTGCCGGTGAATCTGATAATTCAGGAAACTACGGTTCTATCTGGACAGATTATGATAATGATGGAGATTTAGATCTCTTTATATCTAAATGTAGAATACAAGCACAAGGAGATCCAACAGATCCGCGTCGTTTAAATGTATTATATCAAAATGATGGATCAAATAACTTTACAGAAGTAGCTGAAACAGCAGGTTTACGTCCCATGGCACAAACATGGGCCACCAATTTTGAAGATATTGATAATGATGGTGATTTTGATGTGGTGATGGTAAATCACTACACAAGAAGTCAGATTTATGAGAATAATGGTGATGGTACATTTACAGATATCACGACAACATCTGGCGTTGCACCAGCAATGGATGCATTAGGTTTTGGGATTCAAGTAGCCATGGAAGATTTTAATAATGATACATTTATTGATGTTGTCTTAACAACTACAGATGGCACACATCAATTATTATTAAATGATGGAGATTTAACATTTACTGCTGTTTCAAACCCATTTCCAAATGCTAACGATCAAATACAAAGTGCTGCCGTAGGAGATTTGAATAATGACGGTTTTGTTGATTTGATTGCTGGATATGCAAATGGATTTAATAACCCATCTGGTGTAGCAGATCAAGTATTTATGAATGATGGAAATGATAATAACTGGATCAAAATAGCATTAGAAGGTGTTGAGAGTAATAGTAATGGTATTGGCGCTCGTGTAGAAATAGAAGGACTATGGGGGTCGCAAGTACGTGAAGTACGTGCAGGTGAAAGCTACGGTACTCAAAACTCACTAATCACTCATTTTGGATTAGGGACTGCAGATGAGATAGAAACAATTACTGTGACTTGGCCATCAGGAACTGTAGACACTGCTGAAAATATAAACGGTAATATCACAATCACCGTTAGAGAAGGTGAAGGTGTATTAGGACTTGAGGATGTAACAGACGCTTCTGGAGTATCTGGTTTATTCCCTAACCCAGCAACAACACAAATAAGTTTTACGACCACTCCTAATATACAAGTAAATACTATTTACGTATACGATATATTAGGACAAAAAGTACGTACACAAAACATACAAGCAACAGGAATACAATCTATAGATATATCAAATCTTACCGCCGGCGTATACTTTGTTTCTATAGGAGATACTGTTCAAAAATTTATCAAAAAATAAATGAATAAAATATATCTTTTCATCTTGCTCATAAGCTGTACAGCTACATCTTATGGGCAAGAAAAAAATAGCGATATGAAATTTTCTATTGATCATTATGCTATTAATGTTACTGATTTACAACGTAGCGTTGATTTTTACCAGTCTGTATTTGGACTCAAAGAAATTTATAACGGGACACAACTCGACCATATTAAATGGTTTCGATTAGGTGAGCAACAAGAGTTACATATTATCAGTGTAGAGAAACTCCAATTGCAAATTCCTAAAGGAGTCCATATTGCATTAACGACAGCAAATCTATCTGTATTTATTAATCATTTAAATACCTTAGAAATTCCCTATTACGACTGGCCAGGAAAAAAAGGAGCGGTTTCTATACGACCTGATACTATAGAACAGATATATATTCAAGATCCAGATGGATATTGGGTAGAAATCAATGATGGAGAAAAACGTTTTAAATAATCAGTAATGCAACAACAGCCAGCTACAAACTTCAAAGCATTTTTAAGAACATTATCTATAATTCATCTAGCTATGATGAGTGGCCTTCTTATTTTTTCTGTTTTTATAATTACTACATCAAAAGAAATGGGAACACTATCATTTACACAACAACCTTTTGAATTTTTGATTCCAGCTTTACTTATTGGAGCTGTCTTTATAGGCAATTTCATTTCTAAAACTATCCTTAGTAAAGTCAATAAAGATCAATCATTACAGCAAAAACTAGGGATATATCAGACAGCACATATTATTCGTATTGCTCCTGTTGAAGGAATTGGTCTTTTTGCAGCTGTTACATACTCGGGTTCTAAGAACCTACTCTTTCTACTCATTGCAGTACTCGCTTTACTTATTTTATTTACACTGATTCCTACAAAAGAAAAAATAGAAAGTGCCATTCCTATAAACTCAGAAGATCAAGTTTATTTACGAAATACAGAGAAACCTTTTGAATCATAAATAAAAAAGAGGCTGTCTAAAAAGATATAATTTTCGTCAAACTGAACATGTCTCCGTTTCTCATTAGATTGACAACTAATTTGATAAGGTCCTGAAATGAATTCAGAATGACGTATTAAATTCCTTTTTAGACAGTCTCTTTTATTTTTTTATTCTTCTTTTACTTAATGATCACCTTTAAAGATTCGATACTATTTTGAGTTTCAACGTTAAGGATATAGAATCCTGAAGATACATTTTGTACTTGAAGTTGTCCCGTATCTCCATTAATTGTAGATTTTACAACTTCTTTTCCTGTTGTATCGTACAGAGTAAGGTCTCCTTCTATTGCATTTTTACTTTTAAAGAATAAGATACCGTTAGCATCTACTGGATTCGGGAACACATTAAAATCATTAGTAATGGAAGTTTCTGCTACACTCAAGAGTTCTTCTCCTTCTATAATTGTCAGAGATACGTTAGCCTCTATATTTTCATGATAATCTACCTGTCCGCTTAACCAAGTAACTTCTATAAAATCTACGGTCGTAGCGTCACCAAGTCCAAAAAATTCATAGGCACTATTTTGTCCTAAATACCCTTCTCCACAAAGTGTATAGTGATACTGCTCTTCTCCATTAATACCTATTCGAATCCAAGAGCCTATTCCCATGCGGTTACTTTCTGTTCCTTCTAATTTAACTTTAAGCCAGTTATTATCTTGAGGCGTTTCATTTTTCCATAGATATATCTCTTCAAAGCCATTATTCATTACAATAATTTCTGGGTATCCATCATTATCTATATCTCCCAATGCATTTGAATAACTACTACCAACATCTCCTTCAAATCCAGCTGTTTCTGGAATCAAAAATGTGTCATCACCTTGATTTTCATAAAAAGCAGCTTCTAGAAATTCACTCTGGTCACTTATGTTCCCACTAACATATAAATCATGATCTGTATCATTGTCTGCATCTAGAAATACAGCACCCCAGCCAATACTATCAAATCGGGTTCCATTTTCTTCGGCAATATTGGTAAAAGTACCATCACCATTATTACGCAAAAAAGCATTACCAACAACACCACCTTCAGCCTCTGGTGGGTAGAAATTAGTTACATAGATATCTAACCAACCATCATTATTATAATCATCTATGGTCGTAGACATAGCTCCCATATAGACTCCTGTCCCCGTAGTTTCACCTACACTTTCAAAAGTCCCATCTCCGTTATTATGATACAATAAGTTAGGTGTAGAAAACTTATCATTGGCTACATAGATATCTTGAAAACCATCTTTGTCATAGTCAAAAAAGGCAGCACAAAACGATAAGAAACCTTCAAGATCTAGGCCAGCTTCTACCGTTACATCTGTAAATGTACCGTCTCCATTATTTCTATATAACTGATTATAATCTATCTGATTAGGGTCTCTTATACTTAAGAATATGTCTAAAAAACCATCATTATTATAATCTCCCCATGATGCTCCAAAAAAATCAAAAACAGTTCCTGGAATACCACTTTCTTCACTCACTTCTACATACACCCCATCACCATCATTACGAAATAAGCGACATTTACTTTGATCACTCGCTGAGAAAAAATCTGCATCCCCGTCATTATCATAGTCTACCCAAATCACTTGTTTTGCTTGTTCTCCACCATTTGAAATATCTAAATCGTCAACGACAAAGTAGCCTCCTTCATTTTTTAGAAATATATGATCCCCACCATTTGCAGCTGCTAATGTAATATCATCTAAACCATCATCATTATAATCATAAAAAGAAATACCGACACCTAACGTATATCCTTCAAATTGAATATTTGCGCCAAGAGCTTCAGATTGATTTTCAAAATAAGACTGTCCGAATGTATTATAACAGCAAACTAAGCCTATAAAAAAGAGTAATTTTTCCCCCATATCTCGATTTTTAGACTAGTAATGTACTAAATTATCTTTACATCAAGAGTGTGTATTTTTATAAAAGCTTAGATACAACGGCTATCTAATCAGGCTATCAAGCCATTAGATTAATTTGCTTAAGGTTTTCAATACGATTACGTTGTAAGAAATCATCGATGGTTTCAAAGTGTTCGATCACGCGCTTTTCTTTAAACTCAAATACCTTCTTAGAAAGTCCGCGTAAGAAATCGCGATCGTGAGACACCAAGATTAAGGTGCCATCAAAATTCTGTAATGCCTCCTTAAGAACATCTTTAGATTTTATATCAAGATGGTTTGTAGGCTCATCTAATATTAATAGGTTCACAGGTTCTAATAAGAGTTTTACCATCGCCAGACGTGTTTTTTCTCCTCCGGACAAGACACTTACTTTCTTGTCAATATCATCACCTGCAAACATAAAACGTCCTAAGATATTTTTAATCTGCGTACGCACATCTCCTTTTGCAACCTCATCTACTGTTTGAAAGATGGTTAAGTCTGGATCTAGTAATGCTGCTTGGTTTTGTGCAAAGTAGCCTACTTTTACATTATGACCTAACTCACAAGATCCTTCATAATCAATCTCACCAAGGATTGATTTAATCATCGTAGACTTCCCTTCTCCATTACGACCCACAAAGGATACTTTTTCGCCTCGAGCGATAGACATATTGGCATCTTTAAACACCACATGATCATCATATGCTTTTGTTAAGTCTTCCACCTTTACAGGATAATCCCCAGAACGCATCGCTGGCGGGAATCGAAGTTTTAAAGAAGAAGTATCTATTTCATCAATCTCTATAATTTCAAGCTTTTCAAGCATACGTTCTCGTGAAGACACTTGATTTGTTTTAGAATAGGTTCCTTTAAAACGTTCTATAAACGCTCTATTATCAGCAATAAATTTTTGCTGTTCCTGATACGCTTTTATTTGATGTGTACGACGATCTGCGCGTAATTCTAAATAATGAGAATAGTTCGCTTTATAATCATAAATACGTCCCATCGTTACTTCAATAGTACGATTGGTAATGTTATCAATAAATGCTTTATCGTGAGAAATCACAATAACAGCTTTTGCTTTATTCAATAAGAAGTCTTCTAACCAAATCACAGATTCGATATCTACGTGATTGGTAGGCTCATCTAGCAAAATAAGATCTGGCTTTTGAAGTAAGATTTTAGCCAGTTCGATACGCATACGCCATCCTCCACTAAATTCGCTAGTAGGTCTATTAAAATCACTTCTTTTAAATCCCAATCCTTTGAGTGCCTTTTCTACCTCTTCCTCATAATTGGTATCTTCTATTGCATAAAACTTCTCACCAAGATCAGACACCTTTGTAATGATATCCATGTAGGCATCAGATTCATAATCGGTACGTGTTTCCAACTCTTTATTCAACCGATCCATTTCTGCCTTCATCTCAAATACATGCGCAAACGCTTTAGAGGCCTCTTCCATGACCGTAGAATCGTCATCGGTAAGTAGGTGTTGTGGTAAATACGCAATGACAGCATCTTTAGGGGTACGAACATTTCCGCGAGTGGCTTTTTGAACACCTGCAATAATCTTCATCATGGTAGACTTTCCAGCGCCATTTTTCCCCATTAAGGCTATCTTATCTTGCTCATTAATAGAAAAGGATACATTACTAAACAACGTATCTCCACTAAATTCTACGGCTAAATTATCTACTGCAATCATTGGTTTATTTTGAGGGTGCAAAAATAAGTAAAAAGAGTATCACTTTATCTTGAATATTTTATCACATTTCTTTTACAAAAGAACAATCAATTTAAATACTAAAACACACAAAATCAATGAATTCATATAGAAAAAAGGGGCTTTTACCTGTCTTCTCCTACAAGGCCTTAAACTAATTTTGACCCATTCAATAGAATAACTATTGATCTATAAATAATATAAACTTTAATTCAATTTGTATGAAAACCATCACATTAACCATCGTATTATTTTTGTCTTTTACCCTTGTAGGAAATGCGCAAAAAAACAAATCACAAGCTGTCAATAAAACATTGAGCTTTATTCTTTCTGATTATGCAAAACTAAATCAAGTAAAAGCAGTTGCTCTAAAAGAGTATCAAAAGTATTTATCTAAGAAAAAACTGAATGCAAAAGGAATGAAAATTAAAAAGGTAGTTGCACTTAATTATCTAACAAAAAAAGGTGAGAAAAATACTATTTACCTGATTCAAACTGCAAAAGGTCTTTCATTTAGTGGCCCTTCTTGTAATTTTAACAATGGTATATTTGGAGGAAATTATGAAAACCAATGTGACACTTCTGGAGATGAAGGAGATTGTGAAGTAATTACAGATACTTGTAATTTAGAAGACTGCACGGTATTCTGCGTTGTATCAAGTACTTGTGATGGAAGTAATGAATCCAATCCAAACTGTTGTGAGGGACAAACATGTACTGATGGCGATAGTCTTATAAGTAACCTAATGGATCCTTTAGAAGTCTTAATGGGGTAATTAATTTCTAAAACAAATATGGATAATGAGAAGTGTATGCATATGCTTCTCATTTTTTATTCCCTCCCTAACCGATCTACTTCTTTTAATAAAGTCGGAAAACGATAGTCTCCATGCATGTCTTGAATATGAGATGCTGCTTTTTGAAGTGAGATTCCTTTTGCAGTAATATATAGTGGTTTTTTACTATCCCCTCGAAGGACAGGCATTTTTAAGGTGTCTATTTTTGCAAAGTTATTCTTAGCAACCCCAATAATTGGAATTTGTTCATCTAAAGCTTCATATAAGTAGCCGCCGAGACCTAGTGCGCCTTTATCATCCAGCACAACAAAACCATCAATGATTATAAGGTTGATTGTAGTGAGATCGACTTGTTTTAAAAGACTTAGAATACAAGGCAGTTCTCTTTTATAAAATGATCCGGACTCATAGGCAGCAATGCCTGTAATTATTTCTGAATATACCTGCGTAGGTACTTCATCTGCCCAATGCTCAAACTGAACAGCAACAGTCTTTGCCTTGTCGTCAAAATAATGGGTATCAAAAGCAAGAATCATAGAATTGGGTGATTGTATTTTTAGTTCAAAACTTTCAATCGACTGTCATTCTTAATCGTTAATCGTTAATCGTTAATCGTTAATTAAAATACTTCAAAAATCTTAAATCGACAATCAGTAATCTCCAATTTTATAGATCAATATTTAAAAATAGAGTACTACTCTAAATTAGAGTGTTACTCTATTTTGAGGTTTCTATTTTATACGCTTTATCGCTTCGCTCTCCCTAGGGTCGTGAATCTCACTGGTTCGATTTCGCGAACCTGCCTGCCGGCAGGCAGGAGCGTATACAGAATTTATATAATAAAAAGCATTAAGTTTCCCCTCATCCTAGCCTTCTCCCAAAGGAGGAGGAATTGTTATTAGGGAACTATATTCTCAAAATAGAGTAGTATTCTATTTTAAGTCTATGCTATATTTTCTATGTTCTTTTATCTTTTGGGAAACTATGCTGTTCTGATAATCTTTGCACCAATCGCACGAAGGCGTTCGTCTATATTTTCATATCCTCGGTCAATTTGCTCGATATTATGAATGATAGACGTTCCTTTAGCACTCAAAGCGGCAATAAGCAAGGAGATTCCAGCACGTATATCTGGAGACACCATTGTGGTTGCTTTAAGCGTTGACTTGAAGTCATGTCCTATAATTGTAGCACGATGCGGATCACATAAAATAATTTTGGCACCCATGTCTATTAGTTTATCTGTAAAGAACAGACGACTTTCAAACATCTTTTGATGTACCATTACTTCGCCTCTAGCTTGTGTGGCAACTACCAAAACGATACTCAATAAATCAGGTGTAAATCCTGGCCAAGGCGCATCTGCAATGGTCATAAAAGAACCATCGATATAACTTTCTATTTGGTAGCCTTCTGTATGCGCAGGGATATAAATATCATCGCCTTTGCGTTCAAGCGTAATTCCTAATTTTCTAAAGGTATTTGGAATCACACCTAAATCATCCCAGCTTACATTTTTAATAGTGATTTCACTTTTAGTCATGGCGGCAAGTCCGATCCAAGAACCAATCTCAATCATATCAGGTAAAATACGATGCTCACAACCCCCTAGGGATTCAACACCTTCTATATGAAGCATGTTTGATCCTACGCCCGTAATCTTTGCACCCATGCTATTGAGCATTTTACAAAGTTGCTGTAAATAGGGTTCACAAGCTGCATTATAAATCGTTGTCTTTCCTTTAGCAAGTACGGCAGCCATTACAATATTTGCCGTTCCTGTAACCGATGCTTCATCCAGAAGCATATACGTACCTGTAAGACCATCTGGTGCTTCTACACCATAGAAACGCTCTTCTTTATTGTATCTAAAATCAGCGCCTAGTTTGATAAATCCTTCAAAGTGGGTATCTAATCGGCGGCGACCGATTTTATCACCTCCGGGACGCGGAATGTATCCTTTTCCGAATCGAGCTAATAATGGTCCCACGATCATAATAGATCCACGTAAGCCACTTCCTTCTTCTTTAAAAAGTTCACTTTCTAAATAATCTAATTGAAGGGCATCACTTTTAAACGTATAGGAACCTTTTCCAAGTTTTTGAATTTTCACACCTAAATTCCCTAAGATATGGATCAGTTTATTGACATCTCTGATATCAGGAATATTAGTAATAGTTACTTTCTCGGGAGTTAATAATACAGCACATAAAATTTGTAATGCTTCGTTTTTTGCTCCTTGTGGTTGGATTTCACCTTTAAGTTGATGTCCTCCTTCTATTTGAAATGTACCCATGTAATGCTATAAAGAAAGGTGTTAGTATCGTTTTTTACGACCGTAATTTTTAGATTTTTTAACCGGATGATCTGCTGCTTTTGCTTTTTTAGTCGCTCTGATTAGTTTTTCAGACTCACGTAAGGTTTCATCCTTTTCGCGAAGATTAATGTCTCCTTTGCTCAACTCAAAAAGATGATCAAAAATCACATCATCTTCTACGGTATCTTTATTCCAATTAAGGAAACACTTCTTCATGTGATTTGCGATGGTATACTCTAAGGCATCACGCATTTCTCCTTTTTCCCATCCTACAGCAACATCAATCATACGTTTGATGTTATTACCATAAAATCGGTATTTAGGAAAGTTTTGAGGATACCCTAATGGCTCAGGGCGCTCAGCAAGCTCTTCTCTAGAAGGTTTTCCAAAAGGAGAATCTACATCTAGTTGGAAATCAGACATAATAAATAACTGATCCCAAAGCTTATGTTGAAAATCTGGCACATCTCTTAAATGCGGCTGTAAATTACCCATCACAGATATAATAGCCTTTGCCATATTATTACGTTCTTCTCTATCTTCTATCTCTGTCACTTGGTCTACCATCTTTTGAATATGGCGTCCATATTCTGGAATGATCAAGTGATCTCTCTCTGTATTGTATTCTAATTGATCTATCAACTGTAAAAAATTAAGTGAAGTTTGTTTACTATATATAAACAGTTGCAAAATACTAAAAATTGTGCAAACTCTAGTTTAAATTTATTTTGACTTTTTAATATGTTTTAAAATCTAGCTATTAGCTGTTAGTCTTTAGCTATTAGTTACCTGTACTTAGCTGATTTAAGTTAATCCCTTTAAAATTCAAAAATCAGCAATCATTTTTAGTCGGTAGTCCTTAGCTATTGGTCTTTAGCTATTAGTTACCTGTATTTAGCTGATTTAAGTTAATCCCTTTAAAATTCAAAAATCAACAATCACTTTTTAGTCGGTAGTTATTAGTCTTTAGCTATTAGTTCTTAGACTTTACAATCTGTACGGTTGTTCGTTTTAAAATTCAAAAATCAACAATCAACAATCAACAATCAACAATCAACAATCGTTAATCTCCAATCATTCATCTCCAATCATTCGATAGTCGATAGCTTTTAGTCATTAGCTCTTATTAGATCGTATAAAGTTGGTAAAAATCTATATTCTATATTCTTTTCTCTTTTCTCTTTTTTCTTTTTTCCGCTCCTACCTTCCTGCAGGCAGGTTCGCGAAAATATATAGAGCACCATTTTAAACGTGTTTACGGGTTTCCGTAAGGTGGAGTGTTTTGGAATGGGTAGTTTTCATTCTAATTACAAACGTTTATACGTATTTGAATTGGTTTGTATACGGTAGCGAGTACAACTTAAAGGCACACAAAACATCTAAATTACAACGAATTACAGCTGCATTTTTTAAAAATTAAATTACATTTGGAAGAAAATAATCTAACTATAGCGCTATCGTATAGGGAATGATATATACTAGTTACCAGTAAGCTGAAGAAAGAAATGAAAATATTCACTGAAAGATCGAGTAAATTTTTAATTTGGACAGGAATTACCCTAATTATTTTGGCTTTAATTTCTTTTCAATTCGGCGAAAAATTATTTGATTTTTCGAACCAGATTAAATCAGATAAAGTTGGACAATTAGGAGATTTTATTGGTGGTGTAATTGGTTCTATATGGGCCCTCGCTGGGGTAATCCTCTTTTATGCGGCACTGAACAAACAATCAGAAGCTCTAGAAGATCAAAAAGCGGCGACTACAGCAGCAATTAAGTCATTAAACATTCAATCAACCGAACTACAACTTCAACGAGAAGAGCTTTCAGCAACAAGAAAAGAGTTTTTAATGAATAGAACAACTAATATAGTTTTCCATCAGCTAGAACGTTTTGAAAAAAGTATTAAAGAATTATCCTTGAGTAGGTCGACAGGAACAATAGTGGAAGGAAGCGAAGCCATATATTATTTGGATGAAACCATTGAAAAAGTACATCCAGGAACTTACACCGATGATAAAGAATATAAAGCTGAGTTAAAACAAGCGACAATCAAAAATTTAAAAATTTACACCAGAAATATTTCTAGTCTAGAGACCTTCTCCAACGGTATATATAATTCAACAGAGGTTATAAAAAGACTTATTTTTAAAACAAATCTTGAAATTCAAGAAATCAACGACATTAAAAATTTGTTCTTTGTAAACATCGGATTTGTTACAATGGGAGTAATTGAACAAATATCAGATGATTTAAATAACAAATTAACATATCTGAAAGGGCAAGATTATATAGCTAATGATCTTTTTGTGAGTGACTTAATTAATTCCGAAATCTTCTTAAGTTCTATCAAGGAGTTTTATAACCTCAGTCTAACAGAAACCAACTTTGAAGAGGAAAAGAAGAAGTGGATTAGTAACCAAGGAAGTCACTTTAGATAGTAATCGCCAGCAGGTAACAGGGTATATAGCACATTGCCAGAATTTGGCTAACTTTAAAATCTCCCCAACAAATAAAACTCAGTCACGACTTAATTATATGAACTAATCAAGATAGCAACGCGCCATATACAAGACCGTTAGGAATAATTATAAAACCAGTAATCAAATGACACAAAATCCTAAAATATATAGGATTGACAAAGAGCATAGACTTTTAAAAAAATTAGCTAGCTGTAAATTAATTATTGAGAAAATAATCAATACTGAATTTAAAAAGCAAGGAATTAAAGGAAAATTTGATACATCTTCTTTAAAACGAATAATAAGAGATGATATCACTTACTATTTATATTTATACGACTCAAATGAAACAGTTTCAATATGGAAGGATTTTCTCCCCAAAGAACTTACAAGTAGTGAAGGATTTACCGAACAAAAACTTTCTTTGGTTCTTTTTGTCGAGACTGAATATGATATTTACTGTATTATTGGTGGAAATGCATTCCAAATCATTTTACCTTTTATAGATAAGTCTTTTGGGTTAAATGTATATTCAAGAATTATGCAACCTGAATTTGATGAAATTGCATCAATTAAGTCTAGAGGTATAACAGGTTCTCGTGCTGGATTAAGCGAACAATTCAGGAATAATTACAGAATAATAGATTATATAAAGTTTGGAAAGGTAACTCAGGAAATTCACTTAAAACTAAGTCAAGAAACTACAGATTTACATTTTAATTTCCTAAAAAATAAAGACTCGGATAGAATTCAAATTTACGTTAGTAAAGCTTTCAAAATAAAGAAAAATGTTGATTTTAATGAATTGCATTTAGTCATTAAAGAATTAGTAGTCATATCAGAGCTTGCACCTTCCGACTATTTAGATTCTTACAAAGAAATAACAGATAAAAATCTTACCGAAAATCTTCTACATCAAGAATTAATTACAAGATTATTTAATGATACTGAGAATTTAGGAAGTAGGATTTCTAGTGCTCATAAATCTTTTCAACACGATTTTTGTAATCCAAACAACATTGAAAAATTCTATGAAGCTGACGAATTTAGACTCAAAGAAAAAACAGATAATGGAGGTTATACAGTATTCAAAATTGTTCATGACAGAAATGATATCTATGATGCAGTTTTAATACGCGCTGTAGAACGTTTTGGAGTTAGTGATAGGTTTAAGTTTATGAATTTCGTTAGAAGCGCATATGTAACTTGTTATCAAGATGGTAAACATTCTATGGGTTCTGGATTTTTATTTCATATATCAACCGAATTTCCTTTTGATGGTACTCCAGTTTTTTTAGTTGATACTAAATGGTATCGATTACAAGATACATTTGTAGAAGATTTAAAAACCAATACGAAACATGTATTAAATACATATAAAGCGCCAATCAACATTCTAACAGAATCTTGGGACAAAAGTGTTATAAGAACTGAGGGAGAATATAATTTTAAATATAATCCAAAACCAAATTATATTGTCATAGACACAATAATTGCAGATGGATTAGAACTGTGTGATATTATGTATTACGATGATAATAATTTATATTTAATTCATGTAAAGTATGGTTTTCAATCGAAAATCAGAGAATTAACAAATCAAATCACAATTTCTGCTCGTCGATTAAGAGAAACATTAGGAACAAAGAAAAAACCATTATTAGAGAAAATATATAAAAGATTAGTTGAGAAAAAATATGATATTAATAAATTATCATTAGACGAATTTAAAGCTCTTTTCGACAAGAAAATATCATTTATTTTTGCTTTCGCTTCACATTTATCGACTGATTTAGTAGTTGAAAAACACATTGAAAAGTACACTTCAAATATTGCAAGATATTCATTAATTCAGTGTTCTAGTGAGATGAGAGCATATTACTATGACTTACTTAACTACCAAATTCCAAGAAAATAACTATTTCCAACAAAGACGTGTATAATTAACTGCTTTGGAAAATACGAACCCGAGAAAATTCCTTCGGAATTTTCTCGGGTTCGTATTTGTTTACTAAATTAGCTACTAAACCACACAACTAACCATATACAAAAACGTTGGTGTTAAGCAGAACTAACTTCATCTTAAAAAGAAATAATATGCTCTGAGTTTATGAATTCCAATTTATCCAAGAAAGATTCTCTATTGATACAAGCAATACAACTTCAAAGGCAGAGAAAATTCAATTCCGCTCTAAAAAAAATTTAAGATGCAATTTTAATTGAGCCAAACGATTATTCTCTTTGGACTACAAAAGTTTCATTGTTAATTCGACTCAAACTATTTAACAAAGCTATCCTCGATATTAAAACATTGATTTCGATGAGAGGTGAAAACGCATTTCCATATATCTATTTATCAACTGCACACAAAGGTAATAGAATGTATTTTAAGGCCTTAGATGCTTCTATAATTGCAACGAAAGTTGAGCCTAAATTATATAGTTCTTGGAATTCAATAGGCGAATCATACAGATTAGTTGGTAAATACGAGAAATCATTAAATGCCTATAAAAACTCTATTGACTTAATGCCCTATGGTTTTGATGCATACACTGGAAGGGCTCTAACTTTATTGAGGTTAAATCAATATGGAGCTGCTCAAGCAAATTTTCTTAAGGCATTCACTATTGATAATAATGAATTTAAGTTGTTTCTTCCAAAATACCTAGCAGAATTAGAAAATCATTCTGCTCCATTTTGGATAATAAGATTGTATTATGAGATCTTTCCTGTATTACTAATTACAAACTATAAAAGAAACATTTTGTTGCAAGCAGAGAATGAATCGAAAGAAGCTTTATTAATTCTCACATTAATTCCGGATCAAACGTGGACTGATAATCAGAAAAATAGAGTAGCAGGAATTATACATTACCAAATGGGAGATCCAATAATTAGCGCTATATTTTTTGAACAATTGTTAGTTAATACAAAAGGGAAATTCTTCGACATGTACTATTTTCTTTGCTCATTGAAGTCTTTTGAATCGTTAAAACAGGAAGAAGTTAATCGAATAACTCAATTAATGGAGAGTATTGATTATAAAACTTGGGACCATTCTCAATTATATTATGCAGGTCATATTTATTTGTTAATCGGTGAGAATGATAAAGCATTTTTCTGTTTTAAAAGTGTTAACAGTGAAAATGATCATTTCTTACCTGCATTGTATATGGAATTATATATGGCAAACCTTCTTAGAAAAAACCCTAATTCGATTGACGAACTCGTTGATAAAATTTATGCTAAAGAAAAGTACTTTTATGAATTTGGAAGCGGCAACTTGATTTTGGATCTTTACCCTGAATTTATAGGTAACAATTATGAGATTGATTGGAAAGCTTTTAGATTTAAATACATTTATTATAATGAAGTTCTTCCTGCCATATCCGTTCTGCTAGATTATATTGAAAATAATCCTAGCCATATCTTTAATCAATTTGTCAACGAAAAAGAAGCTATTAATCAACAAAAAGTTCGAAAAACATTCAAAAGAGTCGATTTTTATATTAGCAATTATGATCGAATGGTTGATAATTTAATTAATAATTTTAGTCAAGAATTTGAAGAAGAGTTGTTATTAAATACTATCAATTACAAGAAATTTAACTCATTACAATTTGAAGACTTATGTGCTTCACTAATAGATAAATTTGCCAAAGATAAGTTCAATCATTTGCAACAAGTAATTTTTTGGGGGTTGAACCAAAACAAAATATCAAAAAAAACCGCCACTTACTTGCTATTATACTCGATATGGATAAAAGAAGATGTTTATACACAAATTCGAAATTCTAAAATAGTTAAAGGAAAGATTACCTATACTATTCTTGTTGCCCTTATAGGGTCATTATTCACAAATGGTTTTATGGGTAGTTTAGTCACAAATCTTGGATTTTCTGCTACGTACCCACTCTATTGTAAGTTTATAGAAAATTTCATCAAAAAACCCGATTCGATTGTAGGCTATATGAATTTTAAACAAGATGTATTGTTATTTATTGAAGAAAGTCAATTCAAAGATAAAAATTCGTTCTCAAGAGAATTTGGTGATAGTATTTTACTTACTTAGAATACATTTCTTTTACTTACATAATCTAACCTGCCAACCGCCAACACCACACCTCATAAAACCGTTAAACCATTTATTTAAAAATAGTTACTATTTATCCCCTTACTTAAACCACTTTTCTCTTTTTTAAACACTCGGTAATTTCGATTTCATTTCCTTGAAGAAGGAAATCGTATACTCCGTAACTTATATCTTTTTGACTAACAATTAGAACTCATCCTTCACAAGTTATTGTCTTCTGGTAGGCAGGTTCGCACAAGCGTACTTAGTATTTTTTAAAACATACTCCATATGGACACATCCCTTAGTCCCCTGCTTCGGCAAGCTCAGCACAGCGTCTTTCTAGAGGAAACGCTTCTCTTCATATCCGTGAAGGCGGATATCCCATTACTATTTCCCAATCATTCAAAATAGTGTAACACTTTAATTCAAAGTAGTAAGCTATTTTAGTCTATGTTCTCTTTTCTCTTTTCTCTTTTCTTTCTTCTCTTTTTCAGATCATTCAATATACAATTTCGCGCAAGCGTAAACCCCATAAACAAAGGAATTTCTGAAGGTAAACGCTTCTATCCATATCCGCGTAGGCGGATATCTCATAATTATTTTAAACAAAACATGTAACATTTTTTGAAAATTACGTCTATTAATTAGATATTTGTCTAAATACTTAATTACTTGAACAAACTATTTAAAGCTCTTAATGACGAGACACGAAGAGAGATTCTAAATCTTTTAAAAGAAAAGGATCTCACCGCTGGAGAAATCGCAGCCGCATTTGATATTTCAAAACCTAGTATCTCACATCATCTGGATTTATTAAAGCAAGCCAATCTTGTAAGTAGTATTAAAAAAGGACAATATGTGACGTATAGTCTTAACACGACCATTTTAGAAGAGGTCATGCAATGGATTATTCACTTAAAAAATTAACCTATTAACAGCCATTATTATGAATGCACGTAAAGAATTTCCGTTACTATGTATTGTTGTATTACCATTTCTATATCTAGCTTTTATTTATACAAGCTTGCCAGATATAGTACCAACACACTGGAATATTGAGGGACAAATAGATGATCGAGGCTCTAAACAACTGCTTTGGATCATTCCATTTGCAACTTCATTTTTAGGCTATATATTAATGAGCATTATCCCTAAAATTGATCCTAAAAAACAGATCAAACAAATGGGGGCTAAGTTTTATCAGCTCAAGTTTATTGTGGTCTTATTTTTAACTGTGTTGGGGCTTTATCTTTTATATGCTACCAAACAAGAGTCCATGTCAAATCCAAATATCCTCTTGATACTCATTGGGGTCTTTTTTACAGCTTTAGGGAATTACCTCCCGTCTGTAAAACCTAATTATTTTGTAGGATTACGCTCACCATGGACATTAGAAAGTGCTACGGTATGGAAAAAAACACATAGACTCGCTGGAAGATTATGGGTCGTAGGAGGCATTGCTGTTATTGTAGCTTCTCTTTTACTACCACAATCACAAAACTTAGTTGTATTTTTTGTGATTCTTGGAGTCATCACACTGATTCCTCTTATCTACTCGTATGTATGGTATAAACAAGAGAAGACAGAAGTAGTTTAACGAATACTATCTAAATCTTGTTTTCCTATGATGGTCATAATTTCGACAATAGTATCACTCCCTATTCTGTAATAAATAGTATCTGATCCACAAACACAACGTCTGTAACCTCTTCTTATATAATCAACAGATTCAAAAGATAAAGGACGTTGTGCTATAATTTCGAAATATTGAAAAAATGACTCAAAGTAACTATCTGCTTGTTTTACTCCAAATTTCTTAACACCATATTGATGAATCCTAATAATATCTTCTTTTGCTACGTTACTGAGTCTGTAGTTAGCCATTAAGTAATGACTTAGATTGTGTTAATAGCTGCTCTTTAGTATCTGCAGTAAAGCCACTCTTTTCTGCTCTTTCAAGCTTAGCTGTAATCCAGTCAACTTGCACTTGTTGCTTTCTAGCTTGTCGCACTAAATCGTTAATGAGTTCACTTTTACTAGCATACTCTTTACTATCCACTTGAGATTTTAACCATTCATCATTCGGATCTGTAAATGAAATACTCTGTCGTGCCATAATTTCTTTTTGGTGTAAATCTACACCAAATATGCGCATATTGCAAAAAAGATGTAATAGTTTCATCAGAATTCTTTTTCTAAAAAAAAACAGGTGTGGAAGTTCCACACCTGTTCATATATTTAAAACGTACTATTATAAAGAAATAACGCCTTCTACTTTTCCTACTTCTTTATATTTTGCGATTACTGCATCAGGATTTTTCATACGCACATTTATAGATACACTAGTATATTTACCTGTACGAGATTCTTTTCTATTAATAACAGCACCTGTATGATCAAAAATATCTTCTATCTCCTTTATTTTAGAGAGATCTGTAGGCACTATAAATTTATATAAATAAGGAGCGGGCCATAGTGATGTATCACTAAGCTGTTCTTTTAATTTTTTATAAAACTCTTCTTGATTATTATTGGGTGTCATACCGTTTATTTAAGTTGGCAAAGATAAGACAAGCATATAAATTTGTTGTTCGTCTTGGTTTACCTAATTTTGTCTAAATTATACTAGGTATTAATTGAATTTATTGAAAAATAAAATAATGGTTTTTTTCTTTATATGAGAAAGAAAAATAAAGCATAGCATAAGCTACGGTTTATTTTTTTCATGAAATAGAAAGGCAAAAAAGGGTGTTTTATTACAGTAAACTCAATTAATAAATAGTAATAGTACCATTTTTATGCCAAAAAGCATTTTACTGATAGGAGGTCCCTCTACAGGAAAGACAACACTTATCAATCATCTTAAAACACTTGGATATCCTTGCCTTGAGGAAATATCAAGAGATGTTATAAAAAAGGCACAAAACGAAGGGATAGATCAGCTTTTTCTAGAGAAACCATTGCTGTTCAGTCAATTGTTAAAAGATGCGCGAATACAACAGTTTCAAGATGTTACTACCTATGATACTAAGTATGTATTTCTAGACAGAGGCATTCCTGACACTGTGGCATATATGGACTACATAGGACAAGAATACACAAAAGAATTCGTTAACGACTGTAAGAAGTATATATATGACATCGTATTTATACTTCCCCTGTGGAAAGAAATCCATCAAACCGATGGAGAACGCTACGAGAGCTTTGAGCAAGCACAACAGATACAAGATCATTTAATAGCGACCTATCAAGCCTATGGATATGCACCTATTGAAGTTCCCAAAGGCGACGTGGCTGCTAGAGCATCATTCATTTTAAACACACTAAAGGGTTGAAGCACACCCCAAAAGACATACTAAAACAATATTGGGGATATGACTCCTTTAGACCTTTACAAGAAGATAGTATACAAAGCATTTTAAATGGCAAAGACACCATTGCTTTATTACCAACGGGTGGAGGTAAATCGGTATGCTATCAAATACCCGCTTTAGCCAGTGAAGGAATTGCCATTGTTGTTTCGCCATTGATTGCTTTAATGAAAGACCAAGTCCTGAACCTTCAGGAGAAAGGAATTAAGGCACTAGCCATTACAAGCGGAATACGCTATAGTGATCTTGATGCACTATTAGATAATTGTATTTATGGCAATTACAAACTCTTATATGTATCGCCAGAACGATTACAACAAGAGCTGGTGATAGAACGTATCAAGCAGATGAATGTCTCTCTCATTGCAGTAGATGAGGCACATTGTATCTCACAATGGGGACATGATTTTAGACCTGCTTATTGTAAAATTGCCCGCTTACGCGAAATAAAACCCAACACCCCTATCATTGCGCTTACAGCAACAGCTACTCCCAAAGTAATTCAGGATATTACCGAAGAATTACAATTGGCAGACCCATTGCTTTGTAAAGGTTCATATCATAGGGAAAACCTCACCTACACCCTTATTCATAGCGCCGATAAGAATTTTCGCCTTGAGCAAATCCTAAAAAACACCTCCAAAAGCGCTATAGTATATGTCCGCAATCGAAAAGCAACCATAAACACAGCCCAGTTTTTAAAAAGTAGAGGGATTACCGCTACTTATTATCATGGAGGGATGTCACGAGAAGACAGACACACACATTATAAAGACTGGCGAGATAATAAAACACAGGTCATGGTCAGTACCAATGCCTTTGGAATGGGCATAGACAAAGCCGATGTAGATACGGTTGTACATCTAGAAATTCCTGATAGTTTAGAAAACTATTTTCAAGAAGCCGGACGTGCTGGTAGAAGTGGTCAATCGTCTAAGGCTGTCCTTATATATAATGAGAATGATATCATACGCCTTAACAATCAGTTTTTGCAAGTCATTCCCACGGTAGCATTCGTAAAAGAAATCTATAGCCGACTCAATAATTACTTTCAAATCTCTTATGGCGAAGGGGAAGAAAGCAACCACCGATTTAATTTCAGTACGTTTTGCCAAACCTACTCCTTACCCACCATGCGTACCTATAATGCATTATTGGCTTTAGATCGTAATAGTATTATAAGCTTATCGCAAGAGTTTACTAAAAAAGCAACCGTAACATTTAATGTTACCGATGTGGCTCTGACGTATTACTTGATTAAAAATCCGCAATGGGATGAGATTGTAAAAACAATACTGCGTACTTATGGGGGTATTTTTGAACAACCTACCGCCATAAACTATAGTGTCATTGCAAATAAAGCAGGTACTTCTATAGATAAGGTACACAATGCATTATTAATGTTAGCCAAAGATGATATCATTACCTATGATCATCAAAGCTATGACACGGCTATTACCTTTTTAGTTCCTCGAGAAGATGATCGTACCATTCATGTGATTGCGCCTCATATTACCACACAGGCCAATTATAAAAAGCAACAAATAGCGACCATAAAAAACTATGTAGCAAACACAACTACTTGCAGAAATATACAACTACTCTCCTATTTTGGAGAAGAGGTAACAACACCTTGTGGTACTTGCGACGTTTGTTTGTCTCAAAATACAACCTCAAAACAAAGTGGTACTATTACAGAAGCTATTTTATATGCGCTTTCGCGAAAAGACCTAAGTTCCCGTGAGCTGTCTGAGTTGCCGTATACCGAAACTGAAATTATTACGACATTACAATTGCTTTTAGATCAAAAAAAGATTACACTTACCCCAGTAAATACATATAAGATATTATGAGAGACATACGCATCGTTTTTATGGGCACACCAGACTTTGCCGTTACCATATTAGAAACTTTAGTTACACAAGACTATACAATCGCTGGTGTGATTACAGCACCAGATAGACCTGCAGGAAGAGGACAAAAGGTACGTAAGAGTGCTGTAAAGGTATATGCAGAATCCCAAGGACTCACCATACTACAACCTACTAATCTTAAAAATGAAGATTTTCATAAGGAACTAGAAGCATTAAATGCCAATCTTCAAATTGTTGTTGCCTTTCGTATGCTTCCAGCTGTGGTTTGGAAAATGCCAGAATATGGCACTTTTAATTTACATGCGTCCCTCCTACCTCAATATCGTGGAGCTGCTCCTATTAATTGGGCTATTATCAATGGAGAGACAGAAACAGGCGTCACTACCTTTTTTATAGATGAGAAAATAGATACCGGCGCCATTATATTTCAAGAGCGTCTTTCTATAGGAGAAAATGAAAATGCAGGAAGTCTCCACGACCGTTTAATGCATCTGGGAGCAGGTCTTGTAACGAAGACTGTAAATGCCATTGCAGAAGGCACTGTCACCACCCACATACAACCGCAATCTGGCGACCTCAAAACAGCGTATAAATTATATCCAGAAAACACAAAAATTAATTGGGAAGCACCTACCCAAACTATCCATAATCATATACGAGGTTTGAGTCCATATCCAGCAGCTTGGTGTTACCTTATAAATAATGATAAAGAAGAACGAGTTAAAATTTATAACGCTTTCGCGAAATCGAACTTGAGAGATTCACAACTGGAAGGAGAGCAAAGCGTTAAAGCGTATACAGAAACTTCAGAAAAAAATAAAGCAAAAGAGCCTTTAGGAACGATTCAAATAGAAGATGGCCACCTAAAAGTCACAACCCTAAATGGATACCTTTTTATTACAGAAATACAACTTCCAGGCAAGCGAAAAATGGATGTAAAGTCACTTTTAAACGGCTATAATTTTAACAAAAATGCCAAAATGCGCTAAACCCGCACTCCCATTGGGCTTACAGAAATCGCCAAAAAAGGCCTTCTTTATTAACAATCGCCTTGATTTATTAACAAAATCGCCGATTTCCCTTGCTATTACTTGCATGAGTGAATTTTACGTATAAATTTGTTGTAGAATTAAACACACAGTTTAAGTAACAATAATTAATTAAATTTTACATTATGAACAAATCAGAATTAATTGATGGAATGGCGGAGCATGCAGGAATTACTAAAGCAGCAGCAAAAAAAGCATTAGAGTCTTTCTTAGGAAACGTAGAAGGAACACTTAAAAGTGGAGGACGTGTTTCTCTAGTTGGATTTGGATCTTGGTCTGTATCTCAGCGTAATGCTCGTGAAGGAAGAAATCCACAAACTGGAAAAACTATCCAAATCGCTGCTAAAAATGTAGTAAAATTCAAAGCTGGTTCTGAGTTAGGAAACGCAGTAAACTAATCAGACTTTGATATAGCATATATATGAGATACTAATCTCAGTATATACATGAAAAGCTCAGCACTATTGCTGAGCTTTTTTTATGTCTAAAAATGGAAGAATTTTATCTTTAGGAAATATATGGTTGCCGCAATTCAATTACATTTGTGATAAAGTTATAGATACATGAACCCATCGGCCTTAGGTTGGATAAAAAAACATCTCCCATATTTACTCCAGTTTATGGATACTCATCCTATGGATGAAGAAGAAATGTATAGACAACTTAGACAAAATGGCTTTATTTATGGTACCTCTATTAAAACACTTTGCGATGAAGAAAGTGAACAATTAAAATGGACTGAAGAAGAAAAGACAAAAATCAATTTATTTGATGCACTTACCTTCACTTATTTTGATTGTATAGAAAATGGAAGCGCGACAGATTGTATTAAAAGCATCATTTCTTTTTATAGTCACCTCAATAAAAATCAAGGAGGCCCGCCTATTAAATTAGGAAGTTCTACAGATGCCAACTATAGAATTTTGGAGAAGATCATTACAGAACGTATCCAAACCAATGAACCGCTCTTTAAAAAGAATTTTAGTCATATTATTACCAATGCATTATTATTCTTAGATGTATTGAGTTTTGACCATTATCTAATTTCTGGCGAAGATCCATTACCTTATGCCGTATGCCTAGAAAAAAACCTTACTCAAATTGTATGGTTAGCACTTCGTCAAAAAGAAAATAAAGATCATTATAACGAACTGCTTATTAAACTGTTTGAGAGTTCTATACGTTATAATACTACGATAAAAAGTGACAATCTCACACTAGAAGATATACAAAGCAATGTGGTATCCCAACCACTAGAACAACTATACTTACTCGACTTATGTGCCTTATCCTTATTTGATGATGAACAAATAGACGCCCATGAGCAGATTTTTATGAACGAAATCTCTCAAAAACTCCATATCACAGAAACAGAGAAGGAAACCTCCCTTAGTGCGGTTGGACATTTTATTTCTGAACATAAGGAAGATATTGCCTATCTGAATTATAGCAATCCCGTTAAGCATTTTTACAACCAAACCACACGAACGGTTTCTACCTTAATACTTCGTAATAAGAAGCGCCTTATTAAAGAAATTACACAAAGTAAAGACTTAGTAATTCTATTAGGAAATTCTACTGTACGTGACCTCTCTGACGATGAGAAAAAAGTCGTTAAAAACCAGTTGTTAGATATTTGTAAAACCATTCCCTCTCTAGCGATATTTTTATTACCTGGAGGAACGATACTACTGCCTATTCTTATGAAGTTTATTCCTACTCTATTACCAAGTGCTTTTAATGAAAATCAGGTGGATTAACTGTTATTAATAATCACTACAATACAGTTTTATTAAAAACAAGTTTTTGAACGTTAATTATATCCATATATTTAAAGAGAAACACATAGTATAATTAATTTTATGAAAAAAGTACTACTCATATTAATAACACTTTCACTTTTCGGTTGCATAAAAGATTCAGAAAAAATTATACATAAACAAAATGGTGATACTTCTATTCATAATAAAAATCAATATAAACGTGGTAAAATAAATGATAGTATTGCATCTGATATTTTAGATTTAGGAGCTGAACAAAGTGCTAAAGGTAATTTTGAAAAAGCTAAAGAACTATACCTTAAAGCATTAAATATCGAGCCAGAAAATATTATCATTATTAATGCAGTTGCTGGAATTTATGCAGATTTAAATAACAAAAAAAAGTCAATTTATTATTTCGAAAAATCATTAAAAATTGATAGCACAAATAATATCACTTATTTGAATTTTGGTCAATCATATAATCAACTATTAGAATTTGACAAATCAATCGAAATTTTGAATAAAGGATTAAAATTTGTCAAAGTAAATAACAATGAAAGAAAAAGCTATTTTTATTACAACTTAGCAAACGGCTATTACAAAAAAAAGGACTATGAAAAATCTAAAATATTTAATAATAAAGCATTAAAGCTAGTTAAAAATAAATTCGTAAAAGAAGATATTATTGAATTAAGAGATGTTTTAGAAAGTGATGAAAAATAACTAATTACAACAATGGACTATAAGTAATTGCTTCTTTTCCTCTATAACTGAAAATTTTTGCGAGTTTTCTATTCTGTTTGTATTTGCTAACTTTAGTACTTGAACCTTGTAACATGTCATATACAAAAATGGTTAATGGTAATTAAAACTAAGAATATGAAAACCCAAAAAACGAGTGTCCTTATTACAATTATTCTGTTTTCTCTCAATGCTTTCTGTCAACAAGAGATCAACTTATCTCATAAGGTTCAAAACAAGAAAATAAAGGCAGTAAATCGTTCGATATCAGTATTCGGAGAGCAACAAGATGCTGTAGAAATGAATGCAAAAAATGGAGATGGTATTGGAATAATTAAAGATATAGAATTTGAAAAAGGAATTATCGAAATAGAACTTTTAGGGGAGAATAATCCAGGAAAAAGCTTCATTGGAGTTGCTTTTAATATTCAAGATGACAAAACGTATGAAGCTATATATTTCAGGCCTTTCAACTTTGTTGCCAAAGAACAAAAAAGAAAAGAGCATATGGTTCAATACATTTACCATCCAGAATTTACTTGGAAAAAACTTAGAAAAGAGAGAACTGGAGAATTTGAAAATGAAATTAAGATACCTCCAAATCCTGACAATTGGTTCAAAGCAATCATTCATATAGAAGAAAAAACAGTCAAAGTTTTTGTCAATAATATACCTGAACCTATTTTAATTGTTGATAGGCTAACTTCAACAACATCAAAAACAATAGGTATTTGGACTGGATTCGGTTCTTCTGGACGATTTAGAAATCTGATTATAAAAGAATAATTAGTATCAATATCACCTATAAAACCTCAATCATTAACATCCTATGAAAAAGTATTTATTTCATATATGTATACTCTTTTTTACGATAAGTTGTGCTAATAAAAAAGACGATATCTCCCAACGTGTGAGCGATTATTATAATGGCTTTCAATCATCTAATTACAGCCAGGTTCAAAACACACTATCAGATAGTCTTACACTAATAGAAGGTGATTTTATCATGCCTTTTAATCATAAGAGTTATCACGAACAATTTAAATGGGACTCTGTTTTTAAACCTGTATATGAAATCATTGAGATAAAAAAACTTGATGATAAGGTATCTGCTACTGTTTCTGTACACTCGCCTCGATTTGAGTTTCTTAAAAACAACCCACTTACCTGTACTCACTTATTTTCTTTTATATCAGGAAAAATAGCTAAAATTGAAAACCAAGATTGTAGTAATGCAGATTGGGAAGTATGGCAAAAAGAAAGGGATTCTTTAGTAAAATGGACTCGTATACATCATCCAGAACTAGATGGATTTATTAATGATTTATCTATGAATGGTGCCATCAACTACTTAAAAGCTATTGAGTTATATCAAAAAAGGAAAGCTCGGGATTAAATTAATAGTAAAATGAGGCCGTCTAAAAAGATGTAACCATCGTCAAACTGAACTTGTTTCAGTTTCTCATTACATTGGTAATTAATGTGATAAGATTCTGAAATGAATTCAGAATGACGTATTAAGTTGCTTTTTAGACAGCCTCATCCAACTAGTATATTCCAAAATATGTAAATTGTAACACTACAATAAAAATAAAACTGAATTAATAAAAATGAAATCATCAATACCTATTATAGAACATGATGTATTTACAATTCGTAAATTACTTTTGATAATAGGTGTCATTGCTTTTGTTTTAGGAAGTCTAGCAGTTGCCTTGAAATGGCGAAGTGCGGGTAGTCTTTTGCTACTTACTTCAACATTTGTCATTTTCGGATACTACCTACTCAACAAAAGATATAAAGCATATAGAGAAATCTACTTAGAATATATACCAGATCACAATGTAAATGACATGTTACATCATGGTTCTTTTGAATTTACAAATGCGTATCTAAATTATAAAAATAAAAAAGTAGATCAGAAAATACATTGGACTGAAATTTCAAGTTACAAACTTGTCAAGTTACAACATATGGTGTTGTTTCATAAAGATGCAAAAAAGAACATCATCATCAGTAAGACTGAAATGGATGCATCAGATTTCATAGCAGTCATTGATTTTATAAAACAACATGTTGAAAAAAACTCATTTGACAGATCTTATATAAAACCTTAATTTTTAGTCTATCCAAGTTTTAAAATCTTTCACGCGCTCTCTACTGACAATAATTTCCTGTTCGCTCCAATTATTCAATTTAATCTGTAATCGAGAATTGGTGTACGAGATAATGTCATTAATGGCATTGATGTTTATATAAAACTTGCGACTTACTCTAAAAAAGGTTTTAGGTTCTAGTTCATCTTCCAAGTTTTCCAGTGTCGTATCTAATAAGTAATTCCTTCCTTCGGTAGTTCCTGCATATGTCCCTTTATTTTCGCTGTAAAAGCACTCTATTTCATCTACAGGAATCATTTTAAGATGTTGTCCAATCTTGGTTGTAAAACGACGTTTATACTCACGTTCTACCGCGGTAACACCTAATAGTTTTTTAATATCTTCAAAATTCAGCGCTACATCTTGCTGTTTTGGGATACGTTCCTTGTATTTGGCGACTGCTTTTTCTAAATCTTCATCATCTATAGGTTTTAATAAATAATCAACACTATTCAACTTAAACGCCTGCAAAGCATACTCATCAAAGGCGGTTGTAAAAATAATAGCGCTCTTTACTTCTACCTGATCAAAAATTTCAAAAGATAAACCATCAGACAATTGAATGTCTAAAAAGATCAAATCAGGATGGGTATTGGTTTTAAACCAAGCCACAGCTTCCTCTACAGAATGTAACATTTCATTTACGGTTACATCTAGTTCTGCAAGCATTCTATTGAGTCTTCGTGCAGATGGTTTTTCATCTTCTATAATTAGTACATTCATCATGACAGGTATACTATACGTTTTATTAAAATTACTTTAAGTGTAGAACAGGATCTAATAGTAGATAACAAACTATTGATTTGCGTTTCTAATTTTGCTTTCGCGAAAGCGTATATTTTACTATATAAATATAGTTTTAATTTATAGTTGAAACAGATTATTTTTTAAGTATCGTACCAGCCTTCCATATTGTTTCGATACTTGAAATATGATCTATGGTATCTAAAGGGCTTTTTGAGAGTAAGAGCATATCTGCAACATAGCCTTCTTTTATAAACCCAGTCTTTCCTATATTAAATTTTGTAGCGGGTAATGACGTCGCACTTTTCAATACATCTATGGCTGGAATTCCTGCTTTACTAAAAAAGATAAGCTCTTTATACAAATCGGTTCCCATATTGATTTCTGCATTAGGTGGATCTGTACCAGCCAATATTGGGATTCCTGCATCATACAGACGTTTTACCTCTTTCAATAGCTTTGCTTCTACAGCTGCGGTCTCTTCTTCTGTCTTTCCAAAATACAAAGGTTGTACTAATACATTGGTAAGAATGGTAGGAATGACAAAAAAATCTTTATTCTTGACAAGGTCATCTAAGTGTTCTTGGGGCATGTCTATATCTGTCCAGATATGTACCAATCCATCAGCTCCATTAGACAGTACTTTGTACGCGTCTTCTTCTTTAGAGATATGCACCACGGCTACTTTATCGTTTGCATGTGCTTCTTCTATCAATGCTTTTGCGATCTCATGAGAGATGGTGGTTTTCCAAGGTTCTACTATAATTTTAATATGATCAACCCCTGCTTCTACTCTATCTGCTATCCATTGTTTTGCATCTTCAGGTTTTTCAAGTGTGGGTACTTCAAAACCATACTGTGTCCCATGACCTCCCGGAGCTGTAGCAGCATAGCCCGCTCTATATAATCTTGCCGTTCCAGGTTGATCACGCATATCTGTCATATAGTGCTGCATCGATTCTAACCCATGCATATCTAATAGGTTTAACACTCCTGCATTTGCAGCTTCATACAATTGAGGAACCATAAATGAGTGTACATGACAATTAGTGAGCGCTGGCATTAAAAATTTCCCTTTACCATCTATCACTTCATAATCCCCTTTGATGTGTTTGCCTACTTTCTTGACAACACCATTTTCTACAAGTACAGATGTATTTTCAATAACAGTATCACCATCAAATAAAGTAACCTCTTTTATAACAAAAGAATCTTGTGCTTGTACTCCTAAAAATGTAATCCAAATAATTACAATAGTGCTAAAAAGTTTCATAATACATTGTTGTTTTTGATTGATTATTCATTTCTATTCTCTTGAAGAGGGAAGTTTATTTCTGTTATTTTCTATTATTATTTATATAATCCTCTTCCTCTGATTCCATATACTCTTGAATCTTGCGTTGTTCCCATTTTTTATAAAAGGCATTGTAACGAACTCCTTTAAAAACATAGAACCAATGTAACAGCAAGGCTATTCCCCATAAAACAGGTGTTATTAACCGTGTCCAAAAAGGGATATAAGAGGTAAACGATCCGCCATCAAAAACACCTGCATAAAATAATTGACCTACAGTACAAAAAACGATATAAGCAAGTAGATGTGAATACCAACTTCTTTCATTTTTTATTTGTTTTTTGACACGTTCGTATTTTTCTTCGTCGCTATGATTCATTTTGTAATACTTGTTATTAGTTATTTTTTAGAACCCCTTCTCTTAATTACATGAGAAAAATCCTCTTCCTCTTCTTCCATAAACTGTTTTATTTTGCGGGCTTCCCAATCCTTATAAAATTTTATAGAACCAACTTTCTTAAATACTTTAAACCAATGACCCAATAATCCAATACCCCAGAAAAACGGTGTTGTAAAATGAACCCACCAAGGCATGTGACTTGTTATTCTTCCATCATCAAAGAGTCCAAAATAAAATAACTGTAAACAGATATTAATAACCAGGTAGATAAAGAGGTGTGTATACCATCCTTTCTCATCTGCTATTTGTTTTTTTGCTCGTTGTAATTTTTCTTGATCTATACCTTCCATCTTCTTTCAGTGTTTAATAGTCCGCATTCATTTTCTTAAAAAAGAAATAGTTACTTTTTAATTGTACGTATAAAATCCTTTTCTTCTTCTTCCATATACTCTTTGATCTTACGTTCTTCCCATCTTTTATAAAAATTTGTAAAACGTACTTTTTTAAAAGCATATAGCCAGTGTACAAAGACATTAAGTCCCCAGAAAAATGGTGTCGTAAAACGTACCCACCAAGGAATATACTGCGTAAACTCTCCGTCATCAAAAATACCTGCATAAAATAATTGTAACAGTATATTTATAGTGATATAAATGAAAAGGTGGGAATACCATATTTTTTCATTTTCAACTTGCTTTTTTATACGCTCATACTTTTCTTGATCCATAGCTGCCATTAGAACCAGTTTTGACTATTTCTATTTTCTTTTTCCATTTGCTCACGAATTTTACGTTGCTCCCAGTTTTTACCTAAAAATAAGTCTGTTCCAAAAAGTTTAAATGCTTCCATCACAATACCTAATCCCCAAAATCCAATAATCCATAAGAACCAAGGATAACTCAATCCATTTGAATAGTAATTAAATCCTAAAAATAAAAGTCCAAACAAAAGGAAACTACCTAATTTACCGTAAAACTTTCTAAGCGCTGTAACTCTCTCTCTCGCTCTTTGATATCTATCTTCTTGATCTTCCATAATTCCTATATTTTAAAATTCATCATTACGTAAAAACTCTTCTATTTTACGTTTCTCCCATTCTTTATTAAACAATGGGTTCCAATTAAATGTTTGCGATGCATGACTCAGCAAACCAATACCCCATCCTACAATTGGAAATATCGCCCATGGAAAAGAAGTTGTATAGTAATTTATAAAAATAAACACAGGTACCATAATTAGATATGTAATTAAGTGTGTGTAAAATTCTTTAAGTTCTTTGATATACGCTTGTGCTATTTCGTATTTATAATCTTGTTTTCTATTATTCATGATTTCTATGTTTTAGTTTGATGATGTAAAGATGCTACAAACACCTCTTGTTAGAAAGTAAGAGTCACCCAACTGTTATTTTTTAAGGATGAATTGCAAAAAATAGTCTCAAAGTTGATAAATACTTGTCTGTATATAGCTGAACATATCTTTTATAGCAGGTTTTAAATCACATTTATATATTCATAAATTATATATAAGTAATGATTTATCGGCATTCACCATAAACCGCTTAAGGGACACTATATTCATAGTATACAATTTCAAATAGTACGTGATATAGTATAGATTTGATTTTACATCACTATGAGATTGAACTGACAATCTTTATATAAAACACTATTTTGAATTCCATATACACTAAACTTGTAAAGCGGGCTAGGCTCGCTTTACTTTTATAAATTCCATCTAAGTTCCCTAATGTTTTATATCTAATTACGCTTTCGCGAAAGCGTAAAAAGCCTTAATTTAGCGTAGCTACTGTATCTATGAAATTCAAATTACAATCTGACTTTAAACCCACTGGAGATCAACCTACTGCTATCAAATCTCTTGTAGAAGGACTTGATGCACAAGAGACATATCAAACCTTACTTGGAGTGACAGGTAGTGGAAAGACATTTACTGTCGCCAATGTGATTGAACAGGTACAAAAACCCACATTGGTTTTGGCCCATAACAAAACTCTTGCAGCACAGTTGTACAGTGAGTTTAAGGCTTTTTTTCCAGAGAATGCAGTAGAATATTTTGTCTCTTATTATGACTATTATCAACCAGAAGCATTTATTCCGTCGTCTGGAGTCTATATAGAAAAAGACCTTTCTATCAATGATGAGATTGAAAAAATGCGATTGAGTACCACTTCTTCCCTACTCTCTGGAAGACGCGATGTACTGGTTGTGGCTTCGGTATCTTGTTTATACGGTATTGGAAACCCAGCGGAGTTTCAGAAGAATGTTATTGAGATCAAACGTGATCAGATTATAGCGCGTACCATGTTATTAAAACAACTCGTACAAGGACTATATAGCCGTACGGAAATGGAGTTTGGACGTGGTAATTTTAGAATCAAAGGAGACATCGTCGAAATTTTCCCTGGGTATGCAGATATTGCGTTTAGAGTGCACTTTTTTGGAGATGAGATTGAAGAAATAGAGGCTTTTGATCCTAAAACAAGTGAGGTGATTGAAAAATACGAACAACTTCGTATCTATCCTGCAAATATGTTTGTAACCTCACCGGATGTACTACAAGGCGCTATTAATCAAATAGGTGAAGATCTGGTCAAACAGGTTGATTATTTTAAAGATATAGGAAGACATTTGGAAGCCAAACGACTTAATGAACGTACTAATTTTGATTTGGAAATGATCAGAGAATTAGGGTATTGTTCTGGTATTGAGAATTACTCGCGTTATCTGGATGGAAGAGAGCCAGGTACACGTCCGTTCTGTTTATTAGATTATTTTCCTGAAGACTATTTAATGGTCGTGGATGAGAGTCACGTAACGGTTTCGCAAGTAAGTGCGATGTATGGTGGAGATCGAAGTCGTAAAGAGAATCTTGTAGAATATGGGTTTAGACTCCCTGCTGCCATGGATAATCGTCCGTTGAAATTTGAAGAATGGGAACTACTTCAAAATCAAGTCATTTATGTATCTGCAACACCAGCAGATTATGAATTACAGAAATCAGAAGGGACCTACGTAGAGCAAATCATTCGTCCTACTGGACTTCTAGATCCTATAGTAGAAGTGCGACCGAGTCTCAATCAAATAGATGACCTCATCGAAGAGATTAATAAAGTCATAGAACGAGATGAACGTATATTAGTAACTACACTTACGAAACGTATGGCAGAGGAGTTAACTAAATACCTCGCACGTATTGATATTCGTACGCGATATATTCACTCAGATGTAGACACTTTAGAGCGTGTAGAAATCATGCAAGACCTTCGTAAAGGGCTCTATGATGTGCTTGTTGGTGTGAATTTATTACGTGAAGGACTTGATTTACCTGAAGTTTCACTGGTTGCTATTCTTGATGCAGACAAAGAAGGCTTTTTACGTAGTAAACGTTCATTAACGCAAACCATAGGTCGTGCCGCGCGTAACGTAAATGGGAAAGCCATTTTGTATGCAGATAAGATCACTCGAAGCATGCAAGAGACAATCGATGGTAGTGACTACCGTAGAAATAAACAAATCGCCTATAATACGGCTAATGGACTTAAACCAGAAGCGATTAAAAAGAGTTTAGATAATGCGCTTACGCGAAAAGCAACGTATACCATAGAGGCTCAAAACCTCATTGATCTTGCTGCCGAAGACGCCGCAACTTATCAAACCAGACCAGAAATAGAAAAGAGTATTCGAAGTACGCGTAAAGCCATGGAAGCTGCTGCCAAAGAACTCGACTTTATGCAAGCTGCCAAACTACGAGATCAGATTAAAGTACTTCAAGAGAAATTGAAGGAATTGGCGTAAGGGGTTTTGGTTATATACGCTTTCGCGAAAGCGTATACAGTACATTCATTTTTTATAATTTTGGTAAGAACAAAACATATAAAAATACTACCTTAATAAGACCCTCTAAAAATTAAGGAATTAACCTAGTCTATTGAAGTTCTCAGGTTGTTTGTATATTAGTAACTAACTAGTAGAAACTAATCTCCTTTCTCAAAAATGTATATCCCACTCCTAAAGAAACATATACTTTTCTCGATGTTATGTGTTCTAGGTTGTATCTGGTGTACAACAGAAATCGTTGCTCAGACGGTACCTTCATCCCAAAATCGTATAGATCGTGAAGCTGCTGACATCTATTTCGCGCAAGCAAAAACAGTTTTAAAGAAAAGAGATACAGATACGGCGTTACCCCTTATTCATAAGGCAGATTCTCTATATCAAAAGCTAGTACTTCCCGAAGAAATAATCGAAACAAAATTACTAGAGTATCGATGTTTTAATTTTTTAAAACCAATATCTGAATGGAGTACACCATTATACCAAGCATTATCTTTTGAAAAGGAACTAGAAAAACCTAGCATGACAAAGGTAAAATTATATGCCGCTTTAAGTACCAATGCGAGTCTTAATAACCAATCTACTGTTGCTTATTATTATGGTTCAAAAGCATTAAGTTTACTTCAAGGAGAACACCTCACTAAAGATCCTGAATACCAAGCTTTCTATATGTCCATTTTATATAGAATGGGGAAAACAGAAGAGTTTCAGTACAATTATAAAAAGGCTGAAAATTTCTATAGGCAATCATTAGAAAAAGCTAGGAAACATAAATTACCCTTTTATTTAAGCTATGGAGGGCTTTTTAAGACATACACACTTACCAATCAGCATCAGAAGGTTACAAAAATGATTGAAGAATTTGAAACGAAGAAGTATGCACAATCACAACCTTCATTCTTTGTCTATGATTTCTATTCCTATCATATAGATTATTTAATAAAAAACAGCCTCTATGATAAAGCCATAAAGCAATCTTTAACATTAAAAAAACTACGAGATACTGATAAATTTAAGTCTCATTTTTCTGAATGGTTTTTAAGCGAACGTATTGCTGATATTCATAATTTACAAGGAAATCATCAGGAAGCAATCAACGAGTTACTTAGTACAAAAGCATTACAAGAATCTCTAGAAATCAGAAATACAGAAAGAGCGGCACTCCTTATTAAACTAGCGAAATACTATCTAGACCTTAACGATTATAAAAATGCCCAATATTACAGCGAAGAAGCGCTTACGGTAAATACTAAAATACAACGTGACACGACGATATTTCATATGCCTCTAGATCTAGATAATATTGAAAAAGCACATAAAAATATTTTGCTAGACAATCTATTATTTAAAGCACAACTCGCAGAAGCATTCTATACCAAAACAAAAGACAACACCTACTTAAAAACAAAAAAACAATCGTATACAACTGCGCATGAATTGATAAAACTCATGGGAGGGATTAGTGATGAAGATGCTTTTTTAGATGAAACGCAGTTCAAGAATGTATATGGTAATTTGATGCAGTTATACCAACAAGAATGGCAAACCAATAAAGAGCAAAAAACGTTTGATAGTGCTTTAGAATTACGTCTACAAAGTCAATATGTTACTATACTCAACGAACTTAAAGATGCGCAGCAACATAAGGATATTGACTCCATTCCATTTATTAAAAATAGTAGAACTACTTATGAAGGATACAATAAACTATACTATTTCTGGGGACAGGAAGCCATTTATGTGCTACACGAAAATGACACGATACAGCACTTTGATAAAATACCACTCACAACCGAATTAGAAATAGCTATCGATAAAGTGAGTTCTGACGTTCGAGAAATAAATACACCTATCCATAAGGAATCGCATCAATTGATATACAAAACACTCTTTGAAAAATATATCCGCCCTGACACAAAAACTGCCATATTACTAGATGATAAATTGCATCTTATTCCTATAAGTTCGTTATGGATTGAGGAAGAAAATAAGTATTTATTAGCAAAAACGAGTATTGTTCATATCACAACAACCAGAGACCAAGAGGAGACCTCAACATCAAATCAAGCGTTACTCATGGCTCCTTTTGCTACACGACAAGGGGTTTTTAATAATCGGCTTTCCAAAAGTGCCGATGAGATAAAAGCCATAGGTCAGTACGGTAATCACAAAACCTATTTAGATCAGCAAGCATCTAAAACTTCTTTTCTTAATAACGTTACTACAGCTTCTATTATTCATTTGGCTACGCATGCCACTACAAATACAGAAGAACCAGTATTAAGTAAAATTCAGTTTTATGAAGAAGAAGCTATAGATCCAACACGTACGAGTTTAACACTTTCAGAAATTTACGACCTGAAATTAAATGCAGATTTAGTTACTCTAAGTGCTTGTGAAACGGGTATCGGCAAAGAAATTAAAGGCAAAGGAATACAAAGCATGGCCAATGCTTTTACACATGCGGGTGCTGCTAGTACCGTCATGAGTCTTTGGAAAGTACCCGATACAGAAACTACCGCTATTATGACAGGATTTTATACCCATCTATACAAAGGAATCCCTAAGGATGAAGCTCTTCGTCTTGCTAAACAAGATTATCTTGATGCTCATACAGAGTACCCAGCCTTACAGCATCCGTATTATTGGTCTGGTTTTGTGATTTCTGGAGATCCAACACCTATCCATCAAAAAGAACAGTCTTGGAAAAAATGGGGACTCATTTTAGGAGGAATCTTTCTTCTTTTATTTATAAGTAAGAAACTCTTATTCCAACGATTTCAATAATTCTTGAGCTTCTTTATGCTTAAAATTTGAATTGGTAGTAAGCAAGGTATTCAAGTGACTTTTTGTTTTCTCAATATTATCCAGTTTTAAATAACTTAATGCTAAATACCACTGTGCTTCGGCATAGATCGTATCTGTTTTTTTAATGCGAGATTCTAGCGTCACAATAGCCTCTTTTGTTTCTCCTAGCTGTAACTGAGCATTTGCTTTATAAAGTACTAAGATACCTTCCTCTTTATTTTCTAAAAGTGTCTCTATATATACAATAGCCTCCTTATAATTTTGTTCATCATAGGCTCTAAAAGCTAACACTTTTATGTCTTCTGACACCTCACCGCGAACTATAGGTTGTACAACATTTTTATACGGTTCAAAATACTGAGCATAGAGTGATTCTGTAGAATCTATAGTATTGAAATACCATACACTACTCAATCCAATAAGGATTAAAAGTGTAGCAGCAACAGACCATTTTCTCCATGAGGAACGTTTTTCTTCTTTATAAAAAGAGTGTAACTGTGCTTTTGTTTGATCGTAGTCCGCTTTCGCGAAAGCGTACTTAAGATCATCATAAAAGGGAATATCATCTGCAAACGAAGGATCATTCTGAATGTACTCCTGAAACAATTGCTCTTCGGCTTCATTTAACGTTCCTTGCAAATATTTTTGAATTAATAGGTCTTTATTCATAATTGGGGGATTTTACGAGGGTCTTCAAACTTTTAAGACATCGAGATTTTTGACTTTTGGCTACATCCTTACTACTATATCCTAGCTTCTCTACAATTTCATCTAAACTGAAGCCACGATAATAAAATAAGTACAAGATTTCTCGGCACTTTCCTCCTAGTTGTTCTAAAGCTAGTTGCATTTGATGTTTTCGCTCTCCATCAGGAATCGTAGCTTCTACAATTTCTGACATAACCGTTTGTTCATTATACATTTCAGAGAAATCTTCTACTAGATGCACTTTTTTCTGTTTACGCAAATGCGCATAAATCAAATACTTCCCAATACTAAAAAGGTAGGTTCGGAGTTCGCTTTTTAAATTGTCGAGTTTCCCTTGACGTGCATTATCTCTCAAAATAATAATAGCGTCTTGATACACATCTTCAGCCATAGAGCTCGTGATAGGATATTTCTTTGCATAACGCAAAAAAGCCTTGCGATGGGCAAGGTATATATCGCGTAATGCATCCGGTCGGTCTTCTTTTAATCCAGTGATAAGGCGTTGCTTTTTCATATTAGTGCATTTCGGAAGCCGAGGTAAACATTTTATGCTAATAAACCCACATTCTGCATTAGAAAATCTATTCCGTTTTGAAACAACTGCAAAATATATCGCTACGCTACGTTTTTGAGTTTAACTATAGCGGTGCTATGCTAAAACTCAGAAAACATCATCTTTTATTGCTGTTTCAAACCTCATTGTAAAGTTCTAATACAGAATGTGGGTTAAAAGTATAAAAAAGAAATGACGCCTATAAAATTAGTACGATTACCTAAACATCAACCACTCCCTAATCACTAACAAACAATCAGTTACAAATAAAAATTAAAAAACAGTACATCTTGATGTTTACTTTTTAAAAGCAATAACACCAATGAGTAAACTAACCCGTATTGTTTATGAAGGTCTTTCAGAAATTACTATGTATAAGTTGTTGTATACTTCCTTTCTATATAGGAATAGCGCAATCACAGTCTATTAACTACAAAGCCATTATTAGAGATAACACTGGTACTATTTTAGCCAATGATCTCATCATTATTCAGTTTACGATTCTAGAAGGCGCTACAAATGTATATTCTGAAAATCATACCCCAACGACAGATGCCAACGGACTTGTTATTTTAAACATTGGAGAAGGAACAGTATTAAGCGGAGATTATACAACGATTGATTGGTCTACAACCGATCACTTTTTAAACGTACAAATCAATACTGGAGGCGGGCTTGTAGATATGGGAACCACTCCGTTTCTATCTGTTCCGTACGCATTACATGCACAAACCGCAGAAAACACCATGGGCTTGGAAGATATAGATGAAGGTAATGGTATTGGATGGCGATTAAAGGATCGTGATCCTGATAATTATGGAAATATTGGTGAAAATGCTATTGATTTAAGTATCACAACTTCTCCAAATACCAACCGAGGTGCTACAGGTAATAGAGCGTTTGCAGTAGGAGTTTCAACCATAGCGTCTGGAGACACCTCTTTTGCTACAGGTTCTGCTACAGAGGCTTCTGGGGCTTTCTCCTTTGCCGCAGGAGGAGCAACTACAGCTTCAGGCACGGGTTCTGTTGTTTTTGGTAGTACCAGCGACGCTATAGGAGATGTATCCTTTGCTCAAGGAATAGGGTTGCGTGCAGATGCACTTCTTTCGGCAACTTTTGGTCGTAATAATATTGGAGGAGGAAGTGTAGGTTTATGGACTCCTAGTGATCCGCTTTTTGAAATAGGAAATGGTAGTAATAATTCAAGTGGAAGGAATAATGCATTAACCATCTATAAAAATGGGAATATCACTATGGATAACTCTATGGTGAGTGCGAATGGTACTACAGGAGAACTTGCTGTTGCTTTAGGAAATGAAACTACTTCTAATGGTGTATATAGCTTGTCTGCAGGAAGCGGCACTATTGCCAGTGGTCAAACTGCTGTTGCCTTTGGATCTACAACAACAGCGTCTGGCGCAGCATCTTTTACTACAGGTCTAAGCACAACGGCAACGCAAGCAGGAGCTGTTGCTATGGGCGCTTTTACGGAAGCCTCGGGAAGCTCATCTTTTGCTGCAGGAGCGAGTACCTCAGCTACCAGTACTAATGCTGCTGCTTTTGGTAGTGGTACGACAGCCTCAGGATTTGCATCGTTTGCTACAGGTTCTTTAACAAGTGCTGGTGGTGCACGATCTTTTTCCTTTGGTTCTCAAAGTAATGCTGATGGTGTTCAAACAATGGCTGGTGGAAATGCCACCATTGCTAGCGGGGATAACTCAGTAGCCTTAGGTACTAATTCTCAATCCTTCGGAGATCATTCTTTTTCCATGGGAACTAGTGCTATTGCATTCTCAAATTCTGAATTTGTTATTGGTCGTTATAGTGAACTATACGCATCTTCTTCCTCTGGTATAGCTGGTACAGATCGACTATTTGTAGTAGGAAATGGCACGAATGTTTCAGATCGAAATAACGCAATTACGGTCCTTAAAAATGGAAATACTGGTGTAGGTACCTCCAATCCTCTGGAACGATTGCATGTTGCCAATGGACGATTACGTATCGGCACCGAAACTGTAGAAGATACAGGTACTAATCGATTAGAATGGAATTGCGGTCTCTTTCCAGATACCGATGATATTTTTCAACTAGGCGGTTCTGCCTTACGATGGGAAGCAGTTTGGGCAACCGATGGAACCATCAACACCTCAGATCGTAGAGAGAAAAAAGATATTAAAGGATTAAACTATGGCTTACGCGAAATTTTAGACCTCAACCCTGTACGTTTTCGCTGGAAAGCAAAACCTGAACAAGGGGAAAAACTCGGACTGATTGCTCAAGATCTATTAGAGATTATTCCTGAAGTAGTCAAAACACATGAATATGTCACTACTGGGGAAGGTGAACATGCAACCCTCGAAAAAAAGGAGTTAGACAGACTAGGCGTATACTATACCGATTTGATTCCCGTACTCATCAAAGCTATCCAAGAACAACAAAAGATCATTCAATCTTATAAAAACGAACAACAGCAAAACAAAGCTGCCATTGCCGATTTACAATCACAAATGAATCAGCTTACAGCGCTATTACAAAACAAAACCTATGAAAAATAATATACTCTTAGTATTGGTTGGCTTTTTTGTTTGTCTGATAAGTCAGGCGCAAAATAATATCAACTATAAAGCGGTCATTAATGACAATCAAGGGACGCCATTATCTAATCAATTAGTTGTCATCCAATTCAATATTCTAGAAGGAGATGATCAAATAATGGTATATTCAGAAAACCACACCCCTACTACAGACACCAATGGATTGATCATACTCAACATTGGAGAAGGGACAGTATTAAGTGGCGATTATACAGCTATTGATTGGACTTCAGATACTCATTTCCTAAATGTTCAGGTGAATTCTGGCGGTGGACTAACTGATCTAGGGACGACTCAATTTCTAACAGTTCCCTACGCTATCAGTGCACAAACTGCTCAAAACGTAAATGGCTTGGAAGCTATTACTGAGGGTGGTTCAACAGGATGGCGCTTGGTAGGACAAAATCCTGATTTTTTTGGTGACATAGGTTCAGGAGCCGTTGACTTAAGTCAGTCGGATAGTGATTTTGCTGAGTATGGAGCTGTAGGTTCTAATGCTGTTGCTTTAGGTTTTAGAACACGAGCTGAGAGCTTTGCAATTGCTGGTGGTTTTGATACTACAGCTTCTGGACTTGCTTCTATCGCTTTTGGTAATGAATCAACAGCCAGCGGGTTAAGTGCTATAGCTATAGGAAGTAGCACTATAGCACAAGGAGATGGAGCTACATCTATTGGTGTACAAACTTTTGCAGGAGGAGAACGATCTACAGCTATGGGAAATGTGACGACAGCTTCTGGAAATCAAGCTGTCGCTATAGGTTCTAATGTCAATGCACGTTCTTTTGCTGAAACTGCATTAGGTAGCTATAACACAAGTTATACGCCTGTCTCTACTACAAATTTTAATTCAAGTGATCGTTTACTCGTAATTGGAAATGGTACTGCTTCCAATACTAGATCAAATGCATTCATTCTATATAAAAATGGCGCATTACAAGTAGGAGAAGAAAGTGAAGCTACTGGAGTTCAATCGTTTGCTTCTGGTAGGTTTACAGAAGCTTCTGGTGCTACAACTACGGCAATGGGTAACTTTTCACAAGCCTTAGGAGATCGCTCTACGGCCTTAGGATTTGAGACACAAGCATCGGGAATACAGGCAGTCGCTATTGGGACTTCATCTGTAGCTAGTGGCGAAGGCGCTATAGCACTAGCCACAGTATCCAATGCTTCTGGAAATTATGCTATGGCTTTTGGTTCAGGAACAAGAGCTCCTTCATATAGAGAAACTGTAATGGGCACCTATAATACCGAGTATACTCCTTTATCAACAACAAACTTTGTCAGTCTTGATCGCCTTTTTGTTATTGGAAATGGAACAGGTTCGTTAAGCCGAAGTAATGCTTTCACCATTCTTAAAAATGGTAATACGGGTATAGGTACCTCAGTTCCCCAAGAGCGCCTTCATATCGCTAATGGTCGTTTACGTATAGGTACTGAAACCGTAGAAGATACTGGTTCTAATCGGTTGGAATGGAACTGTGGACTCTTCCCAGATACCGATGACAGTTTTCAATTAGGTGGTTCTGCTTTACGATGGGAAGCCGTTTGGGCAACCGATGGTACGATAAACACATCAGATCGTAGAGAAAAAAGAGATATTCAACAATTACATTATGGCTTACGCGAAATTTTAGAACTCAATCCTGTTCGTTTTCGCTGGAAAGCAAAACCAGAACAAGGAGAAAAACTTGGGTTGATTGCTCAAGATCTACTAGAAATTATTCCTGAAGTCGTAAAAACACACGAATATGTAACTACTGGCGATGACGAAGATGCAACCCGCGAAAAAAAGGAATTGGACAGGTTAGGTGTGTATTACACTGATTTAATTCCTGTTTTAGTTAAAGCTATTCAAGAGCAACAACAACTCATTGACCAGCAAAACAAAAAAATAGATCTGCTATCACAACAAACCATAGCTATCGCACAATTACAAGAACGTATCGTACAACTTGAACAGAAAAACCAATGAAAAAAGCATTCATTTTTATCTCACTACTATTCATGAGCAATGTATTTGCTCAGACCATTGACCGTTTTAGTATTGATAGTGGCGGTGCTAGCACCGCTGCTGGAAATATCAGTATTTTATATACGATTGGCGAAGTACAAATCGCCGAACGTAACACTGCAACACTTTCTATTTCTGAAGGTTTTATTGCACCTCAACGTATACGTATACGTATACACCCTATTGTATTCTTACAAGGCGCATTCACTAATCCAAATGCTGGAGAAGAATCATTGATGCGAGATGACTTGCGTATTGCTAGTTCAATCCTTATTCCAACAACAAGTCCCTATGACAGCACTACTTGTGACCCTTCCGTTTTTACTACAACAGGAGCAAATGCCATTGTAGATTGGATACTCATTGAACTTAGAGATGAAAATGATGCTTCTAATGTACTGGTATCGCAATCGGCATTATTGCAACGTGACGGAGATATCGTCGCTACCGATGGTACTTCCGCTGTGGCAATAAATAGCCCTTCAGGAAATTATTATATAGCTGTTAGGCATCGCAATCATTTGGGTATTCTTACAGCAAGCACTGTTTCACTTTCAGAAACTGTAACAAATCTTGATCTCAGTACAGATATCAATGCTGTGATTGGAGGAGCACTCGCTTTAAGAGCTATGGGCAATGGGATTTTTGCGATGTATGCAGGAGATGTTAATTCTGATGGGAGCATTTTAAATACAGATATAGCTAGTGCACTTTCTGCTTCTGGAGGCATTAATGTATACGCTGGTTCTGATGCCAATATGGATGGAAATATTCTCAACACAGATATCGCACTTATCATTCAACCCAATGCTGGGCGTATACAGCAATTTTAATTTATAAATATATACGCTTTCGCGAAATCGAGCTTGCGAGATTCACGACCAGAGGGAGAGCGAAGCGTTAAAGCGTATAAAAGCTCACAAACCACTAATTCAATAACAATGAAACAAAGTATACTCACTCTTTTTGCCCTATGCGCAATGTTCACAATCAACGCTCAAAACATTGAGCTCTCTTTTGAAAATCCTCAAATCACTAATGATGGCATGAACGATTTCTATGAAATAGATGTCATAATCACTAGTGATGTAACCTACTCTCAAGGATCAGGACAATTCTTCTTAGATTATAATACAGTTGCCTTTGGAACGCTTATTAATGGTTCTAGTAGCATTACCTTTGAACGACCTAACACAACCATCTTAGGAGGACAAACCACTATTGAACCCATACCAGATCTTGTTATCGTACTTGGAGATCATTACAATGATTTCTTCATCAATGATGCTACAAATTCTAAAGTATCGTTTATCTGGCAACAAAACGGTAGTGGTGGAATGATAGGTGATAATATTGTAGCCAATACCCCTACGGTATTAGTACACGTAAGAATGCAATTCTTAGATGGCGCATCTGCGGTATCTCCTGATCTGTGTTTTGATGCCACCAATCCGTTTGATGATCAATTCTTCACAGCCTGTGGACCATTTGACCCATTTACAGGAGCATTTGAAAATGCCAATTGTGTCACTGATCCACCAACTCAAATTCTAAATTACACACCTGATTGTACTATCCCTGAACTTCCATTATGTGTAGGATTGCCTGTAACTACGTTTACAGACATGGGATGGGATAATGGAACGCCTGATGGATCTATGAATGCTGTCATTGATAGTGATTATAACACGACTACTGTTGATGCAGATATTGTCGCTTGTTCATGTACCATTAACTCAACTGCTACTGTCACCGTTACTGCTGGAAGATATTTGCAAACAACAGGTGATCTTACTATCGATGGAACCCTTGATGTGGCTCATGAAGCTAGTATGGTACAAACTGATGAGAGTGCCGTGACTATCAACAACGGATCCATCTCTGTAGCGAAGACAACGCCTACTTTAGATGATCGTAACTTTGTAGCCATGAGTAGCCCTGTGACTGCCGAAGTTAGAGACAGAGCCTATGGAAATTCTAGAGCTATATTTAGTATCATCCCAAGTAACTTCGTACCTTTTGATATAGACTTAATGGCATTCCCAGAATTTATGGGTGCTGAAAACTTCCTGGATGATGATAATGACTATTTACTCCCTGTCACAGGAAGTACTGCTTTACCTGATGCAGGAATTGGACAACTCGTATTCCCACAACCTGAGCCTAATGTAGGTGATGGTGCTTATACCATTACCTATACACAAAATGCTATGAACCCAGGGACGTTAAACTCTGGAACCATTAGCGTACCTATTAACTACAATGGGCCTGCGACCATTAATAACTATAACCTTCTTGGAAATCCATATGCATCGGCTATTAATGTTACCGAATTTATCAATGCCAATGATGCCGTGAATCAAGTATACTATTGGGATCACTTAACCATACCTACTGGTGACTTACCAGGGTTTGGAACCAGTAACTTCTCTATGAATGATATCTCTATACGTAATGCACTCCTTGGGATAGCTGCCGTTAATGGAGGTACACCTCCTGGAGAGTTTATGCCATCTGGACAAGGATTTGGAATCAAAGCTGATCAATTAGAGGCCGGCGCTAATACCCCTGTCGTATTTACCAATAGTATGCGTGTGGCTGGAAATAATGGCGGGTTTAGAAATAGTGAAAACAGTGACATCGATAGACTTTGGTTAAACCTAACCACAGAAGCCTATGAAGAAGCTACTTCTCAAACAGGTATTGGATTTACAGTCAATGCAACACTAGGATTTGATCCTGGGTATGATAGTCCGCGTTTAGGGACCTTTATCTCTTTATTTACAACTCTAGAAGCAGGAGAACAACTATCCATTCAAGGAAGAGAAGCGTTTGATGATGAAATAGAAATTGCATTAGGATTTGCTACTTCGTTAGAAACCGAGGAGAGTTACACCATTAGCATCGATCATTTGGAAGGGAATAACATTGAAAACGCAACGGTGTATTTAATTGACAACCTAACCAATACAACAACTAACTTAAATGAGAATAGATATTCATTTACAGCAACAAGCGGTATTCAGCCAGAGCGTTTTACTGTGGTATTCCAAAAACGCGAGGTATTAAGTACAGACGAATTTAGTTTTCGCGACAGCGTAACCCTCTACCCTAACCCAGCAACACAGCAGGTAACACTAGGATATGCAGGACAAGCTCAGCTGCAAAAGATAACGATTATAGATATAAATGGAAAAGTTATTCGTACAATATCACTGGAAAACTTCCAAAACGCTCAAGTCATCCCAACCAGTGATTTGGCAAAAGGAATGTATTTCTTAAACATCGAGTCAGATATTGATACTATAGTACAAAAACTAATCATTGAATAGGTGTTTTAGTGAGATTCTATCGATGAAAAAAAGGAGGCTTTTAGGCCTCCTTTTTTTATGCGCTATTTTTAAAATAGACGTATTGACTTACATATAACTTTGTGTAAAAAACTATATGAATTCATAGATTTTTTCTTACATACAGAATTCATAGATAACATTTAAACCATTCTAAAATATATTGCAGTGTTATAATCTACTCCCCTTACAACCATTAAACTAACAAAACCAATTCGACAAATTATAACATTATGAAACAAACAATACTCTTTTTAACATTGATTTTATGGGGATTTACAATCAATGCACAAGCACCTAATGATGAGTGTATAGATAGAGAAACCATCACAGTAACCACCAGCGATTTTTCAGAATACACGATAGATACCTCAACAGCTACTGAAAGTATCGACACTTCATGTGAATTTGTAGGTACAGACAATCTAGATGTGTGGTATGAATTTACCATGCCAGTAAATGGAAATGTACGTGTCACTAATATTCCAAGTACAGTAAGTATTACACTCTTTGACACCTGTGGAGGAAATGAACTCGGCTGTTTTTTTAATGATGGATTTATATATGATTTAAATGCAACAACCACATATGTATTAAGAGTCAGTGAAGTTGGCACTTCTGCGGGTACTGTTAATTTCAGAATACAAGCCTTTGAAAGAGCAACAAATGATGCATGTTCAAGTAGAGAAACAATCACCGTAAATACAACAGAAGCATTAGAATATACAACCAATACAGCTACTGCAACAGAAAGCATCGATGCCTCTTGCGAATTTGCTACTACAGATAATCTAGATGTCTGGTATGAATTTACCATGCCTGTAAACGGAAATGTGCGTGTCACCAATATTCCATCATCAGTGGGTATGAGTATTTTTGATACGTGTGGAGGGAATGAGTTAGGATGTTTCTTTAATGATGGATTCTTTTATGATTTAAATGAGATGACAACCTACGTTCTTAGACTAAGTGAAGGTGCTTTTTCTTCTGGAGATGTGAGTTTTAACATACAAGCCTTTGAAAGAGCAACAAATGATGCATGCTCAAGCAGAGAAACAATCACCGTAACTACAACAGAAGCATTAGAATATACAACCAACACAGCTGCTGCAACAGAAAGCATCAATGCCTCTTGCGAATTTGCTACTACTGATAACTTAGATGTCTGGTATGAATTTACCATGCCTGTAAACGGAAATGTGCGTGTCACCAATATTCCATCATCAGTGGGTATGAGTATTTTTGATACGTGTGGAGGTAATGAGTTAGGATGTTTCTTTAACGATGGATTCTTTTATGACTTAAATGAGATGACAACCTACGTTCTTAGACTAAGTGAAGGTGCCTTCTCTTCTGGAGATGTGAGTTTCAATATACAAGCCTTTGAAAGAGCAACAAACGATGCATGCTCAAGCAGAGAAACCATCACCGTAACTACAACAGAAGCATTAGAATATACAACCAATACAGCTACTGCAACAGAAAGTCTTAATGCATCCTGTGAATTTGCTACTACTGATAATTTAGATGTTTGGTATGAATTTACCATGCCTGTAAACGGAAATGTGCGTGTCACCAATATTCCATCATCAGTGGGTATGAGTATTTTTGATATGTGTGGAGGGAATGAGTTAGGATGTTTCTTTAATGATGGATTCTTTTATGATTTAAATGAGATGACAACCTACGTTCTTAGACTAAGTGAAGGTGCCTTCTCTTCTGGAGATGTGAGTTTCAATATACAAGCCTTTGAAAGAGCAACAAATGATGCATGTTCAAGCAGAGAAACAATCACCGTAAATACAACAGAAGCATTGGAATATACAACCAATACGGCTGCTGCAACAGAGAGTATGAATGCTTCCTGTGAATTTACCACTACTGATAATCTAGATGTCTGGTATGAATTTACCATGCCTGTAAATGGGAATGTACGGGTCACTAATATTGCATCAACTGTAGGGGTGAGTATTTTTGATGCGTGTGGAGGAACAGAATTGGGTTGTTTTTTCAATGACGGGTATTTTTATAGCTTAAGCGAAATGACCACCTACATTTTAAGAGTAAGCGAAGGAGCTTTCTCCTCTGGAGATGTTAGTTTTACTATCCAAGCGTTTGAAGCCGCTACAAATGATGCATGTGACGCGCCTCAACCCATAGAAGTGCTCCAAGAAACTACTACTGTTATTCCAGTAGATAACCGCGGTGCCACTGAAAGTATAGATGCATCTTGCGACACTGCAAGTGTAGATAATTTAGATTTATGGTATAGCTTCACTATGCCTGTAAATGGAACTGTTGAAATTTCTGCTGTAGCAAATTCTGAAGGGTTTACATTATATGAAGAATGTTCTGGAGAAGAAATAGATTGCTTTTATAACGACGGAAGCTTCTTTGAACTCATTAATGGTAATTCCTATCTCTTACGAGTAAATAAGAGCTCTTTTAATTCTAATGCCTTTGACTTTACCATACAAGCTGTAGAGACAGACCCACAACCTTGTTCTGACAGCACCATATGGGATGGAAATAGTTGGTCTAACGGTGTTCCAGACAATACAAAATCGGCATTATTTAATGGGAATTACAACACCATTTTTGAACCTGAAAGTATCAATGCTTGTAGTTGTACCATAGCCTCTGGACGAACGGTCGCAATAAGTGATGGTTTTTATTTACGATCGGTCTTTGATATTACTGTAGAAGGTACGCTGAATGTTGCTAATGAAGGAAGTATTGTACAAGTAGCAGAAGATGCGGTTACTATTAATAACGGATCTATAAACGTCACAAAAACAACACCCTCTATTCAAGCGCGTAATTTCATTGCATTGAGTAGTCCTATGAATGGTGAAAGCAGAGACCAAGTATACGGAAGTTCGCGTGCTGTTTTTGGAATCATCCCTAGCAATTTTGTTCCCTTCGTTATTGATTTTGTGGAGTTCCCAGAATTTGAGTTTGCCGAAAACTTCCTAGACGATAACCTTGATTATTTAGATGAATATACAGGAACTAGAGATGTACCAGAGGCAGGTATTGGATTATTAGTATTCCCATCTGCCGAAATTGATTCTCCTGAAGCTACATATGATTTAACCTATAATGAAGGTACACTTCACTCGGGAACGATCACAGTACCTATCAATTATAATGGTCCAGAAACAACCAATAATTATAACCTACTGGGAAATCCATACGCCTCTGCCATTGATGTGAATGCGTTTATTACAACAAATGATGCTGTAAATGAAGTATTTTATTGGGAGCATATCACAAATCCATCAGAAGATTTACCTGGGTTTGGATCTAGCAACTTCTCTATGAATGATATTTCTGTACGTAATGCATTGGTAGGGATTTCGGCAGTCAATGGAGGAACAGCACCAGGACAATTTATGTCTTCAGGGCAAGGATTTGCCATTAAAGCAGATCAATCGCAAGCGATGAGCAATACACCCGTAACATTTACAAATGGTATTCGCGTCATTGGAAACAATGATAATTTACGCACATCAGAAAATACCAGTACAGACTTACTGTGGTTAAACCTAACAACTACGGCGTATGAAGATGCTACATCACAAACTGCCGTTGGTTTTACCCCACAAGCAACACCTGACTTTGATCCTGGATATGACACCATTCGTTTAGGAACGTTTATTTCTCTATTTACCACCTTAGAGACAGGAGAACAGCTTGCTATACAAGGAAGAGAGTCTTTTGATACGGCAATAGAACTTACCTTAGGATTTGCTACTTCGGTAGAAACAGAAGAAACCTACACCATTAGTATTGATCATTTTGAAGGCGTTACTATTACAAACACTCCTGTATTTCTGATTGATCAGGTGGAAAATGAAATCATCAATTTAAAAGAAAATGACTATCACTTCACAACGCAAAGAGGGATCCAGCCAGAACGATTCCTAGTTGTATTCCAAGAACGTGATGTATTGGATATAGAAGATATACGCTTTCGCGAAAGCGTACACCTCTACCCTAACCCTGCAACAAATCAGGTAACACTTACTTATGCAGGTCAGGCATCATTACAAGAACTAACGATCGTAGATATGAATGGAAAAATACTACGAACTATATCATTAGAGAATTTCCAAAATTCACAATCAATCGATACGAGCACTTTAGCGAAAGGCATGTATTTCTTACGCATTCAATCTACAGAAAATATGAGTACACAAAAACTGATCATTAAGTAAATCTTCGGGGGGAAGATTGGAGATCATGATCAAGGGAGGCTTAACGGTCTCCCTTTTTCTATATATAACTACATAACAAATAGTTACTACACAGACATTAACTCCAACTGTAAATTCCTTGAACACCTTAACTCTTAAAAAAAATAAAATTAAATGTTAAAGTCAAAATTCTTCGTAACATTTAGGACACACTAGACGTCTTGTTATCATAATTGCGACGTTGTGTGCAATTATAGTATGTTATACAAGGTAATATGTGTAACATACAACATTCATCAATCAAAACTCAATCAGAAAATGAAACAACTCTTTTTAGCACTTGTGCTATTATTGGGTAGTATAAGCTACGCCAATCCAACCCATCCAGTAGATAAAATAGGAACCGTAAAAGGGAAAGTACTGGACAAGCAATTACAAGAACCACTTCCTTTTGTTACTGTATCGATACTGAACGCAACTGGCGAAATCATAACAGGAGGAATTACAGACGATAATGGTCTGTTTGAAATTAAAGGAATTCCAGAAGGAGAAAACACAGTAAATATTCAGTTTATAGGATATAAATTATATAGTGCGCCCATCAGTGTTAGTCGTAAAAACAGAGATATAGATTTAGGAACTATCTCTCTTGAAGAAGAAGCGACAGGGTTAGATGAAGTAACGGTTGTCGCAGAACGTACCACGATTCAACAAAAGATAGATCGTAAGGTAATTACCGTAGGTAAAGATTTAACAACCTCAGGTCCTACTGCGGGAGATATTATGAATAATCTTCCTTCTGTAACTGTAGATCAACAATCTGGTAATTTATCATTACGAGGCAATCAGAATGTACAGGTAATGATCGATGGGAAGTTATCTAATGTGCCTGTGGCACAGTTATTACGACAAATCCCTTCTACGTCAATCAAACAAATAGAATTAATTACAAATCCTTCGGCAAAGTATAATCCTGAAGGAATGAGCGGATTGATTAATATCATTCTTCACAAGAATGCTAATCTAGGAACCAACGTCAATATCAATACAGGATTTACCTACCAAGACAATCCTAAATGGAATACGGGTATAGATGTGAACTACAGAAATGGGAAATTCAATGTATTTGGAAGCTGGGGAGGTAACTACAATAAAAACGCCAACTTTGGTTTTGTAGATCGCGAGCAAGAGCAAATCTTTCAAGATTTTGACTTCTTTGATGATAGTAACTCCAATCTATTTAAAGTAGGATTGGATTATTATATCAATGATAAAAACACTCTATCTGTTTTTACCAATCAGAATTTATTTAATGGATTTGTCACTGGAACAACTATCGTAGATTTTCCTACAGATGCCAATGATGTAAGTCAGCTATTTGATAACCGAAATGACAATACATCACAACAATATAATATTGATTATAAACTAGAACTTGCCAAAGAAGGGAGCTCTATAGAATTAGAAGTAGATCACAATATCTTTGATGCCGATGAAAACGGACTCTTTCTTTTTGATGGTCAAAATGTAGCACAAGATTTTGTAGACTTTATAGACACAGAACGTAATAGAACAACGATCAATTTAGATTATGTAAATCCTATTTCGGAAACATTAAAATTAGAAGCTGGTGCACAGGCTCGTTTATTTGATTCTGAAATAGGTCGATCTACAGATCAGTTTGTGATCAATCCATTTAACTTATCGACAGATCCTACTACATTTATCAATGCACCTACGACCAATTTTGAGTATTCAAGAGATATTTACTCACTATATACCTCTGTAAATAAGAAGTGGGAAAAATGGTCTGCACAGTTTGGGCTTCGTTTTGAATCTGTAGACGTAACTGCAGATACACGAGAAACCTTTCAGGAGGGTGTCGTTACGGATGATTTATCAAACTTTGACACAGATCCTTCTGTAAATGTATTTCGTGATGGAAACAGTGTATTACGTAACTTCGGAAATGACTATACGCAGTTATACCCATCGGCATTTATTACCTATAATCCATCTGAAAAGAACCAATATCAGTTTAGTTATAGTCGTCGTGTAGATCGTCCAGGTATTGGGCAAGTGAACCCAATTAGAGAGTTTAGCACACCGCTTATTTCGGCATTTGGAAATCCGTCATTAATTCCACAGTTTACAAATTCACTAGAGGTAAACTATACACGTAATCTTGAGAAAGGATCTATTACCACAGGTGTATTTTACCGATCGGTATCTGATTTAATCAACCAAGCATTATTATACAATCGTACAGATCCGAATTTAAATAGTTTGATTTTTACCAATGACAACTTTGATGACACCTCATCATACGGTTTGGAGATCTCAGCGAATTATAAACCATTAAGTTGGTGGAGTTTTAATGCAAGTTTTGATGTGTTTTCTCAAACACAACAGTCTTTTGCAGAAACAGTAGATCCTACTATAGAAAACCCAACAGTAACTGATATTGTAAGCAATAACTTTGAAATAGACAATGTGGTTTGGAACTTTAGAGTATTCAACAACTTTAAGGCTACAAAAAAACTGACCTTCTCTGCTTTCATTTTATACAGAGGTGCTAACGAAAACATCCAATTTGAAGTAGACCCGATGTTTATGACCAATATTGGAGCGCGTTATAATTTCTGGAAAGGAAAAGCAACGGCAAGTTTGAATTATAATGACATCTTTAATACCATGAAGTTTCAAGGTACAGGAACGCGTCCATTTAATCAGAACATACAATTTAACTGGGAGAGTAATACGATTAATGCAGCCTTATCACTTCGTTTAGGAAGTAATAAATACCGTGCTAAATCTAGAAAGCGTCGTGATAATGACGAGAAAGAAGGCGGTGGGATATTCTAGACCATTTTAATCAACAAGAAGGTACTGTAGAAACAGGTCCCGCCATTGGGCGGGATCAATTCAACATATCGTATTGAGTGCGTCTTACAGAGTTCTCAGTACTTAATTTCATTAGGTAATGCGACGACCTAACTTCCAATGATTCCCTCGCATTATCGACTGCTTGAAAACCGGAGTTTGATCACTTCGGTTTTCTTGTTTTTTATGCTTTCGCGAAAGCGTATACAGTAACAATATCATTATACAGGAAAAGCTCACTTATGCAAAGTGAGCTTTTAAATTATGAATCCTACTACCAAAGCTTTCCCATTTTCTTAGCTTTATTTTCTCTTATAAAGAAAAAAGTACCTGAAATTATTGCAAAAATTGGAATATGGAAATACCATTTAGAAACTTTTGTAGCTATTAAAATAGCATCTATTATAAAAAAAACGAGAAAGACAAGAATCCAACTATTCTTAATGGTATACCCATAACCATCTCTATCTAACTTACTAAGTATCGGATGAATATATTTTTTTTCTAATGTATAAATATCCTTCATTGTTACATCATCATAATTAGCATGTACTAATACATGTAAATAATCAATAATTAACTTTTTTTCCTTTTTGATTTTACTCTGAGGTGTATACCCTTTTAAGTCATCAATTAAAATTAATAGTTGATTAAATCGTATTTTAGATAATGTTTCTTTTGGTAGTTGATCTTGTACCATTTGCATTTTACTTTCAACTTCTCTAATAAACATTTCTTTTTCCATTAGAATATAAACTTTTGTATCGTTTCTTATTGAAAGGCAAATAACTATATCAGAAAAAACGGTTCCTGTAAGTAAAATTAAGTGTTTTGATTTTTAAACTGATTTTCTAAAAATACAAAAGCCATACGTATATCACGTATGGCTTTTGTTCTGAATTGTATCATCTATTACTCTTGACGGCACCCGTCACAGACGAGCGCTAGCGGGGGAGAGTTCTAGTGGAAATGTCACTCATTATATAGAATTCTATTTAGTTTCGGCACTTCTATATTCATACTATCCAATGTTTTTACTAATCTGTCATTAAAATGTATATGAAATTGAGTGTCTAATATATCACCAGTAATTTTATCAAAAGTAAAATCAGATTCATGCCGTTTGATTAAAAAAATAGTATCTCTAGTAGATTCAAGTTGATAAGTGTAATCATTAATTTTATTTATTAAGTACTTGTATTTATAGATTTTGTCATTTTTTATATTTAGAAAGAAAGTATCATCTTTAATTTTATAATTATTCTGAATATATGAAAAATCAAAGGTGTATTTAAATATTCTAATAGTAGAATCTTTTATTTTAATTTCATGATACTTATCAGACTCTATCATACTCCAGTTTCCTTGTAAGTTATAATATATTGATTTTTTGCATCCAAAAACGCATATAATAATAATTAAGAGATAGATTAATTTAATTCCTTGATTTCTCATAATCTTGTATTCTTTGTTTAGTTGTTTCTTTAATATATTTAAAAACAGAATCAAAGTGCTCCTCTGCTGGCGCTCGTTTATAACGAGTGACCACTACCATTTTTCAAATTCTATTCCTATCTCATCATAAATATACCTTTTCAAAACTATATATTTTTATGCCTCCGCTGGCCCTCGTTTGCAACGAGTGCCTAAATCATTATATTATTCTAAAAATCCTATAGCATCAATTTCAAGTGCTACATCAGGATCACCTGCTATATTTCTAGCGCTTGAGTATTTCCAATCCACAGGATTAATGACAAAACCAGAAGCCACAGGATTGTTATGTATATAATCTCATTTTTGTTTAATTACTTTTGGACTCCATAATTCAATAGGTTTATTATGATGTTGCCAAAATTGATATTTAGCAATATTTCCTTTTTTCTTAGCAGCTTGTTCTTTTTCCAAATCCTGCAAAAGACCAAGTGCAAGTAACATATCATGGAAAAGAACCAATGATATCACTATCAATTATAGACATACAAGGGAAAAAACTTCAGGATCAACAGCTTGATACATCAAAAAATATACATACAGTATACATTGACACATTACCTAAAGGCATGTATTTTATACGTGTTACTAGTACAAAGGACGTGATCGTAAAAAAGTTATTGATTAACTAATCTAATTATAAAAGCGCTTAAAAATTTGCACCAAACGATCAGATGGAATCATATTGTTTTCATGATCTTCCATTTCGTTTAAAATTTGCTCAATCGCTTCTGGACGAATCCCAAGTTTTAATCCATAATTACGTAAAGCATCCATTTCTGCAAAATGGGTTTCTTGATCTACATTCATTAATAAAAGAAGTCTATGAAACTGTGTAATACGTTGTATCTCGGTCGTAAGTACGTTTATTTTTAAAGGATTGGCATGTATTTCATCTACATCAGTTTTAGAAAGTCCTAAACGTTCTGCCACTGCAAGGATAAAATCGTATTCACGCTCATGCAAAACATTATCTGCTTTTGCCAATGCAATCATATCGGAAATGATCTGTTTTTTTTCTGTACTCAAAGCTCTTATTTTTTGCGATACAATATAGGGGTTATTCTGTTTTTATGAAAGTGGGATTTTTACGGGTTTCCGTATACTATATTATTGATAGAGAACTACATTAAAAAAGGATGAACGATTTGTGTTTATGATCGAGATAATGATTGCTTTTATCTAAAAGCAACTCATATACAGTCATTTAAATAAAAAATCCATTATTTTAGGAATAGCTACTCTTTAAAAGTTGTATTAGAATGAGCAAAACAAAAATACCTGTAGAGTTAAGACAAGCCATTGCTGAAAATAAATTGATCATTTTTGTAGGCGCAGGTCTTTCCTATAATCTAGTAAATACTAACGGACAACCACTAAAAGGTTGGGGGAATTTGGTAAGAGAGATTATCATTCAATTACAAGACAAAGGACACGATATAAAATCTCTTTTATCATTACTTGATATGTATGAACCTATAGAGGTTTTACACCTTATTGAAAAGCATCCTGATTTCTCTAGAGAAGCTATTTATGATATTACAGCAGATTTTTTAGAACTAGATGATTCGAAAAATGACTATTCATTACATCAAAAGTTAAATACACTTTCTAAAAAGATTATTACAACTAACTATGATATTGCTTTTGAGAAAGCAGTACCCACTTTGCGAAGAAATAAAGCTTATAAAGGAAGAAATTATAAACTGAATAAACATAGAAACTCAGATGCTGAATTGCTTTTTAAACTTCATGGATGTTTGGATCATTTAGATAATATGATTTTGTTTCCTACCGATTACAAAAGATTTTACCATCCCTCAAAAAAAGCTAAAAATGAAAAATATGCTTTGGATGTTTTTAAAAATATCATCAACAACAACTCCGTACTTTTCATTGGAACAGGAATGGGTGATTTTCAAATCAACAACATTTTCAAAAAGATTAAACGAATCCAAAAAGACTATGGCAAAAAACATTTTATTATTACCAATAAGTCACTAGATAGTTCCTTAGATTTTTTAACTCCCATCGAAAAAAAGCATACCGAAATAGTTGATTTTATTGATGAATTGCTAACTATAAAGAAACACTATAATTCTCAAGAACCTGAAGAAGTTTCAAAGCTCAAAGAGCAGATTAAAGAATATGAAAATAGATTAAAAGAATTAGAATCAAAAACATCTGATGCTACAGCAAAAGAGCTCTTAGAAGAAGAAGCCCTTAAATATTTTACTAAAGGATTAAAATATCAACTTGCAGGTAAATTTAAAAAAGCAGTTAAACAGTATAAGAATGGTTTACGATTAAACTCAAAAGAATATACAGCATATACAAATTGGGGGAATATTTTATCAAGTTTTGCATCAGAAAAGCAAGGAGAAGAAGCAGAAAGACTATTTAATAAAGCTATTGAAAAATTCCAACAAGCTATTAAAATAGAACCAAATGATAATGTAACTCATAATAGTTGGGGTGTTACATTAGGTGATTTTGCTAAAACAAAAAAAGAAAATGAAGCAGAAAAATTATATTTAAAAGCTTTTGAACATTTTGAAAAAGCAATAATTATTGATAATGAAGATTATTTATCGTATGCCAATTGGGGTATATATTTAAGAAACTTAGCAGATAAAAAACAAGACAAAGACAGAGTTCCTTTATTAGAATTAGCAATTAAAAAGTTTGAAAAGGCTATACTAATAAACCCTAATGAGCATAAAATTTTTCTCAGTTTAGGCACAAATATTTCAAAACTTGCAATCATAAAAGAGAGCAAAGAAAAAGACAGTTTATTTGAACAAGCCTTTGAAAAATATAAAAAAGCTGCTGAGATATCACCTAACGATCACGAAATTTATAGTGATTGGGGAAATTCATTAGGTAATTTTGCTAATTCAAAAGAAAAGTCTGAAGCTGAGATATTATACAATCAAGCTTTTGAAAAATTCAAAAAATCGATCTCCCTTAATTCCAATTACTATTTTCCATTTGTTAACTGGGGAGTTCATCTAATGAATTTAGCAGATATAAAGCAAGAGAAAGAAAAAACTCCATTGATTAAATTAGCCATTGAAAAATATCAAAAAGCAATTAAAATAAGTCCCAACAGTTTTGAAATATATAACAGTTTAGGTTTCGCATTAACATATTTAGCTAAAATGAAAAAAGGCAAAGAGTATGAAAAATTATATTCACAAGCTCTTCAAAAACTTAAAAAAGGAATTGAACTTGGCGGAAACCCTTACAATCTTGCCTGTTTATATGCCTTACAAAACAAAAAAGAAGAAGCTATATTATATCTAAATCAAAGTTTACAAAATAATGATATTACTATAGACTTTACTCTTGAAGATGCAGACTGGAAAAACTATTTAGAAGATCCCGATTTCTTAGCGGTTATAGAGAAATATAAATAAGCAAAAACCTCTCATTACTGAAACAAGTTCAGCACAGGCTCTAGACTTCTCCCTAAAAAAAAAATGACTACCCACATTTCCATAACATGATTCTTATAAAAAAGAAAAAAACCATCTTTATCCATATTCATAGAACAGGAGGTTCTAGTATGATTTCTCTTTTAAAACAAGCATTACCCAACCAAGTAGACATTATCGCTCAACACGGTAATCCATCTACCATGGAAGGCAAATTACTTAAGCAGTATCCAGACTATTTTATATTCGGCATGGTACGTAATCCATGGGATCGATTACTTTCTTGGTATGCATTAATTCATAAATCTGATCCGCTAGATATAGAGGCAGAACGTATACGATTTGAACAGTATTTGATGAATAATGCACAAAATGACGGAAGTGACTCTTTCCTCTTTAATCAATTAGATTATTTCGAAACGACAACACATACCATAGATGATATTACCATCTACAGATATGAACAGTATACAGAAGAAGTTCAAAAAATAGCAGATAGACTTGGCATTATTATAAAAGAAATTCCTAGAGTAAACGATACAAAAACAAAAAAGTATCGTGATTATTATACGGAACAAAGTAAGGCGCTTGTCGCTGAAAAATGCGATCGAGATATTGATTACTTTGGGTATTCGTTTTAAGCATTCTCTCTAGTTTTCCCCATTACTGAATTGAGTTCAACTCAGATTCTATCCTTTGCTCAAAATAGAGTACTACTCTAAAATAGAGTGTTACTCTATTTCACACCTCTCTACCCCCTTACTTCGACAGGCTCAGCAAAGCGCCTTTCTAGGAGGGAATTCTCATACGCAAAGCAAAAAAACACCATAACAGTTTCCCCTCTAGAAAGAGGGGAGTAAGGGGTGTGTTTATAATACGTTAGAATATATGTTTTCAAACTTAAACACCTACCCCCTCTTACTTCAGCAAGTATTACATTAAGCTTGTTGAAGTTTTACACCTCCCTACCCCTCCTTTCTAGGAGGGAATACTCAGATACAAACAATAACGAATAACCCATTAACAAATAGCAGGAAACAAATGACTATTAACAGATAATAAATTTACTCAAATCGAATAGACTTCGAAGGACTGATTTTGGTGATGATATACGAAGGGACTAAAAGCATGAGAAGACATAAAACAAACACTCCAATATTCAATAAAAGAATATGTCCAAAATTAATATATACAGGCGCGACACGCACATAATATGTCTCTGGATTTAACTCAATAATTCCAAAATACTTTTGTGCATAAATCAATGCCAGGCCTATGAGATTCCCCCAAAACAAGCCCATCCCGATTAAGTACATCGCATTATAGATAAATACTTTTCGCACGCTAAAATCAGAGCTTCCTAACGCTTTTAAAATACCAATCATGCGCGTTCGCTCTAAAATGAGCACCAGCAAAGCAACAATCATATTAATACCCGCCACAATAATCATGATAGCAATGATAAGTGCGATGTTAAAATCAAATAATTTAACCCATTCAAAGATATTTCGGTTACGCTCTATAACTGTGATAGAACGTAAAAAAGAACCTGTATTATTATAGACTTCATTATTGATTTCTTGTACTTTATCAAAATCGTCTACAAAAACTTCAAAGGCTCCTACCTCATCTTTTTTCCATTTATTAATACGCTGTATATGGCGTATATCTGCCATGAGATATACCTTATCAAACTCTTGATACGCACTTTCATAAATCCCTACAATATCCAGTCGTAATGGTCTTGGGATATCAGACTTATTATCTATAAAATAGACAATGACTTTATCACCCAATGTAAAACCAAGTCTATTAGCAAGGTATCGGCTTATAAGCATTTCGGTATTGAGACCTTCTGTAAATACAGGAAAGCGCCCTTCTACCAAATAATCATCAATACGATCCCAATCATAATCGCCGCCAAGACCTTTTACAAGCACGCCTTCAAAATCGGTTGCGGTGCGGATAATACCTGCACGAGTGGCTACCGCTTGTACATGAGTTACTTCGGGCACTGCATCAAAATCAGGATAAAAATCTTGTTGTAAAGGAACAGGATTTACAGTTTCTTGGCTATTATTCCCATCAAAATTTGATACCAATATATCGCCATTAAACGCAGAAACTTTATCTCGAATCTTCTTTTGCAATCCTAATCCTGTAGCAATGGCGATAAGCATCGTGATCATTCCAATCACAATCGCAATGATGGCAATTTTTATAATCGTAGTAGAAGCACTACTTTTATACGATGTTGCCTTATTTAATCGTTTTGCTATAAAATACTCCAGATTCAAAATGCAGATTCTTTTGCTCAAAAATACCTTTTTTTTAACGCTCTTTATGTTATTTTCTTGTGGAAATACACAAAGTACGAAGTCAGATGTACAAAATACGAATGACAATGACGCTTCTTCCATTTCTAATGATGCTAATTACGCTTTCGCGAAAGCGGACTCAACCGCAATAAATACGAAAAACGAAAAGCAAAAAACGAACGGAATACGTTCTCAAGAAGAACCTATTATCGTTGGTGCCAATCGAACAACCGAATATCTCCCATTACTACAAAATAAAAAGGTCGGCGTAGTGACCAATCAAAGTGGTCTCATTTTTAAAACCTCTAATCATAGTAAAGAGCAAAGTACCCATATAGTAGATTCCTTACTACAGCTTGGTGTAAACATTAAGCGCGTCTATTCTCCAGAACATGGATTTAGAGGCACTGCAGATGCAGGCGAAAATGTAAAAGATGGAAAAGATGCTACCACAGGATTAGCTATCATTTCGTTACACGGAAAAAACAAAAAACCCACACAGGAACAGCTTGAAGATATTGATGTATTATTGTTTGACATTCAAGATGTAGGCGTTCGGTTTTACACCTATATTTCGACACTTACCTACGTGATGGAAGCCGCCGCCGAAAAGGGAATTCCTGTCATTGTCTTAGACAGACCGAATCCTAATGCGCACTATATAGACGGTCCAACGCTAGAACCTGAACACAGTAGTTTTTTAGGAATGCATCCTATTCCGTTGGTGTATGGAATGACGATTGGCGAATATGCGCATATGGTAAATGGCGAGCAATGGCTTACAAATGGCATTCAATGTGAGATTACGGTTATCTCGTTACAAAATTGGGATTATGAGACGCGATACTCGTTACCAACCCGGCCATCGCCTAATTTACCTAATGATCAAAGTATTAACCTCTATCCTAGCCTTGGGTTTTTTGAAGGAACGACCATCAATGCAGGACGTGGTACAGAAATGCAATTTCAGATATTTGGTTCGCCAAAATTTCCTGCTGAATACTTCCCATTTGCCTATACACCACAACCTAATTTTGGTGCTAAAAGTCCTAAAGAGAAAGGAAATCTATGTAATGGAATGGATTTACGGGAGCAAGACTATCTCGCACGTGTGAATTTAGAATGGCTCGTAGAAGCCTACACAGCACATACTGACAAAGAAAATTTCTTTAAAACACAAAGTTTCACATTGCATGCAGGTAGTAAAAAATTGCAAGAACAAATCATGCAGGGCTATACTTTTAAAGAAATTAAAAAAGGATGGTATGCCGATCTAGATCGTTTTAAAGAAACACGAAAAAAATACCTCATCTATCAATAACAATAATTACTAAAGAAATTCATGACAAGATATATACGTAACCCGTTGTGCATTTTGACAACACAACTGTCATATTATCCTATCAATCTTCATTATTTTCCTCAAATCCTAAAGGAAGTACTAAAGATTTCTTCGATTCACCCTTCAGGGAGGGGAAAAAATCAAGAAATCTATTCAAAATGCACAACATATATACGTATTGCTTTCATTCTCTTTTTTTCTATTTCGAGTGTTGCCCAAGAGTCAGATATCCCTATAGAAGCTATCATTGCGCAAGGATATGAATCGTATCTGGAAGAAGATTATGAAACGGCTATAGACGTATTTAAAAAAGCACTTGACATGGATGCTTCTTCTTCACTTGCCAATAATCAAATTGCATTAAGCTATTTTAAACTAGGAGATTATGACAATGCTATTTTATATAGTGATACAGGATAATAATGATCCAAAATATGTACTTTCTTCCTATGTAACCAAAGGATCTTGTTTAGATAGTATTGGAGAAACAGAAGCTTCTATAGATTTGTTTAGAGAAGGCATCGAAAAATTCCCTAAAGACAATTACTTACATTACAATCTTGCGATTAATTACTTTAAAATGAATGACCCTTCTCATGCAGAACATCATGCTATTCAAAGTGCATTATTAGATTCAGGACATCATACGTCACATTTGTTATTAGCGCATATCAATAACCAACAAGCAGAAAAAGTACCTACGCTTCTAGCCTCTTATTATTTTTTATTAGCAGAACCACATACAAAAAAGTCGGTTGAGGCGTTAGATATGGTATATAGTAATTTTAGTAAGGGTGTGACTGAAGAGGCTACTAAAGAAGGAACTCCTAAGAATATCAATATTACATTGAATCCTTCTACTGAGTTTGGATCTGCCGAGTTAATGCTTTCTTTATTGGAAGCTTCTAAAAGTTTAGAAGAAAACAAAGACAAGTCTGATGATGAATTATTTACAGAAAATACCACGTCTTTCTTTACGATTCTAGGAGAAACAACAAAAGAAAAAGAAGGCTTATGGAAAGGGTTTTATATTCCGTTCTTTTATAAATTAGCACAAAGTGAGCATATGGAAACGTTTTGCCATTATATTCAACAGAGTAAAAATGAAAATTCTATTGCTTGGCTTAAAGAAAATGAACAAAAAATAAATGCTATGTTTACATGGCTTAATAGTTGATACAAAAAACGAGAGATTGCTGCTATGAAAATCTCTACACACATTAAAAACTACGCATATGAAAATGAAAAAGATTAAATTTTTACTACTAGGTCTTCTTGTATCCTTATCTATGGTAAATTGTTCTGATGATCTAGATGATGTTATCAGACCTGCGAGTAACCTAGAAATTTCAGAATTTATTTATAGAGGTCTTAATTTCTGGTCCTTGTATAAAGCAGATGTACCTGACTTGGCAAATGATCGTTTTGAAAGTGATGCAGAACGTGCTGCTTTTTTAGAACAGTTTGAATCACCAGAAGCTACTTTTGATGGACTTCTCTCTCCAAATGATCGTTTTAGTATTATTAGAGATGATTTTATCGAATTAGAAAATGCCCTTAGCGGGATACGTCGTTCTACAGGAATGCGTTTCGCTTTATTTAATGATCCATCTGGAAACGGAAATGTATTTGGTCTTGTACGCTTTGTGATTAATAATAGTCCTGCTCAAGATGCGGGAGTGCAACGCGGAATGATTTTTACAGGTATAGACGGTGCACAGCTTACGAGTAATTCTGACTTAGGAGCTATTTTTGCACAAGATGCATTTACCATTAACCTCGCCGATTATGATCCAGATACAGAAATCTTTACGCTTAATGGTACCGATATTACACTAAATCAAGTAGAACTTACCATTAATCCTGTACATACAGCTAGAACATTGTCTATTGAAGGTGAGCAAATAGGGTATTTACATTATACAGGGTTTACCAATGAATTTGATGACCAATTGAATAATGCATTTGCACAATTTCAAGCAGACGGAGTTACAGATTTAATCTTAGACTTACGTTATAATGGAGGCGGATCTATAGAAACCGCAAATGATTTAAGCACGATGATTACAGGTCAGTTTAATGGAGAGCTCTTTATTAGACAAACCTATAATGAAGATCGTAATCCTGATAATCAGTTTGATCGTTTATTCAATTCTAATATCGGTAATGGAAATAATGGCGCTACTATTAACAGCCTTAATTTAACGAGAGTGTATGTGATTACCACAGGAAATACAGCGTCTGCAAGTGAGCTGATCTTAAGTGGTCTTGATCCATATATAGACGTGATTCAAGTAGGAACGACAACTTCAGGAAAATTTGAAGGCTCTTTCCTTCTCTATGATTCACCTAATTTTAGACGAACAGATGACATCAATCCAAATCACCGATATGTGATGCTACCTTTGGTGTTACGATCTGTAAATGCAAATGGCTTGACCGATTATTTCGATGGATTTACACCCGATATTCTAATTGCAGAAGACTTCGCTAATTTAGGACAATTAGGAGTTCAAGGAGAACCCCTTTTAGATGCTGTTATTAATGAGATTCTATTAGGAAGAAGAGCGCTACCAACGTATAACACACATGAATTACCTGCTGTATTTAACAGTGATCAAAATGATATCTTATACCAGCGTATGATTAATGAATAATTTTTCTAGTACGCTCCTGCCTGCCGGCATGCAGGTTCGCGAAAGCGTATAAAACACAAAATATAAAAGCGAGTACTTCTAAAAAGAAGTACTCGCTTTTTTTAATGATACGCTCTTACGTTATCATTTTTAAAATAGTACTTTTGAAATATGAAAAAACACCATCTATCTTTTTTTCTAATTGTACTCTTAGGCCTTTGTGTTATTTCTTGTAAAGAAGAAACCAAAGAGACAGAAGAGATACATACTAAAGTTGCTACTGAACAACCTTTTACGGTAGATTATGCTACGGGATTTACACTTACTGAATTTCCTGATTATACGCTATTAGAAGTTTCTGGTGCATTTCCAGAAAGCAAAGACACCTATAAATATGCACTTGTAAAGGCAACTCAAAACATCACAAAAAGCGAAGGTTCGCTTACACAAGCCTTAGAAAACAATACCATAAACGCTATCATTAAAGTACCACTAGCATCGGTTGTGGTCACCTCTACGACACATATTCCTTCCTTAGAAATGCTAGGAGTAGATCATACATTAACTGGGTTTCCAAATCTAGATTATATCTCAAGCGAGCAAACCCGTACACGTATTGAGGCAGGAGACATTAAAGAATTAGGTCAAAATGAATCCTTAAATACCGAAGTGGCCATCGATCTAAATCCAGATGCTGTGATTGGATTTGGTGTAGATGGACAAAACAAATCTTTAAATTCTTTAGAAAGAGCTGGCATTCCTGTATTATACAATGGAGATTGGGTGGAGAAAAGTCCGCTGGGAAAAGCTGAATGGGTAAAGTTTTTTGGAGCCCTTTATGGAAAATCGAAAGAAGCTGATAGCATTTTCACTGCTATAGAAACTGCCTATTTAGACACAAAAAAACTAGCACAAAATGTTACGAATCGTCCTACAGTATTAAGTGGTGCGATGTATAAAGATATTTGGTACTTACCACATGGCGAAAGTTGGCCGGCGCAACTTATTGAAGATGCTGGAGGCGATTATCTCTGGAAGGATACAAAAGGAACGGGTAGTATTGCTTTAAATATAGAATCTGTACTTGAGAAAGGACAGGACGCCCAACTTTGGATCGCTCCTGGACAGTTTGGTAGTTATAGCAAACTCGCCGAAGCCAATAAAGTGTACACCCAATTTGAAGCCTTTCAACATAAAAAGACCTATACTTTTACCTCCAAAAAAGGAGCCACTGGCGGATTATTATATTATGAGCTTGCGCCTAACCGACCGGATATTGTTTTAAAAGATTTGGTCTATTACCTACATCCTGAATTGATTCCAGACTATCAACCCTATTTCTATACACCTTTTGAAGACTAATCAATCGTATACCATTCCGCTGATCGTATTAGCTATAGGACTTGTTTGCTGCTTTTTTGCAAACATAAGTCTAGGATCTGTTGCGATTCCTTTTTCGGATGTATTTTCAAGTTTAGTAGGCGGCGAAGTCACAAAGCCATCTTGGGAGTTCATTATTCAAGAATACCGACTCCCCAAAGCCTTAATGGCAATGATTACAGGAAGTGGTTTAGCCATTGCAGGTCTTTTAATGCAAACATTATTTCGCAATCCGTTGGCGGGACCGTTTGTATTGGGAATTAGTAGTGGAGCGAGTCTAGGCGTTGCTTTATTTATTTTAGGTGGTACGGCATTAGGAATTTCTAGCACCTTAAGTTTTGGGAAATGGGGACTTATTTTAGCTGCGGCTACCGGAAGTTTCTTGGTATTTCTGATGGTATTAGGGGTTGCCTCTAGGGTACGCGATACGATGGCATTACTCATCATCGGACTCATGGTAGGAAGTCTTACATCTGCTGTGGTAAGTGTGCTTTCTTATTTTAGTAAAGCCGAAGAATTACAACAATATATCTTTTGGTCATTTGGGAGTTTAGGGGATGTTTCTTGGCAAAGTATTCAAATCCTTTTATACTGTTTTATGGCAGGTCTTATCTTGACCGTTGCAAGTATCAAACCGTTAAATGCCTTATTATTAGGAGACACCTACGCAAAGACCTTAGGGGTAAAACATACAAAAAGCAGAATCATTATTATCATTGCGACGAGCATTTTGGCGGGAAGTATCACCGCTTTTGCAGGACCTATTGCGTTTATTGGGCTTGCGGTGCCACACTTAATACGACAAGTGATTTCGACATCCAATCATCGTATTTTGATTCCTGCGGTGCTATTAGGGGGTGCCATACTCATGCTCATTTGTGATACGATTGCACAAGTGCCGCTCAGCGAGTATACACTTCCCATTAATGCAGTCACTGCCTTGGTGGGAGCTCCTGTGGTGATTTGGTTGTTAGTTCGTAAAAAGAAATTACTGTTTTAATGGATCATCAAACGACACATACCATTCTAACATTAGAAAACCTCAGCATTGGCTATACCTCCAAAAAAGGGAATGCAGTCATAGCCTCCGATATTGATATCGAATTATCGAAAGGTCAATTGGTGGGCCTCATCGGAATTAATGGTGCGGGAAAATCAACATTATTACGTACGCTTTCTGGATTACAAAATCCCCTTTCGGGAAATTGTATACTGGACCAATCCCCTATTCATACGATGGCTCCAGAATTGGTATCTCGAAAACTAAGCGTTGTCCTTACGGGACAAGCGATTTCTAAAAATTTAAGCGTTTTGGAATTGGTGAGTTTAGGCAGACAACCCTATACCAATTGGTTAGGAACACTCACCGAAACAGATATACAAACCATCACCGATGTATTAACAGCCACAGACACGAGCCATTTAAAAGAAAAAAAGTGTTATGAACTAAGCGATGGCCAATTACAACGTGTGCTTATTGCACGGGCGATGGCACAAGACACCGCTAGTATGATTTTAGATGAACCCATGACCCATCTAGATTTACATCATAAAGCGTCTATTTTAAAACTATTGACAAAGATTGCTCACGAGCAACAAAAACTCGTCCTCTTCTCTACCCATGATATTGAGCTTGCCATTGCACATTGTGATCAACTTATCGTATTACAAAATGGAAAAGCAACCATAAACACCCCAAAACAATTGATTCAAGACGGTGTATTTGATACTTTATTCCCTTCAGATAATGTAACGTTTGATAGTAAGTCTGGAAGGTTCTTGATTTCGTGATTTTCCTTTTTGGGTTTGAAGTTTCAGATTTCAAGTTTCAGGTTTCAGATTGAAAAACGAATACAGTCATCTCGACGGCAGGAGAGATCGCACAAGCAAGCATTTTCGACTTCAATTTCGACTTCAATTTCGACTTCGATTTCGATTTCGATTTCAAAATATGAGATGTAGACGGAGGGGTGTGACACATTCTACCACAATTGAATTCACACAAGCAAGCGCAAACATTTTCAATTTCAGCTTCGATTTCGATTTTAAAAATAGATTTCTCATTATGGAAAACCGTAACGAAGTATAATAGAAGTTATGTAGTTTAGAAATGGCGTAACCGTTTGTAACGGTTATAAACGTTTAAAAACAACGAACTCAAAAACAAGCAAACTACCAGAATATCTATAAACACATGATTTACAGCAATCTTGTTTCAAAAAAACAGTAGATTTGTGAGTAGGCACACATAAAAGATATATCGTGAATGTGTGATATAAAGTAGTTGTGCTTAATTAACCAGAACCGACAGAAAACATAGAAATAGATGATAGAATTAATTCAACAAAATAAATTTCAAGAACTTAAAGAAAAAATTGAAACTGCTGAAAATTCATTTCAAATTCATAAATTTCTTGGAGATGTTCTGAATCAAACTAAAGTTGAAATTGATGGAGAAAGTTTTAATGCTCAAAAATTTCAAGAAGAGTTTTTTGAGGGTTTGGAAATTTTTAAAGCTCTCAATATGTCCAATATTCCCAAAAATGATTTTAAAGAATATTCAAATATTTTAGTCCAATTAGCTTTTAAAACTGGTGGATTTACCAAACTAATGGCTAATACAGCTATGAAAAATGGAGTTTTTTTATCAGATATTAGCGATACTTATAAAGTGCATCCCGAATTGAGAGAACGTTTTCAAGAATTTATTAATTTATTGAAAGAAAAAAATGATGTTAAATCATTAGCTAATGTAGCTGCTGCAAAAGCACAAATTACTACCTCAATCGGTAATTTATTAGAAAAAAAAGATATTGGAATAGATATGCTTCAATTTGCTGACTCTTATGCGAATGTTGGACAATCTGAACAAGCCATTCAGATATACAAAGGTATTCTTAATGACTTTGAATCTGAATCAGTTAAAAACTCAAGTGGACTTTTCCCTGAAATAAGCCAAGTTGATACACGACCAGAAGCCGAAATAGAAATCTTTGAGAAAGCAAAAACTCAATACGAGAAATTATCAGGAGAAAAATTACCTGAAGTGAAAAGAGTGCACGTAAACAAAAATGAACAAGCTAAAAAACTTATGCAAGAAGTTCACAAAAAAGAACAGGAAATAAGAAACGAACAAGTAAATAAGAAAGCAGGTTTCTTTGACAAGTTAAAGAACATATTTAAAAAATAACTAAGCACAACACCGGTAACCGTTGCACAAGTCCGTAATTTTAGTAAAAACGACTGATTCTAAGCCTCTCTATGGAAACTTATTTTATACAATCTCATATGAAGGTCTTATTTTAAAGTCCTTTATATCAAAGAAAAATCGCTTATCACAAGTGATTTTATAAAATCCAGATGAAAGTTCCTTCCCCACTCCACTTTTCACCTTTTTATGTGTGAATTTCAGGTACTTCTTCAGATTATAAGCCATCGCACTCAGATGCATCACCTTATTAGCCTGTTCAATACCTATCGTATTGATCTTTCTGAGTCCCATAAACTGGGTTAATGTTCCAAAAACAGGTTCTACCGTACTTTGCCGTTTGGCTTTCATATAGCGTCCTTGTGGGCTGTTGACTCTGGCGATGTTGCGTTCATACTCCCATCGGTAATACGTAACCGTAAATTTCTTCTCCTGAGCGCTCTT
>NZ_CANLNH010000004.1 GCF_947492535.1 uncultured Dokdonia sp. | reverse complement strand
AACAAAATACACTCATTAGTTATAAATTATTGAAAATCAGATAATTTACTGATAAATTGATTTATTCGGTTCGATAATGAACTAATAGGGGGAGCTATTAAACCCTTTGGCAATGCCAATAAAAAAGCCCTCTGAAAAGAGGGCTTTAAATCATTTATTATCTAGTTGTTTATTACACAACCATCGTTCTATCTTTTCCTAATATAATAGGAGTCCCGTTTACCAAGATTTCCAGATCACTCCCCTGATCTATACTAAAGTGCGCATTATCTTTCGTCACCTCGACGGTAAGGATTTGTCCTCTAAAGTTGACTTTAAAAGAATAGCTATCCCATGCATCAGGAATTTGAGGTTCAAAAGATAGTTTCCCATCCTTCATACGCATCCCTCCAAATCCTTCTACCACACTCATCCATGTTCCTGCCATACTTGTGATATGAAGCCCTTCTTCCACTTCCTTATTGTAATCATCCAGATCTAAACGAGAGGTACGTAAATAGAAGGTATAGGCTTGCTCCATACGTCCTAACTTAGCTGCCTGTATCGCATGTACACACGGTGATAGTGAACTCTCATGTACCGTAAAAGGCTCATAAAAATCAAAATGCTTTTCTAATTGTTCTGTCGTAAAATGATCTTCAAAAAAGTAAAACCCTTGTAAAGTATCTGCTTGCTTAATATATGGCGAACGCAAAATACGATCCCAAGACCATTTCTGATTGATAGGGCGTTCAGACATCGGTAAATCGGCTACAGAAATGAGTTCTTTATCTAAGAAACCATCTTGCTGTAAAAATACATCGTGCTTTTCTGAAAATGGAAAATATACCTGACTCGCGACCTGTTGCCATTCGGTGATTTCGGCATCGGTGAGTCCTGTTTTTTCTAGGATACGGGTATAATCTGCTTTAAAGTGTTGTTTTACATCGTGCGCTTTCGCGAAAGCGTACTCCAAACACCACATCGCTAAATAGTTTGTAAACCAATTGTTATTAATATTATTTTCATACTCGTTAGGTCCCGTAACACCAAGCATCACATACTTTTCTTTAGCCGTAGACCACGTAAAGCGCTGTTTCCAAAAACGAGCTACACCAATAATCACTTCCAGTCCCATCTCTGGGATATAGGACATATCACCGGTAAAACGCTCATAGTTATGAATCGCAAAAACCATAGAACCATTTCGGTGTATTTCTTCAAAGGTAATCTCCCACTCATTATGACATTCTTCCCCATTCATGGTCACCATAGGATACAACGCAGCTCCATCTGTAAACCCTAATTTTGCAGCATTTTCGATGGCTTTATCCAGTTGTTTATAACGATATGTCAACAAATTACGCGCTACGCCTTGATCTTTGGTCGCCATATAAAACGGAATACAATACGCCTCTGTATCCCAATACGTAGACCCTCCATATTTCTCTCCTGTAAATCCTTTAGGACCAATATTGAGACGGGCGTCTTTTCCAGAATAGGTTTGATTGAGTTGGAAGATATTAAAACGGATACCTTGCTGTGCTTTGACATCACCTTCTATCGTGATATCAGCCATGGCCCAAACGGCCGCCCAATCTTCTTTTTGCTGCTGTAATAAGGCATCAAAACCTATAGTTTCTGCTTTTTCAAGCACTGTTTTTGCGGCAGTAACTAACGTTTCTCTATCATGATTTAAATCACTTACATACCCTCCAAACTTATGAATCTCTAGTGTTTCTCCTTGCTTGACATCGGTTTCATAATAGTGTCCTATATAGGTAATGGTTTCTTGTTTGTTACCTACCGTACCTTGATAAGAAGATTTTTCAGTACGCTTTCGCGAAAGCTGAAGTTGCCTTCCTTCCACATACAATTGATTACTCATCATCGTACATACGTGAAACGCTGTCTTCATGGTATGTGCCACGATAAATGCACGCTGGGCATCATCTGTAATCGATAAGGTATTCCAAAACTGATCATCCCAATTGGAATCTTCATTGGTAATACCACTATCCAAATACGGTTCATAACTTATCGTCGCATCTTGATCAAGTGGTGTCACTTCATATTTAATCGCTCCAATTTCATCAATCGCAAGACTTAAGAAACGAGTTACGTGTACCGCAATGGTGATTCCGTTTTTTAATGTCGCTTCAAAACTACGATAGAGTACCCCTTCTTTCATATTAAGGGTTCTCTTAAAGTTCTGAACAGAAGTACATCTATGTAAATCAAATTTCTCTCCGTTTACAGTGACTTTAATACCTATCCAACTCGGGGCATTCAAAACCTTAGCAAAATATTCTGGATAGCCATTTTTCCACCAACCTACACGTGTTTTGTCTGGATAATAGACCCCTCCTATATAACTACCCTGAAAGGTAGCACCACTATATTTTTCTTCAAAATTGGCACGTTGCCCCATGGTCCCATTTCCAAGGCTCATCAAACTCTCTGATGATTTTACATAGTCTGGATTCCAGTTTTCTTCTATAATAGACCAAGCGTCGGGAATAATATATTCTAAATGCATGTGTATATTTTGGAATCAAGAATCAGGATCGTTCGCTTTGCTCACTTCTGGAGACAAGACTTTTTAAGTGCTTGTACTTCATTTTGATTCTTGAAATACTATTTAAGTACTAATTGATGGATTATTTATTCTTTTCAAAATTTATAATTCTATTAATTTCTTTAAGAAACTATCAGATAATTCTGTAAAATCTCTAAAGACATGAGTGGCTTCATGTAATACATCTGAATCACCAATACCGATACTAGTCATTCCTGCGGCATTAGCTGCTTGAATCCCTGCAATAGAATCTTCAAATACGATACAATCATGTGCTTCTGTTTCTAATGCTTGTGCTCCTTTGACAAAAACCTCTGGATCGGGCTTGGCAGCAGTCACATCATTACCATCTACAATGGCTTGAAATTTATCAATAAGTGAAACACGTTCCAAGATAGGACGTGCATTTTTACTAGCACTCCCTAAAGCAATGCCTTGTTGATTTTCAATTAAGTAATCTAGCACACGAGGGACATCAGGTAAGATTTCGCTCTGATCCATTTTCTGAATATACTTCAGATATTCCTCATTTTTTTGTACCAACCACACCTCTTTTTGTTCTTGTGTTGCCGTATAGTTTGCCATGTCTAGTAAGATCTCTAAAGATCGTACACGGCTCACGCCTTTAAATTGTTCATTCTGTTCTTCTGTAAAGTCAAAATCAATTCCTTTAGCAAGGTTTCGCCAGGCGAGGTAATGAAATTTTGCAGTGTCTACAATCACACCGTCTAAATCAAATATAAATGCTTTCTTCATAAAGTTGTATCTCATTTCCGCGAACCTGCCTGTCGGCAGACAGGGGTGGAAATCCTATCCCTCTCATCGCAAATCATATTTTAGTAACACGTCTCATACTCTTATCAGTGTAGAGACTATTTTTTTATCTTTTTTGTACTCTCTCGTTCTATAAGTGTGGTATCAATATACGCGGTGGTATATTCTTCGACCTCATCTTCTGGACGTTCTAATTTGTTTATTAATAGCTCAGCTGCTTTACGCCCCATTAATTCTCCATGCTGACTTACCGTAGTCAGGCTAGGAATAAAATGCTTGGACAACTCTCCATCACTAAAACTTACAATAGATACATCATTAGGCATACTTTTACCAAACTCATGTAAATGTTTTGCTGCAGTTACTGCAAACAATTCATTGACGGTAAAAAGTCCATCAATATCTTTTCCTTTCAAGAAATTTTTAATCTTTTTTGAACATTCACCTTCACAATGATCAATATTATCTAGTTTTAAAATAAGCTCTTTTTCTACTTTAATACCGTACGATTCTAGCGCTTCTATATATCCTTTGGTGCGTAATTTCCCGATAGTCACATAGTCTTCGGTTGTGATGATTGCTATTTTGCGACATCCTGTTTTTAAGAGGTGTCTTACGCCCATTTTTGCACCTTCGCGATCATCTATGAGTACTTTGTCACATGGGATTTCATCTACAATACGATCAAACATCACTACAGGCATTCCTTGATCTATGGCTTCAGTAAGATGTCTAAAATCATCTTTGTGTAAGGTTTCTTTTGCCAGAGATACAATAAAACCATCCGTACTTCCATTTGCCAGCAATTCCATATTTAAAACCTCTTTGTCAAAATCATTATTAGAAAGCGTAATGATCACATTGTAATTATGCTCTCTTGCCATTTGTTCAATCCCTCGTATTACTGTTGTAAAAAAGTGATGCACAATTTGAGGAATGATAATTCCAATAGTTCGTGTTTTACGGTTTTTAAGACTTAATGCTATATTATTAGGCTTGTAATTATACAGCTTGGCAAATGCCTTAATCTTTTGGCGTGTATCTTCGCTTATTTCGGCGCTATCACGCAATGCTTTTGATACTGTCGAGATAGACACATCAAGTTCTTTGGCAATTAGTTTAAGGGTGAGTTTACGTTTCATATGCTATATCATGTAAAAATAAGGGGTTCGCTATTGACTTACAATTTAGGCAAATCCTTTTTCCTACGAAAACGTTGTATTCTTAATAACTAATTTTGTTATACCATGTAAATTTTAAAATGGCACTTGTAGAAGTTGGATTATTTTAAAGTTTAAATGGTATTAGTATATTTAAGCAAACTTAAAACTATGCGAATTCTTCCATTTTTGTTTCTTTTTTTAGTTTTGACAGGTTGTAAAAAAGAAGCCACTTCAGATGTAAAAGAAGAGTCTACAGAAAAAAAGGACGTAGTCCGCTTTCGCGAAAGCTACCGACCTCAATACCACTTCACACCACCAGAAAAGTGGATGAACGATCCTAACGGATTGCTATTTTATAAAGATACCTACCATTTATTTTATCAATATTACCCTGAAGATATTGTTTGGGGCCCGATGCACTGGGGACATGCGACAAGTAAAGATTTAGTTTCTTGGGAACACCAACCTATTGCCTTATATCCGGACGAATTAGGCTATATATTTTCTGGAAGTGCGGTCATGGATCTTGACAACACGTCTGGATTAGGCACCAAAGACAATCCGCCGATGGTGGCTATTTTCACACATCACGAACCCAAAGGAGAAAAAGAAGGACGCAATGATTTTCAATATCAAAGTATTGCTTACAGCTTAGACGAGGGTACTACGTGGACCAAATACGAAGGCAATCCTGTGATTGGCAACCCAACAAGTATTCGTGATTTTAGAGACCCTAAAGTCATGTGGCACAAAGCCTCTCAAAAATGGATTCTTACGCTTGTTGCTGGTGATCATGCAAAATTTTATAGCAGTCCTGATCTAAAATCATGGACTTATCTCAGTGATTTCGGAAAAGAGAAAGGCGCTCATGGCGGGGTTTGGGAATGCCCAGATTTATTTCCGCTTACCGTTGCGGGAAGTGATGAAACAAAATGGGTCTTACTCATAAGCATGAATCCTGGCGCTCCCAATGGCGGTTCAGGTACGCAGTATTTTATAGGTGATTTTGATGGTACATCTTTTACTACCACTCAAAAAGATATCAAATGGCTAGATTATGGTTCTGATAACTATGCTGGTGTTACCTATAACGGTTTACCAGACAATGACCGAACTTTTATAGGGTGGATGAGCAACTGGAACTATGCACAAAAAACCCCTACTAAAAATTGGAGGAGTGCAATGACGCTTTCGCGAAAGCTTACCCTGCATAAAAACGATGCTTACTATCTAAAGAGTTACCCAGTACCTGCAATAGAAGAATACACCTATAGTTCGCATACCTACGACAGTATTACAAATAACTATTCTCTTACTTCTGAAAATTTTAATGAAATGCGTATTGATTTTGAAATCGAAGGCGACCTGAAGGATTTTGAAGTGAAGTTTTCAAATATCGCTAATGATCAGTTATTCTTAGGATATCATAAAGCAGATCATTCCTTTTACGTAGATCGTAGAAAATCTGGAAAAACTAATTTTGAACCTAAGTTTGCAGAAAAAGTACATGTAGCACCTGCCCTAAATGATGGAAATGGTAACACAGTATTCAGTATTTTTATGGACGCTTCTTCTCTTGAATTTTTAGTAGATCAAGGAGCCACCGTAATGACAGAACAGCTATTTCCAACACAGCCGTATACGGCGATGACATTTACAAGTAAAGATCATAAAATGACACAGGTACGCGTCTCAAAAATGAAACGTATTTGGGAATAATAATTAGATAATACTAACCCTAAAACTAGATACCCACCTTCGTGGGCATGAAGAACATATGAAAGAAATTACAAAATGGAGTATCACCGTTGCCTTAGCTGGCTTTCTCTTTGGATTTGATACCGTAGTTATTAGTGGTGCTAACCAACCTATCAAAGATATTTGGGAACTCTCTCCGCTATTTCATGGGACATTTATCATGAGTATGGCCTTATGGGGAACTGTATTAGGGTCTTTAATGGGTGGGATTCCTACAAAAAGATTAGGACGTAAAAAGACTTTGTTCTGGATAGGGGTACTTTTCTTTGCTTCTGCAGTAGGAAGTGCGCTTGCACCAGATCCGTATTCATTTTCTTTCTTCCGTTTTATAGGAGGTGTAGGTGTCGGTATTTCATCGGTAGCAGCACCTATTTATATTTCAGAAATCACCACAAGTTCCAACAGAGGAAAATTAGGAGGTTTATACCAATTTTGTTTAGTATTTGGTATTCTCATCGCGTTTGTATCTAACTATTTACTAAAAGGATTTGATGGCGCTAATGACTGGCGATGGATGCTTGGTATAGAAGCCATTCCTGCTTTACTATATACGCTTATGGTATTAAAAGTACCGAATAGTCCAAGATGGCTTGCTTTACAGAAGAAAGATGATGCAGGTGCATTAGAAGTACTAAATAAAATATATACGCCAACAGCTGCAGAAACTCAATTGAAAGAAATCAAAGCAGATTTTGACAACCAAAAAGGAAGCAATACCTTATTCCAAAAGAAATACAACCGTGTATTATGGTTAGGGTTTTTAATTGCTTTTTTTAATCAATTATCGGGAATCAACTTTGTATTATACTATGCACCAGAAATATTAGAACAAGCCGGACTTGGTGGTTCTGAGTCCCTATTTAACTCCATTGCTATTGGGATTGTAAACTTAGTGTTTACCATCATAGGGGTACGATTATTAGATAAACTAGGACGTAGACAACTTATCATTATAGGATCGATAGGGTATATTTTTAGTTTGGTAATGGTCGGTATTTGTTTCCAACAAGAACTAAGCTCTACACTTACACTGACATTTATTTGTTTATTTGTAGCCTCTCATGCTATTGGACAAGGTGCAGTGATCTGGGTATTTATCTCTGAGATTTTCCCGAATCGTGTACGTGCCTATGGACAATCATGGGGAACAGGAACACACTGGGTATTTGCCGCTATTATTACCTTAATCACACCTTTCTTCTTAGATGGTAAAGAAGGTATTCTTAAAGATGCTGTTTGGTATATTTACTATTTCTTTGCAGCAATGATGGTATTACAATTGTTATGGGCGATTTTTAAAATGCCAGAAACCAAAGGAGTTTCTTTAGAAGCCCTTGAGAAAAAATTAATTCCTGAAGATGAGTAAAACACCGCATATTGTTTGTTATGGCGAAATCCTTTGGGATGTATTTCCTGATGGCAAAAAATTAGGAGGTGCGCCTCTCAATGTAGCCTTACGACTACATTCGTTTGGTGCCAATACCTCCATTATAAGTACGCTTGGAAAAGATGCGCTTGGAAAAACAACACTGAAAACCTTAAAAGAAAAAAACTTTCCTGCCACATATATCCAACAGTCAAAACGTCCTACGGGGCAGGTGACTGTGACATTAGACAGCACGGGAAGTGCTCGTTATGATATACAGAAAGATGCTGCTTGGGATTATATAGCGGCGACTCCTGAAGCTATTGAAGAAGTCAAAAAAGCCGATGTTTTTGTATTTGGAAGTTTAGCCTTACGCGACACCTATAATCAAGCACAATTTGAGGCCTTAGTGACCGAAGCAACCTATACGGTATTTGATCTCAACTTAAGAGATCCGCATTATGATTTGGATGTGGTGTTACCGCTCATGGAAATTGCCAATTGTATCAAACTCAATGATGAGGAGTTAGAACTTATCGTTACGCTACTTGACCTAGAAAAAGAAACTTTAGAAGAGGAGTTAAAGGCTGTTGCCAAAGCAACAAATACCGACACGATTTGTGTCACGCTAGGCCCCGATGGTGCGATGTTGTATCATAACAAAACGATCTATACTCAGGTAGGTTTTCCCACCAAAGTAGTAGACACCGTAGGCGCGGGTGATTCCTTCCTCGCTGCACTCATCTACGGATTAGTATCAGAACAAACTCCAGAAGATTCCCTTGAAGTCGCTGCTGCTATCGGAAGCCTTGTCGCTGGTAAAGCAGGCGCTAATCCTGTAGTGACTAATAATGAGATTGATGAGTTATTGGATAGCTATTAGCTTGTAGACGTTAGCTTTTAGAACTTAGCTCTTAGATGAACTATATGTCACTTTGAGCTTGTCGAAGGGCTTAGTTGATAGTTTGTAGTCGGTGATTTTGATACAATTTTCGCGAAAAGCGAAAATCACTCAATCATCTTGCATTACGTATAAAATGTTGACTACAACCTATATTTCTTTTCGCGAAAGCGAAAAGACACACCCCTTACTCCCCTCTTCCTAGAGGGGAAACTCATACTCTTATTTTTAGTTATAAATATATGAGTCTTCCCTCCTAGAAAGGAGGGCTAGGGAGGTGTGAAGAAAAAATAGAGTAACACTCTATTTTAGAGTACTACTCTATTTTTATAGTATATAAATTTTCACCACACAAGAGTTCCTTCTCCCTCGGGGAGAAAGCTAGAGCCTGTGCTGAACTCGTTTTTAGCAATGAGGGGAAGTAAAGGAATTCAATGCTTCCGTTTATACCTCTTCCCACGTTTTAACACCTGTCCTTCATAGTCTTCAAAATAGATAGGTACGGCAATATCTCCAGGCTCGCGAACGACAAAATGCAAATGGGGTCCGCCGCTATAGCCTGTATTTCCAGAATAGCCTATATGTTGTCCTTTAGTGACGTGATCTCCTTTTCTGACAAGTGTACCTTTATGCATTAAATGCGCGTAGGATGCTAAGGTCCCATCCGAGTGAGCAATAACAATTTTATTGGCTTTGTGGGTAAGTTCTTTGCGCTTTCCTCCTTCTGTAAAACGATCTATCGCATAGACGACAATACCTTCTCTAGCGGCATATACTCTATCTCCTGTACGCATCCCAAAATCAATAGCATATCGAGAGGCGATACTTTTGTGTGATGACTTTCCAAAAAAGGTTTGTTCTATTTCTACTTTTCTTCCTCTTTGAAAGGGCAATGTGTAAAAATAGGTGCTATCATGTTTTGCATTTCTACGATCTCCATAATGAGCTTCGACAGTATAAATCTTTCGTTCTTTTCGGGCTTGTTTTAAGTTTTCAAAATCATCTATATGTACTTTAATAAATCCGCGGACGCTATCATTGGGTTGCACAGTAACTAATTCTTTATAGACGACTTTAGGAAACAGTGTATCTACTTGTTTGCTCACTACATCTATAGGAATGATAGCAGCACTCTTGACTTGAAAGAAAATAGAATCATTTTCTTGAATGTATTCTAATTTCACTTCATTATTTTGTGCGTAGTTATACGTACAGAAAAACAGAAGTAAAAGTAGTGTAACAATTTTAGTCATGTAGGTATTCATATATAAAGGCATTGTTCCTCACATCGTTGCAACAATTAAAATGCCATAATTTAATACGGTGTAAGGGGGTTTATTTCTTTCACTAAAATTACGACATCATAGGCAAAGATATTTTTTGCACTTCTTTAGAAAAGGTATGTGATTTAAATAATCATACCCGCTTTCGTACTCATCAAGCTCAATATAAACTTCACTTTCGTGAAAGCGTATACATCCAACCTCATTTCTTAGCTAATTTATTAATTCATAATACATTGTATAGATAACATTCACTATGTAAGGAATTCTTATTTTTAAGACTATTATACCGAACGTTAGTTAACATTATTATGAGACCTCAAAAAATTGATGACACAGCACTATTAGCAAGGCTTATAGACGTTTTCAGATCCAAAGGATACGAAGGCTCTAGTCTTAATGACCTTGCAGCATCTGCAGGACTAAAAAAAGCAAGCTTATATCATAGATTTCCTGGTGGAAAAGAAGAGATTGTTACCGCAGTACTTGAACATACCACTACATGGGGTAAAACACATATAGAAGAAACATTAGCAGATCAAACAGTTCCTGCCCGACAACGCTTAGAAAAAGTAATAGATAATATTGATGCTTTGTACGCGCAAGGAACAAAAACGTGTCTTTTTAGAGCACTTTCTATGGACACAGGTGTTCCAACATTGGACAGCCTTATTCAGATAGATATGAATAATTGGGTACAGGCTTTTAAGACTTTTGCTCAAGAAATAGGGTTTACATCTGAAGTAGCTCATCAAAAAGCGTTGCAAACATTAATTAATATTCAAGGTTCTTTAATCATTACAAAAGGCCTTAATGACACGACTATTTTCAAGAATACACTACACACTATAAAATATTTGTATTACCCAACCCTATAAATAGCATGGAACAGAAACATCCTTTACCCCCATTTACATTAGAAACTGCAAAACAAAAAATACAACTTGCAGAAGATGCTTGGAATAGCCAAAATCCAGAAAAAGTAGCTATGGCATATTCTATAGGTAGCGAATGGCGCAATCGATCTCAATTTATAAATGGACGCGAAGAAATACGTCAATTCCTATCAGGAAAATGGGATCAGGAACTAGATTATAAACTCAAAAAAGAATACTGGGCACACAGTGACAACCGTATTGCAGTTCGTTTTGAATATGAATACCATACGCCAGAAGGACAATGGTATAGAGCCTACGGAAATGAAAACTGGGAGTTTGATCAAAATGGCTTAATGAAAAAACGCTATGCAAGTATTAATGATGTCGCCATTAAAGAAGCAGACCGAAAATTATAAATCCAACTCAACCCAATTAAAATCATAAACAAATGAAAAGAATAGCAATCAACGGAATGGGACGTATAGGACGTGCTGCTCTCAAAGTAATTTTAGACACACCAGAACTGGATGTAGTGGCTGTAAATGATCTTGTACCTGTAGACAATATTGCGTACTTACTTAAATACGACTCTGTATACGGTATTTATGAAAAAGAAGTTACCCACGATGATAATCACCTGATTATAGATGGAAAAAAGATCAAGTATTATTCTAATCGTAATCCTGAAGAACTTCCTTGGAAAGAATATAACATTGAGATTGTCATAGAAAGCACAGGGTTTTTTACTAATAGTGAAGACGCTGCAAAACATATCACTGCAGGTGCAAAAACAGTCGTTATTTCGGCACCAACCAAAAGTGAGGATACACCTACCGTCGTGCACGGTGTAAATTCTGAAGAAGGGAAAACATCTATCTTTTCGTGTGCAAGTTGTACTACCAATAATATAAGTCCTGTTGTAGAAGTCTTAGGAAGACGTATTGGAATCAAAAAAGCAATTATGACAACGGTACACGCCTATACCGCTTCTCAAAATATGGTGGATTCTGTTTCTAAAAAGAACTATCGCATGGGGCGTGCAGGTGCAGCAAATATTGTTCCTACCTCAACTGGAGCCGCTATTGCAACAACTAAAGCATTACCGCAGTATAAAGGGAGATTTGACGGTGTAGCCTTACGCGTTCCGATTCCTGTAGGGTCTATTTCTGATATGACATTTGTCACAGAAAAACCAGTGACGGTAGAGGAAGTAAATGCAATCCTTGAAGAAGAAGCAAAAACAGCTCGTTATACAAATGTATTAGCGACTACACATGAGCCTATTGTTTCTTCAGATATTGTAAAAAGTCCGTATGCTTCTACCGTAGATTTAAGTATGACGCGTGTGGTAGATGGTGACTTATTAAAAGTAATGACGTGGTATGATAATGAGTGGGGATTCACCAACCAAATGATACGTCAGATTTTAGAAATATAATATGATGTTTCTGTATATGCTTTCGCGAACCTGCCTGCCGGTAATCAGAAGCGTATAAAGAAACTTTAAAACCATAAGACAAAGAGACTGTCTAAAAGATATAGTTTTCGTCAAACTGAACTTGCCTGTGCTGAACTTGTTTCAGTATTTCAGTTTCTCAATAGCATAACAATTAGTTATGATGAGATTCTGAAATAAATTCAGAATGACGTTTACCCAGTCTTTAGACAGTCTCTTTTTATTGTAATCAACTTTAATAGTTTATACGTACATTACAGAACAGTAGAAAATCACCTAATATTGAGTACTAAAAAAATAGGATTCTGGTCTAGTACATCCCTTGTGGTAGGAAACATGATTGGATCTGGTGTGTTCTTATTACCAGCTTCGCTAGCAGCTTACGGAGCCATTAGTATTATTGGATGGATCTGTGCTTCTATAGGAGCAATCCTATTAGCTATTATTTTTGGCAACTTAGGAAAATTGGCTCCTGAAACAACAGGAGGTCCTTATGCATATACCCGATTAGGGTTGGGTAGATTTCCAGCGTATTTAGTTGCGTGGGGGTATTGGATTTCTATTTGGTGTACAAACGCAGCCATTGCCGTTGCATTAGTAGGGTATCTAGAAGTATTCTTCCCTATTCTTGGACAAAATCAACTCCTCGCCGTACTCACAGGATTAGGATTTATTTGGGTCTTTACTTGGGTAAATTCAAAACCTATAAAAACGGTTGCTTTTGTACAATTAATCACCACCATTCTGAAGGTAGTTCCTATTATATTGATTGGTTTTATAGGGATTGCCTACATGAAAATGGAACACTTTACACCGTTTAACCTCAGCGGCACCTCTAGTCTTTCTGCTATTACGGCAACGACAACATTAACGCTCTTTGCTTTCTTAGGAATGGAAACCGCTACGATTCCTAGTTCTTCTATTAAAAATGCAGCGACCACAATAAAAAAAGCAACTGTTTTTGGCACATTGATCACCATTATCGTATACATCTTAAGTTCTGTGGCAATTATGGGAATCATTCCGCCAGAAGTTTTGGCCAAGTCAAACGCTCCATTTGCAGACGCAGCAGCGTTATTCTGGGGAGCATCTGCCAAGTATATTGTAGCGGGTGGTGCCGTGATTGCTACATTAGGAGCATTAAACGGATGGATTTTAATACAAGGCCAAATCCCAATGGCAGCCTCCCAAGACCAGCTTTTTCCAAAAATATTTGGCAAAGTAAACAGTAATAAGTCCCCTATTATAGGGATTGTACTATCCAGTATTTTGGCATCTATTTTAATGGGGTTAAATTATACAAAAAGTCTTGTAGAAGCTTTTACATTTATGATGAAGCTTTCTACACTTTCTGTACTAACCCCATATATATTATCTACTTTAAGTTTATTGATTTTACTTCGAAAAAAAGAAGGTTCTATTCCTGTAAGTAAACAGATTTTATCAGGAATAAGTATTCTATTTTGTATCTGGGTTATTATAGGATGTGGCGCCGAAACAATCCTTTGGGGACTCGTTTTATTAATCATAGGAATCCCTTTTTATCTATACCTAACCAAAAAAAGTTCTTAACTTAGTGAGATGGAACACTTCTATATTCATCCAGATATCACGCAAGCTGAAACCCTACCTGCCTCTTTTTATCGTAGTCAAGAGGTTTTTGACGCCATAAAAGAACGCGTTTTTAAATCTACATGGCAATGGATTGGTGATGCAAATTCTTGTATTCCATTAACAGAAAGTGTATTCCCTTTTGTTTTATTAGACAACTATCTCACAGAACCCATGATGGTGGTAAGAGACAAAGAAAATAAGATCTTGTGCCTCAGCAATGTATGCACTCATCGTGGAAACATTGTTGCGCACCACCCCGGGAAAATGAGAAGCTTCACGTGTATGTATCACGGAAGAAGATTTGATTTAGATGGTACTTTTAAATCAATGCCCGAATTTGAAAAAGCGAAAGATTTCCCAAGACCTTGTGATAGTCTACATACATTTGAATTGCGAGAATGGGGCTCTCACTTATTTGTTGGTCTCCATCCTGTATTTGATTTTTCTGAAGTTATTGAAGTGATGAAAGAACGTGTTGGTTTTTTACCGCTTAACGAATTCAAACTAGACACAAGTCTAAACAAAGATTATATCGTTAATTGTCATTGGGCATTATACTGTGATAATTATTTGGAAGGATTTCATATTCCATTTGTACACGAAGATTTAAACGATGCACTAGATTATGGACAATATAAAACCGAGGTTTATGAGCATGTAAACCTACAAATCGGATATTCAGGTAGCGGAGAAGAAGTTTTTAAACTCCCTGAAGGGCATCCTGATCAAGGAAAACATGTAGCTGCGTATTATTATTGGGTATTTCCTAATATAATGTTCAATTTCTACCCATGGGGATTATCTGTCAATATTGTAAAACCCATTAATATCCATAAAACAAAAGTGTCTTTTATCACCTATGTATATGACGAAACAAAATTACATACGGGTGCTGGTGCATTATTAGACAAAGTAGAACGCGAAGATGAGTTTGTGGTAGAAGGTGTCCATAAAGGATTGCAATCTAAATTTTACAAAGCTGGAAGATTTTCACCTACTCGTGAAAAAGGGGTGCATCATTTTCATAGTCTACTAGCTAAGTACCTTAACACCTAACTTATATCTAAACGCTTTTCTAATGCTTATGCTGCTAAGTACGCTTTAACGCTACGCTCTCCCTTTTGGTCGTGAATCTCGCTAGCTCGATTTCGCGAAAGCGTATAAAGAAGATTTTAAAACACCTATGAATATGAAGTATCCAAAACATCTCCAACCTCCTCATAATATTGATTTTGTACACGGAATTAATATCGCATGGCTTGACTTTGGAAAAGATGTTGGGATACATCCAATAACAAAAGAAGAATATCATCCAGATTGGGATAAATTCGATGAGATTATGGAACTAACTGTTGCAAACGGCGGCAATGTGATCCGATGGTGGTATCATACAGATACAAATCCAAGACTTGATGACACTAAAAAAGCACTTCCAAATCCTGAATTCTTCCATCAAGATGTCTTGCAACTATTAGATATGGCAGCTTCTAAAGGTTTAAAAATTCAGATCTGTTTATGGTCTTTTGATATGCTGAAAACCAAAGAAGGAGTAGATGCAAAAGCAAACAAAAAACTACTGACCGAAGTTGCGCATTATACCTCTTATATTGAAAATGCATTACTCCCGCTGGTTAATTATATAGGAGTTCATCCTGGGCTTTTCGCATGGGAAATTTTTAATGAACCCGAAGGAATGACCAATGAATATGCAAGTCATTGGGAAGGTTTTGCAGAACGTGTTACCATGGAAGACATTCAACGATTTATTAATAGAACTGCTGCTTATATACGTAAAGCGCAACCAGACGTTAAAATAACGAGCGGTGCTTTAGGTTTCTTATCTTGTGTAGATGATCCTGTGCATGGATTTCAAAACCGATATTCAGATCAAGTATTGGAAGACATTGGTGGCGAAATTACAGGCTATTTAGATTTTTATAATATCCATTACTATACATGGGCCAAAAAAGAAGGATCTCCTTTTCATAAGACATATGATACTACAAAATTGGATAAACGAGCTATTATTGCTGAGTATTATCCTGATCCTATATTTGAAGTACCTACAGAAGATCTTGTCAAAAAACTAAGAAATAATGGATGGCATGGCTCTATGGTTTGGTCATGGACAGATAAATCATGGGAGCTTATAGAGGCAGTCCTACAAGGAGGTTCAGATCTAAACATTACATAGCGTTTTATATTAAAATACTACACTTCTAGTATACGCTTTCGCGAAATCGAGCTAGCGAGACCTGAAGACAGGCAGGTTCATGACCAAAAGTAGAGCATAACGTTAAAGCAAATACAGCACAAAACCATAATTTTTCAAAAAATATAATTCAATACTGTAAGGAGTGAAATATGTTTCGACTTATTTTACCGAACGATCGGTAAAATATTAATTAAAAACACACTATCAATGAAACCAATTATTAAATTTTCACTCATTACCTTTTTAGCTATTATATCCTTCTTTACATTTTCTTCTTACACTGTAAAAAATACTAGTCACTCATTAACTGAAGATACCATCTCAAAGTATCCCACCATGTATCGCTCTTTAAAAGTAGATGGTGTGAATATTGCTTATAGAGAAGCTGGAAATCCTAAAAATCCAACCATTGTATTATTACACGGTTTTCCTTCCTCTTCACATCAATATCGTAAGGTTTTAGATCAACTTTCTGATGAGTATCATTTGATTGCTCCAGATTATCCAGGATTTGGGAATAGTGATTTTCCTTCTCCTGATGACTATACCTATACCTTTGATAACCTTGCTAACTCCATAGAGGGATTATTAGAAAAATTAGGACTTACTTCCTATGCACTGATGATACAAGATTATGGAGCGCCTGTAGGATTTAGAATTGCCACAGCACATCCTGAAAGAGTTACAGCTATCATTAATCAAAACGGGAATGCATACACAGAAGGTCTAGGTCCTGCTTGGGGAGATGTGCGTAAATTTTGGGCAAATAGAAATACCGAAACAGAAAAAACCTTATTACCTGTTTTCTCTTTAGAAGGTCTTAAATGGCAATATACACATGGTACACGTGATCCTGAAACGATAAATCCTGATACTTGGCATTTAGATTATTTACGTCTGTCAAGACCGAATGCACATAAAGTAAACCTTGACTTATTTTATGATTATCAAAATAATATTAAGCAATATTCGAAATGGCAACAGTACCTAAGAAACAACCAACCACCTATGTTGATTGTATGGGGTAAAAACGACTTATTCTTTCCTGAAAGCGGTGCAGTTGCTTACAAGAAAGATGTCAAAAGCATAGATTACAACATTTATGATACGGGTCACTTTGCACTTGAAGAAGAGGGGGATGCTATTATTTCTAAGATCCGTTCTTTTATGAAGAAAATAAAGTAAAATCAAATCGTTGCGTACATTTATATCTCCATGAATCGATGATGATATTTAACTTAGACGTAAGTCTAAAGAGATATGAAACATGTATAATAGCCTTACTTTCGTGAGGCTATTACGTTTTAGCTACTTATCTTTAATAGCGAATTAAATAATATTTTTCTTATGAATACTAGATGTCTTCATGTTATGAATTCCAAATAAAACCGACAATTTCACTGAATAAATGATATGATTTTAGATCGATTAACATTTGAATATCAAGAAAAGATTCTCATAGAGAAAATAAAAGTGAAAACGCCTTTTAAATATGAAGGTGTTTTTCAGGACAGTGGATGTTTTATTTATTTTAAAGATAACGCTCCTAAACTCCTATCTTCTGAAGACAATGCTCAAATAAAGCCTCAGGAAGCTGTGCTTTTAAAATGTGGGACACATTTTTTAGATTTATTACAACAAAAAGATAATGAAACAATTGAGGTCATTATCGTACATCTATATCCTGAAATATTAAAGAAATTATATGTAAGTGAACTACCTGCATTAATAGAAAAAAATAAATCTAGCAAACAAAGCCAAATTGTTGCTTCTCAAGACATCATCTCAAAATTTATTGATTCTTTAGAGTTTTATTTCAATAATCCTTCCCTTATTAACAATGATCTTCTCGAGTTAAAAATCAAAGAATTAATTTTATTATTAGTACAAACTAAAAACATTACTTCAATCGTAGAACTAGTTGCTGATTTATATGCTTCAAAATCTGTTCAGTTAAAAAAAATAGTTGACTTACATCTATTTTCAAATTTAAGCGTAGAAGATCTTGCAAAATTGAGCAACTTAAGTTTGTCTTCCTTTAAAAGACAATTCAAGAAAGAGTTTAATGATAGTCCAAACAACTATATAACGACAAAAAGACTTGATAAAGCAAAAGAACTTTTAAGCATTACCGATATGCCTATAAATGAAATTGCATACGATATAGGATATAATGATCCTTTATACTTTACAAGAACCTTCAAGAAAAAAATTGGGATTTCGCCTACGGCTTACCGAGTAAAGTAATTTTGAGCTAAAAATCCATATCAACGGACCTTTCCTCCATTCTTACCTATTTTTAATTAGCTAATTTTGAGCTTTAATTGTATAGAGTTATAGACAATATTAGTTATAAATTTCATACCATTTAGTAACCATACATCTGCTTTCACTATATTTAAAAAACACGTATATACTTGTCTATGAGCAAATCCTTCTCGACTTTATCAAAAAGAGGAAACAATCTAGCAACAACTCCTGCAAGAATAGATTCTGAAATATTTATAGAGGCATCTCAAAATCTTTATTGCCCAATTGAAAATCCAAATGGATCATTCCCTTTAAATATTGCAGAGAATCATTTAATGGCTTCTAAAATTAAAGATAGAATCACTTTAATTACTAAAAACAATGCTATTCCTGATTGGGTACTTAATTATACACATTTATTAGGAAACCCAGATGTTAGAATGGAAATTGCTACGTTTATGGAAGCATATCTTTGTGGTTGTCCTATTTCACATGATACTATAGGACTTTCGGCAGGAGCATCGGCTGTTATTGAGGCTAGTTCATTTGTTTTAGCTAATACGGGTGATGTTGTTGTAATTCCTGCACCGTCCTACCCTATGTATACTAATGATTTAGGATTAAAGAGTGATGTCACGCGTTATGATCTTCAAACACATTACGATATTAAAGAAATTAACTCAGGTTCTTTAATATCAATAGCTTCTTTAGAGCAAACTTGGGATGAATTAAAAGCACAGGGAAAACGTTTCAAAATCTTATTAATAACTTCTCCAGATAATCCAACCGGATATAGGTATAACGAGACCGAATTAAAAGAATTAGCTCATTGGTGTATTGAACACGAAGTGCACATGATTGTTAACGAAATTTATGCTTTATCTTTAATTGAAACATCGGTTGTCACTTCTAAAAATAATGAGGATGTAACCTTTTCTTCATTTGCCAAATTGATGAATGAATTAAAAAGTGATTACTTACATCTTTGGTATGCATTTTCTAAAGACTTTGCTATGTCTGGTTTACGCATAGGTGTTGTACATTCTTTAAATGAAGCATTTATAAAAGGGTTTGAAAATGTAAATGTTCCTCACTTAGTATCCAATCTTACACAATGGGTTGTTGGCGAGTTATTAAAAGACAACACCTTTCTTAAACCTTATATCGCAGAAAATAAATTACGCCTTACACATAGTTATAAATTAGTCATAGAACATCTAGAAAAGATTAATGTTCCATACTATTCTAGTAAAGGGAGCTTTTTTGTCTGGGCAGATTTCTCTCAATACTTAGAAGAAAAGAATGATGAAGGAGAGAAACAATTATGGTTAGATATTTATAAAAACACAGGAGTACTTTTAACGCCAGGCATAGGTTTTATGCATCAGAAAAAAGGATGTTTTAGAATTGTTTTTACAGCCGTACCCTTTGAACATTTAGAAGTATCAATGCATAGAATGACTACCTATTTTTCTAATAGAAATCAATTGAAAAGTGATTAATTAAAGTTTCTGAAATAAAAAAGTAATGATTTTAGAAAGACACACATTCGAATATAAAGATAGAGTTCTTATTGAAAAAGTGAAGATTGGAACTCCTTTCAAGTATGAAGCTATTTTTGAAAACAGTGGTTGTTTTATATACTTTAAAGATAGAGGACCTAAGTTATTATCTGCAGAACAAAATGTTCAAGTACATGGGCAAGAAGCTGTGTTATTAAAATGCGGAAATCATTTTCTAGAGTTATTAAAACGCACAGATGACGAGGAAGTTGAAGCAATGATTGTTCACTTATACCCAGAAGTATTAAAAAAAATATATTCAAACGAATTACCTAAAATAATAGAAAAAACTCCTTGCAATATTCAAAGCGAGGTGGTGGTATCTAAAGAAGTTATTTCTAAGTTTATTGAGTCTTTAGAGTTTTATTTTCAAAACCCTGTTTTGATAAATAATGATTTACTTGAACTAAAAATAAAAGAACTTGTTCTTTTACTGATACAATCTGAAAACGTGTGTTCCATACAAGAATTGATATCTGATTTATATTCCATTAGAAATGTTCAGTTAAAAAATGTAGTCGAATTACATGTATATTCAAATTTAGGATTAGATGAATTAGCTAAACTATGTAACTTAAGTAAGTCATCTTTTAAACGAGAATTTTCAAAAGTATTCAACGACACTCCTAACAATTATATCACTAATCAAAAGCTAAAAAGAGCAAAGGAACTTCTTCATATTACAAAAATGCCTATCAACGAAATTGCTTACGGAATAGGTTTTAATGATCCTTTATATTTTACACGAATTTTCAAAAAGAAAATAGGTATATCCCCTACCGAATATCGTTATCAAATAACTGTTTGAACTAATTATCCATATCTAAGGACTTTTCCTCCATTTGTCACACACTTGCTCTCTATATTTTTGTACTAGAAATATTTAGAAAAAAATGACATTCTCTTAAAAATCATATGAGCATGTCTCACAATGAATATATTATGGGAAAAACATTGGTTATCGTAACTCATCCTAAATTAGGAAGTTCTAAAATTAACAAACGTTGGATTGAAGAACTAAAAAAACATCCAGAGAATATTATTATTCATGATCTACATGCTACCTATCCTAGTTTAGAAATAGATGTCCAAAAAGAACAGCAATTATTAGAATCGGCAGACAAAGTTATACTTCAGTTTCCGTTTTACTGGTTTAATTGCCCTCCATTCTTAAAAAAATGGATAGATGATGTATTAGCACATGGATGGGCTTTCGGAAAAAACAGTGGGTATAAGCTTGCAGGAAAGAAATTTGCACTAGCAGTCACCGCCGGGATTAAAGAAGAAGATTACAGTGCAACTGGAAAGTATGATTTTACTCTTGAAGAGTTAACCACTCCTTTTGCAACTACGTTTAAATATGTAAAAGCAGACTACAAACCATTATATGCTTTCTATGGAGAAGAATACAATCCAACTCAAGAAGACATTGACACTAACGCTAAAAATTACATTGATTATATAGAAAACTTATAAATGATAAAATAATAATTAAATAGAAAAATTATGGAAACAATAACAAAAGAAACAGCTCAAGACGAAATTCAAAATTTTAATGAATACCAAGAAGTGGTAAAAGCGCTTCAACCTTATATTGAAAGTGCTCGTACTGGGGATGGAAAAGTGATGCGTTCTGCTTTTTATGACCATGCTCATATATTTGGCTCAATGAATGGTGAATACGTTAATAACACAGCCGACGAATTTGGAGAAGCTATAGGCACTTTTGGTAGTTCTGATAATGTAAAACATCATATCGCTTGGATAGATATTTCAGGACCTGCTGCAGCTGCTAAAGTAGAATTTATTGATTGGTTAGGATTTAGATTTACTGACTTCTTTGTACTGTACAAAAAAGATGGACAGTGGAAAATAAGTGGAAAAGTCTATGACTCACACGCCAAGAATTAACTTCCCGTCAAAATAACAAGGGTTAGATTATAAAAGAGTACGCTTCTTAAGCTTAAAATTATGTAATCTAACCCTATTTATATCTCATTTATTCTCGTGTAAAGCACACTAATAACCTATAAATAATTACATCATGAAAAAAGCATTTTTAGCACTTATCATTATAGCGATGTCAGCAACAAAATTACAAGCACAACAAACAGATTTACAACGCATTGAGACTACATTAAATTATTATCTCACAGGACTCGTTAATAACGATGCAAAAACACTTACAAAAGCTTTTCACCCTACTGCAACAATGAAATGGATTGGCAAGGATTACAAAGAAGTAAATGCTATTGAGGGATTAACCGAAGGTATGGACGGAACTCCATATAAAGAAGAGATAAAAACAAGGGTTGTTACTGTACATGTTGCAGGCAATACTGCAAGCGCTCAACTTGAAATTCAATTTCCAACATTTACATATATCGATTTTATGCATGTATTAAAGATAGATGGGCAGTGGAAAATTGTAAGTAAAATATTTTATACAAGACAGGATTCAAAATAGTAACATTCAATAAAAGGATATGATTTAATATATAGGAGAGTCATTATTTTAAATCTGAATCTAATTAAAAAAATAGAACTGTAACATAAATCATTAATACAAATGGACAAAAACAAAACTACCAATGTAAATGATATAGTACATTTTACTAGTGGTAAAAAAATGAAAAATCGATTTATGTTGGCTCCGCTTACAAATAAACAAAGTCATGACGATGGTACATTATCAGACCAAGAAATCAAATGGCTAACCATGAGAGCAAAAGGGCAATTTGGTTTAGTAATAACTGGTGCTTCTAATGTACAACCCAATGGAAAAGGCTGGCATGGAGAATTAGGCATCTATTCTGATCATCAGATACAAGGACATCAAAAGCTAACTAAAAGTATCAAAGTGCATGGAAGTCTTGCCGTTATTCAAATTTTTCATGGGGGCATGCGATCTCCAAAAGAATTAATAAACAGTCAACCTGTAGGACCTTCAAATAACAAGACTTATAATTCTAGAGCATTGACCTTACAAGAAATACAACAGCTCAAAAACGATTTTATTTCTGCTGCCCTAAGAGCACAAAAAGCAGGTTATGATGGGGTAGAAATACATGGCGCACATGGATATGTACTTGCTCAGTTTTTAAGCAGCGAATTTAATCACAGAAAAGACGTATATGGAGGATCTCTTGAGAACAGATCTCGACTTTTATTTGAAGTTTTAGACGGTATTAGAGAAGCTTGTGGTTCAAATTTTTTAGTTGGTGTCAGATTATCTCCAGAACGATACGGAATGGTCTTAGAGGAAGTTAAGGTCATTGCTCAGAGATTAGTAAACACTGGCAAAGTTGATTTCTTGGACATTTCTTTGTGGGATGTTTTCAAAAAACCAGATGGGCAAGAAGATACTAATATAATGCTTCTCGATCATTTTTTAGAATTAGATTATAAAGATGTAAAACTTACAGTAGCTGGAAAAATTACTAGTGGTTTTGAAGTCCATAAAGTCCTTAGTTATGGAGTTGACTTTGTAACTATAGGAAAGTCTGGAATTATACATCACGATTTCCCAAAAAAAGTTCTAGAAGATAAATCATTTACACCATTAAAACTTCCTGTAACTGTCTCTCACTTACAGAAAGAAGGTCTTAGCCAAAAGTTTATCGAAATGATGAAATCATGGCCAGATTTCGTTGAAAATTAATATTAAAATATAGTAATGTATGAAGTGTTTTTTTCGAACAATCAATATGGTTTTTTTTCCAAGAAAAATAACGTTACAAAAACAAAAAACTGAGTTAGAACGTGTGCAAACAACGCTTAACTATTACTTAAATGGACTAGTAAAGAATAATTACGAACAATTAAAAAAAGCGTTCCGCCCTAATTCCAGCATAAAATGGATTGACACACAGTATCATGAAGCTAATGCTGTTGATACTTTAGTTGAAAGGCTAGAGTCATTTTCGCGAAAGCGAATAAATACTGAAATAATTTCTATAGATATCTCAGGAAATGCAGCGAGTGCTCGATTAGAAATACAACTTCCAGCATTCACTTTTATAGATTATATACACCTATTGAAGATAGATAGTAACTGGGAAATTGTAAGTAATATATACTACAAAAAAGAGTTGAAAAACACATTAAAACGGTTTTAAAAAATAAATAAAAATGGAAAAATCAATTAAATTCTTATTCTTAATATTTTTTTCAGCATTCTCAGTATCTGCTCAAGATGCTAAAAAAATTGTCGCTGAAATGATTAATGAATTAGGAGGGAAAGAAACTTTTTATAATTTAAAAAATGTCACTTATAACGTTGAATATAAAGATCCTAATACACCTATGATTCTTATCAGTAAAGAAACGTATGTTTTTGATAAAGAACGTTCTTATTCAGAGTATTCTGAACATTCAATTTTAGGAGCTAATGGTAACATTTCTGAAGGGTATGATGGAGAGAAAACATGGATAAAATTTAATGGTAAAATCTCTACCGACAAGCAGGCAAATGCCATAGCTGATTTTTGGAGAAAAACAAATTATTATTGGTTTGCGATGTTTTTTAAGTTACAAGATGAAGGTGTAAACCTAAAACATATGGGCAATAAAAAAATAGAGGGTCGTGACTATGACTTAATAAAAGTTACTTTTGGTCAGAATGTTGGAGATGATCAAGACACTTATGTATTATACATTAATCAAAGAACAAAACTTGTAGATCAATTATTGTTTACTGTCATTGCATTTAACATCACAGAACCAGAATTAATGAAATTTAATTATGAGACTATAGATGGAATTAAAATACCTACAGAACGTGTTGAGATTTCATCTAACTGGGAAGGTGACTTTTTAGGAAAAAAATGGTCAACAACCTACTGGACAAATATCAAATTCAACACTAAAGTAGACTTAGAAATGTTTTCTAAATAAGCGACTATTAAATTTTAAGAAACAAAAATCCGACGTATATACATCGGATTTTTATATGTAAGGGTAAGTTAATCAACCTGTATTGTAATCACTTAAACAGAAAGCACATCCATTATATCCTTTATCAATACCATCGTTTATATTTCTAAAAGGAATCTTATTCTTATCTGATATTTTTTCCCAGAAAGGACAGTCGGTCGTATGAAGTTCCAAACTTCTTGGATTCCCATACACATAGTCTTCAGAATCTTTAATCGCTATTACGTCAAAAGTGATTCTTCCAGCAATTTCTCCATCTTGTTCTTGTGTTACTACGATAGGATACAGTTTTTCATGCTCTGCATTTACAGAAAAATCAATATCTAACCTAAAGTTTTTGTCTGCATTAGCTGCTAAGGTAAACCCTTGGAGAATTCCTTTTCTATTTCCTCGCATCTGGAAGGTTACAAATCTAGAGTTCCTTTTAACTTCCTCAAAGTTTTCTAGTGTAATCCCATCTGAAATACTCGCTGGAATTCGTAATGATATTTCTGTATCTGCAGGAAGTGCAGTTACATCAATTTCAAAATCATTGATGGTTTCTATAATAGAACCTCGTACTCTAATGGATTCAGAAATAGTACCTCCAGCAAACGCATTAATAGGAGATACATTTCGCTGTCCTACGTTATTGTCAAACCTAATAGGTTTCCAATGAGGTTCTGGACTATGGAACATCCTGATATCATTTGGGTCTTCAGGTGAGTTTGCCACCGCCATAAGGCATTCGTGATTCAAGATTGTTGGAGTCCACAAAAATGGTCCTACCTGCATATCCCCTCCTGCAGAAATGGTTCCAGGAGGATTTAAAATTCCCATAGAATTAAAATCTGTAGGCCAAATCATTCCTGTCGCAGGAATACAGTTATAGGCTTCGACAGAAATATTTCCAATGGAAGTACTACCACTGTTTCTAACAGTAACATATAGATAATTTACCTGATTAACGATAGGATGCTGGTGTCCTGCTGCTGGGTTTTCACCAGGAGTAGATGGTGCATTGTTCCTTACCCATATATCTGGAGATTCCCAATGAGGTATCGGACTTGGGTACGTTCCTGTATCAGGATTAGAATCTTTAATAAAAAGATTTGCAGATCGAGCATCACCTGTAGCAATAGACGTACCTTCTGATTGATACCAAGCAATCTCTAGTAAGATATCTCGCTCGTACAAATACCCTAAAGCAGTATGATCTAATACACTATTTGGAGTTGCTGTAGTTCCTACTTGCATAGAATCATTGAGTCCTACTACGTTTGGATTGGGTGATATATCTGAGCTATGCCCTATTGTGCTATCATATTGAGTAGCAGTTGGGTTTTTTTGTTGCCATATAGCCCAGAGTCTATCCAAATTACAATGGTGGAGAAAAAACAAGGGGTCTAATGGCGAATTTCCACTAGCCATAGTTCCTCCAGTCCATGTATGTCCTGGAACATGACTTCCTGATTCCATCTCCCTATAATCAAAATAGGTAGTTGGCTTTAGTTCACTTATAATATCGGCGAGTGATGGAAGTACGTTTCCTCCCGAAGTACTTCCTCGGGTATAAGTCCAATGGTCAAATTGCCCACCCGAGTTACTACGGCCTCCAAAAAATGTTTCCCAAATTCCTCCATCATCCAAATTTCTTGAATCCGCACGCGTCCAATCCCAATACGGAAGATTGATACTTGGATCAACGGCTTGTAAATCTAATTCTAACCTTCTCAGAAAATCCCTATGCCAAGGCAAGAATGAAGGACACCAGTGAATTTGTCCTCCGTTGAAATTGGCACTATGTAAATTTGCATATGACTGCATGGTACCATTAGCTTCTAGTACATTAAAGGCATTAGCTAATGCAGTTCTTTCTGTATTTGTGAGCTGTGTAAAATCTTTTCTATACATGGTTACTTTTTTAAATGGTTGTTCATTTAGTGCTGTGTATCGATAAAAGCTTTTAATGCTTCTTCAATGGTATCATGGTTCTGATTATAGAAAATTCCAAATTTTCCATTCTTTTCCATTACTGGAATTACTTCTCCATCAAGAGTTGTTGTATTTCCATCTTTAATTTCAATGTTCACCCCTTTGTATGTTAGTTTCTTCATAATAGATGTTTTGATATTATTTATTTTGAGATTTTGTAATCATGAAATTTTAGACAATAACTATCTAAAAATCAAAACTACACGCCATCTGCTTAATAATCAGTAGGTAAAAAACTATTATAAAAAGGGCATATACCCTTTTCTTCTATTTCTTCTGCGTTTTTGATGTGGCTATCTTTTTTCAAGGATGTTTCGCATCATATAGGGTAGCGTCATTTTACTAGTAGAAAATGTTTCGTTTAATACAGTGTGAAAGTCCTTAAGGTTTTATTTTAGCGAAAGCCTATCGATTAAAATAAAAGGGAGAGATTTAAAACAAAAAACCTCACCATTTCTGATGAGGTTTTCGTGGTACAGGCGGCGAGACTCCCTTCGACTACGCTCAGGATAAACTTCTCGTCTGCTCATATATCATATTTCTGCAATAAAAAAGCCCATCATTTCTGATGAGCTTTTCCTTTGTACGGGCGGCGAGACTCGAACTCGCACACCGTGAGGCACTAGATCCTAAGTCTAGCGTGTCTACCAATTCCACCACGCCCGCATTTCAATACATCGTTACGCATCTCTTTGTAACGGGGTGCAAATATAAGAATAGTTTTTAATTGCAAAATAATTTTTTAGCAAATTTTAATCAAGAATTTAATATGTTTTGAATCAACTCTTGAGATACTGCTGTTCCTTGTCGTTGTAGCTCCTCAATAATACGTTGTTTTTCTTCTTCAGAATACAATACTTGTTGGTTTTCTTGCTCAAAATCATATCCTAATTTTCCAAACAATGCATCACTCCACGCATTTCGTTTACAATCCATGACTAAATGTACACGATCTGACGTTCCATTATTTTCAACTGCATGTGGTAAATTAAAATTTCCATACCAGCAACTCCCTACCTCCATAGTCACTAATTCTTTATTGATATAAAAACGTACATCCTTATTGGTCGTAATAGGTACATGCACTCTAAACAATCCATCTTCATACCCTAAATCAAGATCTGTATGTTCATGTATTCGACTTCCAGGCCTAAGGTTCAGTAAACGTATGGCTTCTTTATCACACTCAAAGGTTTCTATAATTTCTTTAAAATAAGTGCATTTCTCTAGTAAAGGGGTATCAAAAAATTCCCCTGTAAGAGAAAATGCCCTCACATTATCGGTCGCACCATCCATAGATCGAAGGGCAATCAACTTCCAACTACCCTCATAGTCCGCATTATTATAATGCTCAGAAAAAGCAAAAGTCTCACAAATTTTATAATCTTCAAGAAGTCGGTCTTCAGAAAAATTAAAAGGAAAGCGGGCACTAGCAAGCGTCATAGTTCTTTGGTTTATACTCCTTAAATGTAGTTCAATTTTAGTACTTTTAAACAAAAATTTATAATCTACATGGAATCTATAACATCCTATATTCAAGAACACAAACAACGCTTTATCGACGAACTTATCGAGCTACTAAAAATCCCTAGTGTGAGTGCTGATTCCGCTTTCGCGAAAGCGACCACACAAACAGCCACCGCAGTAGCCGACAGTCTAAAAGCCGCTGGATGTGACACCGTAGAAATATGCGAAACGCCTGGATACCCTATTGTATATGCCGATAAAATTATAGACCCTAATCTTCCTACCGTATTGGTATACGGTCATTATGATGTACAACCGCCAGATCCATTAGATCTTTGGGATTCACCACCGTTTGAGCCTGTTATCAAAACTACTGATAAACATCCTGACGGCGCTATTTTTGCACGTGGCGCTTGTGATGATAAAGGGCAAATGTATATGCATGTCAAAGCCATGGAATACATGACAGCCAATGGAAAACTGCCTTGTAATGTCAAATTTATGATCGAAGGCGAAGAAGAAGTAGGAAGTGTGAATCTTGCGTGGTATGTAGAACGTAATCAAGAAAAACTAGCTAATGATGTGATCTTAATTTCAGATACGGGAATGATCGCTAATGATATTCCAAGTATCACTACAGGACTTCGCGGCCTTAGCTATGTAGAAGTAGAAGTAACAGGTCCAAATCGTGACTTACATAGTGGTTTATATGGAGGAGCTGTTGCTAATCCTATTAATGTACTCTCAAAAATGATTGCATCCCTTCATGATGAAAACAATCATATTACGGTAAAAGGATTTTATGATAAAGTAGAAGAACTTACTGCTGCAGAACGTGCAAAGATGGGAGAAGCGCCTTTTAGCCTAGAGAACTATAAAAAAGCTTTAGACATTAATGCTGTGTATGGCGAAAAAGGATATACAACCAATGAGCGTAACTCTATACGCCCTACCTTAGACGTAAATGGTATCTGGGGAGGCTATACAGGTGAAGGTGCCAAAACAGTTATTGCGAGTAAAGCCTATGCAAAAATATCGATGCGACTCGTACCTCATCAAGATTGGGAAGAAATTACCGAATTATTTAAAACCCATTTTGAAAGTATTGCACCCGAAGGAGTCACTGTAAAAGTAACACCGCATCACGGAGGGCAAGGGTATGTAACTCCTATTGACAGCATAGGATATCAAGCCGCCGAAAAAGCCTATGAAAAAACATTCGGAAAAACACCGATTCCTCAACGTAGTGGAGGAAGTATTCCCATTGTAGCACTCTTCGAAAAAGAACTAAAAAGCAAAACCATTTTGATGGGATTTGGTTTAGACAGTGATGCCATACATTCTCCAAACGAACACTTTGGGATCTGGAATTATTTAAAAGGTATTGAAACAATCCCTTATTTTTACGAGTATTTTACGGCTCTAAAAAACGCATAAAAATCATTATATAAAATGCTAAAGTCCTTTAAGTTCTCATCAACTTAAAGGACTTTTTCTATTTTAGAGGATAACTAACGACACCTTTATGATACTATCACATGAGTTAAGAGGATATTGGTCTCCTACCCGTAAACTTGTATTCAGGTTTGTTTTCCTTTATTTTTTGAGCTATATCCTCTTTACCTATTTCGGGAGACTATTTTTTGAATCACTCTTTGTTTGGGTAGGAAAAAACATACTGCAATCTGAGGGTCGTTTAGCATATTTCTCTACAGGCAGCGGAGATACAACGATGGCCTATATCAGTTGGCTTGTACAAAGTAGCATGACTATAGTAGGTTTGTTAGTATGGTCTCTTTTAGATCGGAAACGCCCTTCTTATAATCAGCTTTTCTATTGGTTTATAGTCATACTACGTATGTATTTAATAATACAGCTATTTATATATGGTTTTGCTAAAGTATTTAAAGGGCAATTTCCAGGACCTTCTTTAACCCGTTTATTACAACCTATTGGAGAGATGTCTCCTATGGGACTTGCATGGACATACATGGGACATAGTGAAGGGTTCAATATGTTTGTAGGCGGTATGGAAGTATTAGGAGGACTTTTATTAATCCCTCGTAAAACAATTACACTAGGAGCTATCGTCACGACAGGAGTCATGTTACAAGTACTTATGATGAATCTGTTTTATGATATTCCTGTTAAGTTATTTTCTGCACATCTGATGGCCATGGCATTCGTAATTTTTGCGGCAGATTGGAAACGATGCAAACAAGTATTTATCAAAAACGAAACAGCCCAAGCCATCAATTATTATGAGGTTTCTGAAGATTCTCATTACAAAAAAATTATCTTCTGGCTTAAAATTATTCTCACCTTATTTTTAGGAGGAGCTATGTCATGGCAAGGATATCATGGAGAACGCACTTATGGCGATAAAAGAGAAAAACCCGCATTATACGGTATTTGGGAAGCAAATACGTTTGTAAAAAATAAGGACACACTGCCTCCATTAATTACAGATGCAACACGTTTGAGATATTTAATTATAGATCGTAAAGGCAGTGCTACCCTTCAATTTATGGATGATCAAAAAAAGCGCATGACCTTACATGTAGATACCATAAAAAAGCAACTTACTTTATATGAAGGAGAATGGGAGCTAAGTGATAACTTTACCTATACGCATTCTGATGATAGACTACATATAAAAGGAAAGCTCTATGGAGATACGTTAGATATCCATCTTAAAGCAAAAGATTTACGTGATTTTGAACTCATAAATCGTGAGTTTCATTGGATTAATGAAACTCCATATAATAGGTGATGGTAGTATATTCAAACATATAGGTTGTAACATCCTTGATCATTAGTATACACATACGTATAACACAAAACCCAAACACTATATGAATACACTATTGACCAAGCTTAACTTACTTATAACTACTACTATTGAACTTCCAATAGAAAAATATAACTTCATCTCAATTGTAAATACGAGTATTGATCAAAGTGATTTAGGGTATTTTTCTGATATGGGAGATGTTTTTTCTTCTAGTAAAGCTGAGTATAAAGGTCATATCAATTCTTATGGTTTTAAGTTAAAGAAAAAACGAAAATTTTTTGATTACAATATGAATCTTGCAACAGCAAAAGGACATTTTAATCAGCAAGGAGATACCTTAAAAATTAATATGGAAATCAATGGTTTTTCAAATCAAATGGCTCCCTTTTTTATAATAGTTCCCATATTCTATATTTTCTCTATTACTATGACATTACAAGGAGAAGATGTAGCTTCCTTAGCTATCATTCCATTTTTACTACTACACGGATTATTTATGCTTGGAATTCCTTACTTTATAATGCGAAGATCTGTAAAGCGTATGCAGTATGAATTAGAAAGAGATTTCTATTTTATGATTAAAAAATAATAGTGTTGCTTGTATACGCTTTCGCGAAAGCGAACTCAACAATACGCAAAACGTAGCCAACTGGTTTCGGAAAAAAGTAGCTATCGGACTAGAAAGACATCAGCATGCCAAGGGAAATTGAAATCAAATCAGTACTTAATAAAACCAAACGTCGCGACACATGGTTTCTGGATGATTACACCGTAAACCTCTATAGTAGTTGCTCTTTTAATTGTCTGTATTGTTACATCCGAGGAAGCAAATACGGAAGCAACTTGGAAACCAGTCTTTCGGTAAAAACAAATGCGATTGAAGTCTTAGATAGACAATTGTATAATCGATCTAAAAAAGGGCAATACGGAATCATTGTTCTCTCTTCTGCTACAGACCCCTATTTGCGCATTGAAAAAAAATATGAACTCACTAGACAAGCATTAGAAATTATTGCGAAGTATCGTTTTCCTGTACATATCATCACAAAATCTGATTTGATTGCACGTGATTACGATCTGTTACATCAAATAGATAAAACAGCTATTTTACCTGGTGATTTGCAACAGTCATTAAGTCGTGGCACCATTATATCCTATTCTTTTTCTACATTGGATGATCAAGTAGCTCGTATTTTTGAACCAGGTGCTACACCTCCATCCCTACGACTACAAAGTTTAAAAAATACAATACAAGAAGGCTTTTTATCTGGAGTAAGTTTGATGCCGTTACTCCCTTTTATCTCCGATACTACCGCGCATCTTGATCTATTATTTTCTACTTTTAAAGAAGCTAATGCACATTATGTATTACCTGCTACACTTACCGTATTTGGAGAAGGAAAAGCTGCTAGCAAAACATTAATGCTTCAAGCCATACAAAAGCACTACCCAGAACTCTTCCCTAAATATCAGAAGTATTTTCAATATGGCTCGGAAATGCCTGCCTATTATAAAACAGCTTTTGCTAAAAAAATGAAAGAGCTTTCAGATCAATACAAGCTAAAATCATCGATTCTGTAAGGATTAAAAAAAGTAACTGACTATTAAAAATGAACAGACTTGTCTGTTTTTAAAAAATTAGTATATATTTGCAGTATAATATTAAAATAGATGAAACACAATCTTGTCAGACAAACTATTATAGAAACGGCTTCTCGTTTATTTTACGAGAAGGGCTATAATCTGACAGGTATTAATGAGATTATTAAAGAAGCAGGTATTGCAAAAGCGACTTTATATAATCATTTTAGATCTAAAGAAGAGATTTGTGTTGCCTATTTACAATATAAAGATCAGTTATTTTTTGAGCAACTAAAACCTTTTATTGCAACCTATACGCCAGGAAAAGATCAACTTATTGCTTTGTTTGATTTTCTAGCGGCATTTTATAATCAAAATGATTTTAATGGATGCTGGTGTTTAAATACGATTTCTGAAATTCCTAAAGAAAATAAAGAGATCCGAGCTGTGATTCAAAACGGAAAAGAAACGCTTATCACCTATATACAAGAACTCTTAGCTGCTATTCCTGAACTTACAGAAGCAGATCTGAACATATATGCAAAACAAATATATGTGCTCTACGAAGGTGGCTTATCAGAAAGTCATTTACATCAAGAAATATGGCCTATTGAAACCGCTCGTGGGCTTTGTAAAAAATTAATAGCATAAAAAATTTATCAATAAAAAGACAGACTTGTCTGTCTATAATTTAAACTCTAAAATAAATAAACACACAATGGCAAACAACAAAACAGCATTAGTAATCGGAGGTACCAGCGGTATCGGTCTAGCAACAGTAGAAAATTTACTAAATGAAGGTGTAACTGTACATATTGCAGGACGTACACCTAGCAAAGTAGCAGATACTCCTAATCTAGTAAAGCACCAACTAGATATTACAGATACTGCCGCAGTACAAAACTTCATCAATGAAGTGACGAGTTGGGATAACCTAGACTATCTAGTAAATGCATCAGGTATTTTTGGACCAAAAGCTTTCTTAGATCACACACAAGAAGATTATGATTCATATCAAGACTTAAACAGAGGTTTCTTTTTTATCACACAAGCTGCTGCTAAAAAAATGAAAGAGACACAAGGAGGTGCTATTGTAAATGTAGGATCTATGTGGGCAAAACAAGCCGTAAAGGCAACGCCTTCTTCTGCTTATTCTATGCAAAAAGCAGGATTACACTCATTAACTCAGCACTTAGCTATGGAACTTGCAGATGATAATATTAGAGTAAATGCAGTATCTCCAGCAGTAGTCTCTACACCTGTATACCACGGTGTTTTTGGAGGGAAAGAAGAAGCAGAAAAAGCCCTTGAAGGTTTTCACGGTTTTCATCCTATAGGACGTAATGGTACACCACAAGATGTAGCCGATAGTATCACCTTCTTACTTTCAGACAAAGCTTCTTGGGTAACAGGCGCTATTTGGGATATCGATGGTGGTGTACGTGCAGGACGTAATTAATTTTCACTTTATTAATAAATACCATATAAGGGCAATACATATTTTTAGTATTGCCCATGTTTTAATTTAAAAAAATAGATCTTTATGTATGATATGAGTCACCTAAAGAAGTTAGGTACATTAGGGAAAAATGCAGAACAAGCTATGAAAGCTTTTCAACAATTAGATCAAGCTGCACTTGCTGATGGTGCTATTCCAAAAAAATATAAGGAGTTAATAGCCATTGCTGTTGCACTCACTACACAATGTCCATATTGTTTAGAAATTCACAAAAAACATGCAATTGATGCTGGAGCAACACAAGAAGAACTTTCTGAAGTTACTTTTGTGGCAGCTGCATTACGAGCAGGAGCTGCAGTAGTTCATGGCACACATTTAATGAATGATTAACACAATTTACATATCAAAATGTAAACGTGAATGTAGTGTCATACGCATTTAAACATTACCTCATTTTATCAAAAACTTCATTATAACCAATAAATTAGTTGGTGTAATGAAGTTTTATAGTTAATAGTAATTCCTCCAAAAACTTTATCGGTATTCTCTAATTGATACTTTTTAAATTCACTTAATTTCATAATTATCTTTTTTTAATTAAACAATTACATAACAAAAACACACCATTTTTTGTTAAATTTTTACTCTACACTTGTAGAATTAAAATTTTATTCTACATTTGTAGAGTTAATTCTAAAAATGTAGAAAGAAATGGCATTATCTGCTTCAGAAGAACAACTCATGCAACTCCTTTGGAAACAAGAACGCGCATTTATGAAGGACCTTATAGATGCGTACCCTGATCCCAAACCAGCTACCACGACTATTGCTACCTTACTTAAAAGAATGCAGGATAAAGAGTTTGTAGATTATGTACAATACGGACGCTCTAGAGAATATTTTCCATTGGTAAAGAAAACGGATTATTTTTCTAAACACGTAAACGGACTTATTAAAAATTTCTTTAACGACTCTGCTTCCCAGTTTGCTTCTTTCTTTACACAAGAAACAGATCTAAGCGAGAAAGAATTGGAAGAATTAAGAGGGATTATAGACAGTCAACTTAAAAAGAAAAAGCAATGATTACTACATATCTTATAAAAAGCACCTTGTGTCTTGCGGTCTTATTTGGGTTTTATAAAATCGTATTAGAAGCAAAAGCACTTCATCATTTTAAACGGTATTATTTATTAGCGAGTCTTATTTTTTCATTAACGATACCATTAATAACATTTACATATACTACTTCCGAGGCACCTCAAGAAATTTGGATAGGCGAGTTTGCACACGCTTGGGATCAAGTTTCAGCACCTGTACAATCCGTACCTATAGAAGAAAAAACAAATTACCTTCCCTATATTTTATGGGCCATATATGGATTAGGAACCCTTATTTTTGGAGGACGTTTTCTATTAAATTTAATTCGCTTAAAGCGAAAAATCACAACGGCAGAAACCCTAGACCGAAGACATTTTACGTTAGCGCTCTTACAACAGTCTATTATTCCACACTCGTTCTTGAAGTATATTTTTCTTTCGCGAAAGCGGTATGAAAACAAAGAAATACCAACAGAAGTAATTGCGCATGAAGCTACACACGTACGTCAAAAGCATTCTTTAGATATCTTATTTATAGAATTTTTACAAGTGGTATTTTGGTTTAATCCGTTGTTTTGGATGACTAAAAAATCTATCACATTGAATCATGAATTCCTAGCAGACCAAGGGGCAATTCAAAAAGAACACGACATTTATCAATACCAACATATACTCTTAAACTATGCCAGTAGTGCTCATCACACTACCCTTGAGAGTCCATTTAATTATTCATCAACAAAAAAACGAATTCTTATGTTATCACAATCATTTAATCGAAAGCGACTCGCAATAAGTGCGCTACTACTCATTCCCATTATTGTAGGCTGTGTATTGGTCTTTAATCAAGGGATTATTGCACAACCAAATAACGATCTTGCTATTGAGGGACATTGGATAGACCATGCTAATGAAAATCAAGACGTATTTATCTATGAAGAGGATGGAACACTCTGGTGGGATCAGAAAGTTGTAAAAGCCCCTATCACAGTTAAGGATGGAAATTATTTTTTACCATCTGGTAATTTACCTGATAGCGAATTATGGGAGTTATCTATTGCAGATAATGGATTTTTAAAATTAGGTGACAGCACTTATTTTACGCCGCCAGAAGACACCGTAAGTTATCGTATTGATGGTATTTGGTCAACACCAGATGGTGAAACCAAGTATCATTTTATCACCAAAAATGGAGGTCCGACCTGTGATGTTATTAATACATCTACAAACAAAAGTACACGCTATTATCCAAATCTTGTTGACAATGGAATGGAATTTACAATAGGTAATGATTGGCACACATTTACATTTGACAACGGTAAACTTACGATGCAAGATGGCACTGAACTTAAACGTATTGAAAACCATTCTGTGTATAAAACCCATACCACAAATGAGGATGTAAATTATCTAAATATTGAAATTATAGATAATGATAATTATACAATCAATGATATTCCAGCAACAAATGCTACGTTAATGACAGTACTGGAGAGCTTTAACACAAATAATACAAAAGAAGAAAGACAACAGCTTATTAGTGCCACAATTTCAGAACCAAAACCAGAGCAACAAGATCAAGTAGACATGCTACATAACGTTCTTTATGAATACGGTGTTAAAGAAGTACAAGTGTATATGGGTAATATTTTCCCAAACACTACCCTTGAAAACTCTTTAAAAGAGAAACACCCAACAAAGCAAGATCTTAAAAGATGGTTAGACACAAATCAATATGGCATATGGATAAACGGAGTAAAAGTTAGCAACGAAGTGTTAACTGCATATCAACCAGATGATATCCCTTATTTTACAGAAAGCACTATAGAGAAAAATACTATAGACTATGGGAAGTATGATGTACAAGTAAATCTAATGACAAACACCTATTGGAGAGAAAAAGGAGGATATCCAGAAGGGCATAAAGAATATCTAGAAAAATTTTTGGAAAAAAATCAAGAAGGAAATTCACAAAAACAAAATATTGAAAAAGAGGCATTTGAAGCTATGTATAACCAAACAAAGCAAAACTATGCTAAAGAGTTTGTAGAAGGCGCCGAAAGAAATGGAGAGAAAGGACTCGTTATTGAAATAAGAAAGAACACTGTTCGTGTAAACGGAAAGCCTTCGTCTCTAGCAACACTACGTAGCGATATTGATGCCATTACAAGAGATTGGTCAGCAACAGATTATGCAGAAGCATTTCCTTCTACACTTGTTAAAAATCCAGCTAAAGGTTTTATTAAAAAACTAAATGAAGAATTCTTAAAAACCAATTTTTCAAAAGCCAATGGAGGGATGGATTTAGTGCCACCACCTCCACCGCCACCACCAGCACCAGGAGCTCCTGAAGCACAATTACCGCCACCGCCACCACCGCCAAGTGTAGAAGACCATCTAAAAAGCATGAATGATATAGGTGGCGTGTTTTATTATGAAGACAAACAGGTAACTTTTGAAAAAGCGGTGAGTCTTGTAAAAGCAAATGAAAATCTTAATGTACAGACAAGACATCCTTACACAAATGCTCCTAAAACTTATATTTCTGCAAAACCTATTGTCGTAGAAACTCAAAAACAAAGCAAAAAACCTGTCTCTAAAAAAGACATTAGCGTTTATAATAAACTTGCAAAGAAGTATGGTAAAAATCCTAATGGGGAAATACTAAAAACGGAGGTGGCTTTTATGTATGAGATTTATAGCAGAATGACAAAAACGCAAAAGAAAAATGCTGAGCCCTATCCTGCACTTCCTCCACCACCGCCACCTGCTCCTGTAAAAGTTAAAACAGCGACTCCTAACTCAGGTCAGAAAATGGCAGCAATAAAATCTGGTGATACAATTCCTATAGAAATAAGAGGTCCTATATCTGCTAGAGACACTAAATTTTTCTATCAAGGAAAGGCTTTATCTACACAAGAAGCGTTGGATTATTTGAGCACACATCAGTATGGTATAAAAGATCAAGTTATTAAGGATGAAGTAACGTATCAAAACATATTTATGGCTACATTATATAAGCTTACCGATAAAGAAATACAGTATAATTTAGATTCAGGCATAGACAATAACATCTATGCAAGTGACTATGAAAGATTAAAGAAAAAAACCAGAAAATTTCGTTATAATGGGAAAGAATTATCTGTAGCAGAAGGCGAAAAATTATTATTAGCGAGACCCACTATTGTCACAGGAAGAAGACTTGCTGAAAATGAGAAAGAAATAACCATCCTTTTAGCAGACATTTAAGCTATAATTCCATAAAAAAGCATACCAGAGAAGTTCACTACTAGTGAGCTTCTCTTTTTATATATCTTTACAAATAGATAAAATTTTCCTTTTCTATATTTACAGAAGGAAGTTTCTATAATAAGACCAATCATCTTATTGAGTTTAATCGCTATCAAACGTAACATCATTCATCATGAAATTTAAATCACTCTTTCTTTCTGTTTTTCTTGTATTCGCTTTCGCGAAAGCGGTCTCAGGACAAATCAAAACTCCACCTACGCACATTAAAATTACTCCAGAACTTGCTGCACAAGTAGATGCTGTATTTGCAGATACTGACAAAGCAGATCATCCAGGAGCAGCTTTAGGCATTTTTAAAGATGGAGAAATCATCTATGCAAAAGGATATGGATATGCTAATTTAGAATATGACATCCCTATCTCATCAACCTCTGTATTTAGAATTGCCTCTACGTCAAAACAATTTACAGCAGCTTGTATTGTATTACTTGCTCAACAAGGAAAACTATCTTTAGACGCAACATTAGATACCTTTTTGCCTGCATTTCCTAGCTATGCAAAAACAATCACCGTACGACACCTCCTTAATCATACCAGTGGCATACGTGATTATCTAACACTTGCATCGCTAAGCGGCTTAGGTGATGAAGATTTTTATACAGACCAAGATGTTATGAAATGGCTCATCAACCAAGAAGAGCTTAATTTTAAGCCTGGAGATGAGCATTTATATAGTAATTCTGGGTACTGGCTACTTGGCCAAATTGTTCAGAAAGTAACAGGAACATCTATGGCAGATTATGCCCAGAAAGAGATTTTCAAACCTTTAGGAATGAATAATACGCATTTTCATAATGATTATACAGCGATTGTAAAAAACCGTGCTTCAGGATATTCTCCTACACAAGATGGAGGGTTCCAAATTAGTATGACCACGCTTAATATGATAGGTGATGGAGGGATCTTTACAACTATAGAAGATGTAAAGAAATGGGACGATGCCTATTATAACTCTACCGTTCTTACTCAGAATTTCTGGAAGACGATGACAACCACAACAATACTTAATGACGGAACCACCAATGAGTATGCTTCAGGTCTTGAAGTGGGTTTATATGATGGTCATAAAATCATAAGTCATGGTGGTGCCTTTGTGGGATTTCGTGCACAAAAATTTCAATTTCCTGATAAACATTTTACCGTTGTTGTTCTTGCAAATCGAGGTGATGCAAATCCTGATGACCTTGCTTCTAAAGTAACAGACCTATTTTTAGACCCTATTGAGACATCTACTCATGCTGAAGATGCTGCTGTTTCTAATTCTGCTTTCGCGAAAGCAAACTCCATAAAAATCCCAACAGCCGATCTTAAAAAACTAGAAGGTTCCTATTGGGGTGCAGATTCAAAAATAAGTAGAAACCTAACCTTAGTGAACGATACACTCGTATATGATCGTGGAAACGGAAGAATCACAAAAATGGAACCTATCTCAAAAAATACGTTTAGATGGATAGGCCCTAATATTCCTATAAAACTTACCATAGACAATCCAAACAAACCTTCAAGTTTTATATTAGATATTCCAGGACAAGGAGTTTCTAATTTTCAAAAATACGAACCTGTTACACAACTTACACCAGAACAGATACAACGCTATGAAGGTGATTATTATAGCAAAGAACTTGATGTGACTTACACCTTCAAAAATGAAAATAACCAATTAACTTTATACGTAAATGGAGAAAGTTTTTCTTCGGTTGAACCAATTATGAAAGACGTATTTAGTGTCTTTGGATTTATAACATTTGATTTCGCAAAAGATCAGCAATCATTTAGAACTTCTGCTGGGCGTGTTCAAAACCTGCATTTCGTAAAAAAATAAATTAGGCCTCTAATTAAGTAAATCGTCATGGCTCAGGCATCTTCAAAACGCATCGAATCTATAGACATCCTGAGAGGTTTAGTGATGATTATTATGGTATTGGATCATGTAAGAGATTATTTCCACATCAATGCTTTTGCAGGGAATTTTCCTGAAAACTTAGAATCAACAAACCTCGCATTATATTTTACACGTTTTATAACGCATTATTGCGCACCTGTATTTGTATTTCTAGCAGGAACTTCAGCATTTTTATACGGACAAAAGAACGGCACAAAGACACTTTCAAAGTTTTTGATTACCCGAGGAATATGGCTTATTATTGTCGAAATCGCAATTAATAATTTACTTTGGTGGTTTGATATTAGTTATGGAATGATTAATCTACAAGTAATCTGGGCGATTGGTTTCTGTATGATTGTTTTAGGGATACTCATTCATCTTCCAAAAAAAATATTAATAGCACTTGGTTTTCTCATTGTACTAGGTCATAATACACTTGACGGTATTAGTATTCCTGATGAAAATCCATGGTCTACCCTATGGAAAATATTTCATGAGTTAAGTTGTATTTCTATAGGCGAAGCCCGTCTATTATGTTTTTCATATCCTGTACTCCCATGGATAGGGGTTATTATTTTAGGGTATTGTTTTGGACATTTTTATAAAAAGAATGCCTCTATAGATACAAGAAAAAAAGGATTACTTATTTTAGGGATTTCATCTATTGCACTCTTTTTCATTTTACGAAGTTTCAACATATATGGAGATCGTATGTTATGGTCTGAACAAGAATCTTTTTCTAAAACGATTATCTCTTATTTTATACTCTCAAAATACCCGCCATCATTGTTGTTTCTATTAATCACTTTAGGGCCTGCATTTTTATTTCTATATGCTATTGAAAACATAAAAAACCGAATTACCAATTTTTTAATTGTTTTTGGAAGAGTTCCTTTCTTCTTTTATGTCATACATGTTTTTGTGGTACATGCAGGTGCTGTACTAGGCCTCCTTATCACAGGCAAAGACTGGCGCACTATGATCTTAGATAATGAAACCATGAGTTCTGGAGCACTTTCTGGCTATGGATACTCCCTAGGGATTGTGTATCTTGTATGGGTTGTTATGATCATACTGTTATATCCCATTTGTAAATGGTTTATGAAATACAAAGCAACACACAAAGGAACTTGGTGGCTCAGCTACATATAACACAAACAGAATGAACATAGTAAAATCTTTTTTCGTATTTCTCTTCTTAGGATTTGGTATCACATCAACACATGCACAGGAATTCTCTGACACAGTAAAACGTTTTATCACAGTAGATAATGCCCATTTTGCTATCACGAATGTCACTGTTATCGATGGTACAGGAAACACCATCAAAGAAAATCAAACCCTTATCATAAAAGATCAACGTATTGAAGCTATAGGAAATACAGCTTCTATGACACTCCCTAGTGATCTTAAACAGATTGATGGTATAGGAAAAACAGTTATCCCGGGACTTGTCATGTTACATGAGCATATGTTTTATACCAAGCCTTTCGAAGATTGGTTTAGTGTAGGACAAATGACATTCACATTCCCCAGACTCTATTTAGCTGGAGGAGTTACCTCTATGCGAACAGGTGGAAGTATTCAACCACAAACTGATTTGAATGTCAAAAAATGGATAGAAGAAGGGAAAATGACAGGACCTAAAATGCATATCACAGGACCTTTTATAGAACGGGAAGGACCACGTGTTCCTGAATTAGGTTTTATAGGAAACACAGATGAAGTTTCTAAAATTGTCAACTATTGGGCAGATAAAGGAGTGACTTCATTTAAAGTATATAATAATATCACAAAAGAAGACCTTAGAATCTGTGTCGCCGAAGCACATAAACGCGGTCTTAAAGTAACCGGACACTTATGCTCTATCACCTATGAAGAAGCTTCAGAAATAGGGATTGATAATTTAGAACATGGATTTATGGCTTCCAGTGATTTCCTTGATGGAAAAGAAGAAAATAAATGTGATCCTTTTGGATCCAGAAGTGCCTTGATACGCGAACCTGAAGATGGAGAAAATATCACAAAACTTATTGATTTACTAATCAAAAACAAGACGGTAATTACAACAACGCCTAATGTCTTTGAACCTTATACCAATCATGAGGTAGTACCCGGAGGTGGTCTGGAGGCCTTAATGCCACAAATACAGGAACGCTTACAATCTGGGTATGACAGAGCACAAGGTAGAGATGATATTGCTGCAAAACTCTATCACAAAAACCTAGCTTGGATCAAAAAATTCTATGATAAAGGCGGGTTTCTTGTTGCCGGAACAGATCCAACAGGCGCAGGACGTACCGTCGCTGGTTATGCTAATCAGCGTACGGTAGAGATTCTCATAGAAGCTGGATTTACACTTGAAGAAGCTATCAAGATATGCACACTTAATGGCGCTACCTTTTTAGAAGTAGATAACGAAGTTGGAAGTATTGCTGTAGGTAAAAAAGCAGATCTTTTAGTAATAGATGGAGATCTCAGAACAGATATTAAAAACATCAGAAAATTAGAAACTGTTTTTAAAGATGGTATTGGCTTTGACTCTCAAAAGCTCTTTGAATCCGTAAAAGGAAAAGTAGGTTTAAACTAAACCATAATAGCATTTCAATTAGAAAAAATTATTCCAGTTTTAGAACGCACTCCCGTTATTCTAAAAACATTTTTAGAAAATTTAGATCCCGATTGGGTGCATCAAATTAAAAGTATAAAAACACATGGAGTCTATATAATAGTATTTGGCACATCATCCATGGGGAAAAAACAGACTGGATTCCGCGTATAAAGCAAATTTTAGATTCTACACATACAGATGCATTTGAGCCTTTTGATCGTTTTGCTCAATTTGAAAATAGCAAAGGAAAAACATTAGAAATGCTATTAGAGGAATTTAAAATTCTAAGAGCGGAAAACATCGACATCTTAAAAAGTCTTGCCCTCACTCAAGAGGAGCTTGCTAAAGAGGGAAAACATCCTCAATTAGGTAGTGTCACTTTAAAAAATCTACTGGCCGCTTGGACAATTCACGATCTTAGCCATATCAATCAGATTACGAGAGTACTAGCAAAATATTTAAAACATGATGTAGGTCCTTGGGAGGCTTATCTAACTGTTATAAAATCATAAATACAACTTGTTGTACATTTTGAGTAATTCCATTGATTTCTTCCCTAACCCTAAAGGGAATATCGACGAAATTTTTAGTTCTTCCTTTAGGATTGAGGTAAAAACTAAAAATTTCACTAGAAAATTAGAGTAATGAACAGATAAATACATTCTTAAAGTAATGGTTTCTTTATACGCTTTCGCGAAAGCGTATAGTTATGCACTCACAGGTAATATAATCGTAAATGTAGTTCCTTCATCAGGCATGCTTGATATTTGTATATCTCCATGATGCTTCTCAATAAATTCTTTACAGAGTATTAAACCAAGACCTGTACCTGTTTCCCCACTTGTTCCTTCTCTACTTACCATCTCTCCTAATTGGAACAAGGAAGAAGCGAGTTCTGGATTCATCCCAATCCCATTATCTTTTATAGAAATATGAATTTTATCATCTTGAAGGTACGAATTGATAACAATCTCCCCACCTATATCTGTATACTTTATAGCATTAGACGTTAAATTACGCACAACCGTTCGGATCATATCTACATCTCCATAAAAACGAATGGTATCATCTAAATTTTGAACAATCGTAATCTTTTTTGCCAGTGCCTGTTGATCTACCAATGCAATTGTTTTTTGAATAACTGTTGTCATATTAAACGTAACTGGATCATAAGCAAGTTCTCCTGTTTGCGAAAGTGCCCAACGTAATAAGTTATTCAATAAGTCAACTGTATTTCTTGTAGCCTTTCTAATCTCCTTAAAAAGAGAATTGATAGAAGGATCATTTGTTTTTTCATTCTGCAATAACCCCAATAACCCTTCCACCGATTGTAATGGTTGTTTTACATCATGACTTATCATGGTAAAAAACCTGTTTTTTGTTTGATTCAAGTCTTGTAATTCTTCATTTTGACTTGCAATCTCTGTATTTGCAATTTCTAATCTGTTGTTTAATTTTCGATATCTATCTAATTGCCACGTAATAATGAATAGCACTAAAATCAGAAGCCCATAATACAATAACAAAATATTTCTGAAACGTTTTCCCTGAAGTGGCAATTCTTTATACGCTGTTGCTATGGTTATCTCAAAACCAAAATATTCTTTTGTTGTAGAGATAAAAGCATCTTCTGGAACATCAAAGTTTTTATAAAACTCTGTATCTACTTCCTCTGTATATACGTCTGTCCCATTATATGATCGTGTACGATCAAACTCATGCCCATGCTCTGTAGAAAACTTAAAGACAAAATCTTTAGTCACCGCATCATCATCATAAATACTAGACATAATGGTAGCAAAATTTAGAATAGGAGCTCCATATCCTTCTACAATACCATGGCGTTTTATTCTAAAATTTATAGGTATTCCTAACCAACCCTCTCTTAGATTTATAGGCGGAAACATCGTAAGATCATCAGTTTCCATTAAAGTATCTAACGCTTTTATTTTTTCTTCACTACGAAAATCTCTTACAGAACTACCTATTAAATTTGCTGGATCATTTTCATACCGAGTAAATGCTTGCCTAAATATATGTGATGTATCTATCACTGAAATAACGATAGAATCTTTGCTATTTATATCATTTAGCTGACTTTGTACAAACTTCTGAAATTGATGCTGACTCGGCATCTCCTCAGACATATTAACATATGATTTCATACCTGCTACAAGTCCTGCTAGATTCTGTATACTACTAGAAAATTGATTTACAGCACGATTATGTATGTAAGCTAATTGCTGTTTATTAGAAATCTTAACTTTCTCTACATTATTTTGGTGCAATAGATAGACAGCAACTCCTCCTAGAAAGAGTAAGAAAAAACATAAATACCAATGAATGGAGCGTTTCAAAATAATTAAATTTTAACTAGCTAAAGATACAACTTATACATATGGTGTATTACAATATCTTTTTTTATGCTTTAATGCTTCGCTCTCCCAATGATTGTGAACCTGTCTGCTCGCAGACAGGTCTCACATGTTCGATATCGTAAAAAATATACTGAGTTTATCAAAGTAACGTATATCCCAGAATTCAAGTAGCATATCACACTTCTTCTAAAAAAAATGTAACATTCTATACATTTTTGCGTTCTTATAGGCACAGCATCATCAATCAACCAGTTCGTTACTAGCGAATACAAAACATACTTTTATGATACAGCAATTTTTCATTCTCTGTTCTGGAGCAGACAGAGATGTGCTAGACACCTGTTCTCGTGGGGAGAAAAATAAATATGCAGGCATAGGCGCCACCGTATTTTTTACAGCTGTTCTAGCAGCTATCGCAGCAACCTATGCATTATACACTATTTTTGACAATGTATATAGAGCCATTCTTTTTGGAGTTCTTTGGGGCTTTGTTATTTTTAATTTAGATCGTTTTATTGTCTCTACACTCAAAAAAAGAGATAATTGGTGGAGAGAATTTGGCATGGCAGTACCACGTCTTATTCTAGCGGTAATTATTGCTATTGTAATTTCAAAACCTCTGGAACTTAAGATTTTTGAAAAAGAAATAGATCGGGTGATGCTAAGCCAAAAGAACGATTACACCGTTCAGAATCAAGGCGAAATCCTAGCTGCGTATACTCCAGAAATCAATAAACTTGATGGAGAAATAACAAGTCTTAAAGACGAGATTGCAACCAAAGAAACAGAGGTCAATAACCTCTATGAAATCTATATTGCCGAAGCAGAAGGCACGGCAGGCACCGAACTTTTGGGCAAGGGTCCCGTCTATCAAGAAAAGCGTGATAAACACGATGCTGCCTTGGAAGAACTTACCGCACTTAAAGCTTCCAGTGCTGATAAGATCGCTTTCGCGGAAGCGGAAAAAACACGCCTTAGAGATGAGTTCAATACAGCCGTAAGCACGAGCCAGCCTATCATTAATAATTTTGACGGACTCATGGCACGTATAGACGCCATGAAAGAATTACCTTGGCTTCCATCCCTATTCATATTTCTATTATTTCTAGCGATCGAAACAGCGCCTATATTTTCAAAATTGATCTCCCCTATGGGAGAATACGATATAAAACTCGCCGATCACGAAGCCACCATAAAAGCATGGAGCGCACAAAAAGCAGCACAACGTAAAATCTTAACAGAAACAGATCATATTTTAAATGATCGTATCTATACTGATATTGCCAATGAGGAAGAGCTTTATAGCTATAAGAAAAAGATGGCCAAAGAAATTATGAAGCGACAGCAAGATGCTTTTTATCGCAGGCAAACTAAGATATTAGGATAATCATATACGGGTGTGATGAATCTATCCATATAGTAGATAGATACCGCTTCATCGTCACACCCTTTTTAGTAAAACGCTATTTTGAGAAATTTGAAAAATATACTCAAAATAGTTCGCTGAACCTGTGTTTTCTGGCAGGCAGGCTAATCCCGTTTTTTTAGCGAAATCGAAAACTACCTTTTATTTATTAATATATTATATCTTTATAGCAAAACAACCTACTACTTGAATATTCAAATAAATAGCGTAAAACTCTATCATAGAGGATTACGCTATTTTTACACACAATGTTTACTAAATACTATATTCGGGTATATAGTATAGAATTATATATGAGGATATGTTATAATTCTATAACACTATTTTCTGCAGCGGCATATGAGTTCCATTCAAAACGATCTGCTTCCTGCTCATTCGTCCATTCTCCATCTATCACATAACGGAATTCATACGACTGTTCTGTTGGAATATCAAAAGTTCCTTTAAAGTTTCCATTTTTAAGTTTCTTTAAAGAGGCTGTAGTGTCCCAATCATTAAAATCTCCAGCTACAGCTACCGTAGTTGCTTCGGCTGCAGGAACAGTAAATGTTACTTTACATACAGGCTTTGTTTTTAGGTATTTCTTTGTAAGTGGCATACGATGATTTATTTAAAATTGTACGCTCCAAATATAGAAATAGCACCTAACAAAAAACAGTTTATCAAGGAGTTAACAGCATTTTTTACAGAATGACAATATTCACTAGGTAAAACAAACAATACGGTAAAACGCAAACGTTTTCAACTATGAATTTGCTAGTAAAATTTCCTATTTTCAATAACTACGTATCACAAATACAACCTAAAAAAACTACAAAACCTCCAATAATTGCTGTAAATCGTCTTCTGTATTGAAATAATGAAACCCAACGCGCAACCCATTACCACGTAAAATACTTACGATATTCTGAGACTCAAGACGTTTTAGAAGAGCCTCATCTCCTTTTAAATTAAAGATGGAAGAATGTGCCGTTCGTTGTACAACAGCTTCTTCCAATAAACCTCGTTCAATAAAAGCTTCCTTTGCTTTTTTAGAAAGTGTCTGTATTTGTTGTGCAATGGTATCGATTCCAAATTCATTAATAAGATCTATCGCAACCCCTAGACTTCCGTAGTTTAAGGTATCTTGATGTCCTGGTTCAAAACGTCCTAAAAAGCTCCCTTCTTGTGCTTTATATTTCCCCTGTAAAGAATTGAATCCTGTCGTTTTTGGAAATACCTTTTCTGCTACCGATTCTTTAATAAGGAAAATCCCATTCCCATAGCCTGCATTCATCCATTTATAACAGCTTCCTCCCATCACATCAATAGCCGATGTATCAAAATCAAAAGCTTCCGTTCCAAAATACTGCGTTGCATCGGCAAAAAATAAGGTGTCAGTATAAGTAGCTTTCAACTGTTTGAGAAAGTCAAAGTCTATTTTGATTCCGTTGATGTATTGTACGACAGAAAATGCAAATATATCAGGCTGCGCTTTCGCGAAAGCGGAGACAATATTTTTCTCCAAATCACCATCTATGTGCGCATATACAATCTCAAAATCACGCGACTCAAACGGCCAATTTACCGAAGGATAATCGTTCTCCAATAACAATACTTTTTTAGGCGTTGGCACACCTTCTAAAAGTGTATTAAATCCGTACGAAAAGTTAGGCACCAATGCCACTCGGTTAGGAGCACAAGAAAATAAGGTTCCTACTTTCTCACGTACTGCTGTGAGTGCAGGACCTCGATTATCTTTAATCGCACTTCCCATCACAAAAAAATCTAAATCATGTTCTTGTCTATATTCCAATACTGGTTCAGGCAACAAACCCGAAGCGGGTGTATTTAGATACGTACATTGTTTTGTGATAGGGAAATATTTTTTAAATGCTGTCATAACTTTTCTGTGCGGGTTAAAAATCTTAATTTTGAGTAAAGGTCGTATATATGTCTATATTCTCAAAGAAAACACCACCCGCTATCGATCCAGAACAACGTGCATTAATTGAAAATGCACAAGCGCGTATGCGTCAAAAAAAGAGACTGTATCGTCATTTTGTGCTTTTTTTAGCAGGCGCTATCCTGATGATTATTGTAAATCTTGCATTGGGTTTTGGAAAAGATATTAAAATATTTGATACTGATTGGTTTGTGTGGGGTATTTTACTGTGGACCTTTTTCTTCCTCGTACACGGAATCAATGTCTTTGTCTTAAACCGTTTTATGGGTAAAGATTGGGAGGAAGAACAAATCAATACACTCGTAAAAAAACAACAGGATAGAATTGCTGTATTAGAAGAGAAAGTAGCAGTAGAACATCCATTACCTGAAAAAAAAACTTCAGCCGAAAACACAGTAACACCTATAGATCCGAATACTCCCCTATGATAACAATGATCGCTGCTGCGGCAGAAAATGACGCCTTAGGAAAAGACAATGACCTTGTATGGCACTTACCCGATGATTTTAAACGTTTTAAAACCTTGACTACGGGACACCATATCATTATGGGACGTAAAACATGGGAATCGTTTCCAAAACCCTTACCTAATCGTACACATGTAGTCATCACCCGTAATACCGATTATAAAGCCGAAGGCGCTGTAGTGGTACATTCTATGGAAGATGCGCTCGCTTTCGCGAAAGATGACTCAAACGCATACATTATTGGTGGTGGAGAAATTTATACGATTGGTCTCGACTTTGCTACCCATATCGAACTCACCCGCGTTCACAGTGAATTTGAAGCCGATGCGTTCTTTCCAAAAATAGATACCGCTATTTGGGAATTACAAGAAAGTGTGTTTCACGATGTAGATGACAGGCATAAATTTGGGTTTACGTATGAGACGTGGAAGAAGCGTTAGTAAAATACAAAAATTACAAACAAAAGAAACCACTTTTAATACGACTAAGACAGGACTAAAACAAACACGATGAAAAATCTAATAGGGATTGACCAAGGTAAAGCCAAAGTACTAACTAGTGAGCTCAACCAATTACTCGCAGACTATCAAGTTTTTTATCAAAACTTACGCGGGTTTCATTGGAACATCAAAGGACGTGAGTTTTTTGAATTGCATTTAAAATTTGAAGAATTTTACAATGATGCCGTGATTAAAATAGATGAAATTGCAGAACGCATCCTTACCTTAGAAGGAGAACCTTTACATACCTTTACGGCCTACGTAAGTCATGCCGATATCAAAGAAGAAAAAGGAATCACTAATGGTATTGAAGGTGTTGAAATTGTAGTCAAAAACTTTGCAACCATTATCTTAAAAGAAAGAGAAATTTTAACCCTTGCCGCCGAAGCAGATGATGAAGGAACCGTTGCATTAATGAGTGACTATATCTCTCAAACAGAAAAAACCCTTTGGATGTTAAACTCATATTTACAATAAAAGGTATAAATCCAAAGGCAAGTACTAAACCCGATAAAGAAATCGACCCAAGGGTTGAGATATTAAACCAAGAGCCCGCTGAAAAAGCGGGATTAGCCTGCCTGCCGGCAAAGGCAGGTTCAACTATCTATTTTATATGCGTCTTACAGACTTTACAAAATAATATTTCACTAATAATCTAATGACAAAACTAAGAGACCAGAACACCGCTTTACTTTTGATAGACCTTCAAAAAGGGTTTTCTGAAGAAGCCCATTGGGGTGGCAATAGAAACAATAGAGATGCCGAAGAAAAGGCATTACAGTTACTAGAAACATGGAGATCATTAAAACTCCCTATTTTCCATATTATTCATAGTTCGCAGGACCCAAACTCATTACTTCATAAATCCCATCCAGGATTTGAAATGATAGACGCCTTAAAGCCTAAAAACGACGAACCGTTAATCATTAAAGATGTGAACAGTGCCTTTATAGGTACTGATCTGAAAGAACGTCTAGATGCTCAAAATATCAATAAACTAGTGATTGTAGGATTGACTACAAATCATTGTATTTCTACCACGACTAGAATGGCTGGAAATTTGGGATTTGATGTGCTATTAATTTCTGATGCAACTGCTACGTTTGACAGACAGGGACTCAACGGACAAACCTATTCTTCAGAGATGATTCATGAAACCGCATTAGCAAGTTTGCATAAAGAATTTGCCGAAGTGGTGGATAGTTCGGTGCTGCTTGAGATGGTTTAAAAAAGAGTCAGGAATCAGGTTTTAAAAACGAATACTCTTTTGTACGCTTTCGCAAAAGCGTATACTGCTTAAAAATTATTCTTACGGTATAATGATATAATATTACGAGTACTAATCATCAAAAAAATATTCTTTGGTCAAGCTGAACTTGTTTCAGCTTCTCACTAATTTGCGCTTAATTTGATGAGATTCTGAAATAAATTCAGAATGACGTATGAAGTCACTTTCGTATTTTAACACTCAAGACTTAGGACTTAAAAAACGAATACTCTTTTGTACGCTTTCGCGAAAGCGTATACAGGATCATTTGCCAAAAGATAAACATATGAGTTTCCCCTCTAGAAAGAGGGGACTAAGGGGTGTGTTATTTATAAACATTCTCTTCCTTCCGTCTGTGTCTCGTTACCTCGATACAGCCACCTTCCCTCTCCAAGGGAAGGAGCTTTTTAAATACAGAAAGTTTGCTTACAATACACTAAAATAGAGTATTACTCCGTCATTAGAGTGTTACTCTATTTGTATTCGATATTATTTTCGCGAAAAGCGAAAATCACTCAATCACCTCACATAGTCCATGTAATTCCTTCAAAGGAGGGAATCTTATTCTTCGCTCCTTAATATCTTTTTTCAAAACCCATAACTAAGAATAAAACGTCGTGATCCCTGATTCCCTTTAGTCATGAGTCACTTTGACAAACAACACAAAACTTTCTGTATTTTTGCAGACACAACTAAATAAACAAACTATATATGAATGCATATATTTTTCCAGGACAAGGAGCACAATTTTCAGGAATGGGACTTGACTTATTTGAAGCCTCTGGACTGGCACAAGATTACTTTCATAAAGCAAATGATATTTTAGGTTTTGCTATTACAGACATTATGTTTGAAGGAGATCCTGAAGATTTAAAACAAACCAAGGTAACACAGCCTGCTATTTTCTTACATTCTGTTATTTTAAGCAAAGTATTAGGAGATTCTTTTCAACCAGATATGGTTGCAGGGCATTCACTAGGAGAATTAAGTGCGCTTGTTGCTAATGGTACTTTAGGTTTTGAAGATGGATTAAAACTGGTATCACAACGTGCCCTTGCCATGCAAAAAGCATGTGAAATGCAACCTTCAACAATGGCTGCTGTATTAGGATTAGAAGACCAAGTAGTAGAAGATGTATGTAAAACTACTGATGGAATTGTAGTGGCTGCAAATTATAACTGTCCCGGACAATTAGTAATTTCTGGAGACATTCCTGCTATCGAAGCTGCCTGTGAAACACTAAAAGAAAAAGGAGCCCGTCGTGCATTGGTACTTCCTGTAGGTGGTGCTTTCCACTCTCCTTTAATGGAGCCTGCTCGGGAAGAACTTGCTGCTGCTATAGAAAACACAACATTTAACACACCAACCTGTCCTATATATCAAAATGTATCTACGACAGCAATTACAGATCCAAAGGTCATTAAAGAAAATTTAATGGCACAGCTTACGGCTCCTGTAAAATGGACACAAAGCATACAACATATGATCGCAGATGGAGCTACTCACTTTGTAGAAGTAGGTCCAGGAAAAGTATTACAAGGATTAATGCGTAAAATAGATCGTAATGTTACAGCAAGTGGTGCTGCATTGCCAGAATAGGTAATTACTTTTATATACGACTATAAAAAAAGCCCGGCAATGCCGGGCTTTTTAGTTACTTTCTTTTAATCACAAATATTAATGGTCAGTAACATTTTTTACAGCGTCTTTTGCATCTTTAGCAGCATCTTTCGCTTTATCTACAGCATTTCCTGCTGCATCTTTTACATCTTTTACAGCTTCACCAGCCTTATCTACAGCATTTCCAGCAGCATCTTTAGCATCATTTACAGCTTCACCGGCTTTATCTATCGCTTCACCCGCAGCATTGGTTGCACTCTCTACTGCTTCACCTGCAGCATTTGTTGCATTCTCTACTGCTTCCCCAGCAGCATTTGTTGCTTCGTTAACAGCATCTCCTGCAGCGTCTGCTGCATTGTTAGCAGCTTCACCAGCAGCATTAGCCGCATTTTCCACAGCATTTCCTGCTTCTTCAGCATTTTCTTTTACTTCTCTACAAGAAGTAATATTGAAAACTAAAGCTACAGCAGCAATACTCAAAATAATTCGTTTCATGTCGTTATAAGTTTTGACGATTAGTTATGGACCAAAATTAACATATACATCCTAATCAATAGTGCAATCAAGATGAATGTTTTGTTTTTATCGATGAAATACACAAACAACACCTTTAAAAACACCTTTAGTCTTTAAATTATACTTTATATACGTCTATACCTTCCTAACTGGATCACGACACATATAGAAAAAACGGAAATATTCCTAATTAATAACTAGGAAATATTCCTAAAATTCTTATATTCACCAAATGGGAACAAATGAATTACCTTCAGAGATACGCCGTTTTAAAGAAATACGTGAAGATCATGATTTTACACAGTCTGAATTTGCAGAACAATTAGGCATTAAACATTCTACTGCCGATATAGAACGTGGTCGTACAAAACTTTCGGGTCGTGTAGTAACAGAATTATTACGCCTTTTTAATGTCAATCCATTATGGCTGTTTGGATATAGTAATCAAAAGCAACTTACAACAGATAGTGGTGATATTAGTCCTAAAGTGGTTATCGTTGATAAAGAAGATCAAGAAAATATGATCTTAGTAAATCAGAAAGCTGCGGCAGGATATCCTAATAATATTCAAGATGTAGAATGGTATCAAAAACTCCCAGCTTTTGATCTTCCACTACCTCAATATCGCAATGCAACTTATCGTGGTTTTCAAGTTGAAGGAGATAGTATGCTTCCTAATTTTAGACCTGATGATTGGGTACTTGCTAAAGGTGTAGAAAGCTTAGATTATGCGAGTGATAATAAAGTGTATGTAGTTGTTATGCAAGACGCCGTTGTGGTAAAAAAATTACAAAAACTACCAAACTCTTCAAAAGTATTATTGGTTTCTCTTAATGAAGAATATGTCCCTTATGAAGTATTTGTAAGTGATATTCAAGAAATATGGCAAGTCAACAGTAAGCTTACTTTTAATATAGATTCAGGCTCTGAACATACATTACTTCGAGAATTGCAAGCATCTATGCAAGAGTTAAAGAGTCAGATTAAAAATTTAAACACTTAATGCAATTTTATGGGTTTCCCAGAATTATTTGATTTCTTAGAACGCTTACAGCAAAACAATTCTAAGGAATGGATGGATCTCAACCGAAAAGAATATAAGGCGGTACGTACTTTTTTTGTGAGTTGGCTAGATGAGCTTAACAGCAAACTAGCGACAGTAGATCCAGATTATTTTGATACCCCAGGAAAAAAGGGAATCAATAGAATTAATAACAATCTGATGTTTGCGCCTAATAAACCTATTTACAAAGATCATTTTGCTGCTGGATTAGATCAACTGACCAAGCAAGGCGATTTTTATATAGAAATAGGACTGAAGCACAATCTACTCGCGGGTGGTTTTTGGCGTCCTGAAAAATCAGTATTACGAAGTATTCGAGATGCTATAGATTATAATGGAGAAGAACTTTTAGCTATACTTGAAAAGCCATCCTTCAAAAAAATGTTTGGGACACTCTATCATGATGATCCTTTAAAGACAGCTCCAAAAGGGTTTTCAAAAGAGCATCCGCATATTGAATTATTGAGACATAAAACATTTGGTATTGAAATGACGCTTTCGCGAAAGCAAATACTAGATCCTAACTATCAGGAAAAATGTATAGAAGTCTATTTAGAGATGCTTCCTTTTAGACGTTATTTACGAGAAGCTGTTACGGTACAATAGTCATTGTAAAACAATCAAAACGTATCTTTGTATTTCTTCTTATGTAAATGCAGTAAAAAAAGCATTTGCATCCCTTGTAAATTAATAGATTAGTGGTATATTTGCACCCGCTTAAATCGAAAGATTAAGTTATTTTTAATCATTAATTAATAGCTATGTACGCAATTGTAGAGATAGCAGGGCAGCAATTTAAAGTTGCAAAAGACCAGAAAGTCTTTGTACACCGCCTAGCAACCGAAGAAGGAAAGAAAGTGTCTTTTGACAACGTTCTTTTAATCGGTGACGGTGACAAAGTAACGATCGGCGCCCCGGCTATAGACGGAGCTCAAGTAGGAGCTAAAGTCGTTAAACACCTAAAAGGTGACAAAGTAATCGTTTTCAAAAAGAAAAGACGTAAAGGATACCGTGTTAAAAACGGACACCGTCAGTCTCTTACTGAAATCGTAATCGAAAACATCACAGCATCTGGAGCTAAGAAAGCTGCTCCTAAAAAAGAAGCTAAAAAAGCTGAGCCAAAAGCGGCTGCTCCTGTAAAGGAAGCTGCTCCTAAAGCTGAAGCTAAAAAAGCACCCGCAAAGAAAGCTGCTTCAAAAGGTGATGATCTTAAGAAAATAGAAGGTATCGGACCAAAAATTGCTCAAACATTAACAGACGCTGGAATCGCAACGTTTGCTGAGTTAGCAAAAACTGATGCTGCTAAAATTTCTGAAATCATAGCAGGTGTACGTGGAAATCACGTTACAGACACATGGCCAAAGCAAGCTGAAATGGCTGCTGCAGGTGAGTGGGATGCTCTTAAGAAATGGCAAGACGAATTAGACGGCGGTAAAGCATAAGCTTCCGTTAAGTATAACTTATATCCCGTTGCAGAACGGGAACTAAAACCGAAACAAGATGGCTCATAAAAAAGGAGTTGGTAGTTCTAAAAACGGTCGTGAATCAGCATCGAAACGCTTAGGCGTTAAGATTTTTGGTGGCCAAGCTGCAATCGCAGGGAACATCATCGTACGTCAAAGAGGAAATACACACCATCCAGGTGAAAATGTATACGGTGGAAAAGATCACACACTTCACGCTAAAGTGGACGGTGTTGTAAAATTCACTAAAAAGAAAGACAATAAATCTTACGTTTCAATCGTACCGTTTGAAGCATAAGAACTGTTTTTTCCTTATAAACAAAAGCCTTTTCTAAATAGAAAAGGCTTTTTTATTTTATGAAAAGAATTGATCCTATAATAATAAGAGACATCTTATAGACTTTTCTACATTGAGTTTCACTAATAAATTTTAGGCATCCTTTTTGATATTATCCGTAAAACTAACAATCCTACTATGAAAAATATACAGCTCCTTTTAATAGCCGTTTTACTTCAATCTTGCTTTCCTGTTAGCATTCCTCCTAATCTAGAAAATGGAAAATGGATGGAAGCTCAAAAATTTAAACGCAAACTCCCTAATCAATACGCATACATTTTTACAGATCCCAAAGATGCCAATGAGTTTTATTATTACATAAGCGCTAAGTTTCCACCAAATCAAGAAGGAGATTCTGAAAACAATGTTCCTGTACAAATAAATGATACCAATTACTACATTTCTTTTTATGAAACCGAAAAGAAATCTCGTATGGTCAATTTACTTCCAGCAATTACGAATGAAGTATTGAGAGACAAAAACATTCCTATTGAACTTGAAGAGCCCCCAATTACAAGAGAAGGTACTTGGTATATTGTTCTTACGATCACAGATGCCGAATTTATAGATGCCTTGTCTCCCAGCTACAAGAATCAAAAAAAGATTTTAGACTACACCAAGATACTTCATAATGAATACATAAGCACCACTAATTATAATAGCCTACAATTTCAGAAGTAACTATTCATACAAGATTATCATAAAGAGTACGCTTTCGCGAACCTGTCTGCCGACAGGTTCACGATCATCTTGATACTGAATCATTAACGTGTATTCAATACAATACTGTAAAGATCATTTTTAATCATAGGAGATATTGTTTGTTCTATATGGCATAGTCTTTGATTTTATCCCAAAGACTAAAACTACACCTATGAAAAGAATATCCTACATTCTCCTTCTATCTATTTGTTATTCCTGTATACCACTACAGATTGCACCTAATTTAGAGGAGGGAAAAGTTTACAAAGCAAAGAAATTTAAGCGTTCACTTCCTAAACAACGCACCTATGTGTTTACAGATCCTAAAGACGCCAATGAATTTTATCACTTTATAACCTCTAAGTATCAGACCAACACAGATACTGATGAGAATAACATTCCGATACTTATAGAAAACAGACGTTATTTCTTATCATTTTACGAAACAAAAAAAACGACACAAACGATTAATTTAGTGCCGCTTGCTTTAGATGCTACTTTAATAGCTAATGATAGCGAACCTATTTTAGAGGATATATACACTTCAAGAACAGGAAACTGGTACATCGCACTTACCATTACAGATTCAAATCTTAACGATGCCTTTTAGATCCAACCTATAGAGATGTAGCTAAAATTGTATCCTTTGCAACACAATTGCAAGAAGAATATCTTACCACTCAGAACTACAATGAGTTATTGCTTCAGAAAACAGTAAACACTCATTAATAAAGTGATGATACAGGATACGCTTTCGCGAAAGCGCACTTAGTATTATATATAGAAAGCTCCCTCTTACAAATAAAAGGGAGCTTTTCTGGAAGAAGACTCATCTTGAACCTTCTTATTTTACATGTATTTTCTTAACAATTTGTGTTTCTCCATCACTTATCTCTAATAAATAAATCCCAGAAGTAATGGTATTAGTAAATAATTCATAATTAGACTGCTCTTGTTTTGAAATACTATTTTGAGCTACTAATTTACCTTCTACACTGTACATTTTATATGATAATTCTTGTGCAGATGACCAATTAATTTGTAGTGTAATTGGGTTATCTCTATGTAAAGTATAATATACCTGAACATCATTTGTATTCTGAGCGATGTTTCCTACATTAACATCATAATTTGTTGTCCCATCTGACGAAAGAAACTCAAGACCAATGGTGTCTATTTCTTCGCCAATAAATTCATCTAAAAAGAATGTAATTCCTGACCATCCATTATCATCGTTTACATTTACAAAGAAACGCGCGTCATCTATAGATTCATTTGCAAAAGAAACCTTTACAATAAGGCTCGTCCCATCATTAGTAACTTGATCATAAATAATATCTATTTTTGTATCTCCAGTAACCAAAAGCTGTGTTTTATACAGCAACAAATCCAAAGGATCTCCTGCATTCAAACTCCCTTGCAGATGCAACGAACTTCCTCCATTATAGGCATTTTCAAAATCCCAAGTTGCAGAAAGTAATCCGTTTTCTGAAAAAGCAAATTGCCAATTTGGAAGAATATCTTGTTCATTCATATTATGCCAAGAAGCACTATTTACAAGTACTCCTTCTTCAAATCTATTAAGTCCGTGACCCGTATTAAAATTAGTCTCAAAAGGAATTTCTGTAATGGTCGAAGCTGCAGGCACCCAATTTGAATACCCTCTAAATCCTGAAGCGTCTACTATTCTTGGGTTTCTATCTGCTCCCGCAAACATATGTCGCTCTTCACTATAAAAATTCGCATAGTCATTTGGATCTGTATTAAATGTAGAATACTCAGCATTATTAAACACACAATTTGGTGCAAATAACCCAAAAGATGTAATTGGAGATGTAGGATCGTCATGCATCAAAGACATCCAGTTATTACCTCCTGTTTGAAAACGCGCTTGATTTCTCCCTGGCCAAACATCTACTCCTGTAAATACTTCAAAAGAAGATCTCCCTATGGTATTTGCTCTGTTTCTTGATGCATTTGGAAATGCCATCGAACTCCAGAAAAAGTTAATAAATATATGACTACTGATACGATCTTCAAATCCATTAGACGTATCACCATCAGTATCGTTTTGCACAAAAACACTATTACTTGTACTAAGCCTGTTTTGCCAATTCACACTACCGTTCAAGAGCATCGCATCATACCACATTACTTCTTTACCTACAGCTTCTACTGCTGTGGTAAGATCTCTTAAAAAATCTTGCATAAGCCCTGCCGTGGTGGAATTTGTGTTGGTCTCTTCATTAATAAACCACCCATCAAATTGGTAATATTGCATAATTTCTACCATAATAGGAACTACAAGAAAATTACCATCACCGTCTTGTTCTAAAAAATTATTTAATGTTGCTGTGCTCCCTCCAAATTGGTTAGGCGCAAAAAAAACATTACCTAATACTTTCACTCCATTACGATGGGCTGCATTTACCCAAGGTGCTGATGGTAATTGAACTGTCTGACTAGCTGTACCCCCAAACCAAACTAATTTATCTATATAGGACCAATTGGTGAAATTATAGAGGTTAAATTGTGATTGCTCTTGCCCGTAATTTCCTAAATTATTCATCCCATCTGGCAAATAGGCAATTTCCATATCATTCGGTAAATCTGGATTTAATTGCGTCTCCGTATTTTCAAAACGTATCGCTAGCGGCTCGTCTGCTATAAGAATGGGATCTGCCGTGGGACCATTTTGCGTCCATTCCTTAAGTTCATCTACAGTTAGAATGTAAGGAGGCTCATTTATAATTTGTGCATTTATATATACACCATATAGTAAGCCTACAAAAAGAGTAATTTTTTTAATCATATCATATATTTTTCAAGTAGCTGTTAAATATATGAATTTCACTCTTTAGAATTGGCTAACGACTATATTTGCTTTCGCGAAATGGTATACTGAGCCTGTCGAAGTAGCTTACTTTTTCACCAGTTTGTCCGTTCCTAAATATCCATTGTCTTTATTGTAGTACCAAGCACGATCTTTAGGCATTTTAATCCCTCCTATTTCCATCTCATCCGTAAGAAGAATATATTCTCCTGTGGTTTCTTCGGGTCCTTTAAAAAACTGATACACTTCCATGGCATATGTAGTAGGATTAAAGTAAAATTGCCAGATATCAGAACCTACTTCTTGATCATAGGTCGCACGAAGCACCAAATACTCTTTCCCTTTAAATGTCTTTTTTTGCACTACAGGATCTATATGGGTTCCAGGGTCCTTAAGTTTCATGGGAAGTCCATATAAATAGGTGTAGTAATTTTTAAACATGGTAGAGCGTTCACAATCACCTCGATGTTTCTTTATGTCTTCTTCAGATACCTTATCACTTCCATTCAATGTAAATGTACATACTCCTTTATCAACTACACGTGTTGTATGATTTCCTTCTATCGACATTGTTAATCTAAAAAACTCATTGGGTAAATCAATTTGCACCTGACTAAATCTAGCAGGTCTGTCTGGCATTTCAAGTTCTATATTCAAAAGTCCAGAAAAGGTTTCCCAATTTCCATTTGGATCGTGATAGGTGATTGCTTTTTCTAAAAGTTGGTTTGCTGTTAGATTTTGACCTGTTGCAGATAGTGCAAATACACCCAACAGGATTGTCAAGATTGTTTTCATGTGGTTGTTAATTGAATATACAATGTATGATTATATTGGAATGATACCAAACCACAATTACACACGTTATCCCTATATGATCAAATATATAGCCTTACTCTTATTCTCAACAAGCCTATTTGCTCAAAACACATCGCCTAAAACCGTTCATGTATTTGTAGCGCTATGCGATAATGCAAATCAAGGGATTGTTTCTGTTCCTAAAACATTAGGGAATGGTCAAAGCCCTAGAACGAACTTATATTGGGGTGCGCTATATGGCGTAAAAACACATTTTAAAAAGAGTAACGATTGGACATTTATCAAATCTATTCCTTCAGAAAATCCTCAAATTTTAGAACGTGTACTTTTTAAACACACCACTACAAACACCTACCTACTCGCAGATGCCTATGATGGAAAACACATCAAACAGACCACTATTGATTTTCTAAAAGCTTCTTCAGGTGATTTTTCTTCGTCTATTACGATAGATGACAAATCAATAGACTTTGGAGGAAAAGCAGATTTAGTGAGTTATATAGGCCATGATGGGCTTATGGAATTTCAATTAGACATTGCTATTACAAAAAATACTTCTTCTACCAAAGACGCTATTATACTTGCTTGTTACAGCAAAGAATATTTTAAACCCTATTTCGAAAAAACGGGCGCGACTCCATTAGTCTGGACAACAGGACTCATGGCGCCAGAAGCTTACACCTTAAAATGGGCATTGGATGGTTGGATTCAAGAAAAAAACGATGCTGAAATACGAGAACTTGCCGCACAAGCCTATAATCACTATCAAAAATGTGGCATGCGTGGAGCTCGTAACTTATTGGTAACAGGATTTTAATTTGTTTTACGTTAACTATGGATTACACACCTTAAAAGGTATTAAAGAAATCTTTATTCCATCCTTTAGGATTTGAGGAAAAGAATGAAGATAACGTGTACTAATACCAACTATTCACCAAAATGCACAACGAGTTAAAAAAGATATCTGCTTTCGCGAAATCGAGCTTGCGAGACCTGCCTGCCGGCAGGCAGATTCACGACCAGGGGGAGAGTGAAACGGTAAAGCGTGCTAATTCAATTTATAATGCACCGAATTTTCCTCTAAAGCATCCAATAACGCCTGAGTTATATTTACCTTCTGCTTCTTACTCGGCATACGGACATATAATTTTTCTTTAGGTTCAAATACCTGAAAATGTAGTTTATTATCGCCTTTATGTTGATCCAAAATCGTTTTTATCTCATGCACACGTGCTTCTGCAATCTCATTAATATCAATATTGATCGTAAGTTTCTTAGCATACGTATCCATTACATCTTGTAATTGCTGGATATTATTAAACTGTGTACGCGGATCACTTCGTCTCCCTGTATCTCTATTGACAAACCCTTCTCGGATAAAAACCTTCGCATGAATAAAGGTATTAGGAATCAAAAAGTGACGTAATTTCAAATACTCTTCACCAAACATTCTGAATTCAAAAGAATCCATAAAATCTTCTATTGTAAAGGCTGCCCAACCTTTTCCATTTTTAGAAATACGATGTTGTACATCGGTAATCACCCCTCCAAAAGTAAGTTCGCGATTTACATAAGCTTCCATGTTATTAAAATGCGATACTGTTGCATTACAGAAGGTTTCCATTTCTGTTTTAAAATCATCTAGCGGATGTCCAGAAATATAGACACCTACCACTTCTTTTTCTCTTCGAAGTTTTTCCATCGTCCCCCATTCTTCACAAGGTGGGACAACAGGTTCTGGAATTTGCACTTCACTTGCTTCTCCAAAAAGACTTACTTGCGCACTATTTTCGTTTTCCTGATGACGCGCTCCGTATTTTACGGCTTTCTCCAAAAACGTAATCCCATCGCCTTCATCATGGAAGAACTGTGCGCGGTGTGTTTCTCCTAATTCATCAAATCCTCCCGCAAGCGCTAAACTTTCAAAGGCTTTTTTATTGGCAGCACGTAAATCAATACGACGTGCAAAATCAAATACAGATTTGTATTTACTTTCTTGTCTATGTTCTACAATGGTTGCTACCGCTCCTGTTCCTACACCTTTTACAGCGCCCATTCCAAAACGAATTGCGCCATTATCATTTACGGTAAACTTCCTAAAGGATTCATTGACATCTGGGCCTAATACTTCAAGTCCCATACGTTTACATTCTTCCATAAAGAACGTAACTTGCTTGATATCATTCATATTATTAGAAAGTACTGCAGCTAAATATTCGGCTGGATAATGTGCTTTTAAATAAGCTGTTTGATAGGCAATCCAAGCATAACAGGTAGAGTGTGATTTATTAAATGCATAGGCAGCAAAGGCTTCCCAATCTTTCCAGATCTTCTCTAGTTTTTCGGCATCATGACCTTTTGCAGAAGCCTGCTCAATAAACTTAGGCTTCATCTTATCCAGTACTGCAATTTGTTTTTTACCCATCGCCTTACGAAGAACATCGGCTTCACCTTTGGTGAAATCGGCGAGCTTTTGAGAAAGAAGCATCACCTGCTCCTGATAGACCGTAATTCCGTACGTTTCTTTTAAGTATTCTTCCATCGCTGGAAGGTCATACTCAATATCTTCTTCTCCGTGTTTACGACGTACGAACGATGGAATATATTCCATGGGTCCTGGACGGTATAAAGCATTCATTGCAATTAGATCTTCAAAAACTGTTGGTTTTAAAGACTGCATATGCTTCTGCATTCCAGGGGATTCATATTGGAAGATCCCTACCGTATCTCCTCGCTGGAATAACTCATAGGTTTTCTCGTCATCCAACGGGAAATTTTCTGGATCGAGATCTACATCATGACGATATTTCACCAACTTCACTGTATCTTTAATCAGTGTTAAGGTTTTAAGACCCAAGAAATCCATCTTAAGGAGCCCCGCTTCCTCAACCACCGAATTATCAAACTGTGTTACATATAAATCAGAATCTTTTGCGGTGGCTACAGGAACAAATTTTGTAATATCATCTGGTGTAATAATGACTCCACAGGCATGAATTCCTGTATTACGCATAGAACCTTCTAGTTCTTTTGCCTTACGTAACATTCTCCCTTCCAAATCATCTCCTTCAGAAAGATTAATCAGCTCATTTACTTTGACCAAATCATCAGCTCTGAATTTCGCTCTAAGCTCTTGTTCACTTTTACCTATGATCTTATTAAGCTTAGACATATTAGGAATCAACTTTGCAATACGATCTGCATCTCCTAAGGGTAAATCTAATGCTCTTGAGGTATCACGTATGGATGACTTTGCAGCCATGGTACCATAGGTGATAATTTGAGCCACTTGATTGGCTCCGTACTTATCAATTACATATTGCATAACACGACCACGCCCCTCATCATCAAAGTCAATATCAATATCGGGCATACTTACACGATCCGGATTTAGGAATCTCTCAAAAAGCAGATCATACTTCATTGGATCGATATTGGTAATCCAAAGACAATACGCCACCACACTTCCTGCTGCCGATCCACGTCCGGGACCTACAGACACATCCATGTTTCGGGCTTCTCGTATAAAGTCCTCCACAATCAAGAAATATCCAGGATACCCTGTCTTTTCAATAACATCAAGCTCAAAGTCTAAACGTTCTATCACCTCTTCAGACAAAGGTTCTCCATATCGTTTTTTGGCACCTTCATATGTAAGATGCCTCAAAAACTTATTCTCTCCTCGTTTTCCTCCGTCTAATTTATCTTCTTCAAATAAGAATTCTTCAGGAATATCAAAAGCAGGAAGGAGTACATCACGAGCTAATTCAAAAGCCTCTACTTTATTGACAACTTCTTGTACATTGATAATCGCCTCTGGAAGATCATTAAAAAGCGCTTTCATTTCATCAGCGCTTTTAAAATAATATTCATTATTAGGCAATCCATAACGATACCCTCGTCCTCGACCCTTCGGGGTTGCTACTTTCTCTCCATCTTTTACACATAACAGAATATCATGTGCTTCGGCATCTTCTTTATCTACATAAAATGTATTATTTGACGCTATCAATTTAATGTTATGCTTTCGCGAAAGCGTAACCAGTACGGGCATCACCCTATCTTCATCTTCTTGTCCGTGACGCATGAGCTCTACATAGAGATCATCTCCAAATTGTTCTTTCCACCAAACTAAGGCTTCTTCTGCTTGTTTCTCTCCTACATTCAAAATCTTACTCGGCACTTCTCCATAGAGATTTCCTGTAAGCACAATCACATCTTCTTTGTATTGTTCTACAACTTTTTTATCAATACGTGGGACATAATAGAATCCATCGGTATAAGCGATAGATGCCATTTTTGCCAGATTGTGGTAGCCATTTTTATTTTTGGCGAGCATCACAATTTGATATCCGTTATCTTTTTGACTTTTATTTGTGTGGTCTACACACACATTAAATTCACAACCTACAATAGGTTTTATGGTTTGTGCTTCAGGGGCATTCCCTTCTGCAATAGCTGCTTCATTTTTTGCTTTTGCGCCTTTATTGTAATTTTTTACTGCTTTTACAAAGTGGAAAGCCCCCATCATATTTCCAGTATCGGTCATGGCAACTGCTGGCATATTATATTTTGCAGCAGCATCTACTAGGTTTTGAATGTTTGTAGTAGATTGTAGAATGGAAAATTGTGTATGATTATGAAGGTGTGCAAAGGCAACTTCTGCCATTTGCGCTTCATTATCTGCTATTTCTGTTTTTGAAATCTCAGGCACTTCATCTTTTTGAAGTGATTTCCTAATCTTCTCAGACGCTTTCTTAAGATTAATATGCTTCAGTCCAATAAATTGGATAGGCTGCGGATTGCTTTGCGAGAAGTTTTCAAAGTAATCTGGTTGTACGTCTAGTTCTTCTTTTGTAAAAACTCGTGTACGAATAAGTTCAAAAAAACAACGTGTAGTTGCTTCCACATCGGCTGTTGCATTATGTGCTTCCCCAAAACCTTCACCAAACAAGTATTTATGCAGCTCTGTAAGTGTAGGCAATTTAAATTTACCGCCTCTACCTCCAGGGATTTGACATAATTGTGCTGTGGTCTCTGTACAGGTGTCTAATACAGGTAATTCTTGAAGGTCGTTAGGAAGTGTTTGTCTATGGAACTCTGCTCCCATAATATTCACATCAAATCCCACATTTTGACCTACAACATATTTTGTTTTTGATAGCGCTATATTAAACTTCTCTAATACTTCTTGTAATGGAATACCATCTTGCGCAGCTAGCTCTGTCGAAATACCATGAATACGCTCTGCATCATAGGGAATGTCAAATCCATCAGGCTTAATTAAATAATCCTGATGTTCTATTACATTGCCCATTGCATCATGTAACTGCCAAGCAATTTGTATTGCTCGTGGCCAGTTATCAGAATCGGTAATAGGGGCATTCCAATTTTTAGGTAATCCCGTAGTTTCAGTATCAAAAATCAAGTACATACGAATGCGTATTTATAACAAAGAAATGTACTAAAAATCTTCAGATAGCGTAGTACTTTTTACAGATGAGTTATTAAATGTTATACACTAAAAAAGGGCCTCGAAATGAAGCCCTTTTTATTAGTATTTTTCACCTGTATATTAGTAGCTTACAGAAAACTCTCCGTCTGTAATTGAAAACCCATCTACTTCAAATACAAAGTTTCCTGACACTTCATCAGCGTCTGTATCATTTGCAACAATCGTTAAGGTTCCTGATTGCGCTTCTAATACTGTATTATTTGATAATAAGGTATAGGTTGCTCTAAAATCTGTACCTGGAGCAATATCATACGTCCCAGGAGGTGTATCTGGCGGAAAAAGCACTGAAATAGATGCTTGTTGTGTCTGACCAGCAACAGTTAAAAGGTTTGCCTCAACAGCAGCGATAATCGTCGGATTGAATATTACTGAATTTACTCTCGCGGTAAATGAATCATTAGTACTCATATCTGGTGTATCTCCTAACTCTGTAAGGATAGGAATCCCAAACATAAATCCTCTACTTAGTGTAATGGTATCTTGATTAGCATTACGTAATGCTGTAAAATTAAATGTTCCAGATACTGTATTATCACCATTAATTTCATAATTCACCTGTCCGTCTGCGCTAGAAGACGCTGTCGAAAACACATTTCCAAACTCATCTGTATACGATGCTATATTTGTATTTGGATTATCCCCACCTAATTCAACTTGCGTCTGATTTAAGGAGTTAATTAATATGTTTATGGTTTGCGAATCAGTATTTCCTTGTATTAAAAGGCTTCCGTCATCATTAAATACGGCTCTGCTATCTGCAGATCTAACAAGAACAGTATCTACAACGGCTTGTAATGCGGGGCTGTTATCTTGAATGTCATTAGAACATGAAAAGATAAACAGGGACAGTAGTAGGATTGGGAATAAGCGTTTCATAATTACATAAATAGGTTTAGTGACAAATGTACTATAAAAAAGTAAATAACGTAATGTAGGCTAAAAAATTGTGTTATCTTTGCACGCCTAATTAAATCTGAGGTCGGGTACCTCAAAAATTAATTCAAATTATGTCAGTTAAAATTAGATTACAAAGACACGGTAAAAAAGGAAAACCTTTTTACTGGATCGTAGCGGCAGATGCTCGCTCAAAAAGAGATGGTAAATTCTTAGAAAAATTAGGAATTTATAATCCAAACACAAATCCTGCAACTATCGAATTAGATGTTGACGGATCTGTAAAATGGTTACAGAATGGTGCACAACCAACTGAAACTGCTAAGCGTCTTCTTTCTTATAAAGGAGCAATGCTTAAAAACCATTTAGCTGGAGGTGTTCGTAAAGGCGCACTTACAGAAGAACAAGCTGAAGCAAAATTTAATGCTTGGGTAGAAGAAAAAGCATCAAAAATTGCTTCTAAAGAAGGAGATCTTTCTAAAGCGGCAGAAGCAGCAAAAGCAGAAGCACTTAAAGCTGAGCAAGCTGTAAACGAAGCTCGTATTGCAGCAGCACAACCTGAACCAGTAGTAGCAGATGCAGAAGATGCACCAGCAGAAGCTACTGAGGCAGCAGCAGACTCTGAAGAGTAATCATTATATTTTTGCACGATGAAGAAAGAAGAATGCTTCTATCTAGGTAAAATCGTACGAAAATATAGTTTCAAGGGGGAGCTCCTAGCAAAGCTAGATACAGACGAACCCGAAATGTATACAAATTTGGAATCAGTATTCGTGGATTTTAACCCGAATCTGGTTCCTTTTTTTATAGAATCTTCTCAACTCCACAAATCTACATTACTACGCTTCAAACTCGAAGATGTAGATACCGAACAAGATGCAGATGATCTGATAGGAGCCGAATTATATCTTCCTTTAGATATGCTTCCTAAATTGGATGGAGACAAATTCTATTTTCACGAAATTATAGGATATACAGCCATTGATGAGAATTTTGGTGAGATTGGCACTATTAAAAACATCAACGACACGACTTCTCAAGCTATTTTTGAAATAGAACGAGATGGCAAGGAAGTACTCATTCCTATGATTGATGATTTTATAAAAAAACTAGATCGCGATAAAAAAACGATCTTACTTCAAGTTCCTGACGGACTTATAGATCTCTACCTATAAGTATATATCACATGGCACAAAAGCCTTTTCAATTCAAGCAATTTACAGTCGCACAAGATCGATGTGCCGCCAAAATAGGGACCGACGGTGTCTTATTAGGTGCCTGGGCATCTATAGACCATAATCCTGAATCTATTCTTGACATAGGCACAGGAACTGGTATTATTGCCTTGATGATGGCACAACGAAGCTATGCCGAAACAATAGACGCATTAGAACTTGATGATGATGCTTATGAGCAGGCAACAGAAAATTTTGAGAATAGTGACTGGGGCGATCGGTTGTTTTGTTATCATGCGCATTTATATGAGTTTGCAACCGAAATAGAAGACACTTACGACCTTATTATAAGCAATCCCCCTTTTTACGAAACACCCTCTCTGCCTTCGGCATCTCTTCCAGAGGGAGAGAACACAATGTCTGAAGCTAGAAAAAAGGCACGATTTGAAGATACAATGCCTTTCGAATTATTAATAGGTGCTGTCGCCAAATTACTTTCAGAAACAGGAGTATTCAACGTCATCATTCCGCATCATAGAGAAGAAGACTTTATTGCATTAGCGTCTAGCGCTCATTTATTCCCAACACGCATCACCCATGTGAAAGGAAATTTAGAGAGTCCTATTAAAAGAAGTATGTTAGCGTTTCAACGTTTGGAACAAATTCCTCACGATATAGAAGGCGACTTTATACGCTTTCGCGAAAGCGTACTCCCGAAAGAACTTATCATAGAATATGCTAGACATGAATATACTGACGCTTATATTGCCTTAGTGAAAGATTTTTACTTAAAAATGTAGAGGTGATATTGGGGCATAGAAAACGTTTTCGTTACATTTGTGTCTACTAAAAATAAAACCATGCGACCAGATCTTTTTGAAGCGCCAGATTACTACAATCTTGACGATCTTTTAACTGAAGAACACAAACTAATACGTGATGCTGCTCGTGCTTGGGTAAAGCGCGATGTATCCCCAATTATAGAGGAAGCAGCACAAAATGCAACATTTCCTAAATCTATTATTCCAGGACTCGCAGAGATAGGTGCTTTTGGGCCTTATATTCCTGAAGAATATGGGGGTGCAGGTCTTGATCAAATCTCTTACGGATTGATCATGCAAGAGATCGAAAGAGGAGACTCTGGTGTACGATCTACTGCTTCTGTACAATCATCTCTTGTGATGTATCCTATTTGGAAATATGGAACTGAAGAACAACGTAAAAAATATTTACCAAAACTTGCCTCTGGAGAATGGATGGGGTCTTTTGGCCTTACCGAACCTGATCATGGTTCTAATCCAGGAGGAATGGTCACAAACTTTAAGGATATGGGCGACCACTATCTTTTAAATGGAGCCAAACTTTGGATTTCTAATTCTCCATTTTGTGATGTTGCCGTAGTATGGGCAAAAAATGAAGAAGGACGTATACACGGTCTTATTGTAGAGCGTGATATGGAAGGTTTTTCTACCCCAGAAACGCACAACAAATGGTCACTACGTGCGAGTGCCACTGGAGAATTGATTTTTCAAGATGTAAAAGTTCCTAAAGAGAATTTATTACCTAACAAATCAGGATTAGGAGCCCCATTAGGATGTCTAGATTCTGCACGTTTTGGGATTGCTTGGGGAGCGATAGGTGCCGCTATGGATTGTTACGATACGGCTTTACGTTATGCAAAAGAACGTATTCAGTTTGGAAAACCAATCGCAGCCTTCCAATTACAGCAAAAGAAGCTTGCTGAAATGATTACTGAAATCACAAAAGCACAATTATTAGCGTTTCGTTTAGGGCAACTTAAAAATGAAGGTCGTGCAACTTCTGCACAGATTTCTATGGCAAAGCGTAATAATGTGGATATGGCTATAAAAATTGCTCGTGAAGCTCGTCAAATCCTAGGAGGGATGGGTATTACAGGAGAGTATAGCATCATGAGACATATGATGAACTTAGAAAGTGTTATTACGTATGAAGGAACACATGATATTCACCTCCTTATTACAGGACTTGATATTACAGGTGAAAATGCTTTTAAGTAAAAACAAATTATATATTAAAAAGCCGAATCTTAATAGGATTCGGCTTTTTTGTTTTTATGAATACTCTTGTTGTTTTTTCTCCACAAGCTCCATTTGTGCCTTCCGCATATCTGCTACCATACGCATTACCTTATTCTGTCTGTATACAAATAAGACAATAAGTGAGATCCCAACAAGCGTACATATTCCATAGATAATCATTCTTCTTTTTTTATCCTCTTGTTGTTCTGCTTTTTCTCTTAACTGTTGTTCCTTATTTTTCTCTAGCATAGATTCAAACGCATGGATATACCCTATGCGAGATAGTGCTGTTTTCTTATTGATATCATTAAGACTATCTACAAGTACTAGCGCATTTTTACTGTAATCAAATGCCATTTCTCTATTACCTGAAGACAAGTATACATCTGCAAGTAATTGTAATGTTTTTGATTTGATATTAATATTATTTTCTTCTTCAGCGAGTGCAACAGCTTTCTGAAAACATAAAATTGCATTTTGATTATCTCCTAACTTATATAATAGTTTTCCCTTAAAATAATGCGCTATCATAGGAACACTATCAGGATCATAAAATGAAAAAGCTGTACTTATCTGTCTTTCTGAAGACGCATAATCGTCGAGCATATAATACACTTCGCTTTTATAGACATGGTTTAATGCCTTTTGATAATCATTTTTAATTTTTTCGGCATAAGCTATTCCCTTATCTAAAAAACCATTTGCTGTATCGTACTCTTCTTTTCTGATATAGACCTCTCCTAGACTTTTATATACTAATGCTAGTATTTCAGATGGCCCTTCCTTTTCAATAAGGTTTTTCTTAACTGAATTAAAATACGTGATAGCCATATCATACTCTTCCATTTCTATAAGGATTTCTCCTAAGTTGTAAATGGCATTTCGAAGAGCTACAGTGTCCTTTTGATGAATAGCGGCAACTCTTGCTTTATCATAATAGACATATGCTTCAGCAGAGTTTTTTAAACTATCTTTATTTATAGACGCAATCTCTTGAAGTATAGAAAGTTTTTCTTTCTTATTATTTATTTCTTCTAGAGTCGCCTTTAGGCGATCCAAGTTATTAGTTTGACAATAACTTGTAATCACAAAGAAAAAACTAACAAAAACGAACCATAAAGTACGTCTTTTACATGTAGAGAAACTCATTATATTCAAACCTTAAGGGGTTAGTTTGTTTGCTTAATATACAAAATAAATAGTTCTAAAAGTGATCCTTTCTTTTTTCTTACAAGAAGCATTAAACATATTTCTAGTTACTTATATAAGAAAACAAACCCTATATAGTCGTACTTAAATAGTTTTTTGCATCTTTACGATATGAACTCTCGTCAACGATTAGATAGGGCTTATAAAAACGCTAAAGTGATTCACTTTAGTAATGCTGATAAAATGGTTTTCTTTTCAGATTGTCATCGAGGTGACAAAAGCTTTGCAGATGATTTTGCCAGAAATGAAAACATTTATTTCCATGCACTTACGCATTATTACAAAGAAGGGTTTACCTATTACGAACTAGGAGACGGTGATGAATTATGGGAAAATAGTTCTTTTGAAAGTATTCTCAGAGCTCATAAAAATGTATATCATTTACTCCAAAAATTTCATCTTGAAAATAGACTTCATTTAATATGGGGAAATCATGATATGGTGTATCGAGATCATAAATACATACAGAAACACCTTACCACCTATTTTGATCCTAAAGATGATAGGGAAGAGATTCTTTTTAACGATTTAAAATACCATGAAGCTATTGTTTTAAAGCATTGTGACACACTACAAGAACTTTTTTTATGCCATGGTCATCAGGCTGACTGGATGAATTATCACGGATGGCGTTTTAATAGATTCTTGGTGAGGGTGTTATGGAAACCATTACAAATATTTGGTATTTCTGACCCCACAAGTCCTGCAAAAAATTACAAAGAACTTATTAAAGTAGAACGTCGTCTAAAGAAATGGATTACGGATAATAAAAATCTTATGACTATTGTAGGTCACACACATAGACCTCGTTTTCCTGAACCTGGCGACATTGCTTTTTTTAATGATGGAAGCTGTGTACATCCTAGGAGTATTACTGGAATAGAAATAGAAAATGGGGCTATCTCATTAATAAAGTGGCATATTGATACACATAGCGACGGGACTTTACGCGTGAGTCGTGTTTTATTGGAAGGACCTCAACAATTAATCGCTTATAAAACTACATAGTTTCAAAACCCAAACTCTTTTTCAACCTCAATATCGCAGGATTTTTCTTGTGCTATCGGCACACCACCTTCTATTTTCCAGTGTTCTTCTAAGAGCGAAGCATAACAAATCTCAATCTTTAAATCCTGAATGCGTTTCTCAAGAATACGAGTCTCTGGTGTCCACTTAAGAAATATCAAGTTTACTTCTTCGCCTGGAGTGATCATTTGTTTTCTTATGTTTCCCGCAGTATTTATAATATTATAATCTATGTTTTGAGCTTCTGGCATTACTGTCTGGAGAACATCAAACCAATCTCTAAAATGTATACTGTCATTAGCTACTTTATACGAATTAATCTTTGCAAGCCCGTTTCCACTATTTTTGAGTACAAAGCCAAACCCTTCGCCATTGTACAACATTCCCATAGTGAGGTATGGATACATCGTTGCTTTTTGCTGAGTACGCATAATACGCATCTCTTGCACAGAGATAAGTAGCGCGCAGGCACTTATAAAAAGTGCGCTGCCAGCTACAATAAGGTTTGTATTTCCTTTTTTCCCTAAGCGTTTTATTTTCTGTAATAATCTCATTAGTCCTCAAATAATTTAACTGTATTCCCTTCGTCTTTTGCTGTTATGGTAATTAAAAGCTTCTTAATTCCTAACTTATTTACTTTATATACTTTGGTTCCCACAGTCCAGCGTTCTTTTTTAACGGCGCCTGGCATCATAGGGAAACCATACCCGAAATGCCCTCCATCTTTTTTAGGTCCTTTTACGACAAAATGATTACGATTCCATGAGTTATTTTTGATTTTAACATCTATATACCTTCCTTTATCATCGCTCTTTGCAAATCGTGACTTTTTTATTTTTCTCTTTACATCTCCTTTAAGTTCTGTGGGTTGATTTATTAATTCTATACGAGCTTCTTCATTGAGCTCCCCATCAATGGTTTGAGACGCGTTCACAATTGCTTTCCCATCTCCCCACATATTGATATATGCTTCTTGTGTTTCTAAAGCCGCAGCATCTACTGTTCCTGCTTCTCCAGAAATACGTGCATACGTTGCTGTTCCACTGGCTTTGATAGTGCCTAAAATGGCTATCAGAGAGACTTCCTGGCGTTGTATATTTTTAAATAGTACGGTTTCATGAACGCCAACTTGTAATCTTTTAAGTAACGGAGCCCCAATCGAGATCTTAATATTTTGAGACGGCTGGATCCATTCTTTTTGAGCTAATTTCATCGTTCCTCCAACAATCTCCGTATCTATCAGGTTTAACAAATTGCTATCTGTTGTTATTGTCATAGTTGCAGTTGCATTCTGATCTATTTCTACATCGGCATATAATGTCATTTCTAGATCTGTAAGGTTATTTACAGGAATTGTAATACTACTAATTTCCTTGTTTCCTTTTACTTGTGCCATAGTGGTCATCCCGACCATCATAAGCAATACATATAGTTTTTTCATTGTTTATTGTTTTTAGTGCGCTCCTGCTGATAGGCAGGTTTGCGAAAGCATTAATTATTTATTTGTTTGTTTTGCATCTGGGTTATTAAAAACACCTTCATATACGAGTGTTTCTGGTTTGTATTCAAAATGAAGTTTTCTATTGTCCTTACCTAGAAGTTCATAGATTCCATTGTGTACGAACTTAAACTCCACGTTACTTACAGCAGTAGTTTGCGATACTGTTAGCTCATAAATTCCATCGCGATTTGTATCTGTAAGAGGTAGTATTTCTTTCCAGGGTGGATTTGTAAACTCTCCTTTTACACCTACTTGAGAGATGGGTTTAACGGCTGTCATATCTACTTTAAAAGTGACTGTTTTAAGATGCTCTTCTTGTACGCAACTTACCAAAGAGATAAGTACAAGACATAGGGTAATTATTTTATATGTTTTCATATGTATTAGTTTAGTTTTTTAGAAATTAAATAGTCTACACCAAAGCGCCCTGATCCTAAGTATGTGTGGTAGATGGCTATCCATAAGAATCCCATTGCTGGCAACATAGCCCATGTACCTTGACTCCACTTTTGCATAAAAATGGCTACAAGCATTGTACATATAATGAGAAAGGAGGCAATTCTTGTTTTAAATCCAAACGCTAAAAAGATACCTCCTACCGCTTCACTAAAAGCACCCATCCAAGCAAAGAAAATGGGCATCATCGCAAAGATGCCTCCGTATTCAGCTACATCTTTTGGAAACCAAGCGGATACTTCAAAAAGAGATAAATTTTGTCCATCGGGCGTCCAAGGCATTCCAAACTTGCTTGATCCAAAATCTACAGAAAGTAATACGCCACATACAAATCGAATAATCGCAAAAGTGAGATCTACAAACCAATGTTTTTGTGTAACTGGCGTAATAAGTATTTTGATTATTTTTTTCATAACGGTTGTTCTTTTGATTCGATAGGTCAAAAGTGCAACCATTAGCTATTTCTCACGCTTCAAAACGTACTAAGACGACTCAAATACGATTTGAGTCGTCTTATTTTGTATTTCAACATATCAGGTGTTTGACATAAACCTCTTATTTATAGAGATTTAATATATTCTGTAGGGGACGTTTGTATAAGCTTCTTAAAAACACGATTAAATGTAGCTTTACTATTAAAACCGCACTCAAGTGCAATACCAAGTAATGATAATTGCTCTTGTTTCCCATCTTTCAGCATTTGCTTTACAGCTTCTACTCGATAGGTATTCACAAAATCGTTAAAGTTTTTACCGAACCCATCATTGATCACTTCAGATAATTGGGAACGGGACATCTTAAGCTTTCGCGAAAGCGTAATTAAATTTAAATCAGGATCTAAATAGGGTTTTTCTTGTTCAAAATACGCACGAACAACCTGTTTATTTTTCTTTACCTCTTCTGAAAGTAAAGGCTCACTAGTGACAGAAACTGAATTAAATGTGGCAGCCGTTGATGCATTAAAATCTAATCCCTTTAGCTTATCTGTATCGGTGATATATCCTTTTATCCCTATATAAATAATCGCAAGTGCATTTAGAAACTGCAACCACCATTTCTGAATCCAACTCAGTTCTGTGATGGTCATATCTACAAGCGTCTGCCCAATATCATATATAAACAATAGTGTATATATCAGTAAAAAGTTACGCATCCAATTAAGTTCTAATGTATACGTATTTGAAAAATATTGCTGGATATTTTTACGATAGGTTGCATATAACTGCAGTGTCAAAACGATATACACAATCATTTGAATATAAGAAAATGCAGATTGAAAAGGATCTACATACTTCCATTGGAAATTCTGAACTAAATATCCATTTTGTGTTTCTGAAAACCCTGGTTGATTAGCATCATAAATAAGAATAACTACCTTAATTAAAAAATAGAGAATGCCTGGCACAAAATGCCAAAGGTGTTGTTTTTTAAAAGTGAAATCTGATACTGTTATACTTTTTACATAAAAATAAATAAGAGGAACAACGATGAGTCCAAAATTAATTAGGTAGTAATTAATCTTTGTATTTCTAAAAGTATCATACCAATCCATAAATCCAATGGTATAGGTGGTACGATGGTAACACGTAATAAGGAGAATAAAAGCTAAAATCAGATAGGATATGCTTTTTTCTTTTTTATATTTTCCGAATAGTAAAAAAGAAAAAACAAGTCCTTGAATCACCAATATAAGAAGTGGTGTACTGTATAAATTGAAATTAGGAAATTCTATAAGAAAGTTGGTCAACACTATCCAAAGTTATAAAAATCTTTGATATAACTCCTGTTTTAAAAAATAAGCTAACTACTCATTTTTTATACTACGTTCATTAAGCTCTTCTCCTACAAGTTTTGTTTGGATATCATGAACTTCTTGAGCCATTTTAACTACCTTAACTTGCCTAGACACTAAAAATACAAGCAGGATAACCCCAATCCCCACAAGTACATAAATAATATTTAAATATTTTTCTTTTTGCTGCATTCGAGACAGCTCTTCTTCTTTTGCTTGTATCTCAGCATTTAGTTTTAGTTTTTCTATTGTATTTGTGTCTTTTGCAACATTCAAATTATCTTTATACATCACAAAGCGCTTATAATGAGCCAATGCTTCTTTATAATTTTCTTTAGTATATGTAATACGATATAATAAATCTGAAGCTTCAGAAATACTTTTGATATCATTTTCTTGTTGAGCAAGCAACAACCCTTTCTTTCCTTCTACTATGGCACTATCTGCTTCTTGTAAAGCAAATAATGTATTACCGCATGAAATATTTAATGAAGGAAATGCTAATCCTTTTTTCTTTGCTAGGTTTTTTGCAAGTTTCAAGTGTTTATTTGCCGCTATATATTTCCCTATTTTATATTCTGTCTCCCCTAGATTTGCATAATCAATAGCCATCCCAACACTATCTTTATTTCGGGTAGAAATCTCTATTGCTTTATTAAAAAAAGTAATCGCTTTATCGTATTTTTCTTCTGTAAAATATAACGCAGCAATACTACTATTGATCACACTGATGCTTCGAGAATCCTTAAGCCTTTCAAAGATGAATAATGCTTTTAAGTAATTTTCAATGGCTAAACCCGTTTCACCTGTTTCTGTGTGAATTAGACCAAAATTAAATAAGGCTCTTCCTTCTTTATCAGGAAGGCTATACTCTTTTGCTATTTGATATGCTTTTTGGTTATAATAATACGCACTATCAATATATAATTGGGAGTTATAAAAAGAAACAGAAATTTCGTTGTACAGATTTGTTTTTTCTATAGGATATTCTATCTCCTTTAGAAGCAACTTTAAACTATCCACTTTTGACTCTTGAGCTACACTAGCAGATAAAGTAAATAGCATACATAATGCACATACGCATCTATATACTGAATTCATTGTTTGGGGCTGTTAATTCTTTTAAATATACAAAATGTATCTAAACACGCTAAGAACCGTTCAACTATTTTTTAAAAGCATCATAATGAAGTCTTTAAAGACGCATCTAATATTAGCTTTCTGGTGCTAATCGTACTTTAAGTCCTTCTAATGCTGTATCCATATGTATTTGACAGCCAAGTCGGCTGTTATCTTCAACATAAAAAGCTTCGGCAAGCATCGCATCTTCATCATCAGACATTTCAGGCAACTCATGATCACTCTCTACATAACATTGGCAGGAAGCACACATCGCCATGCCTCCACAAACACCTATGGTTCCTTCTGGTGCCAGTTCATAAGAACGCACTATTTCCATAAGGTTCATATTCATATCTATAGGTGCTTCTACTTGATGTGTAGTGCCTTCTCTATCTGTAATATGTATCGTAATATCTGACATGTTAAATACCTATTAGTTTAATAATCCCAAAAATAACTAACAATACAATATAAAGTAGTATCAAAAATATACCGAAGTATAAAAACTTTGCAAGAAATCCTTTTGCTTTGACTCTCTTTTTATATATCCCTGTTTTTGAAAGTACTAAATGAAGAAAGAAACCTCCAACAATAACAATTACAAAGAAGCCAATAATACTAGCCGTACTAACCTCAGCATTTGTAATAATTTGATCCATTACTCTATAGCTTTTACAACAGCTTTGGGTGCTTCTTTTTTACTTCCATCAAATCCAGTAACACCCCCTACGGTTGTATATTTCATAACATATCGCTTATCAGGAAAAATACGTTGGTAAGCACTCTGACACATGAGTGTAGCTTCGTGAAAACCGCAAAGAATAAGTTTTAACTTTCCAGGATAGGTATTTACATCTCCAATAGCATAAATGCCAGGGATATTGGTTTGGTAATCAAGGCTATTATTTACTTTAATGGCATTTTTTTCAATCTCAAGTCCCCAATCTGCAATAGGCCCTAATTTAGGAGCTAATCCAAATAATGGAATAAAATGATCTACTTTAATTTCTTTTTCTTCTTCGCCTCTTTTTACCGTAACACTTTCAAGGTGATCATTTCCAGAAAGCGCTATAATTTCTGCAGGCGTAATCAAGGTAATCCTTCCTTGGTTTTTTAATTCTTGTACTTTTTCAACACTATCTAACGCTCCTCTAAATTCATTACGACGGTGTACTAACGTTACTTCACTTGCTACATCTGATAAGAAAATACTCCAATCTAATGCGCTATCTCCACCTCCAGCAATAATGACTCTTTTATTTCTATAAAACTCAGGATCTCTAATAATATATTCGACTCCTTTATCTTCAAAATGAGTAATGTTTTCTAGAATAGGTTTACGCGGTTCAAAACTTCCCAAACCTCCTGCTATTGCAACAACAGGCGCATGATGTTTCGTCCCTTTATTTGTCGTAACAATAAAAGTATCGTCTTCTTGTTTTTCTATAGTTTGTGCACGTTCTCCTAATGTAAATCCAGGTTGAAAAGGTGCAATCTGTTTCATGAGATTGTCTACCAAGTCTCCTGCAAGTACCTCTGGAAATGCAGGAATATCGTAAATAGGTTTTTTAGGATAAATTTCTGAGCATTGTCCTCCTGGTTGTGGCAAGGCATCAATAAGGTGGCATTTTAATTTTAAAAGTCCGGCTTCAAAAACAGCAAAAAGTCCTGTGGGACCTGCTCCTATAATAAGTATATCTGTTTTAATCATTGATTTTTGTTACGTACGCTTTATCGTTACACTCTCCCTTTTGGTCGTGAATCTCACTAGTTCGATTTCGCGAAAGCGGTTTTACAAACACATCTCTAGTAAGGCTATCTCTAAGCTTCTACATTAATAACACTTTCAATCTGAGGGGCATGCTTTTTTATAGTCATCTCTACACCACTTTTCAATGTCATTTGATTTACAGAACATCCAACACATGCGCCTTCTAATTGTACGCGAACTGTTGTACCCTCATCAATACCAAGTAAGGTAATATCGCCTCCGTCACTTTGAAGAAATGGTCTGATTTCTTCAAGTGCATCTTCTACTTTTTGAGTTAATTCTTGATCTGTCATACCCTAGTTTTTAACGGCACTACACCCTGCCATTGTTGTTATTTTAATTGCTTCTGTAGGAGGCAAGTTTTTATTACGGCGTACAGTTTCTTCTACTACGTTTCTTGTAAGTTCTTCATACGCTTCAGAAAGTGGCGATCCAGATTGTAATGCTGCTGGACGTCCAACATCTCCTGCTTCTCTAATACTTTGTACTAATGGAATTTCTCCTAGAAGTCTTACTTCTAAATCTTCTGCAAGATTTCTTGCGCCTTCTTTTCCAAAGATATAATACTTATTATCTGGCAATTCTTCTGGTGTGAAGTATGCCATATTCTCTACAATACCTAATACAGGTACGTTGATACTTTCTTGCTGAAACATAGCCACTCCTTTCTTTGCATCTGCAAGGGCTACTGTTTGAGGTGTACTTACAATTACGGCTCCTGTAATAGGTAATGATTGCATGATACTCAAATGAATATCTCCCGTTCCAGGAGGCAAGTCTAATAATAAGAAATCTAACTCTCCCCAAGCAGCATCAAAAATCATTTGATTCAATGCTTTGGCAGCCATAGGACCTCTCCACACAACAGCTTGATCTGGTTTTGTAAAAAAGCCTATAGACAATACTTTTACTCCATAATTCTCTACAGGTTTCATCTTAGACTTACCACCTACATTTACAGAAAGAGGGCGTTCATCTGGAACATCAAACATAATAGGAATAGAGGGACCGTAAATATCGGCATCTAGTACTCCTACTTTAAAGCCCATTTCTGATAAGCTTACAGCAATATTTGCTGTTGTCGTAGATTTACCTACACCACCTTTACCAGAGGCAATAGCTACTATATTCTTAATTCCTGGAATCTGTTTTCCTTTAATCTCCACCTTTTCTTTAGGAGCAGGAGCATCTACTTTTAGATTTACTTTTACTTGGGCTTTTTGTTCCACCTGATCATGGATAGCCTTCATAATTTCAACTTCTGTTTTTTTACGAGCTTGTAGTGTTGGGTTCTTAATAGTAATATCTACAATAACCTCATCTCCAAACGTAAGGACATTAGTTACTGCACCACTATCTACCATATTTTCTCCAGCACCAGGAACAGTTATTGTTCGTAATGCTTCTAAGATATCTTTCTTATTCAGTTTCATTTCTTTTTGTACTATAATTAGTCTAAAATCACTAAATCTTACTTAGACTAATTCTAAATGCAAAGATACCTCATAAAGTATGAAGTACAAAGTCCTTTCTATGGCTCAAAAAGTTAAGTATATGTGAATACACACTAGTGTTTCGCACTCTCGATGGTCATGAATCTGGCTGCCGACAGGCAAGTCTCACAAGTACGCTTTCGCGAAAGCGTACTATAAAATCATCACATCTAAAACCAACTTTAACACATATACAGGTACATTTTCACAAAACACAGGCAACCTTTTCAAAAACAAAAACGTCTTTTAAGTATATCATTCATCCTTCTCTTTTAAAAAAGACATATGTATTCAATCAAAAACATCAATCCATTTATCACTTCTTTAGGTCTAATTATACTCATTACAATTATCTTTTCTTTACCAATAGATGCCTTATTTTCTGATGATTATTTTTCAGAATTTCAAATTGAATATATCATATTAACATTAAAAATGTCGTCCCTTTTTGTAATAGCATTTATAGGTATAAAAAAAGTAGCTATATTATCATTAAGCGGACTCTCACCAAAAAATCCATGGTCTTTTAAACTCCTTAACGTAATCCCTATATATCTTTTTGCTCTTGGAATCCTATCTTTTATAGGAAATGACCTTACACACATACAGATCAGTAATGTCATTTTACTATTTATAGCGTGTATGGCAGTTGGTTTTGCAGAGGAGTTTATTTTTAGAGGATTGTTAGTTCCGCTTTTTATTAAAAAATATCGCTATCACAGAAAAGGAATCTTTCTAAGTATTTTCTTTTCTGCCTTATTTTTTGGACTCTCACATTTGATCAATTTGTCTGTAAATGAAAATGTTCCTCAGGTAATTGCTCAAGTGATCTTTGCTACTTTTATGGGAATATTCTTTGCTTCGATTTTATTAAAAACAAATAAGTTAATTCCAATAGCTATAACACATGGACTTATAAATTTCTTTTTCCTTTTTGGAACCCTACCTGCTATAAACAGTAATTCAGAAGTCACTACACAAAGTCTATCTGAACAAATAGCGGAAGCCATCCCTTCTATACTTTTATTTCTTCCTTTACTAATTGTAGGGCTTATTATCTCAAGAAAAATAAATAGAGATCGTACGCTTAAAAAATTACCTGCTCAAGGCAATCAAAAAGTAATCAAACTGTAACTAAGTAGTAGGGTGAAAAATGACAAGTATATAAGATGTATACTAGAAGAAGGTTACTCCAATCCTAGTTCTACAACAGGATCCCAGAAGTATTTTTTAAAGTTTACTACTTTATCATCTTCTACCTGAATACCTTCTTCTGCTAGCATTTGCTCCATAGCATTGCTACTTCCAAAATGCATTTTACCAGTAAGCATGCCTACTCTATTTACAACTCGATGTGCAGGAACATCTGGGTGTTTACCCGCTCCATTCATTGCCCATCCTACCATACGACTACTGCGTGCTGCACCTAGATATTTTGCAATGGCGCCATAACTTGTCACACGTCCATAAGGAATGAGTTTTGTAACGGCATATACTTTATCAAAAAAGCTTTCTGTTTCTACTGAGTATTTCATTCGAAGTAAACGGTTCTTATTAATGTAATAATGACTAATACTAGCATTAATGCTGCCATGAAATAGTTAGAATATTTTGCAAAAGAAGCACTTCTATTTTCAATTCTTGCAAAGAAAACTACATATAGATATAAGGTTGTAAATGTTCCCAATACGGCCGCTGCGATAAATACGCTTATTGCCATGACATCATATTCTACTTTTCCACTTACATTTAGCGCTGCTCCTAATGCACAGAAATAAGGAATTGGTAATACATTGAGTACAGAAACCATCATTCCTTTACCCAAACTTCTAATTCCTGCATGTTTAGGGGCCTTTACTTTTTTTACGCGACTGCGTTTAGCTTTTATGAAAAAGAAAATAGCCATGATTAAAAAAATAACCAATCCTGTACGAAGCAACATATTACGCACATATGGATTTCCAAAAATATACCGTGCTAATAAAATAGCAATAAGTGCCTGAAAAGCAACCACCAACGAAGCTCCTATCGCTACGAGAAGTCCATTATTTTTACCATGCTGAACACAGGTCTTTGCAACAGACATATTGATAAGCCCAGGAGGAATCACACCTGCTAATGCTGCAAAATAAGTAATAAAAAAGAGTTTGGTTGTTTCCAAAAGTCCTGAACTATTTGACTCTAAATTTAATATAAGTTATTGGTTTTCCCTCTTCAAGATATTGTTTTTCATAAAATGTTTGTATTCCCACTACTTCTTCGGGGGAATATTCATTCTTATACACATTATGATTTGCATGTAATATCTCATGACCTTCTCCATGTAAAAGCCCTAGTGTATACCCATGCATAAACTCAGAATCTGTCTTCAAATTAATCGTTCCTTCTGGTTCTAATATCTGCTTATATTTTTGCAAGAATTCTGTATTAGTCATTCTATGCTTAGTGCGTTTATACTTAATTTGAGGATCTGGGAAGGTAATCCATATTTCTGCTATTTCAGCTTTCGCGAAAGCAAAATCAACAAGCTCTATTTGTGTACGCATAAATCCTACATTGGTTAAGTTTTCTTCCAATGCGGTTTTGGCGCCTCTCCAAAAACGAGCACCTTTAATATCTATTCCCAAAAAGTTTTTATCTGGATACCGTTGCGCTAATCCTACAGAGTATTCACCTTTTCCACAACCTAATTCCAAAACAATAGGCTTATTATTTTTGAAAAAGTCTATTTTCCACTTACCTTTAAGGGGGAAACTTCCATTCACCAACTCCTCACGAGTAGGTTGAATAACGTTACTGAAGGTTTCGTTTTCACGAAAACGCTTTAATTTATTTTTACTTCCCAAAGTACTATTTAATATTTTGGTAAAATTAAGGAAACTTTTAGTAGATATAAGAGTTTGAAATTTGCATTTATGAGTAAAACGGTAAATATACTTGTAGCTCCTCTTAATTGGGGACTAGGACATGCAACACGTTGTATCCCTATAATAAAGGCATTACTAGCAGATGGGTTCCATGTTATTATAGCAAGTGACGGTATTGCTTTAGGGTTATTACAAAAAGAGTTTCCGCATTTAGAAGCGATCAAACTCCCTTCTTATAACGTCGAGTATCCAGAAAAAGGACAACACTTTAAACGAAAAATGTTGTCTAATATTCCCAAAATAGGAAAGGCAATCCGGGAGGAGCATAAAGCACTAAACGATATTTTAGAACAGTATAACATTGATGGTATTATTTCAGACAACAGGTTAGGGCTCTTCACTTCAAAAGTACCTACGGTGTTTATCACACATCAATTGCAAGTATTAAGTGGCAAAACTACGGGAGCTACTACCTTTTTACATAAACGGTTTATAAAACGTTTTGATGAATGTTGGGTACCAGACTACAAAGGGAGTGCAAATCTCAGTGGTATTCTTGGTCATCCTAAAAAAACAGTATATCCCATACAATACATAGGGCCTCTAAGCAGAATAAGCAAAGAGGAAATACCAATACGCTATGATGCCCTTGTTATTTTATCTGGTCCAGAACCTCAGCGATCTATATTAGAAACAGTATTACTCGCTGAACTCAAAAAATACAATGGCAGTGTTTTATTTGTAAGAGGCGTTGTAGAGGAAGAGGAAGTCCGTATGCAACAGAAAAACATTGAGATTGTAAACTTCTTAACGTCCGATAAACTTACCGCTGCTATGAATAGTAGTGATTTTATCATTGCTCGATCTGGCTATACAACAATCATGGATGTAGCTGCTTTACAGAAAAAAGCCTTTTTTATTCCAACACCAGGACAACCTGAACAAGAGTATTTAGCGAAACGATTAAAAGAAAAAGGAATTGCTCCGTATTCCAAACAAGAGAATTTTAAAGTAAAGGACCTTGCAAAATTAAGTGTTTATAAGGGATTTGAGCAACCACAAGAAGTGATTGATTTAAGACAGTTTTTCGGCCTTTTCAAGGGTGAAAGAAAATTCAGATCCAACGCCAAACTCGCTTTCGACATAGATTTTCTCATCATGCGCTTCAATAATATGCTTGACAATAGAAAGGCCTAATCCAGAACCTCCCACTTTACGATTTCCTGATTTATCTACACGATAAAACCGCTCAAAAAGTCTAGGGATATGTTCACTTTCTATTCCATCACCATTATCTGTGATACGAATAAGCACTTTATTTTGAATTAAATCTTGAATACTCACCTCTGTAGTTCCATCATTTTTTCCGTATTTGATAGAATTCTCAATAAGGTTTGTCAATAACTGTTGAATTCGTTCTTCATCTGCATTCACTAGAATAGGCTCTTCATACGTATGATCAAAGGTTAATGTCACATTTTTTTTTGCTGCCTTCATCTCTAACAATTCAAATGCACTTTCAACCAATGCTACAATATCAAAATAGGTATAATTAAGATTTAAATCACCTACTTCCAGTTTTGTAATCATATCGAGATCATTTACTAAATAGATAAGACGCTCTACACCTTTATCTGCTCTCTCTAAATATTTTTTACGCACCGATTTGTCCTTAATCGCTCCATCTAATAGTGTAAGAATATATCCTTGTACAGTAAATAAAGGTGTTTTAAGCTCATGGGCAACATTCCCTAAAAAGTCTTTACGGTACTCATCTTTAATTCTTAGCGACTCTATCTCAAGCTTTTTACGTGTGGCATAACGCCCCACCTCATCACTAAGCGATTTTAAATCTGTTGTAATTCTACCAGGCTTGAGATCGGCATCTTCTAGTAGTGTTACCTCGTCATAGATATTTTTTACTCTTCTGTAAATAAACACCTTAGTGCGATAGTAGATAATAACAAAAAGAAATATAAAACAAAAAAGGGCCACCATAGCGACAAGAATCCAATCAATGTTTTCCTGCCAATATCCAATCCCTACAAGTATCCCTGAAAAAAAAAGCGTTACATATAGCGCCGTAACTATTGAAAAACCATATGACCTCCTAAAGTCGTCTGTCATTAAATTACAAATTTATATCCCACTCCTTTTATTGTCTTAAAAGATTCATCACCTATTTTTTCTCTTAGCTTACGTATGTGGACATCTATAGTACGACCACCTACGACCACTTCATTTCCCCAGACTCTATCTAGAATATCTTCTCTCTTAAAAACTTTCCCTGGTTTTGATGCTAGTAATGAAAGTAACTCAAACTCTTTTCTAGGCAAGACAATCTCTTCCTTCCCTTTCACAATTTTATACTCTTCTCTATTTATGATAATATTACCTACTTTAATAATTTCGGAAGACTCTTCTTTTTCTTTTAACCTGCGTAATAATGCTTTTACTTTACTAATAAGCACTTTTGGTTTAATAGGCTTTGTAATATAGTCATCTGCGCCTGCATCAAATCCCGCCACTTGAGAATAATCTTCACCTCTAGCCGTAAAAAAAGTAATAATAGTATCGGAGAGATCTGGATTTTTACGCAATAATTCACATGCCTCTATCCCGTCCATTTCTGGCATCATGACATCCAGTATAACAAGATGTGGCTTGTGTTTCTTACCTAATTTAACAGCTTCTACACCATTAGCTCCTGTGATCACATGATACCCTTCATTAGATAAGTTATATCCTACAATTTCTAAGATATCTGGCTCATCATCTACTAATAATATTTTGATGTCTTTATTCTTCATGTGTGTATCACAATTTGATGTTATAAATATACTCTATTATATATTCTTTATTAAATCACTAAAGTAATTTATTCCACACGTTACCCAGACAAAATCAATATTAAGAATGGGTTAAATATTTACGCTTTCGCGAAAGCAAAAACAGCTACCATTATTACATTTTGTATTTTTGCACCTTATTACTAAACTAATTAACGATTATGAAAAAAATTACTCTTTTAATTGCATTATTCATCTCTTGCCTTTCTTTTGGACAGGTAGTGATCAATGAAGTCGATGCAGATCAAACTGGAACAGACACGATGGAGTTTGTCGAGCTCTTTTCTGAGATGCCAAATCAATCTCTTGATGGTCTTGTCCTTGTTCTTTTTAATGGATCTGATGATGCTAGCTACAATGCAATAGATTTAACAGGTTTTTCTACAGATGCCAATGGGTTTTTTATTGTAGGAGGTGATGAGGTAATGGGCGCTGATATTATGATAGGTGCTAACAATACCATCCAAAACGGAGCTGATGCCGTAGCTGTTTACACTGGAAATATCGATGATTTTCCAAATGACACTCCCGTAGCAACAGCAAATCTAGTAGATGCTATTGTGTACGGAACAAATGATGCTGATGATGCTGGATTATTAGCTGGATTAGGAGAAACAGTACAATACAATGAAGACAACGTAGATGCAGATGTCGAGTCACTACAACGTCGTGACGATGGTACCTACTGTACAGCAACACCTTCACCACGTGCAGCAAACGGATGTTCTGCTTGTACACTTTCTTTTAGTTTTAATGATGCTACTTGTGATGATGTTACTACAGGTGAAGATAGCGTTACGTACCTTGTAGATTTTACAGGTGGTGGAGCAGAGATGGTTACACTAGCTCTTGACGGAACTACAGGAACTATCGGAGGTGACGATCCATCTAGTGCAACAACTGGAACAATCTCTATAAGTGTGAGCGAAGGAGTTGATTTTGCTTTAACTGCGACTGGAACAACATGTGACGTAGCAATTGATTTATTTGCTGTAAACTGTGTTCCTACTACAAACGTAGCAGACATTGCAGAACTTAGAGCAGGTATAGAAGGCGTTGAATATTTACTTACTGGAGAAGCTGTTCTTACATTCCAGCAAAGTTTTAGAAATCAAAAATTTATTGAAGATACATCTGGAGCCATTCTTATCGATGATTCTGCGGGTGCAATTACAACAATGTACACCATAGGAGATGGGATTACAGGAATCTTAGGAACCTTAGGTTCTTTTAATGGAATGACACAATTTGTACCTTCAGAAGATCCTGGAGCTGCTACTTCCACTGGAAATGCAGTAGTACCACAAATGGTTACAATTACAGAACTTAATGCAAATCCAAATGATTTTGAGTCAGAATATGTACAATTAGCTGACCTTACTGTAGACAATTCTGCAAACATGACATGGGTCACTGGTACAGAATACCCAATTTCAAATACAGATGGAGATTATGTATTCAGAACGTCATTTTTTGATGCAGATTATATTGGGGAAAACGTTCCTACAGAAGCAACTATTGCTGGGATCATCACAGAACGTAATAACGGAGACTACTTTATCACTGCTCGTGATTTAAATGATATAGAAAATACTTCTTCTTGTACACTTGTATTAGGAGCGACAACTGTTACTTGCGACACAGAAACTTCAGGTCAAGACGGCACAACAGTTACTGTTGATTATACAGGAGGTGGCACTGAAACATACAACCTTATATCTTTAGGTGGTGGTGCAGTTTCTGGAGATGACCCTTCTACAGTAGCAGAAGGTACAATTATAGTATCTGCTGTTTCTGAAGCAACTACCATAACGCTCGAAATCACAAGTACAAATTGTTTTATCTCTGTAGATATCACAACACCAGCTTGTGAAGAAACACCAGAAGTTGCAACTATTGCAGAATTAAGAGCACAAGCGGAAGGTGAAGAATTTGTTTTAAGCGCAGAAGCAGTCTTAACATTCCAGCAATCACAACGTAATCAAAAATGGATAGAAGATGCTACTGGAGCGATTGTTATTGATGATCCTGCTGGCGTAATCACAACTACATATGCTATAGGAGACGGAATTACAGGAATAAGAGGAACATTAGGTTCTTTTAGCGGACTTTTACAATTCTCTCCTTCACAAGATCCAGGAGCCGCTAGCTCAACTGGGAATGAAATTATACCACAAGTAGTATCTATTACAGCGCTTAATGCAGATGGAGAAGCATACGAGTCTGAATATGTAGCTATCTCAGGCGTTACTGTTACAAACACCACTGGAGATACCAACTGGCTTATGGATACAAACTATGACGTTACAAATACTGATGGTACCTTTACATTACGTACTAATTTTGATGAAGCTGATTATGTAGTAAATCCAGATGCGGTACCAACGACAGAAGTAAACATTGCTGGACTTATTGGTCAGTTTAATGATACGTACCAAATCACTCCTAGATTTTCTGCCGATATTGATATTGCACTTTCTATTGAAGAAAACACTATTAATGGCTTATCAATATATCCTAATCCAGCGCAAGATGTTGTAACAATCTCTACAGCTTCAAATACAGAAAAAGAAGTATCTGTATTTGATATTACTGGAAAACTAGTATTACGTACAATGACAGTAAATACGATCAATGTACAAACATTAGAAACAGGAATCTACTTAATGACGATTAATGAGAATAACGCTACGGCAACAGCTAAGCTGATTGTTAGATAATCTCTCATCTATAACATTGACAAAAAAGCGCCTTTTAAAAAAGGCGCTTTTGTTTTTATACAGCTATTTATTCCAAAGGGATTAATACCTTTGTTTTAAATCAAGCATATGGAATATCAAGATATTTTTGCGATACAAACTCCTCAAGAATTTGAGCAAAAAGCCCTTGACACATTCCGATATCAATTTGAAAACAATTCAATCTATCGTTCTTTTTGTGACTTATTATACAAACACCCAAGTGACATTAAGAGCTTAGAAGAAATTCCTTTTCTACCTATTTCTTTTTTTAAGTCGCATGAAGTAACCACTTCTCAATCAAAAGCAGAAGCGATATTCACAAGTAGCGGAACCACTGGAAGTATCACCAGCAAACATTATGTAAAAGATCTCGCTTTATATGAGGCTAGTTTCCTAAAAGGATTTACTCAGGCTTATGGAAACATAGAAGAGTATGTTATTCTTGCTTTACTCCCTTCATATCTTGAACGCACAGGGTCTTCACTAGTGTATATGGCAGATCATTTAATTAAAAAAAGCAACCATGAAGATAGCGGGTTTTATCTGCATGATTATTTCGCTTTAAGCGAAAAATTAAAAAGCCTTGACGCCTCTGGTCAAAAAATACTTCTTATAGGCGTAAGTTTTGCTTTATTAGATCTCGTAGAAAACGATCATTTCTCTTTAAAAAATACCATTATCATGGAAACAGGAGGCATGAAAGGAAAACGAAAAGAAATGATACGAGAGGAACTTCATCAGGTATTATCCGAAGGGTTTGGTGTTTCAGAAATACATAGTGAATATGGCATGACAGAACTCTTGTCTCAAGCATACTCAAAAGGTAAAGGTATTTTCACAACACCTCCATGGATGAAAATATTGGTAAGAGATCCAGAAGATCCATTTACCATACTCCCACACTCAAAAACAGGAGGACTCAACATCATAGATCTAGCTAACATCCATTCTTGTTCTTTTATTGCAACACAAGATCTAGGCGCCACATACCATGATAACACCTTCTCTATTGTAGGCAGATTCGATAATTCTGACATACGAGGCTGTAATCTCATGGTCCTTTAAAAATCAAGCAACCTTCCTCAGCGTAGGACTACAAGGCATTTACACGAAACTAAATTTTAATTTTGATGCAAGCTTCGGAGTCGCTAATCCATTGTCGATGCCAATAAAATATTATAATTATGTTAAAAATGTAATGTTCTACATTTTTGACGACCTAATGTTTGTAAAGTTTAAATAATAAAAGATTTAAAAAAAATGTTTTGTAAGCTTTTAAACTTTTAAACAACAAATAAATTAGTAGTAAAGAAAATAAGATATTACTAAATATTTTAAATAATAGAATTATAAAATCACAAGTAAATAGTACTTGAAAAAATAAAATATAAAGATTAGAAAAAATTCATAATTGATTGGTTAGTTAGTTAGAAAACCCTAGTAGAGCATCTTGCCACTAGGGTTTTTGTTTTATGTATTTTTGACAATATCATTTCAATTACATATAACTCAAATTAAGTTTCAAAAAACAAATAAGGAATAATTGACAATTTCTTTGTAAGCTTATTTAAAAATACCGACTGAAACCTCATAATAAATCAAAAATCAACAAATAAAGACGTACTCATGAAAAAATCACTAATCATATTTATAGGATTATTACTTGTTGGATTTTCAATTCAAGCACAACAAACAGATTATTACCTTAAAAAAGGATACGTTGCTGAAGGATACGATGTTACTGAATACTTTAATAACAAAGCCGTCGAAGGTGACAAAAAGTTCACCACAGAACATGACGGAGTCAAATTCAAATTTGTAAGTCAAGCAAATCTTGACAAATTCAAAGCAAACCCTGACAAATATACTCCTCAATATGGGGGTTACTGTGCATATGCAGTTGCCGATAAAGGAAAAAAAGTAAGCGTTGATCCTAAAACATTTGAAATAAGAGATGGAAAGTTATATCTCTTTTATAATTCATGGGGCGTAAATACTCTAGAAAAATGGCAAGAAGAAGGGCCGGAAAAATTAAAAGGACAAGCAGATGCCGCTTGGAGTAAAGTAAAATATAATAAATAAAATAAAAGATTATTCATAATTGATTGGTTAGTTAGTTAGAAAACCCTAGTAGCACATCTTGTTACTAGGGTTTTTTCATGTATACATCATAGGCAAATAGTATTCAATCTTTCCATCCACTTAAACACTCCTTTTTCCAGTGAAACCTTAGGCTCATATGAACGCTAAGGGTAACCATCTTACTTCGAAATAGTTTTTATATAATATATAGATATTACGCTTTTAATTATGTTATTTAATTCTTGTCAAAAAAATTAGTTTCTAGAAAAATTGACATTTTTATGTAAGTATCTAATTTTATCTCGACCTAGTCTTTATAAAATTAATAATCAATACTATAAAACAAATAAAATGAAAAAATTAACCTTAATAATCGCAACAATTCTTATCAGTTTATCCTCTCAAGCGCAACAAATTGACTATTATTTAGATAGTGGATATATCGCTGAAGGATACGATGTAACAGAATATTTTAACAACAAAACTGTAGAGGGAAGTAAAAGCTATGTAACCACATATGATGGCGCAAAATATAAGTTTGCATCACAAGCTAACCTAGACAAGTTTAAAGCAAACCCTACTAAATATGTTCCTCAATATGGTGGATATTGCGCATATGCACTTGCGACAAACGGAAAGAAAGTAGATGCCGACCCAGAAACATTTGAAATAAGAGACGGTAAATTATATATGTTCTATAATTCTTGGGGGAAAAATACCTTAAAGAGCTGGAAAAAAGAAGGACCAACCACTCTACAACCTAAAGCAGATAGAAACTGGGAAAACGTAAAATACAAAAATTAGTTTTTCACCCCTTTTACCAGAACAGCCCATTAGATTTTATACTAATGGGCTGTTCGTTTTTATTCTAAAATGTACTGTTTAATTAAACTACTCTTATAATAAAGTAATTTCTTCTTCCTCTTTGTAACAGCACAAATTTGTTATTAATCAATTGTTCGTTTGTGATTTTAAAATCTTCAGTAACTTTCTCTTTATTAACAGAAATAGAATTTTCTTTAAGCGCTCTTCTGGCTTCTCCGTTAGATTTTAAAAATCCTGTCTTTTCTGCAAGGGCTCCAATCATATCAAGACCTCCTTCGATTTCAGATGTAGCAACCTCAGCTTGAGGGACTCCTTCAAAAACATCTAGGAAAGTCGCTTCATCCAGATCTTTTAAATCATCACCTGTAGATTTTCCAAAAAGAATATTTGAAGCCTTTACTGCATTTTCTAATGCTTCTTCTCCATGTACTGTAACAGTTACTTCTTCTGCAAGCTTTTTCTGAAGTGCTCGCTGATGAGGCGCTTCTTTATGAGCCTCAATAAGCGCAACTATTTCTTCTTGATTCAGAAACGTAAATATCTTAATATACTTTTCTGCATCTTCATCACTTGTATTTAACCAGTATTGGTAAAACTTATAAGGAGATGTTCTTTTTGAATCTAGCCATACATTTCCACCTTCACTTTTTCCAAACTTACTCCCATCAGATTTTGTAATTAATGGACACGTAAGTGCATATCCTTTTCCGCCACCTATACGACGTATTAACTCTGTTCCTGTGGTGATATTCCCCCATTGATCACTTCCACCCATTTGGAGTGAGCAATCATTATTCTGATATAAGTGCAAGAAGTCATAACCTTGTACAAGTTGGTATGTAAATTCTGTAAAAGACATTCCATCAGAGGATTCTCCAGACAAACGATTCTTTACAGAATCTTTTGCCATCATATAATTAACAGTCAAGTGCTTTCCAACATCACGAATAAAATCTAGAAATGAAAATTCCTTCATCCAGTCATAATTATTCACCATCACTGCTTCATTATCTGCTCCAGAGGTAAAATCTAAAAACTGTGATAGTTGTTTACGCACACACTCTTGGTTATGACGTAATGTTTCTTCATCAAGTAGATTACGTTCTGAAGATTTCCCTGAAGGATCCCCTATCATTCCTGTTGCACCTCCTACCAGCGCCACTGGTTTATGCCCAGCTCTCTGAAAATGTGCAAGCAACATAATAGGCACTAAATTCCCTATATGTAAAGAATCTGCTGTGGGATCAAACCCTACATAAGCGCTTCGCATTGCTTCCATAAGGTGTTCTTCGGTATTAGGCATCGCATCGTGCACCATACCTCTCCATTGCAATTCTTGAACAAAATTTTTAATCATCGAAATTTCTTTTTGAGGATGCAAATATAAAAATTAAAGTGGCGTTATTGGGGTACTTGAGCAGAGTAGATTATATTTATACTCATGATTTTAGTTACAGGAGGTACAGGACTCGTCGGAATGCATTTATTACTTGCTCTTACACAAGAAAGCAAACCCGTGCGATCTACGTTCAGATCTCTTAAAAAAGTACAGGAGGTGGAGGCTTTTTTTGCTTTCGCGAAAGCGGAAACAGCATTCAAAACAATAGATTGGGTAGAGGCAGATATCACAGACGTGCCTTCACTCGAAGTCGCTTTTAAAGACATTACACATGTATATCATTGCGCTGCACTGATCTCTTTTGACCCCTATGATTTTCAAAAACTACTAAAAACCAATGCTGAAGGAACTGCTAATGTGGTGAATTTATGTCTCGCATATCAAGTTCAGAAATTATGTCATTTGAGTTCTGTCGCAGCGTTAAGCAAATTACCTAACAACCCCATTACAGAAGAAAATATCTGGGACCCTAATGAAGCTAATTCTGTGTATGCTATTTCAAAATACGGTGCCGAAATGGAGGTTTGGCGGGGCACACAAGAGGGGCTCGAAGCTATTATTTTTAATCCCGTTATCATTTTGGGAGAAGGTGATTACACAAAAGGTAGTGGTATATTATGTAATCATACCCTAAAAGAAAAGACATTTTTCCCAAAAGGAAGTAATGGATTTATAGATGTAAAAGATGTTGTGCATCTTATGATACAAGGTCTTCATAGTTCTATAACAAAAGAACGTTATATTCTAGTAGGAGAGAATACTTCTTATAAAGATATCTTAGATCGTATGGCAACTAGTTTTTCTAAAAAACCTTCTAAAAAATCACTTTCTAACGGACTTCTTAAGATTCTTATTTTAGGAGATTCTTTTTTAGGATTATTTACTCGCAAACGAAAAATCACTCGTATAAGTGCCGCTTCTATTCAAGGGATAGAAGTATATAGTTCAGAAAAAGCAATACAGCAATTTTCGTATACACCCACGCCTATAGATGAGACATTAAAAAGAATACAACAGCATATAGCTACAAAGAATCTATAACAATTTCCTTAGATATTCTAAAAGGAGCATTTGGTTTCTTTTCTTTATCTATAAGACTATTTTTATCTAATTTACCTGCAATACTATCTAATTTCTTGATACTGTCTTTTTCGCGTTGTATTTCTTTTGCTCTCGCTGTACGAATAGAGTCCTTAACCTTCTTTTCAATTTTTGCTAAAGAATCATAAAGGGAAAACTCTCCATCTATTCGCTTCTGAATAGACAAATACATATTCTTATACGCTTCAATATCTGAAGAATAATAGGAAACACTTTTAGCATATTGCAAGCTATCTATATCAAACTTTTCAAAAATATAGGTTTCTGGCTTCACATCATACTTACTAAGTTTTTGAATATCATAACCTCTCGCTCCATTTAAGATAGACATCTCATAAATAATAGCTTCCATTTTTGCTCTGTCTATAAGATTTTCTGGCTTTTCTACATCCGGAATATCTTGACAGCTTACAACAAATAGTATAAAAAGTATGTATATGAATGATTTCATTATCTATCAAAAGTTAAGCGCTCTCCAAATGTATCATCATATACTTTAAAATTCTTGTATGCCAATCTACCATTTACAAAGGTATGCGTGATACGTGATTTAAATGTAGTGCCTTCAAAAGGAGACCATCCACATTTATATAAGATATTTTCTTTTTGCACTGTCCAAGGCGCATTCAAATCTACAAGAACCAAATCTGCCTTATATCCTTCTCTTATATATCCTCGTTTTTCTACTTGAAATAAAATAGCGGGATTATGACACATTTTCTGAACAATTTTTTCCAGAGAGATACGTCCTTGATGATAAAATTCTAACATCGCTGGTAATGCATGCTGTACTAATGGCCCTCCGCTAGGCGCTTTTGTGTATACCTGATCTTTTTCTTCTAGTGTATGAGGCGCATGATCTGTAGCGATTACATCTATTCTATCATCTAGCAGTGCTTTAAAAAGTTCTTCTCTATCTGCAGCAGTTTTTACAGCAGGGTTCCATTTAATATGAGTTCCTTTATCTTCATAATCTTGATCTGAAAACCATAAATGATGTATACACACTTCAGAAGTGATTTTCTTTTCTTCCAAGGGTATTGTATTATCAAAAAGATGGGTCTCCTTAGCCGTAGAAAGATGGAAGACATGTAAATTGGCTCCTGTCTTTTTTGCTAGTTCAATCGCTCTTGAAGAAGAGATATAACAGGCATCTTCACTACGGATAATAGGGTGTAAGTGAATCGGAATATCATCTCCATAACGCTCTTTGTAAATCGCTAAATTATCTTTGATCGTCTGCTCGTCTTCACAATGCACAGAAATTCTCAAATTGGTAGAAGAGAATATTTTTTCCAATATTTCTTCATTATCTACAAGCATATTCCCCGTAGAGCTTCCTAAAAATAATTTAAGCCCTGCAACATTTTTCTTATCTACCTTAAGAATCTCTTCTAAATTATCATTGGTTCCACCAAACATAAAAGAATAATTTGCATGAGAATGCTCCTTGGCAATGGCAAATTTTTCTTCTAACTTTTCAATCGTAGTCGTTTGCGGGTTTGTATTAGGCATTTCCATAAAAGAAGTAATTCCACCTGCAACAGCTGCTCTTGACTCACTTTTAATATCGGCTTTATGTGTAAGTCCTGGTTCTCTAAAATGTACTTGATCATCTATAATACCCGGCAATAAATATTTCCCTTCTGCATCAAAAACATGCACATCAGAAGATTTTGCACTGATACTTTCTCCTATCTCCTGAATAACCCCTTGATGTACGAGGATATCCCCATGCATAATAGTACCTTCATTTACTATATGCACATCCTTTATTAAAATTTTTTCCATTTTATTTTTTCCCCTTAAAAAGATGGTTTAATCGTAATCGGATTACTCCAAAAACAGCTTCTGAAATAATTCCTTTACTCATTTTACTTTGTCCTTTTGTTCTATCTGTAAAAACAACTGGTATTTCTACAATAGCAAATTTTTTAATGTATGCTTTGTATTTCATTTCTATTTGAAAAGCATATCCTACAAAACGAATTTTGTCTAGGTTTATGGTCTCAAGCACTTCTTTTTTATAACAAATAAAACCAGCGGTTGTATCATGTATGTCCATACCCGTTATTAAACGGACATATTTTGAAGCACCCCACGAGAGTAATACTCTACCCATAGGCCAATTTACCACATTAACACCTGTCACATAACGCGACCCTATAGCAATATCTGCTTGATTTTTCGCGCAAGCGTTATAAAGCCGTATAAGATCATTCGGGTTATGCGAAAAATCGGCATCCATCTCAAAGATATACTCATACCCTTTATGTAACGCCCATTTAAAGCCTGCAATATACGCCGTTCCTAAGCCAAGCTTCTTTTCTCTTTCTAAAATAAACAAGCGATCTTGATAATCTGACTGTAGTTCTTTTATCTTTTGAGCAGTACCATCTGGCGACCCGTCATCTACAACAAGAATATCAAAAGCACGCTGTAACGCAAAAATATTACGTACAAGTCGTTCTATATTTTCAATTTCATTATAAGTAGGTATAACTACTAAAGCGTTTGCCATGAACTATTGCTTTCGGCAAATGTACTTATTTTCTGGATGTAGAAAATATGAAGTTGGTGGCTTTTACAGGTATTTTATGGTATTTTTAACGCATCTTAAATCATACTATTGGAAACTGCCTTAAAAACAATCGTTAATAAAGACTGGATTACCCTACTTCTAGTGCTATCTTTTTTAGTGCTTGTATTAGGTAAGTTTTTCTATACACAACAATTTCAAGGATTACTTCCTTTTTTAGGATCAGATAAATACGTCACAAGAGCAAAAGACAAAAAATCACTACACCCTTTTACTATACTATTATCTATACATCAAATTACAATACTCTCCTTGTTTCTATTTTTATGGTATACAATATCACTAGGAAAAGAATACACACTATTACCTGATTTATATCTTAAAATACTTATAGGTTACATCCTATTTGAGATAGTAAAGACACTTATTGATAAAATTATTGGGTATTTATTAAATGTTCAAGGAGTCATGCAATTGTACTTAAACAGGAAGCTAAACTTTAAAAATATGTTAAGTATTCTTGTATTAATACTTTGCTTTTTTGTTGTTTACAGTGATTTTGTTACCGTTCAACTTTTACAAATAAGTTTATGGTCTATTATTGGCTTATACTTCATTTCATTAGCGATTACAATAAGTAAATATCAAGATCAAATTCTTTCACTTCCGTCTTATTTTATTTTGTATTTTTGCACTCTCGAAATAGCACCCTACTATATTTTGTATCACATAGCTACATAAATAGATAGGGTTTTATAAAAAGAGTATCTATGAAAGTGAAAACTATTTTAGTCTCACAACCAAAACCTAAGGTTGAAAACTCGCCGTACTTTGAATTAGAACAAAGACAACGCGTAAAGATAGATTTCATCCCATTTATACATGTGGAAGGAGTATCTAGCAAAGAGGTTCGATTACAGAAAATAGACCTAAATGACTACACTGCTATTATCTTAACTAGTCGTAATGCTGTAGATCATTTCTTTAGAATTGCAGAAGAGATGCGATTTAAAGTGCCAGACAGCATGAAGTATTTTTGTCAAAGTGAAGCAGTCGCTTTTTATCTACAGAAATATGTCGTGTATCGTAAACGTAAAATTTATGTTGGCAAGCGTACTTTTGTAGAGATGACACCACTTATCAAGAAGCATAAAAATGAAAAGTTTTTATTACCCTCTTCAGATAAGCTTAAAGACATTATCCCACAAACACTAGATGAATTAGGTGTAAATTGGAAAAAATCTACCTTCTACAAAACAGTGGTAAGTGATTTATCAAATTTAGAAAATGTATTTTATGATATCCTAGTATTCTTTAGCCCTAGCGGCATAGAATCACTACTTCATAATTTCCCTAATTTTAAGCAGAATAATACTCGCATCGCTGTTTTTGGAAATACAACGATAAAAGCTGCAGAAAAAGCAGGTCTTAAAATTAATATTCAAGCGCCTACCCCGCAGACTCCGTCTATGACAATGGCCTTAGAAAAATACATCAAAGAGGTTAATAAAAAGTAAACTTCTTTTACACATTACAAACCCACAAGATTATATGTTGTGGGTTTTTTTATACGCTTTCGCGAAAGCGTACACATTCCAACCAAAAAAAAGGAAGACATAGCTTGTAACAAAGGATATCTTCCTATTTTTGCACCTAAGCCAAGAACCTCAAGGCTAGTCCGCGAGGCATTTGCAGGAAACTAATTTTTGATTTCTGAGGCAAACCTCAGATCATTTACATCTCGATTATCGAGTAAAAAGTACCAAAATACATGTACAGAAGTCATAACAACGGAAGCCTAAGAGCTAGCGATATTAACACAGAAGTAACCCTATCAGGATGGGTTCAAAAATCGAGAGATAAAGGATTTATGATCTGGGTAGATTTACGAGATCGTTACGGAATCACACAACTTATATTTGACGAAGAACGCACTCCAAAAGATATGATGGAGCAAGCAAAAACGTTAGGAAGAGAGTTTGTTATTCAAGTAAAAGGAACCGTTATTGAACGCGCTTCTAAAAATCCAAATATCCCTACGGGAGATATTGAAATCTTAGTATCTAAGCTTACAGTTCTTAATGAAGCCTTAGTACCTCCTTTCACGATTGAAGACGAAACAGACGGAGGAGAAGATGTACGTATGAAGTATCGCTATTTAGACATACGAAGAAATCCTGTTAAAGACAGTTTAATCTTTCGTCATAAAGTAGCTATGGAGGTGCGAAAGTATCTTTCTAATGAAGATTTTATAGAAGTAGAAACACCATACTTAATTAAATCTACACCAGAAGGAGCGCGTGACTTTGTAGTTCCTTCTCGTATGAATGAAGGACAATTTTACGCATTACCACAATCGCCACAAACATTCAAACAACTCCTTATGGTAGGAGGAATGGATAAATACTTCCAAATTGTAAAATGTTTTAGAGATGAAGATCTAAGAGCAGATCGTCAGCCAGAGTTTACACAAATAGACTGTGAGATGGCGTTTGTAGAACAAGAAGACATTCTAAATATTTTTGAAGGGCTAACACGCCACTTACTTAAAGAAGTAAACGGAGTAGAAGTAGAAAAATTCCCTAGAATGTTATATGATGATGCGATGCGTCGTTATGGAAATGACAAACCAGACATCCGTTTTGGGATGGAGTTTGGAGAACTTAATGAAGTTGCACAGCACAAAGACTTTAAAGTCTTTAATAACGCCGAACTTGTTGTAGGAATTGCTGTTCCTGGAGGAAATAGCTATACTAGAAAAGAAATAGACAAACTTATAGACTGGGTAAAACGCCCACAAGTAGGTGCCTTAGGCATGGTATATTCACGCTGTAATGATGATGGATCTTACAAATCTTCTGTAGACAAATTTTATGATCAAGACGATCTTGCAAAATGGGCAGAAGTTACAGGAGCAAAACTCGGAGACCTTATCTGTGTGCTTTCTGGAGATACCAATAAAGTAAGAGCTCAATTAAGCGCTTTACGCATGGAGCTAGCCGAAAGATTAGGACTTAGAGATCCTAAAGTATTTGCACCATTATGGGTCATAGACTTCCCATTACTAGAACTAGATGAAGAAACAGGTCATTACCATGCAATGCACCACCCATTCACATCTCCAAAGCCAGGACAAATAGAATTACTAGCTACTGATCCTGGTGCTGTAAAAGCAAATGCATATGACCTTGTCCTAAATGGAAACGAAATAGGAGGAGGTTCTATTAGAATACACGACAAAAAGACACAAGCCCTAATGTTTGATTATTTAGGATTCACTCCTGAAGAAGCAAAAGCACAATTTGGCTTCCTTATGGATGCGTTCCAATACGGAGCACCCCCACACGGCGGACTTGCTTTTGGATTGGATAGACTTGTGGCGATACTTGGCGGACAAGAAACAATACGAGATTTTATCGCATTCCCAAAAAACAACAGTGGTCGAGATGTTATGATTGATGCTCCAGCAGCTATTGATGAAGACCAACTTAAAGAATTACACCTAAAATTAAATGCATAAAGCAAGGCGTATTTTTATTATCCTACTTTTTTTTGCTCTTGTAGCAGTATTTGCTATTGGGTTTTATTATAAATCCCAAGAAGGTCAAGAAATCATTGGAAATAAATTAGTAGGATTTGCACTTGTAGGAGGCTTTTTTGTGCTCATGCCCCTGTTTATCTACCATCGCTGGAAAGATAAAAATGTACACGACTATATGCTTACAAAAGAGAATATTCTAAAAATGAAGGAATTTAATGACTCAAAAGAGCGCTGAATCCCATTAGTTTACAAAAATAAAACGGTTTGAAAACAATATGTTAAAAATTAAAGCGTAAGTTTGTACTTTATTAATATTTTTATTTTTTATAATGGAAGGAACAGTTAAATTTTTCAATGAGTCAAAGGGTTATGGTTTTATAACTAATGACGACACCGGTAAAGATATCTTTGTACACGTTACAGGTCTTAATGGAGAAACTATCTCTGAAGGTGATAAAGTTGAGTACGTAGAAGAAGAAGGAAGAAAAGGAATGACAGCTGCACAAGTACGTGTACTGTAATGATATAGATAATATCTTTTTACGATTATTAAAGCCTGCAATTGCAGGCTTTTTTTATGCCTTTAATTTAAATTTCGCTTCTCTACAAAAAAGCGTTTCAATAAGTTTTTTGCATCTTCTGCCAGTACACCTCCTTCTATTTCTGTTTTGGGATGCAACTTCGTTCCCATCACTTTACAACCACGCTGTTCGTCTGTAGCACCATAAACTACCCTATCTATCTGACTCCAATATAAAGCCCCCGCACACATTTGGCAGGGCTCTAATGTGACATACAAGGTACATTTATGCAAATATTTTCCACCCAAATAATTTGCAGCAGCAGTAATCGCTTGCATTTCTGCATGTGCTGTAACATCGGTAAGACGCTCGGTAAGGTTATGAGCTCTTGCAATAATAGTATTATTTACCACTACAACAGCGCCTACAGGAATTTCTCCAAGTTCGTAGGCTGTTTCAGCTTCAACCAATGCTCTTTTCATAAAATAAACATCATCAAAAGGTTCTATCATAGGAATCGTATTTCAATATTCAAAAATACAATATCAAGACGTACCTTTGCCATATGCTAAATCACATTGATAGTCCACAAGCATTAAGACAGCTCACAATTGACCAATTACCGCAATTAAGCAAGGAACTGCGTCAGTTTATCATTACCATCCTATCCACAAAAGAAGGGCACCTAGGAGCTAGCTTAGGCGTTATTGAATTAACCATCGCATTGCATTATGTATTTAATACACCAGACGATAAACTTATTTGGGATGTAGGACATCAAGCATATGGTCATAAAATTTTAACCGGACGAAAAGATATTTTTCACACCAATAGACAAAAAGGAGGCCTTAGCGGATTTCCTAAAATCTCTGAAAGCAACTACGATACTTTTGGCGTAGGACATAGTAGCACTTCTATTTCTGCAGCATTAGGAATGGCTATTGCCGCTAACCTACAAGACAAAAAAGAACAACAACACATTGCTGTAATTGGTGATGCCTCTATCGCTAGCGGAATGGCTTTTGAAGGTTTAAACCATGCTGGTGTAACAGACGCTAACTTACTTGTTATACTCAATGATAATGCGATTGGTATTGATCCAAGTGTAGGTGCTTTAAAAAAATATCTCACCAACGTCAAAAAGGGAACTGCTAGAGAAGAAAACATTTTTGAAGCGCTTAATTTTGACTATCATGGTCCTGTAGATGGTCATGACCTTCCTACACTTATAAAGACATTAAAAAAACTTCAAAAAATAAAAGGCCCTAAATTTCTTCACGTAATCACTACAAAAGGAAAAGGACTGGCTCTAGCCGAAAAACATCAAGTCACCTATCATGCACCAGGAAAGTTTGATGCTGCCACTGGAGAACGCCACTCTAAAGATACCACACAATTACCCCCTAAGTATCAAGATGTTTTTGGACACACTATTGTAGAACTTGCCTCAGCTAATAAAAAAATAATAGGAATCACTCCTGCCATGCCTACTGGAAGCTCTCTTAAATATATGATAGAAGCTTTTCCTGATCGCGCATTTGATGTAGGTATAGCAGAGCAACATGCAGTTACATTATCTGCAGGTATGGCGACACAAGGGATGGTTGTATTTTGTAATATCTATTCTACATTCTTACAACGAGCTTATGATCAAATCATACACGATGTAGCGTTACAAAATTTACCTGTGATATTTTGCTTAGACAGAGCTGGACTTGTAGGTCAAGATGGCCCAACACATCATGGATCGTTTGATTTAGCATATCTTAACTGTATACCCAATATGATCATCTACGCCCCTAAAGACGAGATAGATCTTCGTAATATTATGTATACAGCGCAATTAGGCTTACCACATCCTATTGCTATACGATATCCTAGAGGAAGAGGAGTTACCATTAACTGGAAACAGCCATTTCAAAAGATCACTATTGGCAAAGGACATTGTATTCAAAAAGGAAAACACATTGCTATTCTATCCATAGGAACCGTTATACACAATGCCCTAAGAGCCACAGAAGACAAATCATATACTATTAGTATTTACGATATAGGATTCTTAAAACCTATAGACACAGAACTTCTTGATGCTATTTTCAATACATATAACGTTATTATTACTATAGAAGATGGCACTATTAAAGGCGGACTAGGAAGTGTTATTACTGATTACGCTTTCGCGAAAGCGTATAAAGGGATCATCACACCTCTTGGAGTACCAGACGAGTTTATAACACATGGCACTACAGAAGAGCTTCAAGAAGAAATAGGTATCTCACCTAAAGAAATAGCAAATACCATTGAAACATACCTATAAAAAAAAGGCTGATTTAAATTAAACCAGCCTTTTTATCAATTTATATTGATGTGCTTACTCAATGATAAGCTTTTTAGTAATCGCGCTTGTATCACTAGTAATATTCATAATGTATACTCCTCTAGATAATCCTGTTGCATTAACAGATATAGTACCTTCAAGAGTTGCAGGCTCATTATAAACTTCTCTACCGTTGATATCATAGATACGTATTTGACCTTCACCAAATGTACCAGCTACACTCACTGTAATCTCTCCATTTGAAGGATTAGGGAATACACTGAATACAGAGTCTAGATCACTTTCATTTACACTAAGTAATTCTTCACAGTTTTCAATAACATCACCTGGAATATCAAATGCTTCTACTTGATCAAATCTGTTATTAGAACTTCCTTGCTCTGCACTAAATCCTGCTCCACGAGCAGCAAACACATTCCAGATAGTACAGGTTGCAAAATCTTTTTCATCCTCAGGGATAAGTGTGTTAATTTCTACTGCAGCAAGAATAGCATCTCTACCATCAAGGAATCCAGGGCTACATGGTTGTAATTTTAAACCATCTACTACTAATTGTAAAGCAATATTGTTTCCTCCAGTTCCATTATAAAAATCATCATCAAAACCATACTCATCAATAAATGCCCAAGTCATATCCCATATCATTGTTGACCAAACAGTACCAATACCATGTGGCTGAGAAATAGCTGGGTTATTTACATCATCGTATGTTAATGAATTCACAGAAAAATCAGTGCTATAAGGTGCAGGACGTATTCCTGGTCCATCAATAGGCTGACCAACAGCGTATGTTCCAATACCTCTACCTTGTTCTGCTGTATCTCCATCTCTCATTGTAAGCATTAGTCCGAAGTAATCAGACCATCCTTCTCCCATTTGCTCAGCATTACCTAAACATCCAGAGTTAAAACGACCACCAGTTAAACGGTTAGAAATACCATGTCCATACTCATGAGCAATAATTCCATTATCTAAACTACCATCTAATCGGAAAGGACCTCCATTTACTATAGAAACATTTATTGTTTCTCCACCTTCAAGTGCTGCAATAATTGCTTCACCATCAGCTAAACTTACCATCATACTAGGAATTGTCACTTGATCACCTACAGCACCAGCTCCCATAGGGAAAATAGGATCTGTAGAATTAGTAACTACAATTACAGCGATTGCACCTTCATTTTCGGCAGCTAATACTTTCACTCCAAATTCACACTCTCCTCTTCTTATTACAGCAATATTACCACTTAACTCAGCTCCATTTGTAATAGTATCACAAGCATCTGTAGGATCTGTAGAAGCTCCTGAATCGTCATCTTGTACTAGAGCAAGATCTCCTACTATTGGTGTTTCTTCTGGTAACGGTTCTCCAAAAGCAGCACCTATACCTACATAACCTCCATCTAAGGTTCCTCCGTTTATTGTAAGAGCTTCACCTGGAGGTCCTGCTGGGTCAAATAAAAACATTTGCATTCTAGGAGCATTACCATCTGGAGGTGTTCCAAAGTTTGCATTATTTGTTCCAGAACCATCTTGTGCATCTGCTAATACTAAATCATTACCACTTCCTCCATTTCCATAATTATTCTGTTGGAAATTACCGCTTTCTTCATCAAAACCATAGTGATAAAAAACATCGTGCATGATATTATTCCAGTAAAATAAATTTGTAGTTACTGCATCAAGCATATTTACTGGATCAGTATTTAAATTATATTCAAAGTCAAAGTTTAACTCATCTCCACCATCAGGAGAAGCTCCAACTCCATTATTTCCATTAATATCATCCTGAGCTAAAACATTGTTTCCTCTTGTGATTGTAAAATCAGCACCCTCTACACCATCATTATCATGCCATCCAAAAGGAGACGCCACTAAATCTTGTGGCTCTACCACAATAGATTCATCTCCATGACTAGGGCTTTCTAATGGTAATGCAAATACATTATATTGTTCTCCTGCTAAAAGCTCACTTGCTACTGCAGTATTTTTAGTCATTGAAAAGTCAGAGTTGTTTTGATTAGAAGTTCCAATCGAATTATGATTGTGAGATTCAAATGTACAGCTCACTACCCAGTCATGCTGCTGAAGAATTTGCCCATTTAGAGCATCTACACGCACACTATACCAGTGTTTAGTATCTGTTGTATGAATACTTAAATCCCATGCAAGCTTAATTGTATTATCTTCCATAGGTTGGTACACCAATTTCACAGGCACTTCTTCTAAAGACACGCCACCTTGCGTAAGCACAAATTGCTGTGAAGAAATTGTTTGATTTAAAGAAAAATTAGAATTCCCTAAACCTAAAGAAGTAGCAGCACTAGAAGCTGCTTGTACAGGTGTAAGTACTGGTGAAACTGCATTTACTCTTGACGCAATATCTCTTTGAAGATTACTTGCAACATGAATAATAGAACCGTCTCTAAAAGCAACATTTACATTTCCGTTAAAAACCTCAATGTTATTTACCCTTTGGGTAGCATATACATGAGTTGTTGTACTTTTTTGTGAGAAAACCTCATCTTGAATTTTTAAGTCCGAAACATCTTGATCTGTAACCTCTAATGAAGACGTATTCGCCTGTAGGTGATCTCTAATGATCGTACTGTAATCTTGAGCATTTGTAAGTGCTGTAAAAGCAAACACAAAAACAAACACTGTTAGTTTGTAGAGTTTTAGCATTTTTTTGGTTTTTATATTATAACTAAAAAGTTTGAGTAAGAACAGATATTCTGTTAGTACATTATATTATATACATAACAATCTTATATGCATTATTCCTACTATACTGTCAAAAGTTTATATTTTTGAACAGAAATCAAAAGTATTGCAAATTTATGGATTTTAAAATTTTCAATTAAAAATTAACACTAACTGTTAATTAATCCCAGTAATAGTGTCAATATCTTACAGAATCACTAATGTCGAAGCTTTTTAACAAAAAAAAACACAACAACAACATCTATATTTTTTTTGTTTAGTCTTCAACGTTCTTCTTAAAAACTATTTTAATTCCAAAATAGTTGGTTGTATGAAGTAAAACTAACGAACATTAAGTCCTTTTAATTTTTGAAAAATACGTAGCGATTTGCTATCAGTCATCACAGATACATAATTACATATATTCATTAATTCTTGATACAAAGACATGCCTTCGCTATTAGCATCTTCAAATAGTCTCAAGACTAACGTATCATAATGTGTTGGAGCGTTTGTAATCACTTTACAGCGTTTATCCAAAAGCGTTGAAAGAATTTCATACCCTGCTATTTCTTTTTCGACTACTTCCTGACTTTGATAGATATTTGAAATACTAATTTTCAATATATCGTCTATTTGAGCTTCATATTTGGATTTATCTAATAACGCTTTCGCGAAAGCGCCCTTAAGAATAGCCTCTTCATTTTTCATAAATATAGCAACCGCCTCCTCTATTAACGTTCCTATAGCAAGTGCCCTCAAATAGCCAACACGAGCAGCTTTTGTGGTAAGTTCATAATACTTTTTGGTATTAATATTAGGAACTAGCTTTACCATATACTCCAATGCATATTCTTCTGAAATCAACCCAAGATTAATCCCATCTTCAAAGTCTATAATGGTATAACATATATCATCTGCCGCCTCCACTAAAAAAGTTAATGGGTGACGCGCATAACTTATATCTTTTCCTTTTCTAGTTTGTAACAATCCTAACTCTTCTGCCACTTCCTGAAAAGCTATTTTCTCACTTTGAAAAAAACCAAACTTCTTATCGGCGATATGCTTTGTGGGTTTTACAGGAAGTGACTCTTTAGGGTATTTCATAAAAGCGCCCAATGTTGCATACGATAGCCGTAAGCCTCCTTCTGCACCAGGCTTAGATTCTGTTAATATTTTAAACCCATTCGCATTTCCTTCAAACGCACATAAATCTTGATACTCTTTAGCTGTAAGTTCAGAAGCAAAACGTTTTCCGTTGCCATTTTTAAAATAATCACCTATTGCTTTTTCACCTGAATGACCGAAAGGTGGGTTTCCTATATCATGCGCAAGTGCTGCTGCAGCCACAATAGCTCCAAAATCATTAAACTGATACCTGTGTACTTCAGAAAGATGTGGATATTTTTCCAGAAGTTGTTTTCCCACTTGTCTCCCTAAAGATCTTCCTACCACAGCTACTTCTAGACTATGCGTAAGTCGTGTATGTACAAAATCTGTTTTTGACAAAGGAATCACCTGTGTCTTATCCTGAAGACTTCTAAATGCTGAAGAAAAAATAATACGATCATAATCTACTTCAAAACCCAATCGTGTCTCGTCTTGCTCTTTTCGTAATCGCTTATTTGTATCGCCATGTCTTTTAAGTGATAATAGGCGTTCCCATTGCATCATAATACTCTTATTTAATAGTTGCAAGATACGCGTTGTTACGCTTTCGCGAAAGCGTAATTACAGACATCTAAATTTTAAAGAAACACAAAGGAAACATTAACCCGTTCCAGTTAACATTAACCTTACATAAACATCACAACTTGCTAAAGCAACAATAACATTGACTTAATTAAATACCAAAAAACCTATAGCATCTTTGCAGCAAATATTTAAAGAAACATAAAAACTAACAATTAGAAAAATGAAAAAAGCAATATTAAGCATCTTATTTATTGGGTTAGTAGGATCTATATTTACTGCATGTAGTGGCGATGATGATGCTCCAATCGTTATAACTGAAACACCTACAGATGGTGGTAACGGAGATGATGGTGGTGATGAAAATTTTGTATTATCAGGGCAAATCACTGAAGATAGGACTTTAACCTCTGATCAGATATGGACACTTGATGGACGTGTCACTGTAACTAACGGAGCTTGTTTAACTATAGAAGCTGGAACAATCATCAAGGCTTTAGGAGGACAAGAAGCTAACGCATCGGTTCTTATTGTAGCTAGAGGAGCCAGCATTAAGGCTCTTGGTACTGCTGCTCAACCAATCATTATGACGTCTACTGCAGATGGCATTCAACCAGGAGAAACTGTAGGTACACTTACAGAAAATGATCGTGGATTATGGGGAGGTCTTATTGTATTAGGTAATGCTCCTTCTTCTTTAGATGGTGATGTTACTGAACAACAAATAGAAGGAATTCCTGCAAACGATCCTAATGGATTATATGGAGGTAATGACGCTGCTGATAACTCTGGTACTATTACTTATGTTTCTATTCGTCATGGAGGAACTGATATTGGAGAAGGAAACGAAATTAACGGACTTACATTAGGAGGTGTAGGAACTGGAACTACTATTGATCATGTAGAAGTAGTAGCTAATGTTGATGATGGTGTTGAATTCTTTGGAGGCACTGTTAACGCTTCTAATTTAGTAGTATGGGCTCAAGGAGACGACGGTATCGATATTGATCAAGCATATTCTGGGACTGTTTCTAACTCTGTAGTTATTGCTGGAAATGTATCTGATCATGCTCTAGAAATTGATGGCCCTGAAGGTTCTGCTAATGGAGGGTTTACTCTAGATGGAATTACTTTAATTGGAGATCAAGATACTTCTAGAGGTGAGTATGCTGATTATCGTGATGGTGCTCAAGGAGCAACTAACAATGTATTTGCTACTAACTTTCAGGCTGATAAAGATGTTGAATTAGACAACAATGGAGTTGCTCAAAACTTTTTAGATGGCGCTTTAACATTTAGCAACTGGACAGTAGAAGGTATTTCTCCAGCAAATTCAATTTTTGATGAGAAAACAGGAGATGGTGAATCAGATATTATCCTAAATCCAACATTCACTGAAAGAGCTGCGATGTGGACTACTTCTGGAACTTCTGGAGGAGCCGATACAACTGTATTTGGATGGACATTCGCTTCTGCATCTGGATCTTTATAATACCAAATGTTAATACATAATTAACAACTTATAAAATAGTATTGCCCATCTGTAAATTAAAAGATGGGCAATTTTATGATTAAATAAACACATATGAAAACCCTAATTACTTCATTTTTTTTATTGTTTTTAAGTATATCATTTGCAGTTGCACAAACAGGTAGTGTTTCTGGAACGGTAAATGATGGACAATTTAATGATATTCTTCCTTTTGCAAATATCATTGTACAAGGAACACAAAAAGGAACTACTTCTGATTTTGAAGGAAAATACACCTTAGAATTAGAACCCGGAACTTATATAATTGAATATTCATTTGTTGGATACCAAACACAAGCTATTAGCGAAGTGGTTATCAAAGCAAATGAAACCACTATTGTAAATGTTACATTATCATCAGAATCATTAGATGAAGTTATCGTAACAACTACCATACGCAAAAACACAGAACAATCTGTATTGAATGTACAAAGAAAATCTGCACAACTATTGGATGGACTATCTTTAGAGAATATTAAAAAAACTGGCGCAAGTAATGTTGCGGCGGCTGTAAAAAATGTACCTGGCGTATCTGTACAAGGTGGTAAATTTGTATACGTCCGTGGTCTTGGGGATCGCTATACAAAATCAATTTTAAATGGTGTTGATGTCCCTGGATTAGATCCAGATCGAAACACACTCCAACTAGATGTTTTTCCATCATCTATTTTAGAAAATGTCATCGTTGTAAAATCTGCAACAGCAGATCAGCCTGCAGATTTTACAGGAGGTGTAGTTGATATTGTCACTAAAGATATTCCTTCACGTAAAGAACGAAGTGCATCTATAGGAACATCTTATAACCCAGATTTTCATTTTAATGAAAATTATATTAAGAATGAAAATAGTGACACAGGCTTCTTAGGTTTCGATGATGGTTTAAGAGATAACCCAATAAATCCTAATCAAACATTCCCTGATTCACCAACACAAGCTCCTAATACAGTTGAATTTCTAACTGGGTTATTTAATCCTCAATTAGCAGCCATCAACAGAAGCAGCGGAAATGATTTTAATTTTTCATATGCACAAGGAAACTCTTATGATATTGGTGAAAACAGATTAGGATATGTAGCTTCTGTAAGTTATAGCAATAAAACAACTTTTTATGAAGACTATATTGATGGTCAATTATTTAGAAAACCACCTAATGATGTGGAGTCAAATGAACTACAAATAGACAGAACACAACAAGGTATAAGAGGAAGAAACAATGTCTTAATCAGCGCCTTAGGAGGGCTTTCGTATAAAACTCAAAAATCAAAGTATCGTTTTAATATACTACATGTTCAAAATGGAGAGTCTGGAGCTGCCATTAGCACTCGTGAAAATAGGATTGGTAATAGTAACGAAAGTATTCGTAATGTCTTAACATACACTGAAAGAAGTATCACTAACTTCCTTTTAAGCGGAAAACACACTAATGAAGATGCTAGCTGGACTACTGAATGGAAAATATCACCTACGATTTCAAATGTAGATGATAAAGATTTCAGAGTAACTCCTTTCTTAATCGAGGATGATGGAGATCTAAGTGTTAGCTCTAGTGAAACAGGAGACCCTATTCGCTTCTACAGAGAATTAGATGAAATTAATGTTGCAAATAAAATTGACATTACTCGCAAACACAAATTATTTGAAGGTGATTCCAAATTAAAATTTGGAGGAGCTTACACCTATAAACAACGTGATTTTAGAACTGATCGATTCTCATTTAGAGCAAATAACCCAATCACATTCTCTGGAGATCCAAATGAAGTATTAGGAGAAAATGCTTTTAATGCAGATACTGGCGATGGGTTTTTTGTAAGAAAAAATACAAGTGATTTAGATGTATTTGATTCAAATGCAAACATTGCTGCGCTATACGTAAGTGAAGAGATTCACCCTAATGATTGGTTTACTGCAGTAGTAGGTTTACGTTTTGAAAAATTTGATTTAAATTTTACAGGTAGCACTTTAGCTGACGGTATCACTACACAACTTGATGACGAAAAATTAATTGACAAAGCTGACCTTTTCCCCTCAGCTAACTTAATTTTCAACTTAAATGAAGATGGAAGTCAAAAAATTAGAACCTCATATTCTCGTACCACAGCACGACCATCATTTAAAGAAGCATCTTCGGTATTTATATTCAACCCTATTCAAGCAATTACAGAATTAGGTAACCTAGATTTAGAACCTTCTTACATCAACAACTTTGACCTTCGTTATGAGATTTATGGAGAAGACGAAAAGAAATTTCAAGCTGGCGACTTCTTTGCAATTAGTGGTTTCTACAAAACCTTTAAAGACCCTATAGAACAAGCATTCTTTATATCAGATCCAAGTCAGGTTACTTGGTTAAATCTAGGAGATGCAAACGTCATTGGAGGGGAGATAGAATTACGTAAAAATCTTGCTTTTATAGGCCTTAACAATTTTTCTTTTAACATCAACTTTTCTCTTATCGAATCTGATGAAGAGTTTAGTGATGATGAACGTGAATCAAGGGAAAATGTATTAAGACCTGGCGAGACATTAGACAGTGGTCGTCAATTACAGGGGCAATCACCATTCCTATTAAACACAGGACTTGCATTTGATTCTGGTGATACAGGATGGAAAGCAGGATTATTCTATAATGTACAAGGAAAAACACTACAAATTGTAGGAGCAAGAGAAACTCCTGATGTATTTACACTTCCTTTTAATGATCTTAAGTTCAATATCTCTAAAAGTTTTGGAGAAGATAAAAATTCAACACTTACTTTAAAAGTAAGCAACTTATTGGATGATGACATAGAGAGTATATTTGAATCCTTTGGTTCAGAAGATCAAATATTCTCAAGATGGAGTCCTGGACAGAGCTTTAGCTTAAGTTACAGTTTTAAATTCTAAATATTAAAGTTTGTCAATTAGCCACAAAAAAACCTTCCCATTCGGAAGGTTTTTTTGATAAATAACTTTATATAGTACTTAATATATCAATCTAAAGGAAAACTACTTATTACTTACAACACGAGTACCCTCATTTTTCCAAGTATTCACTGCGGCAATGCGAGAATCTTTATAGTCTACCTCTGTAAGTGTATCATTATTCCAAAAGAACCATTTACCAACTTTAGCACCATTATCATATTGAGCCGTAGCAGTTTTTTCTCCTTCCGCATTATAACTTATCCATTCACCTGTTACTTTACCATCTTTTGTAAAAAAACCTGTTTGACTCACCGCACCATTATCGTGATATAGTGTTGCTTCTATCAAATCTCCGCTTTTAATATATGTGTTTTTCTTTATTTCCTTTTGTGCCTGTACAGAAGTGATCATCAAAACTGCAACTAATAACATCATTATCTTTTTCATATTTGGGACTTTATTCGTTAAACTTAACGCTAAGTTAATTAAAAATTTACATTAAAAACAAGTTTACGTAACTTTTTATTTACATTAAGTTTACATTAAACTTGTAAGGTTATGATTATTAACAATTTATATTTCAATAGTTTCATAACATAAAACACCAACTAAGATCTAACTAGACATCTTTTTAGCGCTATTTTATTAAAATCACTCTCCTAATCTTAATACTGAAACAACACCGTAGAAACAAGCAAAAGTTCTTATCTTTCGCTTCGATATAACCTTTACATAACATACAGGCAATAAGAATTTGAGACTTTTGCGGTTAAGGGCTTTTTATAGCATATAACATATGGAGAACATATATATTTTTATGATTGCTGCACTAGCTATTCTAGCTATTGCAGATTTGGTAGTGGGTGTAAGTAATGATGCAGTAAATTTTTTAAACTCTGCTATAGGTTCTAAAGCTGTTACTTTTAAAACGATTATGATAGTTGCCAGTATCGGTATTGCTTTTGGAGCATTATCTTCCAGCGGAATGATGGAAGTAGCACGTAAAGGTATTTTTGATCCTAGCCAGTTTTATTTCAATGAGATCATGATCATCTTTATGGCAGTCATGATTACGGACATCATCTTATTGGATATCTTTAACAGCTTAGGAATGCCTACCTCCACAACGGTATCTATTGTTTTTGAACTACTAGGAGCAGCCGTAGCTATATCATTAGTTAAAATTTCCAGAGAAAATGAAGCCTTCTCTACTATTGTAAATTATATTAACACAGAACAAGCTGTAAAAATAATCTCAGGAATTCTACTCTCTGTATTTATAGCCTTTACTGTTGGAGCACTTATTCAATTCCTTACTCGTTTATTACTTACCTTTAATTTTGATAAAAAGCCGCGATGGACAGCTGCTGTTTTTGGAGGTTTATCTATAACAGGAATTGCTTACTTCATTATCATAAAAGGATTAAAAGGAGCAGACATTCTTCCTCACGAGTTCAGTACTTGGGCTAGTGAGAATTTACTCGCCTTTTTAGGACTTAACGTAGCGTTATGGACAATAATCTCTTTTATTGTTCATAGTATTTTCAAAATAAATGTATATCGACTTATCATCATTATAGGAACCTTTGCTTTAGCTATGGCATTTGCTGGAAATGACTTAGTCAACTTTATTGGAGTTCCTATGGCAGCATATAATGGGTTTCTAAAATGGACAGCTTCTGGTGTTGCACCTGAGCTATACAGCATGGGTGTATTAGCAGAAAAAGTTCCTACACAAAGAGAATTATTACTTGTTGCTGGTCTTGTTATGGTACTTACCCTATGGTTTAGCAAAAAAGCGCGTCGCGTTGTAAAAACATCGGTAGATTTATCTCGCCAAGATGAAGTAAAAGAACGCTTCCGCCCTAATTGGTTATCTCAAAATTTAGTGCGATCAGTAATTGTCATTAATGCTAGCATTAATAAAATATTACCTAAAAGCACAAAAAATGCTATTAATAATAGTTTTAAAGATTCAGAAACTGCCGCTACGATTCCAAAATCAGAACTCCCTGCTTTTGATATGGTACGAGCCTCTGTAAATCTTATCATTGCTAGCGTCCTTATATCTATAGCTACTGGTTTAAAATTACCGTTATCTACCACCTATGTTACTTTTATGGTTGCTATGGGTACATCCCTTGCAGATCGTGCTTGGGGAGCAGAAAGTGCCGTATACCGTGTCGCTGGGGTACTAAATGTTATTGGAGGATGGTTTTTAACCGCTTTAAGCGCATTTACAGCAGCCAGTATCTTTGCCTATATAATGTATCTTGGGGGTAATTATGCGGTGATTGGACTATTCTTTCTAGCTATTCTTATGCTTGTACGTAATTACCTTTCTAGTAAAAGAAAAAACAAAGAGGCTAAAATAGAAGAAGATCTTCGTAAAGCAGAAAGTCAAACGATTTCTGGAATTATAGAAGAAAGTGCCGATAATATTGCCAAAACCGTATCTCGTGCTAATAAAATATACACAAGCACACTTAAAGGACTCGCCAAAGGAAAAGTAGGCAGTCTTAAAAAGAGCCGTGCAGGTGTCGAAAAATTAAATGATGAAATAGACGAATTACGAGGAAACATCTTCTACTTCATTAAAAATTTAGAAGAAACCAGTGTGCGTGGTAGTAATTTCTACATTCAAATTTTAGGATTCCTAGAAGATATTACACAATCTCTAGAATATATTGCAAAAGCAAGTTACAAACACGTAAACAACAATCATAAGCCTTTACGATTTAATCAAATAAGAGATCTTCAAGAGATCAATCAGAAATTAGACGAATTTTTAACAGCAACTCAACTCGCTTTTAAAGATCGCAACTATGCTCAAATTGGCGAACTTCTAGGAAGAAAAGAAGAGTTATACAATAGCGTCACAGATAAAATACAAAAGCAAGTTGCTCGTACGCGTTCTGAAGAATCAAGTCCTAAGAACACCACCTTATACTTTGGTTTATTATTAGAAACTAAAGATCTTATTGAAGAGATTATGAATCTTTTAGAGCTATATCACAATGAGCACCAACAGTCTTAAAACATATATACATATTTAAATCTTAGACCTGATAGAGCCATTCTTTATCAGGTCTTTTTTATACGCATGAGTACGCTTTCGCGAAAATCACCACCAGCCTCTACAAATAAACTCAAAGAAGTAGCGCTAGTCTTTTTTAAGCTAGGTTGCTTTGCTTTTGGAGGCCCCGCAGCTCATATTGCCATGATGGAAGATGAAATCATCACCAAGCGCAAATGGATGACTAGAGAGCACTTTTTAGATCTTATAGGTGCTACAAACCTTATCCCAGGTCCTAACTCTACAGAAATGACCATGCACTGCGGCCATGAACGCGCAGGAAGCAAAGGACTCTTTGTTGCTGGAGTCGCTTTCATTATTCCCGCAGTTGTGATCACTGCGCTACTCGCCTATTTATACGTTTCTTATGGTCAACTTCCAGAAGTTGCTCCTTTCCTTTTTGGAATAAAACCAGCCGTACTTGCTATTATCGCTTCTGCTATCCTAAAATTAGGAAAGAAAGCCATAAAAACAACAGATCTTATTGTCTTAGGAATACTTGTATTAGTAGCAGCATTAGTAGGCGTACATGAAGTCGTTGCTTTACTAGGTGCAGGCGTAATAGGCACTCTCTATTTTTATCTAAAATCAAAAACGAGCACAACAAAGACTATCATCCTTCCATTCCCTATACTTGCTTCTTCATTACTTCTTAAAACACCTGTAATCAACGTATTTTTAACGTTCCTTAAAGTAGGCGCTATCCTTTACGGAAGTGGTTATGTTTTATTTGCTTATTTAGATGCGGAGCTTGTCACCAAAGGATGGCTTACCAGAACCGAACTTATAGACGCTATTGCCGTTGGCCAATTTACACCTGGACCTGTACTTTCTACAGCAACATTTATTGGATATCAGCTTTCTGGATTTGGAGGAGCATTAGCTGCAACCGCTGGTATTTTTCTACCTTCATTTTTATTTGTACTTATCCTAAATCCATTTGTATCCAAAATGCGATCTTCAAAAATCCTTAGTTATTTTCTTGATACTGTCAACGTTGCTGCTGTCGCTGTGATGCTTTCCGTATTAATAACTATGAGTATAGACACCCTTACCGATTGGCGCGCATTTGTTATAGCAGGCATAAGCGCATTCTTTATATTTAGCAAATGGAAAATATCTGTGATGTGGCTTATTGCTGGCGGTGCTATTCTTGGATATGTATTACAACTTATATAAAAGAAATGCATGTTATATACGCTCCTGCCTTCCGGCTGACAGTTTCGCGAAAGCGTATACCTGAGTATTACACACTAAAGACTTCAAACATCTAGACTTGAAAATATGTATAATCTAGCATTAGTACTAAAAAATTATGTATAAAATGTACTACCATAGATAACCACAAAGTTCTATATCGCTGCCTTAGATATCCTAAAAATAAACCAAAAGGAAATATCCAGATAAAAGAAATAAACGAAAAGTGAACCAATGCAAAGAGAAAAGAAGTTCCTATAATTGTCACTTGAACAGAACTCACTTTGCGCATTTCATTAAATAAAAATCCCCTAAAGGCTAGTTCTTCAAAAATAGGAGGCAGTATCGCTGTAAACAAGATTGCCCATAACAAGGTGTTTTTATAATATATATATTCTTCAAATATATTTTCATCATACCAATCTAATGCAACATTTAGCCAATGAATTCCGTAATAAACTAGAAAAGCACTTCCTACAGGAACAAGAAGCATCATAAGCACTCCTTTTACATCTACTTTTGGGATATGATACAATTTCATAATTGCTTTCCAATCTAGAGCGCAAAACCCTAATGTCATTACTATAAAAATAGCCTCTACAAGTACTTCAGAAAAGAAGCTTGTATCATTACTAAAGATAACAACACTTAAAATGGCCAATAAAAGAAATGCGAGATAGAAAGCTATGATATAATAGACGCTCTTTTGAATTCCTTTAGCCACAGGAGTTGTTATAGCGGTACCACATTGTGAGCAAAATTTTGCAGTATCTGGAAGAGAAGCAGCGCAGTGCAGGCAATACTGTACAGATGTCGGTTTTTCTTCCATTAGACTTTCTTTATCTGCAATGCTGCATTAATTCCTCTAGCTAAATACACAATCACAAAAGCTTTTATAAGCAAGCTACTCACGCTTATAATAGATGATGGTTCATAAATAGCTCCAAGCACAATAATAGTGAGATAAACAAGCAAGCCTAATATCAAAGCTATTAATGCTTTTTGTTGGGACCAATATCCTAAAATCAAATAAATAACAGATATGATGGCAAAATAAAGAAGCAATGAAATGTCTTGAACATTTTGAAAGAAATAAAAAATCCCCCATACCATATTGATTGCTGCAATGATAAATAAGATGTTTCTTGCTCCAGTAATTCCTTTTCTCGCATCACTAGATTTACGTATAGTTAGTATACGATGCGCATGAAATTTTGCTTGTTCTTCTTCTGATCCTTTTTCAGGGTATCCGCAAGAGGTACAAAAGATGTAATTTTCTTCCATAGAAGTAGCACACAAAGAACACTGTAAACCCTCAGAGATATCTTCGACACTCTCCTCCATAGATTTCTTTTTTAGATCAATATATAATAAAATATGGAATCCTTATCTCTTTACATGACAAAACCCAGTTTTCAAATTTGAAAACTGGGTTTTTCTATTAACACTTAAATATTATTTTGCTTTTGCAAAGGGTATTAAGAACCACACATTAAGCAATCATCATCTCCTTGAGATGCTTTTGCTTGTGCTATGATCGCTTTCATTTCTTCTGGCGACATAGGCTCTGTATTAGGTTGAGATGGCGCTTGTGTTTGTTCCTGAAGATTTGACTGCTGTACTTCATAAGAAGCTGCTGGTTCTTCAAGACTCATTTGCACTTGCATTTCTGCTGCTGCTTGCGCATGCTCTACTACTTGAGACGGCACATTCGTTCCTGTTGAAGGAAGTGGTGTCGCTGGTTGTTGTGTTGCTGTTAATTTTTGAGCTGCCCTCGCTGCTACTTGCTGCTGTGCTGGCTGAGGTGCTTCTTTTTTCTTTGCAGATAATGTAAACTTCTTAGCATCTACAGCAGATTTTGTACGTAGGTAATACATACCTGTTTTTAATCCGCTTTGCCATGCATAGAAATGCATAGATGTAAGTTTTGCAAAGTTTGCACCTTCCATAAATAAGTTCAACGATTGAGACTGATCAATAAAGTATCCTCTATGACGAGACATATCGATGATATCTTTCATACTCATCTCCCAAACCGTCTTATACAATTCTTTTAACTCTTGAGGAATCACATCAATTCCTTGAATAGATCCATTTGCGCGCATAATCGCTGCTTTTAGATCATCATTCCATAGGTTCAGTGACACAAGGTCTTCAAGAAGATGTTTATTTACAACAATAAATTCTCCAGAAAGCACACGACGTGTATAGATATTTGATGTGTATGGCTCAAAGGCTTCGTTATTTCCTAATATTTGTGATGTAGAAGCTGTAGGCATAGGAGCCACTAATAATGAATTACGTACACCGTGCTCCATCACTTCTTTACGTAATGATGCCCAATCCCAACGTCCACTTAATTCGTCATCTTTTATATTCCAGAGGTTGTATTGGAATTCTCCTTTTGCTATTGGAGATCCTTCAAATGATGAGTATGCTCCTTCTTTGATCGCTAAATCTTTAGAAGCTGTTACTGCCGCAAAATATAGCGTTTCAAAAATCTCTTGATTCAGTTTTTTTGCTTCGTCACTTGTAAAAGGTAAACGCAGTTTGATAAAGGTATCTGCAAGCCCTTGCACTCCTAATCCAATAGGACGGTGGCGCATATTTGAATTTTCTGCTTCTTTAACTGGATAGTAATTACGATCTATAACTGTATTTAAGTTTTTAGTCGCTCTTACTGTTATGTTATATAATTCTTGATGATCAAAAGCACCGTCTTTTATAAACATAGGAAGTGCTATAGATGCAAGGTTACATACCGCAATCTCATCGGGTGATGTATATTCAAGAATCTCTGTACATAAGTTTGATGAACGTATGGTACCGAGGTTCTTTTGGTTAGATTTACGATTTGCTGCATCTTTATACAACATGTATGGAGTTCCTGTCTCAATTTGAGATTCCATAATCTTCTCCCACAGTTCACGAGCCTTGATCGTTCTACGTCCTTTTCCTTCTTCTTCGTACTTTGTATATAGTGCTTCAAACTCATCTCCATATACATCAAAAAGATTTGGACATTCGTTTGGACACATTAATGTCCATGGTCCATCTTCTTGCACTCTCTTCATGAATAAGTCAGAGATCCACATTGCATAGAATAAATCACGAGCTCTCATTTCTTCAGCTCCATGATTTTTCTTAAGATCTAAGAAATCAAAAATATCTGCATGCCAAGGTTCCATATATATTGCAAAAGAACCTTTACGCTTTCCGCCTCCTTGATCTACATATCTTGCCGTATCATTAAATACTTTAAGCATAGGTACAATTCCATTAGAAGTACCGTTAGTCCCTCCAATATATGAGCCTTTTGCACGAATATTATGTATAGACAATCCTATACCTCCCGCACTTTGAGAAATTTTTGCTGTTTGTTTAAGTGTATCATAAATACCATCAATACTGTCTTCTTTCATTGTTAGTAGGAAACAAGATGACATTTGTGGTTTAGGGGTACCTGAATTAAACAAGGTAGGTGTTGCGTGTGTAAAATATTTTTTAGACATCAACTCATACGTCTCTCTAGCGGCTTCTAAGTCATTCAAATGAATTCCAATAGAAACACGCATCAACATATGCTGTGGACGTTCTGCTATTTTCCCATTAATCTTTAATAAGTATGAACGCTCTAGTGTTTTAAAACCAAAGTAATCGTATCCAAAATCACGATTATAAATAATCATCGAATCGATCGCATCTTTATTCTCCATCATTACCTGATAGACATCATCTGCGATCATAGGAGCTTTCTTATTGGTACGTGGATTTACATACTCATATAAGTCTGTCATCACTTCTGAGAACGACTTCTTTGTGTTTTTATGTAGGTTTGATACCGAAATACGCGCTGCAAGTTTTGCATAGTCTGGATGACTTGTGGTCATAGACGCTGCTGTTTCTGCTGCTAGATTATCAAGTTCACTTGTAGTTACACCATCATAAAGACCTTCGATAACACGCATCGAGATTTTTACAGGATCTACAAAATCACTTAATCCATAACATAATTTTCTTACTCTAGAAGTAATTTTATCAAACATGACCGGTTCCTGACGACCATCTCTTTTTACTACATACATACACTTAAAATATTTATTCTCTCAAAAGTCTTCCCCCGATTGAGAAAAAGGTTTGTTAATTTATAGCATACAGTTTTTTCCCCAAAGCTGTAATGCATTATGATTTGTTATTATGAAATCACGATTCGTACATCAAGTTATACGATTTCGCGAAAGCGGTCTTTAAAACGTATACAAAAAGACCTAAAAGTTTATTCTTATTTAGAATGAAGCGTCAAAACTAATTTTCTGACCTTCTCCATTATCATCTTTGTCTTTTACAACACCTGCTTTTTGATATTCTCCCACTCTTTTTTCGAAGAAGTTTGTTTTTCCTTGTAGTGAAATCATATCCATAAAATCAAAAGGATTTGCAGTATTATACACTTTCTCACAATCTAATTCTGTAAGTAAGCGATCTGTCACATACTCTAAGTATTGTGTCATTAGGGTTGCATTCATACCGATAAGACTAACAGGTAGTGATTCGGTAATAAACTCACGCTCTATATCTAGTGCGTTAACAATAATCTCTTTAATACGCTCTTTAGGTACTCTATTAATTAAGTGATGATTATGTAAGTGTACGGCAAAGTCACAGTGCACTCCTTCATCACGAGAAATTAATTCATTAGAAAAGGTGAGTCCAGGCATAAGCCCTCTTTTCTTTAACCAGTAAATAGAACAAAAAGCTCCTGAGAAGAAAATTCCTTCTACAGCTGCAAAAGCGATCAAACGTTCTGCAAAGCTTGGGCTATCTATCCATTTTAGAGCCCAATCTGCTTTTTTCTTAATCGCAGGAAAGTTTTCTAAGGCATTAAATAGTTTATCTTTTTCTGCTTCATCTTTTACATATGTATCGATAAGCAGTGAGTAGGTTTCAGAATGGATATTCTCCATCATGATTTGGAATCCGTAAAAGAATTTTGCTTCAGAATACTGAACTTCATTTACAAAGTTTTCAGCAAGGTTTTCATTTACAATTCCATCAGATGCGGCAAAAAAGGCTAAAATATGTTTAATAAAATAACGTTCGTCATCATTGAGTTTTGTAGCCCAATCTGTAAGATCTTGATGCAAGTCAATTTCTTCTGCAGTCCAAAAGCTTGCTTCTGATTTCTTATACCACTCCCAAATATCATGGTGTTGGATAGGAAATATCACAAATCTGTCTTTATTTTCTGCTAAGATAGGCTCTACTACACTCATTGTCCGTTATGATTTAAATTGATTTCTTTTTCATTCCACTAGGGACTAACAAATATCAATAAAAAAGAGAGCGAGCTTTAGGTTTTAACATTGTGGTTATCCACAAAGTTTTCAACATTCACTAAAACAGAATTTTCTTATATTTTTGTTAAACAAAACATTTAAAATATTGATAATCAAATGTTTAAATTCTTTATTTTTATACACAAAATAGCACCTAATTAAGAGGTAAAAACAGCCTCATCAAGGGATTTTACACTTGATTCCAATTGTTTTTGATAACGTTTTGATAACATTGAGAATTAAAGTTATGTATAATCAAAAAAAAAGATTAAACAGATTTATTATATGCTTGTACATATTTTTTTACAACATATCTTTTACCAAATACTTAGATCATATTTGCTTCTAAAAAGTAAAAAATAACACTTGTTTTTAAAGTCCGTTTTGATCAATTTGAATAAAGACAGAAAAAATCATTTGAACAGCATCTTTGTAAAATACTGGGGTGATATTCTCAAAATCATCAGAAGGGTGATGATACCCTGCATGATCTTCATTTCCAAAATACAAAAAAGGGATTCCTGCTTTATAAAAAGCTGCATGATCGGAAGCCATCGTCCAGTTTTGTTTTTTATCATTACCATCATGACCTATCAAGAGTTGGGAAGAAGTAGGGTTTTTGAGATTTTCTATTATGGTTTTTAATTGTTCATTATGCGGTGTTCCTACCACATAGAGTTCATTTTTCTCACTACGACTTATCATATCCATATTGAGATTTACCATAATGTTAGCGCCTTTCATTTTATCTACGAAATAGTAGGCTCCTTTAAGACCTAATTCTTCAGCATCAAAAGCAGCTAACACTACGGTATGTTTTGGAGGGTTTTCAGTAAGATACTCTGCAAAGGTAAATAAGGCTGAGATTCCAGAAGCATCATCATCGGCACCATTATAGACTTCACCTTTTTCAACTCCTACATGATCATAATGTGCACTTATCACAATATAGGTGTCTGGATAATCAGTTCCTTTAATCTGTCCTAAGATATTTGCTGCCTTATATTCCTTCCCTTTTACATCAAATGTAAATTGATGTTCATACTTGCTTCCAAAAGCAGCAACCCCTAGACTATCAAATGTCTTGATGATATATGTTCTCGCGAGTAGACCTCCTTTTTCTCCGGTCCTTCTCCCTTCAAAAGCATCAGAAGAAAGTGTCCTAACGCGTTCTAATAGTTTTTCTTCATCAAAGGATTGCGCATAACTAGCAAGTCCTATAAAAATTAATAACACAAGAAAAGGGATCTTCTTTTTCATCTATTTAAAACCTTTGTTGATTATAAATGCTAAGATAGTAACTAAAAAACCCAAATCTCATTATAGAAATTTGGGTTTTTATATTTTATATGCTTTCGCGAAAGCGCACCAAGAAAGAAAACCATTTATATGCAAAAAAAATCTTCCCTCAAGGAAAGATCTTTTTCAATTATTATATCTAACTATTTATTATTTAGAATAAATTACAGTCGCATCTTCTAAATCTGATTTGAAAGAAGATAAATTTTCAACATACTTATATTGATCATTAAATACTCTATCTGGTTTTTCTCCTACAATAATATGTTTTACATTCAAATCTGGCGCATTTAGTACCACTTGGTCAGAAACTCTCATTTTTTGATCTCCTATGGCAGTTGAGCCTTCTTTCAATTCTGAAATTACAAATAATTTATCATCTGTAGCGATGATTTCTTTAATCTTGATAGAATGTTCGTTATCTGTCACTTCTGCTTCAACAACTAAATTGAGCTCTTCTTTATCGGCAGTAGTATTTGGCATATCTACGTCTAAATAAGGGACTTCTATCTCTTCTTCTTCAGTTACAATCACGACTTTAGGTATTGTTACTGTTTTGGTACGAGTTCCTACGTTTACTTCTGCCCAATCAACATCAAAGCTTGGCAATTGTCCTGCTTCTGTTTGAACATCTACATCTATTTCAGGAAGTTCTGCTTCTTTTTTTTGAGAAATATCACAACTTGTTACTAATAATGTAATCGCTGCTAATCCTGTTATTCCTATTATCTTTTTCATAATTTTTATTTTGGTTAAAGCTGTAATTATATGGTTATTAAACTTTTAGTATAGTGTATGTACAGCTTTGTTATCATGCCACTATCACTATGTATTGTATAAATTTTCTATAAATGGTATTTGATATACTTATTTGAAATTAAAACACATCAAGATAAAATCCTGTTGCTACTACTGCTATAGCAAGAGCTATCAGTACACCTACTATAAATCTAGTAGTGTTTACGGTAATATCATTTTTTTGAAATATGTAATCATCTCTTTTTTCTTCTTCTTCTTTTATAAATTTCATAATGTGTGTTTTTAATTAATTATTATTTCATCCCCAAAAATTCTAAATGAGTTTTGGGAATATTAAGTACTTGTTTAAAATATTAGTGTGATTGCATCATACTTTTACGTTTTTCTAATTGTTGATCGAGCTCTCTCGAACATTCCGAGATAGAGCCTTCAAAACTTGTGGTGTCTGAAGATGCAAACAGTCTTGGTCCTGGGGCGCTTAATCGTATACTGCAAACATGCCCTGTCCCATCTGATTTGTTTTCTTTTTTAAAGAAAACATCTCCTCGTATTAAAAATGGATACTTTTTTTCTAAATTGCTAAGTAACTCTTCAGTGTACCCTTCCAAACGTTTACTTCCGCTTATATTTTGATATTCAAATACTATATTCATATGTTTTATATTATGGTTATTATTAATTATGCTTCTAATTTTTCTAAGAGTAGTTGTGCTACTTTTTCTGAAGATGCTGGATTTTGACCAGTTATAAGTAATCCATCTGCTATGGCGTAGGGCTGCCAATCCTCTTTTTTAGAGTATATACTCCCTCGATTTTTCAGCATATCTTCAACTAAAAAAGGCACTACATCTGTAAGAGCTACTGCAGCTTCTTCACTATTTGAGAAGCCAGTTACTTTTTTATCTTTTACCAAAGGAGTCCCATCTTCTTTTTTTGTATGTTTAAATATTGCTGGAGCATGGCATACAGCACTTACAGGCTTTTCTTCTCTGTAAAATGACTCTATAAGTGTTATAGAATCATAATTTTCTGTCAAATCCCACAAAGGTCCGTGTCCACCAGGATAAAAAACAGCATCAAACGCTTCTCCGTTTATTTTTGATAAGGGAATTGTTTCTGACAATTCTTTCTGGGCTTGTTTATCTTTTTTGAATCTCACCGTTGCTGGTGTTTGTTGATCTGGAGCATCGCTCTTTGGATCTATAGGAGGTAATCCTCCTTTTGGTGAAGCAAGCGTAATAGAATGACCAGCATCTCTCACTATGTAATATGGATTTGCAAATTCTTCAATCCAAAATCCTGTCTTCTGTTTTGTATCTCCTAAATCTTCGTGACTGGTCAATACGAATAATATGTTTTTCATGCTCTTTTATTTTCTCTTTAATATGAGTGTTACTACACTCATCATTAACACATTACAAAGATGCCATGATTTGCACGAAAATGTCTTATACAATTGTGAAGCATTGTTATAAGATTACAAGAAGTACGTACTTCTATATAAAAACCAAGGCTAGAGATAGTAATCTCTAGCCTTGGTAGCATTTTATTATTAAATAATTATTTTGAGTTTGCCTCTCTCATAGCATTAGTTTTCATGGTTTCATTAGGCACAATAGCCAATGTTACACGTCTATTTTCTGCTCTTCCTGCTGCAGTCGCATTTGAAGTTGCTGGCGCTGTTTCTCCATACCAAACCGTTGTTAAACGTCCTGAAGAGACTCCGTTAGAGGTTAAATATCCTGTTACTGCATTTGCTCTACGCTGTGATAATAATAAGTTAGAAGATTCGCTACCTACGTTGTCTGTATGTCCAGCTACAATAATATTTGTTTGTGTATATTCTTTCATCACATTTGCTAATTTACTTAGCAATACTTCGGATTCGTTATTAATATTATATTTAGCCGTATCAAAATAAACTCCAGAGTTTTCGTCAAATGTTACTACAATGCCATTGTCTATACGTTCTACCGTTGCTCCTGGAATTTCTTCTTCTATTTTCTGAGCTTGTTTGTCCATTTCATTTCCTATAATAATACCAGCTCCGCCACCTACTACGCCACCTATCACAGCACCTAATTCTGAGTTTTCGCCATCACCTACATTGTTTCCAATAACAGCCCCTAAAATGGCCCCTGTAGTAGCTCCTATGACAGCTCCTTTTTGCTTGTTATTTGCATTTCTTGTTGCTTCACATCCTACAGATAATACTGCACAAATTGTAACTATTGCTATTGTTCTTACTATTGATTTCATATTGTTTTTATTTTAAGTTTTTAGAAAAATTCATTCGTATAACAAAAGGTTTTCCCTCTAGTTGTACTTTTTGCTCAAATTGGAGTTGATTTTCAGACAAGTAAGAGATAGAGAGTCTAAACCCTTTTTCATCCATCGTCGAATTCTTTTTCTCGTCTGTAGGTTTTAAAATGATATCATATGTTGGATCAGTTTGATCAGATCCCGGCAAAGCCCAGATAAAATAACGCTTTCCTGCAGGACAGTTTGAACTTGTTATTTCATAGTTTCCAAAATTATTATTAGGTATAAATTGCCAAGTAGAACCTTCCAGACATTCCGCAGAGGTATCTCCAAAAATGGTTACATTAAAAACTCCATCTCGATTGTATGTAATATCATTTAACGTCCAATTTCCTTTTAGTGTTTTTTTTGATTCTTTAATTGTTTTTGATGTTCCGCAACTAGATAATATCATAGTGCACATAACTATCAACCATATGTTTTTCATGAGAATAATTTAAATTGTTTTATGTGTTGATTTTAGAATAAAATCATTTACTTTTTTGCTGTTACAAAGATGATTAGGTTTATGTTGTTTTGTATTACACAATTTTTATGGAGTATTATATAATTATGAATTTCCACATAAAGAGTTCTACCACACGAAGTACTTATCCATATTCAATCAATATTTTACATATGAAAAAAGCCTCAAATCACATATTGTAATCTGAGGCTTTCAATGGGGATTTAGGGGTTATACGCTTTCGCGAAAGCGTATAAAACAGCATATATATTTCTAAAATTGGTATCTAATTCCGAGTGCAATATCGAAGTTAACATCGTCGTTAAAATCTTCATTAAATCCTAGTTCTGGTCGAAAATCTAGTGATAATAGTAATGGTATATCAAAATTATATTCTATCCCTACATCACCTGCTACTAATCCAAAGGTTCCGTCTACCTCTCCTGCATCAAAAGAACCTATTCCTGCACCAGCACCTACATACCAGTTAAAATTTCCGTCTAATGGGAATACCCACTGATACAATCCTACTAATTTGAATGCTTCTACGTTGTTACTATCTCTCCAACCTAAGTCAAATTCTAAACGATTATTCTCATTAAGGTATCTTTGATAAGATACTTCACCTCCAAAACCGTCATTATCTCCAAGTCTTAAACCGATTGCATTTTTAGAAATTTCTTGAGCGTTTACTGAAAATGCGAAAGCTATGATTGCTACTATGCTTGTAATATATGTTTTCATATGTCTAATGTATTGTGATTATGGTCTTTTAATTATTTAGTTTTATTAAGATCTTCTACTACAATGGTAATATCTTCTACATCCTGCGAATCTACTTGATACGTACCTTCTTCAGTTACGAATAGCGGTGTGCTATCTGATGACGTAATATATACACCTTCCGGAGTAGCAGTATAATTTAGACTATCTTCCACGTCTTTTTGGTATGTAATCAAAACTTCTTTATCGTAGCTAGTATCATTATCATGATCTATCATAATTATTTTTTCTACATATACAGGCGCATCTACTAAGCTCTGATTTAACTTGCCTGCATCTTCTACTTTAAAACTTAAATCTCTACGCTCTTTACTAATTGTCTTTATAGTAACAATCTCTTCATTATTAAGTTCGTATTCTTTTATGGTTGTAATATTTGCTTTGTCTGTAATTGATTGAGCATTTACGGTTCCTGCAATTAATAATGAACAGGCAATTGTTTTTAATATCGTTTTCATAATTTTTATTTTTTTAGTTATTATTTAAATGTTTTAGGGGTTTATTTTTTTGTTGCGTCGTCTATTTCATCTGTTACTTCCTCTACACTTTCTTCTACTGCATCTCCTACTTTTTCTGCTGTTGTTTTTTCTCTACAACTTGAAATAGAAATTGTAAATAATGCTAATGCTATGGCTGTAAAAATTGATTTTTTCATGGTTTTGTTATTTTAAATGTTATTGTCTTACTGTTTTATTTCTTACAGTACAAAGATGCGATGATTGTGTATGTTTTGTATTACACAATTTTCATCATGTGTTATATATTTACTACTAAATTCGTATCATCTGATAGTGTATAAAAATTTTGTTTACCTATGGTGTTTTCAAAATTTTCTGTGTTTACTGTCGCAGGAAACACTCTGCCTACTTTTTCATACTGCTTGGTCATCATTTTAAAAATTAAATGGTTATACAATTGATTAAATTCTGATACAAATTTGAATCTTCTTAGCTTATTTACTATTATATAATTCTTTCCTAGTTTTATATAATCACCTACAAGTATGTATCATTAAGACACAAAAAAACCATAGTTTGTATACATAAACTATGGTTCATATTTTTATTTATTTTCTGATCCCCCCTCTAATTAAAGAGAATATAAAGAGTACGATAAATATGAAAAATAATATTTTTGCAATTCCTGAAGCTGCTCCAGCAATCCCTCCAAATCCTAATACTGCTGCAATAATTGCAATAATAATAAATGTAATAGTCCAACGTAACATAATGTAAAGTTTTATAGTGGTTAGTAATTCTTTTTTAAGTAGCGATTTTCACTCCTCTTTTGTACACCGCAAAGATGCGGCTCGATGTGTGCTTTTCAGTTACACAATTCTTTTTTAATATTCTAATATTAAAAGATGTAGTACTAATGATCATTACTCTTTGAAGAAAAGAGCAGAAAGAAAGCAGCAACAAAAAAAAATAATGTCAGTCCCATACCTAGTGAAACAAATGTGCTTCCTATAATAGGTCCTAGAAATGAGATTGTCGAAGTGATTAAATAAGTCATAATATATATTTTAGACAGCAACTACATACGGTGCTGATTTCCAATATAAATATCTCACATTCAGACGTATATTATGTTACATGATTTTGACTTAATGTTTTATTATTAGAATATATTTCTGGGTATGCTTTCGCGAAAGCGTATAAACCTTTACTGAACTTTAAATAGTCAAAGAATACGTAATTAGCATCTGACTTTATTAAAATTAAAAACTCCAACATGTATTTCATTTCTGAAAACATATTGGAATTTCTGCATCAAATAGTGATGGTCTGCTATTATTTCTTTTCTGGCATGTAACTTATATGTAGTTCTTCGTCTGCCTTCTGAGTCCATGCATTAAGCATCCAACTCTCTTTTTCTAATTCTCTTATATAAGCTCCAATGAGATCTATAGTTCCTTCATCTCCTGCATCATTTGCTACTTTTAGAATCATAGACATTTGCATAAGCAAGACTTTATGATTCCCTAGTATTGTTTTAACCATCTGCGTATCATCTACGACAGTATCTGCTTCTTTAATAGAGGTCATTTCTAAATATTGACTTCCTTTACTAAGCGGATGATAACGTAATGTAAGAATACGCTCTGCGAGTTCATCTATTTTTACTCTGGCTTCGTTATATAGATGTTCAAATTTTTGATGTAGATCAAAGAAATTTTTTCCTAGAATATTCCAATGAAACGTTCGTAGGTTTTGATAATAAATATGATAGTCTGCTAGTAGTACGTTAAGTTCGTCAACTACAGGTTTTATTTTCTCTTGATTTATATTTAAGTAATTCATATCGTATCTGTTTTTAATTATTAATATTCATTTATGCTTCTTGTAAGTCTTCTTTCTCCTTTGAAATTGGCATAAATTTGTCTAATTGGTTTCCTAAGTCTAGTGTTCGTATTGGGAATGGGATTTCTATATTAGCATGATCGTATGCTTCTTTTATAAAAATCATTGCTTCACTTTTTGCTTTTGCAACTTCCAATGCAGAAGAAGAGTCTATCCAAAATCTTATTTCGTAATTGATAGAACTATCTCCAAATCCTCTATATAAAAACAGAACATCTTCCTCTGTTTTAGGCACTTCAAAATTATCTATTATTGTCTGCACTGTGAGTGATCTCACCTCTTTCAAATCTGATCCATAGGCGACTCCACATTCCAGAATCACTCTTGATTGTGGCGTGGAAGAATAATTTTTAACTGGATTTTCTACGACTAATTTATTAGGAATATATACTAGGTTGTTATCTTTTTGCCTTAATGTTGTAGCTCTAAAATCTATATCAATAACTTCTCCTTCAAAATCATTTGTTTCTATCCAATCTCCGTTCTTAATATTTTTTATGTAAGAGAGTACAATACCTGAATATGTATTTGCCAAAGCACTTTGTAGCGCTAAACCTACAGCAAGTCCTAAAACTCCTGCTCCTGCCAAAATAGTATTTAATGTTTTTCCTAGATTAAGAATTCCTAACACCAGAAAAAGTCCTAAGGCAATAATGACAATTGAAGAAAATCTAGCGATTACTCTTCTCATGGAGAGCTGCAATGAAGTTTTAGTTAATATTTTCTTCATGAGCTTATTAGTATATCTTGAGATTATAATCACAAGTGTAAATACTACTATCGCTATGATAATATTTGGAATATTAAGTACTATCAAATCAAACCAAGATTCTAACTTGGTGATTATTTTATCTACTGCATCTTCAAAACTTACTTCCATGGTTTCTATTGTCATTTTTATTTTTTTACTTGTTTAGATGACTATTATCTATACTCTGGATTTTCAAAATTCCAACGAGTTCCATCACCCCATTCTTTTCTAGAATTTCCATATGCGGGGAATCCACCCTTGTCTTTTAACATACTAGCTGTATGAAGAAGATTGTAGGTCATAAATGTGGTGTTCCTATTGGTAAATTCATTGTTTTTTGCGCCAGACTCTTCGTCAAGATAGCTAGGCCCTGGTCCTGCTTCTCCTATCCAACCTGCATCTGCTTGAGGTGGAATTGTATAACCTAAATGTTGTAATGCATATAGTGTACTCATTGCGACATGTTTGATCCCATCTTCATTTCCAGTAATAATACATCCGCCTGTTTTCCCGTAATATATATACTGCCCCTTATCATTGGTTTTTGCACTCATTCCATAGAGGCGTTCGATAAGTAATGTGGCAACAGAAGATTTTTCTCCAAGCCAGATAGGTGTTCCTACTACTAAAATATCTGCATCATTTATTTTCTTAAAAATCAGAGGCCAATCGTCTTTTTCCGCTCCATCTTCTGTCATATCTGGTTGTAATCCAAAAGGAATAGTATAGTCTACTAGTCTTATGTATTCTACACTCACTTTTTCTGCACGCATGATATTCATCGATAGCGTCATTAATCCTTCCGTGTGGGAATTTTTTGATGAATCTTTAAGCGTGCAGTTAATAAAAAGTGTTTTCAGATTTGAAAAATCTAGTTTCATAACAATTTATGTGGATATTATTTTTCTTCTTGTTTTATTTTTATGTCGGTTTCACCATCGTCTTTTTTTATTTTCACTTTGGTGTCTTCTGTTTCCATTTTTATCTTTTCTCCATCATCTTTCACCTTGATTTCAGCTCCTTGGTTTTCCATTTGTTCAATGATTTTTTCTTCTGGTGTTTTTTCCCTACAAGACGTAGTTATAAAACCTATCAAGAAGATTAAAGATGCTATATATATGTATTTTTTCATAGTTGTCGTATTTAGTCGGGTGGTTGTTAAAAACTCTTGGTTTATACTTGGTTTATATATACTTCTATAAGGGGGTATGAAGTATAGGTACGCTTCTAAAATTAGAAGTCAATTATAAAACCAAGAGTTTTTTTGTGTATTATACTGCTTTGACTAAAGCATGTAAAATCATTTTATCTAATTACGATACTACCTCTTCTAAAGATTTTACAGTTCTTAGATCTGAAGTTATCATCTGTTTTTGATTTTCCAACAAGCTTCTTACTTCTGGAGCAAAGTTTGTATTCGAAATTTGTTCGTTATACTCACTAATTGTTGCTTCCTCACCTCGCACACATTCTTCCAATATTGCTTCATCTGTATTGAAGCTCAGTGCTGATTTTACATCGATCCAAGTTCTATGTGCACTACCTAAGGTTGTACCTTTAGCTACTGGTTCTGCATTAAATTCTCTAATGTGCGCATCTAACTCATTTGCAAATTGTGATCTGCGTACTGCCTTTTCTTGTAACCAATTTTTAAGAGGTTCTTTTTCTGCTTTAGTCATTACTTGTTTATATCCTGCTTCTGCATCATACGTTTTTTGTAATAATTCTTGTAAAGCTTCTACTTGTTGTTTATTGTTTTCTGAAATTTTCATAGTGTGTATTTTTTTTAAATTATTATTATTTTTCTGACAGATGATTGATTTATTTTACTTTTTGAGCGATTAATTTTGTCGTCGCAAGTTGCAATCCTATTCCTAACACCTTTTTGAGTACGGAGTTGGACTTTCCAAACAGTAATTTACGAGACACGTACCCACCAATGATACCAGACACAGATGCTATTACTGAGCTTTTAAACTCGGGCTCTTTGTTAAAATCTTGTAATGTTCTTGTTAGAATATTAGAAGGCTTTAAATAATTACCCATAGCGTAAGCTTGCTCCCTTAATTCTCCAGAAATTTGATTTCTTTCTTTTCGGAGTAGCATTATTGTCTGTCTGAGTTCTATCTCTTTACTAGTGTATCGTCCCATTATTCCTATTGTTAGAATTTGCTATTACTTCTTCTATTTCTTTTTCCTTTAATCTAGGCTTCATTAATTTTGTTATCATCAGATTTGTTATAGGCTTTCTAATAAGTGTTTTATTAAAAAAGTATATAATGATTGCTAACAATAAATAGAAGAGCGCTACTATTAGAAATCCTTTAAAATAATCTCCGAGAAGATTACCGAGATATAGTGCCAATCCTAGATTTAAGAAAATAATACAGGTAGAGATGACTAAGATCAATATAGCTCTGCTTGCTAATGATGATACTACATCTGCCGAAGTATCGATTGCGCTTAACTTATATAGTTCTATACTTGTCTCAGTATATTGTTTTGCTTTGTTATAAAGATTTTCAATATGATCTACTGTACCGCTCATTGTTTAAAATATATTTTGTGCTTTATATTATGATACTACTTGTCCATTCATTTTAGATAACTCTCTCTTTGTAGTATTTGAAATTTCATTTCCAGCTTTCTTAGTGGTTTGAGCGATTTCACTTCCCGCTTGTTTTGTTGTTTGTGCGATTTCACTTCCCGCTTGTTTTACAACATCGTATTTCTGAGATACTTTCTCTAGTAATGCGTTTATCTCATCTTTAAGATTATCTGAAGTTTCCTTACTTTTTTCCGCAATTTTCTTACGTGTGTTAGATCCTTTATCAGGAGCTATCAACATTCCTACTATTGTTCCTATTGCGATTCCTGCTAATGTTCCTACTACTGAATTGTTCATGTTTTTTAAATTTTAAATTGTTATTAATTAAGTTAATTTTCTTTTCTTTTCTAGACGCCTTTGCCGCCTATGAGTCTTAATAATATTGCGATCACTGCGATTACTAATAAAATGTGAATTAGACCTCCTACACTGTAGACAAAAAATCCTAATGCCCATCCTATTACAAGTATTACTGCAATTATGTATAATAAACTTCTCATAACTTTTTATTTATTTTAATTTACTCTAGACTTTCTAAAGTATTTTGGGTTATTGCTTTATTTTCCTTTAGAACCTCTAAATATTCTTCTACAGCTAACTCTATGGCATTATCATCTGTTTTTAATCTTAAAGTATCTAAAACTTCTATTTGTGTCTCAAGTTTGTCTTTGATATTATCTAGAATGTCTACTGTTACTATATTTTCATTTTTAAAATATTTTAAGACATCAGCCTGATATGTTGGCTTACTAGCTACAGATATCATATTTTCTGATGCTAAATTCTGAATACCATCAAATATTTTTTGTTGTTCCTCTTTTATAGCGATTGCTACACTTTTTATTTCTTGATCTTCCTCTATTTTTTCTACTGCATTACAGAGTGCTATTGTATTTAGGTTATTTTGTGCTGCTTTTACTAATAATGTAGCTTCCAGTTTATCATTTAAAATTTTCTCATTGACAACTTTACTTCCTTCTTTTGAATTAATTATTTTTTTGCACGATATAACAAATACTATTGTTAGTAGAAGTGATGTTATTATTCTGATTGTAGCCTTTTTCATAATCCTTTTCTTTTCTCTTACAAAGGTCGCTAGAGTAATAAGTTTTAGCGTTACAGGATTTTTCTTAATGGTTATAAGATTTACATCATGTTGATTTATCTTATTATTAAAAGAAAATATTATCCTTTCCTTTGTTGATACAAAGATGCAATCAAAGAGTACTTTACGTATTACACGATTTATAGAGAATGTTATGTAATTACAATATAAAGTGTAGGTATCATGTAAAATAGCCGTATTCAGTAACTGAATACGGCTATTTTAATTTTTCAAAAATGTACTGTTATACTAAAGGAAGATATATCGAAAAAACAGCTCCTATATTAGGCTCACCTTTTGCAAAGATAAATCCACTATGATTATCTACTATTTTTTTACAAATAGAAAGTCCTATTCCTGTACCAGAATATTCATCTTTATTATGGAGTCTATTAAATAGTGTAAAAATCTTTTCTGCATATTCTTGTTCAAAACCAATACCATTATCTGAAATCGTAATCCTATGGTATTCGTCATATAGAGCTTTTGACAATTGTTGATCATCACTTGCTTCTACTTTATCGTATGAAATTGCAATGATCGGATTTCGATCTTTTGCACTGTATTTTAATGAATTTCCTATCAAATTACCAAACAGTTGCTGTATCTGAAAAGGAATTACTTTCATCTCTGGAATTTTTACTGTAGTAATGGTTGCATTTTTTGCTACGATTACTTCTGCTAAATCTTGTTGAGCATCTTCTAATAATTTATTAATATCACTATTTTTCAGTATTTCATCAGATTTATTTGTTCTTGAATATTGTAACAAATCATCAATAAGCAATCGCATTCTACTTGCTGCATTGTTTATACGTTCTACATATTTTTTGCCCGACTCAGAAAAATTATCTTGTTCTCTATCTTCTAATCTGGAGAGAAAAGTCTGTATTTTACGTAAAGGTTCTTGTAAATCATGACTAGCAACATAATTAAAAGCTTGTAATTCTTTATTATTTAATTCCAGTTCTTGATTTCGTTTTTCCAACGTATTGTAATGATCTATCTCATCTGTAATGTCTGTTGTTGTGCCTAATAATTGAGTTATACCTTCAGAATTTACAGTACTCTTCCCATATGCTTTTAAATAACGGGTGTCTCCACTTTTATGAATCACTCTATACACTATAAAAGGAAGATCTTTGTTTTCTTTCATTTCATCTACCTGAGAAGAGAGCTTTTCTACATCTTCTGGGTGAACAAACTTCATGAAATTTTCTATAGTTTGCGCAAATGATCCTGGTTCTTCTCCTAAGAGTCTAAATAAATTATCTGAAAAATAAAAACTATCTTCTTCTACATTCCAGCGCCAACTTCCGTGTTTATTAATGATTTCAGATTGATTTGTTGATTCTTTGAAGATTTCTAATTGCTGATTAGACTTTTTTAGTTTTTCTAGGTTTGAGTTTATTTTCGCGTAAGCAGCATACATTAAGACCAGTGTAAGTAAAATCAAACTATATAAAAAGACAGGTGTGAATCTTGCATCACTTACATACTCTTCTTTTCGTTTTTTAAGTAGATCATTTTCTATAGAAATCATATAGTTGAGTTTATTTCTAATAGCTCCCATATAATTTTTCCCTTCCTGAAAAACATCTTTAAATCTTGTTAAATCTGTTTGATCATTTGCAGCATAATTACTAGCAATTTCAAGATTATCTAATCTCTTATCGATTAATGAACTTAATTCCTTAAGATTTTTTTGCTGTTCTGGATTATCGCTAGTTAAGTATTTAAGTTCTGCAAAACTATTATTTACTTTTTTACGTCCTTCTATAAAGGGTTTTAAGTACAATGAATCTTGCGTAATGATATAGCCTCGCTGTCCAGTTTCTGAATCTTTAAGATATGAAAGTATTTGTTCTAGCTCTACATTTACTTTATAGGTATGAATGACCATCTCTGTAGACTTAGATAGATTGGTAATATGTTTGTACCCTAGCCCTGCTATAAAAATAATAGCAAAAAGACTTACTACAAATACAACCTTTACAAACCAAGAAGACTTATATATCCTTTTTATGATCATAATACGCTTAGAGTCTCAGTAAAAAGTTATCCTTGTTTAAGCCATTAGTGTGGTATTGCCAGTTAGTTGTCACAACGTTGGACAATACCTTTTTAAGCACCTTAAAATCACTTGGCTTCTTTATATAAATATTAGCGCCTTTTATAAATGTATTCTCAATATCTTCTTCCGAAGCAGAGGTAGAGTATATCGCAATAACAACATCCTTAAATCTTGAGTTTTCTTTGATCTCTTTCAAGCATTCCATTCCTGATTTACGAGGCATATTTAAATCCAAAAATAGAATATTAGGTAAGATGGCATCTTCTTGATTCAAGTAATCCATAAGATACACACCGTCATTATAAGTAGTAACTTTTACAGTCATTTTTAATTCATCAAAAGCGTCTGTAAAAAACATTCTATCATCCTCATCATCGTCAGCGAGTATAATGTGTGTATAATCAGTTGCCATAGGTATTAGGTATTAAGTTAGTTGTTTTCTTCTCTTCTTTTGGCAATAATCCTTTGAAAAGCAGAAGGTGTTATTCCTGTTGTATTTTTAAATTGTGTACTTAAATGCGCAACACTAGAATAGTTTAATTGAAAAGCTATTTCTGTAAGGCTTTTATTCTCATTAATAATAAGTCGCTTTGTGTATTCTATCTTTTGCAGAATGATAAAATTTTCTACAGAAGTATAGGTAACTTCAGAAAAAAGATTAGATAAATATCCATAGCTATGCCCTAATTTTTCAGAAAGATATACTGAACTTTTTACGTGCACTTCTGTATCTGAATTATACACCATATCTATGATTGTATCTTTCATTTTCTGAACTAAAATACTCTTATGATCCTCTACAATTTCAATTCCGTACGGTTCTAAAGCCTTTGTAAACTCATCATGTTTATGGTCGGGCACTTTTTCTAAAAAAGCAACTTCTCCAAAATTGAGTATTTCGTACTTTAAATCTAGAGCATCTAATTGTTCTTTCAAAACAGTATTGCAAACTGTATTAAAATCAAATTTTATAAAGAGTTTCATTATATTGAAATTGGTACGTAAAAATATGGTTTAAATTTTTAGTACTAAAATCGTACTTTACCATAATTTGACCTTTATCGTTTTTTTCTTATCGATTTCCATTTTTTTAATCGACTCCTAGCCGTGCTTCTTAAGAATTTATTTTCAGGTTCTCCTATTAAAAACCCAAAAGCTTTGTATTGCTCAGAGTGGTCGCATAATATTTTGATTGTTGCTGTTATAGGAATTGCTACAACCATTCCTGCAACGCCCCAAAGCATAGCAAATGCGATAAGTGAAAAGATGACAATGAATGAGTTTACACTTACCTTTCCGCCTGTTACTTTAGGAGTAATAAAATTTCCTTCTATAAACTGAATAAAACTAAATAGAGCCAACACTCCGAAAACATACCAATAACTATCTTTAGTGACCAATGCTACCAATGCTGGCAACAATGCTCCAATCACAACCCCTATATATGGTATCACTAATAAAAGTGCCGCGAAAAATCCAAAAAAGACTGCATTTTCAATACCTAATAGTAATAATCCTACTGTATTTAAAACCCCTACAATAACCATAACTTTCAGTAAACCCGCAAGATAGTTTTGCTGTATGTGATATACCTCCTTGATAACTAAATTTATGTAAGACTTTGATTTTTTTGAAAATAAGCGATATGCAAAGTTTCTTAAGAAACGACGATAGTATAGAAAAAAGAATAAATAGATCGGTATTAGAACAACGTCACTAAAAAGAGACCCTGACTCAAAAATAAATGTAGAAATTTTGTCAAAATTACCCTTTAATAATTCGCTAAATCCGATATCTTGTTCTAACAAAGAATTGCGATCACTGACATCTAGAGATTTTTCTACATTACCTATGATACTTGTATACACTTCTGTAATCTTGGAAATGTATTCATTCCCGTTATCCATAAAATTTCGAAGTTGTGTAATGATTAAGTATACTAAGAGTATCGTAAGACCAAACATGATGATTATCGAAAAAATAGTAGCAAATAGACGATTACACCTCCACTTTTTCTCAAAAAAAGATTGGACTGGAAAAATCATAATTCCAAATATAGCCGCTAGCAACAATGGCATGATGAGAGGTTTAAGTATATATAATGCAAATATTACTGCAATAAGCGCAATGATATTAAATGCAAAATTTGATGGAGTCGTTTTTATGGTCATTGCGTAAAGTATTCAGAGACTATAGACAATACAAAACTATCTACAAGATAGAAATCACTAGTTACAATATTATTGAGGGTTATTACATAATTTACTTTTAACTCACGCACCACACCGCTACTTGTAATCTTATAACCATTATTTATAATTCTGTAATGTAAAAATATGAATATGAATGCACATTTGCAGTATTGTTACTCCCATACTATAAAATAATTAATGAAAAAATAAAACGCTATGAATAATTGGACTATTATATGTTTTGTGATCGTATTAGTATCTGCACTGGCATGTTTTGGTAATGTATCTCCAAATTATGTGGGAACTGCAAGAGTGTCACTCTTATTATTTGCGACACTGTTATTTATTTCTATTATAAGAGGAAGCGTAAAAAGATAAAAATTAATATATATATTTATGCATAAAACTATTAAACTAATTATAATCATTGTAGGTATTGTATTACTTGCTTATGGTGTATATACACTTATAGTTCCAGAGGCATCTGTAAGTTTAGGACCTCTGAGTATCCAGGCTCAAGACAATACAAATGCATATATTGCCATAGGAATAGGACTTATCACACTATTCGTAGGAACTTTTGTTAATAACATAAAGTAACTTAATACATAGATTATCTTGTATTTACACTCATTAAAATAAAATTGCGATATGCCAATCAAGTACATTTTTTCTCTTCTCATCTTAGTTTTTTTCTACGTTCCTACAAAGGCACAATCACTTTCGGCTAAACAGGTTTCAACAGTAGTAGATAGCTATAAAAAAGATGTCCGAGGTCCTTATTACCGTATTAAATGGTTCTGTAAAGACGGTACAGAAAGAGAACCCCGAGATCCTTGCCCAGATGATATTGGTGGAGGAATCCAGCATGCCAGCTTCAAGGAGTCTGCCCTCAAACTACGATCTACTAATAATTTATATTTTGGAGAAATATTGGCCGCTGTAGCTAAAAATGATTTTCTGGATAAAAAAAATAATTACAACCGTTTAAAGCAATATCAAATTGGTAAATATTTAGAAAGTGTAGATGATGGTTGGATACTTCGTAAAGCACAATATTATAGAGGTGCATTGCAAAGTGAAGATGAAGAAGCCTGGGGAAAGGAGTTTTTTGAATGGTTATTAAATGATAATGAGATAATTAAATCTCATTTCTACTTAATCCGTCAATCATTAAAAGATATACCACACAGTGGAGATAGTAATTTAGCTCAATTAATGCGTAGTCAATCTAAAGCAATCTCTGAAAACACGCCGGCTTTTATGGATGCACGTATAAAAATACATGGCAAACCTGAGGCAGCAGATGTAGTACTTGTTAAAAACTTTATCTCTGAAAAAAAATCATCATTATCGAGTGAAACAATAAAAGAGCTTCAATCACTTATAAAAACTATGGAAGCTTTCTATGCACCTATAGACTTTTATGAATTAGAAAAAAAATTAAAAGTACTTCCTGCCTCAAATCCATCTACAGAAAGAATGATTGATTTTGTTACGGGTAATACTGCCAATAAAACAGTTGTTTCGTTAGTTACAGATATTTCAAATATTCTCAATGAAATCCGTTTTAGTATTGCTACATATCCAAAAAGTAAAGACCGCCTTTTCTTATTAGACATTTCAAATAGATTAGAACGCACATTACTTACTGAATTACAAAGTTGGGAAACAACCACTTTAAGAGAGCAATTAAACAAAATAAATGTAATGAGTTGCGCAGCGGTTGGGACAGGTTTGATAGAACGATGGGAGTACGATGCAGTAGCTCCTTCCATTGAAAAACTTATTCAAGAAGAGCAACTTACAATAGAGCAACTTAGTTCATTACTCACTAAAAGTAGAAGTATCGTCGAATGGAGTACAGCCATGACAAAAGCTAATTATCAAGAAATTATAAATACCTATACCGAATTCGAACCTTTAGCCTATGGCTTTATAGATGACCGTATACGCAGTAGTGTAGCACTTCCCTTGGGAGAAGCTGTAAGTGAATTAGGGAAAATAGTTGCAAAAGCATCTAACATTACAAACCGTGTAATGACTATAGACAATCAAAGCAGTATACGTGGTTTAAATCCTGGATATACTTTTGGCGAACTTGTCGTAGTAGATGGTAACCCAGATGATATAGAAGTAAACACAAACAAAATTTATATTTTTGAGAGACCGCCAGCAGACTTGAAACCTGTTGCTGGTATAATGACTGTCTCAGAAGGAAATTTAGTGTCTCATGTACAATTATTAGCCCGTAATCTGGGAATTCCAAATGCTGCATTATCCTATGAAAATTTAAAAGCCCTTAAGAAATATAGTGGTAAAAATGTTTTTTATGCAGTCTCTAACAAAGGCAATGTGATCCTCAAAAAAGAAGATGACATGTCTGATCAAGAAAAAGCACTTTTCAACAAAAAAGAACGCAATAAAAATATTATAACCGTTCCCGTTGAGAACATACGACTGGATGTATCTACTGTATTAAATATGCGTGACGTAAGCGCAAAAGATTCTGGTAAATTATGTGGTCCGAAAGCGGCAAACCTTGGTGAACTAAAGCGCTTATTTCCAGAACAAGTGGTTGAAGGAATTATTATTCCATTTGGTATCTTTAGAAATCACATGGAACAATCTATGCCAAGACAAGATAAAACCTATTGGGAATATCTTAATAGCGCTTTCGCGAAAGCGGACTCCATGAGAAAAGATAACATCTCTGAAGAAATTATAGAAGAGTATCAATTGAAGGCACTTAGCATTTTGAATAAAGCTATTATTGAAATGCCATTAAAAAACAGTTTTACCAATGATTTAAAGAGCAACTTTAAATCTGCTTTTAAAAATGAAATAGGTCAGGTACCCGTTTTCTTACGCAGTGACACAAATATGGAAGACCTAAAGGAATTTACAGGAGCTGGTCTTAACTTGACATTATTTAACATAAAAAAAGAAGATGAAATTATTAAAGGAATTAAACGTGTTTGGGCATCTGCTTATACCGAGCGTAGCTTTAAATGGAGACAGAAATATTTATCAAATCCTGAAAATGTATTTCCGTCTATTTTAATCATTCCCAGTGTAGATGTTGATTATTCTGGAGTAATGATTACAAAAGGAATCAACGCTGGTGATGACAATGATCTTACAGTTGCTTTTAGCAGAGGTGCTGGAGGTGCTGTAGACGGGCAATCTGCTGAGACAAGACTCATTACCCCAACCACACACTCCCTATTGGCACCAGCAAGACAACCTGATTATATAAGGCTTCCGGCTTCTGGAGGTACTTCTGGACATCATACTACTTTTGAAGCACCTATTTTAAATGAACGTAATATAGAAGACATAAGGGTTTTAGCCTCAAAAATTAGAGCTACATTAACCTCAGAATCTACAGAAGATACGCAAGCATATGATGTAGAATTTGGTTTTAAAAATGATAAATTATGGCTATTTCAAATTAGACCTTTTGTAGAAAACAAACAAGCCAAAAGTTCTGAATATCTAACCTCTATTTCTCCAAAAGCAGCAAAAAACACCACCGTATCACTTTCTGAAAAACTATAAATATGACCAAAGTATTATACACCTTATTGGGAATTTCTACACTGATTGCTATAAGCATGATTTCATATCCTATAGATGGATATAAGCGCACAGGCATAAAGCGTTTATATCAAATAAAAAAAATGCAGGATGATAGTATCCCTTACAATAGAATTCCTTTCGGAGCTTATAAAAAATTAGATGAAATTAAGCTTCAATTACTATCTAGACCAGAAGATAGCGTAAATGATTTACTTGTAGAAGACAAAGATTTTGCCCAAAAGATTACCCGTCTATTACCTTCAGGTGCTTATTCGGCTTCTGTTTTAGACATGACAAATCCAGATGCTCTAAAATATGCAGGATATAGAGAGAATGTGGGCTATCAACCTGGTAGTGTAGGTAAAATTGCTGTGCTGAACGCTGTATTTACACAAATGGCAAAAGTATGCCCTAACTCTTGGGAGGACAGAGTTATGTATTTAAAAGATATTAAAGTATCATCAAGATACTGGGGAACAGGTGATCATCACACAGTGCCTATTTACGATATAGAAAAAGATAATCTTACAAAAAGACAAGTCAGATCTACGGATGTTTTTTCTTTATATGAATGGTTAGATCATATGGTATCTGTAAGTAATAACGGCGCAGCAAGCGTTATGTATCGTGAGGCCATGCTCATGGCTGCCTTTGGTCCTGAATATGTATTTCTCACGGAAGAACAGGGAGAAAATTACTTTAAAGAGACTCCACGAGATTCTCTTACTAATCTTGCTAATATGGTTGTAAATCAGCCGCTAAGAGAGTTAGGAATTACTGAAGATGAATGGCGACTAGGAGGTATGTTTACAAGACCTGCAGGAAAATATGTAGGACGTAAAGGAGGAAGTATAGGAACGCCTAAAGGACTTATGAAATTTCTTATCAAACTTGAACAAGGTAAAGTAGTAGATCAAAATTCAAGCCTTGAAATGAAGCGTTTATTATATCTTACAGACAGACGTATACGCTATGCAAAATCAAGTCGTTTGGACAGTGCAGCCGTTTATTTTAAATCTGGAAGTTATTATAAATGTGATCGAGAAAAAAATCCTAATTGTAAAAGCTATGCAGGTAACGTATTTAATTATATGAATTCTGTCATTATAGTAGAGCATCCTAATAATACAAAATATATAGTATGTCTAATGTCTAACGTCTTAAACAAAAATTCTGCCGGAGCACATATGTACTTGGCTAGTAAAATAGACGATGTCATAATGAATTCAAATAAGGAAGAGATAACGTTAGACGAAAATTACAAAGATGTAGATGATCAAGGTGGTGACGGAGATGGTGGACAAAACTAAAATAGCTATACTTTAGGTAGCATTTATAGCGTAGATACTATTAATTTAAATTCACTTGAATGTGTTTTGAATTTAACGCTTTGTCCTCTAAATGTTTAAGAATCTCATAAATACGCTTTCGCGAAAGCGTGCTCAGCAGATGTAAGCTTAAAATATTAATTTGAAATAACAAGCAAACTTTTCCAAGGCAAGCTCCTGATTAATATACCTTTTTGCGATGATAATAAAGAGTATTAAACCCAATGGTGAGTCCTGAATCTTATAAAAGAAGTCAACCAAAGGATCGAAGTGTTAAACCAAGATCCCGCTAGATGCTGAAACAATCTCAGTGAAAAACGAGAGTAATTCAACTATCTATTTTAGATACATATTACAGATTTTACGAAATAGCGTTTCATTAATCAATTCTATAGCATAGTTGGGTTTCTTTTAATCTAAAATCAAGCTGCTTTTGTTGTATCCAACAGTCTCAAAATTGCTTCCGCACGCCCATTCACTTCTTTATTAAGATGTTTGGTTAATGGCTGTACTAAAGGAATATAGCTTGTATCATTTAGAACCTTGATGAGTTCAAGCACTAGAAGCTTTACTCGTTTACCTCTTCTTCTCAGTAATAGTGCAACATAATTTCTTTCTGACAAAATGTCTAACCTCAATCGAGACTCGCTATTAGACTCCTTTTCAAGAACCGTGTATTCTATCAATGGCAATATCCTAGATTTTAACTGACTTTGTAATAAGTTATCTAAAAACTCTATTGCATTAATTCTAGCCTCTGTTACATTACTCAACAGGCCAGAATAACTAACACTTATGTCAGTTTCATCATACACAAGGCTCAACAGTCTAAAAATACATTTTAAACTCGCTTCTAGCTGTTCTTCTAAAACTTCTACTAGATTCTGTCGAGCAGTTTCTATATCTACTGAGGCATCAGTAATAATTTCATTGTGGGATGCTATCATTAGTTCTCTTATAGAATCTATAGAAATCATAGTGTTTCTATAATATGTACTTTCATTAATAATTTTTTTCTTTAATGTCCTTATATTAAATGTTAATGATTGGTTTTTGGATCTTAATTTCAATAAAGATTTAGAAGCTTCCAGCCTGATAACAACATCATTACTTTTTAATAGTCTAATCAAAACACTTATAGATCCTTGTGTATTAAAGGATTCTATTACCTTCGGAATATGAACTTTTACGTTGTCCCGAATATTTTCTGCCTTATCCATCTTAACAATGGTTTCTGTAATTTCTGGACCATATTTACGTAAGGCTTTTATACTAGCTTTCCTATACTTACTTCGAGTTAGTTTGAGTAATAAATCTTGAATAAATAAATCACTTGACGTAATCCCAGCAGCTTTGATTGCTTGTTTTGCTATAAATGGATGTCTATTATTAAGATGAACTGATATGAAATAATAGTATTTTTTAATTCTAGCATATCCTATAGTAAGCAATAAACTTGCAAGCGCCTCTTTTCTAACATAAGCTTGCTGTTGTTTAAGTATATTAATTTGCTTTTCTATCCTTTCCTCTAATTCATATCCTTTACAAAATACACTGTTATGAGAAGCCTCTTTTGCAAGACAAAGTAACGCTGCATTTGCAATATAATCAGATGAGTGATCTAAGTAATTTTTAAAAAATAGATCCTCGTTCATCTCTGAGTGATGAATAACATAATCTAAGCAAGCGTAGACCAACCGATCATCTTCTATAGTAATAAGAGAAGATACTTTATCAAGTGCCGTCCCCTTCTCATAAAGATATAAATGCTTAATTGCTGCTATTTTCACCTGATGGTAAGGATGATCTAGTAAAGCAATAATAGCATCTTTAAGCGAAGTCAATTTGTAAGTACCTAATTTTTCTAATAGATTAAGAATTTCTTCAGGAGACCCCTTGGTCAGGATACGCCTAGACGTAACCACTGTAGTTTCTCTACTTCCTTTTTTAGTACCTTTTAAACTAAGTGAGTCTTGAATATTTTTCCTAAAAGATTCAAAATACGCTTCTCTTAACCTATAAATTAATACAATCCATATAAGCACAAACAGTAATATGATAACTGTAATATATGTTGTCCCTAAATCTAGTTTTCTAATTAAAAATATTAATATAAAACCAGCAATTCCGGTAGCGATACTATCTACTGCTACATCTATAAATGATTTTGCTTGGTTTTTAATTTGGAGAGGTATAGGCATAATAGATAATTCTATAGCTGCTTTATTAAGGGATTGTTTAAAACTCCCTTCAAATCCTTTAATGATGATAAGAACCCAAAGCTCTGGGAATGTTAAAAACAATAAACTTCCCAAAGCAATACCCAATGGTAAAACTATTAATGTAGAGGAGACTCCAAATCGACTTAGGAACTTATTAGTCACGAATAACTGTAACAAAAAAGCAATAATATTAAATGTTGAAAACCAAAAACCAAAAAAGGAGGCGAGTTCATCAACATCCAGTATTCTTGTATTTGCAAAATCACTAAATTGAAAATCGACAAGTTTGGCAACAATAACTCCTACCCCAGTTGTTAAAGCTAAATATGTGAGGTGTTTCGATTTTGAAACAAGTTTTATTGAAGATACTTGTTTATGAATAGTATTGTGTGCCACTTTTTTACGTATGTAAGTGTTCATCTCACGTATTCTCAATTGCCATATTTTTTGAATAATTGGAATGCAAGAAAGAATTAGAATTCCTGCTAAAAAAATAGCAGTTTTATTTCCAAAAGAAGCCGTGATTATACTAGTAATATAACCACCAATGATTCCACCTGCGATAGCTCCAGCACCAATAAATCCAAACAGTCGTTTGCCTTCTCTAGCATTAAAAACCATATTAGCAAGAACCCAGAACTGGGATGTTGAGATCACTGCAAATAATGACACTAAAATGTAGTATGCATATACAAGAAAATTACTTAATACATTAAAATTTAAAATTACACTAAGGAATAGAAAACCTAAGCTAAAAAATATGAGTGATATTATGGTAATTTTTAAAAGAGAAAAATTACGAATTGCTCTATTATACAAATATGTTGTTGATACAGCAACCCCAGCAACAAGCAAGTATCCAAAAGGAAGATAATCGGCACCTAATTCACTTAAAAATAAAGCATTTACTGTAGGCTTTACAATAAGCAACACTGTTATAATAATAAAGATATATAACTGCATTAAAAAAGAGATATATATTTCACCATCTCTTAATCCAAATGTTTTATTTATAATTTTTTTCAAATCAGCTTTAATTTATTTACTAGCCAACTTTGATTTTTTAAGGACATTTTCAAAAGGTAACACTAAATCTCTAATAATTTGCTCTCCAAGATTATTATCAATCAAAGCGACAATAATATACTTCCTTTTTGGACCCCATACAAGTGCTGAATCTGAGTGATAGTTTTTCCAAGATCCCGATTTTCTGTAGACCTTTGCATTAGGTGCTATCTTATCTAGCGTGTTTACAAATTTGTGATGTAAAGCTGGGTCCTCCATAATATCTAACATTTCCTTCGAACGATCAGTGCTTACCAAATTGCCTAATACAAGTTGGTAATAAAAACTACATACTTGTAAGGTTGTAGCAGCATGGCTTAATCCCTTTAAAGGTTCTGGATAACGCCTACCACCTGCAGCGTAACGTTTACCTACCCATAGCCCCCCTCCAACTTCTTCATCATAGAGCTTTGTTTTTGGAGCTCTTAATACTGCTTCAATTTTTTCATATCCCACACGATCAATCATTCTTGTCGAGGCTCTATTATCAGATTTACTAATCATTAATCGCATGTCTCTTTTGACCTCTTTCGTTTCTTTTAATTCTCCATTTTCTATAGCATCCATGGCCGCTAATAAAACTGCAATTTTTGGCAGACTTGCAGCATACATGAGCTCTTTATCATTTAACCCAGCGTATTTAATATCATTAAGGTCACTTAAATCCACAAGACCCACAGACATTTGCTTATTTTTTATAAGCTGTTTCCAAATAGGATTGCGCATGATTTCGTAAGTTAACAATTGCTGCAACTTATCATCTTGCAATTCAGATATTGGAGAAATAACACCATCTGTTTGCAACGGAAGTGTTCGTTGCGCTTTCACTTGAATCGCTATAAAGAATATTGTTATGAAAAATTTTATTTTATACATAATTTATTTTCAGAGTTAGGTCTTGTATAGTGCAAGTTGTATGCCGATGCCCTCGGTTTAATAAAATTTTAATATTTAAATTACAACTATTATAATTTAAGTTAAATTTCTTTTACAAAAGTGCTGATCGCATCTAATGCATCAAAGATAATTACTTCTTATTGATTCAACGTGACAAAATATTCTTCACTCCTGTTTGAAATATTTAAAAAGAATATAATATCAGTAACGAAATACTCATATACTTATAAAGACTACTAATATCCATTAATTTTCATATAACTAAAACTTAGATTTGCTGTGTTCAACTCATAAGTGCAACACACTTATTTTTTAGGACTTCAATAGGGTTATTATAGTTAAACTTTCTAATAGGTCTGTAATTTAGTAATAATTCTACTTCTTTAATTCTCTCTTTTGTCACTAGATTTAAGTCGGTTTTCTTAGGGAAGAAACGTCTAATGACACCTATTCTATTCTCTACAGTTCCTTTATCTTGGGAGGTGTATGGTCTTGCAAAGTAAGTCTTAGTGTTTAAATCTAGTGCTAGTTTATAATGATAAGCGAACTCTTTTCCATTATCAAAGGTGATCGTTTTTATCCAAGAACTATTAAAATTGGATAGGCGTTTCTTCATTTTTTGATATACCTGTTCTGCGCCTTTTCCGTTAAGCTTCTCTAACATGGTGACCAGTGTTGCTCTATCAGTCATTACAAGAAGTGCAGACTTATGATTACTTCCCATCATTAAATCTACTTCAATATCTCCTATGCGTTTACGATCAGCAACGACTGCTGGTCGTTGCTCTATTGGCACTCTTTTTTGAATAGCCCCTCGATTATCCTTTAAATTACTTCTTTTGTGTCTTCTGCCTGTATGGCGTAGATGTTTATGAAGGTTTTTATAGTCTTTGTGTTTGCGATGATGGCTATGTTTTGCAGTCCATATCCACTTATAAATAGTCTCGTGACTAACACATTGTTCTCCTTCTTTAGTAAGACGCTTAGCAATAAGTTCTGGGCTCCATTTGTTATAACGCATCAAATCAGATATGCGCAGTTTTAGTTGTTCTGTCAAAAGAACTGCCTTGGCTTTCTTTGAGTGTCGATCGCGTGTTTTACGTTCTGCGTGGTCAGCTAAATAACGATAAGCTGTCTGTCCCCTTGTAGGGATATTTCGCTTAAGTTCACGACTTATTCTACTCTTGTTTACATTTACTTTAGAAGCAATTTGAGTCTGTGTAAATCCAAGTTGTAAAAGACTTTGGATTTGATACCTTTGAGACAAGGTCAATTGTTTATAGTGTTTCATCCAAAACGAATATAAATATTGAGCCTAAAACAGATGAGGCTAGCCCCATCTGTTTTAAATATTCGTGTTGCACTTATTACTTGAACTTAGATTTTAATCTATTCTGGAAATTTAGATTTATATTTTAGAAGCTTTCGCGAAAGCGAAGTTTTAAGATGCACTACCTTCAGAAGAGCAACATATGAAAGCAAAAAAAATCCCAAGACTTTTTGAAGTTTTGGGATTCATATTATAAAATTCCCGCTTACGCAGGAATGTAATTATCCTTTCACACTAGCAGATAGATATTCACGATTCATACGTGCGATATTCTCTAGTGATATTCCTTTTGGACACTCTACTTCACAAGCACCTGTATTGGTACAGTTACCAAAACCTTCTTCATCCATTTGCTTTACCATGTTCATCACACGATCTGTAGCCTCTACTTTTCCTTGTGGTAATAGTGAAAACTGGCTCACTTTTGCACTTACAAAAAGCATCGCGCTTGAATTTTTACAACTTGCTACACAAGCTCCACAACCTATACAAGTAGCTGCATCAAAGGCAGCATCGGCATCGGCTTTTTCTATAGGAATTGCATTTGCATCTTGTGTATTACCAGAGGTATTAATAGAGATAAACCCTCCTGCATGCTGGATACGATCAAAAGCAGAACGGTCTACCATTAAATCTTTAATCACAGGGAAACCTCCTGCACGAAACGGCTCTATGGTAATGGTGTCGCCATCTTTAAATTTACGCATGTGAAGTTGACAGGTGGTCACTAAACGATCAGGACCATGCGCTTCTCCATTAATAAACATGGAACATGAACCACAGATTCCTTCACGACAATCGTGATCAAAAACCACAGGCTCATCTCCTTTATTGATAAGCTCATCATTAAGCACATCCATCATTTCTAAGAAAGACATATCTCCATCGATTCCATCAATAGGGTATGTCACCATTTGTCCTTTAGCTTGAGCGTTCTTTTGACGCCAAATTTTCAATGTTAACTTCATAGTTAAAAGTTAAATGTTAAAAGTTAATTGGAGCTTTTAGCTTTCTTTAGATAATTGATATATCCATTTAATATTGCTAAACAACCATTAACCTGTTTTTTATATTTCAAATATGCTTCTTCTGAAATATAACTTTCATCTAAAGCAGTAATAAACTGATCTAACAGCTCATATAATGAACCTCTTGATATTCTACAGAATTGAATGTTTTCTTGATAATGAAAACGTCCATAGCCTTCTGCTATATTATGAGTCACAGACCGAGAGGCTCTACGCATCTGTGAAACTAATTCATATTTTTCGAAGTCTGGAAAAGTATTAATAAGATTCTTAACATCATTTCGAAGTTCTCTTGCTTTTTGCCAGCATCCTAAATCTTCAAAACTTTTAATATCACTCACTAAACTTTACCTAATCAACTTTTAACAATTAACGAACTTCTATTTATAACTTCTTTGTTTCAATTCAATATTTTCATAAGTAAGCTCTTCTTTATGCAATACTGCATCTTTAGGAGCTCCTTTATATTCCCAAGCAGATACAAATGTGAAGTTCTTATCATCACGTAATGCTTCTCCTTTTTGTGGACCGTCTAATTCAACAGACTCTTCACGAAAGTGTCCTCCACAAGATTCGTTACGTGTCAATGCATCTTTTGCAAATAATTCTCCTAATTCTAAGAAATCTGCCACACGTAATGCTTTTGCAAGCTCTTCGTTAAACTCATTTTCTGTACCTGGCACTCGTACTTCTTTATAGAATTCATCACGTAGTGCTGCAATCTCATCGATAGCACTTTGAAGATCTTTAGCGTTACGAGACATTCCGCATTTGTTCCACATGATTTTTCCTAATTTCTTATGGAAATAATCAACTGCTTTTGTACCATTATTATTTACAAGAGCATCTATTTGAGAACGTACATTCTTTTCTGCTTCTTCAAATTCTTTTGTATCTGTAGAAATAGGCCCTGTACGAATATCTTGAGATAAGTAATCTCCAATAGTATACGGTAATACGAAGTATCCATCGGCAAGTCCTTGCATTAATGCAGAGGCTCCTAAACGGTTAGCTCCATGATCTGAGAAGTTTGCTTCTCCAATAGCGTATAATCCTTCTACAGATGTTTGTAGATTATAATCTACCCATAGACCTCCCATAGTATAGTGAACCGCTGGATAAATCATCATAGGTGTTTCATATGGGTTTTGATCTACGATCTTCTCATACATCTGGAATAAGTTTCCATATTTTGTCTTTACGATCTCTTGCCCTAGTTTTTTAACTAGTGCCGCATTATTTGCATCTTGATGTGTTACATACGCTTGTTCTTTTCCATAACGCTCAATGGCGCTTGCAAAATCAAGATATACTGCTTCTCCTGTTTTATTGACACCAAATCCTGCATCACAACGTTCTTTTGCAGCTCTTGATGCTACATCACGTGGCACTAAGTTTCCAAAGGCTGGGTAACGGCGTTCTAGATAGTAATCTCTATTTTCTTCAGCAATTTCAGTAGGTTTCAACTTACCTGCTCTAATCGCTTCTGCGTCTTCTTTCTTTGCAGGGACCCAAATACGTCCATCATTACGAAGAGACTCAGACATCAATGTTAATTTAGACTGATGATCTCCAGATACTGGAATACACGTTGGGTGAATTTGCGTATAACATGGATTTGCAAAATGAGCTCCACGCTTATGCGCTTTCCAAGCAGCTGTTACATTAGATCCCATCGCATTGGTAGAAAGATAGAATACATTTCCGTATCCTCCCGTTCCTAATACAACAGCATGTGCAGAGTGACGCTCAATTTCACCAGTAACTAAGTTACGTGTAATGATTCCTCTTGCTTTTCCATCTACTTTTACAACGTCTAGCATTTCGTGACGGTTGTACATTTTGATTTTACCACGACCTATCTGACGGTTCATCGCAGAGTATGCACCTAAAAGTAACTGCTGTCCTGTTTGCCCTTTAGCATAAAACGTACGACTTACTAGTACCCCACCAAAAGAACGGTTATCTAGCAATCCTCCATAATCACGTGCAAATGGCACTCCTTGAGCCACACATTGATCTATAATATTTGCAGACACCTCAGCAAGGCGATATACATTTGCCTCACGACTACGGTAATCTCCTCCTTTTACGGTATCATAAAAAAGGCGGTAGGTAGAATCTCCATCTCCTTGGTAATTTTTTGCTGCATTGATTCCTCCTTGTGCTGCAATAGAGTGCGCACGACGAGGTGAATCTTGAAAGCAAAATGCTTTTACGTTATATCCTAATTCTGCTAGCGTTGCCGCTGCAGATCCTCCTGCAAGTCCTGTTCCTACAACAATCACATCAATAAGACGCTTGTTTGCTGGGTTTACAAGATTAATATCATTTTTATATTGTGTCCACTTATCTGCTAGTGGTCCCGAAGGTATTTTTGAATCTAATGCCATAGCGATTTTTTAGTGTGAAAGTTGATTAAAGTGATGATATAGTGCAATAAAAATGAATCCTACTGGGATAATAATTGCCCATGCCTTTGTCACTACTTTAAGTGCTTTAGAATATTTATTATTAAATCCAATAGATTGGAGTGACGATTGGAAACCGTGTAGTAAATGCAACATCAATAATACAAATGAAATTACATAAAGTACAACTCTCCAAAATGGTTCAAATTTATGTACGGTTTCTGGGTGATATTTATATCCCAAAGCTGGATTATTAGGATCTAAAAGTCCTGACATATCCCCATCTATATACTTATGTGCAAGTTCTGGAAAAAAGAAATCATAAAAATGAAGTCCAAAAAATGCTAATATAACAAGTCCTGTAATGATCATGTTACGTGACATCCAGTTTGCATTTGCACTTCCTTTATAACTCACATATTTTACGGGACGTGCTTTTCTATTTTGAAGTTCTAATCTGATTCCCATTACAAAATGAAAAACGACTCCAAAAATCAGTACAGGTTGCAATCCAAACTGAACTAATCCGTTGGTTCCCATAAAATGAGACCACGTATTAAATGTATCTGGGGAAAGTACCGAAGAAAGGTTAATAACAAAATGTTGTGTAAGAAAAACAACGAGGAAAAGGCCTGAAAGTGCCATTGCGACTTTTCTACCTATTGAAGATTTTAATAATCCGCTCATTAAAAAGTTGATTTAAATAATTCACACAAATGTACGGCGCAAACGTTATTTTAACAACTTTAACAGGCAGGGATTGCTTCTATTTAGAATGATTATAAGAAGCATCCTACCTGTGTTTAACCTATTATTCTTAAGACTCCATAATCAAAAGTGTAATATTGAACACTTTCAATATTTATGAAAGTATTTTAAACTAATTTTAGGGTTTTATACGCTTTCGCGAAAGCGGACTTTGAAAATTTAGAATAAAAAAGTCATTTCAAATCACTTAGTATAGCCACAATCTCCTCATTGTCAGGATTAAATTTTAAGGAGTTTTCAAATACTTTAATAGCTTCTTGATTCCTATTTAGTTTTAACAGGCATTTCCCATAATAATCAAGGGTATAGTGTGTATAATATCCTGAAGGGTATCGTGCAATGGACAACTCAAAAAATTGAATAGCTTCTTCATAATTTCCTTGATCCATTAGAGTTTTTCCATATACTCTAAGTGCGCCTTCAGAAATATCATATATTGATTGCTCATTCCTTGTTTCTTTAATAAAGGCAATCATCTCATTTACCGATTTTTCTTTTGCTAGTTCTTTAAGGTTTTTCTTATTTAACAATAATTTTCTCAGTATCACCCAATATCGCCATGATGGTGTTGAAGAACGTTGTGATAATCCTGCATAGGTCAATAAATCCATATTTGTTTTATGCGCTATAACTACATTACGCTTAGGAATTACCGTGATGAATTGCCCTGCGTAGCCACTCGCTGTATATGCTCCTTCAAAATCTGGATTATCATAGAACCGCTCAACAAGCCACCACATATTTCCATAAGAAAATTGAACAGGACTCGAAATATCTATTTGATCTCTCTGATTTACTGTTTCAACTGGTGTAATCGTAGAAGTTATTTTTTCAACCCATTGTTTTGAGATGAGCTGCTTGCCTTCCCATTGACCTTTCTGAAGCATCAATTGTCCTATTTTTGCCATATCTCGAGTAGATATATGAATGTGATAGGCAGAATATCTAGATTTATCTTCATTAATGGTTCTCTTTTGATTTTCAATATTCCAATCTTCAAATCCCAATGGAATAGCTAGCTGTTCTTCGATTTCCTCATATACAGATTTTCCAGATTTTTGTTCTAGAATATAACCGGCTACATTAAAATCCCAGTTATTATATACAAAGTATTCTCCAGGTTGTACAGTACCTCTTTCTTTAATATTTTTTTCATCATAACCACCATTTGCAGGAATGTGAAACACCCCAGACCTAGAACTAATAACATTCTCTATTGTAGCTTGTTTCTCTATAGTCAATAAGCCGTCGTCTTCATCAATCCCGATATCTCCTATTGTTTGTTGTAAATCTATAGTTCCATTAGCTACATACTTACCATAAAGCATCGCCAGCACACTTTTTCTACAGGAGGCAATGTAACTTACTTGAGATTGATCTCCATATTCATAGATTACTTTTCCATTTTCCAAAACAAGCATACTAGATGTTTCTGACTCATCTTCTAAATAGGATGCAATTTCATCTAGTTTTTCCTGGGTAAAACTTGAATTTTCAAAAGTTATTTGTTTTTGAAAAGCTTTCCCTACATAAGCGGGGTTACTATAAAACCAGTTTTGGATAGACATTGAAAATATGCCCCATACACATAGGATTAAGGCAATACTAATTATAGTAATTTTTTTAAGTTTCATTTTGATTGATTTTTGATTGATGCGTCAAACAACGTGTTTTTAAAGACATCAAACTTCCCAAAATACGTTTTGAGAGTAAAAAAATAGACCTATGTAGATTGCAGTCTATATTCTTTTGGAGAAAGACCAGTATTCTTTTTAAAGATTCTATAAAATGTAGCTTCCGAATTGAACCCGCATTCTAAGGCAACTCCTAAAATAGACATATGAGACATCTTTTCATTGTGAAGCATTTTCTTTACTTCTTCAACGCGGTATTCGTTAATAAGATCTCTAAACTTTTTATGAAAATGCGCATTGATCACTTGAGAAAGTTCTTGTTGTGGCAATGATAGCTTTCGCGAAAGCTCTTGAATATTTAATGTAGGATTTAGAAATACTTTATCTTCTTCTAATGCTACTCTAATTACCTCAACTATTTCAGTATCTCTTTGAGAGGGCTTTATTTTTTTAAAAGTATTTGGATCTTTTTTTGAAGGTGCCACAGCAATATCTTCTTGAAGTTTTAATTCGTAATTGGGTAATTTATACCCTGCAATTCCTAAATAATATATTGAGAAAGCTCCAAAAAGTGAGAATATTGTCCAATGAAGATCTGTAATTCTATTAAGATGAAACAAAAGATCTGCGCTATAATTAAATACTAAAAAAGCGCCTATTGCTAAACACAGGAATAATAATTGTTTCATCCATTTAAATTCTGGAAATGTACTGTCAGATATTGTATTGGAAAGCCACTCCCTATATTTCTTAAATTTTACAAATGAAAGTATGAGATACACCACAGAAGATAGCGCCGTACCATGGCTTTCTAGATCTTTTACGGGGTTAAAGTAAAGACTATTTGCTATCTGATCTTTCATTACTAAATCTGAAGTTCCTACTAATGAAAAATAAATAAAAGTCAAATACGCTTGTAATAGTATAAAAGGGACAAAGTGTATGATATGCTTTCGCGAAAAGCGAAACTCAGCATCTACCAAAGAGACCAAATAGAAATACAGTAATGGTGCTATTGCTAAATCGGCTCCATTAGGAAAATACCTAAAAAAAGAAGTATCCCAAAGATGTAGCGTATGTAAAAGCGGTTTGGTACTTACCCAAGAAAAGGCAAGGATTCCTAATGCTAAGAAAGGATTACTTCGTTTATTATTCTTTGAACGGAATAACAGCACACTCATCACCACGCCTTGTGTAATGCCAATTAGCATAAGAAGGTCAAAAAGCGAAAATTGAGGTTGTACTGTCATTGATAATGACTTGGTGATTTGATTGATGTCCTAATAGACAACAAACACTTCTTTATGTTACATTAAATATTATGTTTATTCTATATCTAGAACGCCACAATTTTCTCCTACATCTTCAAATTCAAGCGTTACATGTTCTATATGAAGTTCTTTTAAGTCTTCTCTTATTTTCTTTTTAAGAGAGTCTAGTGCAATAAGTGTGTCTTTATTTTGCACAACAATATGAGCTGTCATAATGGTATATTCTCCATCCATAGACCAAATATGAATATCATGCACTGCAACGATGTCTGGATAGGAAAGCAATTTCTGTTTTACATCCTTTACGTCTGTATTCCCCGGCACACCCTGCATCACTATTTGAATAGTTTCTTTAAGATTTTTGTAGACATTTATTAAAATAAACAGTGCGATTCCTAACGACAAAATTGGATCTATAATAGGAATATCAAAAAAATGCATGATAATAGATCCTATAAGTACTGCAATCCATCCTAATATATCTTCCAATAAATGAAGAGAGACTACGCGTTCATTAACGCTTGTTCCCTTTTTCAAACGCAAGACAGCAGCTCCATTAAAAATAACACCTAGTATTGCCAGTAACATCATTCCTTGTGTTTCTGGTTGCTGTGGTGCTATTAATCTAGGAATTGCTTCTACAAGAATAAAGATACTTCCTACCACTAGGACAATAGAGTTTATAATAGCGCCTAGTAAAGAAAAACGACCATAACCATAACTAAACGAGGGACTTCTTTTCTTCTTAGCATAGTTTTGAAAGTACCAAGCCAGACCTAGTGACAAACTATCCCCTAAATCGTGCACTGCATCTGATAGAATAGCGACACTATTCGTCAGAACACCCCCAATGACCTCAATAATAGTAAAGAGCAGATTGATAAAAAAAGCAACTTTAATATTACCTGTATCGTGAGTATGACCATGTGTATGATTGTGATGATGCGCCATATTCTAAAATACAAAAAAAGCAGTTAATACATCTTAACTGCTTTTGATAATTAGGGAATAAAAGGATTGCGTTTGTGATCTTAATCTTCAATATTAAATAACTGGGCAATTTCTTCATAACTCATATTCTGATAATCCTGAGTACTCATTGAACGCCCGCTTTCTGCTTCTTGCCCTCCTGGAATTAACACATAACGATATTCATCATTTAAAAAGGGTTCTCCTATCACTCCACCATCGGTTGAATTTACTCGAACAGCAATAATATCATCGTTTGTTGTTAATAATCTCCAATTATAGTTTTCATCCAGACTTCCAAAAAAGGTAATAGGAATTGGATAAATTAATGTTGATCTACGAGCGTATACTAATATCACTCCTGAATCCTGAAGCACTTCATTTAGTTGTGGTACGTCTAATTCAAATTGATCAAAATCATCAGTAATAGGACTTGCAAACCCTGATGGTATCCATTCTGAATAAATCACATTTGCGGTTCCTGTTTCTCCTTGTTCACCTTGTTCACCTTCAGGTCCTGGAATTCCTTGTTCTCCTTGTGGCCCTTGTGGTCCTTCTGGTCCAATGTCCCCATCTTCTGGAGAACAGCTCATTACGAAACTAATTAGTAGTATTACAGTTAATAGTTGTTTGCTAAATTGCATTGCATTTTTCATTATAAAAATTTTATAGTTAATAATGCAGCAAACTTAGATTGGACTTCTTTCAAACGTGTCCGTAATTATACAGTCTGAAAGATTTAGGACTCAAATGGGGCTTTTACCCTGTAAACGGAAGGAGTAACGCCTGTATGCTTTTTAAAGGCAGCATAGAACGTACTTTTCGAATTAAAGCCAGATTCTAATCCTATAGAAAGAATCGCGTATCCCGTATAATTGGGATGTGTGAGTAATCGTTGAGATTCTTTGACACGATATTCATTTATGAAATCAGAAAAATTAACGCCACTTATTCTATTAATGAGTTGAGATAGATAGGTAACGCTTATATCTAGTCTTGCAGCAATACTTCCTAAACTTATATCTGGATTTTTATAGATTTTCTCATTCTCAAGCAGAAAACATAGTTCTTTATAATACCCATTATCATTAGTGATTGTTGTAACTTCTTTTTTTACAAGTTGTTTGATTTTTGTAGCTGTAAGTTTAGCAATAAGTTGAAAGATGAATATATGTTGCTTTTTGAAAAATTCTTTTTCAGAATGTTCAGAATCTAGAACTCCTAAAATAGTTCCTTGATCATGAATAGGAACAGCAAGTTCTGATTGCCGTTGCATATCATCTATTACATATCTAGCATCTTGATTTACATCAGAAATACATTCCCATTTACACGTTTTTGCAACAGCACCTACAATCCCTTCTCCAAAAGGAATTTCTATAGGGCTTACTACTTTTCGGGTTCCTTTATCTTTATTTCCATAGGCAGCTTTTTGCACCAATACATTACGTTCTGTATCTAACATATAAATGACACAATCTTCTAAGTCTAATTTTCCAATGGCATTTCTTACAATATCCCAAAGCACATCATCTACTGTACGCTTATCAAAAAGTGAGGTTGCAAAATAACTTAATACTCGGGTGACATCATAGGTATCAGCATCTATGACATTTTGTAACTCTTTTGATTCGAAAATTTTATTTAGCCCTTCTATCTGAAAATCTGTAACAATACTTTCAAAAGCTACTTGTCTTTTTTTCTCTTCTTCTTTTTTTGTTTTTAAATGACGATCTCCTATGTATAAAAAGACAAAATAGAACCCTAGAAATAAAAACCACAGCGGATAATAAGCCATCATCCCTCTTTCAAATTTTGTCACTTTAAGATACAATATTACCAGTATCCAAATACTACATAATACCACTAACAATGTATACATAATTCGCAACCAGTTTGTTTTTTCTATAACTGTTTTATAGGATGCGCCTAGTAAACTTCGCTCGTAACTTTTAATCGTTCTATAATTCCAAATTCCATTAATAAAAGCAAAAAGAACAGCTAAGTTTTCATCCCACTCGGCACCGATGGTAAGTGATATCTCTTTTGAAAAAAAAGTATACCCAGTAAAAGCATTTACTTTTAAAACGATATATAGAATGAAGAATAGCACAAATGGAGTAAGTAAAAGCTCTTTATACTTTTTGAATTCCCACATTCTATCCAGATAGGAGCATATGAATAATGAGAAAAAGACAGGTGCTAAAAATTGCCATGGAATGAAAAAAATATAAAATATAGGAAAAGTATTCACCACTTTAGCATCCACGAGTATCACTTGAATAATGGTCATCCCTGATGTAATAAGGAGCCAACTAAGGTATTTACTAGTGGCTACCCTCTTACCACCCCTTAACAATCGCCATATAGCACAAACAACAAGTAGTGATGATAAAATAAATATGGTGCTATTTCCAATATTCCAATCCAATGCGTAGGTATTTATATACTATTAATGTACGAATAAACAATAGGATTGGATGAAAGCTTATAAAAGATACAAGCTTTACTATATACCATCTACCCTAAATATTTTTCCCTTATAACCTTCTATCCCTTCTTTCATGGAACTAAATTTATAAATAAGAGTCTCAGAACAATCAATCAGATACAATTCCCATTCTCTATCAAATTCACTTTCTGTACGCTGAGCAAATATATCTTCCAAATAAGCATCTGTACTCTTGTCTAATAAAATAAAGTTAGCGTTTAGTTTCAGTTTATCCATTAACTGATTATCACGACTAGTGAGAATCTCTTTTTTACTATTTATTTTATAACAAAGTAGTATGAGTAAATCTAGTGCAAGATTAAATTCTAGATAATTACAAGGAGGACTCAAAAATGTCCAAAAATCATCTTTACCTCCATCTTTTAATTTATAATAGTATTCATCTATACCATTGTTAGCTAGCACCTCGAACATAAAAATCTCATTTTTACTAAAAAGATATCCGATATCATAAAGACCCAACTTCTCTTCTTCATCGTATTGATAATTGCCTTTTTCATCAATAAAATATCGCAAACACCAACCTGTAAGATCTTCAAATTCACTATGAGTAAGTGTATTAAAATCTTCTTTCACTTTTTGAACAATTGTATTATAAGTAAGTTCTCGTTTTTCCGACACCATATATTCATGATAACTTTTTACCCATCCATTCTCCTTTGAAATAGACGTTTCATCTATTCCATCTTGATCTTTTTGATTCTTATAATATGCCATCATATTAATATTGAATTTTGGTTCAATATTCTTATTCGTAATTATTTTATATAAAACTGTCTTTGTTTTTGATTGATCAATCTTGTAGTAATGGAAATATCCAGACATAGTGCTCGTTTATGTTATTCAAAAACAAAAAGCAGCTAAGAATCCTTAACTGCTTTTTGCATATCTAAAAAGAAAGGTTCTTTACTTCACTTCTAATTTTGTAGTTATTGCTAAAGCATTTCCGCCACCGCCATCGAGTTCAATCGTATATGTTCCTTTAGGCAAATAATATTTACCATTACTGGCTTTTCTAATATTGAGTTCTGTGTTTGCTTTTTCTAATGTTTTTTTCCCTTTTTCGGTAATAGAAAGATCATAATCAATTACATTGATTCCTGCTTGAGGCACTAATGGCATACGCTGTAATTCTTTTCCGTTGGCATCTTTGACCACCATAGAGAATTTACCTGCATAACTTGAAAAATAAGACACTGCTACAGAAGGCTCAAAAGCATCTCCCCACATACTAAAACTATTTCCCCAACGTGGTGAGTTACGTAAGGAAGCTACTTCAAATAATTGTACGTTTTGAGAGGCATCCATTTGCTGGATGGTTGTGATATCTGTTCTATAAATACTTCTTCCATGTGTTCCTAATAAGAGGTGGTTTTCTCTTTTTTGAATTTTCATGTCATGTACTGCTACAGCTGGCAGTCCTTTCGCGAAAGCGTGATAACTACTACCTCCATCCACACTTACATAGGCACCATTATCAGTTCCTACATAAATAATATTTTCTTTTTTAGGGTCTTCCACAATCACATTTACAGGAGACATTGGGATATTTCCAGAAATATTTTTCCATGTTTGTCCATAGTTATCAGACACATATACATAGGTTTTAAAATCATCCCAACGGTATCCGTTTAGCGTTGCATATACGCGTTCTTTTTTATGCTCAGAAGCCACTACACGAGACACCCACAGATCTTTTGGAAAGCTAGCACTAATATCTGTCCAACTTCCTCCGGCGTCTTTGGTAACATAGACTTTTCCATCATCACTTCCTGTATAAATTAATCCAAACTGAAAAGGAGACTCACTAATCGTTGCGAGCGTTCCATACGCTACATTTCCATCTTTTCCTCCCTTGGTTAGATCATCACTGATAGCCGTCCAATCATCTCCCTGATTCATAGAACGCATTAATTTATTACCTCCTAAATACAAGATATCTTGATTATGCGGACTTAATAAAATAGGTGTTTGCCAGTTAAAACGGTAAGGTTTTTCTCCTAATTCATGCTTGATATTAAAACGTTTAAAATCTTCTGTCTCACGGTTGATTCTAAAGTAATTCCCAAACTGGAATCCTGTATATACCACATTGGCATCCCGATTATCCACTTGCACTTGCATCCCATCACCGCCCATGATACTTTCCCATGGGTATTGACCGCTTTGGTGCCAACTCTTGTTTTCTTGCGCTGTATTTGCACCTACCCAAACACCATTATCCTGAAGTCCTCCATACACGTTGTAAGGCTCTTCATTATCTACTTGAATGGAATAAAATTGTCCTACAGATGGGTCATTGGCTTTGATCCAATTTTCACCATCATCATACGTAATATTTACACCTCCGTCATTTCCATTAATGAGATGTTTTTCATTTTTAGGATTGATCCACAGAGCATGATGATCTGCATGCACATTTTCTGCTCCAATACTTTTAAAGGTTTTTCCACCATCTTTTGAGGCAACAATAGGCACCCCATAGATATAAATATCTTGATCGTCTTGTGGATTTACGTGAATCTCTCCAAAGTAATATCCATAACTGTAATAGATATCATCTAGGTACCCATCATGTGTTTTCTTCCATGTTTTTCCAGCATCGTCAGATCTGTACACTTCGGCACCTACGACAGGAGTGTCAAATAATTGCGTATTTGCTGTCTCCAAATATTTTGCAAGATCGGTTGGTTGTACTGATCCATTACGTACCATTGACTTTACGTTTTCTGCACGGTATTTTTCTTGGAAATTATTACGTTTTAAAAACCCGTTAAGTTTTTTATTATCTAATGCTAGAAACGCATCTTTACTCATGGTTTTGAAGTCATCTTTTGTTAATGCTCCACCACTCTTACTCCCTTTATCAGCTCCTTTTCTTCTAAACTGACTATCATGTACCGCATATACAGTATTGGCATCATACACTGCAATTCCTATACGTCCTACACCATCTCCTGAAGGGAATCCATCTAGCTTTTGCCACGTAGTCCCTCCATCTGTACTTTTATAAACACCAGATCCAGAACCACTACCTTCAAAATGCCATGCTTTACGATCTTTATCCCAAGCCGATGCATACATCAGATTGAAATTTGCAGGGTCATGATCTATATCAATGATACCACTTTCATTATTAACAAAAAGTGTTCTGTTCCATGTTTTTCCACCATCGGTGGTTTTATACACACCACGTTCATCATTAGAAGAATATAAGTGTCCAGTCACACCAACCACTACCTCATCAGGATTTGATGGATTGATTAGGATACGTCCTATATGATGTGAATCTGCAAGACCTACATGTTGCCAAGTAGCCCCTTTATCTGTTGATTTTAAGATTCCGATTCCGGCATAACTAGAGCGTGACGAGTTATTTTCTCCTGTTCCTACCCAGATGGTTCCATTTTTCCAATCAACAGCAATATCACCTACATTTTGTGTATCACTAGTATCTAATACAGGTTCAAATGTAGTTCCGTTGTTATTTGTATACCACAAACCTCCGCTGGCATAGCCTACATAAAATTCCGAAGGCTTGTCAGGATTTACGGCAAGATCTACCACACGACCACTCATCACGGTAGGACCAATATTTTCAAAAGGAAGATTCTTAACGAGTGAGTTTTGTTGTGCAGTACGTTTTTGAGCAATGCCTTGTTGTACTTGAGCTGCCGAGGTTGCAGGTTGTTGTGGGTACGCTTTCGCGAAAGCGAATACAGCAACACCTACAAAGAGGGAAGTGCGTAATTTCATGTTGGTTTTTGTTTTAGCGCCTTGAAAGTACGGAAATGTGAAATTATGTGAAAATTTTTGGAAGGAGTTTAACTATTTATTATCTACTATTTATAGTCAGTGTGACTTACGATACTATATCACATCCAATATCGGGTCTTTCTATGAAGCATTATTTCACATTATGTATTTGTAATTAAGCTACAAAATCTAACATAATCTTATTTAAAATATCTACTATATCCTTACCGCCTGACTCACTATATAGACTTTCAAAATCGCCAATCTTTAATTTCTCTATATCTGTCAAATAACGCATTCTCCAATTGTTATACACAGGGGATTCTAATTTGCGATTCACAAGTACTTTAAGAGATTGATGTCTAGAGTCTTGTTTTATTTTTTCTAAAAGATGCAGCACATTTTCAGAAGGACCTTCTATCCATTGAATAAAATATCCATTTTGGTGAATTAAAAATCCTGTTATTTTTTCTTCTCTATTTTTTACTCTAGCAAAAAAAACAAGCTCTTTTATTTCAAATTTGGACAGTTCTTTATCTGCTTTACTAATGTATATAATATTTTGAATCATACCTTTTAACCTATAACAAAAGATTAAACAAATATAAAAATTCAAGCATATTTTCAAAAAAGAGAAGTTTATTTTTTTCTTACTACTACAGTGTTTTTACACTACTGAATTTCCATTAAAAAAGGAAATAACATGTAATTATAAAATTATCTATTTTTAGAGAATTATATATAAATTATTTAAATTCAAATACTTAAAATTATCTATTTTACTATTTTACAAAAAAAATAGAGCATATTTTCACTATACGCAATTTTAGAAATTTATTGTCGACATTAAAACACAAAAATATTTTTACGCTATCAAACAACATGTTTTGTTTAACTTTTTGAAAATGAAACATTCCTATCAACACCTCTTTTTTATGATAATATATGGTATTAAAGCTCAAGGTAAACTCTGGACCTCATAAAAGGAATCGACCTAAGAATCGAGGCAGTAAATCAAGATTTCGCTAGATACTGAAATCAGCTCAATGTACACTACTGAATACGTTCTAATTAGAAGCAAAAATTCTTTTCCTAATACTAAGATGCTTTTGTACTTTTAATCCATTCCAAAACCGACAATATTACAATGACAGTTAACAATTCTTTTGAAGCTTACTTACTCACTGTCATTAATGATACCTCACTCAATCATCTTGTTCCTGAGGTTTTAGATACGTTCTCTCAAATTCAATTATCAAAAAATGAGTTCTTTGTCACTAGCGGATCTATCTGTAAATACTTTTGTTATATAGAATCTGGTATTTTACAACATTCACTAGACGTTTTAGAAGAAGAAAAAACCACGTATTTAGCATTAAAAAATTCTTGCACTGCCGCACTGAATAGTTTTAAAAACAACCTCCCTTCCAGAAAGAATATCAAAGCCCTCACCGATTGTGTATTGCAAGTCATCACCATTCAGGAGTTTGAATATCTGATGCAACACAATCAAGCATTTTATACGTTTTATTATAATCTTATTGAAAATCAGATTTATAAAATAGACGATCACCGTATTGATTTATTGATATTAACTCCCGAAGAACGGTATCAAAAGCTATTACACACTGAACCAACCTTACTTCAAAAAGTACCATTACATTATCTTGCTTCTTTTTTAGGGATTTCTCTGAGACATATGAGTAGAATTCGAAAAAATATAAAATAATGCCATTTGGCGTATTTATTAAAAATTGCAATCCTTATTTTTGGGTATATCTAATTTAGAAATACCACTGTTATGAAATACCACCTAATAGACAACACACTCTTTATAAAGAATCGCAAAAACTTTATGTCGCAAATGAAGCCAAATAGTCTTGCTTTCTTTAATAGTAATGACATCTATCCTATCAGTGCAGATAGTACGATGCCTTTTGAGCAACATAGAGATATTTTTTATCTAAGTGGTGTCGATCAGGAGGAGTCTATTTTGGTCGTATTTCCAGATTGTCCAAAAGAAAAATATCGCGAGATCTTGTTCTTAAAAGAAACCAATGAGCATATTGCGGTTTGGGAAGGTGAAAAACTTACCAAAGAAAAAGCATTAGAAACCTCAGGTATTAAAACGGTATTTTGGCTTCAAGATTTAGAAAAAATAGTTGCAGAATTAATGACCTATGCAGATACTGTGTATGTAAACACCAATGAGCATTACCGTGCGGCTGTAGAAACAGAAACGCGTGAAGACCGTTTTACAAAGTGGTGGAAAGCTAAATATCCTGCGCACAGTGTTGCAAAAAGCAATCCTATTTTACAGCGTTTACGTTCTGTAAAAGATCAAATTGAAATAGACTTGATCCAACAGGCATGTGATATTACAAATAAAGGATTCCGACGTGTATTAGGGTTTGTAAAACCTGGGGTGTGGGAATATGAAATTGAAGCAGAATATATCCATGAATTCTTACGTAATCGCTCTAAAAAATTTGCATACACACCTATTGTAGCCTCTGGAAGTAATGCAAATGTGCTGCATTATATAGAAAATAACCAGCAGTGTAAAGATGGCGACTTGATCTTGATGGATGTAGGTGCTGAATATGCTAACTATGCTAGTGATATGTCTCGTACTATTCCAGTAAATGGTCGTTTTACAGCGCGTCAAAAAGCAGTATACAATGCTGTTTTACGTGTTAAGGACGAAGCTACTAAAATGCTTGTCCCTGGAGCATATTGGGAACAATATCACATAGAAGTGGGCAAACTTATGACTTCTGAACTATTAGGCTTAGGGCTCTTAGATAAAGCTGATGTTCAAAATGAAAATCCTGATTGGCCTGCGTATAAAAAATACTTTATGCACGGCACCAGTCACCATATGGGACTAGACACACATGACTACGGACTCTTACATGAACCTATGCAAGCAAATAATGTCTTTACGGTAGAGCCTGGTATTTACCTTCCTGACGAAGGTTTTGGCATTCGACTGGAAGATGATGTTGTGATTCAAGAAAGCGGAGCGCCTTTCAACTTAATGCGTGATATCCCTATTACTGTTGAGGAGATTGAGGATTTGATGAACAAATAATCACTTTTTAAAATACTGGTTGATGTATACGCTTTCGCGAAAGCGTATATAGACACTTCTAATTATTAATAAACAACACATGTCAAGAACACCTTTTCTAGACGTGACTCCAGAGGCTGGGAAACAATTTTTCTCCAATCCGCCTAAAGGAGAAATCGTCATGCTTAATCTTTTAAAATTTAAAGACTTTGCAGATTATTCTCAGACACCTGCTATTGCTCCTGAAGCAGTAATTTCTGGAAAAAAGGCCTATGCGTTATATATGAAACATACACTTCCTTTTTTAAAAGAAGTGGGCAGTGAGGTTCTATTCAGCGGAACATCCAGCTCTTTCCTAATAGGACCATCTCATGAAGATTGGGATCTCGTTTTATTAGTAAGACATAAAGATGCAGCAACTTTTCTCGCTTTTGCTCAAAATGAAGCCTATCTTTCTATTGCTGGTCATCGTACGGCTGCTCTTGAAGATTCTCGATTACTACCTGTCGCTTCTAAAGTTCGTTTAGAATAGTACCTTAATCACACCCTATATCTATCCTAGCTTGAGGGTCGTTTGCAGGAAAGCACAAACCACTGTTGGATGCTTCAGGAACATATCTAGTTAAATCACGATCTCGAAGTGCATCTGACAAGAATGCGGTAAGATCATTTATTTGTGTTTCTGTAAGTCCTAATCCTCCAAACTGATCTGCTAATTGACCAGAAGGAACATTTGTATTTTGAGGAACGCCTTCATTTTTATAAGCAACAACATCTCTTACCGAAGTAAATGTACTTCCATGCCCAAAGAAACCTCCGTCTACTAGATTATACAGCGTTGGTGTTTTAAATTTATAATCGTCTGCTGCATTTCCTGTAAAATTCCCTCTTCCTCTTGCTACTGCGGCAATATCTACATCGGGTCTAATAACGGCATCTGGGCTTCCATCAAAATCTCCAAATCCAAAGGCATGAAATGCTTTATCTTTTAATGCAGGTCCTGTATGACATTGTACACATTTCCCTTGATCAAAGAACACAATGGCACCTCTTTTTTGTTGTTTGGTCATCGCACTTATATCTCCTTTGAGGTATTCTTGCCAAGGAGCTTTGCTTGACAATACGGTTCTATTAAATGCTGCAATAGCCAGTCCTGCTGTTCTTCTGGAGTAACGCTCTTCTTGAGGGATATTTGAAAACGCAGCATCAAATAAGTCTCTGTAATTATGTGTATCTACAAAGGCTTCGTCTATTAGAAGTCTATGTTCGTCTTGTCCTTGCATCGCTTGCACTTCAATTCCTTGAAATCCTTCAAAGTTTTCAGGAATAAGATCCCATCCGGCTTCTGTACCTTCATTGGTTCCTGTACCTCCAAAACGACCATCCCATAAAGCAACATCTTGATACGCTAAGTTTAATAATGTAGGAACACGTACAGGCTGTATGTCTACTGAATCTATAGGCATTAACGGATCAATAAAACGTCCTTCTCCACTAAGCCCAAAACCAACTCCTCCTTCTCCGATTCCTTGTCTTCTTCCTGCATTAAAAGCAGCCGCTACGGGGTGACATGTAGCACAAGCAAATTGAAACTCTCGTCCCTCTATTTTTGGATCTCCACCCATTGCCGTATCATGTAATAATAATTGTCCTAAGGCAACTTTTGCAGATGTAATGGGATTTAAAGGATCTTGAGGAATCGCTATAAAGTCATCACTATCTGGTAACACAAAAAAAGAATTTCCTTCACCTTGAGAAGCTTCTACTATTAATGTACGTAATGTATCATCTAGTAAAGATTGGTCAATCTCTTGATAATCATCATCATTTTGGCAAGACATAAACGTTGTCAAAACTACCAATCCAAAAATAACTTTCTTCATAATCTTTGATTTAACAAATAGCATATTTGAGTACTATATATCCTACAAAAACATATAGTAATTACTCAAACTTAATCTTTATTTTTGGAAAATTGACATTATTTAACGTATATTACTCAATAAAATAGCTATTTAAATAATTAATCACCTCTTTGTAAAAGAAATATTGACAATACATTAAACAATGTAAACCTTAAAACGGTTATGTTATTAAAAAGTCATAGATATTGTTTCTATTCTATCTTTTTAAATGGTCTTGTTTTATGATATCTTCTGTGAAATTTTACACATAAGATGTAAAGTGCGTAGTTTCTTGCTTTGTTACAATACATCAGAGGGTTGCATGTATACTTCGCTTTCACGAACCTGCCTGCCGGTAGTCAGGAGCGTATAAAAAAGGGAGATTACTAAAAACTAGCAATCTCCCAACAATAACTAAACTAACTTAACTTCCTTTTTCATTTATTTTACACTGTTACACGATCAAAAAGGTATGTGTGTAACCGTTGTAGGGTTTCTACTTTATGATCAGAATGAATCAATAAAGAGATATTATTATGACTTCCTCCATATGAGATCATACGAATAGCTACATCCTGGAGAATTTGAAATAATTTATGTGTTTGACTATGATATATAATTGAGTTTCCAACGAGACATACAATAGATTGTTGATGATCTACTTCTACAAAAGAAAAACGCTCTAACTCTTCTACAATAGGCTCTAAATATGTTGTATCATCTATCGTTAATGAAATAGCAATTTCTGATGTTGTAATCATATCGATAGCGGTCTCATAACGCTCAAAGATTTCAAAAACTTTTTTTAGAAATCCATGCGCCAGTAGCATTCTACCTGACTTTATTTTTATAGCAGTAATGCCATCTTTTGCTGCAATAGCTTTAATTCCTTCTCCATGTACATTATTTGTTATTAATGTCCCATAAGAAGCAGGTGCCATTGTATTTTTTAAACGTACAGGTATGTCTAATTCTCGTACAGGTCTTACCGTTTGTGGATGCAAGATCTTAGCACCGAAGTAAGCAAGCTCTGCTGCCTCATCAAAAGATAGATTTGATATAGGCGTTGTATCTTCTACAAAACGAGGATCATTATTATGAAATCCATCTATATCTGTCCAGATTTGAACTTCTTCTGCACGGATAGCAGCTCCTATAATTGTAGCAGTATAATCACTTCCACCTCTTTGTAAATTGGATACTTGACCATCTACATCTAGACATATAAAGCCTTGTGTAATATATATATCTGCTACAGGTAATTCATCAATAATACGATGGATATTCTGACGGATATAAAAATTATCAGGTTCACTATTACGATCAATTCTCATAAAATCCAGTGCAGGCAATAATTGAGCTTTTATTCCTTCCTGACGTAAGTATGCTGTAAAAATATATGTAGACAATAACTCTCCATAAGAGACAATCGTATTATACATTAATGGGCTGTATGATTTACCTACAGCAGTTCTTAAATAAGAAAATATATCTTGTACATATTCCTGTACATTATATAATGTCTCATCATCAGAAAATAACGATTGAATCGTAGTCGTATATCTAATTTCTAATGCATCTATGCTCGCAGAAGCTTTTCCTGTATTTCCTTCTTTTATATCATTAGAAATAGTGACTAGTGTATTTGTAGTACCTGACATAGCCGAAAGCACAACAATCTTTTTGTCTTGATCATTGATAATCTCTTTTACCTGGATCATATTTTCTACAGATCCTACAGAAGTTCCTCCAAATTTTAATACTCGCATTTTTGTAACATTTATAGGGACAAAAATATTATTATCATCTATCTAAGCCTTATAAATGATAAAATTATTCTAATTTTGCACAATATGTTATATAATTAACAAAATGAAAACAATTGCATCTTGTGTTGAAGAAATTATTCTCACACAACCTTTTATTGAAGAAGGTTTATCTAAAAATATTATTAATTATTCTGCTTTAGCAGAACACTTACAGCCTGTTATAGAAAAACGATTACATAAATCTGTAAAAACGGGGGCTATTATGATGGCATTGCGCCGGTATAATCCTCCTATTCATGCAAGTAACAGTATGAAAATGCAACGTATTCTTAAAAATTTAGGAGACATCACTGTACGTTCTAATTTAATTGATTTTACCTATCAGAACTCCACTACTTTAATACGAAGTCATGCAAAAATTCTAGATCTTATCTCTACAGACAGGAGTATTTTTTATGCATTTACAAGAGGGATTTTAGAAAGTAATATTATTATTTCTTCTTCAGAAAAAGAAAAGGTAATTGCTAGTTTCACAAACGAGACACAACTAGACCTTCAAGAAAATCTGTCGGCAATTAGCATTAATTTACCACATGACAACTCTACCGTGCCAGGATTATATTATCAACTTTTCAAAAGACTCGCTTGGGAAGGAATCGCATTACATGAAGTAGTATCTACAACAAATGAGTTTACCATTCTCGTAAAAGACTATCTAGTAGACAGGGCTTTTTCTGTAATTAAAGGACTTAAAAGTGAAGTAACTTCTTAATTGTTGTCTACATCTCTCTTTAAAGTAAACAGATTCACTACGATAAAAGTAACTAATGCTGGCAATAACCAGCCCAATGTAACGGTCCCAAAAGGCAAGAACTCTTGTATTGGTTTAGTTATTTCAGAAAGACCTATAGAAGCTAAAAAATCAGGCAAACTAAATAAGATGGTAATCGCAACTACCCATCTAAAGACTAGAGGTGTTGCAAATTTATCTGGAATTACATTCAGAAGTATTAGCACAATTGTAATAGGATAAATAAACATAAGTGCGGGTAATGCCACTACAATAATAGAATGCACATCCAACTGACCCATTCCTACACCAAGAATACAGCTAATCACTGCTGTTATAACATATGCCTTATGAGAATCCTTGAACAAGCCTTTAAAAAAGTCGGCGGTTCCTGTTACAATACCTACCGCTGTGGTAAAGCATGCAAGTGCCACTAGCACTCCTAAAGCTGATCTTCCTATGCTTCCAAGGGTGTTATAACTTAACTGACTTAATAATTCAGTTCGATTACTTATTTCAAGTGTTCCACTATTTGCAGCACCAAGAGCAATTAGGCCTACATACATAATCACAAACCCTAATCCGGCAAATAGTCCTGCTTTTGCAATTACACCTTTACTTTCTTCTTTAGAAATTCCTTTTAAACTAAGGGAAATCACAAGAACACCTCCTACCAAAACACCTCCTATCGCATCAAACGTTTGGTACCCTTCTAAAATACCACTGGTTAAATTACTTGTATAAGTAGACGCATGCATAGGGTCATACGTTCCAAAAAGACCAATACATATAATAGATCCAAGGATTATTAAAATACCAGGTGTTAAAAACTTTCCTATGATATCTATGATTTTAGAACGATTAAGGACAAATATTAATACGAGTATAAAGTATATAGTACTCAATCCCCATGAAGGAATATCGATATAGGGTTGTACAGCCATCTCATAGGTAACAGATGCCGTACGCGGACTCGGAAAAGAAACCGAAATCACATATACAATAAGACTATATATAAAGGCAAAAGTAGGAGATACTTTTTTACCAAAATCCATCATCGTCCCTTGCAATCGCGCATGTCCATAAATAGCTAAAATAGGAATCACTACCGCAGAAAGCACAAAACCTACAGCTACCATAAACCAACCATCACCTGCATTATAACCTAAAAAAGCAGGAAATATCAAGTTTCCAGCTCCAAAAAACAGCGAAAACAATGCAAAAGAAGTAATAAAAGTTTGTTTGGTGATTTTCATAGGTTCATTGATATTTGCGCATCAAGATAAGTCAAAATGGAGATTACACATAAAGGGAGTCGTATTTTTTATACAGATCAGGGAGCGGGAGATCCTATTCTATTACTACATGGCTTTTTAGAAAATAGTACGATGTGGGGTGGTTTACTTCCTTTTCTCATAAAAAAGTATCGCGTTATTTGTGTGGATCTTTTAGGGCATGGTAAGACTGATTGTTTAGGCTATATCCATACTATGCAGGATTTTTCAGAAGCTTTGCACGCCGTCATACATGAATTACATCTCCACAAAATTACCCTTATTGGACATTCCATGGGGGGATATGTTGGGATCGCTTTCGCGAAAGCATACCCAGAAAAAGTCAACGCATTATGCCTCTTAAATTCTACCCCAGAAGCAGATCAGGAAGAACGAAAACAATTGCGACTCAGAGCTAATCAAATGGCTAAAACACAATTTGAACAATTAGTACGCATGTCTTTTATTAATCTTTTCGATCCTGCCTCCAAAGAAACATACCACGATGAAATTACAGCGGCATTACACCATGCCTTACAAACCACTATACAAGGATACATTGCTTCAAACGAAGGTATGCGCTTAAGAGAAGATGCAACAAACTTCTGGAAAAATGCTTCATTTAAAAGAGGCATGATTTTAGGAGAAAACGACTGGATTATTGATGCAAAACGACAAGAAGAAAAATTCAACTCCTATATAGCCTATTTTTCAATTATTAAGGGTGGACATATGAGTCATATATCTAATAAAGAAACTATGATTGAGCATATTTTAAACTTCTTATCATAAATAACTCACAGTATTCCCTAACGTCCCAATTATATTTTTAACAAGTAAATAGTGTATATATCCTCCCAAATCTATCTTAATATGTTGGGAAAATATTTGAAAATGTTAAAATTTTAAGTATTTCGTCGATAATTTTGTGTTGTTTGTGGATTTTGTATACATTAGTACTCAAGTTAAAACCCCAAACCCCATGAATACAACTAAAACTAAAACAGAACCTACATACAGCCCATTTTCAAACCTACAATGCAAAGTGTTTGGTCACAAGTATAGAATTACAAAAAGATACGAATCAAACATCAAAGAATTTGAATGTGCCAATTGTAAAAAGCAGTTTACATTAGATGGATACGGTCATTACACACCACTTACTCCAAAATTACGTCGCATTAATGAAGTGTACGAAAATTTCTACACGAGAAGATTAGCTGCACGTTAATAAAAAATCACTCAGATTGTAGTGCATTCCAACCTCTTGCTTCTAAAGGTATTTTAGTATTAGCTCTTGTGATAAGATGAGCCCCCTCTCTCTCTTCTGTCATATGACCTATTATTGTAAAATTAGGATTTGCTTTAATTTTAGGATAATCTTCTTGAGATATTGTAAACAATAACTCGTAATCTTCTCCTCCACTTAAAGCTATAGTTGTACTATCTAGTTGAAATTCTTCACATGTACTTATTACTTGAGGATCTAATGGGATTTTCTCCTCATATAAGTTACATCCCATCTTAGAATTTGCACATAAGTGTAAAATCTCTGAAGATAATCCATCACTTACATCTATCATAGATGTAGGTAGTACTTGTAGAGATTCGAGCAATAAAACAATATCTTTTCTTGCTTCTGGTTTTAATTGACGCTCAACAATGTATGTATATTGTTCTAAATCTGGTTGACTATTTGGATTTACTTTAAAAACCGCTTTCTCTCTCTCTAAGATTTGTAATCCCATATATGCTGCTCCTATATCTCCAGTAACAACAAGAAGATCTCCTTCTTTTGCTGTATCTCTTCCCACAATCTTATCTTTTGAAGTATGCCCTATTGCTGTTATACTAATAACAAGCCCTGTAGTAGATGACGTAGTATCTCCACCCACTAAATCTACTTTATAATTGGCACACGCCGTTTGGACACCCACATATAAATCTTCTAGTGCTTCTAGCGGAAAACGATTAGAAACGGCTATAGAGACTGTAATTTGACTTGCCATAGCATTCATCGCATACACATCAGACAAATTGACCATCACCGCTTTATATCCCAAATGTTTTAAAGGCACATAACTTAAATCAAAATGGACCCCTTCTAGCAAAAGATCTGTAGTAACAACTACTTGAGTATCTGGAAATGATAATACAGCCGCATCATCACCTATTCCTTTTATTGTGGTTTTTTGTGTAACTTTAAAATGCTCCGTAAGATGATTTATGAGTCCAAACTCTCCTAACTCTCCTAAAGAAGTTCTCGATTGATCTTTATTTTCTAACATAACTACAAAGGTACTAAACAACCTCTTAAAGGTCTAATACCATTTCAACTGTAAATTCATCTTTTTACGTATATTCAAAACAGAAATGGTATAGCTTTATAATTGATTTCAGAATATTTATAGATCTCCATGGGGGGTTTTTTACGAGTTGTTTGTTATATAAGTGAATATTGACAAGTAATACTTGATCGGATATTTCGTGAGTACAACACAAATTTTATAAGTTTACATTAACCCTAGATAAAAACCCACCAATGAAATTGCACCTAACTAAAATATGTTTCCTTTTCGGACTCTTACAATTTTCTTCTATACTAATAGCGCAAACTCCTTGTGAAGGAAATACGGCCGATGGTTTTCCTTGTGCTGATTATGGTATTCAAGATATACTTACTAATGCAGAAATGGGTACAGATTTTACAAATGATAGTTGGGGGTGGACAGATCCTGAAACAGGAAAAGAATATGCTATTATTGGTGTAAGAAATGGAACTGTATTTGCAGATATTTCTACTCCATCTGACATCGTATACTTAGGCAAACTACCTACGCATACTACATCAAGTCTTTGGAGAGACATTAAAGTAAGTAACAATTATGCTTTTATTGTAAGCGAAGCCGGAGGACATGGAATGCAGGTATTTGACCTTACTAGATTACGAGATGTTCCAAACCCTCCAGAAACCTTTACAGAAGATGCGCATTATAATCAATTTGGAAATGCGCATAATATTGTTATTAATGAGAATTCGGCAAATGAAGACGGTGTCTTTGCATATGCCGTAGGAACTTCTACTTTTTCTGGAGGTGCACATTTTATTGATATTACAGACCCACTTAATCCTACACCTGCTGGCGGATATGCTACCAATGGATATACGCACGATGCACAAGTAGTTACTTACAATGGTCCAGATCCAGATTATATAGGAAGAGAAATTTATATAGGAAGTAATCTAAACATTGTAGCTATTGCAGATGTAACAGACAAAGACAATCCTACAGAAATAGCAACCATGACATATAATGGTATAAGTGATGCGCATCAAGGATGGTTTACAGAAGATCATCGTTTCTTTATATTAGGAGATGAAACAGATGAGATATTCTCTGGTTTCAATACGCGTACCATTATATTTGACATGGAAGATCTTGATAATCCTACCGTACATTTCGAATACTTCTCTACAAATCCCTCTACTGATCATAATGGATACGTTGTAGGAAACACATTCTATCTTGCGAGTTATAGAGCAGGAATGAGAGTTATAGATATATCTGATATTGCAAACCAAAATATAAACGAAATAGGTTTTTTTGACACTGTTCCAAATACAAATAGCGTAGGTACTGGAGGTGGTGTATGGAATGTATATCCCTTTTTTGAAAGTGGCAATATTATCTTATCAGATCAAAATCAAGGGCTTGTATTAGTCGCTTCAAATGACGTTCTATCTACAGAGTCTTTTGAAAATCAACTAGATGTAACTATGTTTCCAAATCCTTCTTCAGGTATCGTAACCATAAATACAAACACCCCTGTTGGTCAAATAGCTATATACAATACATTAGGACAAGTAGTACATACGACAAAAAGTACCACTACAGATACACAATTAGATCTCACTCACTTACAAACTGGTCTCTATTTTGTAAAAACAGCAAATAGCACACAAAAATTAATATTAAAATGAAACTAAGAAGCTTCTTTTCTCTGGTTATTTTAGGAATTATACTAAGTTGTAGTAATGATGATGATAGTACTGCACCTATAGTTGTAACTCCTGACACAGAAGAAGAGTCAGCTCCTATTGCCGATGGCCGCCTGGTATGCGAAAACGGATTTGCAGGTATTTTTCCTTGTGACGACTTTGATCTTATGGCTCAAATTAATCTTTCTCAATTTGGAAACTCTGCAGGAGGTAATGACATATGGGGATGGACAGATCCAGTTACAGGTACAGAATATGCACTTTTTGGGCATCGTGAAGGCACTTCATTTATAGATATCTCAATACCTACAGAACCAAGAATCGTAGGATTTCTACCTACGGAAACCGTTGCTTCTGCATGGAGAGATATTAAAGTATATAATGACTTTGCCTTTATTGTAAGCGAAGCTGGCGGGCATGGGATGCAAGTATTTGATCTTTCTCTATTACGAGATGTAGATCCAGATCAAAACATAACATTCACGCCTAGTGCAGTGTATACAGAGTTTGGAAATGCACATAATATTGTTATTAATGAACAACAGGCTTTTGCCTATGCTGTAGGTACAAGTACTTTTAGTGGGGGTCCTCACATTATAGATATTAGTGATCCTTTAAACCCTACATTTGCGGGGGGATTTGAAGGAGAAGGATATACACATGATGCACAAGTAGTCACGTACAATGGTCCCGATACAGAGTATATAGGAAGAGAAATTTATATAGGAAGTAACGAAGATGAAGTCGTTATCCTTGACGTTACTGACAAAGCAAATGTGCTTCTAATTTCTCAAGTAAATTACCCTAATATTGGATATACACATCAAGGATGGCTTACAGAAAATCATCGTTATTTTATAGCAAATGACGAACTAGATGAAAGCAACATAGGTTTTAATACCCGAACGCTTCTATTTGATTTTACAGATTTAGACACCCCCACATTTTCGGGATCTTTTGATGGAGATACAGGCGCTATAGATCATAATTTATACGTAAAAGGAAACGAAGTCTTTTTATCAAACTATACCCGTGGCATCCGCGTGGCAGACATATCAGGTATCGCCTCCGGGAATCTATTTGACACTGGATCTTTTGATACATTTCCATCAAATAATAACACGTCTTTTAATGGAGTATGGAGTATATACCCTTATTTTAACAGCAATAACATCATCATTAGCGATATAGATGGAGGGCTATTTATCATTAGAAGAACAGGAACTTAAATTAAGAACAAGAAAAATGAATTATTTGCTTTTTATGCTTTCGCGAAAGCGTATACTCAGCCTTATATTACTTACTGCAATGATCCTAAGTTGTAGTGATGATGAGTCTCCTGTAGTACCCCCAGAAAGTACAGACATCGAAACAGAAGAAGATACAACTACAGACACCGAAACGGAAAACGTATCTATCACATTAGATTTTGCACGTGTATATGGAGGTAGTGAAGATGACACCTTTCACGATGTAGCTGCGACTAGTGATGGCGGTTTTATTGCCCTAGGATACTCTCAAAGTATAGATGGTGATATTACAGATAATGCAAATCAAGTAAATATGTACTGGCTTGTCAAAACAGATAGTGAAGGAAACATACAATGGTCAAAAACCTATGGAGGCACAAATGATGACCGTGGAGAAGAAGTTATCCAAACTTCAGATGGCGGATATGCGATGACGGGATATAGCCGAAGCAGTGATGGAGACGTAAGTAATAATGAAGGATTTCAAGATCATTGGGTTGTAAAACTAGATGCGCAAGGAGAAATTGAATGGGAAAAAAGTTATGGATTCCCTGGATCTGATCAAGCATTTTCCATTATACAAACCACAGATGGTGGTTATTTTACATCAGGCTTTTTAGATGTAACAGCATCTAATGGAGATGGTAATGACTTTGCAGCACCAGGAAATAACAACACAAGAACCACATTACATGGCGTAGGTGAGTTCTGGGGACATAAACTAGATGCCAACGGTAACAAAGAATGGCGTCGTTATTTTGGAGGCACAAATAATGACAGAGCCTATGCAACCGTACAAGCCGATGACGGTGGTATTTTAATGGTAGGCGCTAGTGAAAGTAATGACTTTGATATTTCAGATCCTAAAGGAAGCTATGATTTCTGGGCAGTACGTTTAGACGCTTCTGGTAATTTGGTCTGGGAACGTTCTTTTGGTGGATCAGAAATTGATATCGCATTTGCTGCCACAAAAACAGCCGATGGCAATTATATTATTGCAGGTGACACACGAAGTAATGACGGAGATGTTACTGAGTTTAATGGCAATGCCGATGTATGGGTAATCAAAATAAACGATCAAGGCACATTACTTTGGGAGAAAACGCTAGGAGGAACAAATTTTGACTCTGCCAGAGCTGTTGTTGCAACAACAAATGGAATTGCCATTACAGGATCATCACGTAGTAATGATATAGACGTTACATCTAATAGTGGTCAAAATGATATTTGGATTGCCTTATTAGATGATAATGGAAATCTACAAGACCAACGAGCTATAGGTGGTGATGGTATTGATTTTGGGTTAGGAATTGCTGCAAATAACCAAGGAGACATCATTATAGCAGGAGAAACACAAAGTAATACTGGAGAACTTACAAGTAGTAATGGTTCTCTAGATGCAGTATTAATAAAAATAAACTAAGAACATTGATATGAGAAGATTTTTTGCACTTATAGTAGGAGTTGCTATCCTACTTACCGCATGTAATAATAATGACGATCCTGGCACTATAGTTCAAGACCCAGGGAATCTTAATTTAGTATTCGAAAATACCGTAAATGGTACTTCCTTAGATATGGCTCCAACTACCTATACAAATAGTAGTGATGAGACGTATACCGTAAATGAATTAAAATATATTATCTCCAACATTACATTAATCAAAACAGATAACACCGAGTACATCTACCCTGTAGAAGACAGTTATTTCTTAATTAATGAGGATGGAAGCAAAACAGCAAATCTTTCTAATATTCCTGCCGATACGTATAAAGGAATTAAATTTGGTTTTGGAGTTGATCCAACAAAATACCCTATTGAATCTGGGACATTAAATTTTATTCCCCTAGCTGAAGAAGCAGGTATGTTGTGGACGTGGTCTGCTGGATATAAGTTTTTAAAATTTGAAGGAGGCTACGCAAATGCTACAGATCCTACCAACGAAACTCCGTTCTTATACCATGTAGGAAGTCATGGAGCAAACCTTGACAACTACAAGGAAATAACACTTATGCTTAACGAGTTTGGAATAAACAGTGAAAACACAGCTTCAAAAACAATTCAGTTTGATGTTGCTAAAATCTTTGATAGTGTCCATACACTCTCTTTAGAAGAAAAAAATGAGATCATGGTTGATCCTGTAAATGCGCCAAAAATCGCAGAAAATACAAGTACCGCTTTTAGTATTTCAGAGTAATGAAAATAGCACACTATTTTATTCTTATCCTTTTCTGCTGGAGCTGTAGTTCAGACTCTAGTGATGGTGATGCAATAACACCTACAGATGATGATACGCCAATGACAGTCACAAATCCATTATTGGATTTTACGGTACCGTCTAATTTTCCTGATGCTACCTATAGTATCGCGCAAAATCCTCCTACCGAAAAAGGATTTGAATTAGGAAAAAAGTTGTTCTATGATGGGCAATTAGCTTCAGATGGAGTCGTTTCTTGTGGGTTTTGTCATATCCAATCTTTTTCATTTACACATCATACGCATATTACAAGTCATGGCGTAGATGGACAAATAGGAACACGTAATGCGCAACCTTTACATAATCTAGCGTTTATGAATGAGTTCACGTGGGACGGGGCCGCTACATTCCTAGACACACAACCTATCATTCCTATTACAGCTGAAGTAGAAATGAATGAAACGGTGTCTAATGTGATTTCAAAATTGAGTGCAGACGATGACTATCCTACGTTATTTGCTGAAGCTTTTGGGTCTGAAGGCGTAAATGCCGATAGATTGTTTAAAGCCTTATCTCAATTTATGGTCATGATGGTAAGTGCCAATTCTAAGTTTGACAAATTAGAACGTGGAGAGTCAGTCACTTTTACCGATGAAGAAAACGCAGGTATGGCTATATTTGATGCTAAATGTGCTTCCTGTCATGCAGGCACTTTGCAAACAGATCAATCCTACCGTAATAACGGACTTCCCATAGATCCACAGTACAATGACATAGGACGCGAACGTGTTACTGGGTTACCAGATGATAACCGTAAGTTCAAAGTTCCTAGTCTACGTAATATAGAAATCACCTTTCCCTATATGCACGATGGTCGCTTAGGAACACTAGAAAATGTACTTGATTTTTATACCGATGGTATGGTAGATAGTCCAACATTAGACGATCAGTTTAGACGTCCTGATGGTACATTGGGACTTGACATTACTGCAGAAGAAAAAGGACAGCTTATTGCTTTTCTAAAAACATTGACAGACAATGATTTTATAGAAGACAGACGCTTTGCTGAGTTTTAGAAAGTTATTCGTTTATACTTTTCTCAATAGTAGTTTTTAATCCCTGAGCAATGATATGCTTTGGATCTAATGCTACTGCCTTATCTATGTATTTTTGAGCAAGCTGTAGACTATCCATTTTAAAATACACATCTGCAAAAACCACCTGAGGGTTGGCAATAGTTTCTCCTTTTGACATCTCTAATACTTGGTTTGCATACGACAATGCTTGTATATAATTGCCTAATTCTGCCTCAAGAGAAGCACTATAACTTTTAAAGAAAGGAAGTTCGTCTAGCTCTTTTTGTGATGCAAGAACATGTAATGAATCCAATGCTTGTTGCGCTCCATACTTAGCATGCAACACTTCTATATATTCTGCTTTGATATAACTTTCTTTTGGAAAACTATGAACAAATGTTCTGTAATTCTCTTCAGACAACGCACGAAAGTCTTTTATAATAGTTCCTATCTTCTCTGGAGATTGCGATCGCGCATTCATAATCTCAATATTTAGCAAGTATATATCTAGCAATAATCGTTCTTCTGCTGTTAAGGTTTCTTTTCTAGATGTTAGCAATTCTTTAATGACTAAGCGTTCCTCTAGATCGTTACTTATTCTCCCCACTAAACTGTGCCCTATTAAAAAATCAGGATCATAAGAAATTGCTTTCCTAAATGCCGCTTCAGATAAGGTCCATTGTCCTTTATCCATAATATGCTCCCATCCTTTATGAAAATAAAATAAGGCTGAGTCATTTTTTGTTCCATAATCAAATCCTGCCTGTCCTTTATGATAGTTACAAGAACAAATAGTCAAACAGATACTTACCAAGAGTATAGACCGTAAACTATTTTTTAATACCATATAACTTTTGATTTAAAAAAGGAAAATAATCTATAACTTACGTAAAAAACAGCTTTCCTATAGCAGCTAGTAAAACAACAATAAGTACATAATAAGCTATTTGATCTGCCCATTTATTTTTACTCGCAAATCGAGCAGTTAGATAGCCACCTATGGTTTGTCCTATCGCGAGAATACTTCCTATTTTCCAGTCCACCAATCCTTGGAAATGAAACATAGCTAGTACAACCAGCGTGTATGAACCTATGACCAGACCCTTAAAGGCATTACTCTCGATAATGTTTACTTTCATTCCTAATACCATAATAATAAGGAAAAACACGCCCATGCCCATCTGGATAAAACCACCATAAAATCCGATAGCAAATAAGGCTGGAATCCATATAAACATATTCGGTTTATACTCTGAATCTGTTTTTCGCAACCATCGTTTAGGTTTTACTAAGACAGCAATCAGCATAAATACCATCATAAAACGGAATACCGCTCTAAACTGCTCATTGCTTACATTAAGTGCAAGAACACCCCCCGCGATGGCACCTATAAAAATAGGCCATAAATATTTTTTTACATGTATCGGATTAAGCTTCCCGTTTTTATAAAAAACGCCTGCTGCAACACTCGTTTGCGTAAAAACACCGATACGATTGGTTCCGTTTGCTAGATTAGGTGGCAACCCTAATAATTCTGTAAGAATCGTAAGTGTGATCGCACTTCCATTCCCTGCCAATGTATTAATACCTCCAGCGATCATAGCGCCTACGCTGGCAATTACATATAATTGTATATCTGTCATAAAACTCAAAGATACTATACAATCTTATAACGCTCTCAAGAAAGTGATGTTTATACCAAGTATCACATCGAATCTATTGACGTTTTAATACCCCTACAAAAGAGTGATTTGTGATTTAAATTTTTATAACGACTCCACCATATCCATTAAAACCTGGTGCAGGTTCAAAAAAGCGACCTCCAAAGGCATTGATACGTACGTTATCTGTATACTCTTGATCAAGTAGGTTATTTACTCCAATATATGGTTGTATGGTTACATTTTTATAATTGAAATCATACCCGCCACGCAGGCTTATATTTTCATACCCTTCTACTTCTGTATCATTACTATCATTTGCATATTGCAATCCTACAATATTAACTTGAATTCCTGCGTAAAACCCTTTTTCAGAACGGTATTGTATGCCTATATTTCCTAGATGCTCTGGAATTCCAGGTAATACATTTCCATCAAAGGTTCCATTAGGTGTTGTGAAATCATCGTATGTAAAATCAGAATAGGTGTAGGCTGCCGAAATTGTCCATGCTTTCGCGAAAGCGTATATACCTTCCACCTCAACTCCATTACGTTCTGTTCTTCCTGCATTTCTAAAAAATGTACGATCTGGAAAGGCTTCCAGTTCAAAAGGCACTAAGTCATCGCGGGTATCTATTCGGAAAAATGCTATTTGGTATCGAAATCTATTTGCAAACTGTCCTTTAAAACCAACCTCATAATTAGAGGCTTTTTGCGCTTCTAAATCCTCATTAAACCCCTGATCTCCATTTGGATTTGCTGAGAGTTCTGATAATGCTGGTGTTTCAAAACTTGTAGAAAAGTTGGTATAGACGCTATGCGCTTTCGCGAAAGCATAATTCACCCCAATACTAGGATTTACAGCATTTAATGTAATATCGCCTGAATCGTCTCCGTTGCTTAAAAAGGCATCATCTGCTGTGAGTTTATTATAGTCGAAGCGTATTCCGCCTGTGAAATACCATTGATCTATTGCAAAGTGATCTGTCACATACACACCTACATTTGTAAATCGTTCTTTCTGATCTAAGGTTTGATCTCCTTGTGTTCCTTCTAGGTTTCTGAAACGTTGCCTGTTGTCATTTTGATATCCAAAATCATAGCCCGCTTTTACCGTATTACGTCCTTTTGAGTATGTGATCGAAGCGCCTTGTCCTAAGTAATCTCGTCCTAAATCTACAATACCCCCAAACTCAAAAGGCAACTTCCCATCAAACTGCCTGTTGTTATAAAACAAATAACCATCTACGGTTGTAAATTTATTTTTAGTCCACGTGGTACTGATGCCTACTTTAAACTGACGTATGGCTTCTCCTGTTTCAAAGAGTATATTACGATCTCTGGCTTGTCTTCTATTTTCTTGAACGGCTTCTAAGGTTAAGCTTCCAGGATCATCTGCTTCGGGAGAATCACTATAATTAAGTAGTGCTTTTATGGTAAGGCGATCACTGATATCAAATTTTGCTTTAAAATTGGTATTTACTTGTTTGAATCCACTTTGATCTCGATAGCCATCGGAAGCCACATAATTTCCATGAAATATATAGGTAGCATTTTCTGAATTGATGCCGCCTGTTGCTTGAAAGTTTTGAAACCCGTAAGAACCTACACTTCCTTTCCAATTAGAAAAAGGCTTCTCAACCTTATCTATCGTTTGAATATCAATCACACCACCCGATGCATTCCCGTATAAACTGGAGCTAGGTCCTTTTATTATTTCGATACGATCTATAATTCCTAAGGTAAGATTATCTAATTGCCCTTGACCATCTGGAGTGGTTTCTGGAATTCCATCTACAATTAACTTTATCCCACGTATTCCAAAGGCAGCTCTCGCACCAAAACCACGTATAGAAATTCGTAAGTCTTGTGCAAAGTTATTTGTGTTTTGTGCAAACAGCCCTGGACTTTGTTGTGTAAATTCCTGCAAAGAAAGCTGTTGTCTGGTAGCATCATCTGGAGTTGCTTGATATACAGATACCGAAGCAGGTAACTTTTTAAGGGTACTGTTAATACGAGAAGATTGTATAAATATCGTATCTAGTTTTTGTGAAGGAATGGAGTCTGTTTGTCCATAACTCATTTGAGCCATAAACATGCATATACCAAAAGAGTAACGTAAAATCTTTTTCAACGGATTGTTATTTTTTTTGAAAAGTACGCCCTTGTATAGAAAACTCAAAATAAAGTTAGAAAATTAAGGTATCTTTAAGATACTAACTAACAACTCATGATACGATTATTTAAGAAACTTAAGAGGTGGACGTATGCCCAATTAGCTAAAATCACACCTGGAACTACGGCCACAAAAGGAGCTACAAGGGCACTATTTATAAGTGCTATCCTCCTTTTCTTATGGTATGCTATTTGGACAACCATTCAAGCTAAAGATTCCTGGTTATTACTCCTTTTTATTGGTTTTGGTCTACTCTTTATTCTAGCTATACTTCTTGGGTTATGGGTTTTAAAAAAATTAAATAAAATCCCTAAAGGGTATAAACGAGCTTTACCTATCTCAATCATACTCCTTTTTTTTACTTTGGCATTTGAAGGTATTTATGTAATAGCAGCCATCGTTATTATATCGTTACTTGGGGCAGCTATTGCTGTCTTATTTAAAGGGTCATTTAAAAAGTTGACGACTCCTAAAAAAGCAGTCACGATACTTGGATTGTGTATAGGATTAGGAGGATTCATTGGCGCGTTAATAGGGTATATTCCTGTAGGCTTTGATGTAAAACCTATTATAAATGCGGCTTCTCAGAATAGTGATGATATTCAAAATATACAAGCACCATCTCCAGCAGAAAAAGGAACATATAACGTAAAAACACTTACCTATGGTAGTGGCACGGATAAACATAGGCCTGAATTTGCCGATGGGATTACGATCAAAACAGACAGTGTAAATGGAGTTCCTTTTCTTGATAATTGGAAAGGGTTTAGTGGTTGGTATAGAGAAACGTTTTGGGGATTTGATGCGAAAGCATTACCTGTAAATGGATATGCTTGGTATCCTGAAGGTGATGGTCCTTTTCCATTAGTACTTACAGTACACGGCAATCATATGATGCAAGATTTTTCGGATGTTGGTTATGGGTATCTTGGAGAATTGCTTGCTTCTCGCGGAATCATATTTGTCTCGGTAGATGAAAACTTTCTGAACAGCTCTTTTACTGATGTTACTGGTGGTTTAGATGAAGAAAACGATGCCCGCGGATGGATGCTTCTAGAACATTTACGTGTTTGGCATGAATGGAATGCAGATACAAATAGTCAATTTTATAATAAAGTAGACACTACAAAATTAGCGCTCATAGGCCACTCTCGTGGCGGAGAAGCTGTGGCACATGCAGCATTACTCAACAAGATGCCGTATTATTATGACGACGCTACTATTTCATTAGACTATAACTATGACATTCAATCTATTATAGCGATTGCACCCGTAGATGGACAATATGAACCTGGAGATGCACGCACCTCACTTAAGGATATTAATTATTTTACCATACATGGTTCTCAAGATAGTGATGTCACTTCTTTTGCAGGATCTCAACAATACGAACGCATTTCTTTTTCCGATAGTACTCATTACTTTAAATCAGGACTGTATGTTCAAGGAGCTAATCATGGGCAGTTTAATACGAGTTGGGGAGATAATGACATAGGTGTTTTTACAAAATTTTTAAATAATAAGCCTTTATTATCAGGAGAAGATCAACGAAAAATAGCAGAAATATATATAAGTGCTTTCTTAGAAACCACTCTTAAAGACGACAAAACATATCTTCCATTGTTTACAGATGCTAGAAAAGGAAAAGACTGGCTCCCAGAAACCATTTACTTAAACCAATATGAAGATGCTAGTTTTCAAGTCTTGGCTTCATTTGATGAAGATTTCTATGTAAATACGGCAACAAAAGACAGTATTACACTTACTTCAGAACGTTTATCTGTTTGGAGAGAACAAGAAATCAAACTTAAATGGCGCAAAAAAGGAAGTCGTGCCGCTTATCTAGGATGGCATTATGATGATTTAGAAGAAGGAGATCCTATTCATGACACTATTAAAGCTAGGTATACTATACAAATCCCTAATACCTTAAAAACAATTGATAGTACAAATGTACTTACCTTTTCGATGGCAGAATCTACAGAAGATTCAAATCCAAAGTCTAGTGGGAAATGGGTCAATTCAAATACTAATGAAGAGGATACAATCGAAGAAGATGAAGAGAAAGAGGAAACTTCTGAAAGTGATGAAAGCAATTCTGAAGAGAAAGAGGAAGATGACACACCTAAAGAACCTATTGACTTTTCAATAAGAATAACAGATGCGTCTGGAGAATTTATTCAATTCCCTTTAAGTCGTTTTTCAGCCTTACAGCGAAAGTTAAAAGTAAGGATATTAAAATCTCAATTTATCACAAATGAGGATCAATCTGAGACCATATTTCAGACATTTTCTTACCCTCTTGAAGAGATTCGTTCACTAAACCCTTCGTTTGATATATCAACCATTCAAAGAATCGATTTTATTTTTGACAAAACGCCAAAAGGAGTAATTATATTAGATAATATAGGATTTATGAAACAATAATGTAATGCTGCGATTATACGCTTTCGCGAAAGCGTATACATATAGGATATAAACCATAGCAAATATGAATTTTATAGGGTACAACTTAATTTTTAACATATTAAAAAAACAAGAACCAGCTATAAATTAGTATTTTTAGTTTACACATTCATCATTATGAAATCAAATTACATTCTATTTTTCCTATTATTTTCGGTATTTCTTAATGCTCAAGAAGATTTAAATCGAACTTGGTTTTTAACCGAACTTACCATTGAAGGAAATACTGTCCCTATTCCTAACGAAGAGTTTCAAGACGGATACCCTACATTGTCTCTTTCTGTTGGAGATCCTGTAAGCGAACATATGGGTATAGGAATTTGCAATAGCTTTATAGGAATGATGGGGGCTACTGATACGGTACTAAACATTATTGATTTTTCCCATACACTTGTTTTCTGTGAAACACAAGAAGAAATTGATTTTGAAATGGCTTATTTTAATTTTTTAAGTATTCCAGAGAACCAAGATTTTTCTTATAGTATAAATGACGATTTTTTAGAATTTACACAACTCATACTTACAAAAGGCAATGGAGACCAAGCTATTTATAGTACTATTAATCAAAATCCCCCTCAAAACCTCACACAAGAACCTTGGTATTTAGATTATTTTGAAATAGATGGAATTGCTCAAAATTATCCTCCACAACAAGCAGAGCAACTTAATGATTTTACAATTAGTCATTTTGATGAAGGAGAAGGTTTAATTCAAGATTACATTTGTTTTTATGGAGGTGCAGGTGCTTATTCTGCTTTTGATTATTTTGGAACACCTACTATTTCTATCAGTTACCTTGGACAACTTGCTATGGATTGTGGTGTAGAAAGTTTAAATGCTTTTGATTCTGCATTTACAACACAACTAGAAAACAAAACGTTTTCTTATGAAATCATAGAAGAAGGACAAGGAAGGCGTTTAATCCTTACCGATGCAAATGGAGATCGTATTTTTTATAACAATGCTTTTTTAAGCACAGAAGAGTTTGATCAAGTTTTCATTGAGTTATTTCCTAATCCTTCCTCCGATAAACTTACTATTACAGGAGAACATATAGAGCGTATACAGTCCTATCAAATTATGACTATGACAGGTAGTGTTGTGTCTCAAAATACTTTTAATACCACAATTGACGTAGAAAGCCTTGCTACAGGTATGTACTTTTTAAAACTACAAGGAATACAAACAGAAACTATACATCGTTTTATTAAAAAATAAAGATTTAAAAAATGTAATGTACGTGTTGGAAGCACATTTAATCCTATCTAAACTTTTCTAATTATTTCATAATAGAAAAACCCTATCATAGTATATGTTAGAATAATGTTAGGTTCTATTGAAAAAAGCTACTTATCGCGTATATTTGCATATTATTTAGAATCATTATGATTAAAGTAACACAAGAAGCTAAAACAAAAATCGCCGGTCTTATGAAAGATGACGGGTATGACATTGCTACAGACTACGTAAGAGTAGGTGTAAAAAGCGGTGGATGCTCAGGTTTATCATATGATTTACATTTTGATAAATCACAAGCTGACGACGATAAGGTTTTTGAAGATAATGATGTACGCTTAATTGTAGACAAGCGTAGTTTTTTATATCTCATTGGCACCACCCTAGAATATAGTGGAGGGCTTAATGGTAAAGGATTTGTATTTAACAATCCGAATGCACAGCGTACCTGTGGATGCGGAGAAAGTTTTTCATTATAATAAAACTAATGGGCCAACGGGAGAATGAAACAGTTTAGAGATAAACGCACCACCTTTTTGTTCTCCTAAGCCCTATTAGATCTATTATTTAAAAACGTACATAGATTGATTTTTTAAATCAGTCATAGCAAAAAAAAAATGGCATATACTGAAGACGATTTAAGGGAGGAACTTAAAACTAAAGAATACGAATACGGTTTTTATACCGATATTGATTCTGAAACATTCCCTGTAGGGCTTAACGAAGATATTGTTATAGCAATCTCAAAGAAAAAAGAAGAACCAGAATGGATGACGCAATGGCGCCTTGAGGCGTTTCGTCACTGGACTAAAATGGAAGAGCCAGAATGGGCAAATGTCAATTATGAAAAACCTGATTTTCAAGCTATTTCTTATTATTCGGCTCCAAACTCAAAACCTAAGTATGACAGCTTAGATGAAGTAGATCCAGAATTACTAGAGACTTTTAAGAAATTAGGAATCTCTATTGATGAGCAAAAGAAACTTGCAAACGTAGCCATGGATGTGGTTGTAGATTCTGTTTCTGTAGCCACTACCTTTAAAGATACCCTTGCTAAAAAGGGAATTATTTTTATGAGTATCTCTGAGGCTATTAAGGAACATCCTGAACTCGTTAAAAAATACATTGGTACTATTGTACCTCAGAAAGATAATTTTTACGCCGCTTTAAACAGTGCTGTATTTTCAGATGGATCTTTCTGTTATATCCCAAAAGGCGTACGTTGCCCAATGGAACTTTCTACTTATTTTAGAATTAATCAAGCAGGGACAGGTCAGTTTGAGCGTACCTTAGTAATTGCAGATAAAGGAAGTTATGTAAGTTACTTAGAAGGCTGTACAGCTCCAAGTCGTGATGAAAATCAATTACATGCAGCCGTTGTTGAGTTGATTGCTCTTGATGATGCAGAAATCAAATATTCAACTGTACAAAACTGGTATCCTGGAAATAGCGAAGGAAAAGGAGGCGTTTTTAACTTTGTAACAAAGCGTGGTCTTTGCGAGAAAAACGCAAAAATCTCTTGGACTCAAGTGGAAACCGGAAGTGCAGTTACTTGGAAATACCCTAGCTGTGTTCTTAAAGGAGATAATTCTATAGGAGAATTTTATTCTATAGCGGTAACTAATAATTACCAACAAGCAGATACAGGAACAAAAATGATACACTTAGGAAAAAACACTAAGAGTACTATTATTTCCAAAGGTATTTCTGCTGGAAAATCACAAAACTCATATCGTGGATTGGTAAAAATAAATGCCAATGCAGATAATGCGCGTAACTTTTCACAATGTGATAGTTTACTAATGGGGAATGCATGTGGTGCACATACATTTCCTTATATAGAAGCAAAAAACAAATCTGCGCAAATTGAGCATGAGGCTACCACTAGTAAAATTGGAGAAGATCAAATTTTTTACTGTAATCAGCGTGGTATTGATACAGAAAAGGCAATCGCATTGATTGTAAATGGTTTTAGTAAAGAAGTACTTAATAAACTTCCTATGGAGTTTGCAGTAGAGGCTCAAAAATTACTAGAAATTAGTTTAGAAGGAAGTGTAGGATAATCAAAATCTATAACCATTTAGAAAGTCATGAAAAAGATTATCACATTAGTAGCTGTTGTATTAGCTATGATGTCTTGTAAGGAATCTTCTGTAGAAAACAAACAATCTCAGGAAGAAACTAAAACTCCTGCAAAACCAGCAGTTGCGTTATATACATTTAACGGAGGGTCTGTTGGAGCAAATAATTTAAACCTTTTTGCTCAAGGAGAAACGTATAAAGGAGAATCTAAAAAGCTAGTTGATGCTTTTTATGTAATAAAACATCCAAAAGGTGTTTTATTATGGGATACAGGTTTACCAGAAGGTCTTGTAGGTCAAGAGCCATATACAACTCCTGATGGAGCTTTTACAATTTCTAGAAAAGATTCTATATTAAATCAATTAGCCTCTATAGGAGTTAAAAAAGAAGATATAGACTACATCGCATTTTCTCATATCCATTTTGACCATACTGGTGCTGCAAATCATTTTGCTGCATCAAAATGGCTTGTACAAAAACCTGAATATAATTTTGCTATAGGTGAAGAAATAAAAGGAAACGGTTTTTATGCGCCAGATTCTTTTAAAGAACTTACCAATGTCATCGAACTTTCAGGAGATCGTGATGTATTTGGAGATGGTAGTGTCATTATAAAATCAATGCCAGGTCATACGCCGGGTCATCAAGTACTTTTTATTGATTTACCAGAAAATGGACCCACGTTGTTATCTGGAGATATGTATCATTTTCAAGAAAATCGAGATGGGAAAGTAATTCCTGTATTTAATCATGATCTTGATCAAAGTAAAACTGCGATTGCTAATTTTGAAGCTTTCGCGAAAGCAAAAAACGCTAAAGTATATATACAACACGAGCCTGCAGACTTTGTAAAAATGCCTGTAGCTCCTAAAGCACTAAACTAATATCCCTATGAAAAAAATAGCCATTTTATTTGTTTTAGCAGTAAGTATCATAAGCTGTAAAAATGAAACTAAGACAGAAGATTCCTCTAAAGAATCTGATACCGTAGTAGCTGGTAACTTAAACACTGATGAATCCCTTAAAACAATAGAAGGAGAATTTCTATTTGTAGACGGCGCAGGTGTTATTATGGGTAAGAATTTTATCTATGGTGTTTCTTTAGATGAAATGACTGAAAAACTAATCAAACAAGTCTCTGACAAACAAAAAGACAAATTTGATATGGTACCTGTAGTTATAAAAGGAGAAATACACCCTAAACCAGAAGGTAGTGATGTTTGGGATGAGATTGTAACTATCAAAGAGATTATTGAAGTGCTCCCCTCTAAAGGAAATGAGCCTATTAAAATAGAAACAGGAAAATAACAGCCTGAAACAAAAAGTAATAAAAAACACTATGTTAACAGTAAAAGACCTGCACGCAGGTATAGAAGAAAAAGATATCCTAAAAGGAATCAATCTTGAGATTAAAGCTGGAGAAGTACATGCTATTATGGGGCCTAATGGTTCTGGAAAAAGTACATTATCTTCTGTTATAGCAGGAAAAGAAGAATATGAAGTTACTGATGGTGATATCTTTCTTAATGGAGAGTCTATTCTAGAAATGGATCCTGAAGAACGTGCACATGAAGGTGTGTTTTTATCTTTTCAGTATCCTGTTGAAATTCCTGGGGTAACCGTTACAAACTTTATCAAAACGGCTATCAATCAAACACGTAAAGCAAAAGGACTAGAAGATATGCCTGCTAGTGATATGCTTAAAATGATACGTGAAAAATCAGAGCTTCTTGAAATAGATCGTAAGTTTTTATCTAGATCTCTTAATGTAGGATTTTCTGGAGGAGAGAAAAAGCGTAATGAGATTTTTCAAATGGCTATGCTTGAACCTAAGTTGGCGATCCTTGATGAAACAGATTCTGGTCTTGATATCGATGCACTACGCATTGTAGCAAATGGTGTAAACAAATTACGTAGTGAAGATAACGCTGTCCTAGTAATTACTCACTATCAAAGACTATTAGATTATATCGTACCAGATGTTGTACACGTACTTATGGATGGTAAGATTGTAAAGACAGGAGGCAAAGAACTTGCTCACGAGCTTGAAGAAAAAGGATACGACTGGCTTAAAGAGGAACTGGTTTAAAAGTTTCAAGTCTAAAGTTTAAAATGGCTACTGTTAAACGTTTTGAAGATTTAAGAATATGGCAAGATGCACATGCATTAAACAAAGAGATTATTCTAATTGCCAAATCAACAGAACTAAAACAAAATTTTAAACTTAAAGATCAAATTTGCAGTTCGGCTGGATCTATTATGGATAATATTGCAGAAGGCTTTGAACGTGACGGAAACCTAGAGTTTAGACAGTTTTTGGCTATAGCTAAAGGTTCAGCAGGAGAAACGAGATCTCAGTTATATAGATTATTAGACTGGGAATATATAAATGAAATAACTTTTGAAAAATTAATTGCTGATTGCGAATACTTAAGTAAGCGTATATCCAGCTTTATAAATTATCTCAACAAAAAAGATTACCAAGGAACAAAATTTAAGAGTTAACGCTTTAAACGTGAAACCTTAAACTTGAAACCAAAAAATATGAGTTTAAAAGATAAATTAGTAAGTTCACACATCGTTTTTCAAGACAGTCTTGATCCAGACTCTCCCATATATGATGTACGTGGCAATGCTATAAAAACATTTGAAGCAGAAGGATTCCCTACTAAAAAGGATGAGGCTTGGAAATACACATCCCTCAATAGCATCTTAAAGAAAGACTACAATATCTTTCCTACTAAAAAATCTTCCTTAGATTTTAAAGATGTAGAGCGTTATTTCATTAATGATATAGATACTTATAATATCATTTTTGTAGATGGTGTTTTTAATGCACACTTATCCTCTACAACACACGATGGGATCGATGTATGTACAATGAATTCTGCACTTACAAAATCTAAGTATAAACAAGTTATTGATGTATACTTCAATAAAATTGTAAAAGAAGAGAGTTTAACATCGCTTAATACTGCTTTTGCTAGAGATGGAGCCTATATCTATATCCCTAAAGGAAAAGTAGCAGACAAGCCTATCCAGATCATTCATTTTGCAACAGGGTCAAAAGAAGCTGCACTTCTACAACCTCGTAATCTTATTGTTGCTGAAGAAAATTCAGAAGTACAAATTATAGAACGTCATCAGAGTTTATCAGATAATGCGACGTTTACAAATTCTGTTACTGAAGTTTATGCTGCAAAACGTGCTATTATAGATTATTATAAAATCCAAAATGATAAGTTAGATGCTTCTCTCGTTGATACAACAGAAATAGAGCAACATGGAGAGAGTATTGTTTCTGTGCACACTTTTTCATTAGGAGGAAATATTACACGTAATAACCTCAACTATTATCAGAAAGGAGAGCGTATTGATTCTATATTAAAAGGAGTAACGCTTATAGAAGGAAAACAACACGTAGACCATAATACATTGGTACATCATATAGAACCCAACTGTGAATCACATCAAGATTACAAAGGGATCTTTGCAGATAGTGCAATAGGTGTTTTTAATGGAAAAGTAGTTGTAGAAAAAGAAGCGCAAAAAACAAACGCATATCAATCTAACAATAATATCCTGATAGATGATAAAGCGACGATTAACTCAAAACCTCAATTAGAGATTTTTGCAGATGACGTACGTTGTTCACACGGATGTACTATTGGTCAATTAGATGAAAGCGCTTTATTTTATTTACAATCTAGAGGTATTGCCAAAAAAGAAGCAAGAGCATTATTAATGTATGCCTTTGCAAACACGGTATTATCAAGTGTAAAAATTCCGCAATTAAAACAACGTATCACCAAACTTATTGCCAAGAAAATTGGCGTAAGCATAGGGTTTGAGATATAAGAATATAGTATAATCATATATTAAAATACCCGCCCTAAAAGCGGGTATTTTGATAAAAAGGTATAAAACCAGGATCCCGCTGAAAAAGCGGGATTAGTTCAACTTACAATTTTGAGTACGTCTTACAGACTTCTCAAAATTGAGGTTCACTAATAAAAAGAAGGCGAGACTGAACATGGCAGCAACAACATCACATACTACGTTTAACGTACAAGACATACGAAAAGATTTTCCTATACTTTCAAGACAAGTAAATGGACAACCTTTAATCTATTTTGATAATGCTGCTACGTCTCAAACGCCTCAAGCAGTCATTGATGCCATTGTAGATTACTATTCTAATTACAATGCAAATATTCATAGAGGTGTACATGCGCTTTCGCAAGAAGCAACTGATGCTTATGAAGAAGCACGTATTAAAATTCAAAAACATTTTAATGCTGCAAAAGCTCATGAAATTATCCTTACTTCAGGAACAACACATGCGATCAACTTAATTGCAAATGGATACAGTGCACTGCTTCAAAAAGGAGATGAAATCTTGGTATCTGCTTTAGAACACCATAGTAATATTGTTCCTTGGCAAATGCTTTGTGAACGCACAGGGGCTATCTTAAAAGTGATTCCTATGACGCAAAGCGGGGAGTTAGATATGGACGCTTTCGCGAAAGCGATCTCAACCAACCTTAAATTGGTATTTGTAAATCACGTATCAAACGCATTAGGAACTGTAAATCCTATAGAACATATTATCGCCGAAGCACATAACGTAGGCGCTGCTGTGGTGATAGATGGTGCACAAGCAACCCCACACATCAAACCAGATGTACAAGCTCTTGGCGCTGATTTTTATGTAGCAAGTGCTCATAAAATCTGTGGCCCAACAGGTGTTGGAATTCTATATGGAAAAGAAGCCTTATTAGAAAAGTTACCGCCTTACCAAGGTGGTGGTGAAATGATAGATCAAGTCACTTTTGAAAAAACCACCTACGCTGGCTTGCCTCACAAGTTTGAAGCAGGAACGCCAAATATTTGTGGTGGTATTGCTACCGGTGTTGGATTAGATTATATGAATGCGATAGGATTTGATGTGATTGCTGCTTATGAAGAAGAATTACTTCAATATGCCACAGAGAAACTCCTTAAAATTGAAGGGCTTAAAATCTATGGAGAATCTTCAAAGAAAACCGCTGTTATTTCTTTTAATGTTGGATCGATTCATCCGTATGATATTGGTACTATCTTAGACAAATTAGGGATTGCTGTACGTACAGGACATCATTGCGCACAACCTATTATGGATTATTTTAAAATTCCTGGTACCGTAAGAGCCTCTTTCTCCTTTTATAACACAAAGGAAGAGATCGATACGTTTGTGAAAGGTGTGGAGCGTGCTGTGATGATGCTTTCGTAAATGCCTAAGTAATGATTACTATTTCTGATCAATTAGTATTGCAACCTATCACATTAGAAGATCAGCCAGCGCTGTACGAACTAATGAAACGCATCTATCCGCCTGCCTATGAACATTTCTGGCAGGATCAAGGGAATTGGTACATCAATAATTTATATACTCTTGAAAACCTTAAAAAAGAACTTCAGGAAAAAGGATCGTATTATTACTTTGTACGCTTTCGCGAAAGCGTATACAACAAAGAATACACGACCATTGGCATCTTAAAAATAATAGAAAATTGCACGTATCCTGAACAACCTGATCGGCAAAGTTTCAAAGTACACCGCATTTATCTAGATACAACGATACAAGGGAAAGGCATTGGGAGACGCCTTATGCAGTATGCGCAAACACGTGCTCAAGAGACCGGCCATCAGCTCATTTGGCTAGATGCTATGGATCAACACCCACAGGCTATGAATTTCTATAATAGTCTAGGATATATAAAAGGAGGCTTACAGCATTTAGACTTTGAATTATTACACGATATGTACAAACCCATGTGGTATCTATATAAACATCTATAATTTCTATACCGTCACGATGACAGTTGGCTATTTGGGCACTATCTTTGCCATAGTATGTTCACAATGATGTTACGATTATATATCTTATTAATTGGCTTTAGCATGACCTATTCATGCACTACTGCTCAAAAAACAAGTGTACAAGATGAGACCTCCATTTTTGCAGGTACTTTTATTGTAAATACCTTGTATGGTCAGGAAATAGAAGGGAATGATCTTAATGTAAAAATTAATGATCGTACATCAAAAATCTCGGGATTTTCAGGATGTAATACGTATAGTGTTGGATTTACAAAGAACAAAAATAGTGTTACATTTTCTCAACCTATAGGTACGAGAATACTTTGTGACGAAGTAGTAATGAACAAAGAAAGACAGTTTTTAAATATCTTTACGACTACAAAAGAATTTAGCATCCAAGAAGATACATTGGTGCTATATGAAGACGGCAAAGAAGTTTTAAAAGCAACACGTTTTATATTTTAATTATGGCAGCAATAAAAGAAATACAAGAAGAGATCATAGACGAGTTTTCTATGTTTGACGACTGGATGCAACGTTATGAGTATATGATTGATCTAGGAAAATCGTTACCGCTTATTGACGAGCAATATAAAACAGACGATTATATTATTAAAGGGTGCCAAAGTAAAGTTTGGGTACATGCCGATATGGAAGATGGAACTATACATTTTACAGCAGATAGTGATGCCATTATTACTAAAGGGATTATTGCTATTTTAATCAGAGCGTTTTCTGGACAAGCACCTCAAGATATTATAGATGCCGATACTGCATTTATAGATGAGATAGGGCTTAAAGAGCATTTATCTCCCACACGAGCTAATGGTCTTGTAAGTATGATTAAACAATTAAAGTTATATGCAATAGCATATCAAACGCAGCTTAATTAACGTTATATACAAAAAAATAATACTCGTGATAATTTAGGTGAGATTCCTATTTTGAAATAATAATCATAAGATTCTCACCTTCGTGGGAATAAAAAAAGTCGATTGTGGGAAAGATTCCTGCCTTCGCGAGAAATAAATATGAGCGATACAACAATAAACACAGAAGAGTTAGGCGAAAAAATAGTTCGCGTGATCAAGACAATATACGATCCAGAGATTCCTGTAGACATTTATGAGCTCGGATTGATTTACGATGTTTTTGTAAATGAAGACTATGACACAAAGGTGTTAATGACATTAACGACACCTAATTGTCCCGTAGCTGAAACACTACCTCTGGAAGTAGAAGAAAAAATAAAATCAATCAAAGGAGTAAATGATTGTGAAGTTGAAATCACCTTCGACCCTCCTTGGTCTCAAGACCTGATGAGTGAAGAAGCGAAATTAGAATTAGGGATGTTATAAGCACACTTATCAATCACTATCTTAAAAGGAGTTTGGTGGTTGTTCAGTAGATTTTGTAATTTTTTCCTTTACAAAATATAGTGAACTTTCCGTTTCACACAAATGCAAATGAGTGAAGAAGCGAAGTTAGAATTGGGAATGTTATAAACATACTCATCAATCACTATCTAAAAAGGAGTTTGGTGGTTGTTCAGTAGATTTTGTAATTTTTTCATTTACAAAATATAGTGAACTTTCCGTTTCACACAAATGCAAATGAGTGAAGAAGCGAAGTTAGAATTAGGGATGTTATAAGCACACTTATCAATCACTATCTTAAAAGAAGTTTGGTGGTTGTTCAGTAGATTTTGTAATTTTTCCTTACAAAATATAATGAACTTTCCGTTTCACACAAATGCAAATGAGTGAAGAAGCGAAGTTAGAATTGGGAATGTTATAAGCACACTTATCAATCACTATCTTAAAAGGAGTTTGGTGGTTGTTCAATAGATTTTGTAATTTTTTCCTTTACAAAATATAGTGAACTTTCCGTTTCACACAAATGCAAATGAGTGAAGAAATAAAATACTAAGTAAAGATGGCATAAAAACATCTAAGAAACCATGGATGAAATCATAAATAGAGTAGCAAATAGTAAACTGATCACATTTGATCTTGAAGAGTTATATGCTTCGGGCGATCGTAAGCGTGTAGATATTTCACAATGGCTAGAAGAAGGTTTTATATTACGAGAAAAACGCTTTCGCGAAAGCGTATCCAACCATAATTGGACACAATATCAAGATGCCTATGTTTCATTGCATTGTAGTACCGATGCCATTATTCCTGCTTGGGCATATATGCTTGTCGCCACACAATTACAAGGTATTGCAAAAAAAACCATTACAGGTTCTCAAGAAACACTAGAAACAATTCTATTTACAGAAGCAATTTCAACATTAGACACAACTCCTTATCTAAATAGTCCCGTCATTGTAAAAGGATGCACAAACAAACCTGTTCCTGAAAATGCATACCTATTACTCATAGAAAAATTACAACCTGTTGTAAAAAGTTTACTCTTTGGTGAAGCCTGCTCATCAGTTCCATTATATAAGAAAAAATAAATTGGTCTACAAAACTCATCACTAATCTAAGACTTATCATTGTTAAAGATTAAGGTTTTGTATGCAAAACCAGCATATGATGAAAATGCGATTAGTGGCCTTCAGGTACGAGAAGTTTTAGAGTTAAGTCTAAAATATTCTTCTTTTGATTAGAAGTCGCAATCCTAGCTACTCATAAAATCATATTATCAAAAAACAAATCGACAAAAAGACTATTATTATCGTCGTAATACACATTAATAGGCTTTACAGTGTCTAAAAGTGCATTTTTCAAGGATGTTCTATATTTGCAGTAGTAATTAACAAACCCAATTTACTTATGAAAAAAATCATAGCATTAGCGGCAACTATACTCTTGACATTCAATCTATCTGCACAAACAGAAGAAGAATTAAAAGAACAACAAGCCCCTAAAAAAGCTGAAATCGCAAAACTTCAAGGAGAAGTAGATGCATTACAAGCTCAAATAGATGCATTACCTGGATGGAAAAAAGGAGCTTTCGGAACTATAGGAGGAAGTATTTCTCAGTTTAGTGATTGGTTCTCTCAAGGAACACCTAATGTATCTTCTGGAAATATTGCATTTACTGTAAATGGTTTTGCAAATCTTACACAAGAAAAATTCTTCTGGCGTAACGCTGCAAACATCAATTTAGGATGGGTAAAATTTGATGATAAAGACGACCCTGAAGATGATGATAGCTTTAGAGCTGGAACAGATGTATTTAACATCTCTTCTTTATATGGTAGAAATATAACTAAGAACTTTGCAATTTCTGGACTTGCAGAGTATAGAACAACGATACTAGACAATTTCAATGATCCTGGATATTTAGATCTTGGGGTTGGGGGTACATGGACTCCTATACCAAATTTAGTAGTGGTTGTGCATCCTTTAAACTACAACTTTGTATTTAGTAGTGGTGATACTGTTTTTGAGTCTTCTTTAGGAGCAAAAATCTTAGTTGACTATACACGTAAAATAGGAGCGATTAATTTTAAATCTAATCTTTCTGCATTTCAAAGTTATGAATCTAGTGATTTATCAAACTGGACTTGGACCAATTCTTTTGGTTATACACTATGGAAGAAAATTGGAGTTGGATTTGATTTTGGTTTAAGAGGAAACAGACAAGAAACTGTAAACTTTGTAAACAATCAACTACTTGCTGCAATGCCTATGGCAACTCCTTTTGAGTTAAGTGACGATAATGTAGATGACGAAATACAAAGTTATTGGACATTTGGATTAAGCTATGCATTTTAATTAAAGAATTAATTAGAATATAAGAACCCACTCGTCTTGAGTGGGTTTTTTTATGCTTTCGCGAAAGCGTACCAAGTACCCCTATTTAATCAGGATAATACCAAAAAGGAATCCTAGCAACGTCTCTTGTAATAATAGAATCATTTCTTTGGTCTTTTCTGGTGATATGCAACGTGTGCATACCTCGAGAAACATCTTTTAAATCTAAAACCGTTTCATACCCCCTTTGATTCTTAAGGTTATGTGACATAATATAACTAGTAGGCATAATGGTATCATCCAATTTAATTGTAATTACCTCTTCTAATAAGCGTATATATTTCTTAAACTTAGGGTATGCCGTACTATCATCTTCAATATTAAACTGGAAATTAACACCCCCAGATTCATACCCACGCTCATCGTTTTCAGGTACTAACGTACTATCTATTTTGTAAATAACATCCTCTATAGCAATCCTATGCTTTATAAAAATAGGCAATGCAGATTCCTTCATAATCTTAGAGGGAATAGCAGCACCTCTCACAAATGCACTTTCTCTATCAACGATTTCATCATCATAATTTATAGCTCTAGCATACTCTGCTCTGTTTGCCCATCTATCTATATGAAAATTAGACTCCCTTATATTTACAGAAAATAATAAAAGCCCTCCTATAAAAACAGGTAATAATACTGCTAGAATACGTTTCCCGAGTTTATTATCTAATAAATTATATAGCAATGGTCTATATAGAAATGAAAATGTAATACGGCTCATTAACCTATATATAGGAAAGTATATAACCCCAATCCATTTTTTCTTTTTCAAAAAGCCTTGTGTAAAAAAATCAAAAGCAGTCAAGAAAATAGCAATAAACATAAATACTAATATGATAGTACCTATAACTTCTCCTATTTCACTAGTTCCAAATAGGCCATCAATAATAGCCACTAATGCTGCTACGACGCCAATAGTTATAAAGAAAGAGAGGAAGAAAAAAACTAATAAAAAAGATAACGCAAAAATGATACTACAATAATCTTCTAGTTTTGCAATGTATTTATCAAAAGACCCTATACGCTTTTGGAGATAGTTTTTAAACTTATCTGTATAATTAAGCACCTCATAATCTATATCTCCAGAAAAATAACGCAATCCTACAGCTCCAATCCAAAGCCCTCGCAAAATAACATGAATGATCAAACAGATCGTTAAAGACAAAAGACATATAATAATTGCCGCAAAGCCTATCCCAGAAATAGCGCTAAGTGCTGAATTTCCTATTGTTTTTGCAGCAACCGAATTGGTAATCTTAATAATAGGCTCAAAAGCTTGAAATAAGCCTAAAATAGCAACTCCAGAAATAATGAGTTCTAATTGCCAACTTTCCTGTTGTAAAATGTCAAGCCATTTTTTAAACTTAGAATCTTCGTGTTTAGGATGCATATATGTGATGGTTAGTTACACAATAATAAGTAAAGATTTTTTAAAAAGTGTTACAAAAAAATGCAAGCCTACTAGACTTGCATTTTTTTATCTTATAATGAGATCGTTATTATATCCCTTCTACATACTCTGGATATAGAAAACTATTATAAGGAAAACGCGTCACGTGAATCTCCCTTACACGTTCATATACTTTCTTCCTAAAGGTTTCAAAATTATCTTTATTTAATGCAGATATAAAAATAGAGTCTCCATTGGTTCTAGCCATCCAAGTTTGTTTCCATTCATCTAGAGAGTAATGTGCGACTGTACGCTCTATCATTAAATCTTCCTCATCATACGCCTCTGGCTGATACGCATCTATTTTATTAAACACCATCAGAACGGGTTTATCTGCACTTTTAATTTCGTCTAAAATTTGATTTACAGATGCGATATGATCTTCAAATTGAGGGTGTGATATATCAACGACGTGCAGTAATAAGTCAGCCTCTCGCACTTCATCTAGTGTACTCTTAAAAGAATCTACCAGTTGTGTGGGTAGCTTGCGTATAAAACCTACGGTATCTGAAAGTAAGAATGGCAAATTTCCAATCACCACTTTACGCACTGTAGTATCTAGTGTTGCAAAAAGCTTATTTTCTGCAAATACTTCACTTTTACTTAAGGTATTCATGAGTGTAGACTTTCCTACATTGGTATATCCTACCAAAGCCACGCGCACTAATGCTCCACGATTCCCACGCTGGGTTGCCATTTGCTTATCGATCGCTTTCATCTTCCCTTTAAGAAGCGTAATACGATCTCTTACAATACGTCTATCTGTTTCAATTTCGGTCTCTCCAGGCCCGCGCATTCCTATACCTCCTCGTTGACGCTCTAAGTGAGTCCATAAGCCTGTAAGCCTTGGTAATAAGTATTGGTATTGCGCAAGTTCTACCTGTGTACGAGCATAACTCGTTTGTGCTCTTTGTGCAAAAATATCAAGTATCAAATAGGTGCGATCTACAATTTTACATGCTAATAATCGCTCTATATTACGCTGTTGGCCAGGAGAAAGCTCATCATCAAAAATGACCGTTCCTATCTCATGTTGCTCTACATATGCCTTGACATCTTCCATCTTTCCTGTTCCTAAAAATGTTTTAGGATTAGGCATATCTAGCTTTTGCGTAAATCTTTTAGTCACTTCACCTCCTGCTGTATACGCAAGAAATTCAAGCTCATCCAGATACTCATTCATTTTATCCTCACTCTGATGACGTGTGGTCACCCCAACGAGAACACATTTTTCATATTCTATTTGTTCAGTTTCTAGCATGAGACAAAGGTAGGGAATAGGTTGTAATCCTTTTTAGTAAATTAGTCTCTAGATAAAATATGTATGAAAGATAATTCCGCTTTCGCGAAAGCGCACTCAGAACAAAAGAAAATAGGTGTTGCATTTTACAACCTAGAAAACCTTTTTGACACCCAAGATGATCCCGAAACACTCGATGATGATTTTACCGCCGAAGGATATAAAAACTGGAATAGCAAGCGATATACTAAAAAGCTAAACAAGCTAGGTCGTGTGATTTCACAAATTGGACACAAAGAAACAAATAACGCCCCTTCATTAGTAGGCGTTGCCGAAGTAGAAAACAAAGCAGTACTTCAAAAACTTATAGAAACTGAAGATCTCGAAGACCATGGGTATGACATTGTACATTACGATTCTCCAGATGAACGGGGTATTGATGTAGGTTTATTATACCTAAAAGAAGATTTTAAAGTCATAGATAGTGAGACCGTTTCTGTATACTTAGAATCAGAATTTGGAGAACGTGATTATACCCGTGATATTCTACACGTTACTGGAAACTTAATGGGTGTGAGAACGCATGTATTAGTAAATCACTGGCCTTCCCGACGAAGTGGTGTAGAAGAATCACAACCCAAACGAATTACAGCTGCTCAAAAAAACCGAATGATTATTGAGCGTATTGAAGAGGAAGAACCTGAAGCACGTATTATTGTTATGGGCGACTTTAACGATGGTCCTCATAATGAAAGTATCAAAAACCATTTAGTTCAAAAAGATCTGTATAATCCTATGGTATTTCTAAATACCCGATATGAAGGAAGTCTTAATCATGATTTTGAATGGTATCTCTTTGATCAAATTATTCTATCTGCAAATTTTATGCGTATGCATAAAAACACTCTTAGATATGACAAATCTGATATTTATAATGAGCACCACCTCACTGAATTTAAAGGACGTTTTAAAGGGAATCCATTTCGTACCTACGCTGGCAGAAGATATTTAGGAGGGTATAGTGACCACTTCCCTGTGTATTGTATCTTTAAACATACACCATAAAATTAAAAAGCCTGTGAAATTTCACAGGCTTTTTTTATATAACTAGTGTCCCGTCCTGAAATAAGTTGACACAATTTCGACTTATTTATGAAACATTCAAAAAAAACAAGTAATAAGCGTACGCAACGTGATTACAATTTAGGCTTTAAATTAGCCGTTATCTCTCAAGTAGAAAAAGGCGAGATGACCTATAAACAAGCACAAAAGGCTTATGGGATTCAAGGTAGGAGTACTGTTTTGGTTTGGTTACGAAAACATGGTACCTTAGATTGGAGTAATCCTATGATTCATCATATGTCTAATCCAAAGCGAAAAGAGACCCCAGCACAGAAGATCAAACGTTTAGAGCGTGAACTCTCAGATGAGAAACTTAAGAATGAGATTCTCAATACTATGATTGATATCTCAGATAGTCAATATGGTACTGCTATTAGAAAAAAGTATTCTCCCATTCAATCCAATGCATCCGACAAGAAAAACAAGTGAGTCTCTCACCTTGTTGTCGATTGTTTGGGATCTCTAGACAAGCTATTTATCAATCTGAAAAACGTTTGATAGCTAGGCAAGAACAACTCTCTAAGATAAAACCAATGGTAGAAGGTATTCGAAGAGAGATGCCGCGTTTAGGAACTAGAAAATTATATTATTTGCTCAAAAAAGAGTTTAGAATCAATAATATAAAAATAGGAAGAGATGCCCTATTTGACGATTTCAGGTCTGAATCCATGTTGATTAGACCTAAGAAAAACTATACTAAAACCACCAACTCAAAACACTGGTTAAGAAAGTATCCGAATCTTATGAAAGAAACAAAAGCAACTGCACCAGAACAATACTTTGTGAGTGATATTACCTATATAAAAAGTAGAGAACGTACTCATTATCTTTCCCTAGTTACTGATGCTTATAGTAGAAAGATCATGGGATATCATCTTAGTGATGATATGAGTGCAGAAAATGTAGTAAAAGCCATCCAAATGGCTATTAAAAATAGAAACACAAAAAATCCATTAATACACCACTCGGATAGAGGGTTACAATATTGTTCTTCTGTTTATCAAAAACAATTACTAAAATCTAATATCAAACCATCGATGACAGATGGATACGATTGTTATCAAAATGCACTAGCAGAAAGAATTAATGGTATTTTAAAAGGAGAATTCCTCCTGAATAAATGTAATACTGGAGCAGAACTTAAAAAACTAATCACAGAATCAATAATTATTTATAACAACAAAAGACCACATTTGAGTCTTAACTATGAAACACCTAATTTTATACATAACAAAAAATCCAGTGAAGCTAGCTTCACTGGATTAAATTAAAGTATTTAAAAACTGTCAACCTATTTTAGGACGACTCATAGGATCTATTAATTACTGCTTAATAAACCTTTTAGTTACAGCCAGTCCATCTTTTGAAACAAATCTCACAAAGTACATCCCTGATGATAATTTTGATACATCAACAGAAAGGGAGTCTTGCTTAGGATTTATCTTTTGTACAATAGTTCCTGTAGAAGAGAAGATAATAATCTCTTCATACATTTCATCTAGAACATCAATTGTCAATTGTGATCTTGTAGGATTAGGGTACAACTTAATATTATCTTCAGAAGCTTCAGTAAACGAACGTAATGCTGTAATAGTTGGTGCTTCTTGTGAAGCTAGTGAATTAGTATTATCACCAGAAACAATCACCTGATCTATCCATATTTGATCATTATTTGCACTTGCATCACAACGGATACGGAATCTGTTTGAAGTATTAAAATTAAAATTACTACTATCTAATGTGATTGTATCTGTAAAGAAAGATCCATTAGAAAAATCTGTTCCACTCACATACTGACCTATTACTTGATATGATGATCCATTAAAGAATTCTACAAAATAATCTTCTCCATTTTCCATACTATTTGCAAAAGAATGGAATTCGATAGTCACTTGATTATTTCCTGATAAATCTAACACCGGTGACACCATATTTGAAGAATTAGAATTATCTCTTAATCGTATTGAGAAAGATCCTTCAAAAGAGTTTGAAGTAGATTGCCTTGCACAATCATTTCCCCCATCTATCCATCCTTCAAATCCTGTCTCAAAGAAATAACCAGCAATCACACCTGGAGCACCTCCATTACCTTCGAGGGTAGTAAATGATGTAGTAGCAGCGCCCGACACATTTCCTGCTGCATCTTGAGCAGTTACAGAAGCATTATATAGTGTTAACTCTGAAAGCCCTGTTACATCAAATGTTGTTGTTGCTGAAGACCCAACTATATTCCCATCTATAGAAACGGTATAGCTAACCACTCCTACATTATCTGAAGAAGCATTCCAACTAAGTGTCGCACTATTTGATGTAATATTAGAAGCTACGAGATTAGTTGGATCAGATGGGACTTCAGTATCCGGAGGTCCTGCTTGTAACTGAAACGCACCAACAACACCTCTTCTTCCACTATTCATATATTCATTAATAAACCAGAAGGTAGAACCATCAGAAGGATCGACATCCATTTTACTATAATCACCATAACGAGTACCTGGAATTTTAGCATCACCATTAGCAATCAATCCCTCCATAACGGTCATAGTACCTAATGGATCTGTACTCATTCTTCCAGTATAATATGAACTTACAAACACTGTTGATGGTGTATTAGGCCCAGACATAGATGTATATCCCATTCCTATATTACCTTGCGCGTCCATAGCCATACTTGCATTCCAAGCATGTCTTCCATCTGGAGCTGTATATGTGCCTTCTTGGTACAATGACCAAGGTTGGTTATCTCCATTCTGGCGGAATTCATACCAACGTACTGCTGCTTGCTCTCCAGAACTCGCATCTGCATCTACCACAAAATTAAAAACAGCCGAATTATGCGTAGCAAACTTTCTAAACTGCGCTTGATTCATAATAGTTGCTTGTAATGCATCTATACTAATACGTCTTCCATTTCCAGGTTGTAATAAATTTGAAAAACTTCCATTATCAAATACACTTATAAAAGGTGTTGTATTAATTTGTGTTGGATTAGACACTGTTGAACTTGACGGGTTAGACCAATTCACATCAGCAGTCCAAACTTTAATGTGATCTACTGACACCCCATTCCAAGCATCATCTTGTAAATATACAATGGTTGCTCCTCCAGGTGCAGGTAAATTGCTATCTGTTACATTTAATGCTTGTGGACTAAAAAATCCACTTGTTACAATCCCTGGAAGATTAAATCCTAGAATTTGAGCATTTGGATCTCCTACTAACATAGCATCTCTCTCTAAAGCCCACAATCTATTTGAACTGCCTGTATTTTCAGTAATATAATATCCATCACTCCATACAGATAATTTTTGATAATCTTGTATTCCAGAAATTGTATAAACAAACCAGTTTGCTGTGAGAGGGTTTGGTCCATCAGAGACTGCTACCTGAGCTCCTGACCCTAAGAAAGAAAGCACCCATCTATCTGCAGCATTATCATAAGATACGGTAAGATCACAACAACCACCAGATGGAAAAATAGCAGGATTTGGAGCAGTTTGTCCCAATAATTGATTCCCAGATTTATCATAAATAGCAAAACCTGTATTAAACACAACCATCACATGATTAGGACCCACAGCCAGCGAAGGATCTGTAGGTTGTGATCCTGATGCATAAGCATCAAAAACAACACTTGCAGGAGCCATGCGAACACTCTGCTCCATTTTATGCCTATTTCTTACAAAATAATCATTCTCAACTTGAGGATCTTTTCCTTGAACAATTTGAGGAGCTAAAGACCTCTTGTCTTTAGCTTCTTTTACAGAATTATCTGGTGCTACAAGGTCATTAGGCCTAGACAATAAAGAGCTAACATACTCTACTGAGGATATTTTACCTTGAAAAAAAGGAGGCTTCTTATCTTCTATTTGTCCATAGGACAAAAAAGAAAATAAACATAATACTGAAAATAGTAATTTAAATTTCATAAATCTTTGGTTTAATTAATTAGTAATCTGTAATATACAAATAAAAAAACACTAAATTCTATTGAGTGCATTAGCCCTAATTCATAAGATTCATCATAATTCTCAAAAAGCAATCACAAGAAGCGTTCACAAGTCAAAAGTTAGGCTTAAACAGACTATTTTTTGGAATTACTTCTCTATTAAAAACCTTAAAAAATACTTTTTAACACAATAACCCATTGTTAAATCTTAAATCTTGAAGATAACAATTGTTAGTCGTCGATGATTTTGTGCTTTATATCTAAAAAAAAAGTTAACGTTTTGTAGGCTTCTTTTTTTGTTTAACCTTAGTAACATTAAAAGACAAAATATCTTCTTTTTTATAGTTGCTTTTGTTTTTAGAAAAAATAAATCCTACTAATCAAAAAAAGATACTCGTCGAACTATTCCAATAGCATCGAATACAACAACTAATTTTCTATCATAATGAGAAAACAATTACTTTCGTTTCTAATTTTAATTATTACAATTAGCTCCTATTCCCAATCTATAGTTGTTAATGATTCTAATGATCCTGAATCTTCTCTAACTGCAGAAGAACTTATACAAGATGTTTTAGTAAATGGAAATTCTTGTGTTGATATTACGCTAACAAACCTAAGTGAGAACCCTACTGGAACTACTGACTTATCTGAGCGTAGCTGGGGTTACTTTAGAAATAATGACACCGACTTTCCTTTTGAGGAAGGGATTATATTATCTTCAGGGTTTGCAGTAAACGCACAAGGACCTAATGATCAAGGAGGAAGTTCTGATGGTCTTTTTGATTGGCCTGGAGATGTTGATATCGAAGCTATCTTAGATAACTTTACAGGAACCAATGTAGCTACAAATAATGCTACTGTATTCGAATTTACCTTTACTTCTGCATTAGATCAAATTAACTTTGAATTTATCTTTGCTTCAGAAGAATATGAAGATGATTTTGAATGTGATGATACATTTAGAGATGGTTTTGCCTTTTTAGTAAGTGGCCCAGGTATAGCTGACACATCTGGCGCTCCTTTTGGCGGACAAAACATAGCTTCTATAGTAGGTTCAGACAACGTTCCTGTAAATACGCTATCTATTCACAGCGATACTTTTACTTGTGGCTCCGAAATTAATGGAGTTAATTTCTTTCCTGAACTATACGTAAGTAATCAAGATGCAAACAATACAAATAGCATACAATTTGATGGTCGTACCGTCTCTTTAAATACTGCTACAATAGATATCTTACCAAATGAAGAGTACACTGTGAAAATGGTTATTTCAGATCGTGGAGATGCTTCTTTTGATTCAGCAGTATTCCTAAATGCAGGTAGTTTTAATATTGGCGCAACAGATTTAGGAGATGATATTCTCGTTGCAAGTGGAAATGCAGCTTGTGATGGAGATACAATAACTCTTAATGCAGAAGATCCAGACGCATTATCATATATGTGGTTTATGGATGGTGTAGAGATAGTGGGAGAAACAGGTCCAACATTAGATGTTACATTGCCTGGATTATACAGCGTTATAGTAAATCTTATTAATACAGATTGTGTTATTGAAGATGAAATTATTGTTGAATTTATTACTGCAGATGACGTAAATCTAGGAGATGATATTGAAGCATGTGAAGGTGATACTGTTACTTTAGACACAGGCTTTATGGATGGTATTGCTACTTATGCTTGGTTCTTTAATAGTGCTATCCTTATTGATGAAACTAATCCTACTTTAGATGTTACGCAAGCTGGGGAATATGCCGTAGTAGTTACATTTAATTCAGGATGTTCTTTTTCTGATGTAATTATGGTAGATTTTACAATAGCACCTATTTTTGATTTAGGAGATACTATAAATAGCTGTTTAGAAGATCCCATTACACTAGATGCAACACCCTCTAATGTAGATCCTTCTACGGTTACTTTCCAATGGTTTTTAGACAGTGCAATCCTTATAGGAGAAACATCAGCCACTTTGGATGTTACTCAAGAAGGGGTTTATAATGTTATTGTTACCTCTGGACCATGTGTCATTACAGACTCTGTAGTCGTAAATCCCTTGGCACTTCTTTTTGAATTAGGTGATGACTTTAATACTTGTTTTGAAGAAACTGTTACTTTAGACGCTTCTCCTACTAATACTGATCCAGCTGAAGCGACTTATGAATGGTCTCTTAATGGGACTATACTTACTGGAGAAACTGCACCTATGCTTACTGTTACAGAAGAAGGTACATACGATGTCACTGTAACATTTGGGATTTGTTCAAATACAGATACAATTACTATTACTCAAGCAAATCCAGATGGAACTCCTTGTGAAGGTGAAGAACCTTCTGATTGTACAACTATTGATGCTGGACCAGATTTAGCAGTAGATTGTGAAAATCCTTGTGTAGATTTAACTGCATCTATTATTACATTACCACTCACTTCTACTTCTTCTTATAGAATAGCACAAATAGAATGTCCAAACCCACCTACAAGTGGAGATCCTACAAACTTAACAATGGATGATACATGGAGTGATATCATAGATCTTCCTTTTGCTTTTAATTATTATCAGAATGATTACACAAGTCTTGTTATAGGAGCAAATGGTCAAATTTCATTTGATACTTCATTAGCAGGTGAATTTAATGATTGGAATATCGATCTAGGACAAACAATTCCTAATGATGATCAAGCAACATTTCCTTTCAACACAATTTATGGAGCTTTTCACGATATAGATCCAGGTGTAAATAATGACCCTGATGCTATTAACTTCTTTGTAAGTGGTGATGCACCATATAGAACATTTGTACTAAACTTTGATATGGTTGCTCAATTTAGTTGTAATGACTTATTGACTTCACAACAAATTGTACTTTATGAATCTTTAAATGTTATAGAAGTTAATATTATCAACAAGCCTGTTTGTGACGCTTGGAACGATGGTTTAGCTACTTTAGGAATTTTAGGTAACGACAATACTGAATTTGCAGTTCCTCCAGGAAGAAACACTGATAACTGGGAAGGCATTGATGAAAGTTGGAGATTTATTCCAGATGGAGTAGTTAGTGACGATGCTGAGTTTGCTTGGTTAGATGAAGATGGAAATGTAATAAGTAATGACTTGATTTTTAATGTATGTCCAACGGAAACTACGACATATACTGCTAGATTAACCTTTACAAACCCTGATGGAACAATATCCACAATTACAGATGAAGTAACCGTTACAGCAGATGTGGTAGATTATAATGTTGACATTGGAGAAGATGATGTATTTTGCGATATCACATCTTTCGAAATTGTACCTGTACTTACAGGAAATGTGAACAATCCAACTTTCTTATGGAGCACTGGAGAAACTACAGATACCATTACAGTAACCGAAACAGGCACATACACTGTTGAAGTAACAGTAGATGGATGTATCATGATGGATGAAATTACAATTACATTCTTAGAAAGCCCATGTATTGTTGTTTCAGAATGTCTTGTTGTAGATTTCTTAGAAGATTTCGGAACGGGTACTGAACGAGTATCTACTCCTTTTACAGAGTATACTTTTAATCCTGGTCCAGATCAAGTAAATGACGGTGAGTATGCTATTATCAATACTTCTGCTGATCTAAACTTTGGTTGGCATGACAATCTTGAAGATAATACTCCAGGAGATGTAAATGGACGTGCTCTATTTGTAAATGCAGATTTCAATACAGATGAGTTTTATAGAAGAACTGTAGATGGATTATTAACAGATACAGACTACACTTTCAGTTCATTTATTACAACAGTATATGATACTGACACAAATATTTGTCCTAATAATGGTATTCCAGCTAACGTGACATTTAGAGTTGAAGACACTACTGGAGCTACACTTGCTGAAATTGACACAGGAGATATTCCTAATGAAGCAGATCCAAATTGGCAACAATTTACTATCGATTTCAATTCTGGAATGAATACTTCGGTACAAATTGTATTGGTAAACAATTCAATAGGTGGTTGTGGAAACGACCTTGCCATAGATGATATTTCACTTTCATTTGGTGGTGCTCCTCCAGTAATAGTAACACCAAATGACTTAGAGCTTTGTGATGATCTTGCTGATATGGTTGAGTTTTTTGATCTTACGAGTCAAATCCCAACTATTTTAGATGGCTTAGATCCTACAGATTTTAATATTACATTCCATACAGATTTATTAGATACACAAGCAGGAGTAATGGCTATAGCAACACCAAATGCATATGCAAATACATCAGACCCTGAGACTATATATGTGCGTGTAGAACGAGTATCTGATGAAAGCTGTTTTAGTATCGTCGAATTTGATTTAATTCTTAATGATATAGTTTCATTGGCAAACAATCTGCCTTCTACAATTGACATCTGTTCAACCGATACTATACCTGTATTGGACGCAACACCTGTCGATCCTAGTGTAAATTTAGCTGCTGTCACATATGAATGGTCAGATGCCTCTGGCACCATTGTCTCTGTAAACGCACAATTTACTCCTACTGTAGGCGGAGTATATACTGTAGTTGTTGAGTTACTACCTTGTAGTCAAGAAACATTTACAGTAAATCTTACCATTACTCAAGCACCTACATTAGACCTTGGAGCAGATGAATTGCTATGTAACAATGAATCATTTGAAATCATTCCATCTATTACTGGAGATATCACTGGAGCTACATTCTTATGGAGTACTGGAGAAACAACACAAACTATTACTGTAGATCAATCAGGAACGTATGATCTTACCATAACTTCAGGACCTTGTATAGTAACCGACTCTATCACAGTTACTATTTCAGACCCTGTAAATGTTTCATTAGGAGATGACTTTACTACCTGTAGAGAATTCCCTAATACGATTACAGCTACTAGTGATGATCCAAATGTGACATACCAATGGTTTCTTGATGGAGATCTAATTACAGGCGAAACCTCTAGTTCCTTAAACTTCTCTGTTCCAGAAATAGCTTTTGGAACGCAAGTATATTCTGTTATTGTAACAACTGCAGCAGGATGTACTGGTGAAGATTCTATAGATGTATCATTATTTGATGTAGACAACTGTATAATAACTCAAGGTATATCACCAGATGACTCTCCTGGATTTAATGACACACTAGACTTAGAGTTTTTAGCTGCTCGATCTGGGATTGATGTTCTTCAGATATACAATAGACTCGGTACATTAGTTTTTGAACAGAATGATTACGTAAATCAATGGAGAGGTCAAACTGATAATGGAAATGATCTTCCAACAGGTACTTACTTCTATGTAATCAATCTTGAAACTGAAGACCCTCTATATGGAAGACAAGCTACTGGATGGATTTACATTAACAGAGGAGAATAAACAAAGGATAGCCAAAGACACTAATAGATAATATTTATTATCGCGCATAACGCATCATTTATGCAATAAATAAATTTTTAAAAATGAAAAAACTATTTTTATTAACCCTTATCACAAGCATTATATGTGTTGATTTTGCAACAGCACAGCAAGATCCTCAATATACACAGTATATGTACAACCAGAATGTGGTTAACCCTGCATATGCTGGTTTACAAGAAGGGCTTGCTCTGGGTTTATTGTATAGAAATCAATGGTCTGCTCTAGATGGAGCCCCTGAAACATTTACGTTCAATGCGCATGCACCTGTAGGCGAAAGAACAGGATTGGGAATCTCAATTATTAGAGATGAATTAGGACCTGTTAAAGAAACAAACGCGTATGTAGATTTCTCTTACACTATCCCTGTAAGTAGTAATTATCAATTAGCATTTGGATTAAAAGCGGGAGCTACTTTTCATGATATTGGATTAGCCGATCTTGAATTACAAGACGATAATGATCCATTCTTTTCTGAAAACATAAGCCAAACAAATCCAAATATAGGAGCTGGCGTATTTTTATATAGTGATAACTTCTACTTTGGAGCTTCCGTTCCTAATATATTAAGTTCGCTTCACCTAGATGAAAATGGACTTGAATTTGGCTCAGAAACAAGTCACTATTTTGTAACATCTGGGTATGTTTTTCAAGCAACAGAGAATATAAAACTAAAACCTTCTGTTTTAGTAAAATCAGCTTTTGATGCTCCTACTTCTTTTGATGTAAACTTTAATGCGCTTTTCTTAGAAAAATTTGAATTAGGAGTCTCATACAGATTAGACGACTCTTTTAGTGGTATTGTAGGTTTTCAAGCCACTCCAGATTTAAGAATAGGATATGCATATGATGCTGTTGTTTCAGAAATTAACAATGTGGCCCCATCATCACATGAAATAATATTAACCTATAATATCATCTTTAATAAGCGTGCATTACGCTCACCAAGATACTTCTAAAATAAAATACAGTACAAGATGAAGAAGTTTTACATATACATACTACTTGTTGCTACGAGTATTAATTTTGCAAATGCACAAAGCAAAGACACAAAAAAGGCAGATCAATTATTTGATAGATTAGCGTATACAGAAGCTATCGAAGAATATACGAGCCTTATTGAAAAAGGAAAAGCAGATGAGTACGTCTACACACAATTAGCACGCACCTATACTATTCTTAATGACACTAAAAAAGCAGAATCTTTTTACAAACGTGTTGTTAAAAATAAAAAAGCAAATCCTGAGACACTATTTGCATATGCTGAAGTTTTAAAAGCAAATGGAAAATCTAGTGATTATAAAAAATGGATGAAACGTTTTGTAAAGGCAAATTCTAATGACCCTAGAGCTGCTATATACCTAAAAAATCAAGATTACCTAGAAGAGTTAGAAGAACGTGATCCACTATATACGATTACAAATGCAGGGAATATTAATACAAAATATTCTGATTTCGGAGCATTTACAAAAGACAACAAAATTTACTTTTCATCTTCTAGAAATACAGATCGTAAAAGCCATAATTTAAATGGAGAACCATTTTTAGATATCTACGCTGCAACTACAGATGGATCTAAGGTTAGTAATGCTGAATTATTAAGTGGAGATGTAAACTCAAAATACCATGAAGGGACTATCGCTATAACGCCAGACGGAAAGCGTATGTTTTTTGATCGTAATAACTATTATGAAGGCGATTTAGAAAAAGATGAAGAAGGTGTAAATCAAATTAATCTTTATTCAGCAGAAAAAGTAGCTGGAGAATGGGTGAATATAGAGCCTGTTCCTTTTAATGATGACAACTATTCAACAGGTCACCCAGCGATTAGCCCAGATGGAAAAACATTATACTTCTCTAGTGACAAACCTGGAGGACAAGGTGGATCTGACATCTATATGGTTGAGATTAAAGCTGACAATTCTTATGGAGAGCCTAAAAATTTAGGAAGTAATATTAATACAATAGCTACTGAAGCATTTCCTTTTATCGCTTCTAATGGAGATTTATACTTCTCAAGTAATGGCCAATTAGGTCTTGGAGGTCTTGATGTATTTGTGGCTGAGAAAAATGGAAGTTCATTTTCTTTTCCTGAAAATTTAGGACCAGGTGTAAATAGTGGTAATGATGACTTTGGAGCAAATATAGATGTAGAAAAAGGAACTGGTTATGTTTCTTCAAACAGAAGAGGAGGAAAAGGTGGAGATGATATTTACGTATTAGGTAAATTACCTCCTTGTGATGTAGATGTAACTATCACTGTAGAAGATACAGATGGTAATGGTATTTCTAAAGCTTTAGTAGAAATTATGAATATTACTGAAAGTACTACAGATTCTGACACAGCTACTACAACTGGAAAATACTTATTTAGCTCTAAATGCAAAAGAGAATATAAAGTAATGGCATCTGCAGATGGATATATACCTGCTGAAAGAACAATTTCTGTAGCTAAGAAATCTGCAAATCTTATCATCACGCTTCAAAAGGAACCAACAATTACTCCTGATGAAGTTGTCTTAAATCCGATTTATTTTGATTTTGACAAATGGAATATACGTTCAGATGCTGCAGCAGAACTAGATCGTCTTGTTGCTACTATGAACAAATATCCAGATTTAGTAATTTCTGCAGAAAGTCATACAGACGTTCGTGGACCAGAATCATATAACCAAATACTTTCTCAAAAAAGAGCTGAATCTATGCGTGATTATGTAATCAGCAAAGGAATAGATGCAAGTCGCATTTCTGGAATAGGAAAAGGAGAAAGTGAACTAGCAGTTTCTTGTGAAGAGTCTGCTTGCTCAAAAGATGAGCACCAACTTAACAGACGTTGTGTCTTTAAGATTGTAAAATAACAAATCATAGTTTAAACACTCACTCAATTAAAAAGGCTTTCTACTCGTAGGAAGCCTTTTTAAGTATATACCACTATTTAAAGTAATCCATAAAAGTATAAGAATAATACAATGAGAATATTATAGACGGGATTCTACAATACAAATAAGCAGAACCTTATATACTTCTTATTAAGAAGCATGTAACTTCCAAAATCACCAAAGTAATTTTTACTCATAAAGATAAAAGACCCCCATATTTTTATCCATTATTTTTCATAATAAGAAAACATCTCATAGTCTAAAAAAGCATACTGAATATAGAAGATTTCGAGTTCGCCTTTTCTGACTTCAGTTTATAACAAATATTTTATCAAATATCTAGAAAGAAACAATGTTACTTCAATAGCATTAACAATAAAATAAGAGTATTCAGGAAGACTTTTAATGATTCTTTATACGCTTTCGCGAAAGCGTATAAAACCAAACTTCATAATAAATAAGCATAAAAAATCCCGACACTTTATAGTATCGGGATTTTTTAAATCTGTTACAGTATCTATTTACTGAGCATTGATTTGAATTTCATCAAGCTCGTACGTTCCATCAAAATTTGAATCTCCACTTCCTACATATTTGAAAGCGATATAACCACTTCCTTCTATACAAGAAAGATCTACAATTCCAGAATCAATCCAATCTCCAAAATCATCTGCATCGTCTACAATAATTCCTGCAGGAATTGCATCCCAAGTAGCTGTAGGGATATTAGCCGGCACTCCATCCCAATCACTTGAAAAGAGAAGTTCTAACGTACTTCCATCAGAGAAACTATTAGATGTCATAAACTGAAGTGTTTCACCGTCCTGAGCGTCTAAATCAAGTTCTGGCGTCACTAACCATGATATTGTAGAAGCGTCACCAGACATAAAAGATCCTACTCTAGCAGAAATTCCTAATGAAGGATTTTGCCCTGTACTAGAAAAAGCGGACCATTCTTGTGTTCCGGCTTCTTGAAAGTTTACCCATCCATTTCCAGAAATAGGTTGATTTGCTGTTTGTGTTTCAAAAAAGTCTTCAAATAAAACAGTTCCTCCAGCACTACTTGCAGTACCACAATCTACAGTTCCACCTCCAGTCGTTGAACCATCATCCATACTGTTTATCGCAAAGTTGTCTAACTCAAATGTTCCATCAAAATCTTCTTCTCCACTACCTACATATTTGAATGCTATATGAGCAGTTCCTTCTATACAAGATAAATCAATGTTGCCAGAAGGTTCCCAATCCTGAAAGAATGTATCATCAGAAACAATAGTTCCTTCTAATATAGGTCTCCAGTTAGCATCATCTATCGTTGCTGTATCTCCATCCCAATCATCTGCAAAAAGTAATGTTAACTCACTCCCATCAGCAAAACTATTTGAAGTTTCAAAATTAAGTGTTTCCATTTCCTGAGCATCAAAATCAATCTCTGGTGTAATTAACCAAGTTACAGTACTTGCATCACCAGACATAAAAGAGCCTATTCTTGCAGCAGTACCAAAACCACCACCTGCACTAAATGATTCCCATACCTCTGAACCTTCTTGTGCAAAATTAGTCCACTCACTACTTAATGATCCACTTGCTAGGTTATCTGCAAATACAACACCTGTTCCAACCTCATCAGCAATTCCACATAAATCACAACGGTCACCTTCAACAAACACCACATTACTTGGATCATTAATTGCTATATTAAAAACCTCTCCAAAGAAATCTTTAGTAAGTATTCCATTAATAGTACCTCTTCCTGCTGGAAGTGTTAATGCTTTAAAGTCTGAAAATGTACTTGTGCTTAGGATTGTTCTTCCTCCTGTTGCACAATCTTCTAATACACGCTCACCATCAAATTCATCTTGAGCTTCTGATGCATATGTTCTTTGATTATTGATCACCTCGTCTGCACTAAATTGAACATCCTGAAGCGCAATAAATAAGTTTGTTTTATCATTTGTAAATTCAGAAAATGTAAGAGGTAGAGGAACAATATCTACAACATCAGTACTTCTTACAATAACATCGTCTTGCTTAGGAGCTTGAATCTTCCCAATAGCGCCACCATCAGCAATTCCTAATGAAAGCACTCCATTAGAAATACCTGCCGTAAGTCCATCTAATCGAATAAACACTTTTCTACCTACTTCATAGCTCGTAAATAAAGGATTTACATCTATTAAAACTCTAATCCCCGCTACTGGGTTTTCTGGACTATCTTGAATAACAAACTCTTCAAAGAAGTTACCTGATTCATCACTAGAAATCACATATCCTTCTATAAATGTATCTGTTCCTTCATACGTAAATGTAGCATCTCCATTTTCTATAGCCTGCGCTACTTGCCCAGCAACACTACTGATACCTACACTTTGCCCTTCTATTGTGACTACTCCAGGATTTAGTTCTGGCACAGAAAAGTCATCATCTTGCACACAAGAAACTAGTACTACTACAGCTACTAGCATTGCGAATATTTGTGTTAATTTTATTGTTTTCATAATCGTATATAATTCTATAATTTCTTGATATTTTTAATTAAAAGCGAACGTAAAAGTTCACGTAGTATGTAGTTCCGTTTCCAAAGAAAAATCTCGGTCCAAACACAGGTCCGTTTTCTCTTGCTTGATCATCACGTACATTTCTAAATGTTGCATTACGCGATTGCTCAAAACCTCCAGTCACATACTCTTGATCTAACACATTATTTATAGTGGCAAAAAACCCTAAAAAGTAATCGTTTACTCTCCATGACTTTCCTCCAGTAACATTTACTAAAAAGTAATCATTAAATTCTTGTTGCTTTAATAATCCTCTAGCAACATTTGCATCAAAATCATTAATTGGTAAACCATCGCTATCTGTTACAAAATTTGCAGAACGTGCTAGATTACTTACATCAATATAAGCATTAGAAAAATAATTGGTTGTTACACCAATATTCCAGAAATCTGGATCTCTATATTCAAACCCTAACTGGAATGCTCTTTCTGGACCACCTGCTACGTGTACATCTTTTAAGTTTGTTGTACCATCTCCAAAACGTAACGCGCCATCAAAGTCATCACTTCGTAAGTATAAGTTAGGATTATTTGTAAATGTATACTGTCCTACACTTGCTGCCGCTTTTAATTTAAGCGTTGGTAATACTTGTGCTTCAAGTCCAAGCTCTATTCCCATATTACGTCTCCCTACATTGGTAAGTATTTCTTGTACAAACGCATCTCCATCTGCTCCTAAACCTCCGAGATCTTCTGTAAAATAAAATCCTAAATCTGTTCCATTTTCAAATCCAGTATAATATCCCGTAAGTCTTCCTTTTACAAGTGGTGATCTAAAAATATAACTTACATCTACAGATTGTATTTGCTCACTTTCTAATCCTTCTACCACTTCGTTATTTTGACGTGCATTTACAAAAGAGTTACGTATCGTCGGTGCATTCGTATAATATCCTCCATTTACATCTATAACATGACGTCCTGTAATCTTATATGTAAGCCCTCCTTTTATCCCTCCTGTAGTAAAGTCTAATTTTTCACTATTACCAAAAGAACCTACAGAACCTTCTACGTTTTGAAAGTTTCCATTTTCAAATAAACCATTACGTTGATACGTAGTTTGTGTAACCGTACCTCCTACATAAAAGTCTACTTTGTTGTATTTAAATTGCGCTTGCGCGAAACCAGATACAACATCGGCATCAATTTCATAATTATACTTATAACGATCTCCTTCTCCTACAATTCGGTTAGGATTACGTACATCACTTTGCGCACTAGCTGTAGAGATAATCCCTGATGAGTCTCCAGATTCTGCTTCTGTAAAGTTATCGATGTCTAAATACCCCGTAGCACCAAGTAAATCTTCTACCTCTGCATAATTTTCACTACTCAAGTTACGGTAACTTACATTTCCATTTAAAGTAATATTATCTGTAAGTGCACTATTTATAATAATGTTTGCACTTAACTGGTTATCTTCTATAACGTCATTCTGAACAACATATAATGCATTTCTACCTTGCTCTCTTAAGGTAGCATTACTTTCGTATAATAAGTTCCAATCAAACTGCCCATCATTTACAAAATCTTGTTGTGCTAAGAATGCATTTTGAAAATCATTTGCAGTAGGGTTTTCATCTTGTAAAAAGAAACTTGGTAGTAATTGATAATAGTCTGGAGAAGGGTTACGAGCACCTCCTGCAAAAAAATCTTGTCCATTTGACTGGATAAGTGTCGTACCATTATTATCAATTCGGCTATTCTTAATAGTTCCTGTTTGGTATCCTAAGTTTGTATTTATGGTTGTTTTATCAGAAACATTCCATGTATGATTTAACATTAAGATAGGCTCTTCTATTTCTCTAATACGTGTATTACGTATTTGACCATTCTGATATCCCCAAAAAGGATTGTACTGTCTTCCTTTAAGATTAAAAATCTCTTGTGTGAGAGCCGTACTACGTCCTCTTCTGTTTGGAGTATAAATAGATGTAAAGTTAAGACTGTGTTGATCATTAAACTTTTTCTCTACAGAAGCAAAAAACGAATTTGCATCATATAATGTTCCATCTATATATCCTTCGTTTCCAAAACGTCTCGAAGCAAGGATTGTATATGCCCAACCATCTGCTCTTACTCCAGAACTATAGCTTGCCATTATTCTTCCTTGATATGAACGATTTGCAGAAGCATAAGAGACACGACCTCCTTTACGATATTGAGAAGCTCTCATATCTATATTTGTAGTTCCAGCCAGTCCTCCAAAAGAATATTCATTTGCAGAAAGCCCTTGTGTAAATTCACGATTACGTTGTACATCATTAAGACCTCCCCAGTTTCCCCATTGAGGACGACCACTAAACTGCTTGTTCATTTCGATACCATTGATAAGTAATTTACCGTTGGCATTATCAAGCCCTCTAGGTCTGAAAAAAGTAGCACTCCAATCAAAAGCTGCAGCACTTAAATATGTATCGCGTCCCGCCGAAAGTAATCCTGAAACATTCAAACCGCCTATATCATCATCTTCTCCATTAAGATCATTGTCAGATAATGAAATAAGCCCGTTTAGTTCTTGTTCTTTTGCTACATCTACATCAAGAGTTACTTCTCCTAAATCTAGTGTTTGTCCTTCATTAATAACCACTGGAAAACGTCTAGTCACGTATCCATTTTTTGAGATCGAAAGAATTTGATCTCCTACCGGAACTTGTGTTAAAACAAATGCTCCATCTGCACCTGTCTGCATCGTTTGACTCGTACCTTCTATAAAAACAGTAGCCTCGGCTAAGTTTTCTGTGGTAATTCTGTCAATTACTGTTCCTTTTACAGACGTTTGAGCAATGACTGGTAACATTGCAAAAACAAGTAAAAGTTTAAAAAAAATGTACTTCATAAATTAGTTTAGTTAACATCGGGCTTCCTTCATTAAGAAAACCTTTACATTTGCCGCGCAAAAGTACTCATTTTCGAGGGAATGATTACCTTTGGCACGAGATATGTTTATCTCTTTACAGAAAATTAATACACGCACTACAATGTACTTAAAAAAGTATCTATTTATTGTTTTTATAGTATCGTTCGCTTTCGCGAAAGCGCAAGATCAAAAAACATACAAACCACACACCATTGCATTCTACAACGTTGAAAACCTGTTTGATACAGAAAACGACCCGATCACCTTTGATGACGACCGAACTCCCAACGGAAAAGACCATTGGACCGAAGCTATTTATGCAGATAAAGTCCAGAAAATGGCACGCGTTATTTCAGAAATTGGAATGGATATCACTAAGAATTCACCTGCCATTATTGGGCTTGCTGAAATAGAAAATAGAAAAACCATAGAAGACCTCGCTAATGACCCACAATTGCTAGAGAAAGATTATGGGATTGCTCATTTTGATTCTCCAGACCGAAGAGGGATTGACGTAGCGCTTATGTATCAAAAAGCACTGTTTACACCTAAAAACATTAGTAAACACGAACTTATTATTTACGATAATGAAGATCCTACAAAACGAAGATTTACACGTGATCAATTATTAGTATCTGGATTATTAGACGGTGATATGATTCATATTATTGTAAATCACTGGCCGTCACGTTCTGGAGGAGAAGCACGTAGTCGCAAAAAACGTATGGCTGCTGCCGCACTTAATAAAAAACTTATCGATAGCTTACAGAGTAATGACCCATACGCAAAGATCATTACGATGGGAGATCTTAATGATGACCCTACAAGTCCTAGTGTAAAGAAAGTATTGAAAGCGCAAGGAAATAAAGAGAAGGTAAAAGATAAGATGATTTACAATCCTATGGAACCTATGTTCAAAAAAGGAATAGGCACCTTAGCGTATCGAGATGGATGGAATCTTTTTGATCAAATTTTAGTTACAGAGCCACTGCTTCGTAAAGACTATAGTTCTTATAGGTATTTTAAAGCAGGTATTTATAACAAAAACTACTTAAGCAACCCTAAAGGACGTTACAAAGGCTATCCGTATCGTAGTTTTGCTAATGGTGGATACACAGGAGGATATAGTGATCATTTCCCAGTGTATATTATCTTAATTAAAGAAGTCGCTACAAAATAAGCAGGGCATTTTACAAGCTCTTGCCTACCTATAGGCAGGATCGCAAAAGCATATACCAAAAACTAAAAAAGGGGAGATATTACATCTTCCCTTTTTCTATATATCGTGTTTTCTATCTTTTAGAACCATTGATTCCATGGGATCATTGCTAATACCGCAATAAGTGCCAGTGTATAGAAAATAGCTAGTTTTTTGAACTTAGGCGTAGACAAACGTTGTTTCTTATGTTTAGAATATCCAATAGTTACTAGCACAATTGCAATAATCATCAATGTAGGATGCTCTACTGCTAGTTTACGTGCTGCACTAGATAATCCTCCCATACCATTTGTTGTAATAGCATTTAAGCCATTAGGAGACACAAAGAACAATACCAATCCTATCAATAGCTGAAGGTGCATCGTGATTAATGTAAAAAGTGCCAAACGCATATCTTTTGCACCATATTCTTTTTTTCCAAAGAACTTAGCAAGTGAGTTAATCGTAGTGATCACTAATATAGCAAGGACTAAATAAGCCCATATAGAGTGTACAAATTGAATTGTAGAATACATAATGGTGGGTGTTTAAATAATTACTACTCAAAGATAGGGCATTTTAAAGCAAAAAATGCTGTAAGATTTACTCAAACAGCATTTCAAAATAGCAAGTAATTATTTCTTATTTACTATCTACTTCTAAATAACGAGCCACAATAATCAGCTAAATTAGCAGATCTTGTGTATTGAGGACCGTCTGGTTCTCCAAAATCATAATATTGATCTAATGTCACTAATGTTGTAATCAGGTATGAACTTTGACCAGCTGGTAGTGTCACAGTATGATTGGTTATTGTTGTTTGCTGTCCACTGGGGTGAGTTTGTATATTAGATACAGTTTCTACAATTTCATAACGTACTGTCAACGGCGATGTAAGATTTGAACTAAAGTTCAAGTAAAATTCTTCTTCTCTGTATTGAGTATCTGGGGAAGCTTCAAAATCTATAAGCACTCTGTCAAAAGATTTATTATTTAAACGAATTTCATCAGTCTGATATCCGTGTATTTGGGCAATAGTAGCTGCATCAGCAATAGAAAAATTAGTTCTATTACTAATCCATTCTGATCCATCGAGCCTAGTAAGTGTAAGACCAGTACAAGTATCACACAAGAAAGCGTCATTGCGATAAAGCATGATAGAATTAAAATCAAAAGTTCCTATTGTAACTTGATTAGAAGGGATTTCAAACTGATCAAGTTGTAATGGATTTATATTATTTTCATTTACGATAATAAAATTATCCCTATCAAATCGCTGATGTTCGTGCCATAAACCTAAGGCATGTCCAATCTCATGCACAGCAGTACCAATATCAGAAGCATTGGGATTTATTCTAATTACTTGCAGTCCTCCTTGTCTTCCCAAAGCAGAATCCCCTCCTATCATTGGATCATTAATATCTCTAAACTCTATATAACTATCTGCAGTTTGATTAGAAGACAATTCAACAAAGTTTATACATGATAATCGACCTCTTATTCTATTCATTGCAATACGTACATTTTCAACACTAGAAAAACTGGGATGAAATCTATATGGAATATACAAATTATTCCATCTTTTAGAAAGATTACTAATTGCTACTGATCTATTACCACTCGATCTAGACAATACTTCTATTTGTTCTTTGTTCAAAAGCATATCCCCCCAAGAATAAAAAGTATCATCATACTTTAACAAAGCTATTTTTCCTCCATCTTTTGCAGGTATGTATATAGTGTCTTGAGTAAAGTTGACTATTTCTTCTTTTACAGTAAGAAATGAATTGTTTTCTTCTTGAAGAAGATCTTCTTCAATTTCATTTTCACAAGATAAAAAGGCAATAAAGATTAATAAAAAAATATTTATTTTTTCATGATATTATTTTTTAATTCCTCAAAATTAAGTGATTAATGTTAATTTTACTAAATAAAAAACCGAAAACATAGTTAATGTCGGTTAGGTTTTAGAATTTACACTTTTCCGAAAATATATAAGCTATAACTTAAAACGATTACCATTCTCAATTAACTTGATAACCATTGCCAGGTAAGATAACAATATATCTTTCATATGCAGGACCATCTTGATCTCCAAAATCATAGTGCGCTTCTTCTGCTACCACAGTTTCAAGAAAACTAGACTGTTGACCTGTATTTATTGACGTTGTTCTAAAAACTTCACTTACTGAAAAATTACCATCTTCATAAGTAACTTCCTCTACGACTTTATAATTGATAGTTAAATTTTCTGTAGCAGAAACTGCTACTCCATTTTCAAAAAGAGTTACAAAATAATCATAAGTAAAGACTTGATCTTCTGGAGTCGCTTCTGCATCTACTAGTATTCTAGATTCTTCTGCAAAGGGCCCTGTGCAGTTCGTTTGTAAATCGTGTATAAACTGTATCGTCTCTATATCACCATTTGAAAAATTATTTCTAGTGTTAAAAAAAGGATCGCCATTTAAATCTGTCAAAGGAAAACAACCATCTTGAAAAGTACTAGAACTATAAATCATTATAGAAGCAAAATCAAAAGGTCCAACTGCAATCTGATTATTACTAATGTTAAAATTATTTTCACGACCACTCTCTACACAATTCGGATTGTAAATAACAAAATCATTTCTATCTGCTCTTGTATGTTCATGAAATAAGCCAAGAGAATGTCCAATTTCATGTACGACAACTCCCACATTCGTAATCGTACCAATTCTTATTATATTAACTGTAGAATTTTTACCAACAGGAGAGCTACTAACGTTACCATCAATTGATCGAAATCTCATATAACCCCCTAAAGAATTACAATTATTCGTAATACAATCTACTTCTATAAAAGAAAAGCATGGCAATTGAGCCTCGACTATTGCTAATGCATTTTCTATTATTGCACTATTAGGAATATCTGGTTCTATATAATAGAAAATATCTAAACTATCCCATCTACGATCTTCATTATCTGTCGAAACACCTCTATTATTATCACGACGAAATCGGAAAAACGACCTAAATTGATCATAAGTAAGTATCATATCATCAATCTGATATTGTCTTTGTGAGGCAAATCCATTAATTACTGGATATTTTTGAGAATACGATCCTATTGTTACGGTTATATCTCCGTTTGCCTCCGTAGTAATAATAAAATCTTCTGTATTATACTGCTCTTCTTCCGTTTCAAATGATTCTTCAGTTGAACATGACAAGAAGAATCCTACAAGTAAAATGAGTTGTAAAATTTTGAACTTCTTAAAGTTTAACTTTTTAGTTATTTTTTTCATGAATTTATAATTTTATGGTTATTTATAAAGATGTTCTAATACTTAAAGAATCTTACCCATTCATTTTACTTATAATTTTCACAAATTATTCTACTCTTTACTATTATCATATAAAACAATACTATACAAATACTTAAAACCAATAAATTATAATCCTAAAAAGCGTTATAAACAAAAAAGCTCGATGAGGAAATCCTCATCGAGCTTTTTGATTATCACCAATCTAAAATATATAATAGCTATTTTGAGATTCGTAACACTTATTATAAAAGTATTAGTTAAAAATATAACGTAACCCTATTTGTGCTTGCCATCTAGATGAATTAAGACCTGCATCATCTATTTGATTAAGTCCCCCTTCTACTCTATCATTAAATGTGTATTGAGGAGTTGTTCCATCATCTGCAAAACCTTCAAAGTTTACAAGAGTTGCCGTATCAAATCCACTTGTAAAGAATCTTCTTCCCCAATCTTTATTGATAAAGTTAGTAAAGTTAAACATATCTGCTGATACTTGAAATGTATGTTTTTGCTCACCTATCTTCAATGAAAATTCTTGTGCAAATTTCAAATCCACAACATGACTCCAATCTGCTCTACTTCTATTACGCTCTGCAAATTGACCTCTACGAGTTCTTAAATAATCATCACCTTCTATAAAAGCATTTAAAGCTATCCATTGCTCTTCTGCAGTTACATCACCATCATCAATTAACTGTGCCTCTTGGAAGTTAGATGGGATAAATGGTAAAGGCGTAAACCCTTCTCCAGTATCATTAATTAAACGATTACTTCTACCTCCACCTACAACGTAACTATAAGGTGTTCCTTCAGCTCCTTGGTAAAATAAACCAATCGTAGTTTTTACATTATCTGTCCATTTAATATCTACAACAACATTAGCTAGCGTTCTATGACCTTGACTAAAATCAGAGATAGACGTTCCAAGATTATTAGACCCATTAACACTTTCATTAAAAGCCCAATTAGAAATATTTTGAGAAGATGTTCCTTCAAAAACAGTTGTAGACCTACCATAAGAATAGGTAGCACTTGATCTTACATCAACTTTGGATGAATAAAAGTTTTTAGTAATGGTTCCAGATACATTATATGCTTCTCCGTCATTTGTGTTTGAAATTAAAAAGATTCCTTCATACGTATCATCTATCAACTCAGGACTTCTAGAACCAATGTTTCCAAAATTAGGTCTTGGTCCAGCTCCTGTGGTTGTAAAACGCTCCTGGATATTTAAGTTTTCTATGTTAAGACCTGTAATTACACTACTATGAGAAATTTCTCCAGAAAAAATAAATCCTTTTCCAAGTTTTTGATCTATTGCAAAACTCTTTTTAAATACTTGTGGCAACATCAAATCATCTGCAAGTAAATCTATATTACCTTGAAATTCCCCTTCTTGTCTAAACTGAGAATTCACATCTGGATTAAAGTTAGGAACTAAATTTGTATTTCCTGAATCTGGACTTGGTCTAAAAACTCTTGTATTTGCTACCACTGTACCTGTATTATTGTATGCACCTCCTGGCCATACTAAAGGTATTCTAGATGTAAACATTCCTATCCCTCCTCGAATTTGAGTTGTTTTATCACCTTTTACATCCCAGTTGAAACCTAATCTAGGAGAAATATGAGCCCTGGTGTTAGGCCCTTGTCCTACACGTGCTCCTTGAAGATCTTTTCCAGCTGCTTCTAATATACCAACAGTTCTATTATTAAAATCTTCGTTTCCTCTTCCATCATCCCATACTGGCAAATCAACTCTTAAACCTCCAGTAAGTCTAAAATTATTAGAAATTTGCACTTCGTCTTGAGCATAAAATCCTAACTGGAATAAATCAAATTCTGCAGCACCTATAGATTCATCACCAGTACCTCCTAATAGAGAATAACTACTACGGAACTCATTTGCCTCGTCATTAAAGAAATCCTCTAATGAATTATATGTATACTCTCCAAAATTACGACCAAAAAACACATTCTTTACAGAACTATACTCATTGTGTGTTCCTAATGTTACTGTATGACGTCCAGAAAATATCTGAAAGTTGTTTGTAAGAGTAAAAATATCTTGCTCTAATAAATTTGCCGTAGAGAAACGCTCAGAACCTGCAAAAATTCTCGCATCACCATCATTAATTTCTATAAATGGAAATGGATCTCCATTGATTCCTCTATCATCTCTTACTCTTGTGTAGCCAACAATAAATCTATTTGAATACTTATTCCCGAATGTAGAATTAAGTTCTAGAGAAGCAGTGTTTGTATTGGATTCAAAGTTTTGAGCAGAACCTGTAAAGTTAATAGTTCTAGCGCTTGAACGACCTATCCCAAAAAAGTCTGCCTGCACTAAATTATTACGAAAAGACAACTTGTGATTTTCATTAATATTCCAATCTAATTTCAAAAGAAATTTATTACTTTCCAAGGTTCTTGTATTATTATCAAAAGTCCCAGCATTATAACCATATTGGTCCAATAAGAACTGACTAAACTGATTAACGCCCTCTATACCTGATTCTCCAATATAATCTCCAGGAATAAATGGTTGTGGTGTTTCATCATTTTGACCTTCATAATTTATAAAAAAGAATAATTTATCCTTAATAATTGGCCCTCCAGCTGTTACCCCAAAAGTCTTAGCAGAAAATTCTGCTAGTTTTTCTCTTTCGTCATCTTCCAAGTCTCCAGGTGTTTTACCTGCAAGAGACTCATTTCTTAAGAGGTAATAAGCAGACCCATTAAATTTATTAGTTCCTGATTTCGTAACAGCACTAATTGCACCTCCTGCAAAACCCCCAATAGTCACATCATAAGGAGCTACATTTACTTGAAATGACTCGATAGCATCAATTGAAATTGGATTCACTCCAGTTTGACCTCCATTGGTTCCTGATCCAGAAAGACCAAAAGCATCATTATTTACAGCTCCGTCAACATAAAGCGCATTGTAACGATTATTCTGACCTCCTATAGATAGTTGATTATCTCCTCGTAATTGCGCTTCTGGCGTAAGACGTGCAAAATCTGCAATGGATCTTGACACATTAGGCAACGCTTCAATTTTCTTTTGGTTAATTGTTGTTTCTGAGCCAGTTTTATTGGCATCAAAGACACCATTTGATATGGCAGTAATCACAATTTCATCGAGTGCATTGGCAGATTCCTGCATTGATGTACTAATATTACTAGTCTCACCTAGAGAAAGAACAAATCCTTCTTTCTTGAAATCTTCAAAACCTACATACGATATTGTTAAATTATAAGGGCCTCCCGACCTCATATTTGAAATACGGTAAAAACCGTCAAAGTCTGTAACAGCTCCATAAACAGAACCTGTTGGAACGTGAGTTACAACAATGTTAGCTCCTGGTAAAGGGCCACCATTATTGTCTAATACTCGACCGTTAATTGAACTTGTAGTTACCCCTTGTGCAAATGACATAGCCGTCATAAGTAAAAAAGCAATTACAGATAAAAGTGTAATTTTCTTCATAATGAATTGATTGAATTAAGCATGGCAAAATTAACCAATTCTTGTATCTGTTAAGATTATCACAACGTTAATTAATTAACATTATAGAGTTTTTTATAAACACAATGCATCAATTATGAATATATCATAAGATTTATTTATTAAAAGTCTATTTTACTAGAAAAAAAATAATTTTTTATGCATTTTTATAAGAAATCATTAATTGCTTTGTTGAAGCATCATGATTTGATGTTTTTACATCTTCAAAATCGCTAAGCACTTGTTTAGCAAGCTGTTTACCAAGCTCTACACCCCATTGGTCATAACTATAGATGTTCCAAATAACTCCTTGCACAAAAATTTTATGTTCATACATAGCGATTAATGCTCCTAAAGTCTTTGGAGAAAGCGCATCTATAAGATACGTAGTGGTAGGTTTATTACCTTCAAAAATTTTGAAAGGGGTTAGTTGCTCTATACGCTTTCGCGAAAGCGTACTTCCCTCAAATTCCGATAGTACTTGTGCTTCAGTTTTACCATTCATTAATGCCTCTGTTTGCGCAAAGAAATTGGCCATTAATTTATCATGGTGATCTGTATTTCCGTGTAAGCTTTTCTTAAATCCAATAAAATCTGCTGGAATTAATTTGGTTCCTTGATGAATTAATTGAAAGAATGCATGTTGAGAATTGGTACCTGGTTCGCCCCAAATAATATTTCCAGTTTCATAAGAAACAGGAGTTCCATTACGATCTACACTTTTACCATTACTTTCCATAATAGCTTGTTGTAAATACGCTGGCAATCTGTGTAAGTATTGTGTGTAGGGAATGACAGCTTCGCTTTCGGCTCCAAAGAAGTTGTTATACCAAACGCTTAACAATGCTGTAATCACTGGAATATTTTCGCCGAAAGGCTGTTCTTTAAAATGAACATCCATCTCATGAGCTCCTTTAAGCAGTGCTTCAAAATGATCATATCCCACTGCAAGAGCAATAGAAAGTCCTACCGAACTCCATAAAGAGAAACGGCCTCCCACCCAATTCCACATGGGAAAAATATTCTGTGAAGCAATTCCAAAATTCTGAACAGCTTCTAAGTTTGTAGACACCGCTACAAAGTGACGTTCTACAGCTTCTTCTCCTAATCTATCTACAAACCACGTACGTACTGTCGTAGCATTACTTAATGTCTCTTGGGTTGTAAATGTTTTAGACACAATAACAAAAAGTGTTGTTTCTGGATCAAGGTCTTTAATGGTTTCCATCACATGATCTCCATCTACATTTGAGATAAAATGCGTAGTGAGGTGATTTTTATAATATTGTAAAGCCTCTACAATCATCACTGGACCTAAGTCTGATCCTCCAATTCCTATATTTACAACATCGGTAATTGTTTTTCCAGTAGCGCCTTTGTGAGTGCCTTCTATAATGCTTTTAGTAAATGTTTCTATAGAAGAACGTACTTGTGCAACTTCTTCTTTTTGAAAAGCAGTACCTGAAAAATCTCTCAACGCTGTATGCATTACAGCACGATCTTCTGTCGCATTAATGGCTTCTCCTCCAAAATAGCTTGTAATAGCCTCAGCAAGCCCTACTTCTTCTGCAAGTTCTACTAAAAGCTCTTTTGTCTCTTCTGTGATTCTATTTTTACTATAATCTACAAGAAAATCCTGCCATTGTATTGTAAATGTAGCTGCTCTATTAGTATCTTTAAAAAGCGACGTAAGATGTGTATCCTTTATGGTTTCAAAATGCGCTTGTAATTTCTTCCACGCATTTGTTTGAGTTGGGTTGCTATTTTTCATGGGGTAGTTATTTACCGTAGATTATAAATCTTGTTCTTGTAATGTAGTAGAAGCATCTATATCTTCACTTTCTGAAGCGAAAGGAATTCCTTCAAGTTGTCTTTGCAAAGGTTTCATTATGCTATCATATATAGGTTTCAGATCTTCTGCCAGTGGTTCTGAAGCGGGAAGATCTTCTTTAAACGGATCTACTTGGCGTCCATTTTTCCAAAAACGGTAGCACACATGAGGTCCTCCCGTATTTCCTGTCATACCTATAGTACCTATAACCTCACCTTGTCTTACAAAATCACCTACTCTCGCTATACGTTTTTGCATATGTAGGTATTGCGTTTCATAGGTTCCGTTATGACGTATTTTTACATAGTTACCATTACCTCCGCGACGCTCTGATTTAGTAACTGTGCCATCTGCTGTAGCAAGAATTGGTGTGCCAATAGCACCAGCGAAGTCTGTTCCTTTGTGTGGACGTACTTTATAACCGTAATATTTTATACGTCTCTTTAAATTATATCGGGATGAGACTCTATTAAATTTAAGAGGTCCTTTTAAAAATGCACGTCTTAGATTGTCTCCTTTTTCATCAAAATAATCAGATCCTCCAGGCAATGAATCATTCTCAAAAAGATATGCGTATACAGGTCTTCCTTTATGTTCAAAAATACTTGCTTTTATTCTTCCTATTCCTGCAGCAATACTATCGTTAACATAACGCTCTTCATAAATTACTTTAAACCGGTCTCCCTTTTGTAATTTAAAGAAATCTATCGTCCATGCATAAATATCGGCCATTTTATAGGCTACAAGAACATTTGTGTCTAATTCATCAAATGTAGAAGACAAATTACTATTTATAACGCCAGATACTTCTCTTTCTACAATGGTAACTGGATGTGATTTTTCTTCGGCAATAACTTCATCTTGAAAGTCTACAACAACATAATCTTCTTTATTTTTTTCATAAATAAAAACCTTTGCTGTTTCTGTTGTGTCTTTTGATTTTAGTAAAACATAAGGTTTGCCTACTTGTATCTTACGCGTATCAAAAACTTCTTTTATAGTATCTGAAATTTGCTGAATAGTTCCATAGTCTACATGGGATTCAAAAAGTATTTTCCCAAAACTATCTCCTGATTTTACAGTGTCACGCTCTACAATATAGTCGTCAAGCACATACCCATAGACTTTACTTGGTGGTAACACCTCAACGGGCTCCACTTTTTGAACGGGTGCTTCTTTTTCTTCTTTGTCACCACAAGCAACAATGCTTATAGCGAGTAATGATATGGCTAATATGATTCTTACTCTCACAGGTTTTAGTGTCTATGCTTTATACATCTTGCCCCCAGTTTGCTAATTCTTCGGTTGTCCAAACATCTGGAAAGAATATTCTACGCTGATATTTAGGGTGCATATATTTTGTCCATTCACTCCCTCCTGTTGCTTCTACTACTTCCTTCCCATTATTTAAATAATGGTTTGCTGTATGGTAGTGTGACATCACCCAAGTAACGTTCACTGTATAATCATAATGTCGCATTGCTTTTCGCAAGGCTGGATCATTTTGATCTGCTTCTGGTAGGGACTTGAATTTAGCGTACAAATTTATAGTATTATATTCTTTTGTGAATGCGATAAACTCATTTTTATATTTTTCTTCAAAAGCATATAGTAAATAACTCTTTTTTCCTGTTTGGTAATTCTTTCCAGCTGCCTGCCAATACAAGTGTTCTAACGCATGTTCATAGGGAGTGTTTCTATCTATGGTTTCGCGAAAGCGCGCATCTATTAAATTAATTAAATCTGTACTCGCAAATTCTATCTTTCTATATTGAGCGCTTTGAAATCCACTAGCTGGCGTTAATGTTTTCCTGAATTTCATATATTGATCTAGATCCATACCGTCTTTCATAATGCTAAAAGACGAGGTAAGCATATCAAAATAGCGGCTTATGCGATCTAAACGCGATGCAAAAAATGTTGCTGTTAGGTTTTTATGATGTGCTATCTGTTCGATTTCCCATAATACCATCTTAAATAAAATCTCTGTGAGTTGATGATACATGATAAATACATTCTCATCAGGAAAATTTGTACGTGGTAATTGGAGATTTAATAAGGCGTCTGTATGTATGTAATCCCAATAAGTAATGGGTTTACTTTGTAATAATCCTTCCAGATGATCGTCAAGATCTTGATCTATTTTTTCATATTTATCATCAAGAGCGTCTATAATACGCTCAATATCTGGTTCGATTTTTTTCTTCATTAGTGTTTGGTTAATTATCTACTACAATTCTAAAAGAATGTTTGAGTCCTTTAAATGCTTCTAAATCTGCTTTAAGAGATCCTACAGCCAAGCTGGCTTTAATACGAATAGGCACTTTATTTTCATCATCGCTCACCCAAACAGTAAGACTTTCTTTTTCTTTAAATACTCGACCCGACTGTACCAAAGGTCTAAATTTAAGACATCTTATTTTACCAAATTCTGTATTCATCACTTCACGTCCTAAAAAACGAAGTTTAAAAGGGTAGTTTTCTTTATCAAAAAACATCGTTAAGGTAGTCTCATCTCCTTCCTTAAGATTTGTCGCATCTATATGATTACGTAAGTAATAAAATGCCGAAACCATATCTTGCACATTAATAGCTGTATCTACAGTATCACGGGTATTATGCTTTCTATTAAATATATGTGCTTTATGGTTTTGCTGATCAAAATCAATGACTTTATCTTTGGTATGCCCACCTTCATCTATTTTACGAATAAATTGATAGGGTAGGTCTGTATTCTTATCTATATAGCTTTCGTAATAATCTTCCACCTTAAAAAACCATCTAGATACACCACTTGTTTCTCCATATCCTTTTACGTGATATACTGGAATATCATTATACTTTGAATCTTCTACTGTAAGTGTTGCATATCCAGCTGTAATCAATCCATAATGTACTCTAAACTTAAACCACTCTCCTTCTTTATAGGCTGATTCAATCTCTTGTGCATTTACAAACGTAGTTACTAAGGTCAGGACTCCTATTGAGAGCAATTGTCTTATATGTTTTACCGATGTTCTCATTCGTGGTAAGATTTGGTTATTTAGTAGGAGTATTTACAATAGTTATTCCAAAAATACTATAATAAAAAACTTCGCCCTATAAAGGACGAAGTTTTTGTGCAAATATTGTGTTAAGTACTTTATAAAGTTATTATTGAGCTATCTGTGATTACCTATTAAAATAATTCTAAATCAGAATAACACTTACACTATAGAATCATTTTTTCAACAGTCTAATTTTTTAGAGTAAATAATCTTCGAATCAAGCTTATGAGGCATTCAACGGCTTCTCATTTTAAATCATTCACGCTTTACTAGCGGAGCAAAGCTCAAGGTATTAAACTCTCCTTAAATAAATAAAGTTAGTATTTTAGAAAACTAAATATGCATTCTAGAAAACATTTATATCTAATTCTATTTTATTTAAGATATTTGAGAAACTTATGAACGCAAAATGCCTACACGATATTTAATCTTCTTTTTTATTGTCTTTGTTCATACTACTGTGGTTTCACAACAGAAAAAACTAGATAGTGTTCTCGAAATAATAAATCCGCTACCTACTTCAGAAGAAAAATTAAAAGCACTTTTTGATGCCACAACATTTTACAGAGATCAATACCCAGAAATAAACAAATACTTTGCAGAATATGGCATAGCTGAAAGTAAGCGTAAAAAATCTAACACCTACAAAACATTTTTTAATAAAGAGCTAGGTATTTACTACAGAAGAAAAAACAACTTAGACTCTGCGTTATACTATTATAACCGTGCAAAAAATATAGCAATCGTTGCAAAAGATTCATTTAATATTTACGGACTCAAAGGAAGTATCGCAAATGTGCACAAAGCACAAGGAAATTACAAAGAGGCCATTCAAAACTTTTCTGAAATAATTTCCTATGCTCAAAAGAATAGTGACAATAAACAATTATTAATTGCACATGTTAACTTGGCGGCGTTATATATAACAATGAAAGAGTCTTCAAAAGCAAAATCTATACTTCTGAAAGGTCTTAACATAAAAAGTGAAGTTTCTAACATTGCAAATCCAAAAATATACAACAACTTAGTTGTCGTATATCTTGATCTCAAAAAAACAGATTCTGCTTTATTTTACGCGATAAAAGCTGAAAAACTTATTACATCAAAACGAAGTTTAGCAAATCTAAACACTAATAAAGGAATCATCTACAAAAGACAAAAGAAGTATTCTTTTGCTAGTGAATCTTATAGAACGGCATTAGATTATTACAAAGAACTTAATAGTAATACAGGAATTATCAAGAGTTATAATAATCTCGCACAAATAGCAATCATCCAGAACAATTTAGCAGAGGCAAAAGAATATCTTGACAAGTCATATTACCTTATCAAAAACTCAAAAGACATTTCTTACAAAAATTATTTTTACGAATCACAGATTGAATATTTCATAGCAAAAAAGGAATATAAAAAAGCACTAGAAACTACTCAAATATTAAACATATTAAAAGATAGCATTTTAGGAATTGAAAAACAAAATGCTATTTCAGATATTGAAATTAAGTACGAAACAGAGAAAACCAAACAAGAAAAAATCACAGCACAAAATCAAGCTGCCATTGCACAATTAGAAAGCTCTAAAAATCGAAATCTATTTATAGGTTCATCTATTATCGCCGCACTTGTACTAATTTCTTCTTTATTCTTTTTTGGAAGAATAAAGGCTCAGAAAAAAGCAGAGCTAATTACCGTAAAATTAAAAGAAACACAGAAACGTCTTGCTTTAGAAAAACAATATCGCAATAGCGAACTCAAAGCACTAAAAGCACAAATGAATCCACATTTTATTTTTAATGCACTCAATTCTATACAAGAATATATCATTCTCAACGAAAAAAACCTAGCGAGTGATTATTTAGGCAAATTTGCAGATCTTATACGTAAATACCTTGATCATAGCGATGCTGGTTTTATTACAGTACAAGAAGAAATAGAAAGTCTACAAATGTATCTTGATTTAGAAACATTGCGATTTGAAGACACACTAACCTATAAAATAAATATAGGTAAAAACATACAAACAGATATTGTAAAACTCCCTACCATGCTTATACAGCCTTATGTAGAAAATGCATTAAAACACGGATTGCTTCACAAAGATGGAGAACGTATACTACACATTTCTTTCACACAGTCTAAAAAGGAAATTATATCCTGCGCCATACAAGATAATGGGATAGGCAGGAAAGCTTCGGCGATTATGAAAGAACAACAAGGAGTCATGCATCAATCATTTGCTACACAAGCAAATGAAAACAGATTGCAACTCTTAAATTATAAAGAGAATAAAAAAATAGGTGTGGAAATTATAGATCTATATGATCAATTAGGTAATGCGCAAGGCACAAAAGTAACACTAGACATACCTCTTTTAAAATCGTAATACATGAAAGCAATAGTTATAGATGATGAGAAACGAGCTCGTAACCTTCTACACATACTTATTACAGAAAACTGCCCTAAAATAAAGGAAATATATGAAGCTTCTAATCTATTGGACGGTATTGATATTATTAAAAAAGAAGAACCTAATATTGTTTTTTTAGATATCGAAATGCCAAAACATTCCGGGTTAGAGATTCTCAATTTTATAGATAAAGACATCTTAAACTTTGAAATCATATTTACCACTGCATACAGTGAATATGCTATAAAAGCTTTTCAACTAGCAGCTATAGATTACTTATTAAAACCTATACGCCCCAATCAAGTTAAAGAAGCTGTAAATAAAGCAATTAAAGTAATTGGTAAGTCAGAAATTCATCTAAAATTAGAGGCCCTCAAAGAAAGTTTTACTAAAAAGTCATTTGAAAAAATTGCACTCCCTGTAGCAAATAGCATCAAATTTATGCCTTTTGACGCTATTATCATGTTACAAGCAGATGGTATGTATACAAAAGTATATACACGAGATGAAGGCACCATATTGATCACAAAACCTTTAAAACACTATGTAGATCTATTCAAAAACAATCATCTCTTTTATAAACCGCATCGCTCATTTCTAATTAATTTATCGTGTATTAAAGAATACGTCAAAAGTGATGGTGGTTATATTATAATGGATAATGAAGAAAATATCCCCATTTCTAGAGATAAAAAAGAAGAGTTCCTTACGCTAGTGACCAATCTCTAATAAAGATATTATACACTATCATACTTTTTTGATATATACGGGACTGTTTATAAATACGCTTTCGCGAAAGCGTATACTACAATCCAACCATTAAAGTAGTATTATGTACTAAAAAACGTTGTTTAGAAGTAAATTAAGTGATTCAGAAACTTCTTCAATATCTAGACAGGCTCTCCAAGTATTTTCGTGGTCAGAAAAACTAAAACCATTCTTTTAATCATGAAGACCATTAAATTCCTTTCTATCCTTTGCTTTGCTTTTATAATAATGCTTAGCTGTGAGCAAGACGATCTTATAGAACACGAAGAAGCTCTTATTACAGCAAATAGCACCACAACAACCAATGCTGTCATAATTGGAAATCGTAATAGACTTAAACAAAGACCAAGACGTAATTACAAAAGTGTCATTGTAGTAGACGATCCAACAAACTCTGTTACAAATGCGGTGGTACAATACACACCTATAGACGGAGAAAATCCATTTCCAGAGCCTTTTGAAATGGAAGTATCTAGCATACGTAAAAGCATCCGTAAAATGCAAAAAACACAATCCATGCTTAACGACAATCATTTGTTTCCAGTTGGAAAACCTTTTCAACAAACAGCTACTTTATATAATGAACTTGGAGAGCCCGTTGGAGATCAAAGTGAAACATGGGTAACGGCACAAGATAATGATGGGACCGATATAAATCGTATTGAAAGTCTTTACCTATCACCAAGCAGTGTATCAATTCCACTACGTTTACGTACAGATCAACCAGAAGGCATTACCGTATTTGCCCGTGTAGAGTTGTATGGTAGAATTCTCATTAAAGGAGAACCTTTAGAAATGGAGATGACTGCCTATGATGAAACAGATGGAAATATAGGGCTTACAGGAACTGTCATAGCACAACTCGCCGAGCTTACAGGAGGTAGTGATATCTTACCTGGTGACGAGTTGCAAATTTCTATTACTACAAAAGATGTAAATGGTCAAACCATTGATGAAGATTATTTTATAACTCCTGTAACCCTTTCACCCAATTCAAATACCATAAGAAACTCAGCGTCATTTGTTTTTGGACAAACCATGTATGTAGAAACACGAGTAACTGCTGAAACCGGTTCTAATATAGACAAATTAACGACTGTTGTCATGCCATTAGAAGGACAAGGTTTTGAGCCTTTTGAACTTGAATTATTTCCTGTTTCAGAAAATGAAAATACTATTAAGTTTAGATCTATTGGGCATGAAAATCCAACGTTTGTAGGTGCTGTAGAAGCCGCACAAAATGTAATACATCAAATGACCATTATAGATACTGATGGAAACATTATAGAAGAGGCCGTACAAAGTGCCGTTACACTACTTGAAGGAATTACTCGTAATCCTAAACACATTATAAGACCTAATGGAACGACTCGTATCCGTATGAGGCTAAAGAATCCTATTTCGCAAGACGTTGCCTATGCTACAATGCAGATTCCGTCAGGAATTATCTCTGGAGACACAGAAGAAATTGTTTTAGAAAGTCAAGATAATGGAGAAATAGGTATCGAAGACAAAATTTTTCGTATAGATGGTGATTTTGTATACACTTATGTAAGTAACAATCCCGACGGTACAGACTATACAACTCAGGTAACTACATATAACTCGGCAAATGAGCCTATAGGAGTAGAAGATGTGACTTTTACAATAGAAGATAGACAAACGCCATATGAATTTACTCAAACAGTGATTACTAAAAATAGTACAGGTGTTATTCGTATTAAAGGTCAAGTCGAAGCAAAGCCTACTGCTGGAGCACCAACTAATAGTTCTGGTCCAATAAATAGCCGTATTATCATACCAGAAGGAAATCTAGATGGTACTGCTTTAGAAATGACCTTAGTATTGCAACCTGATGCAAACAATCCAGATCTTTATAATTTTGATGGAATCTATGGAGATGTCAATACAGATGTATTGAGTACGCAATATGAAACCGAGGCGACACTCCTGAGTGAATCAGATGAAGTACTGGGCACCACAAATGTAGTTTTTGATGTTGAAGAAGGAGAAATCATAGGAATCACACAAGCATCTCTAACTCAAAACGATGATGGAGAGACATTCACGCTCTCCATGGAGGTATCTGGAAACAGTATTGAACTAATAGAACAAGTAGCTATCTTTCTAACGCCACAAGACGGTGGAAGTGATGCCGACCCTGAGGATTTCATCTTGGAATACATAGACAACACTTTTGATGGAAGGCTATATATCAACAATTTTGTAACCTTTGCAGACCCAGAAAGTGTTATAGATATGCTCTATGAAGCAGAAATTACTGTAAGCATTGAAGGCAATAATGGACCATATCTTCCTTTATTACTAATATACAATTTAACAGGAGAAGAATAACCAACGTATACATTAGAAACGTGTTGGGGGACACGTTTTTTTTAAAAGAAGGCTTACCTATAATGAGGTAAGTCTTTTTTATTTAATCAAATACGTTCAGATACTTTTTTGATTATACGCTTTCGCGAAATCGAACTTGCGAAACCTGCGGGCAGACAGGCAGGTTCACGACCAGAGGGAGAGTAAAACGGTAAAGCGTAAAAAAACAAATACTATATCATCAAAAGATACTCTTTAGAAGTAAATACGGTTACTCAGAAAGTCTCCATCTAATTGTTGTCCATTAGAAAATACTTTAGCCTCAAGAAAACAAAACCATAATACAATGAAAACAATTAATTTTTTAACCATACTCTTATCGTTTAGTATAACAGTAACTGCACAACAATCTTTTTTTGAAACTATAGATGCTCATGGACCAAATGCTAGATATCAAGTATATGGTGATTTGTATAAAAATGACAAAGGAGAACCAGCAGCACAAGAAGTGACGACTTATAAAAATACAATCGAAAAACATCAACACCAAGGGCTTCCTTCTGGATTCACTATTAACAAAGTTTTAGACAATGGTAAAACTGCATTGTCAAGTAACTACAATGGCATTAGTATAAGCGCCATCAAGTATGTAGGATTTCCAAACACTTCAATCCTTCACCATACAGGATACAATAGAGGATACGTTGCCTTTGATAATTATGTCTTCTTCCTTCATGGCATCTCTAAAGATCAAACCAGTTTTAGTGAAATACGATCTATCATGATTTTAGATGGAAGCGCATCAAAAACAGGAAAGAAGAAAAAGAAAGGAAAATTCTGGAAGCAACTTAAAGAAGCTGCACTTAACGAAAGACCCAATGGTGAAGGTAGCAGTCCTGAGTATAAAGAATTAATGGCAAAAGATCCTGAAAAATTAGTAAGAGAGTATCTAAAGAAAATGAAAGCAAAACAGGATACATATGTAATGACTTCTCAAGATGAAAAAAATCTTAAAATACTATATAACGGTGCAAAAGCAGACGATGCGTATGCTAAAAAGAAAAATGATGAATACTGGGCAAGTGAAGAAGGACAAGCCATCCTAAAAAACAGAGCAACTATAGACAAAATGGAAGCAGAGCACTTACGCACATGTAGACTTGCTGTTTGTGATAATAGTGCACATAATTAATAGTAATTACATAAGAAAATATCGATTGTTTTGAGGGAAACACCTTGATGCTTTAAAAAACTATTTCATTTAGAAATAGCAATAATTATGTCATCGCTTCAGACATCTATAAATAGAAGCATTTTATCTCACTAAAACAAAAGCGGCTACTTTTTCAAGTAGCCGCTTTTACTTTTTAAAAATATACGATTTCACGAAAGTAAAACTACAAGGTACCCCTTTGTTCTTGCTCACGCTCAATAGATTCAAAAAGCGCTTTAAAGTTTCCAGCTCCAAAACCTTTAGCACCCATGCGTTGAATAATTTCAAAAAACAGGGTAGGTCTATCTTCTAATGGCTTTGTGAAAATCTGAAGTAAATACCCATCTTCATCAGCATCTACAAGGATAGAAAGTTCCTGTAGTTTTTCTATATCTTCTTTCATCACCTTCATATGCTCTCCCAATCGTTGTGGGATATCATCATAATAGGTTTGTGGTGGTGGCGGTAAAAATTCGATACCTCTCGCTTTCAATTGTGCTACTGTTTTAATAATATCATCGGTAGCTAAAGCAAGATGTTGTACCCCTGCACCTTCATAAAAATCTAGATATTCTTCAATTTGTGATTTCTTAGCAGCTTCTGCAGGTTCATTGATTGGAAATTTAATACGTCCATTTCCATTACTCATCACCTTACTCATTAATGCAGAATATTCTGTATGGATTTGCTTGTCATCAAAAGACAAGAAGTTTACAAATCCCATCACTTCCTCATAAAACTTTACCCACGTATTCATCTGATTCCATCCTACATTCCCCACCATGTGGTCTATGTATTTTAATCCTGTAGGTTCTGGATTATAATCTGATTTCCATTCTCGAAAGCCTGGTAAGAAGGTACCCTTATAATTCTTACGCTCCACAAACATATGTACGGTCTCGCCATATGTATAGATTCCTGCGCGTACCGTTTCTCCATCTTCATCTGTTTCTACAAAGGGCTCGCAATATACCTTTGCTCCTCGTTTTGTAGTTTCTTCAAAAGCACTACGGGCATCTTCTACCCACAATGCTACTACCTTTACACCATCTCCATGTTTTACAATATGGTCATTAATGGATGATTTACTATTGAGTGGTGTAGTCAAGACAATTCTGATTTTGTCTTGCTTTAATACATAACTCACTTCTTCTCTAGATCCTGTCTCTAGCCCTTTATAGGCATAAGATTGAAATCCAAAAGCTGTTTTATAAAAATGAGCAGCTTGCTTAGCATTCCCCACATAAAACTCAACATAGTCTGTCCCTAATAAGGGTAAGAAATCTTGTGCGCCTTCAAATATTTTTTCCAGTCCGTAATTTACGGGTTGTATATCCTTACTCATACTATTGGTTTTCTATAATTTCTACTTCTTTTATTTCCTTAATCGTTGTGGTATCTATCATCAACGTATCTTTTTCTACTTCTTCTACTTCTTCTACTTCTATTTGTTCAATCTTATAACTATCTTCATAATCATAATTCAAACTATCTGATTCTTCATAATCATACGTAGTTTCATCAATATCAAATCCACCTCCCTCATCTATAGCATCATAAATATTATAAAAAAGAGTTCCAAAGAACAATAAGAATACTAAGAGAATCAAAACCACAATTCCATTAAATACTACAGAGATGATATTAAGTACCTTCCCCATAGAAACATTACTTCTACTACTTTCTGAATATCCTTCTGGGTTTTGACCGTATATTCTTAAACTCTTATTTGCCGTTACAATTCCTACAATAGAAACTACTAAAGGAACAATGGCTGTAATTCCAGAGGCAAAGCAACATCCGCCTACACCTACTATAATCCCCATAATTCCTAATATTAAGGCTAATGGATCTGCTGGTAATTTATTTTCTGACATGTATGTTTGTTTTTATACGCTTTCGCGAAAGCGTATACTTTATTTTTTATAATTAATTAATGATCTAACCATGATTTGTGATACCCCTCATCAGCAATTCCCATCGCTGCCTCACATACTTTTAAAGGCTTAAACGTATCGACCATAACTGCTAGTTCCTCAGTACCTTCTTTGCCTATACTTTTCTCTACTGTTCCTGGGTGTGGACCATGAGGAATTCCTGCTGGATGCAATGATATATGCCCAGCTTCCACATCCGAACGGCTCATAAAATCACCGTCTACATAATACAACACCTCATCACTATCTATATTACTATGATTGTAGGGTGCTGGAATACTCTGTGGATGATAATCGTATTTACGAGGTACAAAACTACACACAACAAAGGCATCGGTTTCAAAAGTTTGATGTACTGGTGGTGGTTGATGGATACGCCCCGTAATAGGTTCAAAATCATGAATGCTAAATGCATATGGATAGTTATATCCATCATACCCAACTACATCAAAAGGGTGAGACGCATAGACCATTTCAAAAATATCGTCTTGCTTTTTTACTTTGATTAAAAAGTCTCCTTTTTCATCATTGGTTTCTAATTCATATGGCTGACGCAAATCACGCTCACAAAATGGAGAATGCTCTAACAATTGCCCAAACCAATTGCGATAGCGTTTAGGCGTATAAATTGGCCTACGAGATTCTACAATAAACAGTCGGTTATCTTCTGTATCGAAGTCTATTTTATAAATCACACCTCGCGGAATTAATAAATAGTCTCCATACTTAAAATCCAAATTTCCTAGGTGTGTTCGTAATTTTCCAGAGCCTTTGTGTATAAAAATTAACTCATCAGCATCGGTGTTTTTGTAGAAATAGTTTTGTGTTCTTTGCTTGGGTGCTGCTAAAATGATTGTACAATCACTGTTGGTTAAAACAGGCTTGCGGCTCTCCAAATAATCTTGTTCGGGGGCGATTTGAAACCCTCTAAAACGATAGGATTTTATACTGTTTTCTAGCGCAACCTTAGGGGCTACAGAATACTGTTTGCGTATTTCTTTGACCTGTGTAGGTCGTTGCATATGATAACTATTGGTACTCATTCCATCAAAACCAATGGTTCCAAATAATTGTTCTGAGTACAGCTCTCTGTTGGGTTTACGGAATTGAGTATGACGTTTAGGAGGGATTTCTCCTAGTCTATGATAAAAAGGCATGGTATAGTAAAAATTTAGATTGCTTTTAAAGGTACTTAAAATCAGGCAATCAAAGACTATTCTGGATTTCTCTTAATGAGAAATTTCAGTAATAAAGGTAAGTATGTCCAACTTTTATTTGACATCGAGGTAAAGATACGGGTTTTTTATACGTTTTCAATAGGTGTTATATACGCTTTACCGCTACGCTCTCCTTTTCAGTCGTGAATCTCGTAAACTTCGATTTCGCACTTCGGCAAACTCAGTATAAACTTCTACGTCATAAATTCCTTGAAAGCGTATAAAGCATGATTATTTTTCTAAAACTCAAACCGTAATTGTACATCAATTTCCTTTTCTTCAGGTTCGGTTTTTGTTTTTTTCTTATCTTCTGTATTTAGATTAGAAAGTGAAATTCCCAACAAGCGAACACTATTTTTCATCTTTTCCTGATATAAGAGTCCCTTAGCAGTTTCTAGAATAATATCCTTAGACCGTATGTAATAATCAAGCGTTTTACTACGTGTCTGAAGTGTGAAATCAGAATATTTAATCTTAAGTGTTACCGTTTTTCCAGCCACTTTACTTTTTGATAAGCGCTTTTCAACTTCTTCTGCAATATGATCTAATCGTTCCATCATAAAAATTTCTGATGTAATATTTTCAGAAAAGGTACGTTCGGCGGCAAGTGATTTTCGAATTCGATTCGGTTTTACCTGACTGTATTGAATCCCTCTTACAATATCATAATAATAGGCACCACTTTTACCAAAATGTTGTTCCAGATATTCTCTGGACTTCTTTTTCATATCGAGTCCTGTAAAAATGCCTTTTTGATACATCTTTTCAGCTGTTACTTTCCCAACTCCATAAAATTTCCGAACATCCAATTCTTCTAAAAAAGGAATCACCTCTTCTGGAGGAATTGTTTTTTGACCATTGGGTTTATTAATATCACTAGCCACCTTAGCGATAAATTTATTGATACTTATACCCGCCGAAGCATTCAAGCCTGTTTTTTCTTTGATTTTTTGTCGTATCCATGTAGCAATTACCGTAGCGCTAGGCATTCCGACTTTATTTTCGGTTACATCTAGATAGGCTTCGTCTAATGATAGTGGTTCTACAAGATCCGTATATTCATGAAAGATTTCTCGTATTTGTTTAGAGACTTCATTATATCTAGCAAAATCAGAACGCACAAAAATAAGCTCAGGACATAATTTACGAGCCAAGACACCACTCATCGCACTTCGCACACCAAATTTACGTGCTTCATAACTCGCGGCACTTACCACACCGCGATCTCCACCACCACCTACAGCAATCGCCTTCCCTCGTAAACTAGGGTCATCTAGCTGCGCTACAGAAGCATAAAATGCATCCATATCTACATGAATAATCTTGCGTACGGGTAAGGAGGTTTCCATTACTTGCAAGGTAATAATTTTTGAAAATTGTTATACCTTGTAAATACCAATTTTCAGATATGAAAAAGTTATTATTATTACTATTACTATATAGTTATATGGGTTTTGCCTGTACTTGTAATCCTGTTAATAGAAAACCAATATTTAAAAAATTTAATGCATTTACTGAAATATTTCAAGGTCGACTTATTAAAAAAGAATTCAACACTTCTTCTCACTTAGTCAATTATTATCTCAAAGTAGAAGTAGCTTATAAAGGAGTCATCGAAAGTGAGATTTTTGTCATACAAACAGAAAGTAGTGCTGCAGCTTGTGGTCAATATATTGACGATGAATCTTCTTGGATCATTTATGCAACAAACGGATATACATCGGCTTGTGCTTTAAATATAAACATCACAAAACTAAAGGAAAAAACTAATTTTACAAGTATTGAAAAAACATACGATGAAATACACAAAAACCTTCTTGAGAATCTTTCTACTTTGAAAAACTCAAATATGATCGTAGAAACCAATAAAAAAGGAGATACTATAGCTTTTGGCAAACTTAATATTAATAAACAGCCAATAGGATGTTGGAAATATAACATAAGAGAGAATACACATACAACAACAAAAACCGAATACACAGAATATTATGATACTAATGGATGTTTAATAAAACATCCACCTTATAAAATTTGTAATTAATGCCAAAAACAGCTATCATATTAGGAGCAACAGGTCTTACAGGAGGCCTCTTAACAGGGCTTCTTATGAAAGATGCTAACTATTCTAAAATCAAACTCTTTACACGAAGACCTACGGGGTTTTCTGATCCTAAAATCGAAGAAATCCAATGTGATGTACTCGATCTTGAAGCTTCAAAAGACAATTTTACTGGCGATGTGATTTTTTGTTGTATTGGTACTACTAAAGCCAAAACACCAGATAGACACTTATACCATAAGATTGATTATGGCATCCCAATGGAAGCTGCCCAACTTGCAATAGAAAACAGCATAGATACTTTTTTAGTCATTTCTTCTGTAGGCACATCAGACAAAAGTACTTTTTTCTATGTACGTACCAAAGGAGAAATGGAACGTGACCTTTTAAAAATTGGAATTCCTCACACATACATTATGAAACCTGCTTTTATTAATGGTCGTCCAGATGAAGATCGAAAAGGTGAAAAAGGATTAAAACTTCTAATGAAGATTACCGACTTTTTTATGATGGGTCCGCTTAAAAAGTACAGATCTACCCACGCATTACAAATTGCAAGAGCCATGGCGTATCTAGGAATACATCCACATAAAAATGCCAACATTAGTAATGATCAAATCAAAACCTTAAGTCAACAGTATGAACCTTAATCAAGTCACTATCCCTTCGGTAGCTGTAGAAACGTCTGTAGCTTTTTATAAAAAAATAGGGCTTCACCTTATCGTACATGTGCCAGAACAATATGCACGTTTTGAATGCCCTAATGGAGAGAGTACTTTTTCTATTCATAAAGTAGAAAAAGTAGCTTTAGGCGAAGGGGTAATCGTCTACTTTGAAGTAGAAAATGTGGATAAAAAAGTAAAAGAATTAGAAGGACTCCAGCTACATGGAAACACAACAACTTTTGATCTTCTTCCTACTGATCAACCGTGGTTATGGAGAGAGGCTAGATTGAAAGACCCAGATGGGAATCAACTCATCTTATTTTATGCAGGTGACAATCGAAAAAATCCACCATGGAGAATAGAGGAAGATAAGGTTGAAACTATGGAAGATTCCCGCCTTCGCAGGAATGAAAGCAACTCTTTAGAAATCGAACGTAAATTTTTAGTGACTTTAGACGCTTTCAAAAAAGAAGCACATACCCAAACCCGTATCAAACAAGGATACCTCAGCACTGATCCTGAGCGTACCGTACGTGTTCGTATTAAGGGAGAGAAAGGATATCTCACCATAAAAGGAAAGTCAAACGAAACAGGTACGACACGTATTGAGGTTGAGGAAGAGATCGCTTTCGCGAAAGCGGAAACATTACTCAAACTTTGCCTTCCCGGAATCATAGACAAAACTCGATATGAAGTCTCCATAAATCAACATACTTGGGAAATAGACGAATTTTATGGGGATAATGCTGGATTACTACTTGCCGAAATAGAACTCTCTAATGAAAATGAATCGTTTACAAAACCCGCATGGATTGGAAAAGAAGTGACGGCTGATAAAAAATATTACAATTCTTATATTAGTATGCACCCTTTTAATACTTGGAATGAAAAATAACTAACATAACATCCTTCATTATGAAATCGCTTATCCTAATTTGTTGTCTATTATTTATGTGTATTTCTTGTGTTCAAAATACACCAGAGAAAGAAGATGTAATTCTTGAAGAAGAGATGGTTGAGAAAAAGGGTTCTGTCGCTTCTCAAATAGCGACATTAAAAGCAGATGGTTTTCAGATTTTTGATTATGTGGACCAAGCAACAGGAGATACGGTGATTATGCAACAGTATTTTATGGCGTTTTTAAAAAGCGGTCCCAATCGTAATCAATCGGAAGAAGAAGCAGCTAAATTACAAGAAGCACATCAAGCGCATTTAGGACGCATGTATGAGTTAGGATATGCAGATATTTCAGGTCCTTTTGGAGATGATGGAGATTTACGTGGTATTACTGTCTATAATGTTCCTACTCTTAAAATGGCAGATAGTCTAGCAAATCTAGATCCTATGATGAAAGCTGGAAGACTGATGGTTGAAATCAAACCTTGGTGGGCTGGAAAAGGGTATCCATTGCGGTAGTTATATGTTAAACCTAATTAAAGAATGACAAAAAACAAATACGAAAAGATTTTATTCAAATACCATAGCAATGTATTAGATGAATTGACCGTAGAAACGATGTGGGCAGAAGTAATAGATAAAAAGAGTGGTATTTATAAACTAGACAGTATTCCATTTTATGGACCAATGATTGCAACAGATGACGAATTTTATGCGGAATTTGACGAATCTGAACAAATGCTAACTTATCAAAAAACAACTAAATTTTCTGGAAATTCGATTGTATTAGTTGTTATCACTCAAGACGGATTTGATAAAGAAATCATTCGAGACCAATTTAAAGATTTGAATTGTACATCTGAAGGGCTAAATGACTCCTACTTTTCTATGGAGGTTTTGGAAAAAGTAGATTATTTTAGAATTAAAGAGATACTAACTGAATATGAAAAAGACGGAATTTTAGAATATGCAGAACCATGTCTTTCAGAAAAACATCAATTGGACGTAGCAAATAACTAGGTACAATATGGTTTACAATACCCTCATCACACCTCTTTAAGCAAACGCTTATCAAATATAATAGGAAGCTCATCTATGATTTTGACTTTAGAAAAATCTGGATGTCTTGGATTCAGCAACACATTCTCATCGATAGGATTAATTGCAGATGGCACCTTAAGACATAAAAATTCTGATTGTACTACAAATTGATCTCCAATATCTAAAACTGTAGGATGCTCTGATCTATGTACCCAATCTATTGGTAAATCATCTAATGTAATTTGTCCAATACTCATTGTATCAGGAAATTCTAGCACTGTAATTTTTAAATCTTTTGGAAATACATACGGCGGAATATGCACCAATTTTTCCAGCATCGCGAGTGAACTATTTCCAGCCGTATACAGCACTGAAGTCCCTCTACGATTCCATCTCCCTCCATAAAGGCGAGCGCCTTCTCCAGACAAATCCTGAGCATACTTCCCTTTTGCAATTCTATATACACGCATGCTACACTACAATACCATGAGCCATTCTATCCAATAGCGTTTCTACAGATGCTATCCCGTATTTTGTATCAAGCATAGACAATGGCGTTTGATTCTCAAAAGCGTAGTTAGGAATGTTAAGCCACTTTCTAAAATTTTCTTTGCTCTCAAAAAAGTCCCAACCTTTTTCAAATAAGATAGAAACTTCAAGAATGCGTTCTGTGTGAGGCGTAGATAATCGTTTTTTATCTTTATGTATACGTTCTAACGTACGTTCAGAAATATGAAGTAACTGCGCCAACTCTTGTTTTGAAAAATCAAATGCTTCTACGGCAAGTAAAAATTTTGGATACGATAATCCTTCTCTAGAAATATGAACTAATCGTAATGTAGAACGATCACTCAATGGATCATCACGCATCACTACTGCAGGTTCTGAAACTCCAGAAACTTCAATATCACTACCTGAAACCAAATTTTGAACAAGGTTTCTAGGTGTGTTATAAACCATATCATCACTCATGACATTTTCAATTTTATACAAATATATGAATTTTGTCGTAAATAAAACGACATTTTTACATATTTAAAATTTTGATATTTTTATTTGTTGTTTTAATTGATTCCCATCTGCATCCACCACAGTGATCATATAGTCTCCTTCTACAGGCAAAACAGCAAGTTCATGAAATGTTTCTGTATCTCCTATAAATGTATCGTTAAGGTACCAAAATACTTTCGTATCTGGATTACGATGTGCCAGTTTAAGAATAAGATCATTACGTTTACCATCAAAGTCCTTAGGCAGTATAACATCTTCATTTTTCTTTGGATATATAAAAGACATGGGTTGCTCTCCTAAAATAGTACAATCAGGATGCAGTGGCGGTAATTCTTTATAGTCAGGATGTTTATTTGCATAATAGTATGCTACAGCTGGGGACACCACAAATCGTATTTCAGATTTCATTTGATCCAATTCATAACACGCTGAATTGACACGGTAATTCCCAGAAGTAGTTACATAGATTTGTTTGTGATATGAGCAGGCTTCACTATGAATTCCCGCTTCTGGAGCTAAGATCATTTTTGTGTTTTGACAATAAATACTTGCTGCATCACCAGTATCTGAACAAACTTTAATTTCTGTAAGGGCATCATAAGGTGTAGCAAACCAACTTCCATCATTAGGTAGTTCACGTAATACATCAAAAAACAAAGGAGCCGCTGCTTGCATTCCTGTAATACCAGGTCTTCCTTCTCCATCAGCATTTCCTACCCAAACACCAATTGCATATTGAGGAGTCACTCCTACTGCCCAAGCATCTTTAAAGCCATAACTCGTTCCTGTTTTCCATGCAATAGGCTGTGCATCTTCATAAAATTGCCAGTTTTCTTCCCCAGTAGGTCTATTTACATTTCGTAAGGTTTCTAAAGTATTATAAATTGCTCCAGCATCATAAACAGGCGGATCCGAAAGAAGTTGAGTCGCTATCTCAGGATTCTTAGAGGTATATGAATACTCCTGAAAAGCAGTATGACTATACTCACTAGAAGAATTCGTGTATGTGTTTAAGGTATGCGCTAATCCAGCATAGGTTTTGGTCACTTCCCATAAACTACTTTCAGCGCCTCCTAAAATAAGTGACAATCCATAATAATTTGCTGATTTATCAATATGTGCCACTTCCATATCTTGTAAATCGCCATAAAATTTATCCAACCCATATTTCTGCAACATTCGAACAGCTGGTACATTAAGAGATCTTGCCAAAGCGCTACTCGCCGGAACTATACCCTGAAACTCTTTATCAAAATTTTGTGGTTGATAGCCATTAATATAGGTTGGAATATCAACCACTAAACTTTCTGGTAAAATGGTACCTGCATCCAACATTCCTGCATATAACAAAGGTTTTAATACACTCCCTGTACTTCTAGGACGTGTAACAATATCAACATCTTTATGATGCAACGCTGAAGTAGGCGCATTGCCCACATACCCAATCACTTCTTTTGTTTGCACATCCATCACAACAATCGCAAGGTTATAAATCTCATTTTGCTGTAATTGCAAATGATGTTCCTTCGCCAAACGATTCAATTGCAATTGCACATCACTATGAACTGTGCTTTTAATACGTTTTCCTTTATATTCTTTTCGTATACGCTCTGTAAGATGTGATGCTATTTGAGGTAATGGATAGGGTTTTCCAGGGAGTTCTTCTAAAATAGAAAGTTGATACGTAGCTTCATCAATAATCTCATTCTCCCATAACTTCTTTAAAAGTTGATTCCGCTTTCGCGAAAGCGTACCCTCATTTTTCCCAGGCCTAACCATCGCTGGATGATTAGGTAAGACCGCTAATGCTGCACTTTGCCCCCAACTTAATTGATGAGCAGGAAGTCCGTAATAACGCCAAGATGCTGTTTCTAGCCCTACGACATTTCCGCCAAAAGGAGCATACGTAGCATATAAATTAAGAATCTCATCTTTAGAATATCGTGTTTCTAAACGTGTTGCCTTTAGAAGTTCTATCAATTTTTCTGCATAGGTACGTTTTGTGTTTTTCCTAGAAAGCCGAATCACTTGCTGTGTAATCGTACTCCCTCCACGTCGCTTATCAGTCATGATATTACCATACAATGCTTTTCCCATGGCTACTGGATTAAATCCAGGATGTTTGTAGAAGTACTCATCTTCAAAAAGCAGCACACATTGCTCAAAACGATACGGTACACTATCTAATGCTGGAAATCGCCATTGCCCATCATCAGCGATACGGGCTCCCAATAATTCTCCTGTATGGCTTTCAACTACTGTAGATGTCGTTTCTTTAAATAGTGTTGTAGGCAAGCAAAACAACCAATACACAAACACCAACAAAAAAATCGAAAGCTTGATTTTATGCTTTTTAAGTTTTGTGATGATATGTTGTTTTGTGATTTTCACTTTTTATATAAACTATTTTTCATATTGTATTTTAGCCCCTTCCGATAATAGTTACGCTATCACTATTCTCTACTCCTTGTGCTACCCCTTCCGTCAATTGTTACGCTATCGCTTCTCAATCGCCACCTTCCCCTCACAGGGGAAGGAGCCACTTTCTAAGTGTTTTTTTTAGATCAGTTGTCAAATGCTATTTGCATTTGAATTCTAAAGAGCTCCCCTCCTTGAAAGGGAGGGGTGGCGTTCGCCTAAGCGAATGACGGGGTGGGTCCCTTCATAATCTTATTTTTCAACCTTTCTATTCTCTATAAAATGATCTTCTATATCTTTTAATACACTTTGCAACAAATCAAACACCATTTTATTTTCAAATCGAATCACTGTCAACCCTTTTGATTCTAGAAACTGTGTTCGTTTCTCATCTCTTTCTTCTGCAGTCGGATTTATATGTGGTTCTCCATCTAATTCTATAACCAATTTCTCAGAAGCACAATAAAAATCAACAACATAATGACCAACTCCGTGTTGTCTTCTAAATTTTCTACCAGACAATTTTCGCTCTTTCAAATGATTCCACAAAAACGCCTCTGCTGATGTCAGACTATTACGTAATGATTTCCTAAAATCTTTTGTATACACTGGATCATGAAGCTTTGATTTTTTACTTTTCAAAATTGTTCTTTATTCTTTTTAAATCTCACTTATCTCACTCTTCCTGTCAATTTACTGTTCTATCCCTTCCGTCAATTGTTACGCTATCGCTTCACTATTGCCACCCCTCCCTTTCTGGGGAAGGAGCTGCTTACAAATGTTATTTTGTTCTCAAACAGAAGTTATTTACTTCTGACTAAGCATTCTTTTTTAGAGCTCCCCTCCTTGAAAGGGAGGGCTGGCATTCGCCCAGGCGAATGACGGGGTGGGTCCCTTCATAACTATTTTACTTTTGAATAGTAACCCAAGCCCCTTTATTACGTGCATAATACGTGTTATCATACATCGCTTCCACTTGTGTGCCTGGCAAGTAATACCTTCCTAAATAGGACGCATTTAATCGCACAGTAAAGGTTTTAGTACTTGCCTTATTCATATCAAAATAGAAGTTAACACGGTCATCACGTATATCAGTATATCTAGCAGCGCCTTCTGTACCACCATTAGCATCTGTAAATCGTGTATTTACAATTTCCCATCCACTAGGGAAGATTTGTGTAAGTGCTATATTATCCACAAAATCACGACTATCATTACTAACACTGATTTTAGCAACAAATTCTTCTCCTTGCTTAAGGTTAGAGATATCAATACGGTCTCCATTTGTTCCTGCAAAAACTGTTGTTACTTTGAGTTTACTACTACTTGCTAACTCTTCTCCTAAAGGTAATTTGCCACTTTGTACAAGTCGTACAAATACTACATTATCTTTTGTGTTTTGAAGCGTTACTGTATTATTCCCGTCTTGTGTAGACAGTTCTCGTAAAGCAATAGCTTGTTGGGTTTCAATCGTCATTGCTTTTCCATCTTTGGTATATTGCAATTTAATAGACTTCCCTCCATTTTTAATGACCATTTTTGCCATGGCTAATAACGCATAACTCGTTTCTTGTGTACTTAACCAACGATCTGATGATAAGGTTTTAGCTATAGAAATAGCTAAGTCTTTTTGTTTACTATCTCCCATAGCCACCATGGTCTCTAATGCCATAGCACGATTACGGAATACAGAACCATAGGTATGGTAATTATATCTATTAGGCTGAAAGTCAATATTTGAAATAGACGCTAATTCTTCTGCTGCTTTTGCCTGACCTGCCAATGCATAGGCACCTGCAAGGCGCCATTTAGCATCATTACTTAGGTTTCTGTTTTCGCGTAAGCGGTTCATTGCAGCTAAGTCAGGTTGCCCAGCCAATGCCAGTGTATATAAGCGATAGGCTTGTATCAAGGTTGTATTATAAGCCGTTTGACCAGATCGCCACTCACGAGCGGCTTTTTTCTGAAAACGTAACCAATTACTCATAAATGTAAGTGGTAAGGCATATCCTTTTTTCTGCGCTTCAATCATAAAATGACCAGCATAATTGGTTCCCCATACATCAGCATTGGTTTCGCCTTGCCAATATCCTAAACCTCCATCTGCATTCTGAAAACGGCCTAGTCGCTCTATTCCTTTTTTGATATTTTCTTGTGCTTCTCGCTTTTGCTCATAGGTCAAATCAAAAATATCATCCATAAATAATTGTGGAAATGCACCCGAGGTGGTTTGCTCAACACACCCATGTGGATAACGTATCAAGTATTGCATACGTTTTGTGAAATCCATAGGAGGTAAGGTCGAAAATTCTATCGCCGACTCGTTAGATCCTGCAACGCCAAATGTTGTATAATCGATCGCTATGTTTCCTGAAGCAGGTAACTCATAATCAGTCATTTTTTGGGTGATCGGATTCGGATTCTCTACATCTATTTCGACTTGATAGGTCGCTCGTTCTCCATTTCCTTCGGCAATAATCTCTATGGTTTGGATATCAGTTACAGCCGTGACATCAAACTCAAAAGGAACAATTTGTTCTCCTATAGAAGCAAACCTAATAGTCTTGGTTGTGCCTTCTGTTGCTTTAAATGCTTCCGACGTTTTTACAGTGATTTTTGCTTGCTTCACTTTAGGCTCCATCGCAAATACCGTTACTGGTAATGTTACGTGTTCTCCCGGAGACAGTTTTCGCGGAAGCGAACCTAATACCATTAAAGGTTTACGTACAGGTACTGTTTTTTCTGAAGCTCCATAGGCTGATGCTTTATGATCGCCTGCAACGACCATTGCTCGTACCGAACCTACATAATTAGGCATTTGTAATGTATGTGTTTTGGTTTCATTTTCGCTTAAAGCGAAAGGGCCCAAATAGGTAACCACTGGTTTAAATCGTTCTGCTTTTCTATTTTTAGCAGCCGCAGCAGCATCACCTCCTCCAATCGCATAAATATTATCTACACTTCCAGAATAAGCACCAATCACATCATCAAACATATCGAACGTTTTTACGCCCAATGCTTCTCTACTATAAAAGTGTTTATGAATGGCAGGGGTTTTATAACGCGTCAAATCTAAGAGTCCTTCATCGACCACAGCAATAGTATAGGTCATCGCTTTTGCATTTGCCTCACTTACTTTTACCGTATAGGATGTTTCTGGTTTGAGCACATCTGGCATCGTTATTTTGGGCGTAAGGATCGTGTTCTGATCTTCTACCAGTAACGGAATCACTCCATACAAACGGATAGGCAAATCATTTTTGACTTGCTCATGCGCTTGTAGTAAAGAGATGTTTACATAGACATTAGGTGCCATTTCTGAAGTCACAGGAATCTTGAATTGTGTGTCGCCATTTTGTGTATCTACCCACCAACTGTCCAATACTTGAGTTCCATTTTCTAGGCTCACTAACGCTCGCGAACTATCACCTGAAGGGAACGTAATAGTTGCATCATCACCTACTTGATATTTTTCTTTATCTGAAGAAAACACGAGCATTTTTGCACTTTCTGAGTCGCTTTGCAATCCACTCCAATTACGATAGAAATAGGCTATACGACCCGTTGCATGTCCGCTTTCTGGATCGATTACTCGTATTAAGTAACGACCACTTTCTCTTTCTGGAATATTGACGGTAAAACTCGTCTTTCCATTACCACCCGTAGTTACTTTGAAATCTTTTACAGGTGTATGAATAGTTCCGGTTTCATATCGAGAATAGTTATCTCTCCCACGGCTCCACCACCATCGCCAACTCATTTTAAAGACTTTGACTTCTAAGGTTCTGTTTCCTGATGCTTTTCCTTGTGCATCTGTAGTCACAACATCAAACTCTGTATTGTCATCTGTAAAATAACTTCCATAGGCACGACCTTTAGGGGATTGTAATCCTACAAAATGATCAAAGGGTGCGATATCTTTACTCACCACATCTAATGAAAAATCCCCTCCACCTTCATAAGCTTTCGTCACAAACGTGGCTTTAAGCATTCCAGGCGCGCGTTTTCCTAAATCTAATTCTTTATTAATTTGTGTAACTCCTTCTTCATTTAATTGTCCATCCAATATGGTCAAATCAAACTGATCAAAACTGCGAATAGGATCAAAGAAATTATAGTTAGGATAGGTTTTAAATCCGCTATTAGAACTTCGTATCGTAGCGTCTGTTTTTATTTTTAGATTTCGTGCAGGAGCTCCATGTAACCATGCTACTTTTACACTCCCTTCTATATTATCACTAGCACTTATAATCTCATTTTCAAAGGCTAAATTGACTTTTAAGCGGTTGGGTTTTATCGTTTCAACTTTTAATGTCTTCGAGAAGCTAGCACCTCCCACACTAATCGTTGCATTCCAATTTCCTGTAGGCGCTGTGGGCGTAGTGGTAACAGGAAAATAATACACATTATTTACCGCCTTTCCAGTTCCGTTTTGTGAAGTTGTATTTGTACTTAATACTTTACGATAGGTGAGTTTTCCTCTCGCATCAGTGACTTCTAATTTTACAGGATGGTCTTTAGGTAATGGATTGTTAGCATCATTAAGGACAAACGAAAGGTGAATACTATCGCCTGGACGATGCACTCCGCGCTCTGCATAAATAAATCCTTTTAATCCTTTTTGTAATTGCTTTCCTGAGATGTCAAACTTACTCATAGAAAGTGCATTCCCATCTTCTATTTTAAGATAGGCGTAGTTTGCTCCTTTTTGAGCGACTGCAAATACCGCATATCCGTCGGGAGTTACTGTTGCAAGACCTGAAGCATCTGTCGTTACGGTTCCTATGGGTTGTTTTTGATAATTATATAAGGTAATTTTTGTATTGGCTTCTGGTGTGGTAGACACAATATCTGTCGCAGCAAAGTGATAGCTATTGTCTTTTCCTTTTTTAACGATCAGTCCAAGGTCAGAGCCTAAAATATTACTGCTTATAAATTTACTGTCTTGGTAGTATGCTGGATGACAAGGATTGTCTTCTTGTCTCCAATTATATACTTGATCTCGCCAACGATAGATTCGATTATCCCAATATTGCTCTTCGCGTTCATCTTCATCAGCACTCTCGGCTTCTACATAATCACCTTCATAATATTCATCTTCGTAATAATAATCGTCATAGGTATCTTCCTCTACCTGTGCATCATCATCTACACATTCATACGCCACATAGCTTTGCTTATAACTTATTTCTACACGATATAAAGCGCCTGGGTCTGCCTGAAACATGTTAGATAAATCTATTCCATGTACACGCCACTGACTATCACTGATATCTCCCGACTGAAAACTATTTTCTTGCAAGTTGATCGTTTGTTTGGCAACACGTCTTCCTACTTGTTTTAATCCGTAAGAATTGTTGCTACTCAAATTATTTTCTTGTAAATATTCTAGTACGTTATTCTCAAATATCTTAATAATACGCACATCAACATGGCTTAAATTAACCGATTCAAAATAGAACGGATTGCTACCTGAATTTGGTAAGATCACCCCATTTGTGATGGCACGTATGCCAGGTTTTAATTGCTCAAAAGAAACGGTTTCTGAAAAAGGTATTTTTAATTTATAGCCATCGGTACTTTTAATTCCTTGAAAAACTTCGACGAGTGATTTTCCTACAATCTTGTTTTCAGGATATACGTGAAGTACATTTCCATCTACTTCAAAGCGTAAGTCACCTGCGCGTTGTATCGCCACTAATCCTTTAAAGTTTTGATTTTCTTGTAAAGGATCCGAAAAATTAAGCGCTACCGAAGCATTTGCCCCTAACGTCTGATTAATATTTACAATTTTAAAATTATTACGTCCAGGAATCAGCACTTCATTATCACCTTCTGTCTCATCAGCACCAATCGATTTTCCACTCCATGAGACTTGAATCTTTGCATCTTCTTCTTCTCTGAGAATACTATCTATTTTAAATACGTGATATCGAGCTGCTTTTTTATCACTTAACCACGTTATGGATAATGGTTTTCCATTTTGAGTTGCGTTTATAAGTTGTTTTGCTTTCGCGAAAGCGATCACATCAGCACCCTCTATCTGACCTTCTAAATACTGATAACTTCTATCATACGACTGAAGCGCTCGAAGATCTACTTTAAAATCTGGTGTAATGGTTTTAAAATTAAAGGTATATGCACGCATCTCTTTTGGGAGATCATCATAGAGCTTGTCTAAAAGTAATGTTACCGAATACTCTGTATCAGGAGTAAGATGCTCATCGGGTATAAAAGTTAACGTACGTTGTCCAGAAACTCTCAATTTTCCTGATGTTTTAGGAATAATCTCAAAAACATCTGAAGGAATTTCTTGATCCAATTCAAACTGCGTTAATGCCTTTGCTACCTTTACATTAATTGGATTTGCTATAGATTGCCTACCACTCGTAGCATACGATATATACTCTTTGTATTTGAATAGGTTATCAGTGGGTTGATCAGCACCTTTTTTATCACAAGTGATCAAAAAAAGACTTAGTACTGCGGTGAGAAAAACATGGATGTTACGCATAATGATGGTGTTAGGTAGCCCTCTCTATCTTTTATTCTAAATTGAATAAAATTAGATAAACAGGTATTCAAAATATGCTACTAAAGATAACAGATTTTAAACGGATTAATATGAATTTAAAATGATGCTTTTTATAGATTGAGATTGGTCAATTCAACCTATAAAAAAAGGTATAGAAAATCGAGTGGTTTTTGAAATTATTTCTATTTTTTTTGATTCACTCCGAAATACTCCTTCCCATCCCTTTCTCATCTTTTTATTATTCCATAATACACACTATGAAATGCAAAAAATATTTTGAAATGAATAGAAATCAGTTATTTCTCATAGGAACCAAAAAAACAAAAATGATTTCATAGGGCTAACGTAACTGTTAAAATTTCTAGTATATGAATTTTAACATTTGTGACGGATTTAACAGTTTTACTTCCTCTGTCCTTTAACCAAGCGTTTATATAAGTACTTTAATGTGCCAAACTATTTCTATAAAACAAGAACACCTCTCTTAAACATATAAACGATTTACCTTTTAACTATAGCTATTAAAGTGCAGAAAAATCGTAGTGCCGTTCTACTTTACAAATACGTATGGTATACGCTTCATACCAAGTACTTTTTCCTTTGACTTGCGCTGCTTGATGATCTGTTTGAGCTTTCCATCTTGCAATATCTTCTAGGGTTTTCCAATAAGAAATCGTAATTCCTACTTCATTACGCGCATGGTCTATTCCTAAAAATCCAGGCATTCCTTGCGCAAGTTCTTCTAGATGCTGTGCAGCCATACTATAGCCTCTTGTGATACTTGTTTGCTCACTTGCAAAAATAACAGCGTAATAAGGGAGTTCTTGATGAAGTTTGGTTAAGAGTGAAGTCTTTAATGCCATACCAGATAGTTATCACCCAAAATTACTCTTTTATCTTGTGAATAAGTATAAAGTAAACTTGATTTCTTACTTTTAATACTAGCATAACGTAGGTATCCTTTCTTTTTAGAAACTTTGCATAAAACAACCCTCTATGAATCGTTCCATCTTCTCCTTTTTTGTCAGTGTTTTTATTTCAATATCCATTTTCCTGTCAACAGAACAGGCAGGCGCGCAAGCGGAACTATTACAATCAGGCCCTATGGTAGGGTATTCAGATTTTCGCGAAGCATTAATATGGGTCCAAACGAAGGCTCCTGCAGATGTGAAAATTGGATATTTCGCTCAAGGCGAAAAAGAGCGATTCACACAAACCGTCACTACCAATGTCGAAGGAGATCATATTGCAAAACTATATCCTAGCGAAGTAGCTTATGGAGTTACTTATACGTATAAACTATATATTAATAATCAATATATACCACGCCCGTATCCTTTAGAATTTCAGACGCAAACTTTATGGCAATATCGTATCGATCCGCCGTCATTTACCTTTGCCATTGGATCTTGTTTTTATAAAAATGAGCCTAAAGATGATCGTCCTGGAAGACCCTATGGTGATGCCTATGGAATCTTTGAAAGTATTGTTCAAAAAGACCCTGATTTTATGGTTTGGCTAGGAGATAATATCTATTTACGTACGCCCGATTTCCAAACCGAACAAGGTATACGTCATCGCAATAGAGAAGCTAGATCAACTAAAGAATTACAGCCTTTATTAGGAAGTGTGCATCACTACGCTATTTGGGATGATCATGATTATGGTCCAAACGATTCAGATCGTAGTTATGTACATAAAAAGATAGCCGAAAAAGCATTTAATGAGTATTGGGGAAATCCAAGTACCAATGCTACTGGAGAAGGAGGTATTACTGGTCAGTTTGTATGGAATGACGTTGAGTTTTTCTTGATGGATGATCGGTATCACAGAGCGCCTAATAGAAGTCTTGATTCGAGTAAAGATTATTTAGGAGAAGCCCAACTTACTTGGCTGATAGATGCACTTACCGCAAGCAAAGCTGCCTTTAAAATCGTATGCATTGGCGGACAAACGATTAGTGATGCTGCTGTATATGAAAACTATGTTACGTATCCAGAAGCACGCAACCGTTTATTAGATCGCATTGCTTCTGAAAAGATAGAAGGAATCGTATTTATGAGTGGTGACCGCCATCATACAGAGATTTCTCGTTTAGAACGTCCAGATGCATATCCGCTTATTGATATTACCTGTTCTCCACTTACCTCAGGAACTCATAAAGCACGTGATGAAGGCAATACACTTCAAGTAAAAGATAAAACCTATTATGATCGCAACTTTGGGCTTGTGAATGTTTCAGGTGCTTATGGAGAACGTACCTTACTTCTGACTATTTACGATGAGAAAGGGCAAAAAGTATGGGATTATAGTATCGCACAAGAGGAGTTAAGGTATCAAAAGTAAATCCGGAGCTTCGGTACAATTTTCGCTTCCGCGAAAATCACTCAGTCACCTTTGATAGTAACAATGATAAGACATTGAATGATACGCTAATTAGATTATATCGAAATACAGGTATAATACGTTTTCGCGAAAGCAAAAAATTATTCAGCCACCTCAACCTATTTTTACAACAGGAATTGAGGTGTCAAAAATAAATCTCTCCCCTTCACCTTCTACCAGTGAGAGAGAAAATTAATTGTTAGTTCTTCACCAAGAAATTACGACGGGTATCCGTAATATCTAGTGTAGCGGTATATTCTTTACCTTCTCTGAGGTAGCGTATGTTTATTTTATTTTCGTCTGCATGTGCACTTTTAGAATGCTCTAGACAGTCTACATGACACGTTACTTGTTTTCCTATTTGAAGAATAATATCGCCTCCAAATAAAATCTCTCTTCCTGCTACATTGGCTGAAATATAGCCTCCTCGTAAGCCAGCTTTTTCTGCAGGACTATTAACTGCTACACGTTGTATTAATAATCCACCATTTTGAATTGGGAGATTGAATAATCTTGCATATTCTTCTTGTGTCAGGAAAATACTTTCTACCCCTACCCAAGGACGGTCTTCAAAAGCAAGTAAATCTTTTGCTGTATTGATAGATACGACCATACCAATACCTTGAAACCCGCCAGATACTGTCAAAATACTGGATGCAATTCCCACAACTTCACCTTGCGAATTAAAAAGCGGACCTCCACTGTTTCCTGAATTAATTGCTGCATCTGTTTGGATGAATTCTACTCGAACGGTTCCGTCATACAATCGGTCGTCTCCCCTAAAGGCCGAAATGATTCCTGATGAAAAAGAATTTTCAAGACCATACGGACTTCCTATAGCATATACGTTTTGCCCTACCACGAGATTATCTGAATCTCCTAGCTTTGCATGAGCGAGTGTAGGATCTAACACCTTCAATTGTAATAAGGCAATATCGGCTGTTTTTTCACTAAAAAGGATAGTGGCTTTACGCATCTTTCCATCTTGTGTTTTTACTAAAATTTCAGAAGCGCCATCTACCACATGTGCTGCAGTAAGGATATAACAATCATGAGAAATAAGCACCCCAGACCCTTGACCTTGACTCTTAATAGCCCCTTTTTCTGTATAGTTATTTGAGGTTGTAAAAATAGTGACAACCGCAGGTAATACTTTTTTATAGATATTAGAAACCGTAGTTTCTTCTTGACTTAAATAGGTAGGCGTTGTTCTTTTTTTAGGACTAGCATGCGTACCTGTAGTTTGAGCTATCAAGAATGTAGAAACACTAAAAAGGCTTATCAATAAGAGAATATACTTTCTCATGACATAAAAGGTTTTTGATTTATAAAATGATTGTCAGTAAGCGTATAATAACTTACAACCGATTTGTCGAACAAAAATCAAAAACCTTATTTTTTTGTCATTTTTTCCTTTATAAATATTCTTTTACATCTTATAAGTATCTATATATACTTTCGCGAAAGCGTATACTTTTAAAACAAAAAAGGAATCACCCCTCACCTTCATCCTCTCCCTGAGGGAGAGGAAATAAACTATATTAATTAGGTGAAATTATATGGGTATAAAATCCTTTCTCCTTGAAGGATAAGACTAGGATGAGGAAAATTACTCCACTACCTCAAAAGCTTGGATGGCTGCATTGGGTTCCATAATGCTATATCCTGTCCAAAAATTAGGGTCGTACTTAGATAAATACGTTGCTTTTATATTTTCATTTTCAGAAGCAGCTTCATAAGCCGTGTCTGAAATATCTTCAGAGTTAAATACCACCATCTCATATTTAGATACGGAAGTTCCTTGTACATCTAACGCAAGTGAAAGCTCATTTTGCTTACGACGTCCTTTCACATGCTTGTTTTTTTCGATCACTTTTAAAGGACGATCTACACCAAAGTAATTTCCGTTTTCAAGTTCTAAATATCGCGGGCTATAACTACCGTTATTATTTTTTGCAAATAACATCTTCCCTCTATATACATTTTCTCCATATCTGATGCCTAATAATCCAAAGGTAAATAGTGGACGCACATTATCAAATTCTAATCGTACAATGGCAAAATCATTGGTATTTACAAAAGCAGTTCCTTTGAAATCTTTTTTGCCTTTCGGCGAAAAGTCAATAATATATACTGGCTCCTGATCGATAAATGTATAATCTCTGATCTCAAACTCATAGCGATTTGATTTTTCCAGAATATCAATTTTAGAATCTTCATTAAAAAATAGCTGGGTATACAATTCTGAAATACGATCCTTCATTTGCTTTTGAAAGTAGTTTTTTTCACTTGCATTTTCTACTTCTACTTTTACTTTATTAGCATCTTCATTAGCCGCTGTGATAGAATCTAATTGTACCTTCGTTCCAAATAATCCTGACTTGATTTTAAGGTATGAGTCTGGTTTTACGTTTTCTTTAAAAATCGTTTCAAGACGTTCACTAAGACCATCTACAGATATGTCTTTAGATTTATCATATAGTTCGGCAGCTTTATCAATATGAAACTTATGCTTCTTGTAATTTCCATAAAAATCACCCACCACTTCACGATAATACGAAGATTCACGTGGTACAAGTGTCGCAATACTATCTATGAGTTCTTTATTTAACTCTTCAATGGTTGATTTTTTAAACCCAAAATCCACTTTTTTCATGGTATTAAAATCCGATTGTCTAAAGAAAATCTTCTTTTTAGAGAGGTCTTGTACATAGTAGTTTTTATCTAGGTTTTCTTTTACTTTTTCAATCACTTCCTTTGCCGAAAGTGGATTACTTGAAAGAAACACTCCTTTTAACTCAAATGATTTTGGCGCCAAATGAATAATACTATCTGTAAGTGATGCTAGTAAAACTCCTTTACGCTCATATCCCATCGAAGAGATATAGACAGAATCTTTTATTTTTTTTAATTGCGCTTCGGTTATGGTAAAGATTCCATCCTCATTAGAAATAACACCTTGATTTTCTGAAAGCTCAATAGTAGCAAATGGAATAGGTTCTTGCGTTTTACCATCTATAAGAGTTGCCGACACCGTTTGTGCAGCCATACTAGAGACCCATAATCCTGTAAGTATTGTGATGATGTATTTGATAAGTGTTGTCATGATGAATGATTGTTTTTTTATAAAGACGCAAGATTTTTACAAATGGTTGCCTGATCTTTTTTTTCATGACGATTTTAAGGAGGGTGTGTTACTTTCTCCTCACCTTAATCCTCTCCCATAGGGAGAAGAAATGTTATTCTTTCTGAGCTTTGATTTTTTCATTCAGTGCTTTTAAACGTGCTTTATGCGCTTCTTTTTTTTCACGTTCTTTCTTTTTCTTTTGAGCCATGAGCTTAGAATGCTTGGCTTTATTTTTTGTGTTTTTAGTACTTCCTGCTTTTGCCATAGTTAAATATAGGAATAATTGAGTCGGCATTTCGATACATTTTGCTTTCAACAAAACACTCAATGTCCTTGCTTCTGGTTTTAATAGAAAGAGAATCGTAGGTCATTGGGTAATTATGCCTCGGGGAGAATGTTGAGATGAAGGTATTCCTTCAAAACCCTCACCTTCATACTCTCGCAGAGTGAGAGGAAATACTATTCTTACAAGCTCGATTTCGCGCCTGCCTATTCGACAGATAGGAAAGCGGATTGCATTTCTTTAAACGCTTGTACGGGATCAGGGGCATTCCAAACGCCACCTAGTGCGCCTACGCCTTTGAAACCGAGTTTGACGGCTTCTGGAGTGGTTTGTGCATTGATACCGCCCATGCCTGCTATAAATTTAGGGATGTCTCTCACATCAAATCCTCTGCCTTTCATATCACTCTTAGAAATGGCCGAAAATACAGGACTGAGCAGATGGTAGGCAAAAGCTACTGATTGCGCTGCGAGGTCTTCAGGTTCGTGATAGGAACTACTCACCACAAACTCTTTATCTGTAAAGGAGGTTACATAGCTTTCTAATTGATCGCCTTGTACACGCCATTTACGTTCTTCCAGATGAATTCCTTTTAACGGGAATTCAGCAGTGAGTTCGTGATGAAAATTATGTGTCATCATATATTGATAATACTGCGGATCGACTTGATCTAAGTAGGCACGATGCTGATCTAACGAAGCATTTGGTTTTCTAAAATGGAAGTGTTCTAATCCTGCTTCAAAGAGTTGATGTAGGGTTTTGATTTCAGTATTGCTGGTTTGTTCTGGAGATATAAGGAGGATCATAGTATGTTTGTCTTCATTCCCACACTTCGACTATGCTCAGCATAAACTCCGTTGGAAATCTCATCATAATGTAAAAATACGCTTTAATTTATCTATGAAGAATTGAATTGGTTTTATTAGGCTTATGGATTCTTTTTTCATTCCCGCGAAGGTGGAAATCCTAAGCTCTGAAACTTAATGTAAAAAAGAATCAGATTCCCGCCTTCGCGGGAATTAATTTGTTATTACTAACTAGACGTAATCACTTGCTTTAACTGTTCTTTTTGTACTACACCCGACTGTCGCCAGACTTGTTTACCGTTTTTGTATAGGATCATGGTTGGGACACCGCGCACTTGGTATTTGGTCGCTAGAGGTTGGTTTTTATCTACGTCTATTTTGATGATTTTAACGGCATCACCTAGCTCATCTTTGACTTGTTCTAGGATAGGCCCTAAGGTTTTACAAGGACCGCACCATGTGGCATAAAAGTCAACTAAAACAGTTGGTGAACTAGATATAATGGTTTGAAAAGAGGATTTCATTTTTTTGATGTAAAATTAAGGATATAAAAATAGTATAACAAAGTCGGCATTTCGGTGCATTTTGCTTTCAGCAAAACACTCAATGTCCTTGCATTTTGTTTTGTAATAAAAACATAGGACATTGAGTGATTTTAAAATCCTGAAAAAGGATTTTGAAATAGTACCGAAATGACCGGATAATCAAATAGACCAACATTCTAAAAATATAGTATATTGAACATCATGTAATTACATGAACTATGTCCAAAGAAAAGTCCTGGAAACAGCTCATTTTAGATCTTGCAAAAGCCATCTCTGAAAGTTTAAGTGGCACCTCACGAGCTAGAACTTGGCACCAACATGTCGTGCCGTATGAGGAGGGTTGGGCAGTACGCCGTGAAGGAAATAAACGGATCACCTCCAAACATCGAAAACAGAGTACGGCTATTACTAAAGCTAAAGTTATCGCTAAAAGAAAAAAAGCCGATGTGATTATTCATCGCGCGAGTGGTGGGATACGAGAGCGGATTGGGTATGGGGATTGAAAGATAAGTTTTTAGTTATTTATGTTTCTGAATATAATCGTCTTTAACTAGGGTTTTGTTTTATAATTTTAGAGTTTATTCTTCACAAACAATTCAGCATCAGTAATATGACAATCTGTAATAATGTAAATTTTTAAAATAATAAAACCCTAAAATTATAAGTAACAAAAAATAGATAGTCAAATGCCAATAGAAACTATAAGTAATTAAAACCGTAATAGAAGTAGAGATCATTATCAAATTAAAAATAGTTAATCTTAAAAAGTGAAATTTTAAGATACTACCAAACCTTCTCGTGTAATCATCTATCAGCTTAAAGTCATCAATAATAAAAAGAATAGAAAAATTCAGAATACTTAAGTATATACTTTGGTGACCATAAATAATAAACATTTCTGCTAATGCAAGATTCACAACATAAAATGATATTTGACAAAAGAAAAGTGTTTCACTATTATTTAAATTTATAACCGATTGCACATTATTTTCAATGTCATTTCTTACAGGTAAAATCGCAATTATAAGAAAAGAAAATAAGCTTTTATTTAAGACCTCTTTATATATATAAGACATTAAATAAAACAAAATAAGTATTGAAGATATCCTAATTGGTAATACTCCTAATACATTTTCCTTATTAACCCATTCAGAAAAACCAATATTTAAAAGATTATATATACCATTAAATATTGAAAAAAAACCAAAAAACAAACCTATTGCTAAGACTACAGATATAAAAAAATATTTTAAAAAACTCCATCTTATAATTCTATATTCAAAAAATGTGCTTTCCCTTTTCAAAAAAGCATTATTAAAAATAAAGAATATAAATACTGTGAGAATAAGAGAAAAATAAACTCCTTTATTATAATTGTCTACACTTCCTGTGTTTACTACAATCCAATCAAAAATTCCTAAATCCCTGATTTTAAAAGAAATTTCTAAATTTTTCAATGATCTAAACACAAAAATAAAAAGAAAAAAAACTAATGAAAATGAAACCAATCTGTAAGTTAAATATTGGAGATTAGAAAATAAAGTATTTATTTTTGAGAAATTTATATTTAAATAATAGTTTCCAAATTGTCGTGATATTGACTTAGAATTATAAAGAGTTATAAATATTGAAATAAAACCAGCTATTAATATACCATTAAGATAAAGGCCTATAAGAGGCACATCCAACGACTTGTTAATGTAATCTAAGGGAGGAGCGTCAAAAAGAAGCAACAATGCATAGAGAAGAAATATTAGTTTTAATATGTTAAACAATGACTTAATATTGATTAAATAAACTAATCGTTCGATTATTGAGCCATAATTTTTTATCTGAGTTTCAGAATAAAAATCTATAAATAAAAGAACTACCCCAACACAAATTGAACCTAAACCTATTACCATTTTATAATTTTAATTCAAATTAACATAAGTAATACTTTAACACAGCTATGCTTAGTAATACAATTTTACTTTGAATTTAGGGGGTGAATCTTGAAATGTGAAGATACGCTTTTCTAGGAAGAGTTATTTTACGGGTTTCCGTAAGAAGAGGTTAGGGAATGAGGAGACGGCATTTCGGTACAATTTATAAAGTGCTTTCCGCACTTTATAAATCACTCAATGTCCTGTGATACTAACTATACAAGCAACTCCACTTTATGAATCTACATGTAAGGCGGCTGAGTGATTTTCGCAGAAGCGTAAATTGTATCGAAGTCCCGAATTAGAAAACAAAACTTCTATTACAGAAAACTGTGAAGAGAAGCTTCTAAAAATGTATGATAGATTTATAATTGTGAAGAAAAATTAACTGGTAAACCTACATTAAATCCAAATCTCAAATTTTGGTCAGATCCATCTGGAGATTTTGATAAATCACTTCGATCTGCAAAGATTTGTAATGTCAATAAATTTGTCTTTTTTGATTTATTTTTTAAATTAAATAAGGTTCCTAAACGTAAATTATATCTTTCTGTACGGTCACTTATTTCTCCTTCTATTCCAAAACGTTTTCTATAACCTACAACCCCAAAAACACCTACATAATCATTATAAGGATACAAATAAACTTCAGCTTGACCTGCTATAGAAAAACCATAGTCATAGTCTATTCCATTAGCATTTGTATATCCTGTTATATTTTGTGTTGTTGTAATTGGGCTATCTCCTATCATATCTCCTGTCGGTAGAATAACTTGAAAATCTTGGCTCGTAAAATCTGAAAAGTTTGATGTGCGTTCTAAAGTATTACTTACTCTAAAATAAACTCTTCTAAAAAAAGAATCTGGAACTCCAGATTGACGAAAGTAATTATATGAAATTGTTGCTCCATATACATCTCCTCGTACTCTCTCTAGATTATCTGATAGTGATGTTGTTTCATTAAATTCATAGATAGGAAGACTTTCTCGTTTATAGAAAGGAGATATTCCTATAAAATGTGCTTTTTTTGTATTCCATAATTTTTGTGCAACTTCAATTTCTTTAGTTTTTAAAGCTGTCTCAATAGAATCTAATTGTACTAAAGAAGCTTTAAACTCTTGGATTACTTTTAATGCATTAAGCTTTGAGGTCGCTTTCGTTTCAGTTACAGCATACGCGATTTGTTCAGCCATATCCTTATCATCTTTTTTAAAGACTGGAACTTGAGTCGTTGTAATCTTTGTTTTTGAACGACTGGGTATAATACTATCTATTTCAACAATGCTATCTTTTTTTAAATATGTAATATTCGAAGTATTTGATACATCGGTTCCATATTTCTGAGAAAGGTTTATAGCAAGTGAAGAATCATCAATATGGTATCCAAATTTTTCTTTGATTGTTTTTTCAAATTTTTCGTAAATATAAAGGTGATTTCTTTTTTTAACTCTTTTTTCATCTATAGTATCTGCAATGGATACTGGGAGTTTTAAGAATTTCATTTTTGCTAATGCCGTTTTATATTCTTTTATAACTTTTTCTATAATGGCTCTCTTTTCTAGTTCATTTTGTAAAATAGCCAATTGTACATGTTCATTTTTTATAGAATTATACTTTCTACCTCCTCCAAATGGAATAAAGATATTAGTAGTTAAGGTGGCACTTGTACTTCCGTTATCATTATCAAAAAAATAAACCCCATCATCAGAAGTAAATTCTCCATCTACTGTGAGTAAAAACTTATTAAATACTTTAGGGATGGCTCCACTCAATGTAATTGTTGATTTATCATTACTTAGAGAATAGTCAAAACCTTGATTTGGAGTATTTTCACCTACAATCAAGTAATTTAAATCTCTAAATACTAGTTCAGTAAAAGAAAAGTTTGAAACTAGTTTGTTTGCATCAAAATAAACATCATCTATATTTTCAATACTCCCGTCTGATGTTAATTTTAGTGTCTTAGTTGTTGTATTGTTCGTTGGTGTTTGCTGCGCATGTATACTAGCTGTAATTAGTACTAAAAATAGATAGATACATTTTTGAAGATGTTTCATAATAAACAATTTATTTCATCTCAAAAATAGAATATCTAACCATATAAAATATACCCAATAAAGGGTATTCATCACAAATCCATTACTTCTCCAATACGTAATGCAATACTGTATGGGTATTTATTTGCATTGGGAATAGGATTTTCTGCATGTTCTTCTTCTTCATTAAGAAAATTAATTGCCTCTTTTAAAGCTTTACTTCGTTTCTTTTTCTGCTTTTTTAAATCGTCTTTACTAACAATTATTCTATTTTTAATACGATTAATAATTTCTAAGCTAGTAGGCTTACAACCCTCTTGTTTCTGATCAGTTCCAAGAAAAAAATTATATAGTTTTATATAGTCATATAGACTCATCGTTTTCTTCCCTTTGTACATAGGAACTTCTTTTCCTTCTTTAGTATACTGACCTTTAGGAAAATAATACGTCAACCACTTTGCAAATGTATCACGGTGTTCTATACCTATTTCTTCTCTTACTTTTGATATTGGAACTTTTGTTATTTTGAGTACATCAATTATTCCTATAATAGCTGCTCCTATAATTCCGAATACTGGAATTGCAGTCATCTTTCTCAAAATAGCTCCTAACTCTTCAAATTCCAATGTCTTATACATCATATTGCTTTTGTATAAATTAAGAAACACCTCTGACATATTATCAGCATTTTCAATAGGTTCTCCTATACATTTTATCTCTGACAGATAAAACTCTTCTCTCAATAAAATATCAAAAAACTGCTCATTAGTCTCTGAACGTTCCTTTACATTTTGAAGAACGGCTTGAACAGCTTCGGGTGTACCATGTTTAGCAGCCAAAAAAACTAAAGCAAATTCTTCAATTAAATGGATATTTTTTACGTAATAATTATGTATACTTTCAAATAATAATTTCATCATTATCTATTTAATGAGACGACTATGATATTACAGTCGTCTCATATAAATTCAACATCATTTTTTCTTCCCTTTATATAATTTATTATTAGGATTCAGGTGATTAGCGCGATTATCTAAATCTTGCTGTGTAGGTTTATAGCCATTTTTAAAGCCTTTCATAATTTTATAATTTATGAATTATTCTTACTCTTTAAAGGATTTTCAGAATCTCCTTTTGAACATTCAATCCAAAAATAGATATCAAAAAAAAGGGATATGTCAAATTTTAGGCGATAGATTATTTGTTATCAATATTCTACTTCAAAAATATGTAAATATCTAATAATAAATATTTTACATAAATTAATTAATTCAATCATTTCAGTTTCTAATTAAACTAAAAAGAAGAAAAATAGAGTAACACTCTAAATTAGAGTACTACTCTATTTTTGATTTAGAGATAAGAATGAGATTTTATTACATGAATAGATCACACACCCCTTACTCCCCTCTTCATAGAGGGGAAATCCATACATTTTAGTTTTAAAATCGAGCACTTCGATAGGCTATGTGTGACAATAGTACTTATAGACGAATAATAAGATACATTCGTCACCATTTCGCGAAAGCGAAATCACCAAAAAATCCCTTCTCTTCAAGGGAGAAGGCTAGAGCCTGTGCTAAACTTGTTTCAGTAATGAGGGATTACAATGCTTCCTGTATCACCGCTTCCACCACTTCAGGGTTGAGTAATGTGCTGATATCCCCTAGCTGATCGCTTTCGCCGTGAGCAATTTTACGAAGAATACGACGCATGATTTTTCCTGAGCGAGTTTTAGGGAGTCCTATGGTAAATTGAATTTTATCAAGCTTAGCGATAGGTCCTATTTTTTCAGTAATGACCTGATTGATTTCTTTACGAAGATTGTCGTGATTTCTAGTTTCGCCGGTTTCTTTTAGAATCACATATCCGTATAGTGCATTTCCTTTAATATCATGTGGAAAGCCTACAATGGCACTTTCGGCGACAGCGGGATGTTCATTGATCGCATCTTCGATGGGTGCAGTTCCTAGATTATGTCCTGACACAATAATGACATCGTCTACACGACCTGTGATGCGGTAATATCCTGTGGCATCTCTAAAAGCGCCATCACCGGTGAAGTACTTTTTCGCGAAAGCGGAAAAATACGTATCTATATAGCGTTGGTGATTTCCCCAAATAGTTCGCGCCATGGATGGCCATGGAAATTTGACACAAAGACGGCCGTCGACCTGGTTGCCTTCTATCTCCTTTCCATGTTCATCCATCAATGCGGGTTGAATACCGGGTAATGGCAAGGTTGCAAATGTAGGAATAGTAGGTGTTGCAAATGGAATAGGACTAATCATAATACCGCCCGTTTCGGTTTGCCACCATGTATCTACAATGGGACTTCGCTTCTTCCCGATGTTATCATTATACCAATGCCATGCTTCTTCGTTAATTGGTTCGCCTACGGTACCTAAAACTTTCAGAGAAGTGAGGTTATATATTTCGACAAATTCTAAATTCTCTTTGGCCAATGCGCGTATCGCTGTGGGTGCCGTATAAAATTGGGTGATCTTATGCTTTTGAACAATCTCCCAAAATCGTCCCCAATCAGGATAGGAAGGTACGCCTTCATACATCACGGTTGTTGCACCATTTGCTAAGGGTCCGTATACAATATAACTATGCCCAGTAATCCATCCTATATCAGCCGTACACCAATAGATATCTTCTTCTTCATACTGGAACACATTCTTAAATGTATATGCGCTATAAACCATATATCCTGCAGTGGTATGTACCATTCCTTTGGGTTTTCCAGTAGATCCTGATGTATACAAAATAAATAAAGGGTCTTCTGCATCCATGAGTTCAATAGGACAGTGAGCAGATGCTGCATCTACTAAAGGTTGTACCCAATGATCTCGTCCTTCTTTTATCATGATGTCTGAGTGAATTCTTTTGACAACAAGCACGTTTTCTATAGTAGGAGTCTCTTCTAGGGCTTCATCTACAATGCCTTTAAGGTCTATGGTTTTGCTTCCGCGAAAAGAGCCATCACTGGTAATTACCATGCTACACTTGGCATCATTAATACGGGTTGAGAGTGCAGTTGCCGAAAACCCTGCAAATACCACCGAATGTATCGCACCAATACGTGCGCAGGCTAAAACTGCAATAGCGAGCTCAGGAATCATCGGTAAATAAATACAGATACGATCTCCTTTTTTGATGCCTTTATCTTTTAATACATTGGCAAATTTACATACGCGGGTATGGAGTTCTTTATAGGTAATATGTTCTGCAGGATCCTTAGGATTATTCGGTTCAAAAAGAATAGCCGTTTTATCTCCGCGAGTTTCTAAATGCCTGTCTATACAGTTTTCTGTAATATTGAGTTGTGCTCCTTCAAACCAGCGAACTTCTGCGGTATCTGAATTCCAGTTTAAAACAGTATTCCATGGTTTTTGCCAAACAAAATTCTTTTTAGCAATTTGTTCCCAAAATTGCTCTGGCTGATCTACAGAATGGCGATATACTTGAAAATAATGTTCGAGATTTTGGATATGGTATAAATTCATATATCAATACTACATTTAGAATCATTAAAATTACCACTTTAAATGTATTCAAACAATCTTCGACACTATAGAAATCACGTTAATTTGATCTAAACAATTTTTATAAAAACACCTATTGTGCATTTTGAGTAATTTCATCGATTTTTACCTAATCCGAAAAGGAATATCGACGAAATCTTTAGTTCTTCCTTTAGCATTGAGGTAAAGGATTGAAAATTTTACTAGAAAATCAGAACAATAAACATCTAAATACACAACGGGTTAAAAACATATTATACATACGGTTTTCCTAAAAAAAGAGGTTTATATACTCAAAATCTGCATATCTTACGATTTTAGACAAAATATTAATACATATGCGTATCTATTTAAAGATAAAATAGTTATATTTCTGATCCCAAACTAATTTGATGTTTAAAACCCCGAATATCTTACTTGTTTTCTTTTGCCTGTTATGTCTTCCTATAACAGCGCAGGAATTGCAACATTCTGAAAATCTCACAGATATTCCGTATACCTATACCAGTGTTCAAATAGATTCTATGATTGCTATTTTACGTAATGACTTTTATAAAGCTAATTACGATAAGGTTATAGAAAAAGCCCCAGACCTTATTAATAACGCACGTGATATTGAATATAAAGCTGGAGAAAGAGGTCTTATATCTGTATTAGGAAATACATTTATACAACTAGACGATATAGATAAAGCAGATGAGCTTTTTAATAAAACGCTTGCAAGAGCTAAACGCGAAAAAGATACGCTTCTTACTGGAGTCTCCTATATTAATTTAGGAAACACCTATTTTAAAGAAGATCCTAAAAAAGCAATTTCATATTTCGAAAAATCCCTTAAAATAGGGCAAGAAGCAAAAGACGATCGTTTTAATTTTATTTCTCTAAATAATCTCTCTGAACTTTATATAGGTATTAAAGAGCCAGATAAAGCGCAATACTATGTCGATAAGACATTGCCTATGGCATCTAATTCTCCTATTTTAGAAGATCGTAAAGATGAATATATGGCTACTGTATATCACGTACAAGGAGCTATTTATTTACAAAAAAAACAATATGATAAAGCCATAGAGTATATCCAAAAATCTATGGAGATTGGGAAAGACAAATACCAAGAAGAAACATTATTTAACAACTACAAATACTTATTACAGGCGTATGACGAAACAGCACAGTATGAACAAGTAAATGTTGTTAGGAAACAATATGATTCTTTAAGAGACGAACGATATGAAGCTGATAAGATTTTACAACAACAAATTGCACGTTCCAAATTTAATTTAGATCAATATGAACAGCGATTAAAAGCTTCGGAACTTGAAAAGCTTCTAGCACAACAAAAAGCATCTAAGAGTAAACTACTCTCTACGTTCTCCTTAATAGCAGGAAGTATTTTATTACTTTTTATTGGACTTTTATTATATGTGCGACGTAAACGTTTTAAATTATTAAAAGATCTAAAAGCCAAAAACCAACAATATTTAGAAGCCAAAGAAAAATCTGAAAAGCTTACACAAGCAAAAACACAACTTTTCTCAACCATTAGTCATGAGCTGCGCACACCTCTATACGGTATCATAGGTTTATCTTCTATCTTACTTAAAGATCCAAAACTTCAGAGCCATTTAGAAGATCTTACCTCTCTTAAATTTTCTGCAGATTATCTTCTTGCCTTGGTAAATGATGTATTAAATTTAAACAAGCTAGAGTCTCAAACGGGACAAGTTATTCAAAATAGTAATTTTAAATTAGAAGCACTTATTCATAGTATTACACAGTCGTTTGAGTTTATTAATCAGCAAAATAACAACTCTGTTTATATTGATATAGACCCTACCATTCCTAAAACATTAGTGGGTGACCAAGTTAAAATCTCGCAGATATTAATGAACTTGGTAAGCAATGCCAGTAAGTTTACACAAGATGGACGTGTTGATGTTATTGTAAAAAAACAACGTGTAGATAATCAAAATGTATCGCTTCTATTTATGATTAAAGATACTGGTATTGGTATTCCAGAGGAGCAACAGGAAAAAATATTTGAAGAGTTTATTCAAGGCACCAATCTAAGTAAATATGAAGGTACTGGTCTTGGACTTCCAATAGTAAATAGAATTCTTACTATTTTAGGAAGTAAACTCATGTTTGAAAGTACTTATGGTAAAGGAACTACTTTTTCTTGTGTGTTGACTTTTTCGAAGAATGTATTCTCAGAGGAGAGTAGATCAGTAGAAGATGTATGCATAAAAAAGTTACAAGACAAGAAAATCTTAATCGTCGACGATAATAAGATTAATCAGTTGGTGACACAAAAAGTACTTGAGCAACACGGTATGTTACACGGTATTGCAGATAATGGACTCGATGCTATAGAAAAAGTAAAAGAGCAATCCTATGATGCCATTCTTATGGATGTAAACATGCCAGTAATGAATGGACTTGATTCTAGTAGAGAGATTCGTAATATTGGATTAAATACTCCTATTATTGCCTTAACAGCGATCAATGCGATCAACCCAGAAAAAGATTTTGGTTCTTATGGTATTGATGATGCTATTGTAAAACCCTACAAGACAGAGCAACTCTTAGAATTACTTCTTAAGTATATTAATTAGAATTTTAACGTATACGCTTTCGCGAAATTGAACTTGCGAGACCAGCCTGTCAGCAGGCAGGAGCGAAAACCAAACTTGCGCCATTCATAACCAAAGGGAGAGCAAAGCGATAAAGCGTACTAATGACTACTTGCTTCTCCAGCACCACTTGGAATTCTAATGGTTTCTACAATTTCTTGAACTTCTTCTGGTGGATCTGGTGTAAAACGATTTACAATAAGGGCTACTATAAAATTAACAATCATAGCAATACTTCCAAATCCTTCTGGTGAAATCCCAAACCACCACTCTTTTTGAAGTCCCGCTACTGCAGTTTTTCCTCCGTCAAAAACACCAAACTTAAACTTCAGCATATAAAAAATCATGAGGGTAATACCGACAATCATTCCAGCAACAGCGCCTTCTTTATTCATTTTTTTATAGAAAATCCCTAACACAATAGCAGGAAAGAAAGAGGCAGCAGCTAGTCCAAAAGCAAGCGCAACAACAGCAGCAACAAATCCTGGTGGATCAATTCCAAAATAACCTGCAATGACAACAGCAACTGTTGCAGCACCGCGTGCAATCCATAGTTCTTGCTTATCTGTTAAATCTGGTTTAAATGTTTTCTTTACCAAGTCATGCGATACTGAAGATGAGATTACAAGTAATAATCCTGCTGCTGTAGACAATGCAGCTGCGAGTCCGCCGGCGGCTACAAGGGCAATCACCCATGCAGGAAGGTTGGCAATCTCAGGGTTTGCTAATACCATGATATCTCTATCGACTGTAAGTTCATTTGCAGGTTGTCCATTTTCTGCTTTCGCGAAAGCGGTATACTGCACTTTTCCATCGCCATTTTTATCTTCAAACGTAATGAGTCCTGTTTCTTCCCATTTGGTAAACCATTCTGGCATTTCTGAATACGGTTGATCACTTACAGTAGTAATCATATTAGTCCTTGCAAATACCGCAACAGCTGGTGCTGTGGTATATAAAATAGCAATCAGCAACAAGGCAATTCCTGCCGATTTACGGGCATCTTTCACACGCTTTACCGTAAAAAACCTGACAATCACATGTGGTAATCCAGCAGTTCCTACCATTAATGCCAAAGTGATCATAAATACATCTACTTTTGATTTAGATCCATTGGTATATTGTGCAAATCCTAAGTCTTGTGAGAGTCCGTTGAGTTTATCTAAAAGATAGGTGCCATCTTCTACTGTGCCACCCATCCCTACTTGTGGAATTGGGTTTCCTGTCATTTGAATAGAGATAAAAATAGCAGGTACCATAAACGCAAAAATCAATACGCAGTATTGTGCTACCTGCGTATAGGTAATCCCTTTCATGCCACCGAGTACCGCATAAAACAGTACAATTGCCATTCCGATAATAACGCCTGTATTAATATCTACTTCTAGAAATCTAGAAAATACCAATCCTACACCACGCATTTGCCCGGCAACATAGGTAAACGAGACAAGTAACGCGCACAGTACAGCTACGACTCTAGCTGTTTTTGAATAATAACGATCGCCTATAAAATCAGGGACGGTAAACTTTCCAAACTTCCGGAGATAAGGTGCTAATAATAATGCCAGAAGTACATAGCCTCCTGTCCATCCCATGAGATATACAGAACCGTCATACCCTCCAAAAGAGATAATCCCTGCCATCGAAATAAACGAAGCAGCACTCATCCAATCGGCAGCAGTGGCCATTCCATTTGCCCATGGAGATACACCGCCTCCAGCAACATAAAACTCTTTGGTAGATCCTGCGCGAGACCATATCGCAATGCCTATATAAATGGCAAACGTGACGCCTACAAGTATATATGTCCAGGTTTGTACGTTCATTTGTGTAATGGTTTATGAAATGATTTTATATGTTTAACTCTCGGCATATATGAAAGCAATTTTCTAATTAATTTAATCCCACTTATTTATTAATGCCATTATTGTTTTTTCAGTTCCATCATAGAAATCTCCTTTTTTAAATGCTGGAATACTGATTTGATCAATAATGTTTTTACATATCTCATCTGTTAGAATTTTTTCAGTTCCTAATCCAGTTGAGATTCTAATTTTCTGAAGCTTTTTACTGATAACAATTAAGAGTCCATTGTTTTTTTCTTTTTTACCAATCCCCCAATGATTACTTATTGCTGTTGAAAAATCATCGATAGTATCATAAGGCAACATAGAATCTATAGTTATTACGACAAGCTCTTTTGTTGTCTTTTTTTCATAGCTAATTAGCCTGTTTTCAAGTGTTTTTAGTTGCTCAGTAGAAAAAATTCCTTCAAAATCATTAACATATCCCTTCGGATTTGGGAATTGCGAACTTTCCTGTTGGATTGAAGTATTCTCTACAATGGCAGTTTCATATAAATCTTCTTTTTTGTTATTGTATTGACAAGCGGTTAAGCTTATAATTAAAACTCCAAAGATTATTTTTTTTAGATACATTTTTAATGCCTTATACGTTATTGCATTATTCATCATACCCATGTTTTTTGTCTAATCGATTCATTAACCAGACATATACAAAAATGAGAATGACAAATACATAGATAGATCCTTGTTGTGCAAACCAAAATCCTAGCGGGAATCCTCCTAAGCGAATGGTGTCTAAAGTATCTTTAAAGAGAATGCCAGCTCCATATGAAACAGCAAACCATATCAGAAGTAATACAAAAAGGTATTTGAGGTTTTTTTTCCAGTACGTTTTTGGCGTGTTAGGTGATGGTGTCATAAAGATACATGTGGGTTAGGCTACGTAAATTAGTAAATTAATTTGATACCTATTAGATCAGACCTTTATAATAATCACATCTTACTTTACTAGTTGATGTGTTTTACTTCATATGACTTGTAATCATATTCAAAGTATTATCATTATTCCAAAAAAGTAACTTTTGAAATTTTACCATTTTCTATTTCATAGATAGCAACAACATCAGAGTATTGATCTCCAAAACGTACATGTTCTCTGTCTATCACCTTATTTCCGATAACGATACGTTTCTTGATCTCACAATAAAGGTTTGGAACACGCTTAAACATAGCATTAAATTGATTTCGTAAAGCCTCTTTTCCTTTTGATCCAGGTTCATTAGGAAAATTAAAGAACTCAACATCATCTGCATAGGTTGCTATGAAAGCGTCTATATCTCTTGCGTTATATGCATTGACTTGACGTTGTACAATTTGCTCTGGTGTTTCTTTTATAATATCAGAAACTTTTAAAATTGCTCCATCTTTAATAACTGATTCTATTGTAGTAAGGTTCTGAATATCTGTTATTGGGTTTTCATCAAGTATAATGATATCTGCTACTTTCCCTTCTTTAATACTACCTAATATGTTTTCTAAACCGAAACCACGCGCCGCATTTATAGTAGCTGCTTTTAATAATTGTAAACTAGTGAGCCCTCCTTTTTCCATGGCCTCAATTTCTTGTAGATAAGAAGAAGCATGCATCGTACCTATATTCCCTGCATCAGTGCCTGTAGCAATATTAACTCCTTGCTCTTGTAAGAATTTGAGATTCTTATTCATAAGAACTGTATTTGCATCATAATACTTTAGAAAACCATCTGTATTCCCTTGAAAACGTTTTAAAACAGCTGGCATTGTTTCTTTAGTATAACGTTGTACGTCTGTAAGAGAACGATATGTTTTAGGGTTGGCAAAATTTAAATCTTGCGCATGATTACTCGGTGTTCCTGTAAAAGAAGTAAAGTAATTTTTTGAGACAATTAATGTAGGTACATAGGTAACATTATTCTCTTTAAGTAATTGGGCAAATTCTTCTGTGACTTCTTTATCATCAACACTATGTACAAGAATATCTGCTCCTGCTTTTACTGCTAATATTGCTGTGTTGAGCTGAGTTGCATGCACTGCAAGCTTAAGACTATTATCATGGGCTAGTTGAGCAATATGTTTTACAATAGGGTAGGTCTTCTCTGCGGGTATTTCTGGGCTAGCAATGTACCAGATTTTAATAAAATCTGGTTTATAGGGTAACATTTTATTGAATAGTGCTGTTGCATCTTCTATCGAAGTGATTTTTGCGATGGGCACATCAGCTGTTTTTGCAAGCGCTTCTGGTTGATACGGAGAAAATAATGGTCCTGTAACATATACATTAGGAGATGTATTCTCTGCAGCAATAGTATCGCGAACTTTAAAATTAGAAAAAGGTCCACCTACATCCATTACGGTAGTGATTCCTAAGCGCAAGTAACGTTTAAAACTATCATTAACGAGTTCTTCTGCAAATGCAAGCTCTTCTTCATACGAAACGACACTGGTTAGATCAATTGCATCGGGACGTGTGTATAAACTTCCTGTTTGGAAAAAATGAATATGAGTATCTATCATTCCTGGCATTAAGTATTTACCATTTACATCAATGACCTGATACTTATTTTTATTTTTTAAGGCTTTTTTACTGATTTTAGTAATCACCCCATTTTCGATAAGCAACTGTTGTTTTTCTACTAATTCTCCAGTGTGCACATCTATAATTGTAGCATTATTAATCATCAGGTTTTGCGCATACAAAGAGTACGATAGCAAAGCCATACAAACAAGAAAACTATATTTCATAATTAATTTTTAAGACCTAAAGGTAAGAAATCCGTTTAAAGGATAAAGAGTCTTTTTTACTATCATTAAATTTTCAAAGAAAACTATTTTAATATAGTGTAGTCTCGAAATTTCCTGGCAGTGCTACTTCCAGCAGTTCTAAATCTTCAGAGATGTTTTTAAAGCAATATTTCATCTCCGGAGGGATGACAAAAGCGTCACCTTGAGTAAGTGATTGCGTTTCTTGATTTTCTGCTTCTAATGTCATCGATCCAGATAGGATAAAGCTAAATAGAATATCTGTGGTATGACTTACAGGTGGTGTTTCTCGTAATGCCTGAACGGCCTGTATTACCTGTACAGAAGCATCTCCTTGGGTTGCTTCTTTAATTCCGCTTTCGCGAAAGCGGAAACCCGATAAACGCCAATCGTCCCAAACGGCATCTTTTAATTGATGATGACAAAAACGTTGCCCCTGAAAAAGCCTATCAGGATTATAGGTCTTTGTTGGGAGTTCTAATTCGTGGTCAATGGTTGTCATATGCTCGGCGGGAACTCCTATCTCAATCACTTCTAGATTATCTGAAGCTTCCAATACACGATGCCGTATTTCTGGAGGTTGGGTGACACAATCGCCTGCGTGTAAAATAAATGGAGGACCTTGGTCTTCATATACCAATTTCACCCATCCGCTTTTACAGAATATTAATTGAAATCCAATGGTATGATAATGTACCATATCGGGTACCGGACCGCCATTAGGGATTCTAATATGAGAGGCGATAATACTACCACCCAATCGATCGGGGATAAGGTCGCGATATAACATTCCAGCACGACCAATCACCCAAGATTCGCCTTCCGTAAGTTTGCGTACTTCAAAATGATGTTTTGTACTTGGGGTTACTAGCGTTTGGGTTCTAGGTAAGATATGAATCACAGCACCGTTGGGTGCTGTGAGTTCTGTTTTTCCTTGTGCAATGGTTTCTGGATAATCTGTAATTATATTGATAACCGCAGGCGGGCTCACGACTCTTTTATCTAATACCATATGCATTCCAAATCCAGAAAGCATCGCTACCGCAGGATTGTCTGCTGGGAAGATTTTATCTAAGCGAAATCCGAGTTGGATAAAAAAATCCATATCAGCTGTTAGGTCTTCTGAAGGCAAACGCACCTGTGCGTAAGATTGGTTTGGATGGTATGTGCTCACTATTTTTCCTTATTTTTATAGTATGGAACAAAATACTAATATTATTGATTTTGATTATGTTGATGCTAGAAAAGCATCTTCTTCTTACATAAAATTCTTTGCTTTTCTAATAGTCTTCATTATCATATTTGTCCCTATGTATGAGTTCATTCCTGGTCATGGACCTACTATAGTTACAAGAAGTTGCTTTGTCATTGGGTAACACTATTTATCTCTAAAAAAGAAACAAACTCCCGCCCCTGCCTGCCGGCAGGTTCGCGGGAATGATTTTACTCAATATTAGGTTGTGGGGTGAGTCTAAGATACGGTTTTACTTCTGTATGTCCTTTAGGAAATAGTTCTGGGATTTGCTCATTGGTTACTGAAGGTACAATAACGCAGTCATCGCCTTGTTTCCAGTTGGCAGGTGTGGCAACTTTATAGTAGGCTGTTAATTGCAAAGAGTCTACGACACGTAACAATTCATCAAAATTTCTTCCCGTGGCTGCTGGATACGTAAGGGTTAGTTTTACTTTTTTATCTGGTCCAATTAAGAATACAGAACGTACTGTAAGGGTATTATCTGCATTGGGATGAATCATACCGTAAAGATTAGCTACTTTTTTATCCTCATCTCCTATTATTGGGAAGTTTACAGTGGTGTTTTGCGTTTCATTAATATCTTTAATCCATCCATGGTGTGACGCAACTCCATCTACACTTAGTGCAGCAACTTTTACATTACGTTTATTGAATTCGTCTGTATATTGTGCTACAGTTCCTAATTCTGTAGTACATACAGGTGTATAGTCTGCGGGATGTGAAAATAAAATCCCCCAACTATCTCCTAACCATTCGTGAAAATTGATATCTCCTTCGGTTGTAGGTGCGGTAAAATCTGGTGCGATGTCTCCTAATCTGATTGTGCTCATTTTTTTAAGTTTTAGTTTCTTTTATAGCTAGAAACTTGGTCGCAACAATCATTGAAAGTTATCAGAAATACGCAGATATATTTTTTAGTAAACTAGGATTAGTAACAGCCGTCTAACATTTTGATAGTCTGCTCAATATTAGACCATTTTTCATAAGAACGTTGATCGCCTCGATCTAATGAAAGATATTCATAACATCCTTTTAAGAGCGGTTCCATTAACGTTTTATATTTTGCTTTATAAATCACCGTTTCTTCTCCTGATTTTTTATTTAAAATAATCCATTCTTTATTATAAAGTCCTCCTTCGCTATTACGCACTTCATAACCAGCTAATGCAAGATTTAGTGCGTTTATATTATTTTTTAAGGATTCGTTATCGCTCTTTTCTTGAAGTTCTTCTGCAGTAGTATATCCGCTTAGTTTTACAAGGCCATCACGTATTCCTATTAAATCTTCAGGTGGTGAATTTGCAATGATACTATCCATACGAGTTTCGTAACCATTCTTTTTGGCATCTTTTTTTGCAATTCCTTGTGCAGCTGCATTTGTCCCTATGGCAACTGTTTCTTTTACTAATCCTGTTAAAAATTTATTGGTTGATGTAGGATAGGGGTTTCTAAATAGTTGAAACGTATCTCCAGAGAAATCTTCTTGGACAAACGTGTCTTTATACGCTACATATTTTTTGGTTTTTCCTTTTATCTCTTGAGAAAAAGAAGTTAATGTACTAGGCACATACTCGGTCATGGCGCCTTTGTCATCTTTAAAAATAATTTTATTACTATAAAATTTTTGATTGCTTACCGTTGATATTTCCCCTTCTTGCATTCCTGTTTTTGTTTGAATACTGCCAGGATAAAATTTATTTGCTTGTTTTTCTAGATTTTCTTGTACCACACTTTCTTCACTAACCGTATACCCATATCTTGCTACTTCTGAAATATCGCCTTTATACCTCTTATCTCCTTTTACCTGATAATTACTAAGAACACCATCTTTTCTTCTTAGTTTTAATAGGCCATCATAACGGGTTCCATTTTTTAAAATGACATAGCCATCTCTAGGTTGTGTGCTTGTAATCTTTTTATTCATAACCACTCCCATATCTCTCCATTCATACATACTCTCAGGGCTATCATTGATAGGTCCATTTGCTGAAGTACTTTGTCCGTTTGCATTTATTTTCCTAAGAAGTCCATACGATTTTAGTGCTGCAATAGGAAATTCTATTTTTTTTCCTTCTCCCTCAAAAATCACTTCTTCCACCGTATTCTCAGAGCCTTTTAACACAATGACTCCTTCTAATCGTTTCCCAGATTTTAGTACTACGTATCCATCTTCGGCTGCTGTTTTTCCTCTCTTCCAGGTATAGTCACTTAATGGAGTTGTACTCTCTTGCGCTAGTAATGGATTACTAAAAACAAAAAAGAATATGAATAAGGATAGTAGCTGTTTCATGGTTATATATATTTATTGCAAAATATATAAAAAATAGAAAACCTTATTTATGGCTCATATTCGTGATTTAGACAAGATTAAAAGCACGTTTACACCTATTATGTGCATATTTTCATTTTTACACCTGAATTCTGAATTTTGAGAATCTAGTACGAATTGGTATCCCTAATTTAGGATTTCCAGAGATTACAGTATTAAAAATAGTAGGTTGTTATTATACGCTTTCGCGAAAGCGGAATTAAAAAAATCACAACCCGTAATCTAATGGAAGAGCATCTCCTAAACGTTGTTGTCCCATAAGTCCACTAAAAACTAATGCATCTGGAGGGTAGAAATTTCCGAAGCCATCAATGGTGTAATGGGTATATTTAGGGCGTACATTAGAGCGTTTTTTATTGTCATATAAAATGGCAACGGGACCTGTAAGTTGTACTTTCTTAATGCCTAAGGTATCGCTTACTATAAAGTGTATTTTAGGATATGTTGGGAATCCTTTTTTATAAATAGCAAAGTCTTCTTCATCCCATTTTTCTGTTGCTACTGTTCGCATAAAATGCAAGGAAGAGCCTTCAAATACTTCTTGTCTTCTTTTCTTATATTTTCTGATGTCTTTTTTTTCATCAACAAAGAAGCTAGTACCTGCATAATAGGATTGTTGCACATCAAAAGGGGATATAGATTTTCTGAAATAGGAAATTTTACAGTCGTATAAACGGAAACGTATTTCATATCCTAGATATGGGTTTTTTACACGTAATACCTCATTGGAGCTTACTATTAATTGATTTTTAGAAGCATTATAACGTAATCTAAGTGCCTCTTCATTAAGAATTTTGCAGGATTTTCCAGCTTTTGTGGTTCCTAAAAATTGCCTACGAAAAGCTATCAATAATTGTTCTCTTGTAAATAATGGTGTAGCTGTCACGACCACCTCATCAAGAGATTCTTCTTTAGGAGCTAGATAGATGGTCAATGGTTTTTTTCCAGATGCATTTAGTACAACATCTGTATATCCCAGATAGGTGACTACCAGTTGTGAAGTACTCGTGATGTCTGTATATAACGAAAACTCCCCTTGCTCATTAGTAATGCCTCCTATGGTAGTGCCTTCAAAATATACAGAGGCTCCAAGCAAGGGTTCTTTAGTTACACTATCGTATACCGTACCACGTACTGTTTGTGCATATAGACTTCCATAAAAAAGAAAACAAAAAGTATAGAATAATGTTTTCATATAACTATCTAGGTTACACCTTACTGTTTAAGTTTGATAACTACCACTCCGTTTTCACCATCTTTACCATAGGTTGTAGTTGCTGCTTTGCCTTTTATAACGTTAACACTCTCTATATTGTCTGGAGAAATGCCTAATAATCCTTTTTGAGCTTCTCCATTCACAAATTTTTTCTCTCCATTTTTATCAATAATTACATACATAGGGCTTTTACCATCTTTTGAAGCGCTACCTCGTAATACGATTCTTGGATTTTCACTAATTGGAGTTGTTAATTTAAAGGTAGAAATATCACTATCTTTTCTAAGCTCTTTGAGTTTTGATTGTTGACTTGTCGTGAGTTCGTTTTTGATTTTGATGAGCATTTTAAGTCGTTGACTTTTTAGCTTTTGTTCCATAGCTGAGATTTTGTCCATGGTCTCAAGTGCTGTTTTCTCGTCTACTTTACTTTCTGAAATGAGTTTATTAAGAGCTACTTGCATAGCATCTAAATCCCATTTTGTAGCATTGAATAGGGAAATGTTATCATTATAAATCTTTTTAATAGTACTGACTTGAGCTTCTGAAAGTTCTAATTCTGATCGATATTTCAATACCGTTTCTACAGGGAATAATTCGCTTTGAAATGTATCTTGTGCTGAGATGTTTCCGTATCCAGCAATGCATATTAATAGTATCAATAGGTGTTTCATTGTATATAATTTAATCGTTAAAATCGTTTATTAATGAAGCCGTTGAAGACTCCCAAGTAAAAACAGAAACGTCATTAGAGAGTAATACATCTGTTGTTATTTCTTGGTTTTCTAGACTGATGACCAATGTATCTTGTTCTGGTATTGTTTCTAATTTTTTATTCCATATCCCAAATCCTAGTATCAAGGAAGCAGCAATTCCTACCGGAATCATATACCGTATTTTTGATTTCCTTTTTTGAGGGTATACTGCTTCAAATTCAGGAATTGTATTTTTTAAATCTTCTTTGCGCATATCGTCAAAAAAGGATTTGATCTCTTTATTCTCTGTGCTCATACGTTCTCTTTTAATACTAAGGTTTTCATGGTTTCTTTTCCTCTTTCATAATGGGTTCGAATAGTACCTATATGTAATTGAGTAATGGTTGCTATTTCTGCTAGGGTCATCTCATGATAGAATGCTAATAACAGTACTTGGTGTTGTCGTTCTGGTAATTTTTCTAAAAGCTTTTTATAATCAATTGTATGAATCTCATAAGGTGTGTCTTCTATTCCTATTTTCACATTTTCTAAAGATTCATAGGTTTTTTTCTTTTTTAAATAATCTATTGCTGTAAACCGAATCACAGAAAATAACCATGTTTTGAATGTTGATTTTTCTTTATAAATCGCTTTCTTTTCTGCTATTTTTAAATAAGTGCGTTGTAACACTTCTTTTCCTTCTTCTTGATTATAATGACAACAGTGACTAGCCCATAAAAAAGCATCTTTATGGTGTTTCTTTAACAACTTGGCTAGCTCTTTTTTATTCATTGTTATCTATTAGTCTAGTCTAATGAGGGTCTATATGACATGAAAAGTAGTTTTTTTAGATTTAGAAGTGGTTACCCTATTAGATGAAGAGTAACAAAAAGCAATTTTAGATAGTCTATGTCTTCCAGACTGTCAAGGAACACCTTCTTCCACAGCTCCTGAAAACTGTTATTAAATGTAGCGAATTTCGGTTCGTTTTAATAACGGCTCTCTGTTTATATACAAAACGTATTGTATATAAATTAAATAACCCTGCTAAAAAGCAGGGTTATACATAGGTTGATTATAAAGGTAATACAATTATCTCTTAATGAAATAAATGATTATTATGGTTAAAGAGCTTACCGTTAGTAAGCTCTTTAAAAACATTGAACACTACTGTTTTATTAATCGTATGGTAGCTGTGTTCCCTATTTCACTAGCTATTTGGCCTATATACATCCCTCTAGGCAATGTGTTCATGTTTATTGTAAATGTATTTTGGTTTTCAATAGATCTCGTTACGACTGCACGCCCTAAAAGATCATATATAGTCATTGTTACTTGAGCTTGATTTTCTCCTAAATTGACAGTAAGAATATCATGTACAGGATTTGGGAAAGCTGTAATTTCTGTAGTAAATGTAGTTTCTTCTACACTTAAGATATCCGTATTGATATAAGTACGTACACCACCAAAAGCATCATTATTATTAGTTGGATCATAGAATGGTCCTCCAGAGACAATCACAGCTCCATCTCCACTTATTGCTATATCTGTTCCTAAAGCTTCAAAAATAATCTCTCCAAAAAATTCATCATTTAATACCCAATCACCATTCTGAAAGTTATATATTTTTATATTTCCAACATTCTCTATTCCATCTCCTATGAGAGGAGCTCCAAAAGCAATCGTATTACCATCATCTGTAATACTTACAGATTCTCTATAGCCTTGAAATCCTAGTTCAGATTCTACTCTATTCCCTTTAAGCACAAAAACATCTCCTTCTCTTTGATACACTTCGATGTATGAAGGTTCTCCAATATCTAAATTTGCACTTGCCCCAACAATAAGTGTATTTCCATCAGGAGTAATTTCTAGATCGCTTCCTAAAAATGTTTCTAGATCACCAATGACTCGATTCCCTAATTGCATCCATGTGTCTGAAGTATCATCATATTCATAAATATCCATACCACCTTGAACAGCACTGTCAGTTCCTCTTTGAATTCCTACAATTAATATAGAACCATCTTCGTCTAAACTAACTGATTCTCCAAAACGTAAATCATTTGTAGTATTTCCGCCTAGTACTTGACCAAACTGCACCCAATCATTCCCATCGTATCTAAATGTATAAACCAAACCTTCATCGGCACCATTCGGAATTAAAAAAGGTCTTCCTACTGCGACAGTTGTTCCGTCTGAACTTATACTTACGCCTCCCCCAAAATAAGATCCAGATCCAGGATTTACAATATCTGTCCCTAGTTGCGTGTATGAATTATCTTCTTGTCTTTCATATACAGATACGATGCCTCTATTTTGAACTACATCAAAAGATAACTTTGGATTGCCTATAACTAGTCGACTTCCGTCATAGCTAAGTTCAATTTCTTCTCCAAATCTTTGTTCAAGATCTCCATCAGGAACCACTGGAGAATCTATACGATCAATCTCCGTCCAATTAACCCCGTTACGTTCATAAATTATAACAGGGGCAGGTAGGTCTGCATTTGCTGAGCTTCCTCTCGAAAACTGTCCAGCTGCCATGTAATTCCCATCTCCACTAATAGTAACTGATTCCCCAAAAAAGGCTAAAGGAGATTCTCCTACTATAATATCTCCAACTTCTGTCCATTGCGCAGAAGTCATGCCTGTAATTAACAAGCATATTGCTAAAAGTAATTTTGTTTTCATGATCGTCTTTTAAATATCAATAACCCTATTGACGGTTGACTTATCAAAAACTAACATTTCTCAATTATTTTTTAATTTTTAAATAACTGAATTTCAAAATTATAAACGATACAAACGACTACAAACATTTGTAAACGAAAGTAAGTGCTTAGTAACCGAATCTATGCTGATGCTCATCGTATGTTTGCCTTGTTCAAAATCAATACTACATTTGATAAGAACAATGAGCTCTTCAGAACAGGTCTGAAGATGTAGATATATAACTAATTTCTTGAGCAGATCTCAAGAAGAAAACACACACATTATGAACTTAAGAAACAAAGTACAGTTAATTGGAAACTTAGGAAACGATCCAGAAATCATCAACTTAGAATCTGGTAAAAAACTAGCTAAATTTTCGATTGCTACCAATGAGACGTATAAAAACGCTCAAGGCGAAAAAGTAACAGATACACAATGGCACAACATCGTCGCTTGGAACAAAACCGCCGATATCATTGAGCAATACGTTACCAAAGGAAGAGAAATTGCGATTGAAGGAAAACTAACCTCTCGTAGTTATGAAGATACAGAAGGTATTAAACGCTATGTGACGGAGGTGGTTTGTAATGAATTATTATTACTAGGAAATAAGGCATAAGCTGTTTACAAATATGAATAGAGGCACCATATCGGGTGCCTCTATTTGTTTTAGTGAGATAATTTGCTTCTAAATAATGGATATATGTCCGAAGCAAAACATATATCTTATTGACTTATTCTGTTTTTTGTTTTGGAATATTGCATCCCATTCCATTCCATGGATACAAACCAGCTGGCAATGCTTCTTCTACAGTGATTAATGGTAAAAAGACTTCTGCATCCATCGCAACAGCACCGCCTTGTAAATTCAATCCAAAAATACTTCTTAACTGATTGGCTCCTGTATTTGGAACTGTAACTGCAGCATCTACTGCAGCCCTACTTACTTCTTGACGTCCTGCATATATTTCTGCCCACCTCTCTGCAACTGCAATTTGAATAAGCAATCCTTGATTTCCATCACTCTCTGGCCCTAAATGCATCGCTTCATCCACAATATCTGCAACGGCCATTTTATCATTTACTTCTCTATAATCATACTTACTATTTCCTGTAAATAAATTATTCATCATCGTGAGTTTTGCTCCTTTGTTATAAAGTCCGCCCATATGACCGTATCCAAATACATTATTTTCTACAGTAGCATATAGATTCTGATCAAAGGCCATGGCATCACCTCCATAAGATGCAATCGCATCATGTTTCCAAGTAAATAATGACGTATTACGTCTAATGGTAAACTGCGGAATCTTTTTTTCATCAGAGCCTACATAGCCCGTTCTTGCATGAATCCCATAACCTGTATTATTTATTGTAAAATTATTTTCAATTACACCTTTTCCTCCAGCAAATACTCGTACAGAAATAGCGCCTTCAGTTGGTGCTGTATTCATCACTACACAGTTGCGAACATTAATATTTGTATAATGACTGCCTACAATGACAATGCCTCCAGATTCTGGCGAAGGGTTTTGTTGAGATTTTGGACTTGCCTTTCTACGTATGGCTAGATTTTCGTTTTTATGATATCTGTTACGAGGTCCGTTATCGATAATAATCCCATCTACGACAATGACAGATCCTGTAGATTTTTGTCCATTACTCTCCCGTTGTTGATCTGTTCTGATATAAATTCTTGGGTCTGTTAATTTCATGTATTCATTAACGCCTGTAAAAATTGTTTTATGAGCATCCCAAGGATCTCTTATAGAAAATGTCGTATCATAACCTCCATAGATTTGCACAGGAACATTAATTTCATCAGCGCCTCTTTTTCCTTTACTCATATAGATTCCTTCGGCGATATGAATACGGTCATTTGGTTTTAAATGATGAATGATATTTCCTAAATCTTTTGCGGGACGTTCTTTGGTTCCTAACTGTCCAGAGCCTGTGTTTTTACTCACATACCAATCTCTTCCTTGGTTTGAAAAATTACGAGATGTATTTTGAGCATGTATTGTTGAAATGGTAAAAATCGTTAGTAATAAAATGCTAAGAGATTGCATTATTCTTTTCATAACTTGATGGTTTTGTGTTCGTAACTCATCACGAAACTACTTTTAAAGTGTTAAAGATGCCTCTAAGAAAACGAGGAGCTCAAAAAAATATATGAATTCCCATAGACTGACGTGTATTCATAAAGCACCTCGTTATTATGCCTTTTTCAAGTTATTTAGTATTGCTGTTTTATACGCTTTCGCGAAAGCGTACAAAGCCACATTTGCTTTTTAATATTAACGGACCAACACGTTGCTATCATTATAGTATTGCAGCCGAAGAAAAACATTATTTATGAAGATCGTATTCTAATGACACTCGTACAAGACCTGCTGTATTTCTTGTACCTGTCTTGATGAGCATATTTCGTCTATGCGTTTCTACAGTTCCAAAACCAATAAATAATTTATCTGCAATTTCTTGTGTAGTATGTTCATTAATAATCAATAAGAGCACCTCTTTTTCTCTTCTAGATAGTTTTGGAAATAGGCTTTCGGAATCTTTATTCTTTTTAGAATTCGTCATGGTATTTATGACAATTTCATTAGCTGTTTTGTCTAAATACATCTTGCCCTCATTCACTGTTTTGATGGCAGTGATCAACTCTTCTTTACTCGCATTTTTAAGTACATAGCCTTTTGCACCATTACTCAACATCATTTTGATGAGGCTACTTTCTTTATGCATTGTAATGGCTATTATTTTTAAATCAGGATGTGATTTTTTTAATATTTTGCAGGTATCAATTCCATTTGTTCCAGGCATATTAATGTCCAGCAAAACTACATCAACATTATAGTTGTTTATATTTTTAATAGCATGATCTCCGCTTAATTCATGTCCAACAACCACAATATCCTTTTCAGGTTTTAATAGCAATTTAAATCCTTCTATGACCATTTCATGATCGTCAACAATTAAAACGTTAATCATACTTTTGGAATATTAATGGTTATTGTTGTTCCTTTTCCTATGCTTGTGTCCCAATCAATAACACCGTCTAAAAACTTTACTCTGCTATTAATACTTTTTAAACCTACCCCATCTTTTACAATAGCATCCTCATAATTAAATCCATGACCATCATCTTCAATAATTAATCCGATACCTTCATCGATTCCAAAAATCTGAATAAGTATGCTTTTGGCATTTGCATGCTTCCTGATATTTGATATAATTTCCTGAATTAATCGATACAACATTGATTGTTTTGCTTTAGGGACTTCGCTTGGAAACTTCTTTATTTCTAGCTCGACTTCAAATCCTTCCATTTGAAGAGTCTCAACCAAATCCTCTACAGCACCAGGAACCCCAGAAATAGTTAATGCATGCGGAATCATATTATGAGAAATACGTCTTACTTCTGTACAGGCTTCATCAATTAATTCATTTGTTTTCTGAGTAATATTAAGCTCTTCTATCATTTTAACCTCATTTTGCACAGCATTAAAATGTGCTTTTACAGTGCTTAATAATCCTCCTAAACTATCGTGTAAATCTTTAGCAATACGTATACGTTCTGTTTCCTGTCCTTCAATCATTCCATTTAAGGCAAGTAGTTTATTTTCTTGTTGTAATTCTATTACTTTTTGTTTGTGGATAGCTTCTTTCTGGGACGTCATCGTTTTTTGATAACGTAATCGTTTTCTAAAAAAAACACTGGTTACCAAGAGTAATATACCCAAAGCTACCAATCCTCCAATTAATTGTATTTTCTGACTGTTTCTTTTTTGAATATCTAATGCTTGCTGTGCAATTTGGTGGTCTTTTTTTTCAGCTTCAAATTTTACTTCAAGATTTGCAACATTCTTTCGCATTTTCTCAGAAAGGATACTATCACGTATTTGGACTTCTTTGTTTTTATAATAGAAAGCCCCTTCATAATCTTTAAGATCAATATGATTCTTTACGAGTGCTTGGTATATACCTATTAAAAAGTGAGGTTTCTGTACACCTAATATTTTATTTTCTGCATTTTTAAGATACTGGATACCTTCTTCATACCTGTTTTCTGTTGCATAAATTCTTACTAAGGTTTCTGTAGAATGATATAAAGAATTGATCTGATCTAAACTATCACTTAAATGCACAATTTTCTTGTATTTCGGGATGTTCTCTTTCTTAATTTCATCTTTAAAGAGACTTTTTACAGAGATGTGACCTGAAGGCACATCGGGATCTTTATTATCATAATGGGCAGATAATAATTCTATAAATTTGATTTGATCTTCAGGATAATTACCTGCTTCTGTAAAGAAATAGGCGATAGTGTATAAAGCAAAACCTTTTTGTTTAGGATTTGGAGTGTTCTTTATGTTTTCCCACATTAACCGATAATAATAAGCTGCAGCATCTAGATTCCCTAAAGATCCTTGTACCAACCCTCTATTGTAATATACATTCCAGAGCCAACCTCTGTTTTTCTCACTATTCTCAGCAATGGCTTCTGCAATATTTAAATGATAAGTTGCACTATCCAACTGACTCTTAAAGTGATGTGCCCCAGCTATAGAATTATGGTAATACACTACCATTCCTTCTATTCCATTTTTCTGAGCCAATTTGAGTCCTTTATTCCTATATGACAAAGCAGCATCCATTTGCCCTGTTTTTCCTAGATTTCTACCAAATCCTTTATACAAAAACATTCTAGCAAGCTCAGTACTGTCTCTAGAAATTGCATACTCAAAAATCTTTTCACCCTCTTCTCCAGAAGCTCTAGATATTAAATCAGATAAATCTTCATAAGCATTAAATACCGTATCCTTTTTTGCTGCTTTAATAAGACTATCTACTTGGGTTTTATAGACCTCTTGACCATAAACGATTGTAACGCTTAACAGCGTTAAAAGAATAAAAAATGTATGCCTTTTGGTTATCGTAAATATCATATATAAGTAAAAAGAAACAACATTTATGTACTAGATAGCTGTCATTCTTAGTTTTAAAGATAGTAATATCTTATTATTCCATATCTGGTCATGGATGATCTTCTTTGATTGCTATAAGATAAAGCAGTACATACGCTATGTGTTACTTGTATACGTATTTTGCAAGTATGCTCCAATAGTTTCTTCCATGGCTTTGTACTCTTTCTTTTTGATTTGCATCATCACAATTAAAAAAAGAAAGCCCGTAATTAAAAAGAAAGCCATTCCAATAATAAATGGAATAAATATGCGGAGGTCTAGCATATTCAAATTCCCTACACAAATCATTTTTTGATTTTTGAGTTGCCCTACCACCACTTGGTTCATTCCTTGGGTAATACGAAGTGTTTTTTTATTTAAAAAAGCATTTTTTACACTGTATTCTGGAAAGTTGTCGGCTAATTTTTGTTTTAAATCTTCTATAGCTATCGTTTGAGAAAGTGTTAATTCCATAATAGATAGGTTTTGAATAAAATGCTCTTCTATGCTTTACGATGAACACGCCCCTTTTACGAGCTTAATTCATTACATAAAAAACATGCTATTATATTGTTATTACAATATACCGACAGAAAAAAAAGAAGGTATCTATTAATACCCTTAGTAGAAAAAAATCTATGATTTCGTAGAGTGAAAAATCTTACTAATATGATATAAAGTTATTTTTATACGCTTTCGCGAAATCGAACTCGTAAGACCTGCCTGCCTGTAGGCAGGTTCAAGACCTTTGGGAGAACGAAGCGTTAAAGCGTATACATCTCATTAATCCTCTATATCAGTCTCCAATACTTCTTTAAACTCCTTTCCTATAGTAATAAACTCCTCTATGAGCAAGAATTTATTTTTCTCTTTTAGAAGTTCTGAATCTATATTTTTTGAAACACAGAAATCAATAAATAAAGGTTTGAACTTATAAGGAATTTTTACGGTTTCTATTAAAAACCTATCATTAAGTATAGGGTCTTCTTTAAAAAGACCTATATACTGCTCTAACTTGATGGGGACAAAAGGTGTTGGTTTTGGTTTATCCTTTTTAATGAGTTTCCAAAGGCGTTTTCCAATATTTACAAAGTTTAAATTATTATTAGGATTTGAATTAAACTCATACTGTTCTGGATATAGTTCTATATGTGTTTTCATTTGTTGGTTAAAACTATCCTGTAATTCTTTTTCTTCAAACACAAATTCGGCTTCTTTTTTTATGATCACCTCATCCAGCTGATTTACTTTTCGCGTAAGCTCAATAACAATAGCTGTATAAGAAACTCCATCTTTTAAAACAATTATTTTCTCCTCATGGGTAAACACCTGAAAAGAAATAGAATCTTGAACACTTGCTGCAATCTTAAAACGACCTTCTTCATTTGAGACTGTTGCCATTTTAGTAGTTAGATTTTTTACAACAACGCCTTCTACAATGGTTTTATCATCATAAATAGTGCCTATAACACTTTGTGCCGTGACACATTGAGATATAAAAAATAGGAAAAAGAGAATGCGTAATTTATGCAATGATCTTATGGTACTGGTTAGAAAAATCAAGATAGATCATATCATAAAGCTAAACCTAGAAGAAAAGGTTAAAACATGATAAGATTTTCTTAAACAGATAGCATCTTTACTATCCGTTTTATTATAATTCTATCCTAAGAGCAGAATTCTAGTTCCAAATTTTATAAGTTACCCTCCTATCATAACCGTTAGATCACCTATCAAAATAGTACCTCCATGTGCTGTTGTATCTCCCATTCTAGCGGCAGGCATACCTTCAATCATCACAGATGAAGATCCTGAGACAATACTATCTGGAGGTCCTACACAAACTGCTATATCACCTACTCTAGCAGCAGGCAATCCACCTATTAAAACAGTAGGAGCGCCAGGTCCACTAATAGGACCTCCCACATGTGGTATTGGAGGATTCCCAGGCGTACTCATAGGACATTCGTGAAAATCAGTTAATCGTGCTGCTGGTTTCATATACATATTTTAATTAATCATCACCATGGCTGCCTTAAGTGTAAGTTCACCACCACCTACTACTTGAGCCGTTGCATTCCCTTCTGCACTATATTGTACGGCGGCAGATTGCTTAATGTTTAAAGCCGTTGTATTTATATCACCGCCTGACGCATCAATAGCAATACCTGTTGCTCCTTTTAATGTGATATTTTCCTGAGCATCAAATACAATATTGCTTGCGCTTTTTATAGTAATTCCTTCTTCTGACATAACGATACTATTGTCATTTTGGTCTTTAAGTGTCATTGTTTTATCTTGATCACTTAACACAATGGTATTGTTATTAGGTGTCTCTATAGAGAGTGCTTTTTGTGTATCATCAAAGGCTAGTTTAATTCCAGATTTTGACACAATAGCTTTAATACTATTGTCAGCATTGGGTTCTAATCCTGCTGCAGGTTGATTGTTAGGCGTACTATATAAGCTCCCCAGAATCACTGGAAAACGAGTGTTACTATCTACAAAGCCTACAATCACTTCATCTCCTATTTCCGGAAAGAAAAAAGCACCCGCTCCTGAGCTCGCATAAAAATTAGATAATCGTGCCCATAATACTTTATTATCTGTGTCAGACGTATGCAACATAGGAATATGTACTTGTACTCTAAATTGATTCGTGGGATCTGAGTCTATTTTTACAACAGTTCCATTATACAATCCCTGTATACCATTTGAACTTGCGTCCATTGCATTTCCTATCGTATTCTTTTCTGGAGTCACCCACTTTGGATCTATACCGATAACAACATAACTAAACCAATTCCCATCTGAAATACTATGTTTTACTCCGGACACAAAATGATCTCCGTTAAAACGATCACCAACACCTCTAAGAGTTATATAAGATCCAGGAATCACTTTATCAGAACCTAGAAATTTAACCTCACCTCGTATTTTTGAATACGCGCTTTTAGCGATTTCTGCTTGTGATAAACTAGTGAGTTCATCACTTTGAAGTGATGCCGAAGTTCCTGAAGTATACGTTTCTAATCCAACGACCTCAGAAAGTGTTTTGGAAGATAAATTTCCTGGTCCTGCATGATTATTTAATGCTTCCTGAGCACCTACAGACTGTGAAGAATACTCCCAAGCTTCTGTAGTCGCAGACGCTAGTTGATTTACTGCATTTAATGAGGCATTAAACGCTAGTATAGTATCTCCATACGTTGCTGTATGCACTGATGTCGTATCTGCATCAGGTTTTGCAACACTTACTTTACCATCCTTTGCAATCACCAAGCATCCATTAACTTCTGCGCGATAGCGTATAAAATCCCAATCTGTATATTGATACTGTACCATTTCTGGAAAGACAATAGAAGTAGCGGTCACATCACTTGATAAACCAGCATATGTTCCAATAATAGATGATATAATAGCACTATCTGTTTTCTGAGTGTAGATCTTACTTTTCTCTCCCACCGTCATTTTAATAGCTTCGTCATAACAGTCAACAATCAACATAGAGCCCTTTTCGTCAACCGCTATCGTTTGCTCCGTAATAATTCCTTTAAAAATTTGCTTATTTTGAGTATCATAACCAGCTTCTATTACAACTGTATTCCCGGGAACAAAAGTAGATGAAGAACTTACTGGAAAGTCTCCAGTACTTGCATTTCCATCTAGAATTTCAATACGAGCATGAGGAATTTCATTTACGTTAGTATCAATTTTAATCGAGTGTACGAGAACTGTATCTGGAATAGAGCTTCCTCCTACTTTAATAGTAAATGTAACTAGACCTCCTGTTTCAATATTAGTTGTGCTACTCATACAAGTATAGAATTTATAATTTAGGACACGATTTTATATAAAACAATCTTACACATAATTATTCAGTAAACAATAGGGGTTTATACGGGTATTTCGAAAACGCATTTCTCAAAAATTTCCGCTTCTTAAAAAGTTAAAAAAAATAGTCATTTGCCACTGGTATACTTATATTTATATCATCATAATGTAAACGCATGAGTAAGAACTATAAAACGACCGTAAACCAAGAATTTGAGTTTGACATTTCACAAGAAGCTCTCTCAGCGTTAGATGCGGTCAAAACCACCACAGGATATCATATCCTACAAGACAACACTTCATATAAAACCGAAATTGTCTCATCAGATTTTACTAAAAAAACATACCAAGTCCTCGTAAATAATAGAGCCTATGAGGTAGCTATTGCAGATGCTGTAGACATCCTTATTAAAGACATGGGCTTCTCGGTAGGAGCTTCCAAACAATCAAATGCACTCATGGCTCCTATGCCAGGGCTTATTCTTGATGTTCAAGTCACTGCAGGACAAGAAGTAAAAGAAGGAGACACCCTTCTTATTTTAAGTGCCATGAAGATGGAAAACAGTTTTGTTTCTCATATGGATGGTACTATAAAAGCAGTACATGTCACTAAAGATGACGCTGTAGACAAAGGACAACTTTTAATAGAATTTGAAGAAATAAATAATTAAAAAATAGCCTTATTATTCTCTTCCTTTGGGAGAGATGCCGAAGGCAGAGAGGGATATGGAGATTAAAAAAATATTAGTAGCAAACCGTGGAGAAATTGCCATTAGAGTAATGACTACGGCTAAAAAAATGGGCATCAAAACGGTTGCCATTTATTCCACTGTAGACCGTAATGCACCTCATGTACGATTTGCAGATGAAGCCGTTTGTGTAGGAGAAGCCCCTTCCAATCAATCGTATTTATTGGGTGATAAAATCATTGCATTTGCTAAAGAACTAAACGTTGATGCTATTCATCCTGGATACGGTTTTTTAAGTGAAAATTCCGCTTTCGCGAAAGCGGTTACAGAAAGCGGAATTATTTTTATAGGGCCTGAGCCTAAAGCCATCGAAGTGATGGGAAGTAAGCTGGCGGCTAAAGATGCCGTGAAAGCATATAATATTCCAATGGTGCCAGGTATAGACAAAGCCATTACTGATGTAGAAAAAGCCAAAGCTATTGCAAACGATATAGGATTTCCAATTCTTATCAAAGCCTCTGCTGGAGGAGGAGGAAAAGGAATGCGTGTTGTAAATGAAGAAGCAGAACTCGCATCACAAATGCAACTCGCCATTAGCGAAGCAACTGCCGCTTTTGGAGATGGGTCTGTTTTTATAGAAAAATATGTAGCCTCGCCTAGACACATTGAAATACAAGTCATGGCAGATACCTATGGAAATACAGTTCACCTTTTTGAAAGAGAATGTAGTATTCAACGTCGCCATCAAAAAGTAGTAGAAGAAGCTCCTTCTGCTGTTCTTAGTCCAGAACTAAGAGAAAAAATGGGGAATGCGGCAGTTCAAGTAGCCAAAGCTTGTGACTATCGTGGTGCAGGAACTGTAGAGTTTTTACTCGATGACCAACATAATTTCTATTTCTTAGAAATGAACACACGTCTTCAAGTAGAACATCCCGTCACCGAATTAATTACAGGCGTAGATCTTGTTGAGTTACAAATACGTGTGGCAAGAGGGGAAAAACTTCCGATCACACAAGAAAGTCTTTCCATAAAAGGACATGCGCTAGAACTACGTGTGTATGCCGAAGATCCATTAAATGATTTCTTGCCAAGTGTAGGTAATCTATCTACATACATCCTCCCAGAAGGAGAAGGCATTCGAGTAGATAACGGTTTTGAACAAGGAATGGATATTCCCATCTATTACGATCCGATGCTTTCAAAATTGATTGTATATGGAGCCACTAGAGAAGAAGCTATCGAATTGCTTTCATACGCTATAGATCACTACAAAATAGAAGGAGCACAAACTACGCTTCCATTTGGAAAATTTGTATGTGAGCACGAAGCATTCAGATCAGGGAATTTTGACACACATTTTGTAAAGAAATACTACTCGCCAGAAGCATTAAAGAAACAATACGAAGAAGAAGCAAAAATTGCAGCACTTATCGCTGTCAAGCAACACATACAAGAACAACACATATTACGCTTACCAACTGCATAAACCTATGGATTCAAAAATAAAAGCACTCAACGAAAAAATTGAACTCGCTCATCTAGGAGGTGGCGAAAAGCGTATTGAGCGACAACATCAAAAGAAAAAATTAACCGCAAGAGAGCGTGTACATTATTTACTAGATGACGGTTCTTTTGAAGAAATAGGAATTCTAGTCACACATCGTACTACAGATTTCGGTATGGAAAAAGAAATCTATTACGGAGATGGTGTCGTAACAGGATATGGTACCGTAAACGGACGACTCATCTATCTTTTTGCACAAGATTTTACCGTTTTTGGAGGGGCATTATCTGAAACGCATGCAGAAAAAATATGTAAAATCATGGATCTAGCTATGAAAGTAGGTGCTCCATTAATAGGGCTAAATGATTCTGGAGGTGCTCGTATTCAGGAAGGAGTTCGCTCTTTAGGAGGATATGCAGATATCTTCTATAGAAATGTACAAGCTTCTGGAGTAATCCCTCAGATATCAGCTATCATGGGACCTTGTGCCGGTGGTGCGGTATATTCTCCTGCCATGACAGATTTTACGATGATGGTTCAAGATACCAGTTATATGTTTGTTACTGGACCCAATGTCGTAAAAACGGTTACTAATGAAGAAGTAACCTCAGAAGAGTTAGGAGGCGCAAGCACACATTCTGCAAAATCAGGTGTGGCTCATATTACCTCTGCAAATGATGCACAATGTCTTGAAGATCTTAAAGCATTATTGAGTTACTTACCTCAAAACAACACAGAGACTCCAAAAAAATTACCTTTTACACTTCAAGACGAAGTACGTGAGCAATTGGCGACCATCATTCCAGACAGTGCTAATAAACCATATGATATGCATGAGGTGATTACAGGGATTATAGATGAGGATTCTTTTTACGAAATTCATAAAGATTATGCCGAAAATATTATTGTTGGTTTTGCTAGATTAGGAGGTCGCAGTATTGGTATTGTTGCAAATCAGCCTATGTTTCTGGCTGGCGTATTAGATGTAAATAGTTCTAAAAAAGCAGCACGTTTTACACGTTTCTGTGATTGCTTTAATATTCCGCTATTAGTACTTGTTGACGTTCCTGGTTTCCTTCCAGGTACCGATCAGGAATGGAATGGAATTATCACACATGGTGCCAAATTATTATACGCATTAAGTGAAGCTACCGTGCCTAGAGTGACTGTCATTACAAGAAAAGCCTATGGAGGTGCCTATGATGTAATGAACTCTAAACATATTGGTGCTGATCTAAATTATGCATGGCCAAGTGCCGAAATTGCCGTAATGGGTGCTAAGGGAGCGAGTGAGATTATCTTTAGAAAAGAAATCAAAGCTGCCGATGATCCTGAGCAAAAACTATTGGAAAAAGAAAACGAATATGCCGAAAAATTTGCAAACCCATACCGAGCGGCACAACGTGGATTTATAGATGAAGTGATCCTTCCAGAGCATTCTAGACGTAAATTAATAAAAGCCTTTAGTATGCTAGAGAATAAAAAAGCAAAACTCCCTAAAAAGAAGCATGGGAATATTCCTTTGTAAAATAATAAATAGTGAATTTTAAAATTGAAGACGGTAAAAATATTATATCTGTTGAATTAAATTCTATAGTTAATTATTTTAGATATAATGATGATCCCTTATCTATTGTATGGAAAGAAATTCATCAAGAATCTGAAGATGTCTATTTCACATCATTAGCTTTCAATTTAAAATATAGAAATGAAGTCGAAAAAAAATTGCAACTAATTGATTTTAATACTGATTATGCAGAAAATATAAAAGATTTACATTCTCAATTAAAATCATTATTTCAGTTATTTAAAAATGGTAACTATTCTATGGGTTTTGTAAAAGATGCCCAATATGGAGTATATCGTAATTCAAAAGAGATAAGATATAAAAGCTTCCATATTGTATTTAACAAAATGATTAGCGCCATACAGATTACTGATAAAATCAAAAAAAAATATAAAGAGTATATAAAGGAAACCAAGAACGAAAACCAACATAAAGAGAGCATTTTAGAATATAGCTCTGTCACTTTAGGTGGTTTTTGGGAAATTGACACTTATGGCGAATGTTTTTTTTCAACAATCCCATACAATAATATTAATCATAAGAGAATCAAACACTATGTAAATAAAATCAATAAAGGAGAAAGACCTTTTGCCATTATTTACAGTGAAGACAATAATACAATGGAAAGCGGAGACTGTCCTTATTATATATTAGATGGACATCATAAGCTTTTAGCATATAGAAATGTAGGCATTGCGCCTAATATTATTTTTATTACGCGCCAAGAAAATGATATGACAAATTATACATTTGACATAAATAAGCTATCAACTATCCTTTTCCCTTGGCAGACAAAATCAATTTTAGAAAGTTTACATCAAGAAGGATTTAATTTTGATGAAGTATTAACAAAACCAAATAGTAATTTACGTACTTTTATTAAAGCCAATAATTTAGACGATCAATTCAAACAGGAGTCACTAAATAATTGGTCAAGATTATCTGATAATACCCAGTTAATCCTTTTAGCCTTATGTATAATTTTGGTATTGATTATAGTCAAAAGTTGTTTACCATAAACATATAACACATTTTAAAATACAACTGATTTTGAAAATTAAAAACGACGAACTTATTATAGATGGAATAGACAAGATCATTTTACGTCAGCTTATGAAAGATGCACGTAAACCTATTCTTGAAATTGCACGTAAAGTGGGTATTTCTGGAGCTGCCATCCATCAACGATTACGGAAACTTGAAAAATCTGGACTGCTTGCAGGATCAAAATTTATTATAGATCCAAAAGTATTAGGGTATCGCACCATGGCTTTTATAGGAGTATACCTAGATAGAGCTGCAAATAACGCACGAGCTGTTCGGCAGTTAGAAGATATTCCAGAAGTAATAGAATGCCATTACACCACTGGAAACTGGTCTATTCTTATTAAAATTTTATGTAAGAATAATGAAGATCTTATGAACTTGTTGAATAAAAAAATTCAAGCGATTGATGGAGTATCTAGAACAGAAACATTTATATCCTTAGATCAACAAATTGATAGGCAGATTAAAATCTAGCAAAAAATAGTTGAAACAAAAAGCCCCTTGAAAATTCAAGGGGCTTTTTTAAATATAATAAGGTGTGATTATAGTCCGTCCCAATTTCGCGTGAAGATGTTTATCCCATCAACAAGCCACCAAATACCTAATCCACCTAATGTAACGATGAATAAGATATTCCATCCTACTGGACTTCCTAAATACCATCTATGCGCAGCAAATCCTCCTAAGAAGAACCAAAAAGCACCAGCTACCCACATATCTCTACCAGCAATACCCGCCGCTGGAGATGTAATAGCCTCTGCTTCTTCATCTGCAGTAATGGTTACATTCACATTTTCTACAGTTTTAGGTACTGGAAAACCTGCATGCATGTTTGTTACTGCAAAAAGAAGCAACGCAAAAGAAAGAATAATTTTAATTTTCATAATAAATATTGATTAAATTAGACCCTTCTAAAATAGTCATTTTTTCCTATGAAAAAACTCCTTTGTTTCTTTTTTGTTTTCACTTCTATCTCGCAATTCCTTTTTTCTCAGCAAAATACCTATGAATACCTTGGACTTATAAAGCTTAGTGATTCTGCATTTATTTCCTATAAACTTGACTTTGAAGAATTAGATGGTGTCATTAATGGATACTCTATCGCTAATATGGGAGGAGCTCATGAAACAAAATCAAATATAGAAGGAATTTATAATGAAAAGACAAACGAGTTTTCTTTTAAAGAACTCAATGTTGTATACACCAAATCATCCTTAGATGAGTTTGATATTTGCTTAATTAATTTTAATGGTAAATTACGAAATTTAAAGAAGAACAGAGCGTTTAGCGGTGATTTTAAAGGGCTTCGCGAGAATAAGACTCCTTGTATAAATGGCATGATTATCATGACCAATGCCGAAAAAGTTCAAAAACGTGTCGAAAAAGCACAGAAAAAAATATTAAAATCTAAACTAGTAAGTAAAGAGGTAAAAGAGAAAATAAATCTAAAGCGCAAATTAGATACCCTCACCATGAGTGTTGTTAAGAGTAATGAGAATCTCAATATTTTTACTAAAACCAAAAATGTTATAGTCTCAATATACGATGCTGGAAAAGTAGATGATGACCGTGTTAATTTATACCTAGATGGTGAGTTGATTTTAGAAAACTATTCTATCACACGTGAAAAAAAAGAAATCCCAATTACGATTACAAAAGCATTAACCTCTATTAAAGTAACAGCGCTTAATGTTGGAGAATCTGCCCCTAATACAGTAAAAGTAGAAATTCTTGACGGCACAAATCTTATCACCACTCGAACAAGTCTAGATGCTAATGAAAGTGCAGAACTCACTCTCGTAAAAGAATAATATGTAGTATGAACAAAATAGTGGGAATATGCATCTTATTACTAGTGCTATTTTTAATTCATTCCTTAACATAAAAAAGCCTACACAAATGTGTAGGCTTTTTTATTATGATTGTGATATCCTCTTCTAATTACTGCACTGTATAATTTACATTAAATAGCGCTCCATTTGTTATTGAAAGGGTATCACTACTATCTATAGAGTTTACAACAGTAGCAGAAAAAGACCCAAAAATGGTCATTTCCTGTGTATTGAATTCTGATATCGTAATAGATCCCCCTAGCTCAGCATTGGAACTAAAATTAGCGTCTAAAGAAGATATTCTAATAGATGCATTCCCTGTATCATCTATCTGATACGTTCTATTTGTCACAAATGGCGAATCAGTAGCATTAGTCCCTAATGTGATCGTTAGAGCTCCAAAATCTGTTGGCGCAACTACAGTCAGTTGCCTTCCTCCATTAGACAATGTTGCAGTTACATTATCTGTACGTACATTTTGCCCTGCAACAGAAGCTCTAAATGCGACTGGTGCTGCTTCTTCGGGTCCACTATCATCGCTACTACAAGAAGCAACAAATACAAGTGCGAAGAATAAAAAACTACATTTCAAAAAAGCATTTTTCATAATACCTGAGATTGTTTAAAATTAAATAGTGTTTGTATAAAAACCCATACAATTGTATGGGTTTTTATATGATTTCGCGAAAGCGAGATTATATGTTTAATTCAGATTAGTATCTGTAATATTCTGGCTTAAATGGACCTTCTACCGTCACACCAATATACTCAGCTTGATCTGGGCGAAGTGTTTCTAACTCTACTCCAAGACGTGCAAGGTGTAATGCAGCTACTTTCTCATCAAGATGCTTAGGAAGCATATATACTTCATTTTTGTATTTATCACTGTGGTTCCAAAGTTCGATTTGTGCTAGCGTTTGGTTTGTAAATGAATTACTCATTACAAAACTTGGGTGTCCTGTTGCACAACCTAAGTTTACTAAACGACCTTCTGCAAGAACGATGATATCTTTTCCATCTATAGTATACTTATCTACTTGAGGTTTGATTTCATCTTTTGTAGCTCCGTGCGTTCCGTTTAACCAAGCCATATCGATCTCATTATCAAAGTGACCAATATTACAAACGATTACTTTATCACGCATTGCTTCAAAATGACGTGCTTGGATAATGTCTTTATTTCCTGTTGTTGTAATCACAACATCTGCATTTCCTACTACCGTTTCAAGTCTCTTAACTTCAAATCCATCCATAGCAGCTTGTAATGCACAGATAGGATCGATTTCAGTAACGGTTACAATAGATCCTGCTCCTTTAAAAGAAGCTGCAGTCCCTTTTCCTACATCACCATATCCACATACCACAACACGCTTTCCAGCAAGCATTGTATCTGTAGCACGACGTATAGCATCTACGGCACTCTCACGACATCCATATTTATTATCAAACTTTGATTTTGTAACAGAATCGTTTACATTGATCGCAGGCATAGGAAGCGTTCCATTTTTCATACGCTCGTATAAACGGTGAACACCTGTAGTTGTTTCTTCAGAAAGTCCTTTGATATCACCTACTAATTCTGGATAACGATCTAAAACCATATTGGTAAGATCTCCTCCATCATCAAGAATCATATTTAATGGCTTACGATCTTCTCCAAAGAAAAGTGTTTGCTCGATACACCAATCAAATTCTTCTTCATTCATTCCTTTCCAAGCATATACTGGAATTCCAGCATCTGCAATGGCTGCTGCTGCTTGATCTTGTGTAGAAAATATATTACAAGAACTCCAAGTTACCTCAGCTCCAAGAGCTTTTAATGTTTCAATTAACACGGCTGTCTGAATGGTCATATGTAAACATCCAGCAATACGCGCTCCTTTAAGAGGCTGCTCATCTTTATACTCTTCACGAAGAGACATTAATCCTGGCATTTCTGCTTCTGCAAGCTCAATTTCTTTACGACCCCATGCCGCCAATGAAATATCTTTTACTTTGTACGGTACGTACGGTGCTGTTTTTGTACTCATTATTAGTATCTTTGATTATAGCAAATTGCGTGCAAAATTACGTAATATCTTACAGTTCTCATGCCTCTTTACAAAACAATAACAATAAATCCGCAAACAACCGTCTATATCTGGAAGATAGAAGAGGATATTGCTACGCTTTCGCGAAACATAAAACTCACCGATCACTGCCAGCAACGTGTAGATGGAATGAAGTCTGAATTACACCAACGAGGCTTTATGAGTGTGCGTCATTTATTGGCTGAAGCTGGATATACAGATTTTGATTTGTATTACGATGCACAAGGGAAACCTCATCTTAAAGATGGAAAATGTATTTCTATTACACATTCTTTTACCTTTTCAGGAATTATTGTGAGTGATCAAGAAGTAGGAATTGATATTGAAATGCAACGTGATAAAATAATGCGCATTGCACATAAATTTACACCTCTTGAAGAATATAGAACGCTAGCAAATACCGAAGCGATCATTAGAAAACTAACGATTGTATGGGGTGCTAAAGAGTCACTGTATAAACTATATGCTCAAGAAGGGTTGAGTTTTTTAAAACATATCGACGTACACGATTTCTATTTTGACGATGCAAAAACAACCGCTAGCGTCACCTATGAAGCTGTAACATCTACCTATGCTATTTATTTCTTAGAATTTGAAGGATTCACCTGTGTGTATGGGTTTTGATTGGAGGTTTTAGTTGTTGAAATTTCAAAACAAAACTTCTTTAGTCAAATTAAATGTTAATTCTTTATCTCCTCGTAAGATTACTAATTCAATAGTATCACTGTTTTCATCAAACAAACCATTTTGTAATATATGACACCACTCTGATACTAAGACTTTATCAAAAAAAGTATTATTTATCCTAATGATTCTATCATTAATCTTTAAGCCCTCTTTTTCTGCCTTTGAGTTATTCAATAATTTATCGATCACAATATTATTATTACTATATCTATAACCGAATCCATAGGATGAAGTTTCTAACGTACTAGATTCTTTTTTCTTGATAAGAATGATTTCATAATCAGGCCAGTTTATAATTACATCATAATTCTCAAGAAACTCAGAACCGATAGTACTTACCTTATCATCCTCAGAGAATTTTACATGTGTGTCTTTGAGTGAAACTTCTCCAAAAGAAATAGTATTTGTCAAAACTTCATGAAATGTAGTTGTAATAAAATTATTCCCATTCAGAGCAGAAGACGACAGACCGTAACTAGATCTTTTTACCATAGCGGGATTATCGTTTACGAGAGCGTTATACGTATCCATTGATAATGAAAAACCTGCATTAGAACCTAAGTCTACAATTACGTTCTTTTCTTCTGTTTTATCAACAAGCAAATCTACAATTGGACTTCCTGTAAGTTCTGTAAACATTGGGATTTTTTTATTCCCATCTGGAACTTCAAAAGAATTAATGTCGTTTGATATTTGTATCATTTTAGTTGTATAATCAATTTTCCAGATTGACTTCTTCATCAAATTAGCACCAATTAATCCATCTATGTTCAAACAAGCAATATCATCAGATTCATCTAAATCTATAATTGCAGCTCCAGTATCCAAATAATTTAACTGACCAATACCTATTTTTTCAATGACAGTAAAATCAAAATCTGAAGATACTCCTTTACTATCTTCCACATTATTTTTGTTTGCACTCTGTAAATTTAATTTTTCAGCTAAATCTTTAGAAATCACATTGGACGAACCACTATCTAGCATAAATTTATAAGTACTCCCATCTATTTTAACATCTATAAATATCAAGCCTAATTTATACTCAAATGGTATTTGGATATTATATTCTTTCTGCTCAACAGTTCCTTTATTTAATATGAATAGGGTTTTTATTGTTGTCCAATTCATAACAGCTAGAACAATTACTATTAGAAATAAACCAGAAAAGAGTATTAGGATAATTTTTTTCATGTTTCAGTTTTATACGATGTATATACTATAAAGACGTAAATAATTAGTAAAAGGTTGCCTCACTATGATATTCTAATAGTATAGTATATGTGCTGAGTCTGGCAATATGGTTTCCCTTTATAAATTATACTTCTATAAATCTATATGTATATCAGAAACAAATGTGATGTAATGAGATCATTATTTCATTAAGACAACTCAAATCTGTATGAAGCTTATTCCGTATTTTCGCCGTAGATGAATCTGTACCAAGATATACATACTGCCCAATTACAAAAAAAACAATTGTTAGCCATTCTTATCGACCCTGATAAGTTTGTGGCTGAGTACGCTTTCGCGAAAGCGTATTTAGAAAAAGTTCCATCCCAAACCACCCATTTTTTAGTAGGAGGTAGTACGGATGCATCACAAAACATAGAGGCTGTCGTACGTATCATAAAAAAACTCACCACAGTTCCTGTGATTTTATTTCCAGGAGATTATACGCAAATCACTTCTGAAGCAGATGGTATTTTATTCTTATCATTACTCTCTGGGCGCAATCCAGAATACTTAATCGGTCAACAAGTAAAAGGGGCTTCTCATATTCAAAAGAGCCATTTGGAAGTCATTCCTACAGGATATATACTTATAGACGGCGGAAAAGAAACGGCTGTACAGCGTGTAAGTGGGACATTACCTATCTCTCAAAAAGAGATAGACACGATTGTACACACCGCACTTGCCGGGCAATATTTAGGTAAAAAATGCATCTATCTAGAAGCAGGAAGTGGCGCACAATATCCTGTATCTACAACGATTATAAAAGCCGTTCGAGAAGCCATCGACATTCCGCTGCTAGTAGGAGGAGGCATCCGTTCTCAAAAAGCAATGCAAGATGCCTATGACGCAGGAGCCACCATGGTCGTTATTGGCACTGCTTTTGAAGAGGATCGTTGGAATACCTGATAATCACATAGAAAATCCTATTTTTATAGTATGAAACTACAAACTGCCCTTTTACTCCTACTTATCTCCTTCACTACCTATGCGCAAAAATTTCAAGTAGTAGATGCCGAAACAAAAACACCTGTCTCCTTTGCTACCATTTCTTTTGGAGATGGCCGCGGGACTTTTGCTGGAGAAGATGGGATCTTTGATTTTCCAAAAGCAAAATATGCCGATATAGATTCGTTACATATTTCGGCTATTGGATTTAAAGAAGTAGGGTTTAGCACCAACGATATTCCTGAGATCATTACATTACAACCAGAAGCGAGTCAGCTTTCTGAAGTGATTGTAACCGCTCCCAAACGAGGAAAGTATAAAACCAAAAAGAAAAAATCTATCACCCATGAAGATATACACACGTCTTGGTTACCTACGGTAGAAAGTGAAGTCGCTGTTCTTTTTAATCGTTATGAAGGGAAATCTACACGTATTGCAAAACTCATGCTTCCTATAAATGCAGAGACACAATATAAATCTAGAGGAAAGGGGAAGTTTGCTACCATTTTTAGAATTCAGTTTTATGAAAATGATAGTGGTTTGCCTGGAAAACCGGTGATACATGAAAAAATCATCTTTGCCATTAATCAAGATGCTGAAAAGGTGTTTGAACTAAATATCCAATCCAAGCAAATCTTTATTCCAGAAGGAGGCATCTTTGCTTCGCTACAAGTATTGGGATATGCAGATGATAAAAACAAACTTATACAATCCAAAAAATACCGAGAAGTCCCAACAAAACGAGGGGTTAAAAAAATATCGACAGCCTTTAGACCATTACTTCCTTTTACCAATGAATTAAGCAATCAAAAAACCTATGTGCGTCGTATCTTCTTAAACAATAAGAAATGGCAAGTATTTGACAAGACCTATAATGAAAATTCAAATCTTATTTTATCTGGTTCTCGCAATTATGGAATGGGAGCTACGTTTCACGTATTTGAAGAAAAAGAATAGTTAACTAAAAACTTAAGTGTGATCGGGTGGGATTCCCGTTTTCACGGGAATACCATGAATATATCAGTAGAACTTACGTTTACGCCTTTACAAGACAATTACGAACCCCCTATTACTGCTTTTATCAAAAAACTAAGAGCCTCTGGTTTAACTGTATTAGAAAATCCATTATCCACACAAGTATATGGAGAGTATGATGCTGTGATGAACATGCTTACTAAAGAAATCAAGGAAAGTCTTTCTAGTATTGATATAGGATTATTTCAGATGAAAATTGTTAAAACAGATCGCAGTAATTATGTCGCAGATTTTTGATTACTTCTTAGCCCCATATGAAGGAGCTACGGTCTTAAATATAACACTGGAAATAATTGCTGTTATTTTTGGCGTGGTAGGTGTTTGGTTTGGGAAACGAGAAAACATCTTGGTATATCCACTAGGAATAATAAGTACCGTAATCTTTGTATATATCTGTTATATTTTTGAGCTTTTTGGTGATGTAATTATCAACATCTACTATACCATAATGAGTATTTATGGTTGGTATACATGGTTAAAAATCAAAAATGGAACGCCTCTAGCTATTTCTCGCATGTCTAAAAAAGATATCGGGAAAGCCATAATTATCTTTACCTCAACTGCGCTTCTTGTTATTGCAATTTATATTTATGAGAATAAATTTGACAAGTGGACAGACTATGTTGACACAATTACTACAGGTCTTTGTTTTGCCGCCATGTGGCTGATGGCAAATAAAAAGCTAGAACATTGGTCACTTTGGATTATTGCAAACATCATATCTATACCTTTATATTTTGTAAAAGGACTAGGCTTTACAGGTATTCAATTTCTTATATTACTAATCATAGCTATTCAAGGCCATATCGCATGGAAGAAACACTTAGACAACAGCCCAGTAATAGCATAAAGATCTGCCTTTTTGGTCCAGAGAGTAGTGGGAAGAGTACGCTTTCGCGAAAGCTATCCCAGCACTATAATGCTCCCCTAGTACCTGAATATGCTAGAGAATATCTTCAAAAACTATGGAATGAAGAACAAAAAATATGTAGACCCAAAGATTTACTCCCTATTGCCGCTGGACAAATGCAACTTGAAAATGAAGCCGTAGCCACACAGCCTCCTATCGTGATCTGTGATACTGATTTACTCGCCACAAAAGTATACAGCGAAGCCTATTATGATGGCTGGTGTCCTAATTTACTATCAAAATATGCATTAAAAAACACCTATGATTTGTATCTTTTAACCTACATTGACACTCCTTGGGATGCAGATGATTTAAGAGATCGCCCTGAACGAAGGCAAGAAATGTTTGATCATTTTAAAAATGCACTAGAACACAATAACAGACCCTATATCCTGTTAAAAGGTTCTGTAGAGGAGCGTATGCTACTAGCTACAAAAACTATAAACCTACTATTACATTGAATTTTACGCCAAAAGATACCGAAACACTCTTAAAAAAAGGAATTTCTCAAGAGCAAGTATACAGTCAAATTGAACTGTTTAAACAAGGGTTACCTTATATAGATTTAAGAGATCCTGCGATTATTGGTCACGGAATCTATGCATATACAAAAGAAGAAGAAGAAACATTTATCACTTATTTTGAAAAGCAAAGAGCGTCATTAGACTTACTCAAATTCATACCTGCTTCAGGTGCTGCAACACGTATGTTTAAGTTTTTATTTGAGTTTATAGAAGATTATGACTCTTCTAAAGAAACAGTAAACGCCTATATTAATAGAAAAAAAGCGCAAGACTTACGGCTGTTTTTTGTAGGCCTTGATAGCTTTCCTTTCTATAAGAGAGTTCGTAAAAAACTCAAAAAAGTATACGGAAAAAAAGACCAAACCAATGTAGATCTAAATCGCATTCGGTTTGTAAAAATGATGTTAGAAGAAGAAGGACTCAATTTTGGAAACAAACCCAAAGGACTCTTCCCTTTTCATAAATATAAATCTCATAATGCTTCTGCATTTGAAGAACACCTTTTTGAAGCAGCACTCTATGCAAAAACAAAAGATACTGCTCGATTACATTTTACCATTTCTAAAGAGCATTATCAAAAATTTGAAAAGCAGTTTTCTAAAACTCAAAAACGTATAGAAGAAAAAACAGCTACACGCTTTGATATCACCTATTCGTTTCAATCTCCAGCTACAGATACCATTGCAGTTACAGAAAATAACGATCCTTTTAGACAAGAAAATGGCTGTATGCTATTTAGACCTGGTGGTCATGGGTCTTTAATTCAAAATCTCAATGAACAAGAGGCTGATATTGTTTTTATAAAAAATATAGATAATGTTGTTGTTCACACATATGAAAAGGAAGTTGCGTACTATAAAAAAGTACTAGCTGGAAAACTTTTAAAACTACAGCAACAAGCATTCTCTTATTTAGAACAAATGGATGACCATGAAATTTCTGAATCTGAAATTTTAGAGATTGTTCATTTCCTACAAAATGAGTTTAGTTTAAAACTAGCAAGAGATTTTGAAAAATTCTCTCAGAAATATCAAATTGAATATCTTAGAGAACAACTCGATAAACCCATACGTGTATGTGGGATGGTAAAAAATGAAGGAGAGCCTGGAGGAGGTCCATTTTGGGTAAAGCATGAAAGTGGTCGTATTAGTCTTCAAATTGTAGAAAGTGTTCAAATAGATCCTGATAATCCGCATCAGCAAAGTATTGTTACAAAAGCGACACATTTCAACCCAGTAGATCTTGTATGTGGTATCAGAAACTACAAAGGAGAAAAATATGATCTCACTAAGTTTATAGATACAAAAGCTGCATTTATTGCGCATAAAACAGTGGCTGAAAAACCTATAAAAGCCTTAGAACACCCAGGACTATGGAATGGTGCTATGGCGTTTTGGAATACCATCTTTGTAGAAGTTCCTCTTATTACATTTAATCCTGTAAAAACAGTAAACGACCTTCTCAAGCCTGCACATTTGATGAAGTAATATAAACACTGTGGATAAAGAACTCCTCCGTAACGAACTCACCTTTAAAGCTACTAGAAGTAGTGGTCCAGGAGGGCAACACGTTAATAAAACAAGTACACGTATAGAATTATATTGGTCTTTACATGATTCTCACGCGTTTTCTGAAGATCAAAAAATACGCTTACGCGAAAAACTACACAACCGTCTTACCAAAGAGCAAATACTCATCCTTGCTTCTGGACAAACTCGAAGTCAATTTAAAAACAAAGAACAGGTCATCAAACGATTCTTTGAACTTTTAGAAGAAGCCTTAACGCCTCCTAAAAAGCGTAAAAAATCAAAACCTACCTATGCTTCAAAGGTAAAACGATTACAATCCAAGAAACAACATGCCGAAAAGAAGGCCAGTCGTAAAAAACCAGATTTTTAATCACATGAATATTTTTTTACGAATCGCTTGTCTTTTATTCTTTTTTACATCGTACTTTTGCATCATCTCAAAGGGGTGCTTACAGATTTGAGATTGGAGAATAACGATTGATGATTTCAGAACAAATATTTCTAAAATCTAAAATCCAAAATCAACAATCAATAATCCTGAAGCTGAGATTATACCCATTGAACCTAGAACAGATAATGCTGTTTAGGGACGGCCGAGTAAAAAATGTCTAGTAGACATTTTATGAGGAGCGAGCAGGCGCGCTGGCTTTCTTTTCATATACTTTGTCGGCGAGATGTTTCTCGCAAGAGAAACGACTCTTCAAATCCGTACGTTTGTATGGGGTATTGGCTATTTAAAAACCAGAATAATTACCTCTTTTATTCTTAACAAACCAACATTACGGATGAAAAAAATCCTATCTATTATTTTTGTACTATGTACAGCGATTAGTTTCGGTCAAACCTACACGATTTCTGGAACAGTAAGTGATCTAAATGGACCAATCCCTGGCGCTAATGTGATCCAAAAAGGGACCACAAATGGAGTAATTACAGATTTTGAAGGTAAGTATGCTATCCAATTAACAAGAGGTTCCCATACACTTGTTTTTAACGCTATGGATCAAGAAATTGAACATATTATTAGAGTTACTAAAGATGCCATATTAGATATTAATCTTGGACTTGATGGTAAACTTGACGAAGTGCTTGTACGTGCCGTACGTGTAAATGCCGACTCTCCGATTACCCACTCCAACTTGAGCAAAGAACAATTGGCAGAGCGTAACCTAGGACAAGACATTGCTACACAAATCAAATTCCTTCCTAATGTCGTGACGACTTCTGATGCAGGTGCTGGTATAGGATATACTGGTTTTAGAGTGCGAGGAACAGGAAATCAAGGAATCAATGTAACCATCAACGGAATTCCTTATAATGATGCCGAAAGTGCAACTAGCTTTTTTGTAAACCTTCAAGACTTTACCTCATCTGTAGAAAATCTACAGTTACAACGTGGTGTCGGAACTTCTACAAACGGACCAGGTGCTTTTGGAGCAAGTTTAAACATCCTAACAGATGCTGTTTCTGATGAAGCTTATGGAAGTACATCTCACTCGTTTGGATCTTTTAGCACAAGACGTCACAACGTAAAGTTCAGCACAGGTCTTTTAAATGATCATATCGAAATCTCAGGTCGTTTATCACAAATAAAATCTGATGGATTTATAGATCGCGCATCGTCAGATTTAAAATCATACTTCCTTCAAGCAGCTTATAAAGATGACAACACCTTAATTAAGGTAATTAACTTTGCAGGTTCTGAAGTAACCTATCAATCTTGGTTTGGTGTCGATGCAGAAACGGCAGCAAACAACCCAACATTCAATCCTGCAGGTCAATTTACTGATGAAAACGGAAACATCAGATTTCATGAAAACCAAGTAGACGATTATAGACAAGATCACTACCAAGTACACTGGAACCAACGATATAATAACAACTGGAGCACCAACCTAAGTTTTAACTATACCTATGGGCGTGGTTTCTTTGAGGAATATGAAGAAGATGACGATCTTGGGTTTTATGGCATCTCTCCTATTACAATTGGGGGTGAGACTATTGAAACCTCAGATATTATTCGTCGTCGCTGGTTAGACAATGATTTTTATGTGGTAAATGCCAATGTAAATTATAAAGACACACAGTGGGATTTTACATCAGGGTTATACTGGAGTCAGTATACTGGAGATCATTTCGGCGAAGTGATTTGGGCGCGTTTTGCAGGCGACTCAGAAATAGGAGATAACTATTATTTTGGAACAGGCGATAAGGGGGAATTTTCCGCTTTCGCGAAAGCTACCTACAAAGTAAACAATCAGTGGAGCGTATATGGAGATCTTCAAGGAAGATTTATCAACTACGAAACAGACGGGATTAATTCTGATGTACAAGAATTTATTGTAGACGAATCGTATAGCTTTTTCAACCCTAAAGCTGGGGTTACGTATAAACTTGATAACAAAAATCAATTTTACGGAAGTTATGCGAGAGCAAATCGTGAGCCTAACCGTACTGATTTTGAAAATGGCGCGCCAAGACCAGAACGTCTTAATGATTTTGAATTAGGATGGAGATATAATACCAATAAAGTAAAATTAAACATAAACGGATACTATCTAGACTTCCGTGATCAACTCGTTGTTTCTGGTATTGATGATGTAGGAGCACCTATACGTACCAACAGTGGTCAGAGCTATAGAGCTGGTGTAGAAATAGAGGCAGCTGTACAACTAACTCCAAAATTAAGTGTCTATCCAAATCTTGCTTTAAGTACCAATAAGAATAAAGATTTCTTATTTCAAAGAGATGGTGTATTACAGAATCTTGGAGACACAAACATCTCTTTCTCTCCTGATGTAGTAGCTGGTAATACACTTCAATATGTCCCTGTAAAAGGACTTACGCTACAATTCTTATCAAAATTTGTAGGAGAGCAATACTTAGGAAATATAGATAGTCCTACTTCGTTATTAGATAGTTACTTTGTAAACGATTTTAATGTAACTTATGAATTAGGTGAAGTTGCCTTCTTTAAAGGAATCACCTTAAATCTATTGGTTAATAATGTGTTTGATGAGCAATTCATCTCTAATGGATTCTTCTTTACATTTGATGATGATTTTAGCGTACCTGGAGAAATCACAACGGTTGAAGGCGCAGGCTTTTACCCGCAAGCAGGAACTAACTTTTTAATTGGAACTACGTTGAGGTTTTAATTAAATTTTAAAAACAGAAAAACCTGCTATTAAGCAGGTTTTTCTGTTTTATATAGAAGACATAAAGTTAATTAGAAACGATAATCACATCTCCGCTCTGTTCTACGCGATAAGGAATCATCGCAAAATCTAATACCTCTCCCGATGCTTGACCTGTAAAAAGATTATAAGTATGTGCATCATCACATTGGCATACAACCTCAATTCCATCTATCACCATTGTAGAGCACTCATTAGGACTATGATTCGGGTCTGATGCTTCCCACGCAAGTAAACCACTTCCCGTATTAATCACAAAAATACCTCGCACACCCCCATTAGGAACATACACAGGATTACTAGGAATTTGTAAATCTAACGCATCTATATTTCCTAATTGGATTGAAAAACCAATATTTACGATAAAAGGATTATTAGAACGTCTGTTATCATCTGAAGAACATCCTGCTAACATCAAAAGGATACAGCTAAAAAGTAAGGTAGTACGCATGTAAGTATTTTATAAGTATTTATTAAAGTTATGTACGCTTTCGCGAAAGCATACCCAGTAAAGTTTGCAATTTACTACAAAACGACGTACCCAGTAAAATATTTCGTATATTCGTAATACATGTCCCGTGAAAGTGGGATTTTTTTATTCCCGGCCTGTCGGGAATTCTTATATAATAAACTCATCTTGACTTTTTGTTTGGAACAGAGAAATATGGCTTTTTTGCCGTAATGAAGTAATTTATTAATTACATAGCCAAAGCTACGGAAGCAATAAATTCTGAAATTAGGGTGAAAAATGTATGTTTCGTAGGTAAAAGAAAAAATCAAGATGAGTGCAATACAATGACGCCTATCTAAAAAGGCATTAAAAATACAGAATATGGGTAAAGTAAATTATTACACTGCCGAAGGTTTACAAAAACTTAAAGACGAACTTAATCACTTACGAGATGTAGAACGTCCTAAAGCTTCTCAAGCTATCGCTGAAGCTAGAGACAAAGGGGATTTAAGTGAAAATGCCGAATATGACGCTGCCAAAGAAGCACAAGGAATGCTAGAAATGCGTATCTCGCAAATGGAAGAACTTGCATCTAATGCACGTATTATAGATGAATCTCAACTAGACACAAGTAAAGTTTTAGTACACTCTACCGTTAAGATTAAAAATCAAATCAACGGAATGGAAATGACTTATAAACTTGTTGCTCAAAATGAAGCCGACATAAAAACGGGAAAAATCTCTGTAGATTCTCCTATTGGAAAAGGACTCTTAGGAAAACAAGTAGGAGATGTCGCTGAAATTCAAGTGCCGAAAGGGGCTATGAAATTTGATATTATAGAAATTACTAGAGACTAAAATAATGGCAAGTATTTTTACAAAAATCATCAATCGCGAGATTCCTGGACATATAATTCATGAAGATGATCGTCATATTGCAATATTAGATATAAACCCTAATACTAAAGGACATACACTCTGTATTCCTAAAAAAGAAGTAGATCGTATTTTTGATCTTTCTGAAAAAGACTATTTAGATCTAATGTCTTTTTCTAGAAACATAGCTATTGCGTTAGAAAAAGCAGTGCCTTGTCAACGTATTGGTGTCAGTGTGATTGGACTAGAGGTTCCGCATGTTCATGTACATTTAATTCCGCTTCAAACGATGGAAGATGCACGTTTTGTAAATAAGGCATCATTTACTTCTGAAGATTTTACAAAACTAATAGAGGATATCAAAGTACATTTAGGATAAGATTCCCTGCAATTGTAAGTACTGTAATAAAATCACTGTCTTTGCATCTTTAATTTCTCCTGTTTGTATCATAGTATACGCTTTCGCGAAAGCGTACTCATGCACCAAAATATCTTCATTTTCTGTAGCAACGCCACCACCCTCACTTAGCTTGTCTTTTACAGTATACCCTGCAATAAACAAATGAACGGTTTCTGTCACAGAGCCCGGAGACATATATAAATCCATGACTTTCTCTACATCAGAGAGATGGTATCCCGTCTCTTCTTCTATTTCTTTTTTTATAGCCGTTTCTGGATCATAATCATCTAGTAAGCCTGCACATACTTCAATAAGCATCCCACTATCATTTCCATTAAAATAGGTAGGCATCCTGAATTGTTCTGTTAAAATAACAGTCTTAGATGCTTTGTTATATAATAATACCGCAGCCCCATTACCTCTATCATATACTTCACGCACTTGAGGCTCCCAATTTCCTTTAGAATCTCTGTAATCAAACGTAACTTTATGCAGTGTTGCCCAATTATCTGATAGTAATGTCTTCTTGATATTCTTTATATACTCAGGCATCATGTACAAGTTTTAGTTGAATTTGCATTGTAGTACCCTTGTCTATTTCACTTTTAAGAACCCCTATCTTACCATCATGATACTCTTCTACTATTCTTCTCGCTAGAGATAATCCTAATCCCCATCCACGTTTTTTGGTTGTAAAACCGGGTTCAAAAATGCTATTAAATTTATTTTTAGGAATTCCTTTCCCCGTATCTGAAATCAGCACTTTAGCATAATTAGCATCTCGAGTAATCACCACAGACAAATCTCCTTTTCCTTTCATCGCATCAATGGCATTCTTAAACATGTTTTCAATCGTCCAACCATATAACTGTTTATTGAGCTTTACAGGAAGTTCTCCCTCTGGAAGGTCTATAGAAAATTTAATAAGCTTAGAACTTCGATCTTCTAGATAATCAAAAGTAACTTTGGTTTCTTGTATAATATCAACTTCTTCCAAATCTGGTACAGAACCTATTTTACTAAAACGATCTGTAATCGTTTCCAATCGGTCTATATCTTTGACCATTTCTTTAATATAATCTGGATTGACATCTTCTGTCTTTAAAATTTCTGTCCATCCAACCAAAGAAGAAAGTGGTGTTCCTATTTGATGTGCTGTTTCTTTTGCCATGCCTGCCCAAAGCAAATTTTGCGCAGAAGATTTTGAGGTTAAGTAATAAAAATAAATAATAGCAATAAATAATATAACAATAAGAAGAAGTGCAACGGGAAAGTATTTAAGCTGATCTATAGTAGATGAATTTCCGTAATAAATAGTTTGTATAGCTATACCATCCCATACAATATCTATAGGTTCATTTGCGGTTGCATACTCTTTTGCGAGTTGTGCTAACTCTGCTTGAGATAATTTATCGCTATTGGAAATATTAATAGCATCATAGGTTTGTTCTTCTAGACCATATATAAGTGTGGGTATGGTTTTATTCTCAGAAAGGATTAATAAATATAAATTACTCAATGATTCACTTAGTTGTTTTGCTTGTTTTCCTCTAGGTAAAATATCTGAAGTTTCAGCAAGTGCTTTTTGAGCAGCAGCATAAACTTCCATTTTGTTACGCTCAGATTCTTTCAATTGTTCAAAAAACAAGAGTACATTCCACAAGATGAGTGTGGTAATTACTAAAGAAGATATGATCATAAACCACTTCGCATATTGAGGCTTTGGGCTAAAATTCATTTGAAAGTACTTTCATTAAATATAGAATTAAAGTCGTAAAAATACACCTTGAAAAAGGAAAAACTTCTCTTCATCTCAACAAACGAAAGAATTTAAGTTATAGTATACCTCGTTTTATGATAGCGTTTCCTCTTTTCCTACCTTTGAAAAAAACGTTTTATATGCAAACGATAAATCCGAAAGACCTCCCAATTTCTAAACTATTTGGACACCTTACAGGAGCCGTAGGACCGCGTCCTATTGCTTTTGCAAGCACTATAGATACACAAGGAAATGTAAATCTTGCGCCTTTTAGTTTTTTTAATGTTTTTGGTGCAAATCCGCCTATTTTAGTATTTTCTCCTTCTAGAAGCGGTCGTGACAATAGCACTAAAAACACCTTAGACAATGTATTAGAAGTTCCTGAAACTACGATAAATATTGTAGACTATGCGATGGTGCAACAAATGAGTTTAGCAAGTACAACATACCCAAAAGGTGTAAATGAGTTTGCAAAAGCAGGACTTACTGAACTTGCTTCAGAAACAATACAACCTCCTCGTGTAGCAGAGTCTCCCGTGCAGTTTGAATGCAAGGTAATTGAAGTAAAGCCACTAGGCACAGAAGGCGGCGCAGGAAATCTTGTGATATGCGAAATTGTTAAAATACATATAAAAGATGACGTTTTAGATACTAATGGCTCTATCGATCCGTTAAAAATAGACCAAGTAGCCCGTATGGGTGGTAATTGGTATAGCCGTGCTAACAAAGGACTGTTTGAAGTTCCTAAACCTATTGCAAAATTAGGAATAGGAATAGATCAAATTCCTGAATCTATTAGATTAAGTACTGTACTTACAGGAAATGACCTCGGAATGTTAGGTAATGTAGAACAACTTCCTACACCAGAAGAGATTTCAGATTTTGTTGATGAGACCCCAGAAATACTTAAATTAGTCCAAATGGGAGACCTAAAAAAGCTTCATATAAAAGCAAAGGAGTATCTCGTTGAACAAAATGTGAATAACGCGTGGAAAGTTCTTCTTGCAAAGCTTTAATTTTTAGCTACATTTACACCCTATAATTCTTATTTGAGAGATGGAAGTACAAGGAAAAGTAAAAATGATCGGAGAAACACAAACCTTCGGTAGTAATGGATTCAGAAAACGTGAAATCGTTGTAACAACAGAAGAGCAATATCCACAGCACATTATGGTGGAATTTGTTCAAGACAAAACAGATTTGCTTAATAACTATCAAGTTGGGCAAAATGTAAAAATTAGCATCAATTTGAGAGGTCGCGAGTGGGTAAATCCACAAGGCGAAACAAAATATTTTAATAGTATACAGGGGTGGCGTATAGAAAATTTACAAGCTGCAGCACCACAAGGAGCTCCAGACATGCCACCAGTACCACCAGCAGATGCTTTTGAACCTGCTAGCAACCTGAATACTGAAGATCATGATGATTTGCCGTTTTAGGTAATCATCTTGGAACCCCTAAAAGTTCCACTTCACCCGCAGTTATCCCCTTAGCTGCGGGTTTTTTTATTAGTGAAACATTATTTTAAAAAGTTGCATAGCAACGTATTAAAAATAATTAGTTGAACTAACCCCGCTTTTTCAGCGGGGTCTTTGACTTAACATTCCAATTCTCGTATTCATTTTAGATGGCATGCCTATCTCTGTGAGATAACTATTTCATAGTATTTAAAGAATATTATGAACTATGTAGCTTTATAAACATATAGTCATAAATCCTTTTTAGTATCTTTCTACTTTATGCACCTCATAATCGTGTAGTACTCATATGCCTATCACAAAAACTATAGAAACCCTTTTTCAAAAGTATATCCCATCTCCATTTGTAATTGCTATTTTACTCACGCTACTTACGATGGTATTAGCTTTAGTTTTTACAGAAAACCCCTCTGAAACAGCACACCTAATTGCTATTTTACAATTTTGGGAAGAAGGTATCTGGAATAACAACTTACTCGTTTTTGCCTATCAAATGATGCTTATTCTTGTACTAGGGAATGTCTTAGTCTTAAGCAAACCAATGAGTTGGCTCATTTCCAAACTCACCGTATATGCAAAAGATACGACTAGCGCTGTGATACTTGTAAGTATTACGACGATGCTTGTGGCTTTTTTTAATTGGGGGTTAGGGCTCATTTTTGGAGCTATTATGGCTCGTAAGATCGGAGAAGCTGCACTAGAAAAAGGATTTAAAATCAACTACCCACTGGTAGGCGCTGCAGGGTATATTGGTTTGATGGTTTGGCACGGAGGCATGAGCGGTTCTGCTCCATTAAAAGCCGCCGAAAAGAATCATATCCCAGATATGATGACTGGTATTCTCTCATCAGAAAATCTAGCAGCTATCCCAGAAATTATTACAAGTCAGCAAACTATTTTTAGCTGGTGGAATCTACTCATATTTGGAATTCTCCTTATTGTGGTCCCTTTTACTTTTTATTTGCTTTCGCGAAATGGAAAAACAACAGAACTCCCAGATTTCAACACACCAAAAACAACAACCGAAGATCAAGAAAAAAATGACAAACTAGACAACTCCAAATTACTAGCCATAGGGTTTGGCTTTATACTCCTTACTGCCTTTTTTGCACGATATTATGGAAAATCATTATCCCCTAACATGCTTAATTTTCTAATGCTAGGACTGGGTATTATTTTACACGGCAATTTCAAAAAATTTCTCAAAGCTGTCGAAGAAGCCATTGGAGGCGCTAGCGGAATTTTAATACAATTCCCTTTATATTTTGGCATTATGGGAATTATGAAAAGCACAGGCATGGTAACGATGATTAGTGATGCATTTATCGCTGTTGCTACAGAGACGACACTTCCTATATTCACATTTTGCAGCGCAGGTCTCGTCAATATTTTTGTACCAAGTGGCGGTGGCCAATGGGCGATACAAGGGCCCATTGTCATAGAAAGTGCCCTTTCACTTGGTGTTCCATTACCAAAAGCAATCATGGCGTTAGCCTATGGAGATCAGGTCACCAATATGTTACAACCCTTCTGGGCATTACCATTACTGGGTATTACGAAACTAAAAGCCAAAGAAATTCTTCCATATACCCTTATCCTGATGGTAGTAGGAAGTGCTATTTATATTTTAGGATTGTTATTGTTATGATTTTAGAACGTCGATTTTTGTAATTTGGAATTTTAAAAAATAAATGCACATTCTCACAGATCATATCGCTTTCCCACATCCTTCTCATGCTGAAGAAGATGGTTTGCTTGCGGTAGGCGGTGATTTACATCCAAATCGTTTGATGCTAGCCTATCATTCTGGTATTTTTCCTTGGTTTAATGAAGGGCAAATGGCCTTATGGTGGAGTCCTGACCCGCGTATGGTCGTGAAACCTGAAGAAGTACACGTCTCCAAATCGATGCGTAAAGTGTTACGTGATGACACTTTTAGAGTCACCTATAATCAGCGTTTTCTAGAGGTTATTCTCCATTGCAAACGCATGAAAAGAAAAGAACAAGATGACACCTGGATTACCAATGCTATGGTGGCTGCATATCTCAAATTACATGAAATGGGACACTGTATTTCTGTAGAAGTTTGGAAAAACGATCAATTGGTTGGCGGTCTCTACGGGATCGATTTAAAAGACAAAGGCATATTCTGTGGCGAAAGCATGTTTTCTAAAGTTAGTAACGCAAGTAAAGTGGGGTTTATTACGCTTTCGCGAAAGCTAACCCAGCAAAATTACCGTCTTATTGATTGTCAAATGTATACTGACCACCTTGCCACTCTCGGCGCTGCCGAAATTCCCAGAGAAGATTTTTTAAAGTACTTATCTTCCATCCCTACATCCCTTCCTCCTGAAGGGGAAGGAACGTTATAATATATGAATTCCTCTCCCAAAGGGAGAGGTTAAATGAGGATTAAGAAACTTAAGAAAGTGCTTGCACTTCTTTATAACGATAACACCCAACCGCATGATCATTCACCATCCCAATAGCTTGCATAAATGCGTAAATCACGGTAGAACCTACAAACTTAAAACCACGTTTCTTTAAGTCTTTACTAATCTGATCACTTAAAGGTGTATTTGCAGGGCAGTCTTTATAATGATTCCAGCTATTTTGAATGGGTGTATTATCTACATAATCCCAAAGGTATTTAGAAAAACTCCCAAACTCCTTTTGGATCTCCATATATAACTTAGCATTCGTCACCGTTGCTCGTACTTTCAATTTATTACGAATAATCCCTGCATCTTGAAGAAGATCAGCAATCTTATGCTCATCATATTGCGCAATACGCTTATAATCAAAACGATCAAAAGCCACTCTAAAATTCTCTCGTTTACGCAAAATAGTAATCCAACTCAAACCCGCTTGGAAGGTTTCTAATACTAAAAATTCAAACAGTAAATCTTCATCTTTTAGTGGAGTTCCCCACTCATTATCGTGATATGCTTCATATAGATCATCGCCTACACACCAGCCGCATTTATGTTTTGTCATTTTGCTATAATTAAAAGTGTGTTATAAAGATAATTTAAAACGGCTACTATATTCATATGAATCTAAAAACAGAGGATAAATAGACATAAATAAAACACAGACTTATGTTTCTATAACTATATACATCACTGCATTTATATGTAGAATATAATGATTGAGTCTCTTTTCTCTTTTTGACTTCAAAAAGTGTAATTTAGACAATTATAGAAATGTAAGTTCGTCTTTTCTTTGTCGACATACAGATTATGAAAACAATGGTAGAAAAATCAAGAGAACAAATTGTACAAGAAGCGCTTCCAAAAGCAATCTCGTATCAAGCATATAGGCAATTAGTAGATGACCATGCTGCCAACGAAACGAGCACAGGACCTAACCAAACAGAAGCATTAACAAATTATACGATGCTCAACCAACGACGTATGAAGCGTCTGGATAAAACCACAAAAATAAAAGAAGAAGACATTGCAAAAATTCAAGATTTTAAAGGCAATGTGACTTGGCTTGTGATTACAGAAAGTTGGTGTGGTGATGCTGCTCAAACAATGCCTGTAATACAAAAAATAGCAGACCTTTCTGATGGAATTGATGTAAAAGTTGTATTGCGAGATGAAAATTTAGAACTAATAGATGCCTTTTTATACAATGGAGGACGTTCTATTCCTAAGCTCGTAGCAATAGATAATACCTCTGGAAATGTAATTTCAGATTGGGGACCACGACCTTCTGAGGCTACCAAGATGGTAAATGACTATAAAGAAGCACATGGTAAGCTTACTCCAGAATTCAAACAAGATTTACAAGTTTGGTATAACAAAGACAAAGGACAAAATACAGTAGAAGATCTTTTACACTTGCTAGACTAAACCTCTTTACTTTTATACTATTTTAACCCGTTGTGCATTTAGAAAAAATAGAGTGGGTTTAGATGTTATATTTTCATTCTTTTCCTCAAATCCTAAAGGATGGAATGAAAATTTCTACTATTCACCCTTTAGGGTAGGGGAAAAAGTAGTAGAAATAGAATCAAATGCACAACGGGTTATTTTAATTAATGGTTATTCATTAGTTGTGTATTCACTATTTACGAATAACCATTAACAATTTATACGAACTCTTAAAGTTCCGTGGTTAAGTTATACTATTTCTAAGACTGAGCAGACAACTACTACCCCTGAAAATTAAACGTAATGGTTCCTTTTTGAGAAACTGTAGACGTACTATTAAATAGCGCATCAGAAGCATATGAAAGCGCCTGATCGATTAAGCATCCATTAGAAGAAGTGGATGCTTTTTTATTATATTCTTTCTTAATGATCACTCCGGTACTATTCACCTCTATATCTAGCACAATTTTTCCAAAAGCATCACAGGTATATACTGGATTAGGAATCACAATGGCATTTCTTTCTTTAAGATTATAAGATACCGTACTCTCTCTATTTCCTTTCTTACTATTACGTTCTTTCTCTCTGGCTTCAATTTGAGCTTTAACCAATTCGTTACGCTCTGCCATAGCAAGTTCACGAGACTTTTTGTGCTCATCCAATATCCTTTCATTTTCGGCTTCTAGATCTTCTACACTTTGCAATTGTTGTTGCTCTATTGCTTGACGTATAGGATCATCTTCAGAAAACAACGCTTTACTTTCATTGCGTAATTCATTCGAATTATAGGCTTGATGACTTTTTACTATCGATTTTTGAGTCGTTGTTTCTTTTTCTTCAAGCTCTTCTTCTGCCAGCGGCTCTTGAATTACAGGAATCTCTATAAACTCTTCCTCAGGATTTGGATTTTGATACGGCTTTACCCCTAAAAAGAAAAAAACGAGCACCAAAAAACTTGCGCCCGAAAACGTAATAAGCATGGATTTATCTTGTGAGCTCAATTTCATAAGGTGTCTAAAATAATCAAAATCTCCTATATTAAGTAAACGATTAACAGTCTTTAGCTATTATACTGAGCTGTAAAACTATTCTCAAATGTCACAATGTCTTGTGCATTATCTACGGAATAATCCCCTATTTTGGTTCTTTTGAGTGCTATAAGATGCGCCCCACTATCTAATCCTCTCCCCATATCATAGGCGAGTGAACGTATGTATGTACCTTTACTACAGCGTACTCTAAAGTCTACTTCTGGCATAGCGATTCGGGTGATTTCAAAATCGTAAATCGTAATTTCACGCGTAGGAACTTCCACCGCTTCGCCAGCTCTTGCAAATTCGTATAGGCGTTTCCCGTCTTTCTTCAATGCTGAAAATACAGGTGGGCGCTGTTGGATGGTGCCTTGGTACGCTTTCGCGAAAGCGTATACAGCATCTTCCGTAATATGATCTATAGAAAAGGTTTCATTTACTTCTGTTTCCAAATCATACGAAGGCGTTGTACCACCAAGCATCACAGTGCCCGTATATTCTTTTTCTTGCCCCATAAACTCATGGATACGCTTGGTAAACTTTCCTGTACAAATAATCATCAGTCCAGTAGCTAGCGGATCTAATGTTCCTGCATGTCCTACTTTAATCTTTTTAATATTCAGATTCTTTCGGATCAACCAACGCACTTTATTGACCAATTGAAAGGAACTCCATTCCAACGGTTTATCAAACAGTAATACTTGTCCGTCTTTATAATCTTGATCTGTGAGATTTGAGGTTTTAGACATCGTACTATCGATTATACAAACTAAATCCAATTGCGATCAGTCCAACAATCAAACAGTAAATCGCAAACCAAGACAGTTTACTTTTCTTTACCAATTTGATCATCCACGTACAAGCAACAAGACCTGCAATAAATGCAGCGAGAAAACCAATAATAAGAACAGAAACATTACCGCCCTCTGTAGTTAAGTCTCCTCCTAATATATCTTTAGCGATCTTTCCTAGGATTAACGGAATTACCATTAAGAACGAAAAACGAGCAGCTTTACTTTTATCATTTCCTAACAATACAGAAGTCGATATGGTAGCACCACTACGAGAGATTCCTGGAAGCATTGCAATCGCTTGTGAAATACCAATGACAAAAGCATTAGAAAAAGATACTTTTTTCTGAGTGTCTTTGGCTTTATCTGCCATCCATAACAATGCAGCGGTCACAATAAGCATACAGCCCACCAGAAGAATATTCCCTCCAAATAAGGCTTCTAATTGTTCTTCAAAAAACAATCCTACAATCACTGCTGGAATCATAGAGAGTATAATCTTTGTAGAAAATTGTGTCTCTTCATTCCATTTAAAGGATAACAGACCTCTTAAAATCTCCCAGATATCTTTTCTAAAAACAACAATCGTACTTAAGGCTGTAGCAAAATGAACTACAACGGTAAACATCAAACTCTCTTCTGGAACAGACGTGTCTCCAAGAATGGCTTTCCCTAATTCAAGGTGTCCACTGGAAGAAACAGGTAAAAATTCGGTAAGTCCTTGTATAATACCAAGTAAAAGTGCATCTAAATTATTCATGGATGCAAAGATAACCTAGTCACGTAAAGTGACAAACTACTATTTCCCTTTATTAGGATTTAAAAGAATGGCATATACCTCAATACCAAATCCTATTAAAACAACAGCTGGAGCAAGACGTATACGTCTCCAATGATATATTTCAGGGTTAAATACATTAGGGTCATCACTACCGCCTCCAGACATTAAAATAAAACCAAGTGCGATTACGCCTAGACCAATAAGCATCCATTGGTAATTTTTCTTACCAAAAATAAATTCTGTTTGATGCTTTTGTACTGCTACTGTTTTGCGTTTTTGTTCTCCCATGTTTTTATATTCTTATGTGGGTATCTTTTAATTATAACTCAAATATACGAGTATATTTAATTAAACTCAGTAAATAAAATCTCATCCCCCACAGTTAGTTGTGCAATATGATTAGATGAAGACCCTATTAGCGTACTCGCCAGATGCAAAGTAATACTTTTATTTAATACTTTCTTACGAACTCCTTCTATTGTATATCCTTGTTCTAAACCTCTATTGATGTAATAAATTCCTCCATTATCTTCTGCAAAGACAATATCTTGATCTCCTCCCTCATACACCCTTGCTACTGTAATTTGTTTGACATCACAGTCTTCTTTTTTAGGGTTCTGGATAAGACATGATACACATAAAAATGATACTAAAAACGAAAGAATAATGATACGACGCATAAAAAAGAATTTAATCTTTTAACGCATAGTGTATTAAAATATTTTATACGAAAGTATTGTTACTCAGCGATCACTGCATTGGTAATACCATCTAAAGCAGCATTTACTTTTTGAACCACTTCATCTTTATCAGTAATTCCATGACGATTGGTTAAGAAAGTAGCATCAAAATAAGACACGTATACTGCTCCATTCTCATCTTCATGTACAAGTATTTTTAAAGGAAGATCAATTCCTATACTCTGATTACTTTGCATTAATAAGGTCCCCACTTTTGGATTTCCAAAAATCAATACACGAGTAGGACGTAATTCTAGATCAACACTAGCAGCGGCTTTATCGTGAGGGACAACAGCCATGGTATGCAATCCTTTTGAAGTCACGACTTCTTGTAATTTTGCAAACGTCTCATCGGCAGTATGCGGACTCTTTTTTGTAATTAATTGATCAGTTATAGACGTTACGGAAGCGCCTTCTATTTGGGTATTTCCTGTAAATCCAGCAAGTGCTCCATTTACTTTGGCAATCACTGCTTGTGGCTCTGTAATCCCATAACGACTTGTCAAAGTAGTGGCATTGTAATAACTTACTTGGGTATCTCCAGCGGCATCTTCCCACATCATGAGTTTCAAAGGAAGGTCTAACCCTATACGCTGATCCTGCTGCATCAATAAGGTTCCTCCTTTAGGATTTCCAAAAATAATGGTACGCGTTGGACGTAATTCAAGCCCTACTTTTGTCGCTGCATTACTATGATCAATATTTGCAATGATCTTAAAGCCTTTCTCTTCTAGTTGTGGGATAATCGTAGTAGCAAGTTGTGATACTGTATCATCATTAGATACGGTAATAAATTCAGAAGTACGCATAGCTGGTGGTGTGATTGTATTGGATTTTTGTTGATTTTGAGCACAACCTAACATGAGTAGACTCAATACCAAAAAATAGATTCCATTTTTCATAACATTGTTTTTGTCGTAAGGAATGATGAATTTATACGGTTATCACTCAATTAATTATTTTATAATGTAGTATACGCTTTCGCGAAATCGAGTTCACGAGATTCACGACCGTAGGGAGAGCGTAGCGTTAAAGCGTAAGAAATAAATATCTAGATACAACTTCATCAAAAATCAAAATAAGATCTCGCTATTTCGCTGAATCAACCTACCTCCCGATAAAGGAAAGTTCAAGGTACAATCTTGAGTGCGTCTTGCAGACTTCTCAATAGTGGGTTTCACTAATAATACAACTCATCCGTACGTAGGTTCAAGAAACGTTGTGTTGCAAAATACGTACTGATCCATGTGATGAAAACACCTAGTAAAAACACTCCTAAGAAAAGAGCGCCTATTAACAATTTATCATCTAATAATGCCAAATCAGGAAACTGCTCATTGAGATAGTATAATATGGCTGCCATACCTATAAGTGCTAATAAAGCTCCTAACATTCCTAAACGTACACTTCTCCATACAAAAGGACGACGTATAAAACGTTTGGTCGCTCCTACCATTTGCATGGTTTTTATCGTAAATCGTTTGGCGTATACAGATAAACGTATCGAACTATTAATTAATAAAACGGCTATAAATGTAAATACAGCACTAATGATCAAAACCCATAGCGTGATTCGTTTTATATTATCCGTAAGTAACGTAATAAGTGGCTGGTCATAAGTAACTTCATCTACAAAATCTCTGGAAGCAATTTCATCAGAAATCTCTTTGGTTTTTACAGGAGATACATAATCTGCTTTTAGATATATATCAATACTATTTTGAAGCGGATTATACCCCAAGAAGTCCATAAAATTTTCTCCAATCTCTTCACTATGTGCTTCGGCAGCGGCATCTTTTGACACGAAAACGGAAGACTTGGTGTATGCTGCCATCGCAAGTGATTTTTGAAGCTGTTTAATCTCTACATCTTTCGCAGTATCTTTCAGATAAACAGACAATACTACTTTCTCTTTGACGTGATCTGCTACTTTTTTAGTATTTATCACAATAATTCCTAGTCCTCCTAATAGGAATAATACCAATGTAATACTTATGATCACAGAGAAATATGAGAAGACCAATCGGCGTTTTTGATACCGTTCAAATGAGGATGCCATAAATACAATTAAGATTGTTGTTGTAAAAATAACAATGATTTTTACATACTTCTATAAAACAACGTCTAAAGTTTCCATATTGTTATAAACGGGTTTGAAATCTACACTACTTTTATGTGTATCTTTTGTCTCACAAAATGGTAACGACATAAATTTTCTCAAAGACATAAAAATTTCTAGACCTGGATTATGGTTTCCTACTGTATGGATTTACCTAGTTCCTTTTAGTCTGGATTCCGAGTTTTGGCAACAACCTATTTTCTGGATAGGACTTTTCTTTGTGACCTTTCCGCTTAATTATTTAGTCTACGGACTTAATGACTATAATGATATCGCTTCAGACAAGCTGAATGATCGTAAAGGAAACTTCCTTTTTGGTGCTAAAGCTTCTCAGCAACATTTAGCTACAGTCCCAAAAAAAATAGCGATTGTACTCCTCCCATTCATTATCTATTTCACCTTTCTCTCAGGCATCTATATGCTACTCTTATTAGCATTTATGATAGTTATTAATATCATCTACAATTTTAAGCCGTTCCGAATCAAAGAACGCCCTCCATTTGAAATCTGTATTCAGATAGGCTATGTCTTTACTGCTTTTTTTAGCGTCTTACTGAATGATCTGACTATGATCCCGTGGCAAACGATAATGTATCTCACTTTATTTGCTTTTCAAGCCCATATTACAGGAGAAATCATGGATATAGAACCCGACAGATTAGCTGGCAAAAAGACAACCGCTACGCTCATAGGACGTAAAAATACCAAGTATCTCATGCTAGTTTTACTCTTATTAGAAACCTACATTCTCACTATATGGTTTCAAGATTATGTATTAGCAGGTTTTCTAGGAATTTTCTCTATATGGTTACTTCTAGATGTCTTTATTTTCTTTAAAGAAAAACCCTATTCCGTAGCGCAAATGAAACTCTTCGGTATTGCCATGAACCTATCTGCACTTGCATCTATGTTATGGGCATTATATTCTGGTAAATTATTACATCCTGTGTTTTAAAGCTTTCGCGAAATCGAGTTTACGAGATTCACGACCACAGGGAGAGCGAAGCGGTAAAGCATATAAAGAGCATAGAGAAGACAGCAAAAGAAAGACGTTATGCACTATCTCTTTTCTAAATTAAGTCTTGACTCTTGATTCCCTTCCATCGTGATTCTTTTTCGCGGAAGCGAAAAACCCCTATCTTTAATATATGAAAATTCTAATCTACGGTACTGGAGGTGTTGGTGGTTTTATAGGCGGAAAACTAGCCTTAACCCAACATCAAATTACACTTATCGCAAGAGATGCACATCTTAAGGCCATTCAAGAGCATGGATTGCAAGTACAAAGCATCACAGGTAATTTTACAGCGCATCCGCACCTAGCCACAGATGATCTTTCTAAAATAGACACGCCTGATCTTGTCATTTTTGCTATAAAATCATGGCAATTAGAACAAGCATCAAAAGATATATTGCAATATACAAATGATAACACATTATTTCTGCCTTTACAAAACGGAGCAGACAATACAGAAAAGTTAAATAAAGCCCTTCCAAAAAACCAAGTACTCTCAGGACTCTGTCGCATGATTAGTTTTATTAAAAGCCCTGGGGTGATTTCAAATCCTGATATTCCACCTTCCTTTCTTTTTGGTGAACAAGACAATACCCGCAGTCCAAGAATCGAAGCTATTTTAGCCGTGTTTAAAGAAGCAGGTCTTAACGCAAAAATTCCAGAAAATATTCAAGTTGCTATTTGGCAAAAGTTCTTATTCATCACTACCGTAAGTGCCATCGGTGGATTAACTAGAGTACCTATCGGAATCATACGAGACACTCCATACATCAAAGATTTGATGCTCAAAACAGCACAAGAAGTCTATGCGGTAGCACATGCCAAAGGCATTGCATTACCAGAAAACACAATAGACAAAGCCTTTGCCGCCATTGCACGACAAGCCCCTGAAACCACAGCCTCTACACAACGCGATCTCATGGAAGGCAAACCTAGCGAACTCGAAAACTTTAATGGTTTTATCGTAAAAGAAGGGAAAAGAGTAGGAATCCCTACACCTGTAAATGAGATGATTTATCAATTATTATTACCTCAGGAGAACATAGCACGAAGCCCCCTAACCCCCAAAGGGGGAACTATTGCAGTTTAATCTATTACGATATAACGAATAGCCAATTCCTTCTTTCGCTAAGAGAAGGGAGCTGTCATTCTATATTACTAAGTCGGTAATTTCGATACAATTCCTCGTTCCTCAGAATCACTCAGTCACCTAGACATAAAATAATGCTACAAAAAATTGGCAAACAAAAGCTCCTTCCCTCAGTGAGGGAAGGTGGCTATATTGAGGTACGAAATATAGACGGAAAGGAGCCATCACTCTAAGCCGGTAACTTCGATACAATTCCTCGTGCCTCAGAATCACTCAGTCACATATTATATTCACAAAATAGAGTACTACTCTAATTTAGAGTGTTACTCTATTTTTAAGAAATCCTTTAATTACTATAATCATTGTAAATTTAGTGACTAAAAAATTGAATTTTAAAATTACCTATAAACATTCATCACATCAAAATCATGGGAAACAAAAATCATTATGACAGATATGATAAAGTAGAAGAAGAGTTGATTCAATCAATAAACAACCATCTTTTTGAAAATGGAAATACAGAAAACATTAGTGCTATAAAAGCGTTAAAAGCTTTTTATAAGCATTATCAAGAGGTTTCATTAGATGAATTACTTTCTTTTAAAACAGAATACCCTCATTTTTCTACAGATTCAGAATTTTATTATCCTGATGGTGATGTATTTACGCATATTGGAAATACATATCATAGTATAAAAGGTCAAAATATGAGTATATACCTCCGATTGGCGTTTGAGCGTCATTTCTATTGGCATTTTGAACATGAAGTAGTCGAACTTAGACTTTATATGTTTTACAAACCCGAAGAGTTTTCTGAAGAAGATAAGGCATTCGGTCAAAGCAAGAATGAAAATCTACTTGATCTTCAAAAAAACAAATGGTTTGAAAAAATAAAAAATGACAAACCATTAGATTATAAAATTGATATCAATTTTAATGCCTGAGGCAACCCTTACAACTTGATATAAAATCGTAAATTTGCCGGCTTAAAACAGCGTAGCGCTGTAAATTATATATAAAAGTCGTGATTCTTGATTCCTTTTAGTCCTGAGTCATTTTCGCTACAGCGAAAAAAATAACGCATTATGAAATGAGCATAAACAAAATTAATTTTTTGCTTATCAACTAAAACAATTAAATTTTTTATGCGAAAGCGTAGCGGTTGATCTAAGCAGAAATTTTTTATTTGTTTCATTTTTAATGAAATTAAAAATTTTAAGTAGATGAAATACCATTTCAACGAAATAGAAGCCAAATGGCAAAAATATTGGGCAGACAACGGCACATTTCACGCCAGTAATACGAGCGATAAGCCTAAATATTATGTACTCGACATGTTCCCATATCCTTCGGGAGCAGGACTGCATGTAGGTCATCCATTAGGATATATTGCCAGTGATGTCTACGCGAGATACAAGCGTTTGAAAGGGTTTAACGTATTACACCCGCAAGGCTACGATTCGTTTGGATTGCCAGCTGAGCAATATGCGATTCAGACGGGACAACACCCTGCAACGACAACCAAAGTAAACATAGAAGGGGGTGTCGATAATCAAGGCAATGTCATTGCTGGATACCGCAATCAGTTGGATAAAATAGGATTCTCTTTTGATTGGAGTCGTGAGGTGCGCACTTCAGATCCTGCGTATTACAAATGGACACAATGGATTTTTACCGAGTTATATAACGCTTGGTATAATAATGATAATAATAAAGCAGAAGGCATTGATACGTTGGTGTCCGCTTTCGCGAAAGCGGGGAATGCAACCGTAAATGCCGTATGCGATGATGATATCACCATCTTTACAGCTGATGAATGGAATGCCTATTCTGACAAAGAACAACAGGCGATTCTTTTAAAATACAGATTAACCTACCTAGCCGAAACCGAAGTAAATTGGTGTCCGGCGTTAGGAACTGTACTAGCAAATGATGAGATTGTAAACGGCGTTTCAGAACGTGGGAGTCATCCCGTAGTACGTAAAAAAATGACCCAATGGTCGATGCGTATTTCTGCCTATGCAGAGCGTTTATTACAGGGACTAGAGACTATTGATTGGAGCGAATCTATCAAAGAAACCCAACGTAACTGGATTGGAAAATCAGTGGGCGCGATGGTCACGTTCCCCCTAATCCCCCAAAGGGGGACTACGCCTGGCTATATGACGGGTGGGAATAATTCACATATTTTGATTGAAAGAGCAAAAGAAATGCGTGAAAACCCTACGCCAGCTGAAGCTGCTTTATGGGAATCTTTAAAAGGAAAAAACTTAGAATATAAATTTAGAAGACAGCATCTTATCGATAATTTTATTGTTGATTTTGTATGCCTTTCTAAAAAATTAGTCATCGAAGTAGATGGAGATATCCACGATCACCAAAAAGAGGAAGACCAAGCTCGTACAGAAGTTTTAGAAGAATTAGGGTATAAAGTTATCCGTTTTAGAAATGAAGAAGTACTAGGAAACCTCGAATCTGTTTTATCAAAAATAAAACAGACATTAGACAATCGTGAGATTCCCCCTTCGGGGGCTAGGGGGATTAGTGTGTTTACGACACGTCCCGATACTATTTTTGGGGTTTCATTTATGACATTGGCACCAGAACATGAATTGGTGTCAAAAATCACAACGCCAGAGCAGAAAGAAGCCGTTGATGCGTATATTGAAGCGACTTCAAAACGTTCTGAGCGTGAGCGTATGGCCGATGTAAAAACCATTTCTGGAGTATTTACTGGAGCGTATGCAGAGCATCCGTTTACCAAAGAGCCCGTTCCTGTATGGATTGGAGATTATGTATTAGCAGGTTATGGAACTGGTGCCGTGATGGCTGTACCGTGTGGAGATCAGCGTGATTATGATTTTGCTAAGAAATTTGATATCCCCATTCCTAATGTATTTGAAGGCGTTGATATTTCGGAAGAAGCCTTTGCAGATAAAGCAGCAACGGTAATCGCAAACAGTGATTTCTTAAACGGATTAAAATATAAGAAAGCCGTAAAACTAGCGATTTACGAGCTAGAAAAAATAGGCGCAGGAACGGGTAAAACCAACTATCGTTTACGTAATGCGGTATTTAGCCGTCAGCGTTATTGGGGAGAGCCATTTCCAGTGTATTATGTAGACGGCATGCCACAGATGATTGCCTTAGAGCATTTGCCTGTTGAGCTTCCTGAAATTGAAAAATACTTACCTACCGAAGATGGAGCGCCACCATTAGGTCGCGCCGATGTTTGGGCATGGGATACGACTAAAAATGAAGTGGTTTCTAATGACTTGGTAGATAGGAAAACGGTATTCCCTTTGGAGTTAAATACCATGCCTGGATGGGCAGGAAGTAGTTGGTACTTCATAAAGTATATGGATAACACTACTGAGGATGGGTCTGTTCCTAAAGAAGCACTTGACTATTGGAGCAATGTAGATTTATACATTGGAGGTTCCGAGCACGGGACAGGTCACTTATTATACTCACGTTTCTGGGTAAAATTCTTATTTGATCGTGGATATATAGAGTTCGATGAGCCCTTCCAAAAAATGATCAATCAAGGGATGATTTTGGGAACGAGCGCTATTGCTTACAGAATAAGTGGTACAAACACTTATGTTTCTGCTGGTTTAAAAGATCAACATAAAACAGAAGGCATCCATATTGATGTAAATATGGTAAACGCCTCTGATGAAATTGATGTTGAAGCTTTAAAGAATTGGCAACCTCAATTTAAGGATGCAGAATTTATTTTAGATGAGGGTAAATTTGTTGTTGGACGCGAGGTAGAAAAAATGTCTAAACGTTGGTATAATGTTGTCAACCCAGATGACATCTGTAATCAATATGGGGCAGACACCTTACGTATGTATGAGATGTTCTTAGGTCCGTTGGAGCAAGCAAAACCTTGGAATACCGCTGGTATTTCGGGAGTACATAATTTCTTAAAGAAACTATGGAGATTGTATCATTCGGGGGCAGAAGAAGCATTTAACGTGACAGATTCTGAGCCTACAAAAGATAACTTAAAGACACTTCATAAAACCATCAAGAAAGTAGAGGAAGATATTGAGAACTTTAGTTTTAACACCTCCGTATCTACATTTATGATTGCTGGGAATGAGTTGGCGGCACAAAAATGTACATCTAGAGCAATCTTAGAGCCACTTTTGATTTTAATTGCGCCATATGCACCGCATATTGCTGAGGAGTTATGGAGTAAGCTCGGACATACGGAAAGTATCTCTGAAGCAGCCTTTCCAATTTTTGAAGAGAAGCATTTGGTGGAGAGTTCTAAGAACTATCCGATCTCTTTTAATGGGAAAATGAAGTTTACATTAGAATTGCCATTAGACTATAGTAAAGATCAGATAGAGGAAGTCGTGATGGCTCATGAAAAAACAAAACAATATCTAGGAGACCGCACCCCGAAAAAGGTGATTATCGTGCCTGGGAAGATTGTCAATATAGTGGGATAATAACCACACACAAACCCTCTCTTCGGAGAGGGTTTTTAATTTAAAATAAAGAGGAAATGTGCAGATATGCAATGACATCCTACAAACCGCACTATGCCTGCTTTGAATGTCGAAAGACATTCAAAAGACGGTTGTTGCACGATATTCTAGACGGATATCCTAAAGGGATTCAAGAAAAACCTGCTACCTGTCCAGAGTGTAGTAACGTGATGGCAGATATGGGGTTAGATTTTGAATCTCCTAAGAAAAAAGATATCAAAGCGTGGAATCATATCAAAACATTGTATCGTGTAGGTATCACGTTTCATTCGTGTGGATGTTCAGGACCAGGATACATTCCTAATGACACAGAACAATTAAAGGGTCATTTTGAAAGCGTCAAAAAGACCTATTTAGAACATCAGTATTTTTGGGCACGACGAAAAGAAGATCCTGAGACGCAAAGCCAAATAGCAAAAGATCAACATGAAAATTGGGGTTTTCTTGGTCGTATTCCTAAGGAATTAAAAAAGGGAACTAAAAACAAACCCCAATACAATGCAACAGAAGCATTAGTATTTTGGAGTAAAAAAGTTGCTGAGATCGAAAAGAAAATAAAGACACTAACTACATAAGATATGGACGGAATAGAAATTTTAGGTTTTGCAGCAGCCGTATTGACAACGGCTTCATTTTTACCACAGGTATATCAAACATGGAAGACCAAAGATGTATCTGCATTGTCGCTACCTATGCTTACCATGTTTCTTACTGGAATTACCCTTTGGTTTATTTATGGCATCTATAAAGATAGTCCTTCTCTGGTTATTGCTAATGGTATTACAATTGTCTCTGTGTTTTTGTTAGTGTATTTTAAATTGAAGTATAGGGGAAAATAATCCCTCTGTCTGCTTTGCAGACATCTTCCTTCTTGAAGGGAGAGACTTTTGTTTTCGGTTTTATACTACCAAATAGTTATAATGAGAATCTATTTATACATAACTCACGCTTTCGCATACTAGTAAGTGAAGCTTTTATTTAAAGCCTCATACATTCTATATAAAATATAAGCAAAGGCTTCTCCCTTTTGAAAAAGGGAGATGTCAAAAACAGGGTTTTTGACAGAGGGATTGGCGAAGCTGAAAGCTAGCCCAAAAACCAGTATATTTAAACAATGGTTATCCATTCTAGAAAATATTTAGAGACCTACCGAAAATCACTTCGCAATAATGCAACACCCGCAGAACGATTTTTATGGAAGCATCTTAAAAATAAGCAACTGGATGGAAAACGATTTTTAAGGCAACATAGCATTCTTAATTATATTGTTGATTTTTACTGTCCATCTGAACAACTAATTATTGAACTAGACGGAGAAGTTCATTTTAATGAAGAGGCACAAGAATATGATGCTAAACGGACAAAAGAGCTAGAAAAATTAGGATTTACAATCATACGATTTGAAAACAAAATGGTATTTGATCTCCTTCCAAGTGTACTAATAGAAATTAAAGAGCATTTCAAAAACAGGTAATTCTATTCTTTAAGACAACTATGAGCATTACTAATAAAAGAAAACATCAACTAGGGTTTTGCGCTGTTTGTTTACACAAACAATCAGGTTCTGATTTTGTAGTGAAATGCAAACTCACTCAAGAAGTTGCCAGTTTTGAAACAGAATGCCCTTCTTTTTTGTTAGATGTTCCTACCATCATAAAAAGACGCATTACTCAGGAGAAGAAAGTCCTAGATCGCTTTCATCCTACACTACATCCTGTAGAGAAATTTTTAAACAATACAACAACACAATTAACTAATAAAGAAGCATTTAATAGTCCCATTCATAAAGCAACAAAAAAAAATAGTTTTCAGAGAATCTGATGATTTAGATTTTATCATGTTAGTTTCTTCTCCAAATTGTAATATTTGTTTCTATATTATATTTTATCCTGAACCCCCAAGACCATATCGCATTATTGATTGCTTTTATAGCATTTATAGCGGGTTGTTTTTTTGGGTACAGAGTCTTGTCATATAATTATAAAGTACACTTAAAAATTACAGCATATGGTTTAGAAACACCTAGAGAAAATATACCGTGGAGTTCTATTATGGATTATTATTTATCTGAAATAAGACATCCTAAACAAGGTTCATCTCATACATTAGTGATTCTAACAACTTCTAGCGCTATAAAAACAATCCTTCTCAATCATCTAGAAGTATCACCTCAAATGATTATCAAGAAAATCAATCAGGAGCGGAAATTATATTACCACGACTCCTACTAAATTGCTTTTTATCGTTAAAAATTTATCTTACATCTGTCAAAATAGTATATCAGAAGCTCCATCTTATTATTGCTATACTTTTTGTAATTTTAGAATATTAAATAAAAAGAACTAAACCAAATCATATGTTAGGAGGATCTATAGGCTATTATATCATTGGAGGAATTATCGCCTTAATAAGTAGTTATGTGAGTTCTAAACTTAAAAAAAAGTTTGCTCATTACTCACAAGTTCATTTACGTAATGGAATGTCTGGAGAAGAGATTGCAAAAAAGATGTTGGCAGATCATGGCATTACAGATGTAGAAGTTATTTCTGTAGCGGGTCAGCTTACAGATCATTACAACCCAAGAAACAAAACCGTAAATCTGAGTGAAGTTGTTTTTCACGAGCGTAACGCTGCTGCTGCTGCTGTATCTGCTCATGAAGTAGGTCATGCTATACAACATGCCACAGCCTATAGCTGGCTTACGATGCGTTCTAAACTTGTTCCGCTGGTAGGTATTTCTTCCAAGTTTGGAATGATGGTCCTTATGGGCGGACTTATGCTTATGGCGACTACTGCCATAGGAGGTACTGTCGCTCTTGTCGGACTTGGTCTTTTTGCAGTAGGGACACTCTTTAGTTTTATTACCTTACCTGTAGAGTATGACGCGAGTAACCGTGCATTGGCATGGTTGAAGTCAGAAAATATAGTAACTCAAGAAGAATACGCTGGATCTAAGGATGCTCTTAAATGGGCTGCACGTACATATCTTGTTGCTGCTTTAGGATCACTCGCCACTTTATTATACTTTGCAGTAAAAGTATTAGGCAGTAGAAGAAGGTAATATCCTTACAAGACAAACCTGCGTGAGGGATAGCAGTGGGTACCCTGCAGGAGTGAAGAAAAGAACACTGAATGTTTCATGCGAAGCATACGATACAACCCTATTTCTTTTCTTCAGTACGAAGCGTATGAACGGATAGCCTGACCTTTAGCTCCTGAACTTGTTTCAGGATATAAAGGACACGCCCAAAATAGTATTTAAAAGCACGTAAGGACAAATTGACAAACCCAGTGGTATCAACTCATTCAATGGTGCCATAGCTAAAGTTGATACTTCGGCTGTAAGCTTTGGCAAAATATTTGACTAAGTTTGCATATCAAATTGGATTAAAACTTTAAAATTATATAGTTATGGCATTAGAAATCACAGATGCAACATTTGAAGAATCAGTATTAAACAGTGACAAACCTGTATTGGTAGACTTTTGGGCTGCTTGGTGTGGACCTTGTCGTATGGTAGGACCGGTAATCGAAGAAATTGCAGGAGAATATGAAGGAAAAGCGGTCGTTGGAAAAGTAGACGTAGATGCAAATCAGGAATTTGCAGCAAAATACGGCGTACGTAACATCCCTACGGTATTAATGTTTAAAAACGGAGAAGTTGTAGGACGTCAAGTAGGTGTTGCTCCTAAAAAAGTATATACAGACGCAATAGATGGTCTTTTAAACTAAGACTCTCTTAAGATTATATAAAAGGTTTGGTGTAGTGCCAAACCTTTTTTATTTTTAGCTATTAAGTAAATAGGGTTCGCTTTCGCGAAAATATACGCAGATTCATCCCTTTTTATCATTGAAATTAAATTAATATAGGAGATTTCCACCCCTATCTGCTAATAGTTAGGTTTGTGGAAATGAAAAGTTACCCGTCTTTACGGGCAGTAAACATGGAAAAAAAGACAAAAGTACAAGACGCAATAGATACTTCCCTTCTTGAACAACGTAAAATATTCCTTTGGGGAATGGTAGAAGATGGTAGCGCAAAGCACGTAATAGATCGCTTATTATATCTAGATTCTATAAATAATGATGAAATTCAGTTATTTATAAACAGCCCTGGTGGGTATGTTACTTCTGGATTTGCAATGTATGATACCATCAAACAAATCAAAAGTCCTGTCTCTACAATTTGTACTGGACTTGCTGCAAGTATGGGATCATTGTTACTCTCTGTAGGAGAAAAAGGACGTCGTTTTATACAACCACATGCTCGTGTAATGATACACCAACCTTCTGGGGGTGCACAAGGGCAAGCAAGTGATATTGAAATTACAGCACAAGAGATTATCAAAACCAAAGAGTTAAGTGCTCAAATCTTAGCTGATAATTGTGGGCAGACCTTTGAAAAAATCATGAAAGACTTTCAGCGTGACCATTGGATGGGCGCACAAGAGTCTGTAGACTACGGAATCGTAGACGGTATATACGAAGGGTAACTTCGATACGATTTTCAGATCCTCCTTTTAAGAGGATCTGAAAATCACTCAGTCACCTCGTATCTATAGTTTTTCATCATAAATTCGGATTCACAACCGATTTCGTTTTTCTAATTTCAACTTTCCTTCTGTGGACATCAAATCTGAATTACATAAAACTGCCGGTTTTGGCAATTTGGAACTTCTTGCAAAGCAAGTGGTAGAAGGTTTTATTTCTGGAATGCACAAGAGTCCCTTTCATGGATTTTCTGCCGAGTTTGCAGAGCATAAAGTGTATAATAATGGAGAAAGCACAAAACATATAGACTGGAAGTTATATGCCAAAACTGACAGACTGTATACAAAACGCTATGAAGAAGAAACCAATCTACGATGTCATCTTATTGTAGATAATAGTAGCTCGATGCATTATCCGTCTGTTTCTGAATATGGAATTGACCAATTAAATAAGATTAGCTTTTCGGCATTGGCAAGTGCTGCAATTATGAATCTTATGAAAAAGCAGCGAGATGCAGTAGGATTGAGTGTATATGGTGAGGATTATGAATTTTATGCTTCTGAGAAAGGGAGTGATCGTCATCATCATATGTTATTAGATCAATTAGGAGGTACGTTAGATCCCGCTTTCGCGAAAGCGGAAAAAAAGACAGCAACCTATGCGCACTTACATCTTATTGCCGAGAAACTCAAGAGACGTTCGTTGGTTTTTCTATTTTCTGATATGTTTCAGAGCGATGTAGAACAAGAACAACTCTTTGAAGCATTGCAGCATTTAAAATACAATAAACACGAGGTCATCCTTTTTCATACATATAGTGAGGAAAAGGAATATAACTTCTCCTTTTCTAACGCTCCTAAGCGTTTTGTAGATGTAGAAACGGGAGAACACATCAACTTATATGCAGATGCCATTAGAGATACGTATAAAGCATCTGTAGAGACGTATTTTAAAAACCTGCAATTACGCTGTGCTCAATATAGAATTAAATACATTCCAGCAGTGATTGAGAAAGGGTTTAGTCCTATTTTCACTACGTTTTTAGTAGAGCGACAAAAATTTGTGTAATTTTTTTTATTTTTTTGTTTGCAGATGTAAAAAGAGAGTGTATATTTGCACCCGCAACAGCGCAACGGTCTGGTAGTTCAGTTGGTTAGAATATCTGCCTGTCACGCAGGGGGTCGCGGGTTCGAGTCCCGTCCAGACCGCAAGTAAAGCCCTCAGTCCGAGGGCTTTTTTTATAAGAAGTTGTGTTGGCTACGTCACACGTAGTAGGCTTTGTAGTTGAAGCCGATGAGAAGCTTTTCCTGTCATAAGGAGAGGCTTTTTTTGTCACCTTTCCCATGACTATCAATTAGTTATTTTAAACTACATAAAAACAAGTTCTAATTGACATACGTTTCCAACAACTTAAAACTTGATTTCTTCTTTGAGTAATTTCAACACTTCAGGCGCATCTTTAAATTGTTCTTCCAGATTAAAGATAACTTGCTTATAAGGGTTATATCCTAGCTCAATGAGTTGTTCGTTACGGTATTGTTCTACAAACCTATAGACCATAAATGAGCGAGCTCCTTTTGTATCTTCAAGATATGCTTGTAACCTATTAGCCAATGGCTCTCGCCATTGCAAGGCTGTAAGCATATCTTCTGGAGTGACCTCATCAAGCCCTGGCATGGTATCTAATGACATGATCACCTCCTTACTATACCAATACCTTTTTCTGAGATCAATCCAGCTAGGTGTTTTTTCTGTGTTAAATTTTTTAATGACCTCCTGAATACTATTTCCAGAAACAATAGGCGTCATGGCTATTTTTTTTCCATCAATTGTTTTTTCAATATCAAGGATTGCATATGGTTCTTTTTTCCTTTTATTACGAACTACAATATGATTTACTGGTAGTTCTTTTTGTATATACATATATACGGTATCAATCCCTTTAGGATTCGTCGTATCCCAAGGGGATTTAAAAATCATTTTATCCTCGTGCAATGTCCAACTATTTACTTCTCCATAATTTGCATACACAAACCATTCTTCTTGAACATCATTTTGGCGATTATTTAATCTCTTTTGTGCTTTACAGGATAAGCATAGTAGTAGTATGCTAACACATACGGTAGTGTATATTTTTAATCTCATGGTCATTATTTTTTCTTAATGTTTAAACAACCAAAAAGGTTAACATAAATTCAGAAGTTCATAGCATATTCTTTTATTTACAGATAGTTATAAAGGATGATTTCTACTTCCAAAGTAATTGCTTTTTAGAGAATGCATATACTACCGAAAAAAAATATCGTAAAAATGTAAAATTCTTTTTGACAGATGTCAAAAATGTGTATATTTGCATCCGCTTACAAAAAGTAACACTCCTCCTTAGCTCAGTTGGTTAGAGCATCTGACTGTTAATCAGAGGGTCCTTGGTTCGAGCCCAAGAGGAGGAGCAAAAGCGCAAAAAGCTTTGACAAATGTCAAGGCTTTTTTTGTTTTAGTCGCCTAAACTCCTTGTGTTTACTATGGATAAATGAAACGAGTTCATCCAAAAAGGTGGTTCGATAACTGTTTTCTAAAAAAACGAGTTTTTCAGGAAATATCGAACCGATAATCTTTTTTTTCACAGGCTCCCCCTATTGGGACATGCATATAAATGAACAAGTTTATATCAGAAATAAGTAATTCAATATAAAGGTATTAATGAATTGGTGCAGGATGTAAGTCATTCTACAACAACCACTTCGAGTTTTCGAAGTAACCTTCTTAGAATTCAATTGCTTCCATATAGACAGTTTTCTTTGAAAAAAGATATATTTTAAGTGTGATTTCAAAGATGATTTTTCGAAGTCACATTTTATAAATGTTCATTGACATATTGAGAGAAAAATAAAATGACAAAGAGTCTTTTTATGTAGAATCTGAATATAATCTACCCTACTCTAGGCTGAGACTTTGCAACAGTAGTTTCTATTATTAGCTATACGCTCCTGATTGAAATTACCTATAACTA
>NZ_CANLNH010000003.1 GCF_947492535.1 uncultured Dokdonia sp. | reverse complement strand
GCACGCTTTTGCTAAAAGGTAAAATAACTCTATGAGATCCTGATCTGCATCAGGATAAGCGACTCACACGCTTTTGCTAAAAGGTAAAATCACTCTATGAGATCCTGATCTGCATTAGGATAAGCGACTCACACGCTTTTGCCTTTTGGCAAAAGCGGTTCGCTGCTTACATATTTCGTCTATACTGGCCTCCTACTTCAAATAAAGCGCTTGTAATCTGTCCTAATGAACATACTTTTGTAGCTTCCATAAGATGCTCAAAAATATTATCGTTTTCAATAGCAGCTTCTTGAATTTTTGCAATCTCTGCTTCTATCTTATCTGCTTTTTCTTTATGTAAGTGTTCAAGCATCGTAATTTGATATTGCTTCTCTTCTTCAGTGGCTCTAATCACCTCAGCAGGGCGAACTGTTGGACTTCCTTTACTACTTAAAAATGTATTTACACCAATAATTGGAAATTCACCAGTATGTTTTAATGTTTCGTAATACAAGCTCTCTTCTTGAATTTTACTACGTTGGTACATGGTTTCCATCGCTCCTAATACACCTCCACGTTCTGTAATACGATCAAATTCTAATAATACCGCTTCTTCTACAAGATCTGTAAGCTCTTCAATAATAAATGATCCCTGAATTGGGTTTTCATTTTTAGCTAGTCCTAACTCTTTATTGATAATCAACTGTATCGCCATCGCACGACGTACACTCTCTTCTGTAGGCGTTGTAATAGCTTCATCATAGGCATTTGTATGCAATGAATTACAGTTATCATAGATCGCATATAATGCTTGTAAGGTCGTACGAATATCATTAAAATCAATCTCCTGAGCGTGTAAACTACGTCCAGAGGTTTGAATATGATATTTAAGCATTTGCGCACGTGCATTAGCATTATACTTATTCTTCATAGCTTTTGCCCATATCTTACGTGCAACACGTCCTATGACTGCATATTCAGGATCGATTCCATTTGAGAAAAAGAAGGAAAGGTTAGGTCCAAATTTATTGATATCCATACCACGACTCAAATAGTACTCTACATAAGTGAATCCATTAGCCAACGTGAGAGCTAATTGTGTAATAGGATTTGCCCCTGCTTCTGCAATATGATACCCAGAAATAGATACTGAGTAAAAATTACGAACTTTCTCTTCTATAAAATACTCTTGTACATCTCCCATAAGACGTAACGCAAATTCTGTAGAAAATATGCAGGTATTTTGTGCTTGATCTTCTTTAAGGATATCGGCTTGTACAGTTCCACGTACCTGTGCTAATGTTTCTGTTTTAATGGTAGCATATACATCGGCAGGTAATACTTGATCACCCGTAACTCCTAATAGCATTAATCCTAATCCATCATTTCCTTCTGGTAAATCTCCTTGATAACTAGGTCTTGTTTTTCCTTTATAAATGGCTGCAATCTTAGCTTCTACTTCCGCTTCAAGACCATGCTCTTTAATGTATTTTTCACAATTCTGATCTATGGCAGCATTCATAAAGAATCCTAATAGCATAGGTGCTGGACCATTAATCGTCATACTTACAGATGTCATTGGGTGACTTAAATCAAATCCAGAGTATAATTTTTTAGCATCATCTAGACAACAAATACTTACTCCTGCATTTCCAATCTTTCCATAAATATCAGGACGATGTCCTGGATCATTTCCATAAAGTGTTACACTATCAAAGGCAGTACTTAGACGCTTAGCTGGCATTCCTAAACTCACATAGTGAAAACGTTTATTGGTACGTTCTGGTCCTCCTTCTCCTGCAAACATACGTGTAGGATCTTCTCCTGTACGTTTAAAGGGATATAATCCTGAGGTATATGGAAACTCGCCTGGTACATTTTCTTGTAATATCCATCTCAGTATATCTCCCCAAGCTTCATACTTAGGTAATGCTACTTTAGGAATCTGTGTGTGTGATAAAGACTCCGTATGGGTATCTATTTTAATCTCTTTATCTCTTACTTTAAATGTATAGACTGGATTTTTGTAACGATTTACTTTTTCATCCCATCCCGTAATCACTTCCCAATTATAAGGATCAAGGTCTAACTTCACACGATCAAATTGTGCGACTAAGAGTTTTAGTAGGTCTTTATCTTCTTGAGATACTTCCTCAGAGGCTTCAAACGCCACCCCTGATTTATCTAGTTCCGGTTTTGCGTTTAATAAAGTCTCTATAGTTTTATATATCCCGTAAAGACGTTGTGCTGTTTCTTGTTGCGCTTTCGCGGAAGCGTCATACGCTCTATTATTTTCTGCAATCTCACTTAAATAACGTGTACGTGATGGTGGGATCACAAAGATTTTCTCACTCATCTCTTTACTAATCGCAAAGGTAGATTCTAAGTTTGCTTCGTTTACCTCATTTACTTTCTCCATAATCTTCTTATAGAGAGTGTTCATCCCTGGATCGTTAAACTGAGATGCTATCGTTCCAAATACAGGTAAATCATCTTGGTGCGTATCCCATAAGTTATGGTTACGCATATACTGTTTTTTAACATCACGAAGCGCATCTAAAGAACCTCGTTTATCAAACTTGTTAATAGCTACCAGATCTGCAAAATCAAGCATATCTATCTTTTCAAGCTGTGTAGCAGCACCAAATTCTGGAGTCATTACATACAATGAAGTATCAGAATGCTCTAATATCTCTGTATCCGACTGTCCAATTCCTGATGTTTCGAGTATAATCAAATCATACTCGGCAGCTTTTAATACTTCAATCGCTTCTGCTACATATTTTGAAAGTGCTAAGTTACTTTGACGCGTCGCTAGCGAACGCATATATACTCTTGGAGAATTAATTGCATTCATACGAATACGGTCTCCTAATAAAGCACCTCCGGTTTTACGTTTAGACGGATCTACTGAGATCAACCCTATAGTTTTCTCTGGAAAATCAATTAAGAAACGACGTACAAGTTCATCTACTAAAGAAGATTTTCCTGCACCTCCAGTTCCTGTAATTCCTAATACAGGCGTAAGTGAAGTCTTATTTTTTATATGAATCTTTTCTAACGCTTCAGCAGCTACTTCAGGAAAGTTTTCTGCGGCAGAAATTACTCGTGCAATAGCTCTAGGGTTTTTCTCTGTTAGATGGTTTACTTCCCCATTTAATTGATCACCTACAGGAAAATCTGATTGTTGTACTAAATCATTAATCATTCCTTGTAATCCCATCTCACGTCCATCATCGGGAGAATAGATACGGGTAATCCCATAATCCATTAACTCTTTAATCTCTTCTGGAAGTATAACACCGCCTCCGCCTCCGAAGATTTTAATATGATCTGCTCCTTTTTCTTTTAAAAGGTCATACATGTATTTAAAATACTCATTATGACCTCCTTGATATGACGTTAACGCAATGGCATTGGCATCTTCTTGTATTGCTGTATTAACCACCTCTTCTACACTCCTATCATGACCTAAATGAATAACCTCTACGCCTGTACTTTGAATAATACGACGCATGATATTTATAGCAGCATCATGCCCATCAAATAGGGAAGCTGCAGTAACGATTCTTACTTTATATTTTGGAGTATAAGGTGTGGCTTGTTTCATCTTCAAAAAAAGGGTGTTTTATGGATGCAAATTTACGTAATATTCAATAAAAATGTCGATTTATTTATAATCATATAATAAAAGGCAGTAAACCTAAAAGCGTGCTCTAGACCATATAAAAGGAATCGACCTAAGAATAGAGATATTAAACCAAGATCCCGCTGAAAAAGCAGGATTAGCTTGCCTGCCGGCAAAGGCAGGTTCAACTTACACTATTAAGCGCGTCTTACAGACTTCTCAACATTGAGTTTCACTAATAAACAACTATAAACCAAAAATAGCTCCTTGGTTTGCAAAACGATACCCTTCTTCTTCTAAAGCTATTCTTTTTGAATTGTTTTTATACAATGCAGGGTTAGAATGATTAAAATGTATAAAAATCACTTTTGATTTTACGGTCTTGTTTTCATCTTTAAAAAATACTGTTGTTTCATCTATAAATGGGTGCGGTACTTCACTCATAGGCCTAGGAATTTCTCCTTCAGAAAAAAACGTTGCATCTATAAATGCATAATCTACTTTCTTAACTTCTTCTACAATAGATTTTTCCCATAGAGACCATTTATTAATATCCGGAATGAACAAGGCGGTTCTGTTAGGTCCTTCAATTCGGTACCCGACTGTTTCAGAAAACTCATCTCTGTGTGGTACAAGGAATGGTGTTATTTTAAGCTTTCGCGAAAGCGTAATTAGACTATCTCCCTGCATAGATTGAATTGCTATATTTTTTAAATCTACTAACTGGCTCCATGGACCATTGGTTTCTAAAAAAGTTTTCATCTTGGGCATTGCATACACAGGTATATCTTTACTTCCCATCGCTTCTCTACCAAAATGCATGAGTCCCGTATAATGTCCCATGTGTGCATGTGTTAAGAATACACCGTCTATAATGGATGCCGTAGGAAGCTCTTTGTCTAACAGGTATAATTGCTCTGGCATATCGGGTGTTGCTTCAAACAGGTATTTCTTTTGATGCTCACGATCTATAAGTCCTAAACTCACTACAAGTTCTCGTGTTCTTCTAGCATCTGCTACAGCCTTAAATTCCTTAGGATTATTGATATGCGGCATCCCGCCATCTTGAGCAACGCCAAGTATCTTAATATATACCTCATTTTCTAATTGAGATGGAATAGGTGCTTGGACTTCTTTAGAACTATCATTACAACCCAAAATGAATAGTGATATAGGTATTATCAAAAATCTTAAATTCATATCTTTACTGAAATTATATCAAAGATACCCAAATGAAAAAGTTTATCGCTCTCTGCATGGTCATCTGCCTAAGTTCTTGTGCAGAATTACAACAAGTTGTTAATAATCTTCCTCAAGATGGAGGAAATGTACTCTCTCAATCTCAAATAGGTAATGGTCTAAAAGAAGCATTACAATTGGGAATCGATAAGCAAGTATCAAAGCTTACAGCAAAAGATGGGTTTTATAAAAATCAACTAACAAAGATTTTACTTCCTGAAGAATTACGTAAAGTAGATAAGACATTAAGAGATATAGGATTGGGTAATCTTGCTGATGAAGGTTTAAAAGTCTTAAATAGAGCTGCTGAAGATGCAGTAAAAGAAGCGACGCCTATATTTATAGATGCGGTAAAAGGAATCACATTTGCTGATGCAAAAAATATCTTATTAGGAAGTGATAATGCAGCGACACAGTATTTAACATCCAGAACAGAGCAAGCCTTATATAGTAAATTTAACCCTGTGATTAAAAACTCTTTTAGCAAAGTAGGAGCCGATCAAATATGGGAAAACCTTATTAACCGATATAACAGTATTCCACTTACGAATAATGTAAATCCTGATCTTACTGATTATGTAACGCAAGAAGCTCTAAAAGGAGTTTATAAAATGATTGCTGTAGAAGAAAAACAAATACGTACAAAATATACGTCTAGAACTACTGATCTTTTAAAGCGTGTATTTGCACTACAGGATTAAAGTAAGAAGTATACCTCATATAAAAAAGAGCAATATGACCTAGTTCATATTGCTCTTTTTTAATACTCTCTATATAAAATATAGGTATTAAATCATTGTTGTGAGAATATACAAGTATTTAATTTCACAACATTAAACATCTAACTATCAATTTTTTACGTAACTTTAATAAGACCCAAACAATAACCAACAAACAAACCAATCTAAATGACTACTATTTCAAAACATATTCAGTTTAAAGAATATTTGGAACGAAAGCATAAACGGCTTATTGAAGAAGCGTATAATGTTAGGTATACAGACTCTAGTTTGAGTGATGTACTTACCTACGAAGCGCTTAAACTAGATCAGAAACTAAAATTTTTACAATTTTAACTGCTTCAAGTTTATACATCAATAATTAATTATACTACTCATTTTTCTTCGTCTATACTAAGATGATAGATCTGTTTTTCTACGTTATAATTTCTAGCTAAAAGTAGAGTTCACATAAATTCATTGTAATTTTTCAATATTAAAACTCCCGTAATATATTGAAGAACTACAATATATAAGATAATACCACAAAATCTTAATACAATTAACATACTGGTTATCATGTATTTACATTTAGATATTTTAATGGTATAACTTTAGCATATGACTAAATAACTATTACTTATAGTTGCTCTAACAAATTATTTCGTCAAAATTAAACACCGTATTATGAAGACTGCTAAAACAAACCAAAACAATTACAAAGAGTATTTAGAAAATGAACAAAAAAGACTTATTGAAGAAGCATATAATGTAAAATATACAGATTCAAGCTTAAGTGACATTCTTATATATGAAGCACTCAAATTAGATCAACAATTAAAATTTTTACAATTTTAATTGCTGAGATATGCGACCAATTATCATTAAATTACTGTACTAGAAATGAAATATTAGTAAAAGTTCCATTAGTTAATGTTACCATTTCTCCGTCTATGTTTGTCGCTACTCCATTAAATGTTCCAGAAATTATTTGATTTTCTATATCCAGATTTGTTATTGTTATTGTCCCAATAGGGTTTTCTGAAATAGCAGATAAAAAACTATTATATTGGATATTATTATTATTTTCAGAAACTGAAAAAATTCCTTCTGTAAGTAATGGATCATCAAAGTTAATACTTCCAATTTCAATAGTTACTAAATCAAATGTTGTCTCAATTACTGCTGTTAATCTAATAAAACGACCTTCGCTTAATAATAAAGCTGTTTCAATATTATTACTACTAAAATTTTCTCCATTTACATCTACTGTAATAGTATTGTCAGTAAATTCATTTGGAGTAATTGAAGTGTCATCATCAGAAGAACAACTTGCGATAATCAAACTACTAAAAAGTAATAAGTAAAAAATGTTTTTTTTCATTGAAATCATAGTTAATTAAAAAATTATAATTGTTTTAATAAGGAATTAAAATAATCAAACGCTCCTAGTAATCTACTTCCATACCAAGAGAAGTATTCGCCATCTACCAATACTATTTTCGCATTGGTGTATGGGGTAACTTCTTTTATGTGCTTTTCAGCGAAAGGAAAGGGTTCTGAAGATAAAAAGATATACGCTACATCTTGAAGTTGTTCTAGCTGTACTTCTGGATATCTTCCCTCTTGTGATGTAAATACATTATCAAAACCGCATATCTCTAGTAAATAATCAATAAAGGTGTCGGAACCAGCAACCATCCAAGGGTCTTTCCAAATGAAATACCCTACTCTTTTACGTGACATTTCTCTAGGCATGTTTTTTAAAAAATCTTGATATCTCTTTTGAATATTTTGAACTAGACGAGTAGCTACAGGTTCTATTTGAAAAATAGCACCGTACATCATAATGAGGGAAAGTGCATCTTCAATATTCTTGATATCAGAAACATGTACTGGAGCAATAGCTTCCATATCTCGTACTATCTGTTCTGTGTTTTCTTCTTTATTACAAAGAATGATATCTGGGTGTAGTGTTTTTACTTTATCTATATGGAGTTGCTTGGTACCGCCTACAACTGTTTTTTCTTTTGTAAGACCTACTGGATGTACACAAAACTTAGTGATACCAACAATATGTTCTTTTAATCCTAAATCAACGAGTAATTCTGTTTGACTTGGAACTAAAGAAACAATACGCAATGGAGTATCCGAAAACTGAAGTGTTCTGCCTAGTTGATCTTTATAGTGCATTGTCAAGGAATTAAAGAGCTTCTTGAAGAATAGCTCTCATCGATTCTTGCATGTTTTTTGCGACTTCACGAGCTGCGATAGCAAAGTCTTCGCCCTGTGATTTATAAATAATCCCTCTAGAAGAGTTGACTAAAAGACCAACATCTTTGGTCATTCCATATTTGCACACTTCCTCAAGACTTCCACCTTGCGCACCTACCCCAGGAACTAATAAAAAGGCCTCAGGAATAATAGCGCGGATATCGGTTAGGTATTCGGCTTTAGTAGCTCCTACAACATACATCAAACGATCACTATTTTCGTAGGTTTTTGATGTTTCTAGTACTTTTTTATAGACTTCTTGGTTTCCTATCTTCTGTGTTTGAAAATCAAAGGCTCCTTGGTTGGAAGTTAAAGCAAGTATAATGGTATGTTTATCTTCAAACGCAAGAAAAGGCTCCACAGAATCACTTCCCATATACGGAGCAATGGTGATTGAATCAAAATTAAGAGATTCAAAAAATGCTTTTGCATATCGTGTGGAGGTATTTCCTATATCTCCTCGTTTTGCATCGGCGATCGTAAATTGCTCTGGGTAATTTTCATTCAGATAGTTGATGGTTTTTTCTAGAGATTTCCACCCTTCTATACCATAAGCTTCATAAAAAGCAATATTAGGTTTATACCCTACACATAAATCATGTGTTGCGTCAATAATCGCTTTATTAAATGCAAAGATGGGATCTTCTTCTTTTAATAAATGCTTTGGAATTTTATCAAGATCAGTATCTAATCCTACGACAAGGAAAGATTTCTTTTCTCGAATTTGAGCGACAAGTTCTTGTGTGGTCATTATAATTCTTAATTAATATAATACGACAAATGAATGTAAGATATATTTTCTAAAACGGAAAAACTCATGTAATAACTTTCATATAGTCTTTGATCCATAAAATGAATATGTCTTTTATTATCTTCAACTTCAATGCTTATTCTTCCGTTCTCAATACATTCTCTGATGATTTCACCATCAAAATCCTTGATTAAATCAGATATCCATATTACTTGTTGGAAAATAAAATCTTTCTTCTCTTCAAAATCAATGACTCTATCATATACAAAATCAGCTTGAACGGTAAAATGATCACAACCGCCACGTGTTAAACCAAGTCCCCAATGATCATTAAGAATTATTTCAGCCGTTTTAGATTCATCATCCCAAACGTAATTTTCTAATTCCTTAATACCTTTTAAAAATTCATCTGTTTGCGTAGCTTGATCAAAAATACAATCTTGCTCCATTAAAACATTAGAACTATTTGTAGTGATAACTTCATTTTCGTTTTCCTGAATTTTAACTGCTACATTATTTAATGTAGCCTCTTTACATCCAATAAATAAAAATAGAATTAGGATTGATATTGATATTCTTCTTTCCAATTTATAATGTACTTTATTTTATACAACAAGTACTTACGATTACAATTCCCCTTCGTTAGCCTTCAACTTCTCTGTATTTTCAACTAATTGTAATTCGTCTAATATTTTCTGAATATCACCATTTACAATATTTTGAAGATCATATAGCGTCAATCCAATACGGTGATCAGTCACACGTCCTTGCGGATAGTTATAGGTTCTAATTTTTGCACTACGATCTCCACTACTTACTTGCGAATTACGTTTTGCAGCATCTTCTTCTTGTTTTTTAGCAAGTTCTAAATCATATAAACGTGAACGAAGTACCTTAAAGGCTTTTTCTTTATTCTTATGCTGTGATTTTTGATCTTGACATTGTGCTACTAATCCTGTAGGAATGTGTGTTAAACGCACTGCCGAATAGGTGGTGTTTACCGATTGTCCTCCAGGTCCCGACGAACAGAAAAAATCAATACGTACATCTTTCATTTCAATTTGTACATCAAACTCTTCGGCTTCTGGAAGTACCATCACAGTGGCAGCACTTGTATGCACACGTCCTTGTGTTTCTGTTTGAGGTACACGTTGTACACGGTGTACACCTGCTTCAAACTTTAACGTTCCATATACATCTTCACCTGTAATTTCAAATTGGATTTCTTTAAACCCTCCTGAAGTCCCTTCAGAAAAATCTACCGTACTATGACTCCATCCTTGTTTTCCATCTACATACTTGGTATACATTCTGTATAAGTCTCCTGCAAAAATACTTGCCTCATCCCCTCCTGTTCCTGCACGTATTTCTACCACGACATTTTTAGCATCTTCAGGGTCTTTAGGAATAAGCATCATTCTGATTTTCTCTTCCAATTCTGGAATAGCAGATTTTGCTTCATCCATTTGCATCTTAGCCATTTCAACCATCTCTGCATCACTTCCGTCTGCAAGAATCTCTTCTGCTTCGGTAAGATTATCAGTGTACTCTATATATTTTGCACGCTCATCCATGAGCGCTCTTAAATCTTTATATTCTTTATTGAGCTGAACATATCGTTTTTGATCAGATATAATATCTGGTTGAATGATTAAGTCACTCACTTCATCAAAACGTTGTTTTACGATCTGTAGTTTTTCTAACATAATTGCCTTCTGCTTGCCGCGAATTTACAATTTTCAATTGATATTTTCTTTGCGTATCATTGCTTTTAGTTGTATAATTTTCAATTAAAAGAATATCTTATTAAATCATTAGAAAAAATAGCATTTGGAGGCGGTTGCCATTGGTGTACAGAAGCTGTATTTCAAGCCATCAAAGGTGTAAAAAAAGTGGAGCAAGGCTTTATTGCTTCGACGGCACCTAATGATTCTTTTTCTGAAGGTGTTATTGTTCATTTTGACCCTCAGTGTATTCTTTTAGAACAACTTATTGAAATTCATTTACACACTCATAAATCTACGAGTAATCACAGTTTTAGATCTAAATATAGATCGGCTATGTATTATTATGATAAGACGCAAGAGTCCGCTTTCGCGAAAGCGGTATTAAAATTACAACCGCAATTTTCAGACCCCATTATTACAAAGGCGCTTCCTCTGATTACATTTAAACTAAATGACGAATCCTTTTTAGATTATTTTAAAAGAAATCCGGACGCTCCTTTCTGTACTCGATATATCGATCCTAAATTGGAAAAATTGCAAAAAGAATATGCAAACTGGATTAAGGAGTCATAAACATCTGTTTTTTCTCGACGGTTATACGTTTTCCATCTTTAAAAACAAATTCAAAACTTTTTCCTTCTTTACTTAGTTGTCTTTGATACTTATTGAATGTACAAAAATCTGTAAATGTACTTCCATTTAGACTTATGACTTCATCTCCTTGTCGGATCCCAAGATTCCATGCTTCACTCCCTTCTTTTATATGTAAAACAACAACGTTTCCATTTTTTACTACAGCGGAACAATCATAGTTCTGTAGATCGCTTTTAATGGTAGCATCAGAAACATACAATTGATCATGGCTTAAGCTCATAAACAAACGTTTATCGTTCCATAAATTATTTCCAATCTTTGTACTTTGATTTCCATAATCTACAGCTGGAGAAAGCGTCACATTTTCTGATTGTAATTCTGGTAATTGTACCGTTGTATTATATGTCTTGGTGAGTGTACCATTTACATCATAAAAACCACTGTAAAATGTAGCTTTAGGATAGCTATCTATACTTGTAAGATTATAAGCTTTTTTGTTTATATCTGAATCTCTAGCTCCTGTATCTAATAAAAATTTAATTTTCTTTCCATTCATTTCCATAAAAACAGCAGGGCGATTATTTGTAAAATCAAAATCTAACGCGTGCATTTCTTTGACTTCATCAGGATAAAAATCTGGTGGAGACATAATGAGTATTTTTTTATCAAAATCAATCGTCCAATTAAAATGTTGTGTGATATCTACCCCTAATATACCGTCTACATTATAGCAAGTAAAAATCTCACTATCACCAGCATTTAAGGTTCTATGTTTTTTAATTTCTCTACTTCCTAATTGAATAATTCCACTTTTATAATAGTGCATCTTCGTGCTAGAAGCATTAGAAGATTTTACATTTACTGATTTGGACGTTCGTTTTAAATCATCTGCGACCCATGAAAACCCAACAGTTGATTGAGCTCCTGTATCAAAAGCAAATTCTTTTTCTACACCATTAAAAGTGATAGGAACAATAATAAGCCCTAGGTCATTTCTGAAAGGAATGGTGTCTTGATATACTGCGGATTGTTGTGATTGAAGCGTTATTGATATAAAGCTTATACATAGAAAGAGAACTATTTTTTTCATAATAATAAGATGATTAACAATAAATAGACAAAAAAATGATGTGGATGTTACAATCTGTCATTTACAAAATAAAGGAAATAAGAATACCATTTCTATAGTCATCATGCTGCTAGAGTCTATTATACTAGTAATATGAGTATTACACATATAAATGTATATGTTAAAGTATATTATACATGAAGTATATTGTAAGAATATTCTTATATTTAGAATATTACTAACTTTCAAATACTACAAATATGTTTACAAAAATTAAAGGAATCAAAGGAGTCAAGTCATTAAGTAACGTTGAACAAAAAGCAATATCCGGAGGATTTTGGGGTGGTTGTGAACAAGGTATATGTGGCGATGATAATGACTGTGCTTGCGGTGTTTGTCAATTTTTTACCGAAACACCTTTCCCAGTGGGCACATGTTTATTTTAATTTGTAATTCAAAATAGGTAGTATTCACATGTCTAATAACTATCTAAAATTACATTGTGTGCCCCCTTTCTAATTAGGCAAACAAACCATTATTAAATAAAAAATCCTTTAAAATTAGCTTTAAAGGATTTTCTATTTTTAGACATTATATGATTTCCTATGTATAGGAAATGAATTAGTATTTAAACTCTCCCTTATCACTCGTAATCGTCAGTTTCTTCCCTTCTTCGCTAGCTTCTACCCTACCCACAATCTGTGCTGGTACATTAAAAGACTCAGAAATGGCTATCAACTCCTTTGCAATGGTCTCATTACAATAAATCTCCATACGATGTCCCATATTAAAGACTTGATACATCTCTTTCCAATCGGTACCACTTTCTTTTTGGATCAAATCAAATAAAGGTGGTACCTCAAAAAGGTTGTCTTTTATAATATGAAGATCTTCTACAAAGTGAAGAATCTTTGTTTGTGCGCCTCCACTACAATGTACCATTCCGTGAATGTCTGTAGCATCATATTTTGAAAGGATTTCTTTAATGATAGGTGCATACGTACGTGTTGGAGATAACACTAATTTTCCTGCATCAATAGGGCTATTGTCAACAGTGTCAGTGAGTTTTTTAGATCCGCTATAGACTAAGTTACTTGGTACGGCAGCATCAAAACTTTCTGGAAACTTTTGCGCTAAATAGTTGTCAAATACATCGTGTCTCGCTGATGTTAAACCATTACTTCCCATACCTCCGTTATATTCGATTTCATAGGTTGCTTGTCCAAAAGAAGCGAGCCCAACAATCACATCTCCAGGTTTTATATTTGCATTATCAATCACATCACTACGTTTCATACGCGCTGTGACCGTAGAATCTACAATAATAGTACGCACCAAATCACCTACATCTGCCGTCTCTCCTCCTGTCGAATGTATGGTTACGCCAAAATTCTTTAAATCTGCTAGTAATTCTTCAGTTCCATTAATAATCGCAGAAATTACTTCGCCAGGAATTACATTTTTATTACGCCCTATGGTAGATGATAAGATAATATTATCGGTAGCGCCTACACAAAGTAGATCATCTACATTCATAATCAACGCATCTTGAGCGATTCCTTTCCACACGGAGATATCACCCGTTTCTTTCCAATACATATACGCAAGTGCCGATTTTGTACCTGCACCATCGGCATGCATGATCAAGCAATACTCATCATCACCCGTCAAGTGATCTGGTACTATTTTACAAAATGCTTTCGGAAATAATCCTTTGTCTACATTTTTAATAGCATTGTGTACATCTTCTTTTCCTGCAGATACGCCTCGTAGCGCATAACGTTTTGAAATATCTTGGCTCATAGGTTGTTTTCGAGCTAACAAAAATAGGTATAATTCATTAGATTTTTCGAGTATACGCTTTCGCGAAAGCGTATAAAACCATAAATAATGACTGAAAATTCTTACTTGCATTTAATAACCTAATGTCTTACAAATAAATAATATGCATTTATATCTAATAATCTATTTTAAAACCTGCATTTTACGTATTTTAGAATGGTATATTATTCCCCCTTTATACATTAAAAAACAGTTATAAAATTGAAATTAGCCAACGTAACCAAAGTAGTTCCTATGCTACTTTTACTATTTTTTATAGGGAATATATATAGTCAAACGCAAGATGTTATTGGTCATGGATTTGATATACGTTATATAGATCCATTAGATTGGAGTCAATCGTCTAAAGGAAAAGCACTTTTAGAAGGAACTCCTACCCGATCTACAAATACACAAAGCTTTCCAGAGTCACACATCTTTGTGACAAATTCATATGAATTTGAACAACATGTTTTAGAGACAGACACTATTGATTATCCCTATATCGCATACAATAGTAAAGCGCATTACAAATTGTACGACACCTGCGAAAATAAAGATGTGCTCATGGTGTATACCAAAAAGAAAGTTGGGACCGCTACAGCCTTACTTCCTATAAAAACTAGTACTCCAGATAGTGCGTTTGTAGAAGATTTTAATAGATTGGGTCGCGATATTACTCCAAATGGTTTCATTGCTAGATATGGTACTCACATTGCGCAAGAAGTCGCGTACGGTGGTGTTTTTATACTTCAGAACTCTATTGCAAAAAATGATTATATCTATTCGCCTTATGATAAGGAGGCTTTCAAAGAAAAGGTTATTGAAGATATACAGCAACAACAATCAAATAGTGACGATACAGATCCCTTCATCAATGCTAAAAAAGGAAGACCGTATACCGTAGGTGGTGACAAAAACCAATTATGGTTTACTGCTTGGGAAGCAAGCGTTTCTAAAAACACACAGGCACCTATTGAAGTACGATTAATACCTATTGTAGACGTTTTACGCTCTTTAGCAGTACCAGACATAGAAGAAAAATCTAAAAAAATAGAACTTTTAGAAGAAGCTACAACCATTGCGATCCAGTCTGCTCGTGATCAAGTGAGTAGAAAGCAATTCAGTACTTTTTTCAAAAAATATTCTTTACGATTTAAGCAGGAGATCATAAGTTTTGTAAAAAAGAGTATGGGCCCTGTGAAAACAAGTGGTGAAGATTATACTGGAGATATATTTTTTGGTGGGTTTTCTAAAGACGAAGCACTACTACATACCAAACCGCTTATAGAAAGAGGTGGCTTACGTTTAGAAACACTCATCACCGACGAAGTAGTTACACTAGATAAAAATGTAATCGTCACCATTAAACCCGAAGACATTGAGTATGGATATATGAGTGTCTGGGATGACACTAAAAAACTATTTAAAAGCAAAGAGCGGAAAAGATTACGTGTTGCTGGTTCTGAAGAAGCAAAGACCTATTATAAAGATGCGCTATTGAATAATGTCCAAAAAACAATTACACTTACCTCTGTAGACGATCATATTTATGAGGTGGTGTATACTATGGAACTTGTAAGAGAAACAGACCTTCTTAAGAATACAAATACACAATACAATTATGTAATCGATTCTGAACTAGTTGCTGCTGCTGCTACTGGAAACTTAGAACGACTTGAATCACTCTTTTTAAGAAATGCGAATGTAAGTGCGCAAGGCCTTATAGAAGCTGTTATTGTAAACAAACAACCTATTGAAATTCTCAATTATATTTTAGATCAAGGAGTGCGTGCTACTACACGAGATTTGGATATCTTATTTGAACGAGAAAACTTTAATGAAGCATATGCACTGACATTGTTAGAAAGAGGCGCTATTCCTAAAAACAATATGATCTATAAGGCGGTTGCTTATAAAAGTGCTCCTGTTGTGTATGCTCTTTTTAGAGAAGGCGCTCAGCCTCGTAATAACGATCTTTCATTTGCATTGCAATTACGGTACTACCCTACTGTAAAAGCACTCATGAGCGAAGATTATGATGTTTTTGAAGCAGAAATGGATCAATTATTACTCGCCATTGAGAATGATGATAATGATCTTGCTAAAAAGTTTATAGCGATGGGAGCAACTGCAGATGCTTCCATGCTAGAAAAAGCCATCAAAACGGATAATATAGATCTTAAGAATACGATAATCCCAATTACAGAGGCCAATAATGAATCTTTAGAAGTTGCTGCGGCTATCAATGATGAAAAGCTTTTTGAATACTTTATAGATAAAGATGCTAAGATCAATACGAATGTGGCTGTAGAAACGGCTATAGATAATGAGAATATAAATATTCTTGATATGGGATTAAAAAATGGTGGAGAATCTTCACAAGCATTAGAATATGCCATTATTAAAGAGAATAAACCTGCCATTGAAGTTGCTTTAAAGAATAAGGCGAAACCAGAACCTGTATTTGCATATGCAATAGAAAGTGAAGATTTACAATTATTTGAAGATGCATTACTTACCTACGGCGGTTCTTATGAAGAAGCATTAACAGCCTCTGTAAAAGGAGATAAATTAGAATTTGCGCAGTTAGTCTTAGCAGAAAATAATGATACGGTTAACACAAATGATGTTGTTCCTATTGCTGTAGAAAATGAAAACTTAGAAATGGTTACACTCCTAGTAGATAATAGTGCCAATCCAACAGAAGGTATTGAAACAGCTGTTCGTGTAGAAAACATTCCTATTGTACAATACTTAATATCTGAAGGAGCAGAAACCATGAGTCCTGAGTTAATTACAAGTGCCGTAAAAGGTGAAAATCTTGAATTATCAAGAGTACTTGTAGAACAAGGGAATGCTAATGTAGATGATGCTATACAAGCCGCAGCCGAAACTGCAAATGTTGATATTACTGGATACCTGTTAGAAAAAGGAGCTACCGCAGACAATGCGCTTAAAGATGCCATGGAAACTACCAATGAAGAAATTATTCTCATGCTTATGGAGAAAACGACTTCAATAAGTGATAATGCACTTTCTATAGCATGTAGGAAAGGAAATCTAAGTGTTGTAAAATACCTTTCAGAGAAAAAAGGTTTTGATATACAAAAAGGTGTATTTGATGCTATTTATTACAAACAAGATAACGTATTAGAATATTTATTAGCTAATGGTGCAAAACCATCTCCTAAATTATTAAAAGATGCGATCTCTGTCAACTATATCTCTGGTATAAAAACACTCATTACTAATGGTGTTGATGTGAATCACATCTACGATACAAATGAAACTCCGTTATTAATTTGTATACGAGAAATGGTGACCGAAGATGCACAACTCATTGCTTTTTTATTAGAGAAAGGAGCAGATATTAATGCCACAAATGGTGTTGGAGAAACTGCGACACATCTTGCTGCACAAAGAGGTACTGCTTTTACTGAAGTGATAAAAACACTAATAGGCAATAATGCAGATTTAACTCTAAAAACGCTCAAAGGGAAGACTCCATTGGACTACGCTTCAGATCGAGAGATCAAATCTTTACTAAAAAAAGGCATGAAGAATAATCGTTGATATTGTTTTCTTTAATGATTAACGAATACCTATATCCAACAAATACACTGCACACAAATCTATAAACGCAGTAGAATCTTAAGGAAACTCACTTGAATTAATTACATTTGAACACATTATAAGATCGTAATTGATTATCTTAAATCAACTCTCTATAAATTGGCGTAACTACTTAAATTTAATAGATGATAACAAAAAAAAACTGTTTTTGTTTTAGTAATATTTTTTACTTCATGTCTATCAGTTATAGGTCAGGTAAATCTAAATGAGCAAAAATGGATTCACGGCTCCAAAGATTGTGATGAGAATAATGATGAACCCATACAAGTTGTTCAGTATGATAAAAATACATGGATATTAAGACAAAATAAATGTACTAATTATGAAGCTCCATTTATGTTCTTATTTCTAGGTGATGAGAAAGCATTATTGATGGATACTGGAGCAGTAGAAGAAGAATCAACATTCCCTTTATACAAAACAGTTTCAACTATTATTCACAATTGGGAAAAACAACAAAATAAAAAAGTAAATTTAATTGTGGCGCACACCCATAAACACGGTGATCACTATGCGGCAGATGGACAATTTAAAGCTAAACCAAATACAACTTTAGTAGGTCTAGAAAAAACTAAGGTTATTGATTTTTTTAAGTTTATTGATTGGCCTAATGATATAATTAATTTCGAACTTGGAAATCGATTATTAAAAATTATCCCTATTCCAGGACATCAAGAGGCATCGATTTCAGTATACGATACATCTTCGCAACTATTGCTTACAGGCGACACATTTTATCCTGGTCGGTTATACGTTGACGATTGGCTATCATTTAAAAATAGCATTAATAGACTTGTAAATTTTTCAAAAAAACATCAAATACAACATATTTTAGGCAATCATATAGAAATGTCTATAGTTGATGGTGTAGACTACCCAATAGGAACAACATATCAACCGGAAGAAAGGAAACTTCAATTAACTGTAAAAGATTTAGAAACACTTCAATTAGCTCTTGATACTTTGGGAGATATACCTAGTAGAAAAGTATATAAAAATTTTATTATTTATCCGAATGAATAATTAATATACTATCAACTAACAGTTATTAAAAGTTAATTATAAATATATACTCAACTAAACCAATGAAAAAAGCATCACTTATTATAGCATACATATTACTATCAATGCATATAAATGCTCAACACGATCACCAACAAATGAGTAATGATAAGCCATCTACTCATGGTATGCTTCTTTTCGGGAGTGAAGATATTTATGCTTCTCACTTACCTATGTTTTACTCCCCGCATGATTACCAAGTATTATTAGAGTTAACATTCTCAAATGAAGATAAACAAAAGTATATCGAGCACAAAAAACAGCATCCCAACTCACCCACCTATACTATTGCTCCTGAAAGATTTGTTTTACCAGATATGATTAACAATCCAAGACCTTTTAAAATAACTGTTTATCAAGGTCATTTTGAAAGAGGTGGAATAACCATATTAAAAGACATTTCTGTTTCAATCAAACACGTTGTTTACTTCAAAAAGTTTAATCCAAAAGATGCTAAAATAAAGACAGCCGATTATATTTTATTTGGCAATAATAAAGAACAATTTTTAGTGCATCAAATTTCAAATAAACCAGATTTTGAACAGATTATTGAAGTAAAAACCAGTTTACAATCTTTTTCAGAAGATCAGAGATATACTATTCTTACATTAAACAGGGATAATAATTCTCCTATAGGAGTTAGTGGTAATACTGTAATGGAAAATAATACTTCGGTACAATTATTAGAGCAATTATATTTAGAGTTTAATGATCTAAAAAATTAACTAAGTAGCTTAAAAAAAGAATCCGATTAAATATGCTACCTGAAGCATATTTAATCGGATTCTTTTTTATATAAAGTAAGGGTTTAGATATTAAACTCTCTTAGAATAAAATACTGTTTATTTAAAAAAGCTTATTCCCAATCTGGCATATTTGCATTTGTAAACAACTGATCATCATCAGGATTATTACCACCTAATTCAAATAAGAATATAGATGGACTAGCACCTATATTACTATCAACTCTCGTAAATATAATATCACCTTCTGAAGGAGAGAATCTAGGATCTAAATCATTTTGCCCAGTAATTACATCAGTTGTAATTGCAAGACTTGTAGCCAAGGCAACATCATAAATAAATAATCTACTAGAAAAAATTCTGTATTGAGGGTTCTCAGAATTAGAAGTATCCCTAGTATATAAAATACGATCTCCATTAGCACTTATTTGCACACCACCTGCAGCGCCTTGTTCTCCTTCTAAGACTACAATTTCTTCAGTTCCAGTAGATATACGTGCTGTAAAAATTCGAACTCCATAACCATTAATATTATTTGTTTTGATAAGAAGCAAGTCTTCATCAAATTCTTGAACATCTACTTCAGAAATAAAAGAGCCATCGGTAGTCTGATACACTTCACTTAAACCAGTACCATCAGGATTTATACTATATAATGTATCAAAAAATGGATACAAAATACGATCACCATTTGGAGACCACGTAAAGTCTAATTCATCTTGTCTAAATCCAGCTACAGGAATTGTAGAAGTAACTTGTTCTACATTTTCGCCTGTTAAATCCATAGTAAAAATATGAGTATCTCCACCTACTGTTCTAAGAAATGCAATACGTTGTGCTTGATTGTTTCTTCTAGGTCTAAAACTGTTTGTTCCATCATCTGTAAGCTGGAATAAATTCACATCTACTTCAGAATTTCCTTCTCCTCTAGCTCCTGAAAATATGACACTATTATCTCCTTCTTTTTTAACAAATAAGAATGGATTAGATGGGAATGCTAATGTTGAAAACTCACTTATCGTTGAAGAAACAGGATTATTTTCTCCATCATCAACAGTTACTTGCCAAAAGTATGTAGCTCCTAAATTAAGATTAGAAACCGTAAATGTTGTATCCTGCTCTATCTCATAGTTTTCAATTTCATTAGTAAATGCATTTCGTAATTCTAAATCATACGTAAGGGATTCTGCATTAGATACTGAGCTACTCCATACAAACTCAACTTCACTTTCTATATCATCTGCGCCATCTGTAGGACTTAATAATGCGGGTGCTGACGGTGGATCATTTGTAACAGAAGCTCTATCCAATTCAAAAGCAACAGTAGCTATTTCATCAGAAATAACAGCTGCTCCTTCAAATGCAGTATCAAACCCTTCTAATTCTGCCATTACTGAATAGTCATCAACTGTAATATTGAGCAAAGAGAAAAAACCATTCGCATCTGTAAACACAGTACTTGACGATGGGTTTGTTGTTATTTTAACGTTCTCTAATGGCATATCATCTTCACTAGAAATAACGGTACCTGTTAAGCCACCTGTTAATTCATCTTGTATTGTGTCTTCACTACAACTTATAGCAAAGACAAATAGTAATACAGCAAACTTGTATAATATATTATTACTCTTCATTCTGAATATCTTCTATAGTTTCCCTTTTGGATTTGTTTTTCCAATTGAAATTATAATTAACACCTATTCCAAAATTAAAGTAAAAGTCATCTCTTTTACCATTAACTCTGAAATCTAATTCGTCGCTAAAAACAACATTATGTTCTCCAAATACCTTTACTCCGACTCTAGGATTAAGTTTATATTGAACTCCTGCTCCATATTGTAATTTAAAAAATGCTCTTCCAAATAATGTTTGTTCGTTTACAGTTTCTCGAAGATCAACTACTAATCCTGGACCGGCATATATAAAAGGCGCTAAGTCGTCTTTAGGAAGTATATTGAAAATACCATTAATACCTACACTTCCGAAAATGTTTTGATACTGCTCTCCATTATTTAAATCGAAGATAGCTCCGTCTATCCCTACATCAAAAAGACTATTAATATAATGTTGGTATGTAGCAGCGCCATAAAATCCAAGTCGTCGTGTTGCAAAGTCACCATCTATAAGGTTTGCTCCTCCAGAAATACTAATCGTATTTTTATACTCTCTATCTATAAAAAGTCTATTATACAGCGCTTTAGACTCTTCAAACTCTTTATCTTTTAAATAGTCATTTACTAATTGATCATTTACTTCCTTACCATCTTTAGTGCTCCATAATTGATCTTTTACTCCTTCTACAATTAAATCATGTACTGCTTTTTCTATTGCATCTTTTACGGCAATTTGTACAGGTTCACTCTGTGTTATTCCAGTTTCAGCTTCTAATAGTCGTTGAAATTTAACGAATCGAAAAAAGTTACCACTTAATGACTGAGATAGAATTGTTTTAGAAACATAAATTGTTTTAAGAATTTCTCCACTAGTAGTAGAAACAGCACGTAAATACACTGTAATTCGATCTTGTCGATATTGAGAAGAAGCTCCTAATCCAAAATATCTTGCTCCTACCCCTCCTGTAACGATATTAGTATCATAAGATATAATTCCACCTTCTAATATAAGACCCGCATATAATAATGGTGGTAATGGAGGTGTATTAGGATCTAAGTTTTTAATGTACTCTTGTTTTGTATTTCTTATAATATTACGTTCTGTGGTAAGATTACTAAGATTTTCCCTTTCAATAGGTTTAAACCAACCGGAATCTTCTAAGGCTTTAATTAAAATAGTCGTCCCCCCTTGTGTAACTGCAGTACTAAAAGTGCTACCATTTTCTACAGGTTTAAATTGCCCCGTTTGATCACTAAAATTATATACAGCAACTTCTAATTTTTGAGCAGCATCAGGAAGGTCTAGTAGTTTATCTGTAGACTTAGAGAATTCACCTACTCGTGAAGGTTCTTGAAATAAAGGCTGATTAAAATAAGACCCACAGGAATTAAATATAACTAGTACAAATACTAGTATAAGCTTTTTTAAATGATGCATATTATAATACTAATTGCGCGTTCTAATTAGGAACAATGACTTGTGTTTCCTCTCCGTTGGTTGTATCTAAAATATTGATAACAAGCCCTTCTGTACTTTCAAACACTTCTACAGCTAATGTGCCAAATGTAAAGGTTCCTGGTTCTGTTAAATCTCCAATTGAATCTAATTGTTGTTGTGTTAACGTACGAGAAATTTGACTAAGAATTTGATTGTTTAGGTTATTACCAAATCGTTCTAAGTCTGATTGTTGATCTGCTGCGTTTTGTGGAGCTGTAAAACCATTTTGAGCTTGTGCAGAACCTAATAACTGTTGGTAATTAAATGTATCTCCTCCAAAAAAAGGATTAATAGGTCTATATACAAATTGTTGTGCACTCATCGATGTCACAACAAAAGAAATAAATAAAGTAATGATCGTCGTTTTCATAAGAAATTAATAGCGTATAAATTGTTCATTTTGCTTTTCTAATCGATTGAGGAAAGATAACACTCTTTGAAGAGAAATTCTAACCATATTGGTAAGAAATTCTTTTCGAGGTTGTGCAAAAAATTGCCAAACGAGTTTTCCATCAACTTCCACAGTAATTAATGTATTCCTTCTTCTTCCTGGAACTTCTTTAATTAATATATTTTTAGGGGATCGTATCTGTCTATTATAGTATTCACTATAAAACATTCTGAAAAAATCACGTCCAGATTTTGTAAGTGTTTTTTGCAAGACTAAACCGTCTATCGTATAGCCATCTTGAGCTACAGCTTCATCTTGAGATGTTGTTTTTGGGGTATTCCTATTTATATCGATAACTGTTTTACCACCTTGTTCAAGTACAATTCGATCTTTTCCTATAGGCTTATTATCTTTATCATAAACTAATAATAACAATATAATTTTGTCATCAACATTATAATTTACAGTCAATGTTGATAGTATTTTTTTTTCATCTCCTTTCAAAAAGAATAGGTCTGTTTGATTATTTTTAACCACATTTCCTTCTTTATCTGTTCTGAAAACAGAATAATCATACTTTAAATTAATATCTGTAGAGGTTTTATTACGTGCCGCTGCATGAAAGGTATAGAACTCGCTATTACGTTCTATCAGAATTTTAGCTTGAATATCTTTATTGAAAAGTTGTGCATGACTTATGGCACTAACACCTATGAAAAAAACAATAAGTAGAGTTGTTTTCTTAATTGTGTTTACAGCTATTTTATTAGTCAATTTCATAGCTAATAATAGTATAAGAAACAGTTAAGTTATTACTGAAAACTTCTTATAATTATTGTTGGAGAAGCCTCTGTTTGAACAAATCGTAACGATCTTGTTATGGAATTAGTTCCAAAACGCTCAAAAGTAAGGTTGTCCCCTTGTTGTAGTAGGTCCAAAGAAGCATCTTCTGTTGGATTGTTGACAAAATCGCGTATCAAATTAAAATTACCATCTTGCGTTACATTAGTAACTATGGTATTTGCGCGATAATCTAATGCCGTAAAATTAGAGTTTCCTCTTTGAGTTACTTGTATTTCACTAGAGGTAGTATTCGAATTAATAGATGTTATATTTAAATCTCCTATTTGTGTTAAAAAAATACTATTCCCCGTTATTTGTTGATTTCTCACATTTGGAGAAGTATCAAATCCTAAATTCAATAATATAGCAGAACTGACTGATTGGTTATCCAACACAATCTCATTTCCATTAACTTCCTCTTCTCCTGGGTCTTCATCAAATGTTTGGGCAAAGAGCGGAATACTACAAAATGTAGTAATGCAAAAGACAATTAATAAGCGGACGAAATTTTTCATATCTCTAATTTAGAATAAAAATTGTTTCTAGACTAGTATTTAACACTAGAATTTCAATTTATTATAAAAGACAAAAGTTAAACTCGTTTCATAATTAAAATGAATTTAAAATTTATAAAAAAAATAAAAGTAACAGGTGAGCTATGTTACACCTGCTACTTTTACATACTACTTTTTAGTTTATAGGAGCTAAAGAGAATGAAGACACAGTATGTGGAGCAGTTACACCTTGTGCTGTAACTTGGATAAATCCATTCTGAGTTCCCGTTCCTAATGGCCCTTCTTGAAGGATGTCAGCTTGATTTCCTCCTGCACCAGGAGTAAACACACCTTCATTTTGACGAATTGTATAACTCTGCCCATCACGTTGAGTAAGAAGCGCTACGTTATTCTCTCCATGCTGTAAAGTACGTCCATAACTACCTGTTCCAACTTGGAACATATTAGAGTTATTTCCCATTCCAGCTTGAGAAGCAACAGCATTGTTATCATCTCCCCACTGATCTTGTAAAGATGCATGATCAGCTCCATCTTGATTTAATGAAGCTTCATTGTTGTTACCTGTTTGCATTTGTCTTCCAACATTATCAGTTCCACCAGCTGTAAAGAAGCTTTGAGATATAAATGCAGAGTTTTCATTACCATCTTGGATTTGAGCAGCATTGTTAGATCCTGCTTCAGAACTAGCTTGTGCTATAAAAGCGTCATTATCATCACCAGATTGGTTTTGAAATGCAACTCCAGATTCTGAATTCTCTACAACAAGAAAGTTCCCAACAGAACCATCAAAACCAGAAACTTCGCCAAATCTTGAAATTGCATCTGAAGAAACTGTTACTGTCCCATTTGTACCTTGATTGATCTGAGCTCTGTTACCTACAGATCCTTCTGCTTCCTGAATTTGTTCTGCTTGGTTATTATCACCTAATTGAGTTGTTAAAGCAACGTTACGAGCATCACTTCCAGCTGCATTATCTTGCTCTACACGAGATTGGTTATCATTTCCAGTTTGAGATACGATAGCAAATTGTCCTTGGCTATCTTCTGGACCTGCATTTTGACCAATTTCAGAAATGTTTCCTGTACCACTTTGCACAGTAGAAGCATCACTATTATCCCAAGTTTGTAATGTATATGCAGAGTTATCCTCTCCATCCTGCTCTATAGTAGCTGCATTCATTTCTGCTTGATTAGCAGTTCCTTGCATAATCATAGCTCTGTTTGCCGCTGTATCATTATCATTATTCTGATCAATCATTGCATTGTTATAATCACCTTCTTGGAAGATCGTAGACTGGTTATTAAAACCTGTTTGTTCTACTTCTGCAAAGTTTAATTGTCCACTTAAAGACTGATTTCCGTTTACATTTCCGGTTTGCATTACTCTTGCTAAGTTAGCTGTCCCATTTTGATCTGTTAATGTAGATTGAGATGTTCCTGCTTGACGTACTTGCACTGCATTATTTGCTCCATTTTGGATACTTTCTCCAGTATTTGCTCCCATAGCAGAACCTGGAATCTGAGCAACCTGAACCGCTTCACGAGCACCAGTATCATTAGTAGCTGGACTCTGTGCCATTGATACACTAGCAACCGCTAATGCTACAACACTTAAAATTACTTTTTTCATAATTTGTTATAATTTGTTAGTTATTAAATGTGTGAGTAGGGGATGATTTTATTAATTAATAGGTGCCAATGTGAATGCACTCACTGTTTGTGGAGCATTTACTGACTGAGGATTAACTTGTATAAAAGAATTTTGAGCTCCAGTTCCAAATGGTCCTTCTTGAAGGATGTCTGCTTGGTTTCCTCCTGTTCCAGCGCCAAATGCACCTTCATTTTGACGAACTGTATAACTCTGACCATCACGTTGAGTAATTAATGCTACGTTATTTCTTCCATGCTGGATACTTTGTGCATAACTACCATTTCCTTCTTGGAATATATTCAGGTTATTATTTCTTCCTCTTTGTGTAGAAAGAGCTGAATTTGCATCACCAGATTGTACTTGAAGAGCACGGTGATTGTTACCGTTCTGCATTAAACCTAAAGAGTTGTCTGAACCATATTGTTCTTGTCTACCTGTATTACCATTACCGTTTGGACTTCCGAAAGCATTCTGAAGTATGGCAGCACCATTGTTATTCCCATCTTGTATTTGAGCTCCATTATTAGAGTCATTTGTATCTGCATATTGTCCAATAAATCCTTGATTTCCATCACCAGTCTGTTGTTGGAAAGCTACACCATTATCAGAACCTAAAATATTATTAGTACCTCCTAATATAGAAGGGTCTAAGGCTGCTGTATTTAAATAAGCTTGCTCTGCTGCTGGAGCCTGAAATATTTGGTTACTCACACCTTGACTTATAACAGCAATATTCCCTGTAGATCCTTCAGCGCTTTGATTTTGTTCTGCGCTGTTGTTACTACCTGATTGTGCAGTATATGCACTGTTACGCGCATCACTTCCTGGTGCATTATTTTGGTTTACTAAAGATTCATTATCCTCTCCAGATTGAGTAACTAGAGCAAATTGACCTTGACTTTGGTTAGGTCCTGCATTTTGAATAATTTCAGATGTGTTATTTGTTCCATTTTGAATAGTCCAAGCATCACTATTATCAAAAATTTGCAAAGTAGATGCAGAGTTTCCTTCTCCATTCTGATCTATCATGGCCTCATTGTCTTCAGCCTGTTGTCCAACACCTTGCATGATCATTGCACGGTTTGCATCCGTATCATTATCATTGTTTTGTTCAACCATAGCATTATTCCCATCGCCTTGTTGCTCAATAGTAGATTCGTTATTGAATCCATCTTGATCTACTTCAGCAAAGTTTAACACGCCACTTTGTGCTTGTACTTCTCCTGTTTGGAAAACTCTAGCCAAGTTGGTTGTTCCATCTTGATTTGTCAGCACAGATTGTGATGTTCCTGCTTGACGTACTTGTACGGCATTACTTGCACCGTTTTGAATAGATTCACCTGTGTTTGCTCCCACAGCTGAACCAGAAATTTGTGGTACTTGAACTGCTGCTCTAGCACCAGATTCTTGCTGTTGCCCCATAGCTACAACACTAACACATAGTGCTGCAACTCCTAAAATTACTTTTTTCATAATAAAAGAATTAGTTAATTAAATTATTAAATAGATATTATTTGCGAACACATACAGATAATCATATTTGTATAAGAATATGAATAACTAGATATGTTCAGTCTAATATATTTATCTAGCCATGCTAGATGAAATGTATTTTGGGGGGAGAATTTAAAATACATTACTTTTAAAATTATAAAACCTCTTACAAATCCCTTAAGACAGTATTATACTATCTTAAGGGGATATGTTTTATAATTTATATTGAAAATTATGCAATTACTAATAATATGTAGTAATTACATAATTAATTAATCATTGATAGGTGCTAATGTAAAAGTTCCAACTGAATGTGGAGCTGTTACACCTGAAGCACTGAAAGGAGTAAATCCTCTTTGAACACCAGTTCCGAACGGTCCTTCTTGAAGAACGTCTGCTTGGTTATTTCCGTTATTTCCAAATTGGTTTTCATTTTGACGGATTGTATAACTCTGACCATCTCTTTGTGTAAGGAAAGCCATATTTCCATTACCATGTTGTAATGTTCTTCCGTAACTACCATTTCCTTCTTGAGTAACATCAGAATAGTTAGCTGTTCCTCTTTGAGAAGCTACTATTGTATTATCATCTCCAGTTTGTGACTGTACAGAAGTATGTAATCTATCATTTTGAACGATTGTTGCTGCATTATCATTACCTACTTGTACTTGAGAAGATACATTACCAAACCCAGTATCAGGAGTTAAATTTTGAATTGCTTGTGCTACATTACCATCTCCATTTTGAGATTGAGCAGAATTATTACCATCTCCAAACTGAACAATTACTGCATCGTTTTCACCACCAGTTTGTGTTTGAAAAGCTACTGCATTTGTTGCTTCAAGACCAGCTCCATCATCATCAGCAGCAAGAGTTGGATCAAATGCATTTACTGCATCAAAGATTTCATCTTGTCCCGTTGAGTAAATTGAAATATCTCCTGAAAAACCTTGTAAAACATCTGCATTATTTCCTCCAGCACTTCCAGAAGAAACTTGAATTTGCTCTACTTTATTTCCAACACCTGTTTGACGAGCAAAAGCACTGTTACGATCTTGATCTCCATCTGCACCAGATTGGTTTACACGAGATTCATTATTCATTCCTGTTTGATCTACAATAGCAAAATGCCCAGCACTATTTTCTGGACCTGCATTTTGGTTAATCTCAGAAGTATTCCCTACTCCATTTTGAACAGTAGATGCATCACTATTATCATACGTTTGTAATGTATATGCAGAGTTGTCTTGACCATCCTGCTCTATAGCAGCGTCATTATCTTCTGCATTATCTCCAGTTCCTTGCATAATTTGAGCACGGTTTCCTAGTGATTCTTCTCCTGCATCATTATTTTGACTGATAAAAGAATTATTGCGATCTCCTTCTTGTACCGAAGTAGCTTGGTTGTTATAACCTGTTTGTTGTACCTCTGCAAGGTTTAACTGTCCGCTTAATGCTTGATTACCATTAACGTTTCCAGTTTGCATCACTCTCGCTAAGTTAGCAACACCATTTTGATTTGTTAGTGTAGATTGTTCTGTTCCTGCTTGACGTACCTGAACAGCATTGCTTGTTCCATTCTGAATGGACTCCCCAGTGTTTGCTCCTGTTGCTGAACCAGAAATCTGTGCTACTTGCACTGCTTTTTGAGCCCCTGTGTCTTGTGCATACGTTGCAACACTAAATGTTAGCGCAATAGCGCTTACCAATAATTTTTTCATAATAAAAAGTAGTAGTTAAAATTTTATAAATTAAAATTGCTAACAACTGACTTTCAAAAACAAACGCACACAATGTAACACATAGATAAAACCTATGATTGTTATATTATATAGATGTTTGGCAACAAATTATAATATGGGGTACTATAATGTAATTTTATATTTTAATGTATTTAGAGGGGGAGAAATATTAAATACGAGAGCTAAATTATATAAATAAGCCAATGATACAAATAGGAATGACAACTTTTCGATCAAAGGAAAACTACGAATTCATCGTATTCGACCTAAACACCAGTAAAAACTATACTTGACACTAGAAAAAAAAATAAACGAATCGATTCAGGTTAAAAATGCTGAAAGTAAATTCCTACGTGTTTTTACGTATTTCGTGTAATGATTTTACTTTACGCTTAAACAACAAGTCTAATTTAGCATACGAATCACCTATTAATAAATTAAATTTCAGGTATTTACACCTTAAATTAGTTAATTAATGAATAATAGCTCTCTATATTTTGGTAGTGGCCATAACTCATCTTCTACTAATAGTTCTAATTTATCACAATGGTGTCTTATTTTTTGCAGATATGGAAACACTTTATTACAATACGATTTAGATTTTGGTATTAGTTCCATTTGATTTGCCTTCTTACGAGCTTCTGTCATTTCAGTAATACAAGCATTTAATGATTCTATATGACTAGAAATTTCCTTTATAATATTTGTTTGTTCTTTAGCTAAAGACATATATGCATGATCGCCATAAATATCTTTTAACCCTTTTACATTTGTAATAAGAACGTTTTGATATCGCAATGCTGTAGGAATAATATGATTTCGAGCTACGTCACCTAAAACTCTACTTTCTATCTGTACTCTTTTGATATATTCTTCTATTTCTATTTCATAGCGCGCTTGTATTTCTACAGCATTCATAATATTTAATGATTCATATAATGAGATCGCTTTCTTAGATATTTTCTCTTCTAGCGCATCAGGTGTATTTTTATTATGACTTAATCCTCTTTTTTTTGCTTCCTTCTCCCAAGCTGCTCCATACCCATCTCCTTCAAAACGAATATTTTTACTCTCTTTAATATATTCACGCAATACATTAAAGATAGCATCATCTTTTTTCATTGATGATTCATTAATAAGTATATCTACTTCTTTTTTAAAGAGCTTTAACTGATTAGCTACTATCGCATTAAGAACGGTCATAGGATGTGCACAATTTGCTGTTGCACCTACGGCTCTAAATTCAAATTTGTTTCCTGTAAATGCAAAGGGTGATGTTCTATTACGGTCTGTATTATCTAATAATATCTCTGGAATTTTCCCTATCACATTAAGTTTTAAATCTGTTTTTTCTTGTGGTGACAATTTACCATCTGTCACCTTCTCAAGCTCATCAAGCACTTGTGTTAATTGAGACCCTATAAAAACCGATAAAATACCAGGAGGTGCTTCATTAGCTCCTAATCTGTGATCATTTCCTGCACTAGCAATAGATGCTCTTAACAATTCTTCATAAGAATGTACTGCTTTGATCGTATTAATAAAAAAAGTGAGAAACTGTAAATTTTTCATGGGTGTTGTACCAGGACTTAGAAGATTAACTCCTTTATCTGTTGCTAAGGACCAATTATTATGCTTTCCGCTCCCATTTACACCCGCAAATGGTTTTTCGTGAAATAATACTTTAAAATAATGACGCTCAGCAACCTTTTCCATAACATCCATCAATAAAGAGTTATGATCTACTGCTAGATTTACTTCCTCAAAAATAGGTGCAATTTCAAATTGATTAGGTGCCACCTCATTATGTCTCGTTTTAATAGGAATTCCAAGAACCAAACATTCTTGTTCTAATTGTTTTAAATATGCTAATACCCTAGAAGGAATCGATCCGAAATAATGATCATCAAGTTGTTGTCCTTTCGCGGAAGCGTGCCCTAAAAGCGTACGACCTGTTAAAGCGATATCTGGACGAGCAGCCGCTAATGCACTATCAATAAGAAAAAACTCTTGTTCCCACCCTAAGGTTGCATGTACCTTACTTACATTTTTATCAAAATAACGAGCCACATCTGTTGCTGCAACATCTATCTCTTGTAATGCTTTTAATAAAGGGGTCTTATAATCCAATGCCTCTCCTGTGTAGGCCACAAAAACTGTAGGAATACATAGTGTTGTATCATATATAAATGCAGGAGATGTAGGATCCCATGCTGTATAACCTCTTGCTTCAAACGTATTACGTATCCCTCCATTAGGAAAACTAGAAGCATCGGGTTCTTGTTGTACTAATTGTGCTCCATCAAATTTTTCAATTACGTGTCCTTCTGTAGTGATTTCAAAAAAGGCATCATGCTTCTCTGCAGTAGCTCCTGTAAGTGGCTGAAACCAATGTGTATAATGTGTTGCTCCTTTGGCTAATGCCCATGCCTTCATTCCTGTAGCAACTGCATCGGCAGTAATGCGATCTATATTACGTCCTTTATATATAGCTTCAGTTACATTTTCAAAAGCAGACTTCGGTAAGTGTTGTCGCATTGACTGCTCTCCAAATACATTCATATTATAGGACAAGGAACGAATTCCTTCTTCTTTTGGAACTTGAACAGATCGGTTTTGAACATCTTGAAGCGCTTGAAATCTAAGAATAGGCATAGGATAAGATATATGTATAATCGATTAATAGTAGCAAATATACGAGTATTTCAAAAATATATGATATTTTTTAGTCACCCCCTAAAAAATAGGGGGTGTTAATAACTAAAATTAAATTTTTAATAATTACCCCCTAAAAATTAATACACATTACATATATAATTATATATTTGCATCGTAATTAAAAAAACACGCCGTTATGAGCAAATCCAAATTAGAGTACATCTGGTTAGATGGATACAAGCCAACTCAAAACATGAGAAGTAAAACTAAAGTTGTAAACGATTTTAGTGGAAAATTAGAAGATTGTCCAATATGGTCTTTTGATGGATCATCAACAAAGCAGGCATCTGGTGGAGCATCAGATTGTTTATTAAAACCTGTAGCTATTTATCCAGATCCACAACGTGAGAATGGATTTCTAGTAATGACTGAGGTTTTAAATGCTGATGGAACTCCGCATGAATCAAACCATAGAGCTCAAATTGATGATGATGACAATGATTTCTGGTTTGGATTTGAGCAAGAATATTTTATTATGGATTCTGCTACACAGCTACCTTTAGGATTTCCAGTAGGTGGATACCCTGGACCTCAAGGAATGTATTACTGTTCTGTAGGTGGTAGAAATACACATGGGCGTGATTTTGTAGAAGAACATGCTGATTTATGTATTGCTGCTGGACTTAACTTTGAAGGAATTAACCAAGAGGTTGCTTCTGGACAGTGGGAATTTCAATTATTTGCAAAAGGAGCTAAGAAAGCTGGTGATGAAATCTGGGTAGCTCGTTATTTATTAGATCGTCTTACAGAGCAATACGGATGGTATATAGAATACCACCCTAAGCCAGTAAAAGGAGATTGGAATGGATCTGGTATGCATGCTAACTTCTCAAATACAACATTACGTACTTGTGGTTCTCAAGAAGTTTATGAGAAAATATGTGAAGCATTTCGCCCAGTAGCAGCAGAACATATCGCTGTATATGGAGCGTATAATGACCAACGTTTAACGGGACTACATGAGACTGCATCTATTCATGATTTCAGCTACGGAGTATCTGATCGTGGTGCATCTATTCGTATTCCAATTATTACAGTAGAGCAAGGATGGAAAGGATGGCTTGAAGATCGTCGTCCTGCATCTAATGGTGATCCATATAAAATTGCAGGTCGTATTGTTACAACTGTAAAAAGTGCAAAAATTTAATTAATTATTATATATTTCCTAAAAGCCTCATTAGTATATTCTAATGAGGCTTTTTTGTGGTTATATACGCTTTCGCGAAAGCGTATAAAGGCATATCACACTAGGGATTTTAATTAATCATATCACTTTGTATCGTATAAATCTCTTCTTTTTTCTAGTTCTATTAATGCTTCCTTATTACTATTTAGAATAGCACAAGCATACCTTTCATACATATCAGGGTACTTTATTTTAAGATGATCCATGATCTTCCAATATACATAAGGACTATTCAAATCTTTAGTATCAAATATTGAGTATCGTTTTCTAGATTTCGGGTATTTTTTCCAGAAGTTTCGGTAGGAATCGTATTGATAATTAGCTATAATTTCAGCTATTTCATAAATAATAGTATCTGGAACACCTCCATTTACACTCTTAGAATAATACCCTTTAATCTTTTCAAAAAATACTATTTTGGATTCCAATATATAGGAGGCGTTTAATCGACTCCATCTATTAGGAATACCAAAATATTCTAATAGTTTTATGTATTTGGTTTTTCTCAATATCTACAAGAAAGTAAATCCTACAAATACAACATAGGCAACAAAAAGAATCAATCCCTTATATCGGGATAATTGTAATCGTTTTGGTATAAATGCCAGAGGCAAGAGAATAACCGCAAACCCAATCATCCAGAAGATATTTGTAGATAAAATGGCATCATCTACTACAGAAATCGGTTTAATAATAGCGGTAAGTCCTAATACTGAAGCAATATTAAAAATATTAGACCCAATAAGGTTTCCTAACGAGATAGCTTTTTCTTTCTTAAGCGCTGCAATAACAGAAGCTGCTAATTCAGGGACACTCGTCCCTATAGCAATAACTGTCACAGAAATCACATAATCACTAACTCCAACAGCTTTAGCTAGTTCTGTAGCGCCCTTAACAAGCCATTCAGAACCAAAATACAATGCGGTTCCTCCTATAGCTAGCCAAATGAAAATTTTAAAATAAGAACTTTGAGCAAGCCCGTCATCTACACCGTCTTCATCTACTTGTTTCTTTTTACGTGCTCTTCGTATCAATACAAAAAGATAAATAATGAGGCAACTCACTAAGCCTATTCCTTCAGTCTGTGATAGTTGCTCATCATTTTTCAATAAAAAATATAACGCAATAGAAAACAGCAACATAACCGGCCAATTAAAACGATAAAAATCACGATCTACTGTTAATGAAGATATGATTGCCGTAATTCCTAATACCAATCCTATATTAGCAATATTAGAGCCTATTACATTACCAAGTGAAATATCTGAGAGCCCGTCATAAGCTGCTTGTAAACTTACCAATAGTTCTGGAGCAGACGTGGCAAAAGAAACTACGGTAAGCCCAATTACCATCTTAGAAAGATTAAGCTTAAAAGACAATCCTACAGAAGAGCGTACTAGAAACTCCCCTCCTACTACTAATAACAACAATCCAATTAGGACATAAAATATACTCATGTATGAACTTTTCGACGAAGATAACAAATAGTAATCGTCACGCGTACACCAAAAATTAATGTTTTCTTCACTTTATGTATGACATTGTTAATAAGGGAATACTTTTTGCTTTGTCTATTACATATAAAGCAGTACATTAGTTATTGATATGGAACTGACCCAAGAGTACATAGAAGCCGAAAACAAAGAGCTTACACGCCAGTATAAGAAATTACTGCGCATCAGTTATCAAACGCTTACTACTGAGGATAAGAAAATGATCCGAAAGGCTTTTGATATTGCTGTAGATGCGCATAAAGACCAGCGTCGTAAGTCTGGAGAAGCGTATATATTTCATCCGCTTGCTGTAGCACAGATTGTCGCTAGTGAAATAGGATTAGACGCTACATCAATTGCATCTGCATTGCTACATGATGTTGTAGAAGATACTGAATATACACTGGTGGATCTTGAACAACTTTTTGGAGAAACTGTTGCTCGTATTGTAGATGGGCTCACTAAAATATCCAACTTAAAAAAGGATAGAGATGTCTCATTGCAAGCTGAAAATTTCAGAAAGATGCTATTAACTATTAATGAAGACCCTCGGGTTATCATTATTAAAATAGCAGATCGTTTGCACAACATGCAAACGATGGATGCCATGAGACCAGACAAACAAACAAAAATCTCTAGTGAGACCTTATATATCTATGCCCCTCTTGCTCATAGAATGGGGCTTTATAACATCAAAACGGAACTTGAGGATTTAAGTCTTAAATATACAGAACCAGAAGTATATCAAGATATAAAAGACAAGATCAAAGAAAGTAAAGAAGAACAAGACAAATACATAAAGGATTTTAAAAAAGTAATTGAAGATTCCCTTAATCTTGAAGGTCTTAATTACGAAATTAAAGGTCGTCCTAAATCTATCTATAGTATCCGTCGTAAAATCTTGAATCAAGGGATTAATTTTGATGAGATTTATGACAAGTTTGCGATACGTATTATCTACAAAAGTGATGTTGCCAATGAGAAATTCTTAGCTTGGAAGATTTATTCTATTGTTACAGATCACTTTAGACCCAACCCTACTCGTTTAAGAGATTGGATTTCATCTCCTAAATCTACAGGATATGAGGCATTACATATTACAGTAATGGGACTTAAAGGGAGATGGGTAGAAGTGCAAATTCGTTCTGAACGTATGAATGAAATTGCCGAAAAAGGGTATGCAGCCCATTTCAAGTACAAACAAGGCGATGATGGTGATAAAGGACTTGATGAATGGATTAATAGACTCCAAGAAGCACTTGAAAATCCAGATACAAATGCCGTCGATTTTGTAGAAAATTTCAAGCTCAATTTATATAATAAAGAGATTTTTGTATTTACTCCACAAGGAGATCTTAAATCGCTACCCAAAGGAGCTACCCCATTGGATTTTGCCTTTAGTGTACATACAGAAGTTGGGCTACATACTAGAGGAGCTCGCGTGAATGGTAAATTAGTGCCATTAAGTCAAGAGTTAAAAAGTGGCGATCAAGTAGAAATCATTACCTCAGAGCAAGCCAAACCAACAAATAACTGGTTAGACTACGCTACAACAGCTAGGGCTAGAGCCAAAATTAAATCATCTCTAAAAGATGAGAAAAAAGAAACAGCGGCAGACGGAAAAGTTATTCTTTCGCGAAAGCTAAAATCACAAAAAATTCAACTTAATGAAAAGACTATTAACGAACTCGTCTCTTACTTTAAACTAAATACGAGTTTAGATCTTTTTTATCGAGTAGGCATTGGGACTATTGACAATAAAATGATTAAGGAATTTGCAGCCCAACGCAGTAACGCATTTGTGAGCTTCTTTAAAAATAAAATCAGAAAACCTACCACTGTAGAAAATGTAGACCGTGATGAGATTACCAATAAATATGATGATCTTGTTTTTGGGGTAGATGAACAAAAATTAGATTATAAGTTTTCAAACTGCTGCAATCCAATACCTGGAGATCCTGTATTTGGTTTCACCACCATTAATGAAGGCATTAAAGTTCATAAAAACAATTGCCCAAATGCTATTTCTTTGCGCAGTAAATATGCATACAGAGTGATTCCTGCCAAATGGATAGACTCAAGTGCTCAAGGACATAAGGTAGATATTCGCCTTACAGGAATTGATAATTTAGGACTTGTAAATCAAGTTACAAAAGAGATTTCTGATCATATGCACGTAAATATCAAGAGCATAAGTTTTACAACTAATGGAGGTATTTTTAATGGAAATATTACGGTAATAGTTCAAAATAAGGAGCATCTTAAAAAGTTAATGGATAATCTTAAAAAAATCAACGGAATTGACAAAGTCACTCGATTATAATTCCGTAACTTTACATCTTTAATAGCACTATGAGTGTAAATTCTACCATAAACAAAGATCAAGAGGTTGTAAAGAGTGTTTTTACAACATACTTAGAAGAAAAAGGACATCGTAAAACACCTGAGCGCTACGCGATACTACAGGAAATTTATAACAACGATGAGCACTTCGATATAGAGTCTCTTTATATCAACATGAAAAACAAAAATTATCGTGTAAGTCGTGCTACACTTTACAATACCATAGAACTTTTATTAGAATGCGGATTGGTACGCAAGCATCAATTTGGAAATACCCAAGCTCAATATGAGAAGTCTTATTTTGATAAACAGCATGATCATGTAATTTTATCAAATGGTGAAGTCATTGAGTTTTGTGATCCGCGTATTCAGGCTATTAAAAAAACAATCGAAGAAGTTTTTGATATTACAATAGATAAACACTCTCTTTATTTTTACGGAAAGAAAAACACCTCTAACTAATATATACGAATGGCAGTAGACTTACTACTAGGGCTCCAATGGGGCGACGAAGGAAAAGGAAAAATTGTAGACGTACTTACTAAAGATTATGATATCATTGCTAGATTCCAAGGAGGTCCTAATGCAGGGCACACCTTAGAATTTGATGGCATTAAACATGTATTACATACTATCCCTTCTGGGATTTTTCATGATAATGCGATGAATATCATAGGAAATGGCGTTGTGATTGATCCTGTAATTTTTCAAAAAGAATTACAAAACCTAGATAAGTTTGAAGGATTAGATTACACTTCAAAAATATTGATTTCACGTAAAGCACATTTAATTCTTCCTACGCATCGTCTTTTAGATGCTGCCTCTGAGGCCTCAAAAGGAAAAGCCAAAATAGGGTCTACTCTTAAGGGAATTGGACCTACGTATATGGACAAAACGGGTCGTAATGGAATACGTGTAGGTGATTTAGAATTGGCAGATTGGAAAGATAGATATACAAATTTGCGTAAGAAGCATATTTCTATGATCGATTTCTATGATGCAAAAATTGAATACGATTTACAAGAGTTAGAAGCTGAGTTTTTTGATGCGGTTGACGTTTTAAAGAAACTTACATTCATAGATTCTGAAGAATATTTACATCAAGCACAAAAATCAGGAAAGACCATTCTTGCTGAAGGTGCTCAAGGGTCTTTATTAGACATTGATTTTGGAACGTATCCTTATGTTACTTCTTCTAATACGACAGCCGCAGGTGCATGTACTGGATTAGGGATTGCGCCTAATAAAATAGGAGATGTGTTTGGTATCTTTAAAGCATATACGACACGTGTAGGATCAGGTCCCTTCCCTACTGAGTTATTTGATACTGATGGAGAAACAATGGGACGCGTAGGTAACGAGTTTGGAGCAACCACAGGACGTCCACGTCGTTGTGGATGGTTAGATCTTGTTGCCCTTAAGTACGCCGTACAAGTAAATGGTGTGACACAACTAATGATGATGAAAGGCGATGTTCTTTCTGGTTTTGACACGCTTAAAGTATGTACAGCCTATAAATACAAAGGAGAGACTATTGAACATTTACCATACAATATAGAACCTGAAAATGTAGACGTTATTTATAAAGAAATGAAAGGTTGGAAAGAAGACTTAACTGGTATGACAGAAGCTTCTCAATTACCACAAGCGCTTAATGAATACATAGATTTTCTAGAAAAAGAATTAGAAACGCCTATCAAAATTGTTTCTGTAGGACCAGATCGTACACAAACAATTATGAGATAAGGTATTATTCAATATCATATAAAACCCGCAAGTATCGTACATTGCGGGTTTTTTAATAAATATATAACTCGCTTTTGAGACTTTGTTAACTACCTTTTGAGACCACATTAACGCTTTCAGAAGTCAATTTGTTTATTTTTGCTACAATGCATATCAAAAAATACATACTTACGTTACTTATTGCTGTTTTTGCTTTCGCGAAAGCGTATACGCAAGAAGAACGTAAAGAGATTGACATCACTTCTGATGTCACAGAAAAAAATGAAGTTGAATATCCTGGTGCCGTTATTTTATATAAGAGAAAAAAGCAAGTATATATATCACATGAAGGTGTTGAAATGTGGTGTGATATTGCCTTTCATTACAAAGAAGAAAACTTTGTAAAAGCTTTAGGAAATGTAAAAATGAAACAGGGAGATTCTGTTTCGATGCGTAGTAAGTATGCAGAATACAGTGGAGATACCAAATTTGCATTTGCTGCGGGTGATGTATGGCTGAAAAAAGACACAACAGTCGTTACTACAGACACCATGTATTTTGATCGTAATAAACAGCAATCTTATTATCGCACAGGAGGTATAGTAACCTCTCCTAATAGCAAAATCACAAGTCGTATAGGGCGTTATTATCTTGAAGAAGATAAAATATCATTTATCAGTAATGTAGAGGTTACAAACCCTGAATATGTGATCAATAGCGAGCAATTAGATTTTTATAGTGAAACTGAACATGCGTACCTATACGGTCCTACCACCATCACTAGTGAAGCTTCAAAAGTATATTGTGAACGAGGCTTTTATGATACTAAAAACGATTATGGATATTTTGTGAAAAAATCACGAATAGACTATGATAATCGGCAAGTTTATGGAGATAGTCTTTATTTTGACAGGACTCGAAATTACGCTAGTGCCACTAATAATATTAGAGTAAAAGACACGCTCAATAAAAGCCTTATTAAAGGGCATTATGCAGAAGTATTTAGAGACAAAGACTCTGTATTTATCACGCAACGAGCGGTTGCAATTACTGAGCAAGAAGGCGATTCTATTTATGTACATGGGGATAAGCTTATTGTTACTGGAAAACCTGAAAATAGAATTGTAAGAGGCTATTATAATGTACGTATGTTTAAAAGTGATATGAGTGGTAAATGTGATTCTATTCATATCAACCAAAAAACAGGACTTACACAAATGATACGAAGGCCCATCTTATGGAGTGATGAAAATCAAATTACGGGAGATAGTATACATCTTATTAATGATGCGATTACTGAAAAACTAGACTCTTTAAAAGTGTTTAATAATGCATTTATCATTCAAAAAGATTCTATAGATGGGTTTAATCAGGTAAAAGGGCAAAAACTCTATGGATTTTTCAATAAGGAAAATCAGTTAGACTCGGTTAATATTCTGAATAATGCAGAGAGTATTGTATATATGCGAGAAGAGAATGGAGAGCTACAAGGTATTGACAAAAGCAAATCTGCTTCTATTACTATTCTATTTGTAGATAAAGCGATAGATGAAGTTATAAAATATAAAAACCCTGGCGGTAACATTTGGCCAGAATCTCAATTTATATTACAACAGCAAACCTTTGAAAATTTTGAATGGCGAGGAGACGAACGCCTCCTTAGTAAAGAGGATATTTTTAAAGGAGAACCTCCATTTACGTTAACAAAAATACAAGGTATTCCCTTGCCTGTCATAGATAGTGACTTCTTTGAAGAATCTGAAGAAGATGGGCCAGAAAAACCAAGCGCCTCCAATTTATCAGAAAATGAATTATCAAATAGAGAGGAAGATAAACCCAAAATAGGTACGGAAGAAGAAGATGAAATCACAAAACGCCAAAGAGAATATCTTATAAATCGGAATAAAGCGACTTCCTCTTCCAAAGAAGAGAGTTCTCCTAGCCAATTAAACCCGAAAAAGAAGAAGAAAAAAGGAGATGGATAACCTATAGCGTATGAAATCTGATTTTCTAAAATATCAAGCACAAACAACACCACACCCATTAAGTTTTGAGGTAGACCGTGCCGAAGGGAGTTATATTTATCATAAAAATGGAAAAAGATACCTAGATTTTGTTGCAGGAGTTTCTGCCTGTAGTTTAGGTCACCAACACCCAAGAGTAAAAGAGGCTATTCATAAACAACTAGACTCTTATCTTCATGTAATGGTATATGGGGAATATGCACAAGAAGCACCTATACAATTATCAAAGTTATTAGCTTCATTATTACCCGACACGCTTAATAGCACATACCTTGTAAATAGTGGAACAGAAGCTATAGATGGTGCTATAAAGTTAGCTCGAAGAGTGACAGGTCGTAGTGAGATTATTGCTGCTTTAGATGCCTACCACGGTAATTCGTATGGCGCTTTAAGCCTTATGAGTCATGAAGAGCGTGTTGCCCCATTTAAACCCGTCATAGGTGGCGTTTCTTTTATAAAGTTTAATTGTCAAAAATACTTAGAACGTATTACTACAAAAACGGCCGCTGTCGTTCTTGAAACAATACAAGGTGGTGCTGGTTTTATTGAACCTCAACACAATTTTTTAAAAAAAGTTAAAGAGCGATGTCAATCTGTAGGTGCATTATTAATTCTTGATGAAATTCAACCAGGTTTTGGACGCACAGGAAAGCTTTTTGGATTTGAACATTATCAAGTAGTTCCTGATATTCTAGTCATGGGAAAAGGCATGGGTGGCGGAATGCCTATTGGAGCCTTTACAGCTTCGTATGAACATATGCAACTATTATCAGACAATCCAAAATTAGGACACATTACGACGTTTGGAGGGCATCCTGTAATTGCTGCTGCCGCGCTGGCTACATTACAAGAAATTACAGAAACTACACTCATTGAAGACACCCTCAAAAAAGAACAACTTTTTAGAACATTATTAGTACATCCATTACTTACTGAAATTCGAGGAAAAGGTCTTATGCTTGCTGCACTCACACCTACAGCAGAAATAGCAACACAAGTGATCTTACGATGCCAAGAAGAAGGTCTTATCTTATTCTGGTTACTTTTTGAAGAAAGAGCTATTCGTATTACACCACCCTTAACAATATCTGAAGATGAAATTCGAGAAGGCTGTGCCATTTTACTTAACGTACTTAATGAAATTCAGTAACTTTTAATCCTCTTATATACGCTTTCGCGAAAGCATACTAAGAAATAATCTTTTTAAATAATAAACTTAAAATATAAAAAAGGCGTTTCAATGAAGAAACGCCTTTTCATTTGGCTGATTATATAGAATATAATCTTAGTTATTTATTAAACGGAATTCAGTTCTTCTGTTTGCAGCATGCTCACGCTCAGTACAAGAAACTCCATCAGCACATCTGTTTTTAAGCTTACGCTCTCCAAATCCATTAGCAACTAATAAACTATTATTAATTCCTTTAGAAATTAAATAGTTAGCTACTGATTGTGCACGACGCTCAGAAAGATCTTGGTTAGAAGATGCATTTCCTCTAGAATCAGTATGAGAAGCAATCTCTAATTTTACACCTGGGTTTTGAGCTAATAAAGGTAATAAACGAGTATCGATTATGTTTTTAGCTGCAGATGTAAGTGTTGCGCTGTTTGTATTCCAGTTGATAGGAAGTGCTTGGTACTCAACAAGAGCACATTCTACTTCTCTCCAAGTAGTTAATCCTCCTTTTTGCTTAAGAACTTCTTTAGAAACTGTAGTATATGTAGCAGGAACTACTTCTTCTGTAGTTGTAGCATCTTTTGTAAGTACAGTTTTTGTAATGTTTGCATACTCTGCAGGAATTTCTTCTTCTACTACACGAGCTGGTTGATCAACTACTCTTTTAGTATACGTAGCATCTTTAGATCCACCTGGAGTAGACTGTACAGAAGCATCAGCAGCTAACGTACGGATAGAAACCGTTTGGTATTCTGCTGGGTATCCTTTGTAACACCAGTAACGACAATCATCTGGATTACTAGAAGCACAATCAGGAGCTGGAGCACCTAATTCCCACTGAGCATATGCAGATTTCGTTTCGATAGTTTCAGATCCATTAGCAAAAGAAGCAGGAATAATTCTTAAAGAAGATCCCGATGTACTTTTTACATAAGATACTGTTTCAGTTTTATACGTAGCTGGTATTACTTTAAGACGCTTTGAAGCTTCTTTAACTAATACTCTCTCTGTTTGAGTTTCGTATTGAGCAGGAACTGTCTTTAATACTTTATAAGCTGGAGTCTTTTGAATCTGTACCGTCTGAGTTTCGTAAATATCAGGAGTAGTACAACGTACATAACATTTTCCAGGCTCTGGATTTGCTGGTAAATCTTGAGCGTTCGCTGATGCGAAAACAAGACCAAAAACAGAACATAATAATAAAATTTTCTTCATAATAATTGATAGTTTAAAGTTAATGTGTTGGAAATCATATTAAAAGTACAAAAATATATGATTCATTTTAACACATGCTTTAACATAAATTAAGAAAGCTTTAACATGGATGAAATACACTAAAATATCGTCAAATGACACAAATCACATCATTTTTAACTAGTACAATTACATTTACTACTAAAATTCAAAGAAAATCATCTATTCAAATTCGGCTAAAAACGTCAGAAAACGTTCGTGATGGGCTTTAGAATAATCAAAATGAGTGACAATACGTAACTTCCCCTGTCCCATATCGCTTATAGCTATTTGTCTTTCAGACAATTGCTTCATAAAATCGTGTTTTGAAGGCGTTTCTAAAAGATTGAAAATGACAATATTAGTATCAATAGGCTCTACAGAAGCCACAACATCTAATTTCTCTAATTGCGCTCCAAGTTCTTTCGCTTTTGTATGATCAATCTCCATCCTATCGATATGATGATCTAATGCATAAATACCTGCTGCAGCCATATACCCAACCTGACGCATTCCTCCGCCTAATATTTTACGCACTCGGATTGCTTTATCCATAAATTGTTGTTTCCCTACTAATACAGATCCCATAGGGGCTCCTAATCCTTTAGATAAACACACAGAAATCGTATCAAAAACTTCTCCGTACTGTTTTGGATTTTCATTATTAGCTACCATCGCATTCCATAAACGCGCTCCATCTAGATGAAAACCTAATTCATGATGATCACATACATTTTTAATTTTTTTAATCTCTTCAAAATCATAACAAGCTCCTCCTCCTTTATTGGTTGTATTTTCTAAACAAACTAAGGTCGTCAACGGGCTATGATAAAAATCTGGAGGATTGATAGCCTCTTCAACCTGAGAAGCAGTAATCATTCCTCTATTTCCAGAAAGGAGTTTACAAGAAACACCACTATTAAAAGAAACACCTCCTCCTTCATAATTATAGACATGAGCGTACGCATCTGCTATTAATTGTTCTCCAGGTTGTGTATGAATTTTTATAGCTGCTTGGTTGGTCATACTCCCTGTCGGGAAATACAATGCACTATCCATCCCAAACATCTCGGCAATACGACGTTCTAATTCATTTACAGACGGATCTTCTTTATATACATCGTCGCCTACTTCTGCATTCATCATAAACTCCAACATTTCTGGAGTTGGTTTTGTAAGTGTATCTGATCGTAAATCTATTTTCATAAAATTATAGCAATATATTATTTGACTATTCCTAATAAAACATACTCATTACTCCTGAAAACATCCAATAGGAGAACCATCTGGAATTTTTGGAGAAGGCAATACTTTAAAGGTTTCTGGTTTATCTAGTGTTTTCTTGATTTGATCTTTTATGTTTATATCATTAATATCTGTAGTACTTAACGATGGTACAATAACAGATCGTAATACATATTTTACAGTGGCCTTTGTTTGAGGAATTGCTCTTGGATGCACATATAAATTTAAAAGATGCTTCACTACATTATAATTAACCGTAGTCTGAACTTGTTTTTTATAGGCATCTTTCTCATTTGCCATTATTGTTTCTTTGACAAGCATTTCCAACATGTCTTGTAAGCCTACTTGTTTTGAATCTACTGCTTTTTGTTGCACTAATCGGTTAGCACGTTCAGGATGTAATAATAACCCTAACGTCATATCACTTGCTGTTGCTGCAGTCCCTAATGCATCAAAAGCAACACCCGTATTACTTTTAAAACTTTCACGTGTTCGGTTATACCCATGAGCTCTAGGCGGAAATAATGTCAATTTATCTTTAGGGATCATAAGGGTACTTGCTTTTAGTGTCTTGAGCACACTTGCTAGCGCTTGTTTTTGCGCTTTAGCATCTAGCACTTCTGTTACTTTAAGTTGGGTATCTCCTTTTACTGCATAATTATAATCTAATCCTCCTATCATTTTTACCGCAGCTTCTGTTTGATAACGGTGATAAAAATAAAGAGGCACAAAAACATCTTCCAACACAGAATACGGTTCGTTCGTTCGAATATTATCTACAGAGAAATTAGTTATAGCATGATTACGCAGTTCTAGTACATTTTCTAGTTCTTCATCTGCTTGCGTTCCATTATCCCAAAGATGTGCTTTGTAATGTGCGCCTCCTTGTGGTCGTGCATCACTATCAGTAATATAACGCAGGCCATTTTTCTCGGCTGTTTCTAGTACATTATTTAAATAATCACTTTCTGTCATGCCCGTAGGAACAATACCATAACTATAGGCAACCGTTACTTTATCCCATGCACCTATTCCTGTGGCGTATGCATCAGAAAAATCAACCACTCCATTCTTTAAACGCAATGTAGGATGTGGATAATCCATCACACTGGCTCTCCCATTTGGACTTGCCGCAAAGTTATGTGCAAAACCAATCGTATGTCCCACTTCATGAGCACTTAACTGTCGTATACGTGCTAGTGCCATTTCTAACATAGGTTGATAGTTTGTGTCGCTTTGCGCAAAAGGTTTATTCATAAGTGCCTGAGCAATTAAAAAGTCTTGTCGAATTCGCAAACTTCCTAAACTTACATGTCCTTTAATAATTTCTCCAGTACGAGGGTCAGTTACACTAGCGCCATAGCTCCATCCGCGGGTACTACGATGCACCCATTGTATTACGTTATAACGTAAATCCATAGGATCTGCATTTTCTGGTAACATCTTTACTTGAAAAGCATCTTTAAATCCAATAGCTTCATATGCTTGATTCCACCAACGAGCACCTTCTAATAAGGCTGAGCGTACTGGCTCTGGGGTTCCTGGATCTAAATAATAGATAATAGGCTCTACAGCCTCACTTACTGCTGCATTTGCATCTTTTTTGATTAATCGGTGTCTATTGGCATATCGCTTACGGATAGGTTCTTGGACAGGCGTTGCATAATCTAAAAAGCTAGTAGAGATATTTCCTGCTCTTGGATCAAAGGCTCTTGGTGTATAACCATCATCAGGTAACTCGACAAAAGAGTAATGTTGTATAAGTGATACTGAAGAAGCATCTGGTGCTACTGTTCTAAGGTTTCTACCTGTAGGCTGTCCTTTAAAGGTTAATAGTGCTTCAAACTCTGTATTTTTTGGAAAGCTCTTTGTGCGTTCCATCGCTAGAGCGCTTCTATTTTTATCTATTTTATATCCACCTTCTTTTTGAAATTTTAAACGATTGGCTACACCGTGCGTATCTTCCATTAGGAATGGGGTAAAATCAATGATATAGGTATTCCCTTTGGTTTCTTTGATAGGAAAACCAAACAATACAGAGGTCGCAAATGCTTCTTGTATAGACCTACGTTCTAATTCGTTGGACGTATTAGCTCTATAATTTTGATTCGGCTGTACTAATAATAATTTATTACCAGCTTTTTTAAAATACACAATCGCAGAACCTCCTAGTTGCCCTCTATCAAGCCCGATGTCATTAGATCCAAGCCCTGTACGTAATGAATGTACATATAAAAACTCTTGATCTATTCTATCTACTTCTAGGTATAACTTATCTGCACTTTCATCATAATGCATCTTAAAATATCCTTCTTGTGTTTGAAGATTTGTTTTTCCTTCTAAGAATTGGGCATTAGCAATTACAGCATAAAATACAGCTATCATTGACACTAGTAACGTCTTTCTCATATCGCTTAAATTTGAAGAGACCTAAGATAGTGGTTTGTACGCTTTCGCGAAAGCAGAATTAGAAATCCTCTCTTACAAAATATAAACAGTTATAAACAACTATGATCTTGGAATAACAACAAGACCTAATGATTGATCTGCGACAGCGACATGTGTTTCATTTGCAGCAATACCTGTAGGTTGATTTAACGTTCCTAAAGAAGTAACAACACTGGAAGATGATGGATCAATCACATCTACCTCAGTATTAGTAACACCTACGACAAAAAGGAATTCTCCATCTGTACCAATATTTGTAGGTTCATACCCTAGCGGTATTTGAGATACGGCATTGTTATTATCAAGATCAATGACTTCTACACCTTCTGCAGCAAAATTTGCTACATATAGGCTTCCATTAAGATATTCACTTTCTACAGGGAAGTTTGCTGGCCCAAAAGGAGCGCCAAATGGTCCTTGAAATTGCCCTGATGTTAATACCACTACATCAGGTGTAGATAGCACAGCGCCTGCCCCATTAAAATTTACAATCTGTATTCCCCAATTTGCTACATTCCCTAAATCCTGTGAATAAAAGCCTTGTGCACCTCCAGAAACGGGTCTTACAAAAACGTCTGGAGCTCCCGTACGATTATCAACAATAGGAATTCCATTAGTAGCAAGTTCTAATGTTCCTTGTGAAGCTGAATAATTAAAGATTTGTGTATTAGATCCACCAGCACCTCCAGAAACTGCTAGGACACAATTGGCAGCAGATAGTCCAGAAAAAATAGCAAAGTTTGCAGATACTGTAGCTACGACTTCTGGTACTAAGGGATCTGTATAGGTAAGCATTTGAATGGTCGTTCCATTTTGTATAAATAATAATTCATTTACGGGATCTACCGTTATATCATCGGCAGCAATGGCAACAGAACTACGCTGATCTGTCGCTAGCTCTGCAATTTGAATTGTATTTCCGCAAGTAGCATATGCATGACCATTAACAACAACTACATTTGTACAACCATCGGCGCCAAGTATTTCTCTAACTCCTTCAGATAATTGAATTTTATCTTGATTTTGTGTGTCGTCAACTGTTTGAGAAATCGTTGTTGCATTCGAAATAAGCAATTCTTCTTCTACGGTATCTGAACTACAAGAAAATAAAAATAGTGTCAGTAAAAATAAAGCATAAGAGGTACGTAACATAGCGGTAGTTTTTAAAGTGTATACATAGCTATGTCGATGTAATTTAAAAAAATTACATCACGAACTTTATAAGTATCTCAATTTAATCATTGAAAATCTATTGTAATCTTTTATTTTTGATATCTACTTTATAACCATTATGATTACAGCAGAACAATTAAAATCACTCCAAGAGCGTATAGAAAGCTTAAGGAGATATCTTTGACATAGATCGAAAGCTTATTGAAATAGCAAACGAAGAAGAAAAAACATTTGACCCAAATTTCTGGAACAACGCAAAAGAAGCGGAAGCTTTTATGAAACTACTCCGTTCTAAGAAAAAATGGGTGAAAGATTATGAGACTGTAAAATCTCAAACAGAAGATCTCGAAGTTCTTTATGAATTTGCAAAAGATGGAGATGCTTCTGAAGAAGAAGTACAAAAACAATACGAAACTACTTTAGATTTATTAGAAAACATCGAATTTAGAAACATGCTTTCTGAAGAAGGTGACGAAATGAGTGCTGTATTACAAATTACTGCAGGAGCTGGCGGAACAGAAGCTTGTGACTGGGCAAGTATGCTTATGCGTATGTATTTGATGTGGGCTGAAAAGAAAGGATATAAAGTCAAAGAACTCAACTTTCAAGAAGGAGATGTTGCAGGTATTAATACAGTCACATTAGAGATCGATGGAGAGTTTGCTTTTGGTTGGCTTAAAAGTGAAAATGGCGTTCATAGACTGGTACGTATTTCTCCTTTTGATAGCAACGCTAAGCGTCACACCTCTTTTGCTTCTGTATATGTATATCCACTTGTAGATGATACGATAGAGATTGATTTAAATCCTGCTGATTATGAAATTGTGACCGCAAGATCCTCAGGAGCTGGTGGGCAAAATGTAAATAAGGTAGAAACTAAAGTACAACTTACCCACTTCCCGAGTGGCATTAAAATTTCTTGTTCTGACAGTAGATCTCAACATGATAATAGAGCGACAGCGTTACAAATGCTTCGATCGCAATTATATGAAATTGAGTTGCGTAAGCGTATGGAAGCACGCCAAGATATAGAAGCGAGTAAGATGAAAATAGAATGGGGATCTCAAATAAGATCCTATGTATTAGACGATAGACGTGTGAAAGATCACCGTACTAATTATGAATACAGACAGCCAGAAAAAGTATTGGACGGAGAAATTGATGCTTTTTTAAAGAGTTACCTTATGGCCATGGGGCAAGAAGAAGCAAGTGACCAATTATAATCGAAGTATATACGCTTTCGCGCCTGCCTGCTGGTAGGCAGGAAAGTGGAAAAGAATTATGAAAGAAATAAAAACAATCATATTTGATTTAGGAGGTGTCTTAATAGACTGGAGTCCGGAATATGTATATCTCAAAGAGTTTAGAGGCAATCGTGCAAAAATGGATTGGTTTTTACAACATATTTGTGCTTGGGATTGGAATGTAAATCAGGATGCTGGTTATCCTATAGCCAAAGCCACCGAAGAACGGATCGCATTATTTCCAGAGTATAAAGAACTCATAGAAATGTATTATGGCCGTTGGGAAGAAATGTTGGGCTATGTACATGAAGGCACCTTAGCGATTTTGAAAAAATTAGTAGATAATCCAAACTATAGAGTACTAGCATTAACCAATTGGAGTGGAGAAACATGGCCTAAAGCCATTGCAAAATTTCCCTGGCTACAATGGTTTGAAGGAATTCTAGTCTCTGGCGATGAGAACATGCGTAAACCATTTGCTTCTATTTACAACCTCATGCTTGATCGTTATAATATACATGCAGAAGAAGCTGTTTTTATAGATGATAGTTATGCAAATATAGAAGGTTGTGAAGCTGTTGGTATCACGGGAATTCATTTTAAAAATGCGCCTACTCTAGAAATACAATTAAGAACCTTAGGAATTATAATATAAATAATAACCCATTAATTTTAGTACGCTTTCGCGAAAGCAAACCCATTATGATTAAAATCTACCACCACCCAAAATGTTCAAAAAGCCGAGAAGGATTAGCCATTGTTGAAGCTTCTGGCAAACCTTTCCAAATTATAAAATATATGGACGAGCAACTGCCTGTTCCTACGCTAGAACGACTTATTGACACTTTAGGGATTAAACCTATGGAATTGGTTCGTACAGATGAAACCATATGGAAAGAAAGCTACAAGGGTAAAAAACTAACTGATAATGAGATTATAAAAGCACTTGCTACGCATCCTAAACTCATACAAAGACCTATCGTTGTTAATGGAAAAAAGGCAATTATTGGACGTCCACCCTCAAATATTAAATCTATTTTGTAAATTCACACCATAAAATTAAATTCTATCTAAATAATATTACTTATTCATTATGAAAAAAATAATCGCAATAGTAGCGCTATGTTTCCTAGGATTAGGCGTTGCTCAAGCTCAGGTTTCTACTCAGACACCATCTGCAAAAAGTGCATTACAAACTGGAGTTGTTGAGATGCTTACTCAAAAACTAAATTTATCTCCTCAACAAGTTTCTTCTATAACTAAAATTATGGGTGTATTTGCTCAGTCTAGAAAAACAATTACTGAATCTACGGGTATGACTGCAGATTTAAAAGCAGAAAAACTTAAGAAAATAAACGACAGAGAAGATTTAAATATGAAGAACATACTTGATGAAACTCAATATGCAAAATTCCAAGAATTAGCCGGAGAACTTAGAAAAGGATAATTTCTTTAACTCCTGTTTAACATACAGATTAACGCTAGTTTAACAACTAGCGTTTTTTTATGGAGTAATTTCGACGAAAATTACCAAAATAATGAAATCGACCATCATTTTTGTATTACTTCTACTTTTCGTTTTTTCTCTTCAGGCACAATCGCCACAAGGAAAAGAAATTACACTTTCTGGTAAAGTTCAAGATAAAGAAGGGGCTATTCCTTTAGAATATGCAACTATTACTCTTATAAACAAACGTAATCCAGAAGCTGTAAATGGAGGAATAACAACTACTAATGGTACATTTTCTATTAAAACACCGGCAGGACTATACGATATCAAAATCGAATATATCTCTTTTCAACCTGTAGTATTAAAAGATCAAAAACTATTTAAGAATACTTCTTTAGGTACGATTAATTTAGAGATTGATGCAGCCACACTAGAAGAAGTTACTGTCATTGCAGAAAAAACCACTGTAGAATACAAACTAGACAAGCAAATTTATAATATTGGTAAAGATCTTACTGTACGAGGAGCCTCTGTGTCTGATGTATTAGATAATGTCCCATCTGTAACAGTCGATGTTGAAGGTAATGTTGCTTTGAGAGGTAATGGTGATGTTCGTATCTTAATTAATGGAAAACCGTCTGGACTTATAGGACTAAGTGGAACCGATGCCTTGAGACAACTGCCAGCAGAATCTATAGAGCGTGTAGAAGTGATTACATCTCCTTCTGCGAGATATGATGCCGAAGGAAGTGCAGGAATATTGAATATCATTCTTAGACGTAGCAAATTACAAGGGTTAAATGGAGCCGTTACTGCAAACATTGGTAACTTTGATACTAGAGGGATTTCTGGAAATGTAAACTATAGAACTGGAGATTTCAATATTTTTGCTACTGGAGGATATAATATTAGAGGTTCTGAAGGCAATACGTTTACAAGTCGTATACAGGAAGGTGGTTCTTTGATTGAAGATAGAGAATTTACTAGAGAACGTGGAGGCCTTACAGCTAATTTTGGCGTTGAATATTATATAGATGACAACACAAGTATTACTGCTGCTGCGGTAGTTAGAGATAGTGATAATGAGAATGAATCGCTAAATAATATTACTCAGACTAGCGGAGACGATATCTTTTTATCACAACGCTTTGCTCCAGAAACAGAAGAAGATCTCACCTCCCAATTCAGTTTAAATTTTGATAAAAAATGGGAGAATGATGGAAATCTCTCTATAGAGTTTCAATATGAAAATTCAGAAGAAACAGAATTTGTAGATATTAGAAATAGTTCTCTAAATACAGGTACTCCAACGGAACTAGAGACCAATGAGACTATAGAAGATCAAAAACGTTTTTTTGCACAAGTAGATTTTGTACAGCCTTTAGGAGACAATGCTCGTTTTGAAGCTGGATATCGAGGAAACATAAGAGATTTAGATACTGATTTTATTGTGTTTGATAATAGTATTGATGAGGATAATGAAAATGGTGACTTATTATTAAATACAGATCTTACCAACAGTCTCATCTTTAAAGAAAATATTCATGCACTATACACTCAATACGGAAGTAAGATAAATAAGTTCAATTTCTTATTAGGCTTACGTATGGAGTATACTGATATTGAAATTGACCAACAAACTGTAAGCGACTTTAATAGTAGAGATTTTACTAATTTTTTTCCTACGGTAAATTTAAATTATGAGTTAAACGAAAAGGAAACAGTTAGTTTTGGATATAATAGACGTATTAGGAGGCCTCGTGGTTTCTTCTTAAATCCATTCCCATCTAGGACGAGTGCTACTACCTTCTTCCAAGGAAACCCAAACCTTAATCCAAGTTTATCAAATGGAGTTGATCTGGGGTACCTTAATAAGATAAGCAAATCACTTACCCTTAATGGTTCTATATTTTTTAGACGTACGGAAGATACTTTCCAATTTGTTTTCTTAGAGACAGGAGAAACTACGGTAGTTAATGGCGAAGAAGAAGATGTTTTAACGAGAACGCCAGTTAATCTTTCAAGAAATGATAGGATTGGAGCTGAAGCAACACTCACCTACTCACCTACAAAAAAATGGAGAGTAAATGCCAACGTAAATGTATTTAACTCTGAAACTGCTGGTGAGTTTGATGGTATTGATTTTGGGGCAAGTAACTTTACTTGGACAGCCAGACTTAATAATAAGTATACATTGCCATGGCGTATTGATTGGCAAACACGTATCAATTATCGCGGTCCCTCTGTAAATGCCCAAAGTGAAAATGAAGGTATTTTCTCTGCAGACTTTGCATTTAGTAAAGATTTATTCAAAGAAAAAGCTTCTTTAGCACTTAATATTAGAGATATTTTTAACTCTAGAGTTCGTAGATCTACTATCAATTTTCCTTTCCCAGGAGAAAGTGAATTTCAGTTTAGAGAACGTTCTATCAATTTATCATTTACATATCGTTTCAATCAAAAGAAAAAACGAAACGGTTCTGGTAGAGGTTTTAACGGCGACGGAGAAGATTTTGAAGGATAATCTCTTTTACAAAATGTAAAATACTTAGTATCAAACAGTCCTATTTTGTCACTTTTATATATCAATTATTAATTTTCATGAATTTCGATTTCTTTATTCATGAATATTGGAATAGATAGATTGTAGCACTTATATACTCATACTAGTTTTGGGGTATCAAATAATAATTCTAAAACTATTAATTATGAAATTAAGAATCACAAGCATTTTATGTATTTTTTTAGCAATTGCATGTTCAACAGAAGAAGTTGAAATTAACGAAGTTGAAACATTAGAAACGATCTCTTTAAACCAAAAAATCGTAGATCAACTTAACACCGATGGGTATGAAGCCATACTAACTGATGAAGATAAAGTTATAACAGTTGGCTTTAAAAATTCAGAAAGTTTTATTTCTAAAATAAATGACATCTATGATGTTTTAGAAGTGAATGACCCCAAAATTGACATTAATACTTCTAGTTCTCAAAACAGAGTATCTGACACACAGTGTGAACAAGGCGAACCATATACTTCTGACGATGGAGCAAATTGTGTTACTTATGTATGCTGGGGTACAGGTTTAGCACCTGTTTCAATGGGTTCTGTTGGTGATGTACATTACTCTTACTATACAAGTTGTAGTGGTGGAAACTAAAATCAATGATGTATTACTAGTTATCATTAGGGGTTAATACGATAATTCAGTAATAAAACAAAAGAGGCTGTCTAAAAAAGATGTAATCATCGTCAAACTGAACTTGTTTCAGTTTCTCATTAAATTGATAATTAATGTGATAAGATTCTGAAATGAATTCAGAATGACGTATTAAGTTGCTTTTTAGACAGCCTCTTTTACACTCTTTTTAAACATATCATAAAATATTTACAATACATATAAGTTATACCAGTATCACTATTTATGAATAAAACTTTTACAGTTTAAAAAAACTACACTAGATTTACAAATTGAATAACCCCTTATAAAATAGAGCCTTTGTTAGCGATATTAAAAAAAGAAATCAATTCATTTTTTGCTTCCCCTGTTGGGTACTTAGTAATTAGCTTATTTCTTGTTGTAACTGGATTGTTCTTATGGGTATTTGAAGGTGAATTTAATATCCCTAGTACTGGATTTGCAGATTTAGCGCCTTTTTTTCAATTAGCCCCTTGGATTTTCATATTCCTCATCCCAGCAATTACCATGCGTAGTTTTAGTGATGAGCAAAAAACAGGAACTTTAGAGCTGCTTTTAACAAAACCTATTTCAACACTACAACTTGTTTTAGGCAAGTATTTTGGAGCTTTACTCCTACTTATCATTACATTACTCCCAACACTAATATATGTAGTAGCCATCTATCAATTAGGAAATCCTGTAGGGAATTTAGATGTAGGAGTCACCATAGGGTCATATCTAGGATTAGTGCTTCTTGCGGCAAGTTTTTGTTCGATGGGAATATATGCCTCTACCCTATCAGATAATCAGATTGTAGCTTTTATACTTGCTGTTATGTTCTGCTTTATTTTCTATTTCGGAATAGAAGGTATTGCCAGTTACCTACCAGGAAATTTTAGAACATGGATTACTAATTTTGGTATGCAAACACATTATGACAGCATTAGCAGAGGTGTTATAGATACTAGAGACTGTATATATTTTATAAGTATTATTGCCTTTTTCATATACCTAACTAAAAATAAACTTCAAAAAACTAGATAGTCCACTTTCGTGAAAACGTTTAAAAAAATACCCGCTCTTATTCCTGCTATCATTATTCTGATAGGCATTAATTATGCAGCGTCTTTTTTTCACAAGCGGTATGATCTCACTCAAGATAAAAGATACACCTTAAGCGATCCTGCAAAAGCTGTGATAGATCAAATTCAAAGTCCGCTTATTGTAGATGTATTTTTAGAAGGAGACCTTCAGCCAGAGTTTAGAAAACTTCAAAACGAAACACGTTATTTACTGGAAGAGATTTCAAATTATAATCCTAATGTATCCTTTGCGATTTCAAACCCAGTTGAAGATGGCGCTGATGCGAGTATCGTTGCGCAACAATTTGCTAGTTTTGGTATGGCTCCGCTCCCACTTACTGTAAAACGTAATGGCGAAAAAAAAACGCAGACACTGTATCCATGGGCAACAGCAAACCATAATGGAAAAGCCATCCCCATATCACTTATAAAAAATATTGCAGGCGCTTCTCCTGAACAATTTGTGTATGCTTCTATTCAAAATCTAGAATATGCATTTATAGATGGCTTCAATCGCATATTAAATGCAAAAACCAAGCGCATTGCCGTATTAAAAGATAATGGCGAATTACCAGATGCTAAGATTGCAGATATGTTTCGCAAACTAGGTGAGACCTATAGTATCGCTCCGTTTCCAATGAGTGCGGTATCTGAAAACCCTGAAAGAGCCTTACGAGCATTACAAAATACTTTTGATCTAGTTGTTGTAGCAAAACCAACCAAAGCATTTACAGATGCACAAAAATTTGTTTTAGACCAATACACCCTTAGCGGTGGTAATTCTTTATGGCTTATTGATGCAGTAGCCATGGAAAACGACAGCTTGCGAAATCCAGATGGAAAAGCATTGGCCTTTCCTAGGGACTTGAATTTAAATGATCAGTTTTTTAAATATGGCATTCGCATTAACCCTGTGTTAGTTAAAGACTTATATTCCGCACCTTTAAGTCTTGCTTCAGGTGATGGAAGCCAATCAAAGTACCAACAACTTCCTTGGTTTTATCAGCCGGTTACTCCTTCTTTTAACACACATCCTATCAATACTAATATAGAACGCCCTGTACGTTTTAATTATGCCAATCAGATAGAACTGCTCAATAATACCTCTTCTCTAGAGAAGACGGTTTTATTATCATCCAGTATCCTTACTAAACTTGAAGGGACTCCCAAAGAAATATCCCTAGACGAAATATCTATTGAACCAAATGAGCAAGATTATCAAGCAGGACCACAACCGCTTGCGGTTCTCTTAGAAGGGAGTTTTGAATCTGCATTTAAAAATCGAGTTCTACCCTTTAAAATGGATAGTATACGCTTTCGCGAAAGCGCAATTAACCCATCTAAAATGGTAGTGATTGCAGATGGTGATCTTATCGCAAATGATGTTGACAGTAAAGGGAATCCTTTAGAATTAGGTTTTGATTATTTTACTAGAAAACAATACGGAAATAAAGAGTTTTTGCTAAACACAGTCAATTATCTTCTCGACGATAATGGTCTTATTAACATACGAAGCAAAGAGATTGCACTCCCATTTTTAGATACTCCAAAAGTTGCTGATACTATAAACAAGTGGCAAGCCTTAACCATAGGGCTTCCGTTGATTTTTATTTTCATTTTTGGCGTACTATTTTTCACCATTCGAAAACGTAAGTACGCAAGATAGCTGTTGATAAGTTTCTTTCTTAGACCGTCGCATTTAAAATATATTTGTAAGTAGGTATTTCTATATCAGAAATACAATTTCAAACAATTTCAAATTTTGCAATAGCAATCCAATATTTACTATGAAATTTATAGTCTCTAGTTCATACTTACTCAAACAATTACAGGTTTTAGGAGGGGTCATCAATAATAGCAATACACTTCCCATTTTAGATAATTTCTTATTTGAATTGGATGGTAATTCACTTACAGTTTCTGCGTCAGATCTAGAAACTACAATGATGTCTAAACTAGAAGTGGAGTCTGAAGATCAAGGAACTATTGCATTACCAGCAAGATTACTTCTAGATACCTTAAAGACATTCCCTGAGCAACCACTTACCTTTACACAGGAAGAAAATAACACTGTAGAGATAAGCTCAAATCATGGTAAGTATGCATTAGCATATGCAGATGGTGCTGAATTTCCAAATGCTGTATCTCTTGAAGATCCAAGTGTTGTAAAAATCCCTAGTAGCGTATTAGCCACAGCGATAAGCAACACAATTTTTGCAAGTGGTAATGATGATTTACGTCCTGTAATGAGTGGTGTTTTCTTTCAATTTGCCACAGACGGACTTACCTTTGTCGCAACAGACGCACACAAGCTTGTAAAGTACAATCGTACCGATGTAACCGCTTCACAAACTGCTGAATTTATAATGCCAAAGAAACCTCTTAATTTATTAAAGAGTATCCTTGGAGCTAATGATGATGACGTAACGGTTGCCTATAATGATTCTAATGCTAGGTATACATTTGATAACGTAGAGCTTATTTGCCGTCTTATTGATGGGAAATATCCTAACTACGAAGCTGTAATTCCTAAAGAAAACCCTAATAGACTGACCATAGATCGTAATCAGTTTTTAAATTCTGTGCGTCGTGTGTCTATCTTTTCAAATAAGACAACACACCAAATACGTTTAAAAATTGCTGGTGCAGAGCTTAATATTTCTGCAGAAGATATCGATTATAGCAATAAAGCAGAAGAACGTCTTACGTGTGATTATCAAGGCGACGATATGCAAATCGGATTTAACTCGCGTTTCTTAACAGAAATGCTTAATAATATGAATGCCAATGATGTTTCTTTAGAAATGTCATTACCCAACAGAGCTGGTATTTTAACTCCTATAGACGGCTTAGACGAAGGAGAAAGTGTTACGATGCTTGTAATGCCTGTAATGCTCAATAACTAGATTAAGTGTTAATTACTAAAGAGCGACTTCACAAAAGGAAGTCGCTCTTTTTTTGATTGGTATTTCCATAGTATTTTCCCATTAATTTTGAGTACTTTAGCTGCTTTAATAATTAGATTTTAATGAAAAGAATATTTCTTATACTCGCATGTAGTGCTATTGTGATTTCGTGTAAAGAATCAAAAAAAACAGTTACTACTCCAGAAAAACCTGTATATATAGATGTTACCTCACTTGAAGGCGATGGCGACAAAGTACTTCCAACCTATATGGAAACCATTACAGAAGAAGAACTGAAAGAAATGCTCTATGTGTATGCGGGTGATGAAATGGAAGGAAGAAATACAGGAGATCCAGGTCAAAAAAAGGCTGTTGAATATTTACGCAATTATTATAAAGAAATTGAGATAGCATCTGGTACACCTGATGGAAATTACTTTCAAAAAGTACCCAAAGAGTTTTTTAGAAGAAATAGCGGTTTAAATGATTCAGAAAATGTACTTGCATTTATCAAGGGATCAGAAAAACCAGAAGAAGTACTTGTGATATCTGCACATCTAGATCATGTAGGAATGGACTCTAAAGGAAATGTTTACAATGGCGCAGATGATGATGGATCTGGTACGATTGCACTTTTAGAAATAGCAGAGGCCTTTAAACAAGCGATTAAAGATGGATATCCTCCTAAACGTTCTATCCTCTTCTTGCACGTAACAGGTGAAGAAAAAGGACTGTATGGTTCTAAGTATTATGCTGAAAATCCAGTATACCCTCTTGAAAACACCATTGCAGATCTTAATATAGACATGATTGGTCGTAATGATTTTGAACATCCTAATGATAATGATTATGTATACCTCATCGGATCTGATAAGTTAAGTACAGAACTACACCAAATTTCTGCTGCTGTAAACATGAAGTATTTCAATATGAATTTGGACTATCGCTATAATGCAGAAAACGAACCAAATCGTTTTTACTACCGTTCTGATCATTATAATTTTGCAAAGCATAATGTACCTATCATCTTTTACTTTAATGGGGTGCATGAAGATTACCATAAAATAACAGATACGGCAGATAAAATTAATTATCCTTTATACCATAGACGTGTACAACTTATTTTTGCAACTGCCTGGGAATTAGCAAATAGAAAAGAACGTCCAGTCGTAGATAAAGCAGTGCCAAAACCATAAAACACTAGCTCATATATAATATAAAGCTTCATAAATTTTATGGAGCTTTTTTTTATAAAACTATTGTCATTGTGATGATATTGTTTATCTTTGCAGTCGCTAATTAAAATGGTGATTGTAGCTCAGTTGGTTAGAGCGCCTGATTGTGGTTCAGGAGGTCGCCGGTTCGAGACCGGTCTTTCACCCAAAATAGCAAAGCCTTTCAGAAATGAAAGGCTTTTTTTGTTTATACACTTTCCTGAGTGCTTGACTGCACTCGAAATGATGGCGTGCCTCTCTCCTACTTAAAGCGTATTATATACGTTCTAATTCGTAATTCTTTTTTAGAATTTCAAACCAAAATTTGATTAGATTTAATAAAAGAAACATATCATTAACAAATACTTTTTTGATAAAATTTTTATAGAAAAATTATTCTTTACTTTTGAATCTGACTAAAAAGAGTTTCTCATTTATGAGTACATCACGTTCTACTAAGAATATAATCAAATCAGTAGGAACTACATATACCAGTAGTTCTATATGGCCTTGGTTGCAAAAAGCAATTGTATTGGTTATTTTCTCTTTAGTCGCAAATCATATAGCTGCAAGTGATAACTTTCTAGATAATACATCGTATAGATTTCCCTTAGAAGGTTTTCTGTTTACTATTATTTTATCTATTCTCGTTGGAATCATAGCGGATCTTAATTTTAAATTTCACAAAAAAAAGTATTTTACTAGAAAGGTAGAGATTGCTACGATCGCAAGGTTTATGATTTCTACTTTAGGATATATTACCATCATCTATATTCCTGCAAATACTATTGTAGAAATAGTTTTAGATGGAGAGATAGAATTCTACTATATGTTAATTGGTTTACTAATCACCTTGTTATTATGTTTTATTCTCATAGGTTTATTGTATGCTCAAGATATATACAATTTATATAAATTATCTACAAAGGATGCAGAGATTACTATTGAAAGCGGTGCAAAAATAACAAAGCTTACTTATGAAAATATTGCATGTTTTTATAGCGAAAACAAGATTGTATATACAGTTCAAAATAACGGTACTACTATTAACACTGACTTTACATTGAACGAACTCGAAGAAAAAGTAAATGATCAATTATTTTTTAGAGCTAATCGACAAATCATCATTCATAAAGATACTGTAGAATCAATTGAAAAGATTGAAAATGGCAAGTTGCGTATTCGGTTAAAAGCTTTTATCAAAAACGATGCTATTTCAGAAATCAATATTAGTCGTTACAAACGAAAAGCCTTTATGGATTGGTTTCAATAATAGATGTAAAAAGACTATCAACTATTCAGTTATAAATACACGACCATTCAGTAAAAACAAACTTATTTAAAGAGGTTTTGCGGGATTTTGTTCCTTATTTCGTTTAGAATTTAAAATCAAAAAACGATGAACAAAATCACTTTACAAAATGTATTAATTCCATTAATCACCTTTACAATCATCTACATTATATGGTTTGAATCACCCTCTATAATGATAGAAAATATCATTATTTCTATAATCATTATTATAGCGAATTATATAGAATACAAAGGGAAACCATTTTTAGCCCTTGGATTTCAACGGGAAAAATTTACAACCAAAAACATCTTCGTACTTGCTCCATTGCTTGCCTTAGGACTCTTTGTTTTTTATGTCTTTATATTGGTTCCTGGAATTACAATACTTACGGGAGTCCCTATAGATTATTCAAGTTTTGATGAATTGAAAGGAAATCTTCCAGCCTGTTTAATTGCTTTATTAGTCGTGTGGGCTACTGCGGGTTTTGGAGAAGAAATCATCTTTCGTGGTTATTTTATGCGTCAATTTGTAAAATTCTTCGGTGAAAGCAACATCAGTATTGTTCTTAATATTGTATTACTTGCTAGCTTTTTTGGTTTTATGCATAGTTACCAAGGAATTACTGGTCAAATTGTTGCAGGGACTGTCGGAGCACTATTAGCCTTAATATTCTACTTGCGTAAATACGATTTGTGGTTTATTATTGCTGTACATGGTTTTTTTGACACCATTGCATTAATTTGTGTTTATTTGGGATTGGTGTAACAATACTACTGAGGTACACGTATACTGTGTAACAATCAAGAGAAAACACTTTCTATCATTCCCCCATCTTGCCTATAAACTCATCCAAAAACAGTAACCGTTTTTCAGTCCAAGCATGCATATACTCTAATCCTTCCTCATCATAGATAAAGGCAGGCCATCGTTTTTGTTCGCGTTCGTAAAATAAATCTTTTTTAAGGGAGGTATAGGTTTCAGTTTGTCGCTGTTGTAATGCTGTAGTTTCAAAAATGCCTTTTCGAAGTTCGAACCATCGTTTTTGAAAGCGCTGTATAAAGTTATCGGGATTGACTGCAATTAAACGCCGTAGGAGACCATTTGCAAGAAAATCATCTGTGGTTGAGACTCGTTTTCCGTTAAAGATGGTACCAAATGTACCATCGAGATCCCAGGGAACATAAAAGTAAGGCTCGCCTTCGGTATAACGTGCTACATAAATATTCTTTCCCATATTATCTGGTGCGCGTAAAGCATTGATAAATAAGAAATAGTCAATCACATTCTCCATTTGGAACCGTGACGAGATGTCTTTCGCGAAAGCGGAATCATCACTATGCAATACAAAATCGGTGAATTCATATAAATTATCCCACGGGGTATTTGTAGGTACGGGATATTTTATATCATAACCACCCCAAGAGAGCAGGTAATTCTTTTTCTGAGGAATAGAGTCAAAAGACGACGCTCCAAGATATCGAGCACCTTGAAAGAGTTCGCCGCGTGTGGTATCTCCTTTTTGCTTTTTAAGCTGGAGTAATTTACGATCCACTTGTTCGCTTACCAAGTACATTCCCTTATAGTGATCATTGATGAATACCTCACAATAACGCGTTTCTACACCGGCTTTGGCGCCTGGTTCTTTTGCAAGGTAATATGGGGTATGTATATCTTTCCATAGTTGATACGATAGATGTGACCGCATTCTAAGCGGTTCGTTATGAATCGCATCCAAAATCCAATCATCATCACTACGCATCGTATCTATTTTGAGATCTTGATTAGAGGTCCCATCTGCCGATGTGTGCAGATTAATATCATAGGTTTTTTTTGGAAATACCAACGAACTACTACCGCGTAACTCAATACCCGTATACGTTTGTAGAACAGTATCTTTATCGGTATAGGTAAGAGTTGCCATACGTTTTGGTTCATTGATAATAGGATCATCAATATAAAATTGAAATAACGGATGTTTTATAATATATAACGTATAGGATTTCCCTTTTGAATTGATAAGATGGTACGTTGTATTGGTATTTACCCCCTCTTTAGACAACTCAACCGTGTATTTTTCATTTTTGTAAGAAAACGCAACATTCCCTCGCAGATCTTTAAGCACACTAGAATGGATTACAGCAATCGATAAAGAATCATCTATTGCCATGGAAGGTAATGCAGACTGCGCATTACTTATTCCCATTGAAAACAAACAACTTAATAGCAATATGCCCAAGGCACACCTATGATATACGCGATTTTTGATTGTATACAGCATATTAAAGAAATAGGATTAGTTAGAAATGCAAGATATACTATTGTTTTATAGTAACAAATAGATCATATATATATCGTCTATATTATAATTTACATACAATCCTTAAAAAACCTTTCTATTTTTATATTTTCGCTTTTTATAAACACCATTTATGCTCAGAAGAGTACTTCCCCTATTGATTGTTGTATGTAGTAGCCTTTTTATACATGCACAAGAATCTATCAAAAAGCCTTTTGATGTAGATGTACAGTATTTTTATGGCAATATCGCAGCACATAGTAAAGATATTGCGCATCTTATCACAGAGCATCCAAAAGGGCTTATTCTAAGTTATAATCGCAAAACCTACGGTCTAAACGAATGGGAGCGTCGATACAATTACCCAGATTGGGGATTCTCTTTTATATACCAAGACTTCGGAAATGAATTTGTGGGGAAGAACTATAGTTTGTTTGGTCATTATTCTTTTTATTTTCTAAACAGAAAATTACAATTCAGGATAGGACAGGGAATTGCATATAATACCAATCCGTTTGATATAGAAACCAATAAAAAGAACAATGCCTTTGGATCACATCTGTTAAGCGCTACCTACCTCCTACTCAATTACAAACAAGCATTAACCAATCAAATACATCTACAAGGCGGACTCACGCTCACGCATTATTCTAATGGAAATGTGCGTGCACCTAATTCTAGTCTTAATACTTTAGCGGCTAATATTGGTCTTGTGTATACTCCAAAAGACCAGGAAATACCTTCATATATCGCCTTAGACAACAAAAAATACAAAGAACCCATTACGTTTAACTTTGCTATAAGAGGCGGTGCAAATGAAAGTGACAGACTCGGATTAGGTCAGCATCCCTTTTTTGTTGCTTCTGCATTTGTAGACAAACGTATTTCCTATAAAAGCACCTTACAAGCAGGTGTAGATGTGTTTTTTGCACGCTTTTTAAAAGAACAAATTGAATTTGAGGCGGTTGCATTTCCACAATTTGGTACACAAGGAGATGAAGACTGGAAACGTGTTGGGGTCTTTATAGGGCACGAACTCCGTTTTGGTCGCGTTGCTTTTGTCAGTCAGTTAGGGTATTATGTATACTACCCTTATGATTTTGAAGGCCGAATATATGAAAGGATTGGACTTAAACGCTATTTTGGCGATCACTTCTTTGGAACTGTGACTGTAAAAGCACATGGCGCCAAGGCAGAAGCTGTTGAATTTGGAATAGGATATCGATTATGAAATATATTTTAAACATAAAAGGATGGATACTGGGTACGCTTTCGCGAAAGCGTATACTAACTTCCTCCCTTCTCATACTAACACTCATCTGTAGTTGTGACTCTGAAGATGCCACAGATTGCCTTCAAACAGATGGAGATGCCATTACAAGAACAATAGAATTACCATTTTTTGATAAAGTGCGTACTGAAAATGATATGCGCCTTGAGATCACTCAGGGAGAGACACAACAGATTATTGTAGAAACCAGAGAAAATCTATTTAATGATCTTGTATTTAAAGTGGAAGATGACACGTTTATCATGCAAAATAAAAATGGATGCAATCTATTTAGAGATTTTGGTCGCACCTTAGTACGCATCACAGTGCCTAACTTAACGTTTATAAAAAATAGTGCTACCTATGAGATACGAAGTAATGGAACACTTGAATTTCCTAATGTACTCTTAGAAAGTGTTACGACTCCAGGACTAGATAGTCCCAATAAAACAGGTGATTTCTTTTTAGACTTTCAATCAGAAAGAATTGTAATTGTCGCAAACGGAATGAGTGATTTTCATATTTCAGGAACTACCGAAGACCTAAGTATCAACTTTTCTGATGAGTTTCCTACGTTGTATGGAGAAGATCTAATAGCACAAGATGTTGTTGTAAGACATGTAGGAGCTGCACCAATGATCGTAAATCCACAAGCGAGTATTACTGGTGAGATAAGAGCTACTGGTGATGTAATAGCAAAAAATGAACCTCCAATTGTTAATGTAGCAGAGTTATTTACAGGAAGATTACTGTTTGAATAGTACTAAAATATTCATTTAAAATTATGTTGCTCCATGGCTATCTTTTAAGAAAAGAGTGCGATATAGCGTTCTAAAACAACTTTTTATCGATAAAACTTGTAATTCACCCTATGTATTACTGTTAATTTATAATGGGTATTTGTATATTTACGAGTATTAATATTTAAAATTCAAACAATCATGGTAAAAGCAAAATATCAAGGAGTTCTTGACTTAGGAGAAAAGCTAGGTGTAAAGGATGGTGATGTAAAGGAAGAAAATGGTGTTTTACACATTAATGGAACAGCAGTAAATCAATATCATAAAAATCAACTATGGGATGCTATTAAAGAAGCTGGAGGAGAAAACCCTGCAGATATCGTAGCAGATATTAAAGTTGAAGATACGACTGTTTATGCGCGTCATACAGTGGCAAGTGGAGATACGTTAGGAAAGATCGCAAAACACTATTATGGAGATGCAATGAAGTACACAAAAATCTTTGAAGCAAATACCGATATTCTTAAAAATCCAGATGTAATTCATCCAGATCAAGAATTAATTATCCCACATTTATAATTAAGAAATTACATTCTTTTTTGAAATAAAAAATCCCCTAATTGGGGATTTTTTATTTTTTAGTCTTATCTAAAAATATAACTTAATATTAATTTAATCAGACACTTAAAACTATTTATCTAAATTAAAAGTTTAGCTATTGATTTCTGATATCATTTGTTTCACTTTTCTTAGTTTTGAAGTCCAAACTGCCAGTGACTCTTTGTGTTTATTGATATTATTATGCACTTCTTTCACTAGTGGATTATCATCTGCAACATGTTGAAAAAATCCTAAATTATTTTCCAATTGATTAATTTCTGCCTTAACCTCTTGTATTTTTTTGGTAATAAAAAATCGTTCTTTTTCTAGGGCACTTGTATCATTATCCCCTACCATAGATTGCATACGATTTTCATATCGAATCATTTCAGATTCTTTTTTATCAATATCTAATTGACCAAAAAGAGTATCTAATTCTTTATTAAAAAGATCGTCTATCTTTCGTTTACTATAAGGAACTCTACCTATTGTTTTCCAATTTGAAATATGCTCTTTAATCAAGGCTAAGTTTTCTTGGTGATTTCCTTCTAGCTTTAATCCTTTTACCGTTTTCAGTAATGCTTCTTTCTTCACATAAGCTTCTTCTTCTCCAGCATTTGCTTTTTTCTTTGAATCATGCAAACGATCAAAGAAGTGATTACAGGCATTTTTAAACTGTTTCCAGATCTTATCACTATCTTTTCTTGGTACATGTCCAATCTTCTTCCAATCGGACTGTATTTTCTTCATAAGGTCTATCGTGGTAGAAAAATCATCATTATCCTTATTGTCTTCAGCAATCTTGATTAGTTCTAGTTTCTTATTTAGATTTTCAAACTGTTCTTTTTTCTGAGACTTATAGAATGCGTTCTTTTTATGGTTAAATTCTCGTACTACATTTTTAAATGTAGACCATACTTCTTCATTTACATCTGTAGGTACACGTCCAGATTTAAAGAATGCTTCTCGTAAAGTCTCAACTTCTTTTACTTTTGTTTGTACATCTTGATGAGAAACCACATCCTTAGACTTAATCACTTCTAATTTTTCAATGATTGCACGTTTAACCTCTAAATTTTGACCCCACGATGCTTCTATTTCTTTTTGTTGTGCATCTCTAGCATCATGTATTTTCTTAGTAGCAGCACTAAACTTATCCCATATTTCATCACTATACTCCTTTGCTACAGGGCCTATTTCCTCTTTCCACATACGGTGTAGTAGCTGAAGTTCTTTAAATGCCTTACTTACTTTAGGTTCTGAAGCTAATTCTTCTGCTCGCTCTATGAGTTGTAACTTTTTTGCTAAGTTATCTTGAAAGTGTTTATCTCTAAACTCTCTATTTAAATGTAAAAGTTCGTAAAAATTATCAATATGATGATAATAATTATTCCAAACTAAATTGTAACGATCTCTAGGGATATCTCCTGCATTATGCCAACGTTCCTGAATGTCTTTAAACTTATTGAATGTAGACTGTATGCTCTCAACACCTCCCAGTTCTTCTCTAAGCTTCTTTACTTCTTCTATGAGCTCTTGTCTATATGCTAGATTCGCTTTTTGATCTTTTTGCTTATTTTGATAATAGCCTGCACGTTTATGACGATACGCATAATACGTCTCATTAAAATCTTTCTTAAGTGGAGAAAAATATCTAAAATCAATAAGGTTTCCGCCTTCTTCTATAAATGCTGCCTTTGCGACTTCTTGTTCTTCATTAAATTTAGCATCGATAGCATTTTTGATACCATCTACATGATCTTTGATCAGCTGCACCTTCTCATTAGCGAGTAATGTTTTAAACTCTTCTAATAATTCTTCATTCGTTAAAGTAGTATATTCTTTTTTAGGAATCTCTTTTGGTTCATGTACAATCTCTTTGCTAGAAACTTCTTCTTCTGTTGTTGCTGGCACTTCTACTGCTGTTTCGCTTTCAACTTCCGGTTTTTCAGCTTCTTTTTCTTCTACCACAGTAGCCTCTGTGACTTCGTCTTTGTCTATTTCGGCCTCTACAGTTTCTTCTGTAGGCAGTTCAGTGGCTTCTGCTTCTGCTGCTAATGCTTCGATTTCTTCTTCAATACCTTTTTCTGGTTGAGGTGTCGTCTCTTCTACAGATTCAGCATCATTAATTTTCCCTTCGGTTTCTTGAGATTGTTTTTCTTCTGACATTTGTTTCAATGTTAAGGTTCATCTTTAAAGAGCTAAAGATACTAATACCGCTCATATAATTATAATATCCTATAAGGATTATAGGAATATCTGTTAAAAAACTAGAAAAGAGAGTTACTCTTGCCAAATTTCCCAAGAGGCTTCTGCCTGTAATTCTAGCATACGTAATCCTGAAATGATAGTAGCTCCACGACGTTCTCCTTTTTCTAAAAACCGTGTTTTTTCTGGATTATAGATAAGGTCATAAAGAATATGAGATTCATTTACGTACTCATATGGGATATCAGGAAACGCATCTATATCTGGTGACGTACCTAAAGGTGTACAATTTACAATAAGTGTATGCTCACGTAGTACCGCTTCAGACAAATTAGTGTATGACAATATATTTTCCGATGTATTTCTAGATACATATGTACAATGAACTCCTAGTTGTTGTAATGCATAGATCACTCCTTTTGAAGCGCCTCCTGTACCAAGTATTAGCGCTTTTTTAGTTCTAGAGGTGTTAGAAAAGAAATCTCCACAATATTCTAAAAACGATTGTTTAAATCCTATGTAGTCTGTATTGTATCCTATTAGTTTTCCAGAATCAGTACGTTTTATAGTGTTTACAGCTCCTATGCTATGCGCATTCACATCTACATAATCAAGATAGGGTATGATTTCTTCTTTATAAGGAATCGTTACATTAAAACCTTGAATAGCAGTATTAGAAAGGTGTTCCTCAACCTCTTTTATCGTCTGGCTATCAAAGTTTACATAACTGGCATTAGCTATATTTTCCTTTTCAAATTTTGAAGCAAAATAACGTCTAGAAAAAGAATAGGATATATTCTTACCTATAAGTCCATAACTACCCATGTGCTCTAGTTTTATCTCCATACTTCCCTAATGCGACCACCAGTAATATACCAACTCCAATAAAGAATATAGCTAATGTATTTTCTAAGGTAACTTCTGATGGAAAGAAGCGATTGTAATTATCTAAAATAGGATTGCCATTAATATCCAATAGGACATTACCATCAATCATCTTGTAGACTTCTTTCTTCCAAGGCCAGACAACTCCTAATGAGCCTGCAATAAATCCTAAGATAGTAGCATTTGTGTTATTCTTAAATTTCTTTAGCAAATACCCCAAAAAGTGAGAAAGAGTTATTAATCCTGTAAGAGAGCCTGCTGCAAAAACAAGTAATACTTTTAGCAATCGCATTTGCTCAGGATCGTCAGTAAAACTAAAATCTAACGTAACAATATCTAATAAGGTCGTATATAAAGCATTAACAGAGTCGACCAATAATAACACATAGTTGCCTAATAGGATCAAAATAAACGACCCTGATAAGCCAGGAAGTGTCATACCCGAAACCCCTATAATACCACAAAAGAAAACAAATACTAAATGATCATTCTCTTGTGCTGGTTCTAAAAGACTTATACTCACTCCTCCTATTACTCCCAATATTGTATACAGTACGATTTGTCTATTCCAATTTTCAAAATCCTTCCCTATATAATAAATGGAACCTATAATCATTCCAAAAAAAGCGCTCCAAACCAATAAAGGATAATGCTGTAATGCAACATCCAAAAGCAAAGAGACACTAAAGTAACTGATTAGCATCCCAAGAATAAGCAAACCTAAAAATTTACCATTAACATATGCCCAGAAACTTTTAAACCGGCCATTGAGCAATAATCGCAATGCTTTTCCATTAAATTTTTGAAGAGAAGCTATAAATTCTTCATAAAAACCAGCTACAAACGCAACAACTCCTCCTGAAACACCTGGTACTTTATTGGCCGCTCCCATTGCTAACCCTTTAAGGATAAGCCAGATTTTATCAACAAAAGTGCGTGTTTTAGTTTGCATTTATTTTTTTTCGTACAGCTAATCGTTCAAGTAAGAATATTGCTAAAAACCCTATAATTGAAAAAACAATAGCATACATCACTAAGGGTTCACCTTCAAAAGAAGAAGGTAACACACTTTTTTCTAATAAAGGCACTTCATCACCATGTCTATCTGTCCTCGTAGAAAGCACATTTTTCCATGGCCATATTTTATTGAGCGATCCTATCATAAAGCCCGTTAGTATGGCTGAGGTAATCTCTTGTTTATGAGCAAACATCCATTTTAATGCTTTCGAAAAAAGCTTTAAGCCAATCACACAGCCAATAATAAAAAGCAGTACTTTTAAAAAGCTTGTTTTAACAACTTCCCAATTACCAGAAGTAACCCCATCTATAAAATCTGTCAATGAAGATAATACAATACCATAAGAGCCTAATAACACAAGAATAAATGATCCTGAAACCCCTGGCAAGATCATCGCTATAATAGCGATACATCCTGATAGAAAGAAAAAGTATAGTGCATCTGGAGCCTGAGCTGGTGTGGCTATAGTAATATAATACGCAACAGCGACACCTATAATAGCTGTTATAATAATTATAGGACTCCACTTTTTAATTTGCTTTCCTATATAGATAATACTTGCAACCACAAGCCCAAAGAAAAAGGACCATACAATCACAGGGTGATTTTCTAATAAATAAGAAATTAAATTGGCGAGTGATAAAATACTAATAAATACGCCTAAGAATAAACTAACCAGAAAGCCAAGGTTATAATGAATGAACATTTTTTTAAAACCTTCCTTCTTCCATACTTTAATAATCCCAAAATCTAGTCTATCTATAGTTTCTATAAGTTCTTGATAAATACCTGATATAAACGCAATGGTTCCTCCTGAAACTCCCGGCACTACATCGGCAGCGCCCATTGCCATTCCTTTTAAAAGTATTATAAAGTAAGAGAATATAGATTTTGACATCAGCATATAGTTAGTATATGCTAAAATAGTAGGTTTGATTAAGAAGACCTACAGAAACCCAAAAAATAACAACATCTTTAGACGTTATATTTGGCTAATAGTTCTTTTACCTCTTTTTTAGAATGTGCATATGGGAACAATTCTTCTAGTATAATAGAAAAATCTGGATCTATCATTAAGGCTGTTTTAAGGAAAAAACGTCCTTGAATATCATCCCCTTTTGTATAATTCAATCCAGATAAACGAAACATAATTTCTACATTTTCAGGATAAAACTCTAATGCTTGTGAAAGAATGGTGATAGCGGCATCTGTTTCTTCTAAGTATAGCAATATATCTGCATGCGTAAGCCAAGTCTCTAACTCATAATTACCAAGCTCTAATGTACGTCTATATCCGTGCTCTGCTTCTTCATAAAACTTTAAGCGGTGATTAATTCTTGCATATCGTTTCCAATACAATACATTTTCAGAATCAATATGAATGGCTTTATTTATATAGTAAAGCGCTTTTTGGAAATCTAACCTTTTTGCGTAATAATCTGTAATGGCAATCCAGCCATTATCTAATAGCGGATCCTCATGCACACATCTTTTGTAATGTTTGATGGCCAATTCATCATTTCCTAACTGGTCATAGCACTTCCCCATACGTAATAACGCAAATGAAGTAGGATCATCAAGCTCTAATGTAATTTGATAGTTTTCAAGCGCTTCATGGTATCTTCCAAGCTTTTCAAGTACTTTTCCTTTTTCTAGATATGCACCAATAAAACGATCATCACTGATCACTGCAAAATCAAATGCAGAAAGTGCTTTTTCATAGTGTTTTAAATCAAAGTATTGTTTTCCCACTTGATGCCAAGCGACTTCACAATATGGGTTTTTGTTTAAAAACATATTTAGATATTCTATAGCTTCTTCGCGTTGCTCTAGAAAATCAAAACAATAAATAATATTATAAAGCGCACTATAGTCTGTATCATCTATTTCAAGACACTTCATAAAGTTATACTTCGCATTCTGAAAATCATCTATAAAGAGGTATTCCATGCCAATCAAAGAATACACATCTGAAGGATCTTCAGTAAGGTCTATTGCCATTTCTAATAAGTTAATGGCCTCTTGATGCTTATCTTGTTTACTATATATGTTTGCTTTTTGAATATAAATCTCTTCATTTTTAGGCTCTAATTCATAGAGTTCATTTAAAATGACATTAGCTTCTTCAAATTTATTTTCAAAAATAAAAATCTCTGCCTTGTATAACCTAAGGTTTATGGAAGTTGGGTGTTGTTCTAATCCCAATTTTACAGCTTTCCTAGCCAAAGCTATTTTACCTTCTTCTATATAGTAATTTGTTATACTTTCAAACTCTTCAGAGTCAAAAAACGAAACGTTATTCGTCTTCAACATAGACTCAAAACGCGTAAGGGAAAGGTTATTTTCTTCTTCTGGATTATAGTTCATACACATTCATTTATGTATTAGTATAAATTTAACAATGTTTTAGTGTTATGCTATTCTTCATACTAAGAGTTGTCAACATAGTAATGAACATTCAACAATCAAGCCGAAAGGAAAAAATGCGAACAGACGGCAGCAGATTTCAGTTTTTGGCAGAAATAAGGGTACTACTACAGTTCAATCCTAATTTTTGACAGTTCAGAAGGTTTTGTTCGCTTTCGCGAAAGCGTACACATACTTTTACCCTGTCAATCAAAATTAACACTATAAAAACAACACATTATGAAAACTTGTATCTACTTAATCGCATTTTTATTCTCAACCTTAACATTCGCTCAAGAAAATAAAGGTGTTACCGTTACTATTGAAATTCCAAACCTTTTAAATAATGATGGAAAAGTATCTGCTGCGTTATATGACGAAGCAACATTTATGAAAGCGGCACCATTAGATGCTGCCGAAACGACTCCTGAAAACAAATCGGTTACATTAACATTTGAAAACGTTCAACCAGGAACTTATGGAATTATCACCCTACACGATTTTAATTCAAATGGACGTATGGATTTTGAACCAAGCGGGATGCCTAAAGAGCCTTATGGAGTTTCTGGTGCAGGTGCTGGTTTTGGACCTCCAAACTGGGGAGATGCTAAATTTACAGTAGAAGATAAAGATATTACCATCAAAATAAACATGTAATCACTACAATAGTATATAGCATTAAAAAAGGCTTCATATAATTATGAAGCCTTTTTTAATGCGTTATACTGATAGGCATAAGAGCGTATTTACATATAAGAAAAACTAATTGTTTTCTTATATGTATAGTTTTTGCTAATAGCTTTGTATTTTTGCAACGATCTAGATACCATCTTATGACTATTACTCAATTAAAATATGTACTCGCTGTTGCAGAGCATAAAAACTTTACAAAAGCAGCTGAAAAAACATTTGTGACACAACCTACCTTAAGTATGCAAATACAAAAGATAGAAGAAGAACTTGATGTTTTAATTTTTGATCGCACAAAAAAACCTATTGAACTTACGGAGATAGGAACCAAAATAGTTATCCAGGCAAAAAATATCGTAAATGAAGCAAATCGCATTTCTGATATTGTCGATCAAGAAAAAGGATTTATAGGAGGAGAATTCAAGTTGGGTATTATCCCTACAATTATGCCTACACTATTACCTATGTTCTTACGTAACTTTATTAATAAGTATCCAAAAGTAAAACTTAAGATAGAGGAGTTAAATACAGAGACTATTATAGAAAAACTTGAAGAAGGACATTTAGATGCTGCTATTGCTGCTACACCTTTGGAAAATGAAAATATTAAGGAACGTCCTTTGTATTACGAACCCTTTATTGCCTATGTCACACAAAACCATCGTTTAGCTAAAAAGAAGAGCTTAGAAGTTTCAGATTTAGATTTAACAGATATGTTATTACTAGAAGATGGACATTGTTTTAGAGATGGCGTTATTAATTTATGCAAAGCAGTGGGCAATCAAGAAGATGATCATTTTTCGTTAGAGAGTGGTAGTTTTGAAACTTTAGTAAAACTTGCCAATGAAGATTTAGGAATGACGTTATTACCTTATTTACATACTATAGATTATAAAGGAAAAGACATAGACTCCTTAAAGAATTTTAAGGAACCATCACCCGCTAGAGAGGTGAGTCTTATTTATCATAGAAGTGAACTCAAAATGCAAATTATAGAAGCCTTACGTACTACAATCGCCAGTGTTGTAAAAGGAGCCATTGCATTTCAGAATGTTCAAATCATTAGTCCTATTAATCATAAATGATTAAAAGAACATTGCACAACTAAAAAGAGCCTTGTTTCCAAGGCTCTTTTTTATGGGTTTAAATAAATGAGACATTGATTAAGATTTGGCTTCTCCTTTACAAGGATGTCGATCCAAATACGAAGTTCCTCAATTTCATAAGGAAGTAATCGTTTAACTGCTTTTTGTAGCTCTTTACAAAATAATACACTGTCAAAACTCACCTTGTTAAGGATAGTTTTTGTGTATTCAAACATTGCTCTCGCCATATTCGAAATTAGGTTTAGGTTAGATCTAATAAAAGTAGTTTTCTGTATAGGCAGGTATTTTTATTATATCTTAAATATACACCTTTTGTTCTACTTTTTAAACCAATCCTTACACTTTAACAACAATTTTTGATCGTGTTAAAATATATTTTATTCGTTTACAGACACTTACTAAAAGCTATTATCGCCGTCTAATAAATCTCCTATTCCTCCTAAGATAGAACCTTCTCCTCTAGACTTTCCTCCTCCTGAAGGTGCCAATGCAAGTACTCTATTTGCTAATCTGCTAAATGGTAATGATTGAATATATACAGTACCTGGACCAGATAAGGTTGCAAAAAATAATCCTTCACCTCCAAAAATGGTATTTTTAATCCCTCCTACAAATTCAATATCATAGTTTACGGTATGGTCAAAACCAATAATACATCCCGTATCAACTTTTAGTTTTTCGCCAGGAGCTAGCTCTCGCTTTAATGTAGTACCGCCAGCATGTACAAAAGCGACGCCATCACCTTCAAGTTTTTGCATAATAAATCCCTCTCCTCCAAAAAGACCTCTTCCTAATTTTTTAGAAAATTCAATACCTACAGAAACTCCCTTGGCTGCACAAAGAAATGCATCTTTTTGACAGATAAACTTCCCTCCTATGTCTGCAAGATCAATAGGTATTATTTTCCCTGGGTATGGAGACGCAAAACTTACCTTCTTCTTTCCTACTACATCATTATAAAAAGCAGTCATAAAAAGACTTTCTCCTGTGAGTAATCGTTTACCTGCTCCAAAAATTTTTCTTAATACCGAGTTATCTTTCTGAGAACCATCGCCAAATATAGTGTCCATTCTAATTCCTTCTTCCATCATCATAAAACTCCCAGCTTCTGCAATCACTCCTTCTTGTGGATCTAACTCTATCTCTACATATTGCATTTCTTCTCCAATAATCTCGTAATCTATTTCGTGTGCTTTCATCGTGTTTGTATAAATAATAAATAGTATATCATAAGTAAATGAAGTGAGTGTTTTGTTACAGTGTTTTTCTAAATAATTAAAAAACCACTGGAAACTCTAATAATGATTTTTAGTTATAAAAACTTGTTTAACAAATATTTAAAATCAAAAACAAAGATATTTTCTATAAATCAAAGCTGTAGAATAGAATCAATAAAAAATAAGTCCCTATAAAACAGTCGTTTACTTCACTCAAAAGTATTTATTTCAAAATAAACCTAGGAATATATATATTTAAATGCCTGAAACAAAAAAAGATAACATTAAACATAAGTCACTTTATTTTGATATGGTAAAAAAAATGACTAGGTTTATTTATGTAATTAAAAATGCCATGAAACTACCTCCAAATAAAGGGTATTTATTAATCGCAGAACCATCTATTATAGGTGATGTGTCATTTAATAGATCCGTTATCTTACTTGCCGATCATAATGATCATGGCACTGTGGGTTTTATAATGAACAAACCTCTCGAACAGAAACTTAAAGATTTTATTCCGTTTCTTACACATAGTGATTTGCCCATTTTTAACGGAGGACCTGTAGAACAAGACAATATTTATTTTATACATACGGTTCCTGATCTTATAAAAGATAGTACAGAAATAGCTTCTGGAATCTTTTGGGGCGGCGATTTTGATGTAGTGATCAAACTTATAGAAGAAAATAAAATAAAAACTGAAGAAATTCAATTTTTCTTAGGGTATACTGGATGGGATTCAGAACAACTTAATCAAGAGCTACTCGAAAAATCTTGGGTTGTGGTTGAAAATAATTATAAAGAAAATATACTTACCAAGTGTTGTCAAAAACTTTGGAGAGAAAAGATCATAGAATTAGGTGGAGATTATCTTATATGGTCAAATTCTCCTGAGCATCCTCACTACAACTAACCTAATCTAGCTTTTACGTTCAATTTTTGTAATAGTACACTAGCAACTTCTGATGTATAGACTTTCTTTCTATACTTTGTTATAGGTTGAATTCCTTTTATCGCATTTGTGATAAAGAGTTCATCAGCTTTTTGTAACTCAAAAGGAGATATAGAAGCTTCCTCAAACGTATACTCTTCTAGTAAAGGAAGTATTGTTAATAATTGTTTACGAATAATTCCACGGAGACAACCATCTTCTAGTGGAGGTGTCTTGATATGTGTTCCTTTTACTAGAAATAAATTTCCTTGTAATGCTTCTACAATATTCTTTTTATTATTAAGCAATAAGCAATTATCATATCCATTTTCTTCTGCAAAAATACTTCCCGTTACATGAAGCACTTTATTCGTTGTTTTAAGGGTAGATAAGATATCAGCATTCACATAATGATCTTTATATAACTCGACCTCGTAAGGTGCATCCGAAAGCGTATAAAATGGAGTTGAAATTTCTTTGGCATATATATAATACCCTACACCTCTATGCTCAGGCAAATACGTCCCACCATCTTTACGATAGACCGTTATTCTAATGCGCGCAGGTGCATCAGATAAGCCACATGCATTTATAGTGTCTAGTAATTGTTTTTCAAGATATTCTGGAGTAAACTCCATTGGAATCTCCATACGCAGGATACGCATAGATGCCATCAATCTAAAATAATGATCTTCCCAAAACAGTATTTTGGAGTTTACTACTTTTAGGGTTTCAAAAACTCCATCTCCATATAACAGTCCTCTATTCATAGGACTAAGATGTGTTTCTTTGCTTTGGACTAAGGTTCCGTTATCATTAATCATAAAAAATCCCGCCTCTCTTTTAAGGGCGGGACAAATATACTATTTAGCATAGGATTTAAACAGACCCTATCACATGTTTTAATTCTGAAATTTGATTTTCCCAAAACATCTTCCCTTCCTCTACTTCATCATCTTCTGCATAATCTGTAATAATAAGAGATACATCTTTTGTGATTTCATCTACTTGAATGCGGAGTTCAAAATAGTAGTCTTCTCCATCTTCTTCATCTTCTAGCCACCTGAATCTAATACGTTCATTACTTTTCTTATTGACTAGTTTAGCTTGTTCTTCGGTGCCATCCCATATAAAGGTGTATAATTCACCACGAGAATTTACGTTATCAGCAAACCACTCACTCATCCCTGAAGGTGTTGCCATATATTGGTATAATAGATTTGGTGATGCGCGAATCACAAACTCCATTTCATATTTAATTTTATCGCTCATAGGTTTGTTGTTGTTAGTATAGCCCAATATATTGAAAGAAATCGCGAGAACAAAAAAATAGTTTTGATTTTATTTTAAAATATGTGTTTGTAGTAAGATGAATTGTTTTTATATTTGCATCCGCTTACGGGATAGTCTATATCATAGTATCTCAAAAAGCATATCATGGCGAGGTAGCTCAGTTGGTTAGAGCGTCGGATTCATAACCCGGAGGTCACGAGTTCAATTCTCGTTCTCGCTACTTAAAAATCAGACAGTTACATTTATTTGTAATTGTCTTTTTTTATTCTCCTAAAACATACCTAAAACACTTTTATGATATTTTTTAGTTTACTAAATAGATAGATTCATCTATGAATCGTACTGAAATAGTAAGTCCTTGTGTAAAAAGCATTCATTTCTTTCACTCATTACAATTATCTAATGTATTTTCAGTAAAAAGCTTTTCATAAAGTTTTGTTACGTTTCGAATATTCACTAACTTTAGTTTCCTAAGCAGGAAACTAAATAGTTATGACTAACCATCGACTACTCCTAACATTAATCTGTATACTATTCTCAGTAGTATCAACGTACGGACAACTAACAATAGATGCAGATATTAGACCTCGATTTGAATATCGCCATGGTTTTGGAAATCTTTTTCCTGATAATGGTGAACCAGGCGTTTTTGTGCAACAACGTACACGACTCAATATTAGCTACGGATTAGAAAAATTACAACTCATGGTGAGTGTTCAAGATGTCAGTATTTGGGGAGATACTCCACAAATATCACCTATAGATGGTAATGATTCTTTTTCACTTTTCCAAGCATGGGTAGCGTATCAAATTGATTCAAAGTGGTCTACAAAATTAGGAAGACAAGTACTCTCTTATGACGATCAACGTATTTTAGGTGGATTAGACTGGGCAATGCAAGGACGCTCTCATGACGTAGCTCTTATAAAATACAAAAATGAAACATTCAAGACAGATATAGGCTTTGCTTTTAATCAAGAACGTCCTTCAAACGAAGGAAACGGCTTTTTTCTTCAAGACGCATTTACATATAAAACAATGCAATTTGCTCACCTCCATAAAGAATGGAATAACATACAAGCAAGTTTCTTATTCTTAAATTCAGGTTTTCAAGATTTTAAAATTGTAGATGGACAAGAAACACCCGATGGTGTTCTTTACAGACAGACTACGGGAACATACTTTAAGTTTCCACTAAAATCGCTACAAATTTCAGGAAGTGCCTATTATCAATTTGGTAGAGATAACAACAACACTAAATTAAACGCATATCAAGCAATGCTAGAAGCTACATATAAACCTACTAAACATTTATATGGTCTAGGATTAGAATTGCTAAGTGGTACAGATCAAGCGGGAGATTCAAGAAACAAATCCTTTTTCCCTCTTTATGGTACCAATCACAAATTCAATGGGTATATGGATTATTTTTTTGTAGGTAATCATGCAAATAACGTTGGTCTTAATGATATTTTCGCGAAAGCGGTATTTAAAACTTCTGAAAAGTCTAGTCTATTGACTAAAATTCACTATTTCTCTTCTAATGCTGAATTATTAAATAATGCTGACACCTATTTAGGTACAGAAATAGACGTAGTTTTTACTCAAAAACTAATAAAAGACGTAACTTTAAACATCGGGTACTCACATCTTTTTGCTTCAGAAAGTATGAGTTTAATTAGGGATAATAGACCAAATGATAATACGAATAACTGGGCATGGGCAAGACTTATAATAAACCCTACGCTCTTTACAAATTTTAAACAATAAGGATTGAAATTTAAATATACCATATTACCTAAGAAAGGAACTCAATGGCGTACGCTTGCAGTATTCTTTATAGCTTGTCTTATTGGACTAGGTTTATTTATGGCTAAAGAGTCTGAAATCACTTCCTATCTTGGTGATGACCCCCAAACCTGTGTAAATTGCCATGTAATGACACCTGTTTATAACAGTTGGATGCATAGTTCACATAGAGAGGTCGCAAACTGTAATGCGTGTCATGTTCCTCATGATAACATCGTAAATAAATATTATTTTAAAGCCAAAGACGGCTTATATCATGCATCTGTATTTACTATGAGGGCTGAACCTGATGTAATACAAATGAAGGAGGCTTCACAAAAAGTAGTACAAGCTAACTGTATACGCTGTCATGTACAGCAAGTAACACAAACTAAATATGTAGGCTGGCTAGACGATCATAAAGAAAATAGAACGGGGAGGCAATGTTGGAGTTGTCATATAGAAATTCCACATGGTAAAAAACAAGGAATCTCTACCATAAGATATAATCTAGCACCTATTCCTACAGATCAAGCAGCATCTGTGGTTCCAGAATGGCTTCAAAAAGAAATTGACCAAAATTAAATACAACATTATGAAAAACAAAGTGTTATTTATCGTTACAATTATCGTTGTCTTTTTATTAGGTCTTCTTGCCTCTAGTATTATCAATAGAAAGAGTGAAGCAAAGTATGCATTTACTCCTCAGGTAAGTATTACAGAAAACGAACCAAGAAATGAGGTTTGGGGTTTAAACTATCCGAAAGAGTATCAATCATCCTTACAAACACTTGACACTAGTTTTGCATCCTTTCAAGGAGGGTCACATATGAGAGATGTTTTAGAAGAAGATCCCAATCTAGTCGTTTTATTTGCAGGTTATGGGTTCTCTAAAGATTATAATCAAGGCCGTGGTCATGGCTATGCTATTGAAGATATACATAATACACTAAGAACAGGAGGACCAAAAGGAAAAGGTGACGGTCCTATGCCTGCAACTTGTTGGACGTGTAAAAGTCCAGATGTACCTCGTTTAATGAACGAAATAGGCATTGCAGAGTTTTACGAAGGAAAATGGGCAGATAAAGGAGCTGAAATTGTAAACCCAATAGGCTGTGCAGATTGTCATGACCCAAACAGCATGAAATTACGTATCACTCGCCCTGCTCTTGTAGAAGCATTTGATGCCATGGGAAAAGATATTAATCAAGCAACACATAATGAAATGCGCTCCTTAGTATGCGCTCAATGTCACGTAGAATATTATTTTGACAAGAAAATCCCTGGAAAAGAAGGAGTCCCTTACCTTAAATTTCCTTGGCAAAATGGAATGACAGTTGAGGATATGGAAAAGTATTATGATGATATTGCCTTTGCAGATTGGGAACATAAAATATCTAAAACACCTATGCTTAAAGCACAGCATCCTGGATATGAAACATTTGTAACGGGTATTCATGCACAAAGAGGTGTTTCCTGTGCAGATTGCCATATGCCTTATAAAAGTGAAGGCGGACAGAAATTTACAGATCATCATTTGCAATCTCCACTAAATAATATGCAAAATGCGTGTCAGGTATGTCATCGTGAAGAAGAAGGTAATTTGGTCCAAAATGTATATGAACGCCAAGCTAAAGCAAGTCAAACGCGATTAAAACTAGAAGAATTGCTAGTAAAAGCACACATAGAAGCAGGCAAATGTTGGGAATTAGGCGCAACCAAAGATCAAATGGCTCCTATCTTACAAGATATTCGTCATGCGCAATGGCGTTGGGATTATGGTGCTGCTTCGCATGGCGCCTCTTTCCATTCTCCAGTAGAAAACGTAAGAGTATTGGCTAGTGGATTAGTGATTGCTCAAGAAGCACGTGTCAAGTTAGCTCGTATGCTAGCCACACTAGGATATAACCAAGAGGTTGAGATGCCAGATATTTCTACCAAAGAAAAAGCACAACACTATGTTGGTTTAGATATGGAAAAATTACGTGCTGAAAAAGCCGAGTTTAAGGAAACATTATTACCAAAATGGTTGGAAGAAGCTGCTGCCAGAGAAGCAACATATCCAGATGCTAAGGCATCAGATATTAATGCAACCTCTGCTTCTTCAGAACAGAAATAATTACAATTATATATAGTACCATTACATTGATCATCTCGCGACAGTATTTTATTTTTTTAGTACGCTTTCGCGAAAGCATAAAAAACATAATACCCTTGGGTTACATGGTTCACCTATTGAATATGTAACTTCATAGCATTAAGATACCGTCTTTTATATAGGATGGTATCTTTTATTTTAAACTGAATTATGAATAAACTATACCGTTTTCTTTCTTCTCCGAGTCTTGCTGTTTTGCTCTTATTCGTTTTTGGCTCATCCATGGCTGTCGCCACTTTTGTAGAGAATGATTATGGTACAGCCACCGCTTGGAAAGTTATTTACGATGCATGGTGGTTTGAAATGGTGATGGTAGGGTTAGGAATTTCATTTTTCTTAAACACTTTTAAATACAGCTTATGGCGTAAAGAAAAATGGCCTTTATTGATGTTTCACTTAGCATTTATTGTCATTTTATTAGGCGCAGGAATTACTAGATACAGCTCATACGGCGGAATTATGCGTATACGAGAAGGTGCCAGTTCTAACGTGATTATATCTGATGCAAATTATCTAACAGCAAAAATCTCTGATGGAACAAATACACGTACGGTTCGTAAAAAAATAGAATACTCCCCTATTAGTAATAATGACTTTACAATTACTACAGATATTAATAATACTGCCGTAACCATCACGCATAATGATTTTATTGCAGATGCCATTCCTCAAGTAAAAGAAAACAGCCCTAATGGAAAACCTATGATCGAAATGGTTGTTACCGCTGGTAATGGCCGTCAAAATGTATTTCTAGAAAAAGGTGAAATCGAAGCTATTGGTGAACATCAACATCTAATAGGGTTTGACGTAAATAGGGATGATATTATTACTATTTCTGAGAATAATGGTGAACTCTTTATCAAAACACCTCGTGAGCTAGGCAACTTCGTCATGGCAACACAAACAGCAAGTACCATTAAAAAAGATAGTGTATATCCTCTTGTGATTAGAACTTTGTATCGTGATGGAGATGCTTCTTTTGTGCCTATGATCTATTACCCAAAAGGCGAATTAGAACTAGTAAGTCTTGCCGATAAACCTAAAGATAACGATGAGATAAAGGACGATGCTGTCAAAGTAGATGTCACTATAGGTGATATTACTGAAACCATCACGATGTTATACAGAGATGGTTTCTTACCTAGTGAACACACGGCAAAAATGGGTAATTTAGAGATCAACCTTTCGTATGGTGCTGAAGCTATAGAAACTCCTTTTGAGGTACATTTAAACGATTTCCAATTAGAGCGTTATCCAGGATCTACAAGTCCCTCTGCATATGCCAGTGAGGTTACTGTTCTAGACAAAACTGAACATGTAGAAATGCCTTATCGCATCTTTATGAATAATGTACTCGATTATGGGGGTTATAGGTTTTATCAGGCTAGTTATGATACCGATGAGAAAGGTACGGTCCTCGCTGTAAATCACGATGTGCTTGGTACTGCTATCACCTATCTTGGATATTTGTTTATGGGGCTAGGAATGTTTTTTACATTATTTGGCAAGAAATCTCGCTATGCCACCATCAATAAAAAACTAAAGAAATTAAAAACAAAAACAGCAATTGTTGCATTTTTGAGTCTATCTTTTTCCTCTTATACGAATGCACAAACGGCTCCTTGGTCGGGTATTACAAAGGCAGTCATAGAGCAACAACGTATTGATAAAAATCACGCCGAATTGTTTGGTCGTTTGATGGTTCAAGATCTCGACGGACGTATAAAACCAGTAAATACGCTAGCGTCAGAGTTTCTGAGAAAGCTTTCGCGAAAGCCATATTATAAACTTATACAAGATGGAGAAACCATTGAAATGGATGCAAATCAAGCATTCCTATCAATGCATGTAAATCCAAATATTTGGCAAGACATTCCTGTCATTAAAGTCGACTTAGAGAAAGGTGGAGCGCTTTTTAAAGAGCTATCCGTAAGTGATAACGGACTTGTCCCTTTCTCTAGTTTCTTGGATGATGACGAAGTATATCTCCTCGCTGAAGAAGTAGAAAAAGTAAATAAGAAAAAACCTGCTGAACGTTCTGAATTTGATAAAGAAGTGCTTAAAGTAGATGAACGTTTTAATATTTTATACAATGTGTTTTCAGGTAATTACTTGAAAGTATTTCCGAATAGTCTTGATGCAACCAATAAATGGCATAGCTATTCTCATGATTTCAAGGATTTCCCTCCAGAAGACGGGCGCTTTGCTCAGGGAATTATTCCTCAATATTTTACATCTTTAATTAAAAAGGATTATGAGAAAGCCTTTGAGGATCTAACGTATATTAAGAAGTTTCAAGATGTCTTGGGTAAAGAAATTATCCCAAGTGAAGAACGCATTGCTGCAGAGCTATGGTATAACGAACTCAATCTAAATTTCTGGTTGTTTCAAGTATTCTTTACACTTGGATTTGTGCTGCTATTAATAGCCATCATTAAAATATTCAAACAAGCAAAAGGGGTTACCATTGTATGGAATCTCACCATCATCATAACACTTATCAGTTTCTTGCTTTTTACAGGAAATATTATCCTACGTTGGTATGTAGCGCAGCATGCACCTTGGAGTAATGGGTATGAAATGCTTGTTTTTGTCGCATGGGTTTTACTACTGTGTGGCTTGATTACATTTAGAAAATCTGACTTTGCGTTACCACTTGCCACCTTATTTACTGGAGCGCTGTTATTTGTAAGTTACCTAGACTGGTTAAGTCCTGAAATCACAAATTTAATGCCTGTACTTAAATCGTTTTGGCTAAAAGTACACGTTGCCACTATTGTAAGTAGTTATGCGCCACTAGCACTATCTGCTGTATTAGGTTTTATGGCATTGCTTCTTATCATCATAAGAACAGATAAAACCAAAGATGTTATCAATATTAAGATTAAGGAGCTTACCTATATTAATGAAATTGCCATGACAATGGGTTTATTTGTACTAGCAGTAGGCACCTTTTTAGGCGGTATTTGGGCTAATGAGTCTTGGGGACGTTATTGGGCATGGGACCCTAAAGAAACTTGGGCACTAATAAGTATTATCGTTTATGCAATTGTACTACATCTACGTTTGATACCTGCTTTAAAAAGTAATTTTATATTGAATATGGTTAGTGTATTTGCTTTTGGCTCTATCATTATGACATCCTTTGGCGTAAATTACTATTTATCAGGGTTACATAGTTATGCTGCAGGAGATCCGATTCCAATTCCTACATTTATTTATGTGTTAATTGCTATTGTAGTGCTAGTATCATTAATAGCGTACTATAGAAATAAAGTATTTGAAGCTAAAAAAACGTAATTACTATGACTGTTTTATTAATCATTCTAGCGATTACCATTATACTTTTCATTTGGGGAAAATTCACTCCAGATATTGTTGCATTGATGTCAATGTTAAGTTTATTTTTAACTGGAATTTTAGATCTCCCAGAGACCCTTAGTGGTTTTAGTAATCCAACAGTAATCATGATTGCTTCTCTATTTATTGTTGGCGAAGGTTTGTCACAAACAGGATGGACTGCCTTAGCTGGTCAAAAGTTCGTACAATGGGCAGGAAAGAGTATTCCTAAGTTGTTGGTATTAGTCACTTTTGGCTCTGGAGTGTTGTCAGGATTTGTAAGTAATACAGGAACAGTAGCAACATTATTACCCGTAACTGTTTCTGCCGCTTGGAATATAGGGACAGTGCCTTCAAAAGTATTAATGCCTGTTGCTTTTGGTTCTAATACAGGAGGACTACTAACACTTACAGGAACACCTCCAAACATCATTGCAAGTAATGCTCTTGTAGAGAAAGGGTTTGAAGCATTTTCTTTCTTTGAATTTGCACTTATAGGAGTACCCTTATTACTAATTTCTATTTTATATTTTCGGTTTATTGGCTCAAAATTATTACCTAAAAATACCACTGAGAATCAACCTATAAATATTGATTCTGAAATGCATCAATGGATTGAAAATTATAGTATAGATAAAAACATATATCGACTACGTATCCGCTCTATGTCTCCTCTAGTAGATACACTAATGAGTACATGGAATTTTGAAGAAAAATATCAAGTGTCTGTCATTCGCTTAAAGCGAAAATCAACAAATCGTTTAAAGGGTATAAAAGCATTTGTTGAATTTCCTACCCCAGACACAGAATTACGTTATCACGATATCATAACTGTAAAAGGGAAAACTGAAGCAATAGATAAGTTTATCATTGCATTCCAATTAGCTGTTATCCCATTCAAAAAGGACAATGATGAGTTAAAAGAAGAGTTTATCAATCAAGAAGTAGGTATGGCAGAAATGATTATCACACCTAAATCTTTATTTTTAGGACACAGTATTCCTATGGGTTTATATTTAGAACAAGCGGGTATCCAATTACTAGCAGCTTCAAGAAACAATAAACCTCTCATTGATACGAATGTTGCAGTAAAGGCTGGAGATGCATTTATTATTAGAGGTACTTGGGAGCGTATTGAAGCTTTAAAAAATGTTTATAAAAACCTAGTGATTTCAGGTAGTCCTGAAAGTATGGCTAAAAACGTTGATACACTAACGTATAAATCATATATATCGTTAACCATGTTATTAGTGATGATTGTACTGCTCGTATTTAAAATAGTTCCTGGAGCTATTGCTGCTATGATCGCAGCGGGAGTTATACTCTTAACAGGATGTGTTCCTATGGCTAAAGCCTACAAAGGTATTAGTTGGATTAGTGTAATTATGATTGCAGCTATGATTCCTATGGGATTAGCATTACAAAAAACTGGTGTAGCCGAACTTGCGGCTAATAGTTTAGTTTCTAGTTTAGGTAGTATTCATCCTATAGCATTACTAGGTGGGATTTTCCTATTAACTACAGGATTTAGTCAAGCCATAAATAATTCGGCAACAGCAGTATTGATGGCCCCTATAGCTATTATAGCGGCTACTTCTTTAAACGTATCACCAGAACCTTTTATGATTGTTGTAGCTATAAGTGCCTCAACGGCTTTTTTAACTCCTGTAGGGACCACTACAAATGCAATGGTAATGGCAGCAGGCGATTATAAGTTTATAGATTATTTAAAAGTAGGCGCTCCATTACTGCTACTATTTTTTAGTATATCCATTGTTTTAGTACCCATTATATGGCCTTTTTAAAAAAATAATACAAAAAAAGTATCCTATGAAAATAGTAGACCTTCAAGAAGCTGTGTCCGTTGTAAGATCAGATAATCGCATATTTTTTCAAGGTGCTGCCATGACACCAAATGCTTTAATAGATGCGCTATGTGATCGCTATAAAGAATTAAATAACGTAGAAATTATCCAGATACATACTGATGGCGAAGCAAAATATATGGAAGATCCATACAGTGACTCTTTTAGGCTTTCAAGTTGTTTTGTAGGTGGGAATGTACGGAAAGGGGTTAATTCAAATAATGGGGATTATATTCCTATTTTTTTAAGTGAGATTCATTGGTTGTTTAGACGAGACATACTTCCCTTAGATGTTGCTTTTATTCAGGTCTCTCCGCCAGATAAACACGGATATTGCTCATTAGGTGTTTCGGTAGATATTACGATTCCTGCTATTGAAAAAGCAAAAACAGTTGTCGCTTTGATCAATAAACAAGTACCTAGAACACATGGCGATGGTATTATTCACATGAATGAGATAAATTATGCCGTAGAAATGGATACACCTATACACCAATCTATAGTAACCAAGCCTTCAGAAATAGAAACTCAAATTGGAAAACATGTCGCTGGTTTGATCGAAGATGGAGCCACATTACAAATGGGTATTGGGAATATTCCCAATGCTGTATTGAATAATCTTACACATCATAAACGATTAGGTATTCATACCGAAATGTTTTCAGATGGAGTACTTCCTCTTATAGAAAATGGTGTCATTACGGGGGAAGACAAAAAAGTAAAACCCGGAAAAATCCTGACCACATTTGCTGTAGGTTCTCAAAAACTATACGATTATATAGACGATAACCCTGTCGTACATTTTAAAGAAGCATCCCATACAAATGACACTTCAATTATAAAATTAAACCCTAAAGTAACAGCTATAAACAGCGCTATAGAGATTGATTTTACAGGTCAAATCTGTGCAGACACTATTGGTTCGTATCAATATTCTGGCGTAGGTGGACAAATGGACTTTATACGAGGAGCAGCACTTTCAAAAGGAGGCAAAGCAATTATAGCAATGCCTTCTACTACAAAACGAGGAGATTCTAAAATAGTCCCCTATTTAAAGCATGGAGCTGGAGTCACAACCACACGAGCTCATGTACATTATGTTGCTACCGAATATGGTATTGTAGATTTATTTGGAAAAAGTTTAAAACAACGTGCCAAAGCACTTGTAGGTATTGCACATCCTGAACATCAAGAAACATTAGACCGTGAAATGCATACGAGATTTAAATTAATATAATAACTACCTTTAAGAATGAAAAACCTTTTTCTTACAACTATAATATGTCTATTGTTTTCAGTATCGTTAAGCGCGCAAGACCTTTCTGAAATATACAAACAAGTAAACCCAGCGGTAGTCACCATTTATACAGAGCAAAGTAATCGCGTATCTGATGGGGTACAATTACAGAAGATTTCTGGAAAAAGCCTTGGATCTGGTTTTATGATTTCCGATAGAGAGATTGTAACCGCCGCACATGTCGTAAATCTTGCAGAACGTGTGACAATTTCTTTTTCTGATGGTACATCCTCTCCTGCAAAGGTCATTACGGTTCACGAAACAGCAGATATTGCACTCATCAAATTAATCATTCCAAGATTTGACCCTGTAACTGTTCCTTGGGGAGATTCAGACGCTCTTAACATAGGAGAACGGATCTTTGTTGTAGGCGCACCACTAGGATTAGAACATTCGCTATCCTCTGGATATGTGAGTGGAAAACTTAAAAATATACAAGGGCAAAATCCATTTTCTCGTTCAGAATTCATCCAAACAGATGCAGCTATAAACAAAGGAAATTCAGGAGGTCCCATGTTTAATCTAAAAGGAGAAGTTGTGGGTGTAGTAAGTCATATTAAAACGCAATCTGGAGGATTTGAAGGCATAGGTTTTGCTGCTTCTTCCAACATCACAAAAGAGTTACTTTCTCAAAAAACAGTGTTGTGGAATGGTATGGATTCCCTTCCTTTATCTGGAGATCTTGCTGCTTTATTTAACGTTCCTCAAGAGAGTGGTTTATTAGTAGAAAAACTAACGAGTAATTCTCCTTTGCGTGATATTGGATTAAGAGATGGTACTATAGAGCTTTCAATAAATAAACTAACGATTATTGCAGGCGGTGATATCATTTTAGCCGTTAATAATGTCCCCATAAATTTTACTGATGAAGGGCTTGTAAAACTAGGGAGTGTTGCACAGGATATTGGTCCAAATAATACATTAGAATTCAAAATCTTACGACGTGGAAAAATAATAACACTAAAAAGGTGATTTTAATATACGCTTTCGCGAAAGCGTATACATAAATTAAATATCTTTAAAAATTAACTTTAAAATCAGAAAAGACTTTTGAAAATAACATTCTTAATCAGCTTTTGTTTTCTTTTTCTACTGAATATAGAAAGCATCAAAGCACAGCATACAGATACAAAGTTTCTAGACTCTATAGACACTCCTTTTAAAAAAGGGAGATGGCTTACGGGACTTGATGGTATTATAAGTTCCAGCACATCAGAAGTTGCAGGGATTGAGGGGCGTACTACTACAAATCAATATGGGCTTAACCTGACGACAGGAAAATTCATAAAAAATAGATTGCTTTTTGGGGGTACTTTACAAGCACAACGCTCAAGTAGTTCTGGAATAGTTGAACGCGCTACCGAAACACTTTTTGTAGGTCCGCTAGGCAATTATTACTTATCAAATAATAAAAAAGGCGCTTTATTTATACAATTAGCACCTGGCTACGTCCGCTATTTGGATGAAGCTGCGATCAATCAAGTTTCACAAACAACTCAAATAAATAGTGAAGGAAATGGTTTTGGCGCCATCATAGGCGTGGGATATAGTTATGTTATAAATGATAGAATTGCTTTTGATCTTGCTTTCAATGTAAATAATTTTTGGATTACAGTAGATACAGTATCAACTACAGGCACGATTAGTGACACGATTACTGTAAGCGACACGCTATTCTCTTTTGGTTTTAATGTTTTACTTGATGACTTCTTTTTCTAATGAAAAAAATATTTTTACTTCTATATCTCTTTCCTCTTGTACTGATGGCACAAGAAGAACGCAACACAAGAGAAAATGCATTTAGGACAGATACTTTAGTGAGTGATAAGTCTATTAAATTTATAGGAATCCCTATTGCTTTTTATACTCCAGAAACAGAATTTGCATTTGGTGGTGGTGGTCAAATCTTTTTGTTAAAAAACACAAATACCTATAATGAACGACTTTCTAATATCTTATTTTCTGGAATTTACACCTTGAATGAACAGCTTATTTTTGAGGTGAAGCCTCAAATTTATTTAGGAAAAGGAAACTATTTTATAGATGCTTCGTACCAATTAGAAATTTATCCTAATCAATTTTGGGGTATTGGCCCTAAAACACTAGATACTAATCTTGAAATTTATAAACAAACGACACATGCTCTTAGGTTTGCATTTTTAAAAAGATTGCCGCCAGATTTGAATTTTGGATTTGAATATACGTTTAAGAACCATCAGGTTACAGAAATACAAGAAGGCGGTATATTAGCTTCGGGAACTGTTCCTGGGAGTGATCGCGCTGTTGTATCTGCACTTGGCGCTATATTTAATTTGGATACACGTGATAATACAGGATCGCCTACAAAAGGACAGTATTTACAAGCCAAAGCACAATTTTCTTCAGAGCTTATAGGTGCTACTAGTGCATTTAATAAATATGTAATAGATTTAAGAACGTATAGTGTCGTAAATGATAAAAGCACATTAGCTACACAAATTTATGCTGAAAGTAACTATGGAGATATTCCTTTTCAAGCATTAGCGAGCTATGGAGGAGGCACACGTGCCAGAGGCTATTTCTTTGGGCGTTTTATAGATAATCATATGTACGTTGTACAAGCAGAGTACAGATACAGATTTAAACCTAGATGGACTGCTGCTGCCTTTGGTCTTATTGGAGAAGTTGCAGAACGTCCTGAAACATTTTTCAATGCAGATACCTTTAAACCTAGTTTTGGTGCAGGTGTTCGCTATAAATTATTTAAAGATCAAAACACGTATTTACGCTTTGATATAGGTTCTGGGATAGATGGTAACAGTGGTATTTATTTTGGAGTTAATGAAGCGTTTTAATAAATAGATAAGATGAAACATATTTTGATTCCCGTAGACTTTTCTGTTTTTTCAGAAAATGCTTTGTTAATGGCTAGCCATATAGCAAGACAACAAAATGCAACACTTCACATTATACACATGATTGGGGTTATGGGAGCCATTTTAGATCGAGAAGAAGATAAAACTTCCCAAGAAGTTATTTATAAAATGGAAGCAGCCCAAAAAGAACTTTCAACGTTTGTAGACAAAGAATACCTTAAAGATCTTGAATACAATACAACGATTACAAAAGCTATTGACTTTGAACAATTACATACACTTATAAAGGATGTAACAATAGATCTTATCATTATGGGCTCTAAAGGAGCAAGTGGTATAAAAGAGCTTTTTATAGGCTCTAATACAGAAAAAGTAATACGCCACTCTACGATTCCTGTGATGGTTATTAAAGAGAAAATAGAAAACTTTACACTCTCCTCTGTTGCTTTTGCTACAGATTTCTCTTTATATAGCGTAGAAGCTTTTCAAAAGGCTATTGTGTTTTTCAAACAACTACATATCCCTATAACGGCTGTCTATGTAAATTATCCTAATCAATTTATGAGTACCGCTGGATTAAAGGAGAAAATCACAAACTTCAAAAAAGCACTTACTAAAGAGGCACAAACTATTGATTTTTCTATAGAAATTATAAATGAATACTCTGTAGAAGCTGGTGTTACCTATGCATGTGAGCAACTAAAGATAGATGCCATAAGTATTGCTACTGAAGGAAGAAAAGGTCTTGATCATTTCTTTAATCATAGTGTCAGTGAAAAACTAGCAAACCATGCTTCAATTCCTGTAATCACATTTAGATTAAAGTAATATTCAATCTTTAGTTATGTTAGTCACTATAATTTGATCATTCATAAGAGTACCCACCATTCTTTCTGTAAAAGTAACCGCTGCACCCTGTACTGAAGACGGATTTATCAAAGAGGATTGTCCTGTCCAAACCATTGTATTATCACCTTCTTTAAGTTCACCTGAAACGTCATACAGTACAGCTTCTATGAGATACGAGTTTTGATCTACGTAATATCCTGGTTCTCTTACATGAGTGTATGTCCTATAATAATATTTACCAAAGCGCACATATCCAGTAGGTATTGCGCGAGTTTGCCCTTGCACATAACGCTGTGATTGATTCTCATTAATCAAGCTCATAGTAATCACTGCATCAATCTTATTTTCCTTTAGAATTTCAATAATTTCACTATCATCATCTTTTTTAGGTGATAAATTAGGAGGAAAAATAGTAGTTCCTGAAACAGCATATACTCCATTATTTCTAAGTAATTGAACAGCATTATTTTCAAAAAGTCTTTGCCCAGTAAGGTCTCCACCTATACCTACAACGACTACTTTTTCATAACTTTTACCTTGGTAATTAGGTTCTTTCCAGCTAGTCCCTAGTTTTGGAGAACAGGATACTGCAAATACACAAAGACCCATGAATGCTACATACAAAATAGTGAGATGTTTCATGATGTTTATTTTAGGTAATTAAAAATTAAAAGGTCTAAAACCTATGCCGTATTCAATAAAATCTGCACTACCCCCTGCAAGTGTTTTAAGGCCTATCTGAGCAAAAAATCGATCTGTAAAATTATAACGTAATGCAGGTCGCATAAAGAAAGCTCCTTTATCTTTATCGTCTCCTATATAGGTTCCTAATTGAAATTTTACGTCAAATTTATAAAAGCTAAAATCATAGCCAGCATGTATTCCATAATGCAAGCGATCTGAAGCTTCTAAATCTTGTAATCTATTATCATAAAACACATCTACTCCCCCTGTCACAGAGTGCATTTCATTAAAACTATGTTCATAATCTACAACAATAGAGCCTACTCCTAAAACCGTACTTGTTCCTATAAGCGCATCACTTTGAGATACACCTCCTGCAATGTAAACACTTATAGATTTACCAGAAGTAATATCTCTAGGAGCTCTACGGGGTCTTTTAAATCGAGCTGGCACGGTGGTATTTGTATAAGGATCATCATCTAGTTCAAATTGATCTGCATTATAGTTATAACGCAGGCCTAGATTGATTCCATATAGATTAAGACCGTTATTAGGTTTGAATGTAGAACCATTACTAAAATGACTAAAATCAAATCCATATAATAGATCTACTTCACGCGTCCACTTATAAGTAAATCCAAGATCTATATTAAAATAGACGGCGGCACGAGCACCAATTGCCTCATTTAATGGGTTCTCATCACTATCAAAAGGATTCAGGTTATAGGTGATACCTACGGACGGTTCAATACTAAATACATTTCGTTTATCTGAATTTGAAATAGGAAAATTCATAAATGCGAATAGTGCATTAGGATTCCCAAAAACTTGAGCATCACTTAAAAATCCAGTATACACGCCTATCCCATACGAAGGATATCCATAACGTGCTGCCCAGCTATCAGGATCTATGGGTTGCCATCCATATTTTACGGTAATACCCCCATATCCATTATCTAAAATACCACTATTCCCTAATGGGTTATCAGATTTTAAAAAAGCGCCAAAATGAGATTTAATTTCTACAAAACGATACCGACCTTCTTGCTCTTTTGTTTCTTGAGCATAGGCGCTTATAAAACTCATAAGCACTATAAGCATACAAATAGTGTTTCTCATTTTAATAAAAGATCAGTTATTTATTAATACCTCTAATTCCATTAGAAAAAGCTTCAACATCTGCTTCTTCTTTTATAAGATCTAATCCCTTTGCTGTTATATATTTTACATTACTTGGATTAAAACCTATTGCCGTACCTATACGCTGTAACCATTTAGCTTGTTTTTCGCCAATAATCGTAGTATCTTCATGAATAATTTTAGTTAATTCATACAAACTTTTTAATCGTTCATTATAGGTATATGGGGCTACAATTTCCTGATACGTATAATTTTCCATGATATCTTGATACTCATCTAAACGAATATGTAGTTTAGCTGAAAGGTGCTTTAAAAATTCATTTTCTTCTTCAGAAACCATACCATCTCTCAATGTAATTTTTACGATGGCTGCATATGCCGTATAATACTGACTGTTTGAATTAGTACTCATAATTAGATATGTTTATATACGCTTTCGCGAAAGCGTATGTATTAGTTTTCATTTTTTTGATTAATATATTTTCCTACAATTACTGCTGTAAGAATGACTAGATAAAATTGCCCTAAAAGACTAATTAAGATCGCTGCTTTTTGTGCTAATATGGTTTTAGGAACAATATCTCCATACCCTAATGTAGATAGTGTTACATAACTAAAATACATCAATCGCTCTGTTAAGCTCATCCCATTTTCAACAACCAAATTTGTAAATGAATTTGCATGTGATAACTCTATACTCATACAAATAAAGAACCCAATGAGTCCCAATGAAATGTAACCACTTATCAATCCGAAGATGACTTTTATATTTACTTTTTTTGTTTTCCAAACTTGAAAAATAAGTTCGCATGTTATGATCAAATAAAATAAGAAATATCCTCCCATTTGAATAAAATCAATGATAGCGAGACCATTCTCATTTGCTTGATTAATTCCATAAAGAACACCAACAATGATTAAAAGTACAATAAGAAACCACATTAGTTTTTTCTTTTTTGATACTAATAGTATTCCTGAGATCACATTTACCTGAAATAAAATAGGTGCTAAAACAACTTCAAAAAGTGATGCAGGCACTAATAAAGAACCAAAGAGTATCACTATCTGACTAAAGAAGAATAACTCAAAACGATATGGATATAGTTTTGATAACATTCTTATTCTAATAACGTCTCATCAAATTCATACGCATCGTAATTTACTTTATACATCACTGCATAAAATGCTGGGATGAAAAGTAAGGTGATCACTGTTCCAAACAACAATCCTATCATGATCGTTACTGCCATGGGTTCCCACATCTCTCCTCCTCCAAGATACAGCGGTATTAATCCGAGAACAGTTGTAAATGTGGCTAAAATAATAGGCCTAAAACGCTGTAAACAAGCAGCGATTACAGCATCTTGATCTTTACGTTTCATTTCGCTTTGTTCTATTTCGATACGATCTACTAATACAATAGCATTATTAATTACAATCCCTGCCAGCGAAATAACTCCTAGAAATGCCATAAATCCAAAAGGCACATTAAAAACAAGTAATCCTAGTACCATTCCAATAATCCCCAGAGGAATCGTACATACAATCATAACCATTTTTCTAAAGGAATTGAACTGGATGATTAAAAGCATCACAATAATAAAAGCAGATAATGGTAAATATTTTCCAACAGCTCCCATATTTTCTGCTGTTTGTTCTGCTTCACCACCTACATTATAAGCATAGCCATCACCCCAATTTTGAGAATTTTCAGCAAGCCACGGGTTTACAATTGCCATAATTTCAGAGGCATTGCCATCAGCCGTTAGTTGGCTAGAAACTACAATGGTTCTATCTAGATTGAGACGTTTAATTTTAGAGTATTGCCATTGAGGAACTACTTTTGCGACTTGTAAAAAAGGAACACTTTTACCTGAACCTTGCGCATAAATATTTAAACTTTCTAATGAGGAGAGCGTTAACGCATTACTATTTCCTCCTTTCATGACGATAGGAATATTTTTGTCACCTTCTCGATATTCTCCAGCTCTAAAGCCGTCTAGCACTGTTTGTAAAGACACTGCGACATCTTGATTGGTAACCCCAGCACTTTGTGCTCTATTTTGATCTATTTCAATGAGGAATTTTTTCCCTTTAGGCCCCCAATCATCTTTGATGTTTTTAGTACCATCCATTGCAAATAGCTTGGCTTTAATTTCTGATGAAATTTCAGCAAGCTTATCAGGATCATCTCCAGATACTTTAATTTCTATAGGCGCACCACCACCAGCGCCTCCTAGTTTACTTACTTTAATATCTGCATCTGGAAACGTAGAAAAAGCAAAGGCGTCCAGTTTTTCTATAATTTCACCATTAAGTAATTGGTCTGATGTATTTACTAAAATATGTCCATAGTTTGAATTAGCTTCATCTGCACTATATCCTAAGTCATAGGAAGAAGGTCCTTCGCCTATAAAAGCAGACCAATTAAGCACGCCATCCGTTCGGGTTTCATTTACGGCAAGTTCTTTAACGATATAATTTTCAATATCAATAATGGTGGCTTCCGTGGTTGCTAAATTGGTACCTTCCGCTAAGTTAACGTCTATTGTAATTAAGTTTCTGTCACTATCTGGAAAGAACAGAAAAGAGAGTTTGGTAAACCCATACAGAGATAAGAAAAATAAGCCCACAATGGTAAAAAGTACGGTACGCTTTCGCGAAAGCGCAAACAGCATTAAATCCTTATACTTAGACTTCATCGCATTAATGATACGGTCCAGAACGCCTGGTTTTTGATCTTTTTCTTTCTTTTTGACTTTTAAGAAGTACACACAAAATAGCGTAATTACACTCAGAGAAATTACCCAAGAAGAAACGAGCGCTATGGTGATCACTACAAATAATGGCCCCATGATATCCCCCATGACAGATTCTGCCATAAAGAATGCTAAAAACGCAGCAGAGGTTGTTAATGTAGATATTAAAAGAGGTACGGTAAGTTCTGAAGCTGAATCGATGGCTGCTTTACGTACCGTCATTCCTTCTTCCATTTTCACCATAATAGATTCGGCGACTACAATGCCATTATCTACCATCATTCCAAGTGCCATAATAAGTGCTGCAAGCGTGATCTGATTGAGTCCCATTCCTATGAGTCCCATAATCATTAAAGTTGTGATCGTTACTATAGGAATTAAACTTGCAATGACCATTCCTGTTCGGAAACCAAGGAAAATAAGCATCACTACTAATACTATAATAATGGCTTGAACTAGATTAGAGACAAAGTCTGATATCTTCACATCGATATAGGTATCTAGAGATGAAACTCGATACACTTCCAAACCGATAGGTAATTTATTTTGGTAAATCTCAAGTACTTTATCTACATCTTGTCCTAGATTAATCACATTTGCGCCTTCTTTAAGAGAAATATGTAACGAGATGGCATCTTTCCCATCTATGCGTACAATTTGACTCGGAGGATCTTGATACCCACGACGCACATCTGTAATATCCTTAAGTTGTAATACCTGTCCTCCTTCTCCTACTGGGATCAATGTGTTTTCAATATCTTCAAGACTATTAAAGTTACCTGTTGGTTCTAATATAATACGCGCATCTTCCACAGAAATTTCCCCTCCTGAACTCAGGATATTCGTATTTCCAATAATTTGTTTTAAACTATTTGCCGTGAGTCCATAATTTTTAAGGCGTGTATTATCAAAGTCTATATATACAATCTCGCTTTGCTCTCCATTCAATTCTACTTTAGCAGCATCTGGAAGTTTGATCAGGTCATTACGTAAATCATCGGCATGTTCTTTCATTTCGGCATATGAAAAGCCTTCACTTACAAGTCCTACAGCAATTCCAAATACTTCTCCAAGTCCGTCATCTTTTAATTGTGGTTGCACATTTGCTGGCAACCCTTGAATAGATGATAATTTGCGACGTAACCGATCCCAAACTGCTTGTAAATCTTCTGGAGCCGTTTCCATACGCAATTCTGCTTGTACTACAGAAAGCCCTGTACGAGAGGTGCTTTTTACTAATTTAAGTTCTGGAAGTTCTTGTACAACCTTTTCGATTTTATCTGTTACGAGTTCTTCTACACGTTCTGGACTTGCGCCAGGAAAAGAACTTACAATAGAAGCAACTCGAATCGTATAGGGAGGCATACTATCGCGAGACAAACCACTATACATAACCATTCCCATCAAAAGAACAACACCTAGAATACTAAGTACTACACGATTTCTGTCATTAGAAAATTGAGCTAAATTCATAAAGCATTATCGTATTTAATTATTGAAGACTTACTTTTTGATTGTCTAATAATGATTGTAATCCTGCCGTAGCATAACGTTGTCCTTCTTTGAGTCCGCTTAAGACTTCAAATCCTCCTGCCTTTAATTCGCCTATAGTAATTGCTTGTTTTTTTACAGTACCTACTTTGCCATCTTCTGATTCTATAACAAAAACAAAATTCCCATTAGTATCTTCTCCTACTGCTTTTACGGGAACAATAATGCTTTTTCCTTGATCTGTTTCTTCTACTCTAAAATCAAAAGTTACATTTGTTGCCATTCCAGGTTTAATCTCTGGTACAGGATTTATTATTTCTATAGCTGTGATGTAGGTGGAAGAATTTGCATCAATACTTGGCGATACTTCAAAAACTCTTCCTTCAAACGTTGTCCCTTCTATTGCTGTAAATTGTAAGGATGTAGGCATATCGACTTTTACTTTGTTTACCATCGTTTCTGGCAAACCCACTTCTACTTTTAGGCCTTCACCAGCATTTAATTCAGCAAAGGTGTGTCCAGCAGATACTTGTTCATTAACCGCTCCATCTGTCCAAGCAATCACTCCATCCTTTGGTGCTTTAATCACACCATAACTTAATTGTGTCGCTTGAATACTCTTGTTACGTTTTGCTGACTCAAATTGATCTAGTGCAGATTGGTATGAGTTTTTAGCGCTTTCATATTCACTTAATGACTTACTTCCTTTCTCGTATAATGATTTGATACGATCTAAACTTGATTTGGCAGTAGTCATTCCAGAACGTGCAGAATTAAGTGCTGAAACAGATTGTTCATATGCCAAATTAGCTTCTATATTATCTAGTCGTGCAATAACAGCTCCTTTTTTGACTGCTTCACCTTTCCAATGATTTACTTCTTTAATGATACCGCTACTTCGAAAACTTAATGCGATTGCATCCATTGCTTTTGCATTACCACTATAAGTTCTTATATTTTGAGCATTTGATGTACCAACAACTTCAAATTTTACTGGGCGTAATACTTCTACTTTTTCAGCTTCTTTTTCTTTACATGCAGTTAGTAAGAAAAGAACTGAACTAAGTATCATAAGTGATTTTAAATATCTCATCGTAAAAATTAGTTTCTGTTTAAAATATATTGTTGTGCTCTTTGAATAAAATCTTGATTAGAGGCTTCTGTATTCATTAAAAAAAAATATCCAATGGCACGTTCTAATTGCATTGATATAAGTAAGTAGTTATAATTAGCAGTTGCTCTAGAAAGTTGCGCTTGCAAGTAATTGTTCTGAGCGTCAATAAGCTGGATAATAGGAACAGCGCCTTCTGCATATTCATTTTGAGTAAGTTCAAGACTCTCCTTTGCATTCTCTTCCGAAACTTGGGAAATTTCAATATTAGCAATTTGAGAAATCATGTCTAAGACAATATCATTCACAGATTGTTCTATGTTTAAATCAACATTCTCTTTTTGAAGTTGTAATTGTTCCTGTTGAATCTGTATGGTTTGCCTATTAATGTTACGTTGGTTTTGCTGAAAAATAGGTAATGACAAGTTAAGACCTACATTATAAGTACCGTCTGGTGCTGTAGGAACACCTGCTGGTATGGTAGATCCCGCTCCAGATTGTGATAGTGCTAAACTGTATTGTCCACTTAAAGCAACTGTAGGAATATATCGCCCCCAATCATTTAAGTCATAGTTACGATCTAATACATTCGCATTGTATCCAATACTTTTAAGCTCTGGTGCATTCTTCTTTGCCTCTTCTACAAGAAAATCAATAAATGCTGGACGCAATTTAGGATTATCAAGAATATCTCTTAGATCATCATATTTATAATCTTCAAAGAGCCCCTCCTCTATGGCTGCATTTTGGATATCTATTTCATTTGAGATTTTATCATTAAGCAACTGATTGATCATATTAAATCCTTGTTGCAAGGAATTTCCAGCTTCTATTAGAGCTTGAGTATTTTGTGCTAATTGACTTCTCAAACGAAGTACATCGGACTTTCCAGTTTCTCCTGCTTCGTAATTTTGCTCTGCAATTTTTAAATTTAGTTTTGTGAGCTTTAAATTTTCATTCTGAATACCTGTATTTGTTTTTAAAATGAGCGCATTAAAATAAGCTACAGCAGCATTTAACAAGGCATCTAACTCTGCTGCATTATAATTTTCCTGTTCTGCTTTTTGAAGATTTTTTTGGATATCAATCCCAGCTGCTGCAGATTCTGAATAGATCAATTGATCTACACCAACGGAAGTCGATGTAGAGATTTCTGGTTGTGCTCCTCCAGAAATTTCAGCTACTTTTGGATCTACATATAATCCTGTAGCATTTGCCGATACATTAGGCAAAAAGTTACTTTTAGCCGTTTTAACATCTTGTTGTGCTAAATCAATGGCTTTCTTACTAGACCGTAATCCTAAGTTTTCTGTGATCGTTTGTGTCATGATATCCTTAAGGGAATACGCACCTTCTGTAGTACTCACAACGCCTCCTCCTATAAAATTAGTAGTTGCCAAGAAACTATAACGCAATGGGAATTGTATCTCTTTTGCGGTATCATAGTTAATCGTCATTTCGTTAGCCAATGTCAATAGTTGAGGAAGCTCTGAAGGGTTTGTACCATTTAGAATATCTTCGATATTCAGTGCCATTCTTCTAAAAAACTGATCAATTCCTGAATTAGTAGCTTGTGTCGCTAATATTCCATTTTCAATATCCGTATAACTATGACTACTAAAAGAAGGTAATCCTGCTTGATTAATCGAAGTGATTAATTCTTTTCTATTCGTTCCGTTTAGATACCCTCCATCAGCTAAATACACAGCATCGATACCATTAAGATTTACAGTACTAGAAATGGGAATAAGCGTATAGCTAGCCTCTTTATCTTGAAAATAGGTAGTAAATACTTCTTGTACCTTTAAAACATCTATTTGATGTTGATCAACCAGAATTCCTATATTTTTAAAATCGTATAATTCCTGAAAAGCTTTTAAATCATCTATATATGACTTTGACGTAATGACATAACTAATATTATTAATTTGAGAAGTCGTTCGTTCTAAAGCCAGCGGAACTAAATCTTTATTAATATCTCCAAAAACAATCGTAGGTTTTGGATAACTACTCCTTTGTGATAACATCACTGCATTAATGGCTCCAAAAGCGAGAATAATATCAGTATCATCGGTTACTAATGCGTTGTATGTTGAGGCCGCTTTCGCGAAAGCAAAACCATTTTCTTCTACATCTTTAAAACTAATTTGAACATTCTGTCCAGCAACAGCTCGTATTTCTGATTTTAATTGTTCCAATAAAGGAAGATGCTCCGGAACTATTTTATCTGCCAGAATACCTATAGTCACTTCTCTAGACTGACCAAAAATGGTAGCAGATATAAAAAGTATTAAAAAAAACGGTGTAAACTTCATAAAGATTTTTATTTATTCCAGCCTCTTTTTGCGTAGATAGTTCCTGTAAGTTGCTGCCATGTTTTAAGATGAATTTCATATTGATCATTAGCGAGCATTTCACTAGCATCTGCATTCAATAAAGCTAATTGTCTTTCAAATTGTGCTTTCATTGCTTGTTCCGTAAGTTCTGAATCTTTATCATCCAAACGTTTCATTTTATAAAGGTGATAATAAAGCATATTATAATACTCATCACGGGCAGTATCTTTTAGTCCCATCTCATCCATTTGTTTTTCATAAAAGAAAAACATACGATCTTGCTCTTCATGAGAAAAAATATCTTGAGCCACTTTTGCACGCTCTTGTTGTTTTTTTGTGAGTTTACTTGTATTTTGAGCATTGACAGATCCAAAAATAATTAGAGATAAGATCATTAAAAGTTTAGGTACATTCATTTGTATAGTTTTAAGTAAAATATTTTTTTGATTTTTCATCTAAAAAGTTGAGCATTTCATCATTAAAGGCAATAGATCTTTCTATAAAATCATTCATTTCTTGATTTTCTTCAGTTCGTATTTTTAATACGGCATGTAAAAGATCACTTTGTTCTCTATAATTATTAATGACAATCTCTAAGAACTTTATTAGATTTTCTGTATCTAAATAATACAGTCTTTTACGATTATCATTTGGATGGTCTATACTATTAATTCTATAGAGTCCTATTAAGATTTTAAGTACTTTACTAACAGCTCCTTTACTAGCTCCTACACCTTTCACAATGTCTTGAAAACCTATATACTTCGTATCTGTTACATAAAAAAATCCGACAACTTTCCCTGCTAAAGGAGGAAAACCGTCATTTTTGTAAGTGCGTTCAAACACATCTATAATCCCCTGCTTATTCACACAAATAAAATAATGAGTAGTAAAAGTACTATTTTGTTTCCGTTATAGAAAACAAAATTATAGAATCTTAAAAGTATGTTAATCGATATTCAGAAAGCTATACTTCAGTTTCATATATTGAATTATAATATGCATTAATACAGGAATAATAAAATGCTGGATATAAGACACTTATTCCTAAGTGTAAATTATTTATAATTCATAACCCGGAGGTCACGAGTTCAATTCTCGTTCTCGCTACTTAAAAATCAAGCAGTTACATATATTTTGTAGCTGCTTTTTTATTTTCCTAAAACATATCTAAAACAAATTAGATCATTTCCAGCTTTTAGAATTGTTGATAAGTTACTACCATTAATTCATCCATTCTTCAGGTATCAATGCTTTTTCTTCTTCATCATCTCTCCAACGAGCAACTTTATGTACTTCTGAAAATTCATCCCATATACTAGGTCCTGCATGTTCTAAAACTATAATTTGTAATTTTCCATCTGTTCTTTCTGTTAAGCAATTAGATAATACTTGAAAGATTCTCTTTACTCTTAAAATATCTTCTTGCTTAGCATCAGAAATTTGATCTTCAGATTTTATTTTCATTTCAGGAAAATAAGCTTGACTAGGCTGATCAAAAAAAATGAAATTAGGGACTGGATGATTATCATGTCTCAAGAATAATTCATGAAGAGCTAACATAGTAGATATGTGATAAGCCATATAATTAGATCCGCTACCTATTTCCCAAAGTTTATCTACTCGCCCTGTATCACTACCAAAGTCTAAAGTTAAATCCATTATATTCAATCCCACAGGGTCATTATATCTTTCTGCTTTAAAAATATCTGAATAATAACTAATAGAGGATCGAATTCTATTTAAAGCATTTTTCTCCTTTTGTTTAATTAAACTATTATCAACTTTATCTTCTAATACTTTTATTTCATTAGACAATTTATTTATTAACTTAATTAATTCTCCATCTACACTTATAACATCGTACGCAGAGATTTTAGCTTCTAATTCTCCAACAAATCGATATATATTATTTATTGTTTGTCTACTGTTTTTGTATTTACTATCCTGTTTGAGTAATCTATTTAGTTCTTGTCTAATTTCATTTAAAGTCTTTTCTGTTGTTTTTAGATCACTATTAATTTTGAATATTTCATTATCAAAAATTATTCTAGTATCGTTAGCTTGTGCTGCTTTTGTTTCTATTGTTTTACTAGCATTTAATATTAAGTCTATATATTCATTTGCATTTTTATGCTTAGTACCACATAAAGGACAATCTGTTTCTTGTTTTATTCTTTTTTTAAACCAACCTACACTTTTTAATCTTTCATTTTGAATCAAAATTGAATTTGTGTACTCATTATTAGTTTTTGAAATGCCCTTAATTAAAGATTGTTTTGATCTTAGTTTCTCTATTTCCTTTGCAAAGGAAATTTCTTTTTGTTTCAAAACTGATATTCTATCAGTAATTTTATCTGTACTACCAACTGCAATTAATGGAACGCCTACTTTATCAATAGCTTTAGGTATTTGTTTTAATATTCTAATAAAATCTATAGGTTTCCATTTATCGCTAGGATATGGTCTTTTTGTTAATAAACCATACTCTTTTGCTTGCATATATATACCACGTATCTCACCTAGCCACTTTTCTATTCCTTTTTGTATGTTATTAAAATCTTTCTCTAAACTTTTTAACTCTTTTCTTAATTCCTTCAATTTTTGCTGATTTCGCAAAGTTTCATTGTCAATAGCTCCTAAGACATAAGGAAATATATTACGTATTTTCTCTCTATGCTCATAGGAGTCAGTTTTATAAAATAAAGTTCTTTGGTTTGCTATTATATATTGTGGTTGAAATAAAAATGAAACCATGTCTCTAAAACTAGGCTTAGAACCAAAACCAAATTGATTTCCTTCTTCATCTAAAATTTCTAAATCAGATAAGCCAGCTATTTCATTTAATCTAATTTTAACAGATTCAACAGTTGTCGTTTTTTCTATTATTGTAGGTATTGTATTTATTTTTTTTCTCTCACGACTAAACATATCACCATTAGTTAGAAATACACCTGGTTCTTTTCTAGCTAGTAATATTTCACTATCATCTAGCTTAAAAAGAACTCCAAACCATTCCACATAATCTCTTATACCAACAGGAATCTGACATTTACTACTACACAAAACATAATCAACGATAGCTATTAAAGCTGACTTACCTCTTTCACTATCACCAGTGATAACATTAATTTTACCTAATTTAAAATCAATTTCTCTAGGCTTAAAGCTTACGTCTTTAGACCATAGTATTATTTTGCTAATATTAAAATTCATATCAAAACTTAATTTTAAAAATAGTAGTTAATTCTTCAATAGATAGTTTTGCAAACCAAGCCCCTAGTCTTCTTGAAGCGCGAAGAATTTGTTTGTAGTTTTCAGCATATTGTAAATTAGGATTAGCTTCATCTATAATAGTTAATCTTGATGTATTTTTATCATAATTCAAAAGTCCTGAAGAAAAACACATAGACAAAGATTTTAAAGATAGATCATACATTTTTTCCATCCGATTTTGCAATCCTACATACAGAGTTTTATCATCATAAATGGTTTTCATTAAACCTCCTTCTATATAATGCCTTTTACTTATTTCAAATGATGAAGACTTATTCAATACCAATGGTAATATAGGCATCGTAAGAATTAATTCAGGACCAATGTTTTCTTGTGAATACCGTTGATAAAATTTCACAAACTCTCTAAGTATATGTGATCCAATAATATAATTTTGAACTATATCATATTCACTAAGTTCTATTTTTCTTCTATTAACTCTTTCCATTCTGGATGCCACCCTAGCAGTAATTTATTTGACAATCTTTGGTATGTTCCTCTTGTTGTGTAGTACTGATCTGTTTCTACACCCATTAATTTCTCCTTATGATTAGTAGTTTTAAAGTATATCTTTTTTCCTGATATAATCTTTTTAGATTCATCAACTTCGCTACCAAAAATATTTTTCCATCTTTCTATTAGATTATATTCAAATTCATCAAAATCTTGAGAAGACACACGAGCTTCTTCTGCATAACGAGTTCTTTCTATAGAAGCCCTTAAGTAATCATCGATAGCATCTAAAATATTTTCTTCAGTACATTTTATTATTTGTAATTGCCTAACAAAATTTTTATTTTTTTCTGCTAATCTTTGATTTTCATTTATAGGAATATTTTTAACTGCACGTTCTATAAATGGTTTAGAATGATACCTAGCTATTAGACTATTTTTTCTTTCATGTAATTTACTGACCTTCAGCCATGCACCTTTATTTTTATCCCAAAGATCTATTACAGAGTCTAGTACCCATCCAAGCAAATCATTATAAATTTCATTAAAAGGGAGATTATCATCAAGTCCTAAATTATTTTTAATTTGCTTTTTATATTCGTTTCTATTGTGATTAGTTTTACCATCCAGAACATGAATTTTTAATATAAGCATAGCTAGTTCTTCATCACTATATCCTAATACTTTTTCTATTGTAGGCAGTAATTTACCATTATGTTTTGCTCCAATTACTCTCAATTGACCCACACATTCCAATGATGATTCAAGAGTTAAAGCTCTATTTATCTTCCAGACAAACCTAGATAATGGAAGTTTTTTATTAGTTACCATTAAGAAAGATGAATTATCTACGGAAATTTTATTCTTTTTAATTGCTGAAATCCAAATTAATAAAGTATTCCATAAATCTTTACTTAAGTCAGAAAAAGGTAATTTATTTGATATTGAATGCTTATCCTGCTCATAAATATGTTTAGAATTTGATTGATCAGAAAATTTAACAACAACATCGTCTCCAGTTTCTACACCTACCATTCCCCCATAATTGGTTTGACTTAATTGTAGTAACGCTCTTTCAAGTTGGTAAATATATCCCTGCATCTGACCAGGAGCATCATGATTCTCTCTTATCATTAAATTTTAATTCCGTTATTGTAAATATAAGCAAATGAATTGTTTAATGTTGAAAAGTCATAACTCTCATAATTATTATTTTTTTACAAAAACAATAACCCATAAAATCAAAATTATATGGGTTATTGTAAAAACATTAATTTTTAAATTATATAATCAACTAGTATATGTTATCATTACTAGCCTTATTCCTTTTAAAATTATCATTTGCATTTTTATTTTTAACAATCGAGTTTAGCGTGATTGGGTCAGGATCTGTTTTAAAAATGATAGACCCTTTTAAAACTTCCGCCCAACAATGAAGGTTAAATGAGCTTGGTGTACGTAAACCACACTCCCATTTACTGACCAAGCGATCAGCAACTCCTAATTTATAATTGACATCATCTTGGGTTAATCTTAGCTCCTTCCTTCTAGCAATCATTGGACGAACGACAATTTTCAAGAAATCATCACGCGTACATTTTTTAAAGTTTGATTTATCAGCATTCATTATTTTCTCCTTATGGTTGAATGAGGTTCTTTTACAAACCGCCTGACTAATCAAACACGCACAAAGCTTGCTTAACTATGCACACAAAAAACACGTGAATATTCAATGTTTTTTTGCCTTGTGCGTAGTGATACAAATACACTCATTTATATCCCTTCCCCTATCTTAAATTGATAAAAGGAAACTCTATGCTTAAAACCATTGAAAAGAATGCTGTTGTCTTGATTGACCCTGAACAAGAAGACAGAGTTGTTGCACAACTCCTACTTCAAATGAATGCGTTTGCATCCATTAAAACCGTAGAACTGGCAACAACTCTTGATAAAACCACTCAATACAGAATGCGTAAAATTGGGCAATTCCCAAAACTTTACGCCATCACGAAAGGCGGTCAAAGGAAAGCTTATAGGTTACAGGATTTGAAAAACTGGCTTGCAAACCCTGTTTGTTTTGATCAACCTTCGAATGATTAACAATAGGTTTTCTTGGTGTTTCAAATACATCTTCTTTTAAATCATCAAAAGTCGGAACGCTCTCAATATTTGCACTACTGATAATACGTCGTATTGCTTTATTGAGGGCTTCCATTGCCCTTTTCTTTTCTGCGCCATAGGTATATTGATCATAAATAGCGGTTACATCGCCTCTAACATGATTAAGACAGAGTTTTACTAAATCTTGCCTCCCAAATAGTCCTGCAATAATTGTAGCCCCTGTACGTCTTAAATCATGAGGTATAAAAGGTTTTTCAATCCCAAAGACTTCAAAATGTCGCTTGATTGGTTGGCAAAGCGTGCGTCCACTTAGCGGTTTTAGATCATTCATCACTTTTCCTGTTCGTGCATAACTACCCGCAGAACCAAAAACATAACCCTTTCCATCTGAATATTGAGATACTTCGTCAAGAATTTTAAACGCCTCTTCACCTAAATAGATACGGTGCAAATGACCATTTTTTGTTTTGGGAAGTGTCCATATACACTCTTGAAAATCTATATCTGACCATTTCATTTGGCGCACTTCACCCCCACGCGCAACCGTTACAAGCATAAATCTTAAAGCTAGGCGTGTAACAGGCGACATTTTGATGTGATCTAATCCATACCAAAATAGATAAATCTCTTTAGGGTTAAGGTGCCGACTACGTTTGTTATTTTTAACACTAAGCTTAATATCCAAACAAGGATTGTCTCTACGGCGCATCAGTCCCATATCAGCGGCGAAATTAAATAAACGCCTTGTATAGCTATAAAGATGTTTTGCCATACTAGGCGCGTTTCTTTCGACCGTTATGCGGTGAAATATCTTAGAGAGATGTTTAGGCTCAACCTCCTTGATATTGACCTTCCCTAAATACGGTAAAAGGTCTTTCTTAAAACACTTTCTTTCATTGTGGTAGCTTTGCTTACCTGATTTTTCACAGAATTCTAAATACAGCTCTACCAATCTTGCAACTGTCATCGCGTCAAAATCTTTTTGCTTTTCTTTTTGACGCTCTCCAAGCGGATCAACACCGTTTTCAACCTTCTCCAAAGCTTGTTGATAGAGAATCATTGCCTGACTTAATGAGACTTTAGGGTATCGGCCTAAACTCATTTTTCTGCGTTTATTAGAAAATGTGTATGTGTAAAGCCACGTTTTTGTACCACTTGGTAATACACGTATTTTAAAACCCTCTAATCCCTCACAGGAATACTCCATTTTTTTAGAAGTTGGCTTTAAATGACGAATAGTAACATCGGTAAATTTGATAGACCTACCCGTTTTGTCACCACTTTTGTCACCACTTGTACCAACATTGTATGAGTTTTGATGCAACATTATGCAATCTGTCCTTTCGTTGAAGCGAAATCACAAACACATTGATATTGTCTTTTTCTAACTATAGGTACGCACTAAAAAACTCTATAAGCTTTATAGATCAGTATTTTCAAAAAAGTGTAGACAAGCTTTGAAAAAATGATTATACACCTATCTGTTCATTTTTAATGACATTCCCTGATAGCTCAGTTGGTAGAGCAAATGACTGTTAAGGTACTGCTAGAACCTTAAAAACATTTACCAAACCTTTGAAAACAATATAAAATGTAAAATTTAAGATTTCACTTGGTTGATTTGTCAGCAGTTTTGTCACACATTGTAGCATTTTATGTGTATGAAGTAAAATGCAATTTTATACAATCAAAAATTATACCTAAAAAAACAATTCACTTTCTGTAATTACTAATAATCAAATGATTAGATTTGCAAATTAACTGTTTTATGTCTAAACTTACATTGAAATAAATCATTAACAATCTAATGAATTGAGTTAACATGCCATCAGTATGGGAAAAATGTGAGTATTGTCAGGGAAAAATAGGCGGTTGTAGTATGTGCGCTGGCGCTGGCGGAAACTGGCAGAACAAGCCTGATCCTAAACCTAAACCTGAGCCAAAGCAATCATCTCAAAAATCTCGTTCTAAACAGTCTAATCAACAGAAATCTAAGCCACGTCCTAAACCAAAAAAGAAGAACAGTAACAAGTCTAATTCTAAATCAACTTGGTCTACAATGAAAATTATTGGAGCTTGTATCTTTGGACTTTGGTTAATAAGACAATGCAACGAGAATAAAGACAGCATTACAACCGGAGTGCCTAATCCTGACCCCGCACCTCAGACAGAGCAAGCATACGAACCATCAGTAGAAATGTCTGAATTTATTAAACCTGAAAAACCTACCAAGCCATATAGTTTAAGATACAAACCATCAGAATTTGATAGCATTTCCAGTCAAAAACCAATTAAGCCAGCAGAGTTTAAGTGGTATTATCGTAACTTAAACAAGCGCAAATCTGAAAACTTTTCTAAAAAAGGATATATCACATATTCTAACGGCACATATGCTGGGGAATGGGAAGATGGTAAAAAAGATGGATACGGCTTTTATTACTTTAATGACGGCGGTGTCTACCGAGGCACTTGGAAAAATAATGGTAAAAGCGGTCATAGCGTCTATCATTACGCTAATGGTGATATCTATGTTGGTGACTTTAAAAACGATAAAGAAAATGGTTATGGCACTCGTTATTTCAATGATGGTGGCGTTTATGAAGGAAACTGGGTAAGCGGTAAAGCAAATGGTTATGGCACTCGTTACTATGCTAATAACGATATCTATCAAGGTAATTGGAAAAACGATAAGGAAGATGGCTATGGTACCTATTACTCAAATGATGGTGACGACATCCATCAAGGTGATTGGGAGGATGGTACACAAAACGGTTATGGCACTCACTATTATGATGATCGCGTATACCAAGGTGACTGGGTAAATGGTAAGACAAATGGCTACGGCACTTATTATAATTATGATGGGGTATACCAAGGTGACTGGGAGGATAGTGCACAAAACGGCTATGGTACTTATTATTATAATACTGGGAGCATTTACCAAGGGGGCTGGAAAATGGGTTTATACAATGGCAACGGCGTTTACATCTCGAAAAATGGATATAAATATATTGGGGATTATGTTGATGACAAAAGATCAGGTAAAGGGACTCTCATTTGGAATGATGGAGATAAATACACGGGAGATTTTGTTGAAAATAAAAGAACAGGCAAAGGGACCTTCATTTGGAATGATGGAGATAAATATACGGGAGATTTTATTGATGGTGAAAGAACAGGCAAAGGGACTTTCATTTGGAATGATGGAGATAAATATACGGGGGATTTTATTGATGGTAAAAGGACAGGTAAAGGGACTTATATTTGGAAAAGTAGAAACAAATATACGGGGGATTTTATTGATAATAAAAGAACAGGCAAAGGGACTTTCATTTGGAATGATGGAGATAAATACACTGGAGGTTTTATTGATGGTGAAAAAACAGGCAAAGGTGTTTATACCTATCGTAACGGGAGAATACTTTCTGGATATTGGGAAAACAACAAATACATTGGTTCAACTAAGAAAAAAGCTTGGTCACCAAGCCCATAATTAAACCTTACATTCATAATTATTTTTAAAAACTTTCAAAGCTTCAAGTCTATTCCCTGTATTTTTGACTGTTTCGAGTAGTAATTCCTGTTAAGCTCTACTGAAGCTTTAAAAGTACTCACTAAACCTTTGAAAACAATATCAAATACAAAAGTCAATATTTCTCTGGGTTAAATTGTCAGCAGTTTTGCCACACATCGTAGCATTGTATTTGTATGATGTAAAATGTAACTACATGTAATGAGAATTTATGTGATAATTTACCAAAATCAATAAATACCCGATACAGGGTATTTATTTCATAGTATAACAAATTTATTTTTGGAAATAAAACCAATCGATATGAAAAGTTAAGAATTTTCATAGGTGGAATAAATATCTATAAAATTCACAAGTCTTTACGGAAACCCGTAAGGGAATTTCAAAAAATGCCATTAATTTTATTAAACTTTTCGTTATACCCTTCCCAAAACTACCATATCACTAATAATGATAGTCACCAAAATCTATCCAATTCTAATTTTTAAGAAATGAAAAAAAAGAAATTAAAATTGCAACATACAATTTTGAAAATCTTTTGAACACGCTATAGCATTTATGAAACTTATTTTTGTTTAAACTCTAAAACTTCAACCATGAAACTTTTAAATCTAATTTCATTTTTTTGTATCACAATTTTGTTAAGCTCTTGCGCTAGAACATTAACTGTAATAGAAGGCGATAAAAAAGTTGGGGGAATACCTTTCTATTCAAAAAAAGTAGTCATTGAACAACAAACGAAATATTTATATGACTGGCAAGTTTTGACATTAACTAGAGAAGAAGAAAAGAGCAATAAATCAAGTGTGACAACAATAATTTCTGCTCGTATAAAGAAAAGTCAAAATTTAGCTCCATTAGAAACTGCTCTTAAGAAATTAAATACAACAAAAGACGAAAAAGACCTTAATGGCGTCCTAACAGAAATCAAAAAGCTTAATACTGTAGATTTAACTTCCAATACTATAACTACAGCAAACGTTATCGAAAATAACTGGAAATATGTAAGTACTGTGGACTATTCCAAACAATACTATTTAAACTCTAAAATTCCTTGGTTTGGAACATCAACAATATCTCAAAAACTAGCTTCTGACGGAACGCTTACAGAAGCAAGTGGAACAACAGATAGTCAGTTAGATGAGCTAGTAGGTACAGTAGTTGGTCTTGCAACACCTTTGTCTAGTATTAAAGTAGCTGAAATTGAAAATTCAATTTTAGCCCCAGAAGTTACACAAGAGATTAACGTTATTGAATCCTTTAGTGCCTTTTCCAAGTCTATACAAAACAAATATACTTTTGACGATCTAATGAAAAAGCTATCTAAAAACAAAGTAACTTATAAGTTAAAGATTGAAGAGAAAGGATATATATATACTTTTATTAAGAAATATGATGATGCGACTAGTAATAGTAAAACTAGTGCAGGTATACCCATAACATTTAATTTGAATAATGGGAATTATACTAGAAGTAATTGGCCTCAAACAAAAAAGGAAGAACAAAAAAAAGAAGATAAGCCTACTATAAATGTTTCTGGAAGTATAGAATTACCAAAACAAGAATGAATCATTTGATTTTATAATCTATTAAAATAAAACATTATGAAAAAAATAAAGCTTTTATTTATCATATTTGGCTTTTGCATATCCGCTTTTGGTCAAAGTGAAAAGTATGAATTGAATAATTGTACAACAAAATTTTCTTTCAATTTTTATGATAGTTCTCTAGCTAAAGCTGCCAAAGATGCCCATATGAGTTCTTCTGATAACAGTATTAATATTATTGTAGAGGACAATGGAGGTATTTATTTTAAAAATAATGTATTTAGTACAGGTGAAGAATTAGTAAATGCTATTAAACTAGATTTAAACAATAGAGTTAATGTATCTTCTCAAAAAGATATAGAAATAGGTTTAAACGAGATAGCCCATTTTGAAAGGCTTAGTGAACTCATGTGTTGGTTGGAAGGTCTCGGCGCTAACGTAATTAGTGGAGAAGTATTTCTTTACTTATTCTAACTTTTTAGAATGTTTTTGTTTTCTAATTGACACAATGTTTGATATAGCCATTTCTATGGCACCCAATCTGTTCCCTGATACCTTAATAGCATCTAAAAGCAGTTCCTTATCATCTGTGTAAATAGTCACATCTTCCCTCGCCCGTGATGTCGAAACATAGAACTGCTTTTGGTCACTTGCGGGAAATGTTGATGCAGGTTGCGCAATGATGACTTTATCTACAGTTTTGCCCTGCGAACTGTAAGAGGTGGTGCAATATGCTAAGTCATAATTACCATGTCGTCTATCAAGTAGGTATTCAAACCTTCTTTTGCCTGAAACTGTAAATGCTTTGATATGCCCTTTTGTTGTAAATCCTCCGATTGTAAGAGTAGTTCCATTATTTAAACGTTTTCCTTTTAAATCTGTACTGTTCTTATTTAATCTTATTTCATCGCCTTTGCTTAATTCAACAGCTCTAGGAATATAGATATCAAAATCTTTAGCATTAGATAGGTGTAATTTGAAGTTTGCACCCCCACCGTTTTCGACAATGATTTCATTGTTTCTTACCTCTATAATGCTTAACACACTCCCCTTTATAATACCTTTCATATTCCAATGGGTTTGTATGATCTGCCCTTGTCGGTAGGTTCTTGGGTCTTGTTTTTGAACAAGGCTATAATGGCAATTATCAAAAATCGTAAAACTGTGCTCTTTTTTAGAAACAACGCCCCTTTGTTGTAAACCTTTTCGGATTTGGATATTTAACTCCCTCACCTTTTCTCTTGTTGGTGAAATAACCAATGCTATTTTTTTCTGTTCCCTAGTCTTTAAATAGTCGCTAACAAGCAAATCGTTCATTTCAGATACATCTACTTCCTGAATGCTTCCCATAGTCTCTAAATGCTCAAATCCTGAAACAATGTTGCCTTCGCTTATCTCACGGATAGCAGTTTTATAATCTTCTGTTTTTTGCCTGTATATGCTTGTCACACTAGCATAAGGAATACGCCCAATTTCTTGTAATAGTCTAAGAGCATCCCCCCGTTTGACGGCATTATGCTGTTTTGCATCACCTGAAAGGACAATACGAGTATCTAATGTCACTGCAAGTTCTAAGAGTTTCACCATATCTTGCGTACCGATAAGTCCTGCTTCATCTATCCAAATAACTTGATCTTTAGTTTTCTGTTGTAACTTTTTATCGGTTAATAGCTTTGCAAGTGTATCAGCCTTTTCAAATCCTTCACTTTTTAACACCCCTCTTGATGCCTCTGCTGTTGGGGTAAATAGAAAAACTTGTTTGCCTGATTGTTCAATTTCAGGAACAATGCTTTTTAAAAGCGTGGTTTTCCCTGTTCCTGCTCCACCCTTTATAATGTTAATCCTATTTTTAGAACGCATTACATACGAAATAGCCTTTTGCTGTTCTTCATTTAGGAACTGAAATGTTGATTTATCAAAATTCTGTACCAATGGAGGAACTTTGCCAATACTTGAACGGGCAAGCGAAATCATTTGTTTTTCTTCCTCCTTAATAGATTCAGTCGTGCAATAGGTCTGGTAATCGGCTGTTACTTTAAAGACGTCTTCTTTTTCATTTAAAGTGGTATCGATGGCTCTTAATGTTACATTTGGGTTATCGATAGCATGTATGTAAGCTTGCGCTAAAATTTGAGTTTCACGCTTTACAGAGCTATTGGCAAAACAATGTGATAAAGCGTGTTTTACTGCCTTACTAGCCGTTAAGTTATTGTCGGTTGTTGCTTTTTCTATCAAGTCATCATCAAAAAGATTTTGACTTTCCAATTGTGAACGCCAAACATCCTCCAACTGAGAAAGGTTAAGACTCTTGTCTTTCTTCTCTCGTGTTATTCCTCCCAGTTTATCAAGTGCTTTAGGATGAGTGATATTATTTTCTTGTGCTATCTGACCAATTAAATTGGTGCGCTTAGAAAAATTCTCAATCGCCTTTTGTGGAACAAGACACAACTCAAAACCTTTAGCAGTTTTTCTAGTATTAAACCCCAATGCGTCCAACTTATCAGCCAGTCGCTTATGAAACCGAGCTTGATAGTATGGCATATCTTTTCGGATATAATAAAACTGTGCTGCTTTAAAACGGTTATCTTCCTCACTAAATGTCAAATTCATTGTCAGGCAGTGAATATGATAATGTGGGTCTGGTACGTGTCCCTTCACAGCTCTCGCCGTCCTATGGGGGAAATCACACCAAAGCATCTCCCCTGTGGGTTTATCCTCATTACGACCTTTGGAACGCACGCGCACAAACATATTGTCTTGCATTTCTTGCATTGTTTCAAAAACACTTTGATCAATGGCTTGACGGATATTGTCATTACGGGTCAAACCTAAAAGAATAGAAACAGATTTAGGACAATGAAAGCTAATATCATTGCCAATCCGTCTATCTTTTAATGTTCTTGGAGTTAGTGTTTCTCCTGTAACGGGGTGTAAATTGTCACATAAACTATCAAAGCTTTGTTTATCAATAGGTTTACCTTCAAGCCCTAGACGTTTAGCTATTTTACCATTAAACACGCCTTTGGTTTCTTGACCTTCAATATAATAATCACCTTGCGAGAGTGCCTCTCTAAAATAATTTTTAGCGTGACTTGCGGTCTTACTCTGAAATATCCGTATCACTGCTTTTTCCTTTATCTGTCAAAAAGCAGTGTTTTAAATATTTATTTTACGAAGAGGTACGCACTTAAACAATAATTTAAGTCTTTTATAATGTGAGTTTTAAATTTCAATTAATTCTATTTCTGAATAGTATTGTTGATCATTTTTAAGTAAATTTCTGAAATTTATTCATATAGATACTATCTGTATAAAATCATTTACTATGACAATAAAATATCAGGCATTTATTAGTTCTACATACTTGGACTTAGTTAAAGAGCGGTCGAAAGTTCAAGAAACAATACTAAGAATGAATCATATTCCTATAGGAATGGAAATGTTCGATGCGGAGGATGAAGAACAGTGGCAAATAATTAAAAGAACAATAGATTCTTCTGATTATTATATTCTCATTTTAGGATTTAGATATGGTTCTGTTGACCAAAATGGGGTAAGTTTCACTGAAAAAGAATACGACTATGTTATTCAAAGGGGAGGAATTCCAGTTCTTTCATTTTTAATGGATGATAGTGCACAATTATCTCCATCAAAAGTTGACAAAGATAGGACTAACATTGATAGGTTTAGAAACAAGGTGATGAACAATCATAAGATGGCTAAGTTTTGGAAAAATTCAGATGAATTAGCTTCTTATTTAAGTACATCATTATTTAATCAAATTACACATAAACCAGGCTTAGGTTGGGAAAGAAGAAAGGATAAAATTATGGTTTCAAATACAATCCAAAGAGATGTCGAGTTGGAAAAACTCTGCGGCACTTGGACTTCAATGGGCTATAATGGAGCAAGTGATCATATTTATCGTGGAAAAATTGAAGTTCATTTTGATGATACTTATGGATATAGAGTAACCACTGTTCCTGATAATGGACGTATTGATGACAACTGGGAAGTTTTCAAAGGTTCATTAACTCGGAGTGGTGATCAATTTTTAATGACAATTTCAAACGAAGATACTCAAGAAACTACTGTATATTCATTTATGAAAAAAGATATTCCAGTAGTCAAAAAAGAAAATGTAATTATTTTAGGGGTTCATTTAGGTTTTACTAGAAGTAAAAATAGTCACGCAGGAGTTGGTATCTTTACTAGGATTAATTTATCTGATGAAGAAGCTCGAAAAATTCTTGGTGAAAATGTAAATTTCAGAATAGATGAAGAATTTAAATCAGGTTATTTCGATTATTATGAATTTGACAAACCCTAATATCTTAATTTTCTTAGGGGCAAAACAAATTCCGAGCAGTATCTTTTTGAAGTGTTCGTGCAGTACGTAAGTATATCAGACATCTCCCCGATTTTTTAAATAGGTTCACTTTCCAATCTTATCCTTGCAGTTTTTTTAACGATTTTCTGTACTTAATTCGCCAATTCACAAACAGGTTCAAAACTCATTCCGTGACGCTTGTTTTGTGCTAAAAGGGTTTGGTTACGAAAGACGATTGCTTCACATTCAGCGATTTCTTTTGCCAATTCCTCAATGATTTCATCAAGCTGTGCAATCTGTTTATCAAGTCTTGCTATTTTTTCTTTTCTTGTTTCTGTCATAACAGCATCCTTTCTCTATAAAAGAAATTATCACAGAAATGTACTTATGTCAATAATTTATCGTCCTCTATCCCGGTCTTTTTCTTGTTTCTTTTCTATGGATATTTCCTTTTCGCGTTCTTTTGACATTCCATCACGAGTTTTTACGAAATCATTTAATTTTTCTCTTAATTGAATAGCTCGGTCGTGAAAGTATTTTGTCTCTTGCTCTATTCTCTTAAACTCGCTTGGCGGTAGCTTCTCGTGATATTTAAAAGCCTTAGCCCTGTTTTCTTTCATTTGCTCAATTTCAAACTGAGTGAGTTTTATGAGGTCATTGATTTCTGCCTGTGTTAATTCATTAGTCATATCCTTTGATTTTATCGTTTGTATTCTCTTTCCTTTTTACGTTTGCGCTCCTCTTCATTTTGGCGTTCGAGGTCACGTTTGACTTGTTCAAAACCTTCCCTGACAGACGGAGATACAGTATTAAAAGCATCTTGATTATCGGTAAATTCTTTCCGAAGTTTCTCAAATTGTTTTTGCTTAAATTCCTGTTTGAGTTTATCAAACTTGGCGGCTGTCTTGCCGATCTCATCCCTACTTAGAATATCAAAAGCATTTTCAACTATCGTTTTTGCTTTTGGTTTAGGATTCATTGCTTTGATTTTAGATTGTTGCTTCTCTCGTTTTTTTACAAATTCAGTAGCATCTGGCAAGTACTCTAGTATCGGTTTTAAATGCTTTTCAATATCCTTCTTCTTTTGCCCTGTATATCGCCCTAAAGAATGTATTTGATTTTTAGAGCTAACAATCACCAAACCACGATTTCCTTTTGCTAAGTCAAACTTTGCTTTTTTTAAAGCCTTTTGAAACTCTTTCGGATCTGAATGATTTTTATAAAGTTGTTTAATACGAGCTTTTAATTGTTTCGGGCTTAGATAACCGTCACGAGCTGTCTGCTCACGCTCATTCATCTTTTCCCAATTCTCACTAAACTCAGCTTTGAGTTCTTTGTGTTTGAACTTACGCTCTAAATCTCGTCCAAGTTTTTTATGAATGTAATAGTCATTACTGGTTTCAATGACTTTGCCTTTTTCAATATCGGTACGTTGCCAAACAACGTGCATATGGGCGCGACCTTTCTTTTCGTGATAGACTACGGCGCGAGGTTGATCAACAAAGCCCAAGCGCCGCTCCATTTCATCAACAGCATAGAGCCATTGAGGGGAAGTCATTTGCTCATCTTTTGCGGGGTTAATTTGCGCGTGATAAAGACTTTTTTTACCCTGCGTCATTGCAATGGTCGCGTGCATATCATTTAAAGCTTGCTTTAAATCCTGTGTGGCGGTGTGTTTCAACTCCACAACAACAACACGCTCATTATCTGTCTTTAAAAGATGCTGTGCTAAAGAGGTTGGATATGATCGTGTGCCACCTTTACAGATCATACCCCAATGCTTTACGTAGATCGGTGCGGATATTCTCAACCTTATCTATAATATCAAGTCCTAATTCCTGATCGGTCGCCGTTCCAGAATTGTAATGTCGTGCAATCTGATTAAGGTTGCTTCCTATGCGCCCCCATTCTGCCAACATCTTTGCTAATAACTTAGTATCATTTGTCGGCTTCAACGGCTTTGTTCCAAGCGTTGATTTACGAAAATAATCAGCAGGACTTAATCCTGACTTTTCTGCCAGATCAAGAAAGGATTGTTTTTCTTCTTCGGTTGCTCTGAAGATGATAAATTTATTCCGCTGTCGCTTTTCGCTTTTCTTGGGTTGTTTCATATTAAAAACAAGATTTAAGTTTTTAATGGGGAGGATTGAACGGACGGGGCTTGCCCCTCCTTCACAAGGAAGACGGTTATACCGTCACATACCTTGCATACGCTCATTTGCTATCTTTTTTACTTCCTTAAAGATACAAGACTTTTTACACAAATAAGAACGTAAACAACTTTAAATCAAACAGTAAACAAGTGAAATTTTCAAAAACCGCGCACTTTATAGTATTAGTTTTGGTAGAATTGGGGGCTTGCAGCGCTTCGCTCGCTTTTTAATAAACTGTTGACAATTCTAATTTAATATGTATAATGAGTTTCGAGTTTTAGGAGAGAATATGTGCCTGACATTTTAGAATATATCGAACAACAAAAAGTTGATAATGCTATTTTAAACCATTCTTTTTTGCGTGATCAAAACGATAAGGTTAATCTAAACCATTACGGTACAGGTCACGAATATGTTGAAAAACTAAAATTTCAAGGGCGTAGTTTTGAAATTTTAAGAGACGCTGGCAAAGTGCCAAATAGTTTTGAAGCATTTAGAAAAATGGATTACGATGATATAATGATAATGCTTATCAAAAGATTAGTCGTTAAAGATTATCCTGAATATCGTTCTGTAAAAGATGATCCTGCTTACGCTACAGAACTACGATACCAAAATTTTAATGATAACAAAATTGGTTATGGTGCTTGCTCGCCTCTTTCTGCTTCGCCTACAGATGCATTTGAATATGAGCTTCCAAATATGGATGATAACACCGTTTGTTTTGCTGAAAATTACGAAGATATATCGTTAGGTAGATGGATTGTAAACGGTATTAAAAAAGCAGTACAATTTATTCAGTCATTATAATTTTACCTAACACACAAAAATTACTCATTTACAAGTAGTTACATTATTATTTTGTATTTTGATGGCAGTATAAATCATCAAAATATTTAAAAATGAAACCTGCCCATCTTAGGAATAAAAATAAATTTAAAGACAATAATTTTCCAATAGCTATAGGTCTTATAGCTTTTTGTGCGTTAGCTGGAATTCGTATGTTTTTTATGAAGGGAAAAATAGGCAGTCTTTTCGGTGGAATGATCCTAATTCTATGCTTTATATTCTTTATGGTGCTTTTATATAATGTAAATAAGATCAAAAAGTTTTATAAATACGCCAATAATTTTGAGGATAAAGACACGTGGTTACCTAATCATTTCGCAGTAGGAATGACAGCAACTAAAACATTATCAAAAGCAGAATCAATTGGTATTGATATAATGTTAGATGAAATAGATGCAAATGAATTAATCACAGGGATTGAAAAAGATTTAGAATACCTTCATAGCAATAAGAAAAAAGCAGAACAAAAATTAAAAGAATGGAAATCAGTACCTAGAGCTTCAAATCAGCAATTCAATAATATTAAAATAAGAAGAATGCTTAAAGGTCGTACTGCGATTTATTCCCCTAATGATTTCTCTGAAATAGAAAGAGGTTTTATTAAACAAATTGATTTTCACGATCAAACTATTGCAAGAGCAAATAAATTGCTAAATAAAGTCAGAGATAAAGGTGGGGATATCAGAAAAAGTATTAAGAATATCTCCGAAATTAATGGTCTAAATACATCTAATGGTTTCTACTTAGGACAAGACAACAAGCAAAAACCATATTTCTATGAGAATAATACTCATATCTTAACTGTTGCACAATCTGGCGCAGGTAAGAATACCAGTCTTATAATGCCTAATTTATTGATGGATCGTTTTGAGGGCACAAAAATCATTCTTGACCTTAAAGGCGAGAATGCTGCTGTCTGCTCCCATTGGAGAAAAAAAGAAAATAAAGGGAGTAGCTATATACTTAATCCTTGGCAGGTTTTTGGAATGTCGTCTATTGCCTATAATCCTTTTTGTCTATTAGACCCATTTGAAGATGACTTTTACAGTGATTGTAATTCTTTTTCTGATGTCATTATACCTGTTAAAGATGGTCAGTCAGATACTGGAGAACATTTTGATGAATTAGCACGTGATTTTATTGCTTCTTTTTTAATGTATTTGACGATTAAAAACTATCCAGAAACGCCAACTCCTGCGACACTTTATGATGAAATTATTCGCGCAACAGCTTCTGTAAAGGTTTTAGAATTTACGGCTACAGATATGGAAGGTATCCCACATCCTGATGAGAGTATTAAACGAGCTTTAGAATTGTCAGCAATTACTTTTAAAGGATTAATTAGCACAGGTGACAATAATGAGTTACGTGGTGTTAAAACGACAATTTCACGGGCTTTAAAAGCATTTAAAGGCAAACAACTTTATAATACTGTACAATCAGATAAAGAGACTTCAAAAGACTTACTCAATACTTTGTTCCACAGCGAGGGAAATAACGATCTATATATCTCTTTTCCACAAAGTGAGATGAATGAAGCTAAACTCTGGTTACGTCTTGTTTTAGCATCTTTTATCCGTGCTAATACTAAAAACAAGCCAAACAAGCCTGTTTTATTTGTATTAGATGAATTTCCGCAATTAGGAACATTTAACATTGTTAGAAAAGGGATTTCTTTTTTACGTTCTTATAACATTCAATTTTGGATTATTTGTCAAAATCTTGATCAACTTACCACTAACTACGGAAAAAATGGTAAACAAGAAATTGTGGAAAACTGCACAGTATCACAATTTTTCAATGTCAAAGATGATACTGCAAAATATGTATCAGAAAAATTAGATAAATTTTCAAGGATTGTTGAGAACTATAATACGCATGAATACAAAAGCAATTTTGAGAGATTAAGGAAAACACGTTCCGAAGTTGAACAGGAACAAGATACATTTACTTTTATTGGACAACACGAAGCTCTATTACTCCAGCGTGTTCCCTATTATGAAATGGACAATGTAAAAGATAGAGCCGCACCTAATCCATTATTTTACGAGATTGAAGCTTACGAAAACTATATCTCTCAAATGAATAGATGAAAAGATAAAGGGGCTAAAAAGCCCCTTTAAGGTTTAAGATTGATCTGAATTTTCAAATAGGTCACGGTTTTCAAAGACAACCATATTATCCAAAGAAATATTGAACCCATTGCCTTTAGTATGTTTCCAAGCAACACCGACTTTAACTTTAACCGGTGATCCGTTCATATAGGCATTGACAAAGACCTTATGTGTAGGTGTCTTGTCTTTATCAGATATGTTCTCAATTGTGTTTGTCATCATTTTTTCCTTTCGTTGACTTGTTTAGTGAATGGCTAATCTCAATCTTGAAAGCAGAAAGGTTTTTGACGAAACCACACGGAATCTTGGAGCGGGCAAGTGGAGACAAAAACCTTGCATTCAAGTAAGATCAAAGACAAAGCGATACGAATAACGAAAAAGAAGTGGTGAGAATACGAACTTAAAATTATGATGAAGACAAGATTACAGAAATAGACAGGCTTTAACGTCCCTTGTCCTTTGAACGATCATCACGTTTTTGTTCTTGGGTTTTGGATTTATCTTTTTGTTTGGCAAGTTCTAATTTCTTATCAAATTCATATTGTTGCATACCGAGCTTGATCACATTAAGACGGCTCTTATTGATCTTAAGGGCATCGAGTTTTTCTTCTTTAAGATTTTCCAATAATTCAGACTTCAAGCCTGTTTCTTTTGCCAATGTATAGCCTTGATTAAACGCTCTTAGATAATCTTTATCGACAGTTAGGTATTCTTCCATAGTTTAAAAGGTTTCACGAGCGTTAGCATTCAAATACTCATTAATAGAATTTCGGTCATACAAGATCACACGGGGTTGTGGTTGGGAAAAACGTATTTTTCCTTCATCACGGAGTTTTTGTAATGTTGTTTTAGAAGAAATATTAAGCAATCTCATTGCCTCTTTTCCATCAATCCAACCCCAAGTATCTTGTTGGTATTTCTGATCAATATAGGTCGCAACCTTATCAAATAGGTTATAAAAAGCTTCTTCTTCTAAACAAATAACTTCCATATAATAAGATACTTACACTGTAAATATCGTAATTATTATTTTAAACCTATAATCTGAAAAGATAACTTTCTAAGAAATTCCAATAATAATTCTAACGAATTACAAAAAGACCAACGCCGATAGCTATAAAAATAATCCCTCCCATACCTACGAGTACGCCAAGACCTTTCATAAAATTATGATATTGACTATCTCCATAATTTTTGAATTGAACAACACCATTACTGTTTCTATTTTTAAACTCATATTGGCGTTTATTATCTACGATTTTATAACCTAAATAAAATAAGAAAACTCCTATGACTATGAATATTATTGAAAGTGTAACTATTTCCATTTCATTCTAGTGTTATAGATTGAACAATACTTTCGAATGATGAAATACGCACAGCTGTCACGGTTTGTCCATTGATTTCATACACATTATCTTCAAATAAATCGTCTATCTCATTAACAGCCATAATCTCACCAACAACCGTATTACCATTAAAAAACGTTATAGGTGTTGATGCATTTCTAGCTATACGCGCTGTAATTCGAGACAGTCCTTCAACATTACTCAAATCAAGCTCTATGGAACTCGGATTTCCGTTTTGTGGAAAAGCTATCAAGATACCTGGTGCAAGACCAGATTGTTCAGTCCCTTGTGCCCTGAAAACATCAAAGTTAAAACCTTGCACAGTGAATGCGGTATCATCTACATCAATATCAACTTGGGTTAAGTCTATTGTTACAGGTTCAAAATTAATTGGAGCATTACTGTTATTATCATCAGAAGAGCAGGCTGTAAAAAGAAAGAATGAAAGGCCAAGAATGGCTATTAAAATTAGGGTTTGAAATTTGTTATATATTTTCATTTCATTGTGATTTAAGTGAATAATTAAACTGTTGCGATTTGGGGTCGCTTAAAATGAAATGCCCTCTAAGGGTCTCGGATATGATGAAGTTGTACTCTCATTTTACGGCAAAAAAGTAGCGTGGAACTTAGTGCGTCTCGATATCGAGGTACTGGTATACCTTTACCCGAAGACAACAACTAAGCCCACGCATGCCGTAGGCTTTAGCTTTTGCCTTTCGCGCGGGTATGATAAATTACCAGTTTTCGATATCCAGCGAAAAAAATTAGCTAATGCTTATTTTATAATATTATTTAATTCTATGATTTTTCTATAAATTGATTTTTTTGTTATTTGAATCTAAAGTAGCCAATCAATTCACGATGCCAAAATATTTTTACAGTTTTATCGTAACCAAAGTTATTAGTAATGTTGCGAAATAAACCTAACTATATATCAATAGTTGCATACTGTTTCAAAATGGCGTCAAACCATTATCTGCAAAAGAAAAGTAATCATCATCAGCTAAAATGATATGATCTAAAACATTTACATCAAGATATTTTCCACCTAGTTCTAGTTTTTGAGTAAGCGCTATATCACTTTTGCTTGCCCTTAGATTCCCTGATGGATGATTATGCCCTAATATGATCCCACAAGCTCGTGCTTTTAAGGCACTGACAAAAACAAGTTTTGGATCAACGAGCGTTCCTGATACACCACCCTGCGATAAAGGCACAATCCCCATACATTGATTGTTGCGATCTAGCAGTAAGATTTTAAATTCTTCAAATAAATTAATGGTTAAATCATTCCAGTTTTCACGAAACAACTGATAAGCACTCAAAGAACTATTAATCTTTGGGCGATCACTTGCCTTTACTTTCCGCTTATAAGTAAGAGAGATTTCACTAATGTTTGATTTGAATTTGCTTGTCATGCAAGGATGATGACAGAAAAATCAGAATATAATACGCACAATATATTTTAATTATTTAAGAGAGAATATCAAATTAAAATCTTACTTTTTACTTTTAAAATATTGTATATTACCTATTTAAATAATTTTAAATTAATGAAAATTGTAGCTCTATATCTCGATGATCACTTTTTGTTTGAAGAACCACAAACTATAAACTTTGGAGGTGAATATCATTACACTTTTAAAAATAAAAAAACAGTTCGTAGAGAGAAGAATGAAAATTATATATCAAATTTTTATTCTACAGATTCAATTGATTCTGTAACAGCTATAGTCGGTAAGAATGGTGTAGGAAAATCTTCTATTATTAAAACTATTATTGAAAATCTCAGCCATGGAAATAGGTTTAACAGAAGTGGTTTTGGATATACTGCAATTTTTGAAGATCAACTAGGTAATGTCTACATAACATCTAATACACATACAAAAAATAAAGGTTTTAATATTGATTTTGAATGTTCACCAGCACGAATAAATGCGGAAACAATATACTATTCCCCCTTCTTAGATTATAATCAAGGTGTAGAGGGTATAGATTTAAGTCTAGACACAATCATAGAAGAAGATTTAGATAATGCTAATAATATTGAGCAAGCAAACTCAGAAGTTGTTCCATTGAGAAGACTTAAAATGAAAAACTCTTTACGACAACTTGAATTTCAGCATTCTAAGTACGGAAAAGAATTGAAAGCATATTTTAATTTTCCAGAGTTTGGCAAGAGTAAATTTACCTTTACTAGACACATAATTAAAATTGATCAGGAGGATGATTCAATTGAGTTTTGGAATACTCCAAATCAATTTAGAGAAGCGCTTCAAATAATTTATGAAAAAATAAAAAAAGAGGCAAATAATATAAACAAAAACCGACCTAAAGGATTTAGTGTAATACAACTACAAAAGAAGCTTTTAAAAAATTATATACTCATGGACATCGTTTGTTTACTAATAAAGCAAATGGAAAAAAGTAATGATTTTTTGGAAGAAGGTTTACTATCTCCTGATTGGCTAGAATTTAGCGATTTTTTAAAAGATCTAAACGCCTACGATGCCTTAGTAAAGTTTCTAAAATCTCATTCTCTTAAAGTCATTAAAAGCGATAGTCGTGTGCGAATGTTACCAGACAATGAAATGATAAACCTGCTTGAACAACTATTTATACTTATTGACAATGCTGAAACGAAAGATGATCGAGATACTAGTTTTTTTGATTGGAATGACAAAGCAATTTATCTAGATAAAGAAGATACTATTAAACTTATTAAGTTAAATAATAAATTCTTAATTGAGCTTGATAAATATTATGGAGCCATTAAAAATAAAAATGGTGAGCGACTGTTTTCTAGAACCATAAGAATAGAAGGGATACTAAACTTTGAACCGTCCGAAAGTAATCTAAGTTCTGGTGAGAATGCCTTATTGAATTTCTATTCAAGAATTCATGATTATTTTGAAAAGAACATAAAGGAAATTAAGATAAAAACTGTAAAACCTTATTATTATATTTTTTTAGATGAAGCTGATTTAGGTTTTCATCCAAGATGGAAAAAACAATTTGTGAAATCAACAACAGATTTCCTCAACACCTTTTTCAGTGATTTAGGGGCTAAAATTCAAGTGATTTTTACTACTCACGACCCATTAACGCTTTCGGATGTGCTCAACTACAATATTATATATATAAATGAGGAAAGAGGAGTACGTTCAATAATTGACACAAGGAATGAACCTAAAAGATCATTTGGAGCCAATATAACGGATTTACTGGCAGATTCCTTTTTTGTAGGTAATGGCCTTATTGGTGACTTCGCAAAAGGTAAAATTGACCATTGCATTAATTGGCTTAGAGATCTAAACGATAAAGAAAGAAGTAATTATCATGAAACTTTAATAAGAAATATAGACGAGCCAATAATACAAAAGAAGTTATCTGAGATGTATGATGAAAAAATGAAAACTGAAATTTCGAGAGGTTTATTAGAGCAACAAATAGCCTATTTGCAAAACCAACTAAAGCGATACAAATAATGACTTTTTTTGATTTAGAATCACATCCAGATATTATCTCATTTCACTGGAATAAACTAAAACCAATACTCACCAAACGAATTGAAGATTCTTCCTTGAATCGCTATTTAAAGAAATTTATAGTTGATAATTTAGAAGATATTATATGCTCCAAACCTAATGAGTTAAAAAGAATAAACACTAACTTTAAGAGACATAAATACTACAAGAATAGTTTAAAAGGGAAGGTCAAAGCAATATTTGACTATAATAGTTTTGTAACAAAAAAAGAAAGTAAGGGTGGTTATGACGGCTATGATTTAGCTGAAAAATTAGGGATTAGAACTTGCTTGTATTGCAACAGAATGTTTACTGTGACAATAAAAAAAAGTAAGCTAAAAAAAGATAAAATTACCAGACCACAATTCGATCATTTTATCGATAAAGGTAAAAACCCATTACTTGGGTTATCAATTTATAACTTAGTGCCTAGTTGTAATATTTGCAACTCCACTTTAAAAGGCAGGAAAGAATTTACTTTAAATAGTTATATTCATCCTTATGAGGATAATTGCTTGGATGATTATACGTACAAGTTTATTCCCTACGATACAGATTCTATTCTGGGAAATAGCTCTCGTTTAGAAGTGGAAATTGAAATTAAGAATTTAAATTCTTCCATTGGAAAAAAAATAAAAAAATCAATCGATGTTTTTAAGCTAAATGAGATAATGTCTGGACATTCAGAAGAGCTTAAAGATTTATTTGAAATTCGTTATAGGTTCTCTGAAAGATATTTCCTAGAATTATTTAACACATATAAAACTTTAGGTCTAGATAGAAAAGATATATATAGAGTTGTTTTTGGTGCTGAATACCTCGAAAAAGATTTTGGGAAACGACCTTTTAGTAAACTCAAAAAAGATATCTTAAAAGAACTTAATATTATATAAGAATTAAAAAAAAATTCTCACCTTATAATTAAAAAGTATTTAATCTTCTTATTTGATTCTTAAAAACTCAAGCAAGTAGGATTCTATAATCAAGCACCTTGATTATATGCTAAAGAACTAATATGGGGATCTCTCTCATTCATAACTTCTAGAGAAGTCATTAATTCAGATTCAGAAAACAATATTTTTTGAACATCTTCTAGAGTATAAGTAATCACACTTCCATCTGATAGTTCTATTTCCTTATCTAAAAGTTGGTCAATTACAGAATCTAACTCTGCTCTATCAATAATGTCTTTTAGATTACTCGGTATTTCTATACTATATTTATAATTACTCATAATATTATCCTTACAAATTCAAAAAAAACGCTTAACAATAATTCAAAATTCAATTAAGCATTATAAATTTATTTTAATATATGTCGATAACTTTTGTTTTTTTTTGTTAAAAAGTTATTAATATATTAAGTTTTTATACTTACACCAAATTTAAAAGGGAGACAAATATATAACAATTCATTCAAAAATAAATTATAAATTTGTTAATAACCTGTTTAAAACTTTCTTTTTGTCAAAATATTAAAAAATATATTTATTTGAATATCAGATTATTAATATCATTTATTAAATTGAAAATCATCTATTTAAATTATAACCAATATTAAATAGATAGTTCTGTAATCCTAACATATATAATATTCAAAATAAATACTATAATAACTATCATTATTAAACCTTTTATAAAAAACAAATTGTCTTATACTTAAAAAATAATTTGTTAATAACTTTTAGATATTTTTTTAATGCTAATCTCCAAACTTGATTTTTTTATATCATCCCTACTTAAATTTTATTAATAGTCATTTGTCTAAATCATATATAATTAAAAGATTTATCAAACTCCTCTTTATATTTTATAATATGAGTTTCCGAAAGATTTCCAGACGGAAGCAGATTTGAAAGGGGTTTTAACCCATCCTTATCTAGTGCATCAACAATTCTTATTCCAAGTTTTAAATCGTAGTAAAAAACTCGATGAATACAAAAACTCGTTGGGCTTTCTGAACTATCAAATAAAATATCAAATTTTAATTCTTTCGAAGTATCAGACGGTATTGTGTTCAATCTAGCTACCCATATGTATTTTGGAAATGATTCAACAGAAATTCTCATTTTATGTCTATCATCAATATCCTGCAACAAAATATCCCTTTTATAATTAGTACTTTTATCTAGATAAATATCCCATTCAATAACAACGGGCGCTTTTAAGATTTGTTTTACAATTCTATCTATCTTAGTAGTTGACTGGAGTATATTTTGATACCTAATTCTAATAGAGTTCTTAAGTGGAACTAATAAGCTATCATAGACAACATTTTCATTATTAGAACCTATCCAATTACTTTGAATTTCATATTCTCCTCTAGTAGGTTTTTCATCAAAACCAATTTTTGTATAAGGTCCTATCTGATCATTATGAACATACAATCTAAATAAATTGTCTGCTAAGGTATTTATACCAACACTAGTAGTTCTATTAGTTTTATCTATTCTATAACCAATAATAGTAACCAAATGCCTTTGACCTTCTCTTGATAAAGAACTTCCTTTCCCGTTGATTCCAAAATAACCTAATAAAATAGGTATTCCTATACGATTATAAGCATATACAATTCTTTTGAATAATTTTTTGTCTATTTTTTTTCTTCCATTTTCTGACAATGCCATAAGCTCGACTGTAAGCTTAGCTTTTCTGAAAATTTTAAAAATTTGATCATTAGAAAGCCCAGAATTAGGAAAAACACGACCTTTAGAACCTAAACCTCCATAAGAAGATATTTCACTAGGAGAAAGCATATCTATGCGAAATAAAGAACTTAATTTATTCATAGCTGACCATATAGCTTGAGTTGCACATACCCCTACAGCACCATCCTGTTCCTGAAAGACCAGCCCTCTAATAGGTATTTCAATTCCAAATAAGTTAATCTTCATATCAACTACAGAGTTGTAATGCCTTTCATTATTTATGGAATCACCATAAGTTTTTAAAAAAGTAGGACCTAATAAAGAATTCCCCGTTGGCTTTACTACTAAATATCCTAAATAATTATCTTCAAAAAACTTCTTATCGTTTTGTAAAATATAATCTTGTAATTCTTTTTTTGAAAATTCTTCTCCAAAAAAATGCAACCTTCTGCAAAACTTAGGATAACTTTTAAAATTACTCCAGTAAAAAAGCCTTATATCATTTAAATAAGACTCACTTATATATTCCTTTTCTACTATAATTGTTCTAGCTTGAGATTTTTCTGCAGAATGATAAGTAAAATATTCTACTAAATACCTAAACAACTTACTCGATTCAATTTTCTCTTTAGGGTAAATATTATTATAAAGAGCTTTTACCAAATTCGTTTTATTAAACTTATAAATTTCATATTTATCATCTTTAGCAAAAATTAAATTTCGATTACTCATTTAAATATTATTGGTTATTCCTTAATACTTCCTATCAATTACAATATCAGATACAAATTATATATTTATATATCATTCAAAATACGGTATATAATCTGTTTTAATATTTTTAGAATTATTTACTTAAAATTATTGTCTAATTTTATTTATGGAGTCCAAAATACAAATAAAATTTAAAATGCTAATTTTAAGCATTTTACGGTAAACCGTATTTTATATATATTATTTTTTCGTATAACCTTTCAAATCTTTAGTGACTTTAATTATTTTTTCACCATAGATATCATTATCCATAAGCTTATCATTTTCTTTAATATTATCAACTTATCTTAACGAGGTTCTTGAAAAATTTAGTTGATTTGTGCTATTAATAACATTTAAAAAAGTATTTACTAATTTTAATTTTCTAAAACTCTAAAAATTAATCACTTTATCCAATGCCTCATCGGTTTCTTGATGCATGAAGTTCTGTTGATAATTCACGGTAGTCGTAATAGACGAATGACGATAAAGCTTTTGTAGCATTTGAATTGGGATTTTATCGCCTGAGATATTCCCAAAACTATGACGCGCGATGTGCATTGAGAGCTTTTTATCAATCTCTAGCTTTTCCGCAATAAGTTCTAAACGCCTATTAAAATTACGTGTAATGGTTTTAACACGTGTTGTTAGGTATTTCTTATCATTAAAATCAACGCCTTTAAGGTCAGAAAAAACTAAATCTGTTCTTTTTATTTTTTCTTGTGCATAAGTATCTAAAATGGCTTGTGCCTTATCTGGTACTTTTAAAGAAACAAGTTTCTTGTTCTTACCCATTCGATAATATAAACGCCCATCTTTAAAGTCTGACCACTTTAATTTTAGAACATCCCCTACTCTAATACCTGCAAAATAAAAGCTGAACAACCAAACATTCAAAGCGTGTTGTTGCGCAGGTGTTATATCCTCTATGTTTTCAAGTTGTAATACTTCTTCCCTATTGAGACCTATCTTTTCGCTTTCGGGAATTTTAATTTGAACCTTCCCTCTTCCAAATGGATAGGAATTTCTATCCGTGATTGATTTTGAAATCGCTAAGTTGTAAATCGTTCGTATTAAGATCATATAATTAACAACAGTGCGCTCAGACCGCTTTAATTCAAAAGCAAGATGATTTTTGAATTTCTGTAATAAATCCTCGTCTAAATCTTTAAAATCTAATGCAGACTTTCCTAGGTAGTTTTTAAAGATGTTTAGTCGCCCCCTATCGTTATTCTCTTGATGAAATTTTTGTCTTTTGTTTAGAGCTTCAAGATATATTTCTGCAACGTCAAAGAAATTCGTATTACGATCATTCACGATCATTGTTTTGATGTTTTTGACTGTTTTCTGGCTGTCATTCGTTTCAACATCAAGAGCAATGTTATGTGCTTCCGAAAGTTTCTTAAGAAGAAAATTATTAAGTCTTTTGGACGTAGGATGAGATTTTTTTACAGTATGTTCTTTTGCATCCCAATGTTTTTCGTCGATATACTCACCAGTGAAAATATATCTCGTTTTACGGTTTTTAGTAATACGAATTGCTAGTGGTAATGTGCCATCTTTCTTTCTATCGTGCTTCCAAAGTATTATTTTTACTGATGCCATAAGGTATGATTTGTTGACTTAAATTTACGCAAAGCAATCAATTCTACCTAAAACATACCTAAAACATTTGGTGGTTTTTAATGGTTTTTATTAACATTTATTGAAATGAATTATTTTTAAAATACTGATTATCAAATAATAGAAAATACATTGAAATAAACGTCATAGAATTCATAACCCGGAGGTCACGAGTTCAATTCTCGTTCTCGCTACAAATAAAAGGTCAACAATAGTTGACCTTTTTAAGTTTTATGGAGTACGTCGTTTACATACTATATTCTCAAAAGCATCAAAAATCCTATACAGGTATTTCATCTAATTTAATCTCTCGATTCCATTCTCATAATAAATATGCAACAAAAGGCTGGACAATATCCTACAGACCTTGGATTGTAATTCATATAGAATTTTTTGAATCCAAAAAGGAAGCTCTTTCTAGAGAAAAATGGTTCAAATCGGGAATAGGTAGAAAGGAAAAAAAAGAAATTATTAATCAGTTTTTCAACATAGTATAAAGGTAGGATTCATATCCGCCAGAGGCGGACACGAGTTCAATTCTCGTTCTCGATACTTAATAATGAAGCAGTTACATTCATTTTGTAACTGCTTTTTTTATTCTCCTAAAACATACCTAAAACACTTTTATGATATTTTTTAGTTTACTAAATAGATAGATTCATCTATGAATCGTACTGAAATAGTAAGTCCTTGTGTAAAAAACATCCATTTCTTTCACTCATTACAATTATCTAATGTATTTTCAGTAAAAAGCTTTTCATAACGTTTTGTTAGGTTTCGAATATTCACTAACCATCGATTACTCCTAACATTAATCCGTATATTATTCTCAGTAACAATAACGTATGAGCAATTCTTAATTAGGTGTATTTATATACGCTTTACCGCTTTACTCTCCCCTTGATCGTGAACCTGCCTGCCGACAGGTAAGTCTCGCGAGCTCGATTTACCGCTTTACTCCCCCTTTGGTCGTGAATCTCGCGAGCTCGATTTCGCGAAAGCGTATATAACTTATTACACATAAAAAAGAGCTTCTTTTTTTTAGAAACTCTTTTCTAGATAGTCTAAACACCACACTCAACTATCATTATTATTGTTCTGTAGATCGATATCTAGAGGCTACTTCATTCCTAATAGTCCCAATATCCCCTAGAGAGATGTCTATTCCTTTGTCATCTACCAATTCTTTAATAGTAAGTATTAAATCTAATGTTGGGATGTCAAAATTTCCTCCTGCTGTGCGTAACGCCGAAGCCAATAGTTCTAAATTTTCATTTTTCATGTGTTATATATTTTTATTAATTATTTTTTACTGAAACCCTTCGTCTATTGTAGGAAAATCATCTATAGGATCACCGTCTCCTCCACTTCCATCACCATTTCCACCACCATTATTATCTAAAGGACCTCCATCACCAGGGCCTCCAATATAAGGGCCAGATTGTGACCAATTAAAAGTGCGTCGAATAGCTCCTGCTCTCACTTCTATTTCACCCGATCGAATTTCTGAATTATTGACAGAGATACTTACAGTAAATCTTCCATTGCCTGATCCATCTGATCTACTTAACGTAGTGGCATTTGCTCCTGATATTTCTGTCACTGTCCAATGTGTATTACTAGTTACATTGATAGGAATTGTTTCTGGTAAATTAGATCCATCATAAAGACTAGGTTGAATTGTTAAATAATCCGTTGGTGGATCGATAAATGGATCCCAAGTTTCTCCTCTCCAAAGACTTAAACTGATATTTGTTGTTCTATTAAACTTTTGATTACCAGTATGCGAAAGCCATTCTGCGGCAAGATCTCTGAGATTTGCTGGGCTCGTCGAAGAGCGTCCCATCTCTGTTAAAATTTGTTCAATACTTATTGAACCACTACTTGGTAAACCCATCTCTTATTGTTTTTAATTCTTCTTTCAGTGATTTGATCTCTGCGCGCAGTTCTTGGATTCCCTGTACAGCTAATACTGCCCCCATTTTATCATAAGACATACTATAGTATTCTTCATTTTCATGAACCCACTCTGGAAAAACGTCTTTTACTTCTTGCGCTATGAATCCTAGTTGTCTTGCTTGATCTTTAGCTTGATCTTTCCATTGATAAAATGTAGGCTTAAGTTGATCTATTTTATCAAGAATATTCTCCTGTATCGGTTTAAATGCTGTTTTTAAACGCTTATCAGAGTAAGCCGTTACGTTACCCGCAGATGTAATACTTCCGGCAGCATATATAGTCCCACTTGTCCATATATTATCACCAAGAGCAACTCTAGGAGCTCCGTTTTTACACCAAATTGCTTGATGACCTCCAGCCATAGTACCTCCAGTTGGGTTATTAGTGTGTTTATAAGCAAACCCATATAAATTCCCAAAATTAACTCCTGTTTGAGATATTTTGTAATTAGTTCCTATAGACCAAATATGACCTACTTTGGTAGAGTCATAAATGCCATAAATACCTGCTTGTCTTGTTGATGTAGAGCCTACTGCAAGTGTTCCTGTAAATGTATCATTTGCATCTGATCGTAAGAGAGAAGCCCCATTAATGCCATCTACTTTTTCAGAATCGACTGCTTTTGCTGTTTTACCTAGATATTTACTCGTTAAGGCAGTTCCCCCTTCATATAAAGCGCCTGCATATACTTTTGCATTGGATGATGTTTTGGTTTTTGATCTATCAGCATTAAAATGAAATGCATTATTTGCATCATCATAACTAATAGCGTCTACATTATCTGCTCCATTATGTGTAAAAATCAAATATTCATTATTCCAAGATCTATGTTCATCTACTCCATCTCTTACAAATCCAGAAGAGTCAATTCCATCCAATTTATTACTATCAGCAGCTTTTGCTGTTTTTCCTAAATATTTATTACTTAATGCAGTTCCACCTTCATAAATAGTTCCATTAAACCGAGCATTACCACTAGCATCTATTCCTGCTACTTCATTATGATCATTCTTAAATACAAAACCTCTGTTTGTACCTCCTGTCATTCTAAAGTACATGTTATAATCTGAAGTCGTATCCCCACTTACTCTTCCTCCCCAAGTACCATTTGTGGCAGAAGACATATATATTTTATAGTTATCATGACCCCAAAATCTTACTCCCTTACCATCTCCTAAGGTCATACTCATATTACCGCCAACTGTTAACGCTCCTGCAGCCGTAACTGTTCCTGATGTAGTTACTTTAAATTTATTTCCGCTTGATCCTACTTCAAGCTGGCCATCTGTTCTTAGCTTACCTGTACCGCAATAGATACCAGCAGTAAAAGCACTATCAGGATTTATCCTTAACCAACCATCATCAAATCGTATAACCCTTTTTCCATCTCCAAAGTAAGATTCTCCATTAGAATATATATTTCCAGCTGCAGTAACAGTACCTCCAGAAGTTACTTTAAATTTATTACCTTCAGAACCTATTTCAAACTGACCATCTGTTCTTAGTTTACTTGCTCCACAGTAGATTCCCGTACCAAATCTAGTAGCAGCTGTTGTAGAAGGGTTTAATCGTAACCAACCATCATTAAATCGTATAATCTCTTTCCCATCTCCAAAATAAGAAGAACCTTGACTTCCTGCTCCTGCATATACATTACCCGCTACATGTACACTCTCTGCTGTAGCAATATCATTAAATGCAATTACTTTATTTACATAGATATCTGCATTTGCATGTGTTTTATTCTTACCTCTAGCTGCATTAAAATAAAATCCATTTGTATTTGGGTTAAAACTAATAGCGTCTACATCAGATGTAGTATTGTAATTAAAGATCAAGTAATCATCAAAGAAAGCATTATTTTCATTTCTATCTTTACGAACATAATTAGTTGCTGTACTTTCTTTTAAAAACCCTTGACTATTTGCCCAACTTTGTGTAGCGACTCTTTGGTTATTTTCAAATATAGCTCCGTCACTAAAACGCATATAGGTATCCTTGGTAGAGAGACCTAAATTTCCATGAGCTAATACTTCTTTATCAAACCAAAATTTAGGAAGACCAGTTTGAAAATGAAAAGCTGTATTATTTATAGATCCTATATCAGCATGTCCAGAAGGAGATTGAATTCTGACAACTCCTCCGTCTATATGAAGCTTTTTTTGCGGATCATTGGTTCCTATCCCAAAATTATCATTCCCATCTATAAAAAGTGTATGTCGTGCACTAATCCCTTTTCCAAATGCCATTTTATCAATGTCCGCATTGTACCATATAGACCCTTTATCTACTCCTAGATGTTGTAAACTTAACGATACATGATCATTAACAGTATTTATAGCTAAATGTGGTCGTGTAGGCGAGAATGTTCCTTTAACCTCTAGTATAGCGCCTGGTGTTTCTGTTCCTACACCTACATGTCCTGTAAATCCTCCTCCTGTTTTAGGCACATACTCATCATTTACGGGCGGTGTAATTGCTACAACGGTACCATTAGATAAGGTAATGCTTATAATCCCATTAGGAGCTGTAGATACATCTGTAATGGTGTGTCCATCATTCATATGTCTGAATGCATCTATCAAGTCTGCAAATTGATCTTCTTCTGGAATATCTCCTTTTTGAAAAAACGTTTTGAGTGTTTCTTTAGATTTTATAAATCCATCAATTGGAGACAAAATAATATCTCCTGGAGGTCCTCCAGTACCTCCAGGACCTATTTCTTCTATATCTATAGGCACTGGTTCTATAGGTACAGGCACAACTGGGTTTACTTCTGCTATTTCTTCTAGTTGTCCATCTACCCCTCCTACTTCTTGTCCTGTTGTACCATCTAATTCTTCTCCTTCTGTTCCTGTTATTTCTTGTCCTGAATCTTCCATTTCTTATTCTTTATTTTTTATTGTTAATCTATAAGCTTATCGCTTGGAATCGTTATTAAGTTCTTTGTCACATTAGATAAGCCTGCCGAGTTCTCTACATCTACTCTAAAGTGATGAAAGACTGTATCTGACTCCCCGTCTATAGTTGAAAGTTCATCTGGAGTGAGTGACGTTTCTGTTAATCGCAAGCTTACCTTTTCTTCATTACTTTCAAATTCATGAATTTTTATCCAGTTCCCTTGTGTATTCATTTTATACACATAGTATATAGGGTTATACACAGTTTGTTTCCATTCTATGCTTATGTTCTCTCCACTAGCGTCTCCTGCCGAAGTATCTATCGTATAAAAGATGTCAGGAGTTATTGGATTTGTCGATTCTGTAATCGTACTTATGATCAATCTCGAAGCATTAGAAGGCGCTAATTCTGTCATCACTTTTTCTTGCTCTCCTTCTCCTATGGTATATGAAACTTCTCTACTCACGGTTGCTCTATAATAGATAGCATCTCCATAAGGAATTTGTAACAAGTCTTCAAACTCATCTATAATTGTAAGTGTAGATTCTCCTACTTGTCCTGTTAATCGTACATCTATAGTTTTTACTAACTCCATGCTTCTCACCGAAGATGATTTTGCAGGATCTAGTGTTCTGTATAAACTTAAAGCTGTTATTTTCTGATTTGCAGGATAACTATTAAATTCAAGAGTGATCGCAGGTATTGTAACACTGTTATCCAGATAGTTTTTTTCTACATTACTAGTTTCATTAATTTCTATATCTGAAATTGTTCCATCTGCACTGTAGATAGAAAAATCTGCCCATAACAATACATTCTCATCTAATTTTAGTGTATAAAACGTTCTTTCATTATTTTTAAATAATAATTGTTGATTACGCCTTTCTATCAAAAGTTTACTATCCTCATTATAAGGGATACCCTCAACAATATCTTCACCTTTACTAATCACATATAGAAGTCCATTTTCACTTGTTCTAATACCGTACTCAATAGCATCAATATGTCTATTTTCATTAAAAGCAGCGAGTCCTACTGCAACTACTTTATTGGGTTGTACTTTAAAAGAAAGCGAACCGTAAAAAGGAATATATTCTAAACTTATAGCACTACTATCCCAAGCATTTGTTAAAGATTCTTTTGCTAATATGCCTTCCGGCGAAAATGTACTATTGTCTAAACTTGTTATTGTAAGAGGCAATGCTCCTGACGTGCTAGATTGTAAAACCTCTTTATCATAATATCTTCCAGAAGTATACAATGTTAGATTTGTGACTGTAGCAATTTTATTTCTCACAGAAACAGTTACTAAAAGGTCTATAGGTGTTTCTATCTCTATTTGATATACTTCTACTCCATCTCTTAAGAAATACAGTATTTTTCCTATTCGTTGAATTTGTAATACTGTATTGCTATCATACGTTCCTACTGTCGTTAATACTCCTTTATCACGTACTATTAAGTCTCCTTTATGAGTACTGATAAATCCATAATCGACGGTTTCTGTCTCTTTATTGATATGCATTTCAGACAGTCCAATGATAATAGCACTTTCTGCAATGACTTGGTAAGAAATCATCGCATTTCCTTCTAGAATTTGCTTACTTGATGCTCCACCAAAAACACCTCCCCCATGTACAATAGTATCATCTGTAATTGTAAGGTTCTCTACAGAAACAAAATCTAATGGTATCCTCTTAAGTCCATACGTTTTATCAGCCAACCTTGGAAGTGCTCTTCTTATTTCTGGTGCAACAGGAGGGTTTGTATTTACTAAGTTAATAGGTCCTGTTACTGGGCTATAATCTCCCATTTGCATTGCGCTCGAAAGTTCACGTACTGCATAAAAGTATATGTTATTTGATGTCCCATCCAATGTAAAATCAGTAAACTGTAATTCATTCTTTGTAGCGCTTCTCTTTGCCATTGGCGCGATATCATATACATCATCTGTAGGTTTTAATAATTTCCCATTTCGATCCCTAATGATCTGCTTTTTATTGATAGGCTGATACTCAATATCTGTACGGATTTGATCATAGATTAATGGAATCTCTGTTAATGGGATAAATACGTTTAGTACTGTTTTTTCTATATAATCTGCTAACGTAGTATCATCACCTGCTCCTTCCCCTGGAATAATAACTGTTCCCGGACTGATAGTTCCAGCAGTTACATTATCTATTCTAGGTGTAGGGGTTTCTTCTTTATTATACTTATCAATATCTCTATTGATTAATTGAAATAAAGCGGTTTTATCTGGGTTTGGAAATCTATATCCTTCTTCCGTATCAGGAAATTTTTCAAACTCACCTCCATGTGCGTCATAATCAAATTCAATTAAATTTCTCCATCGAGACGTTGCATATACATCTTTTGTCAATGAATTAAGTTGCGTTTTAATTTCATTAATCGTACTTGATTCATATAGAGCATTTAAAATTCCTTGTTCATCTGCTCTACTATATTGTACTGCAAATGGTTTATGATTAAATGTTGTTGTAAGTGTATATGTTGCTTTTCCAAAACTATCTGGTCTTGTCGCATAATTAGCACCTATAGGCAACTGTGGTCGTAAAGGAGGAATAACTGCTTGACTAAACATATTGGCAGGTGTTCCTATATTAGAATAATGTGTTGTTACAAATTCGGGAGGGTTACTTTCGCTGTGACTATATTCATCACCTTTGGCTCTCACACTAAAAATTGAATATCTAAGTGTTTCTTCTCCTGAAGGTTGCAAAGCATCACTTGTTAATCCAAAATCGGTATCTGCATACAGATATACTTTATATCCTGGATAGAAATTGATTGCAATGTTTCCTGTTGTTTGTATAGGATTTTCTGATTGATATCCTATTATATCTCCTGTATCTGGATCTAGGACTTCTTGATCAAACGTATCATCAATAGCATAGAGAATCAATCCATCTGTAGTCCCTATATTCTCAATTTTAACTACTTTCAATGTGCGTTTAGCACCATTAGGATTTGCTTGAGACGGAATTCGTACAGCTCCTCCCTGCCATTCAACTGAATTTCCTGTAGCGTTAAACTGAGGATGCTGTGTTAACGTCTTACTTAATTGAATTTTATAAGTCCCTCTATGAATAGATGCTGTTTCTTCATTATTTTCATCTACCTCACTAGTTTCTAATACAGGCGTAATTGTCACAGTATCATCATAAATTCCTCTGAATTTTTCCAGAAGTAATTCATTAACATCTGAACCACCACTTGTCTCTACAAGTGCCCTATATATTGTTTTCACCTCTTCAGGTATTTGTACTTTAAAACTGCTTGGATTTCCTGTACCCCAACTATCAATCGTCAACATATTCTCAATAGCCATAAATATCTCATCTCCAGAAATATCAGGTCCTTCTAAAGGTCCTTCTGTTGTATTTCCTTGTAGTGCATCACCTACAGCTTTTTTATACACTTTAATTAATGAATATCCATTGCTAGCGACACTTATACTATGAATGACAAATTGTTGTTGTCCCAATATTAAAATACCTCCTGTAAAATTTGCTGGTGGTGTATTTTCTGGTAATTCAGGTTTAATTTTCACAAACTCATATTCACCAGTATCTTCGTTTTTCACCTTTTCGCTGTAAAGCAAATAATCATTAGTAGTGAGTACTGACACAGCTTGATCAAGAGGATCATCTTCTGCCATTATAATCTTACCTCGAATATTTTGAGGAATACTATTTCTAAAGAATATTTCAATTTCATTAGCAAAAATTTCATTTTGATCTGGTCTAAACGCATCAGGTTCTAGTAATTCGTCATCAGTAAATAGAACTCGATCATCGCTACTTATTGGATAATTAATAAGTTCTTGCTCATGATTATAGCTAAACATAAGTCTTGCTATTGTTGGATCGTCTGCTGTATTATCATCAACACGTATTTGTTCACTAGTCGATGTTAGAATTAAAGGATCTTCTTCTACTACGTGTAATGCATGTAAAGCTGCTGGCGGTTTTAATAAATTAATAGCAGGAAACTCCGTTCTAATTTCTAATGGATTTTCTATACTCACATTAGATCTTCCAAACCAATTGATCCCATAGCCTAGATATTCATGAGTTCCTTCCTCTAAAATTCTATGTATAAATAAAGGTTCTCCCATTAAAGGAATAGGTAGTGGTACTGTTTCACTAGTAGGATTTGGTCCTGCAGTCAAATAATCAGCACTACTTGAAATCTCAGGTTTTACCCAATCATTTCCTGTTCCTTTTTCTTTATAAGAGATTCCTGCATATACTGGATGTGTCGCTTCTGAATAATTAAACTCATCTGAAGTTTCATAGAAATCTTCATTTTCATGTTCTACTTGTTCTTTAGCATAAATTGATACATATCGTTGCCTTCCTACATCTGTATATCCATTAGGATCTGTAAGCGTACTATTTTGATCTAGTCCTGTTCTTTTAATTCCTGGTTCTATTTTTAATAAATCTACTGGATACGGTAAACGTGAATCTTGTTTACTCGTAGGTACGGTCATATATAGATGTTGTAAGCCATCAGGATTCAACACCCCTCCTCCTAAAATGGGAGATCCTCCTAAATCTGCTGCTGTATGGTACTCTACCATATAGACAAACTTTTGATCATCGTTTTCTATAGCTACATCTAAATGTCCTAGTCCCATCATTCTTGCCATATGGTAATCTGTCCCTGCTAAGAATAACATATTGAGATTAGACACTTCTTGTAAATCTCTTACGCCATCAGAGTTATTAGGATCTGTAAAATCAATCGTTTCTAATGCTCGTGGATTTCCTTCGTTATTACTTAATTCTATATACTTAACGATGATTTGTTTTAGATTTCTATCACCTTCTTCTCTAGGTCCATTCCACTTGTCTCGATAATTATCTAGATTGGTTAAACAATCATTGTTATATCGAGGCCATTTCCCATGGACAGTATCTGGTATATTTTCTAATCGTTGAAAAGCTTCTTCGTCTGAAGTTGTCAAAGAAAAATCTCCTAAAGACACCCAATTTTGAGCTTCATTTGTTGTATGTAAGAAGGTTTGATATAACTCTAATTCAATGGTAGTCACATAGCAATTAGACGCTTTGAAACGCACCGAACGAATGTTATCACCACATTGGTGTGTATCATGTAAAGCTGTACTTGTAAATGTTTTTCTTCCAATAACATTTTTTGCCAGACTTAAACGATTTGCTTCTACCGACAAAATTTCTGTTTGTAGATTACTTGTATTTGTTTGTTGATTTGTGGTCAATGTGACTCCAAAAGCCAGCTGATCTCTGGTTTCTACTTCTATCAAGCCATCTCCATAAGCTTCTAAAAAACCGAATCGATTTCCTTCTTTAGGATCTATGGTATCTAAGAGTCCTAAATATCTGTCTTTATCTCTAAAAACGACATAATATTTATTCCCATTCATTGTATATAACCAATAGGCGTTAGAGTGATCTATCGTTTGTGGTTCGTCTGCTAAAGAAATGACTTGTTGTTCCTTAACATAGGGAGCTCGATACACTTTTACATAATCGCCTGGTTTATTAAAATTAGCGGTTCCTGTTGCTAGATTTCCTTTAGGCAAATGTTCATCCCCTAATTTGTTTTTAAATGCCCAACGCAAGTGTATTCCGGGTATACTTTGATCTCCATCTCCATCTACGGAGCCTGCTGCTTGTAGATAGATATGGGGAGATTGTACTTGTGCTGTATCTGAAATAGGTATTACGTCTACAAACCTAACTTCTGTTGTTGTCGTAGAAAGTACATTGTTCAACGTAAAAGTAAGAGTCGCTGTAGTAGGTTCTGTTATAGAAGTTAACATTGTCATATACGACCCATCATTATTGTTAATCGTTTCTGATACACTTCCTATAGAAGTATCAATATTAACATCGTGACCTGATTGAAACAGAGCTGTTCCATCTTCATCTCGTAATTGAACCGTCACTGTAGTCATTGCGATACCGTTAGCCAAAATGCTTGGTGGATCTGCAGTAATTGTAGACGCAGTTACATCTGGTTCTTTGTAGAATCTTACTTGTGTACTATCTTGAGCAATTTGTCCATTAATAGTAAAAGTCAATAGTGCCGTTTGTGTTAAATTAGATGATGTTAACTCAGCTGTATATGTACCATCACCATGATTGATTGTATGACTTAAAATACCAATATCATTTGTTATAATTTCTACTGTATGACCTCCTATAATATTTGCTCCACGACTATCCTTTAATTGAACCGTAATTGTTGACATAGATTCGCCATTGGCAGGAATTAGAGGGTCAGAAGCAATGATAGTGGATTCATTATTACTAGCCTCTTTATAAAAGAAAATAGTCTCAGTATCATCTGCTGCTACTCCGTCTATTGTAAAAGAAACTGCGGCAGTTTCTTCCTGAGTACTTGATGTGAGTTCAGCTGTATACGTACCATTTTCATTATTCAAAGCGTTACTTATATTACCAATACCATTTGTTGAAAATATTTCAATTATTTGACTCCCGATAATATTTATACCATTATCATCTTTTAATTGTACGGTAATTATAGACTTTGAAGTTCCATTAGCTAGTATCCTAGTTGGACTTGCACTAATCGTAGAAGTACTTCTACTCGCTACCTTGTAAAACTCAACTGTAGCCTTCTTTGTTGCTGCCTGAGAATCTATTGTAAAAGATAAGGTTGCTGTCTCTTCTGATGAACTTGATGTTAATTCAGCAGTATACGTCCCATCTCCATTATTGGTAGTATTCCCTAAGTTACCTTTACCATCTGTTGAAATTTTTACTGTATGATCGCCTATAATATTAGCTCCAATACCATCTTTTAACTGTACGGTAATTATAGACTTTGAAGTTCCATTAGCTAGTATCCTAGTTGGACTTGCACTAATCGTAGAAGTACTTCTACTCGCTACCTTGTAAAACTCAACTGTAGCCTTCTTTGTTGCTGCCTGAGAATCTATTGTAAAAGATAAGGTTGCTGTCTCTTCTGATGAACTTGATGTTAATTCAGTAGTATACGTCCCATCTCCATTATTGGTAGTATTACCTACGTTACCTTTACCATCTGTTGAAATTTTTACTGTATGATCGCCTACGATATTGGAATCACTACCGTCTTTTAATTGTACTGTAATCGTAGATTTAGATTTACCATTAGCCAATATTTTTGTTGGACTTGCACTAATCGTTGACCTAATTATATCGACAGGACTAGGACAAATTTTAGTAGAGTTCCAATTTATCCCTATAGTAGTATAATCGACATTAGTTACCTGAACTTCAGTGTTTTCTATATTTAATGGATTCTCAATATTAGATTGATATATATCATTTATAGTAATAGTTGAAAGAGATAATGGGTTACTTTCTAAACAACTATTTGATTCTAAATTAAGATTTGATTTATTAATAAAATAATTATTACTGTTATGTGAACTGAAGAATGAGAATTGGTTTTCTATAATATGAATACCTTCGGTCATTATTGAATAATTCTCTGTATTCTTACCCCATAAGACTTTTAAACCATTACTTAATTTATAAATTTCATTGGATTGATATAGCATACCTGCTGATCTCTTTATCAATAGAAAATGATTTGATTCCTTAGGAGAAATCTCAAGTAATATACTTTGGTTTACCCCTACAAAATCTGTTAATATCAATCCTTTATTTATACTTAAATCACCTAAACTAACAGTTATGATATGCTCTACTGCTGATGAGGCTAAAGGTCCATAACTAAATAGAAGGATTAAGTTGTTTCCTGATATTACTGAAGATATTCCTGAATGAATCCTAGAAGAATCACTACTCGTATTTTTAATAGAATTTGTAGCAATCAAATTTAAATTCAAATCAAATTTTGCTATGAAACAAACAGATTTATTTTTAACACTTGAGCTAAAAAGTGTTCGATCTTTACTAATTATATATATATGATTTTGATCTGAAGTAATTACATCAATATCAAAACCTCGAGAGCTTTTTCTTATTCTTTTTTTATTTACAACTACCCCTGATCCATCTATAAGAATAAGATCTATTATTGAATTAATAATAAATCTATTAGTGTTAATTCGTATTATATTTAAATCATCTACTTGATGTCTTATACTATTTCCTTGATCATATTTTTTAAACCAATTTATATTTCCTGTGTTGTTAATACTTAATACACATAGCTTTTCTGATGTTTCAGATGAAGAGTTTTTATATGTTCCTATTAAAATAACATCTCCATTTTCTCCAGAACACATATCAACAAAATAACCAATCCCAGAAAGACGTTTTTGCCAAATAAGATTTAAATCAAAATCTGTTTTAAAAACATTAGGATATGTAATATTTTGTAGAAATAACTCATTGTAGACTCTCCAATATAATCCAGTGGCATCTTTCCCTATTAATCTTACAGGATGTGAATCCCCATTAATCGTTATTTGTTTAACAAAAAACTGATTTTCCATAACTCCCTACTAATTATTAATTCTTAAATTTTCTATTGTAACTTCTGTTTGATTGATATAGGTGTTACCGTCCCATTTTAAATACCTGAATAGTATAGTTCTCTGATAATTTGAAATTTGTACTAATGGTATCTCTTCTCTTATTTCTTGCTTCATAATCAGGCATTGTGCATAGTCTTTGGAATGCAGTACCTTGAATTTGTCATTATCATCTCCGCTGTTATTTAATACAGAAATGGTTTTTAAATCTGTATCTGTAGTTCCCATAATGACCTCTCGTGGTATATTTGGATTATTAAAGGGTTCTGGATTGCGAATTAAGATTCCTATGATGGTTCCTTCCGCATTTCGTAATCGGTTGAATTCTGTGGTGGCTGCAGGGTCCATCGGTTTGATACCTAATAATCCCTCTACAACTCTGTCAAAAGGGTCTATTTCTTTCGCGAAAGCGTTATTATTCATACCACTACTTACTACATTATAAGCTTCAGTAATTTGTGATACACTTGCCGAAATAGATAGGTCATATATCGCTTCTCTAGTAATATTTCCATCTATATCTTTGAGTAAATAGCTTTCTACTTGTTCTTTAAAATTTTGATAACGAGATGTCTGAAAATTAAAATCGTGCACTTGTACTACTGAGTTTTCATAATGACTGTTGACAATTGCAGTATATAGTTTTTGCGGTTTTAGATTATTAATAATTACTGTTGTATTGTAACTTTTAGGTATAATCACATCTCCCAATTCTATACGACAACTACCTAAACTCGCGTCTCCATTAGTACCGTCTACCATATTCTGTAGCGTTTGCACATAAGATGCTAATTGCGGATGGGCATCAGGATCCCAAGATTCTTGTCCGCTTGGAATTTCTGTGGTTTCTTCTCCAGGTATTGGTGGATTATTTAAAATCACATTTTCAACAGGGTCTTTAATGAGTACCTGCATTCTTCCCGAGAGTTCTGAGAATGCTCCAAAAGCGCCCCAGTCTTCCATCATATGATTGAGATAGGGTTTATTGAAAAATAGTTTAATTTCATTATTCCCATCTTCGGTTCCATAAAACAATGGTTTTGCATTCAGTAAGCTTCCATTCGCATTAGGATACGAACGTTGGTAATCTATATAACTCGCAAGACTTGTTAATGGATATGCATTAGGATCTACTAATTGTCCAGCTGTATTTCTAGTTCCTCCATAAGTTACATTAGGAGCATTATGATAATGTCCTATAGGTCCTGCTGTTTTAAATCCAAATCTATATGGGAAGGAGTGTATTTCTTCATTATTTACTAAATCTGAAACTGTAAATGTGACGCGATAACTAGTATCTGGTCTCCAGATAGGCGTAGCTACTTGCTCTACGGCATCGACACTATTCATAAAATCACTAGTAATTGCTTCTTGCCCAGGAATTTCTTGATTATATGCCCAATCGTGAACTGTCAACCATTGTACTTCGTGTAAAAGAGTGAAACACTTTTCTGAAGTATCTGTCATTGGTGGTAATGCAATACCGTCATTTCCAAACGCATTTTCTCCTACAATAAATGTCCCATTAATATCATCATCTTTGATTTGCATAGCGCCAATGCCTCTTGGAGGTGGGATGCTCATATCGCAACCTATATTTTTGGCTTCTTCTAATTCTGAAATCAATAAGTCATAACGTTCTTGATCTTCTCTATCTAATGATGCTCTAGGATTTAAAGAAAAACTTCCTAAGGCATTTTCTAGCAATACTGCAATTTCTTCTCGAATACGATCGATTTCTTCTTCATTTTCTGTTTCAGGATCAATCTCTACGCGATCTATCGTATATTCATCACTACTGAATATAACTTCTTGATATAATTCTGAAGACAGTTTATAAATATCTCCATCTGGAATTAATTCATAGGATACTACGGGTGTTCCCGCTGTTTCTTCAAAAACAGCTTTATATAATTTGATACGAACCCCTCTAGCTGTACTTGATAGTTTAAGTCGTACTTCTTGTACTGCATTTGGAAATTTTAAAGCAATACCATTCGTATTTCGAATTTTTAGTGATTGTGGAAAATCAAAATTGCTATATCCAGAAGCCACTTTTCCAAACTCTGGTTGTATAAAATCTTCATCTCCTAAAATACCTGTTCCTAAAATCTGGAAATACAACTGACCAATATTAAAGAAGCTATCAGGATTGCTAAAAGGAACTGGGTATTTTTCTCCTCTTCGTCTATTTCTCCAATTGACCGTCTGTAAAGGTTTAAATTGAGCTTCGCAAAATAGTGTTGAAGCTGTAATTCCTAGTTCTTCTGGAACATACCAACCATCTTCTCCTTGTTCTGTATAAGTGAATGGATTGCTCGCTAATAATCTAATTTGATCATACGCTTTTCTTGTTTTTTGCCAATGCCCTATTTTAAAATCACTTACATCAAGATTTTCGCTACTTTTTGCTGTGACTGCTTCATAAGGATTATACCCTACCCAAGAAGTGCCATTCCAAGCTTCTAGATTCAGTCCGTTGATGTGGTATTTATGCGCTACTTGTCGTACCGTATGTCCGCCTTTTACCGTTTTATCTGGCGGGATTAATTCTACGTTATCTACAGGTGGATTGCTCACACCTCCTATAAGATTGTTTACTTCTTCAGTGATGCCCCAGCTACTTAAATGACTGTTTAGTTTATTCTGCGGATCTCTTGAACGTGTCACAGATAATCCTTTTAAAAACTTAATGTCGATATAGGTATCTAATGGTATGATCGCATTATTAAACAAGGTACTATCCCCTCTTGTATTCGCTTGATTTGTTAAGTTGATCAAACCAAAGGTTTCTCCCGTTAGCATGTGGATTCCTTGAATTTGCTCTAATGCTAAGGTTTCATCTTTTGAAGGATAGGGTAGTACAGGTGTTTTGTCTATTTGTTTATTAAACTCCCATTTGATTTCTACTTTGACATGTTTTGTTACTTTGATAAAACCTATTTTCACTCGTGCACATACACGTACTTCTGCTCTAATTAGGAATGGTCTAGGTGCTTCTACTGCTAGAATTGCATTAAAACTTACACTGGCTGAAATGATCCAGACTTTGATTTCTAATCCTCCGCCTGCTTCAAAATAGCCTCCAATTTGTGGGCGCTCAAAACTTAGCTTTCCTCCTACCTCAACAAATAACCACGCCTTTATTTTTGCAGGTCCAAACTTTTTATTGAACAAGAATTCTGCACGTGCTCCTAATTGTATCCCTCTAGCTGATAATTCTAAATAGGTTTGTGCAGTGAGTATATTTAATACTTTCCCTTCATTAGGCTGATCTTTACGACCTACATACACATACCAAGCAGAAGGATCTCTAAAGAAAAAGGCTGCTTCTACGCTAGCTTGTACGCTGATAAGTTTCCCTGTTTTTTGTGGTATTTTAAAGTCTGCTCCTACGCCTAATTCTATGGATTGATCTCCAATAGCTAAGAAGGCAAAGAAAGGCGGCTCGCCACTATCATCAAGTCCCCACTTTTTTGAGATGATACTGGCCCGCCCATCTATAACAAATAAACTCGGAATAGAAAGTAGTAACATCACTCTTGTTGAAACGACATTCACTCCTTTCGTATTAATCGTTGCTCCTGCTCCAATAGATATTGGATTCTTATATTTTCCTGTCTTATCGGGTGTATTAAACTTCTTGATATTAATTCCTCGTTTAGGATATACGTAGTAATCATACCATGTATCATCTGTATTTCCTGAAGTGAGTCCTACAGCTTCCTTCTCGGCTACATAACGATATCCAAATAATCCTCGAAAGGCTGTGATTTCTAATCCTGTCGCACCAATAGGAATTCCTGTTTTTAAGTCTACATCGGCATCAATAATAAAAGCAGGATGCTTTGGTGCTAATCGCATAGAAGCGGAAGCTGTAATTCCTAATTTTCCAATCTTAGCAGTGACGCTTCCTTCATACTCTGGAGATTCTCCAGGCTCAGGTAAGGATAGGTATCCTTTTATAATGACTGCTGCTTCTTTAGGACTTGCATTTCCAGGAATAATAAGATCTACGCCCAATGCTCTAATATGCATATAGGAATCAGGCGGATTGGATACAGGATTTCCATGTTCATCGATGTATTCATTATCAATGGTATGATAAAACTTAAGCCCATCGCCTCGAACGTCAATTCCTAATGGATTAATGCTAATGGCTCCATCAAAGCCCCAATATTTATACTTACGCATCTTGTCTCCAAACATGCGTTGATGTGATCCTTGATTGATATTAGCCACACTAATATCTACAGGTCCTAGACATAAACTAAAGCTCTCAGGAACTGCAATACTTCCTCCTACAATTTCAAATCCTGCTGGGTTGGCATAGAATCGCATCGTCGGTAATGGAATTTTTTGATTTTGATCGCATAATACTTTAGTTACTACTCCATTTGTAAATGTAAGATCAGAAGCTACCTCTACATATCCACGATCGTTCTCTCTAATGTACGCTAGTGAATAGATTGTCAAATCTGCAACATGAGGAATGCTTAATACTACTCCATCTTCTTCTGCTAATGTCAAACTGAAATCACCGTTATCATCTAAATGTCCTGTCACTAGTATTTCTGCAGGATCATTATTAGTATCTTTTAATCCGGGGATTTTCATTAATCCTTTGATATTAGATTCCACAATACTTCCTTGACTAAACGTGATATCAAAAGATGTAAGCCCTAATTCAAAACCTCCTATAGAAAAACCAACTCTTGGTGTTGCTGATGTTATGTTCGCTTTCGCTAAATATGAATTATATGTTATAGGATCTTTAAATGTGAGTGTTTCTCCACTAGCTGTATCTATTACACTAAAAGGGTACACAAATCGAATTTGCTGATCCAAATTATAATGAGCAACCAATTCAGCATGATTAGTTAATGTTGCTACTTCTAAAACATTGGTATCTGGATTGGTTCTCGTAGCTGAAACTGGGTATTGAACAGTAAATTTACTTTGATAATACTCTGTAATAGTACCAGCTGCCAGCAATACTTCTAATGCGATTTTACCTGATAACCCGCCTGTACCTACTAGCAAGTTATACCCACTAATACGTGCGGTATCTGCTGTATCATTTTCTTGAAACCATTTTTTAGGAAGTGTAATCGCTGCATAATCAATATATACTCCTTTAAAATCTTCTGAACGTCCATCTGCAATAGCTTCTGGAATATTAGACGTGTTACTTAAATCTAATTTTAGTCCTTCGAACTCGGCGATCAGGCCTGTGTTGCCTATTTCTGAGCGCGTGAAAGAAAAGTTACTTTCATTGATAAATTCAAAACCATTATTAGTAGAATATTCTAAAGCTCCAACATTAAAAGTCAATCCAGATCTTGCTGGTTCTTCAAGCTGATTTAACTCTTCATCTACGGGTATTAACCAAGTCCTAGGAAATAATAGACCTAAATTTACTTGTGGAATAGAAACATTAAACTTTAATTTTAATATTTCAGAAATGTCGGTAGATTTTAAATTTCCATACCATTTCTCCAATAATCTTTTTAATCTCTCAAAACTATCAGCGAAAGAGTCTGCTGACAAAAAAGTGTCAAAAATGTATTTATATAAATTGATATCTAGTCTTTCTATATTATTAATGATTTTTGGTAGTTGATCTATTTCAGACACATTATTGTTTACCGGAATTGTTGTAAAAAAATCATCATTAATTTGATTAACAAATAGTTCTAGTGCATTAGTTTGCTCATAAAAGACTGATAATACCTCTCCTAGTAAATCTTCTTTTGAAATTCCTGCTAATTCAATCAAGATTTCAAAAATTGAATCTATAGAATTGGTAAAACTTTCAAATGAAAATTGATTAAAATACTTTAGCACTTCCCAACGATATTGAAAAGAAATAGGTATTTCTGATATTCCTTCATCTGTAGGGTTTATAACTAAACTAAATCCACTAGCAAAGGGAACATCTAAACCTAATTGTTTTATAGATATTAAGGTTAAACTATAGTATCCAGATTCTCCATGATAGCTTTTACTTACTATCAAATCTTTAAAGTAAACTTTACGTAATACATTTTCTAATGCCTCTTTAATTCCTTCTAAATCGGAAGGAATTTTTTCTAATGGCAATAAGTCTGATATAACAGGATATATTTGATTCTCTAACATTTGATATTTTTTTTATTCATAACAACACATTGATTATAAGGGGTCTAAATAGACTCCTTTTTAAGGATAGAATATTTCTTCCTTTTAATGGTTCTTACTAATTATTTGTGTTTTTGTTAGCTGAATTTGAAGTCAGTAATACTCCAATTTTATAACTATTTGCTAACTCTTCTATTGATGGATTTCCAAAAATTGATAATATATCGTTAATAAAATCAAAATAGGAATCAGTCAATTCTATAACTGGTTTTCCATCTTTAATTAAATCTGTTCGATTATAAATACCAGCTTCAAGACTAAATCCAAGTTTCGCCTTTGTTATTGCTCCTAGGCTTCCTCTTCCACTGAATGAGCCTGTAAGATTCCCTTCTAGATAAAAGTTTAAATTTGATTTTTTAAGTAAAAATAAGATTGCACTTTCCATAATCAAGTAAATTTCTTTTAAGTGAGGAGAGATTGTTTTAATAACCTCACTAGAACTAGCAACTGTACCTGAGAGTATTCCCTCTTGGTCTAGTATTTTAATAAAATCACCAATTATATTTATATAAGATCTTAGGTTTTGATTTAGAAAACTCAACTCTTCTTTATTGTATAAATCTTCAAGATTAATTAATGCACGAGTATAAATATCTGTTAGTATAGATGAATTAACAGAATCTTCTATAGTCAATGCAATAATATCTTGAGTTGCTTCTTTAACAATTTTTGACATCTCCTTTTCTACTCTTTCATACTTAATTATATCCTCTCCAACAAATTGAGATTTAGATGCTACAAATTGAAGATATCTATATACAAATTGTGCAGTTTGAATAATTTCTTTTAATTCAAGATTAGCCCCAATATCTATAGCAGTAGAAAATGAAAGGAAATTCTTAAAAAGATCTTTAAAAAAATCATCGCCGTCTATATCAAAAAAGTTTTTATATTTTTTTTGAAGTTTAGTTCCTGATTTCGTAACTATATTTCGAGCTTTTTTGCTGTTTTTATTAGTTATTCCATCTCCAATAACTATTTTTTTTCTTAAGCTTATGTTATGGAACAAGTCTATAAAATTTTCGAAAACATCCCAATAACTAGCATCATTATCAACATCATCAAAAAGAACAGTAATTATATATTCTTTTAATTTTGTAAAATCAAACCAAAATATAGATTCTGTTCCTATACTTAATGGATCATCTAAACTACCTGAGTATAATTTAAGTCCAACGGTTTTAGTTATATTATTTTCAGGGTCAAAAACACCATACAATGCATTTGCAACTGGAAAATGGTTTAAAAAATTATGCTGATCAGGAGTTGTTTTTCGTGTGTACTCAAGATTTAGTAATAAAGCCATGCCTAGATGTAAATTAAACGTAGGAGTAAGCGGTATAACTTCTTCAGCTAATCCTGTAATGAATTGTGCTATAAAACTTCCAAAACTTATTTCTAATGATTGTCCAGATTCTGCATATAATTCACCTTCAAGAGAAACTTTACTTGGCATCCTAAAACCTTCTTCATAAACATCAGGCAAATTCTCAAATTCTGCTTTATAAGTAAATTTCCCTCCATACTTTCTAAATCCTTCTGCATCGGCACTGAAATCTAATTTATCTAGTAAAGCTAGTATCCCCCCAGGTTTTAAGTTATTATTTTTTTCTCCTTTATTATTAGAGAACTTTTCGTTCTTATCATCTCCCAATTCTACAAAAGCCTCTCCATAAACTTTACCTTGAAGATACACTCCTGCATCCCATTGAACTAGATATTCCTCTGGATCTATATTAGCAGATAAAAAATAATCAATAAGAATAAAGATGCCTTTCTCTATTACTTTTCCTAAAGGATTTTGAGTAAGATTATCTACAATAGAACTATTATTTAACATAGCTATTCCCATTGCTATTAATGGTGTATTTCCTTTAGAAATATCAAACTCATATTTACTTCTTGTTTCAAAAGCCAATACTCCTTCTGCAGCTCCTATAGCAGTTATACCATATTTAGTTTTTCGTTTACTACCTTTAGTTTTGCCACTTCCTACTTTAGAAACTCCTTTTTTCTTTTTTGCTCCTATAACAAGTTCTGGACCTATTCCTACATCTATTCCTACTTCAATAGTTGATTTTTCAAATAAAGTCATAACAAACTTATCTTCAGGAGTCACATTTCTCCAGAGATGAGAAGTTTCATACTTTCTTAGTGTACCAGGTACTCCAAAAACTGGCGCTGTTATTACTAATCCTGTATCGAGCTGAGCACCAAAACCTCTTTCCCAAAAATCATTCATTGATGCTATAAACCAATCATACATCTTACTAAAATACTCTCTAGCTTCTCTATAAGTAGTTATTACTGTTTCAACAACTTCTTCAGCTAAATCTTCGACAGTATCTAAAGTTTCTCTTACAATATTTATAAACTCTTCAAATACATTTTCTTCTACCCAATCAAGAAAAGAGTCTCCTTCTGGTTTTTCAGGCGTTATTGAATTAGGAATAGTTACTTTTTTATACATTCTTCCTACCTTAGGTTGAATATTAAGTGCATAATAAAGACCTTCTACATACGTTCTTGAAGGTAGCCAAAGCTGTTTTCCTTCTATATTTTCTATAGGAGCATCAAAACTATACGATCTACCTTCTACCTCATAAGTTTCATTTTTAAATTCCCATTGATACTCTGGATCTTTAGCTTGTAGTTTTTCTAGGTATAGTTGGTAATTAAGATTATAACCTTCATTATCATATATGTTTAACTCATCAATATCTTCATCAGTATATCGTTTATAAGGAGCTGAAAGTTCGATATTATGAATATTCTGATCTTCATCACTATTCATATATAGTAATAGATTTACGATAAACTTTAACCTTGCATCTGTTTGTATATTCCTCTGAGGAAATGTATGAATTACGTTATCAGGATTAGACAAATCATTTCTTGGATCATTGGGATCTTCTACATTGGGGTTTTTAAGAATATGATATTCCTCTCCATAATATTTATTATAAATAATAGAGATTAAACTTTCTCCAGGTTGCACAGTAATTAATTCTGCTCCAGGTTCAGGTTGTTCTACTGTTGTTGAAAAAGTAACGTCTTCTTTTTTTACAAAGAATTTATTTTGCTCACTAAGTGTTGAATCTTCTAGATTAATTTCACGATTAATAACTAAATTGTTATCTATTGTAACAATACCATAATCTTCATGAGTCGATTGTAAATAATAAAATACTTCTCCTTCTTCTATTTTTGGTCCTAATTTAGATTGATCATCTGCTTTTAAATACGTCTGAATTATTGACCCCGTAGTATTAGTCACAATTTCTAACTTTGCATTATTTTTATTTAGTACTTCTCCAGATTCTGCATCATAAAGTATATTACTTGCCATTTCTTTATCTATAGCCAATAATGTTTCACTATTTATTATACCTGTATTTTCAATACCTAGGGATTCTTGTATATTCATTACAGCCTTTTTCGTTTTTGGTCCGAAAATGCCATCGACTAAAATATTTTGATTAACTCTTCTCTTTTGGGAAACTGCATTAATAGCTACTTGTAATAAATTAATATGTGATCCTTTAGATCCTTCTTCTACAAAATCTGCTCCTTGACCTTGGTAAGTCAAACTAGTATATAAAGAAGAGTTTTTAAAATGTTTAGATACAAGTGCTCCTCCATTAACAGGGCTATATTTACTTCTAGCCTCATCTGGAATATTGTTCACTGCATTTTTTGATATATAGATTGCCATTGTATTATGCTTTATTTATTAATCCATTGATAAAGAAATCATCTGTTCCTTCATTATTTATTGTTACATTATCAATACCTATTGATCCATCAGCTTCACTTATAAAAATGCCTCTTAGACCTAGTTTAAATTCTTCAATATGAAAAAGCGCTCCACTATAATGTTCATTTCCAGTAAGGTGGAGATAACCTCTATACTCTTTCCCTGTTCTAACTTTATTTGCTTGTAGTAATGCTTCATATTCTGCAATTGTAATTGTTAAGCAGTCTAATGTTCGAGGGTCTAAGGATATATTCCCTTTAGAAGTTGAATTGGAATTGAGGTAATACAAATAATCTCTTTCCTCTGACAAATTTCCTTTTATAAATAAGTGATTCACCATTTTTAATTTTAAATCTTTTGAAGGCGTTCTATAAGGAAGTGCTGCTAAAAAACCAAGACTCTTATCATTAGGGTCATACTCGTATTCATCTAAACGAACAGTATTATTATATTTTCCAGTATTAACTAGATCAAAAGGGTAATCTAAACTGTCTACTCTTGCGGCATAATTTGATCGATCTTTAAAAGCAAAAAAAGTAATATGATGTTTATCTTTAGCTATGCCTATCTTAGGTAAATAAACATCTTGACTATCATCATGATCGTTATACTTATCAATAAGAGGTGCATTCATTGAAGAATAGATGTAGGTTTTAAAATCACCATCATTTACATCTTCATCCCCTAATAATAACTTCATATCTAGAGAGAATAAACTATCTAAATTTTTAGTTCTCAAAACTTGATTATTACCCGAATTTTGAATGTTACTATATTTGAAAATAAAATAATTTGCTCCTAAACTTCCATTTTCTTGTACCCAATTAGAAAGTGTAATTTCTTCTGAATATTCAATTTTGAATTGATTATTCTCATCAAAATCATTTAATCTTAAAAATGAAGTTTTAGGTTTTGTTTCTGAAAGAAAATCATGAGTAAATGAATTAAGGTAAAATCTATTTGAATGACTGCTTACCCCTTTAAAAGGGAACTCCAAGATAATTTTTGATAGTGAATCTTTTTGAGGTAGTTCTTTTTGAGATATTCGTAATAATGGCCAATCATCATTATAATTTATAGTCTCTACTACCAATTCATCAGATCCATTTTGCTCATAACTTAATCGTAATTGAGCTCCAAAATTTTTATAATAATCATACGAGTAATTTTGATCATTCCTTATATCTATATATACAATCTCTTTATTATAAAACAGATTAACAATCTCTGAAGCAATGACTTTACCACCATCTGCATCACTAATCGTTGTATATGTAGAAACTTTTATTCCATTTGCTTGTGCACAACCATAAAATCCAGTTGGGTCTATATAAGTCAAAATTGCTTCTTTCTCGTGTGTATATCCAAACTCATCAGATATATTTGGTAAAGAAGGTGGAGTAACTACCAGTGGAGTAACTTCTATGATAGAATCGCTTGTTCTAATATTGCCTAATGTAGGCTCATATCCCATACGATCATGTATCATTTGAAATCCTGCAGGTATAGTTCCTCCAGTAAATTTTCCAATATGACACCCAGCTTTCACAATAGGCAATTGAATAGCATCTTCTTTAAATATCGTTGTCTCTAAATATGCCTCATCAGCTTGAAAATTCTCTGACCCAATAATACTATAATGATACCCTAAACTCTCATAAGTTGGTTCAATACCTGTAACTTCATTATCAATGTTAATTTGATCTTGTAAATCATGTAAGATTTTAAGTATATTATTCGCCTTCCAACTATTATCTGGCTGCTTAATAACTCCATCATTAGTAAATAGAGAGTTTTTATCTATACCTCTATAAACATAGAATTTAATAGTTGGAAAATTAAAGTTTGGATTGCTAATAGGTAGTAAAACTATATTTACTAAATTTTCGTTACCAACTCCAGAGCATTGTTGAACAAATGGAATACTATCTGTTACTGCTATTGCAGAAGCATTAGGTTTAACTGTAAATAGATTATTTACCCTATAACTCTCAAACGACAAAGGTTCATTAACCAAAGGTCCAAAAGCTTGCTCTGTCAACTGAGAAGTTGATTGAGCATCTTGTTCCGTAAAAAAGAAAAAGTCTGCCATAAAAGCGTATATTTTATATAATTATGTTTTGATCATTTAATAATTCTTCTAAATAGAGCATGCAGATTCATAAGAATTCCCCACAATTATATCTAGATCAAATCCAATAAATACACTTTGAAAATTTGCTAACTATCTGATAAAAATTAAAAACAAGAGCAAGAGTATGCGTTATAGATACACAGCCATAGAATATCTATAGCAGTATGTTTCCATGTGCATTTTACATATATGATATAATAGCTATATCATAGCATGTGAACGCCCTTAAAAAATTGTTTTAATACTATTGCTTATGATTCCTAAAAAAGAATACAAATGATCGTGGGGTGATCTCGCAATATTTTAAAATAGAAAGCAAATCATGTTCATAGCAATTCATTGATTCTTCAACCAAATTACAAAAAAATATCAATTCACCAAATAACATATGATGAACTAACTGCTTAAAAGGTAAGGTTTCACAAAGTTTTACCACCAAATCTTCCTATGTTAAAGTATTGCAAACAAAGAAAATACAGTAATTACTTACAATAACATCAACGTTTAACTAGTTTTTAAGATCTTCAATAGTCAATTTATCCTTTTTTAAAACATATTGTTAAATTACTGAAAACACTGAATCTGTAAGTTATTTTATATACACTGATACTTTATTTACTAAAGAAATGAAAATACAAACGAGTTTCTATCATATAGAATTCATACTTAAAATGCTTTCGCGAAAGCATTTACTGATAAATAATTTTAATTAAAATCAATAGATATAAGATTTATTGTAGAATACTATAGATTGTAATAAGATTCCAATTTCATAAAAATAATTTTAAACAAGATGTAGATATGTTTCTTCTAAGGTTATGGAAACTTTAGAAGAAGAAGTTTAAATATAATAGTCTTTTTATACCCGAGGCAAGTCACTATCATCTTTTAATGGTAACGTAGAATTCCCCATTAAAAAAGTATCTACGTGATGTGCCGCTTGTCTCCCTTCTGATATAGCCCATACGATAAGGGATTGTCCTCTACGCATATCTCCTGCGGTAAAAACGCCAGAAACATTGGTTTTATAATCTTTGGTGGTTGCCTGGATATTTGTTCTTCCATCCATCGTAACACCAAATTGTTCGGCTAGAGTTTTCTCAGACCCAGTAAAGCCTAATGCTAGCAATGCAAGTTCGCATTTCCATTCTTTTTCTGTGCTTGGAATTTCTTTAAGTTCTGGGCGTTCCCCTTTTTTAAAAATCCATTCTACAGCCACCGTTTTTAATGCTTTTAGGTTTCCTTTACCATCTCCTATAAATTCCTTGGTAGAGATACTAAAAAAACGTTCAACACCCTCTTGATGAGACGAAGTTGTTTTTAATTTCATAGGCCAGTACGGCCATGGTTGATGTGCAGGTCTTCCAACCGTAGGTTTACTGAGAATTTCAAAATTGGTCACCGAAGTCGCCCCATGACGATTAGACGTTCCAATACAATCAGAGCCTGTATCGCCTCCTCCTATTACGACCACGTTTTTTTCTTCGGCAGTGAGGGTTTCTTCAAAATCAGAAATACCATCAACCCGTTGATTGTTTTGCTTTAAAAAATCCATTGCTTGATGTACGCCTTTTAAATCTGCTCCGGGTATCGGCAACTTACGTTTTACCGTTGCTCCTCCACACAATACAACCGCATCATACGCTTCTTGTAGTTCGCCCGCTTTGATTGTTGTTCCTACTTCGACATTAGTTTTAAAGATGATTCCTTCGTCTTCTAGAATTTTAATGCGCCTGTCTATAATATGTTTTTCTAATTTGAAATCTGGAATTCCGTAGCGCAATAAGCCGCCTACTTTTGCATCGCGTTCAAACACAGTGACTAGATGTCCTGCGCGATTCAATTGTTGTGCAGCAGCAAGTCCTGCAGGTCCTGATCCTATAACAGCGACTGTTTTCCCAGTTCTATGTTGCGGAGGGTTTGGGGTTATCCACGCTTTCGCGAAAGCGGTCTCAACAATATTCTTTTCGATATTTTCAATAGTGACAGGATCTTCGTTAATGCCTAACACACAAGCCTCTTCACAGGGTGCTGGACATAGACGGCCAGTAAACTCAGGAAAGTTATTGGTCTTATGCAAAATCTGTGCAGCTTCTTCCCACTTTCCTTTATATACTTTATCATTAAAATCTGGAATAAAATTCCCCAAAGGACATCCGCTATGACAAAACGGAATCCCACAATCCATACAACGCGCTCCTTGATCTTGAAGTTTTGAAGGCTCTAATGGAATGGTAAACTCTTTATAGTTTTTAATACGTTCTTTAGGAGATTCACATTTCTCTACTTGACGTTCATACTCTAAAAATCCTGTGATCTTTCCCATATCTTATGCAATTTGTAATTGTTCTTGTTCTAGTCTTAGTAAAGCTTTTCTATATTCTTCTGGAAGTACTTTCTTGAATGTAGGCAGATAGTTTTCCCAATGCTTAAGAATACGTTTTGCTAGTGGACTATCGGTCGCTTCGTAATGTTTTTTTAATAAATCTCGTAGCTGTAATTCATCATCTTCAGCAGTTACTGATTCAATATTCAAATCTGTAGCATTACAATGTTGTGTAAACGTATCTTTTTCATCAAAAATATACGCAATACCACCACTCATACCAGCACCAAAGTTTCTTCCTACTTCCCCAAGAATGACAGCAATACCACCCGTCATATATTCACATCCATGGTCACCTATGCCTTCAACGACAGCCTTTGCTCCTGAATTACGAACACAGAAACGTTCACCTGCTTTTCCGTTGATATAGGCCTCACCTGATGTAGCGCCATACAAGGTTACATTTCCTGTAATGATATTATCCTCAGGAACGATGGTACAGGCTTCAGGTACTTTAATCACTAATGTTGCTCCTGAAAGTCCTTTTCCTAAATAATCGTTGGTATTGCCATGCACCGTCATTTTTAAGCCTTTGGTAGCAAAGGCTCCAAAACTTTGTCCTGCAGATCCTTCAAAATCGATATCAATCGTGTCTTCTGGGAGTCCTTGTGCTCCATAAATCTTAGAAATCTCATTACTCACAATTGCACCTACTGCACGGTTTATATTTGTGATAGGTAGTTTTAAATGTGTTTTTTGTCTTCTAAATAATGCTTGATGTGCTTGTTTGATAATTTGAAAATCTAAATGCGTTTCTAGATCATGTTCTTGTTTCTTTGTATTATAAAAAGCTACGTCATCAGATACGGATACTTTATGCAAAATAGGCGTCAGGTCTATACCAGATGCTTTATAGTGATCAATTGCTTTATTACGATTTAATTTCTGAACTTGGCCTACCATTTCATTAATGGTTCTAAAACCTAGTTTTGCCATAATCTCACGTAATTCTTGAGCTACGAAATACATATAGTTTACCACATGTTCTGGTCTTCCTTTAAATTTCTTACGTAATTCTGGATTCTGAGTAGCAATTCCTACTGGACACGTATTCAAATGACATGCACGCATCATAATACAGCCAGAAGCGACTAAAGGTGCGGTTGCAAAACCAAACTCTTCTGCTCCTAATAAACAAGCGATAGCGACATCCCTTCCTGTTTTTAGTTGACCATCACATTCTAATACAATACGATCACGGAGATTATTCATGACCAATGTCTGTTGTGCTTCAGCGATTCCTAATTCCCAAGGTAATCCAGCATGACGTAATGAGGTTAGCGGAGAAGCTCCTGTACCTCCATCAAATCCTGATATTAATACGACATCTGCTTTTGCTTTTACAACACCTGCGGCAATAGTTCCCACACCTACTTCTGAAACTAGTTTTACATTTATGCGAGCTTCTCTATTGGCCGCTTTTACGTCATAGATCAACTGTGACAAATCTTCTATTGAATAAATATCATGATGTGGCGGCGGTGATATGAGTCCCACATACGGTGTCGAGTTTCTCGTTTTTGCAATCTCATGATTTACTTTTGGCCCTGGTAAGTGTCCACCTTCTCCAGGTTTTGCTCCTTGTGCAATTTTGATTTGAATTTCACTTGCATTTGTTAGGTAATTTGAAGTAACTCCAAATCGTCCTGAAGCCACTTGTTTAATTGCTGAATTTTTCCAATCCCCTTGCGCACTTTTATAAAAACGCTCTTGATTTTCTCCGCCTTCTCCTGAGTTACTCTTCCCTCCTATTCGATTCATCGCTACCGCAAGGTTTTCATGCGCTTCTTTACTGATAGAACCATACGACATAGCTCCCGTTTTAAAACGTTTTACAATAGCGGTCCACGGTTCTACTTCATCTAAAGGAATAGGATCAAATTGATCAAATTCTAATAAGCCACGTATGGTCATCAGACTTTTAGATTGATCATTAACTAACTGTGAATATTCTTTGAATGTCGAGGCTTTATTTGTTCGTACAGATTCCTGAAGTTTTGCAACCGTCAACGGATTAAACATATGCTTTTCTTGTCCGCGACGCCATCTATAATCTCCTCCAATTTCTATATCTGCAAGCGTATCATTCAGTTGAAACGCTTTTTTATGTTGTTTTACAATTTCTTGTTCTATTTCTCGTAAACCAATACCTTCTATACGTGTAGGCGTGTTAGGAAAATATTTTGCTACTGTCTTTGCATTAATCCCAATACATTCAAATAATTGAGACCCACGATACGAGTTCAACGTAGAGATCCCAATTTTGTTCATCACCTTTAAAATCCCTTTTCCTATGGCTTTGTTATAGTTTTTAATAGCCGTTAGGTATTCAATGTCAGTAACATCATTAGCTGTAATTTGTTCCTGAACGATTTCATTAACGATATACGGATTGACAGCACTTGCGCCAAAGCCAAACAGCAATGCAAAATGATGTACTTCTCTAGGTTCGGCAGATTCAATAATCAAACTAATCTGCGAACGTTTTTTCAATTTATGCAATGCATGATTCACAAATGAACATGCTAACAATGCTGGGATGGGTGCATGCGCATCATCTACATAACGATCGGAAAGAATAATGATATTTGCGCCGTCTTCAATAGCTTTGGATGCCTTTGTTACTAAATTCTCTAAAGCGACTTCAAGTTCATTAAGCCCTCTATTTACTTCATATAGCATAGAAATAGAAGCTACCTTAAAATTAGGATTGCTGTCGTAGTTTCTAATTTTGTCTAAATCGTGTTTCGATATAACAGGATTTTGGATTTTAAGTTTTTTGCAATGCGCTGCATTTATATCAAAAAGATTAACATCACTACCTAAGGTGAGACTTATATCTGTAATCAGCTCTTCTCTAATACCATCTAATGGCGGATTAGTCACTTGTGCAAATAATTGCTTAAAGTAATTATAGACTAACTGTGGTTTTTCAGATAATACTGCAATAGGCGTATCACTTCCCATAGACCCGATAGGCTCTTTTCCTAATTGAGCCATAGGGCGAATGATCGTATTTATATCTTCTTCTGTATAACCAAAAATAATCTTGCGTTTCTTTAATTCAATTTCATCATAGGTAATAGGTCCTTTTTTGGCAGAAATATCTTTTAGATGTATTAAGTTCTCATCTAGCCATTTTCTATAAGGATATTTTGATGCAATCTCTTCTTTGATTTCTTCATCATTTATAATTCTCCCTTCATTCATGTTTACTAGGAACATTTTACCAGGTTCTAAACGCCCATGAAATGCTACATTTTCAGGTTTTATGTCTACAACCCCAGTTTCTGAAGACATAATTACATTATCATTTTTAGTCACGGTATATCGAGAAGGGCGTAATCCATTTCTATCTAATACAGCTCCTATATAGGTGCCATCTGTAAATGGAATCGAGGCTGGACCATCCCAAGGCTCCATAAGACAAGAGTTATATTCATAAAATGCTTTTTTTGCATCAGACATGCGGTCATTTTTTTCCCATGCTTCTGGAACGAGCATCATCATAGCTTCTGGCAATGAACGCCCAGACATGAGTAGTAATTCTACAACCATATCTAAGGTAGCAGAATCTGATTTCCCTCTTAAAATAGTAGGGATAATTCGTTTGATGTCTTCTCCAAAAACATCACTTTTCATAATCTCTTCTCTGGAGAACATTCTAGAAACATTACCTCTTAGCGTATTAATCTCTCCATTATGACAGATATACCTAAATGGCTGCGCTAAATCCCAAGTAGGAAACGTATTTGTAGAAAAACGTTGATGTACTAAAGCTAATCGTGTATCTAACGCAGCATTATAGAGGTCTAAATAATACCCATTAATGTCTTCAGGTTTTAAAAGACCTTTAAATATGATAATCTTAGTAGAAAGACTTGGGATATAGAAAAATTTAGATTCAGAAAGTTTAGAATTATAAATAGTATGCTCAGCAATTTTACGAGCAGCAAATAGTTTTAAACTAAATGCGCTTTCTGATTGATCATTAGAAGATTTTCCAATAAACAATTGTTTTACATATGGCTCAGTTGTTTTAGCGATTTCTCCTAATACATCGCTATTTACTGGTACATCTCTCCATCCTATAAGTTGTAACCCTTGATCTTTAATGGCAGTCTCTAATACTTCAATACAATATTTACGTTGATTTTCTTTTCTAGGAAGGAACACATTACTAACTGCATAGTTTCCAACTTCTGGTAAATCAAAATCGCAAAATATTTTAAAGAACTTATGAGGAATGTCTATCAATATACCAGCGCCATCTCCTGTTTTGCCATCGGCACTTACAGCGCCTCTATGTTCTAATTTCACTAAAATTTCTAGTGCTTTATGAATAATATCATTAGAACGTTTTCCAGTAAGACTACAAATAAAACCAGCACCACAATTATCATGTTCGAATTCTGGCAAATAAAGACCTTGTTTCTTTAGCATATTTTCAACGTTTTTTAAAGATTTTACACTTTAAATGAAACTCGAATATAGATGCTAATTTTCAGTAACAAAAAAAGGCAAAACACTTTTAAAGAATTAAAAAATTACAGTACCTATAAATGAACATTATGCATTTTAAAGCTCCTATTTTGCTAAATACGCAATTAAAAAAAATGCAGTAAAAACAGCCCTTTACAACTAAAACGTTTTCGAAAAAAACTTTTTATTAAAAATATATCACACAAAATGATTTTTCTTTAAAAACTACACAATCACATTGTGCCATTTTCTTAAAAAAACTAATTTTATTTACATACCCCCTAAAAAAATAGGGTATAAAAATAAATATTCATAAAAATACATTCATTACCCCTATTTTTTATAATGTTAAATTTCTTTTTACATAGATTTGACCCATCAATCAATCAAAACGAATACTATGAAATTAAATTTACTATTAGGAATGATCTTATGTACAACATGTGTATTTGCTCAAGAGGCAGAAGACAAAAAAAAGTTTTCAATCTCTGGTAGTGTTGATACGTATTTTAGAACAAATCTCACCGGACCGAATACTGCTTTTGAAGAAGATGGCGAAACCTTCTTTTTAAATCCCGGAACTTCATTTGCTGATAGAAGCGGATTCAGTATCGGAATGGCAAATGCTATTATTTCATATGAAGGCGAAAAAATAGGATTTGTTGCAGATCTTGCCTTTGGACCAAGAGGTGAAGATGCCGTTTTTCTATCTGTGGGTTCTAGTAATATTGTAAATCAATTATACGCCTACTATAATGTAAGTGAAAAAGTACAAATAACATTAGGAAATTTTAATACGTTCTTAGGATACGAAGTAATTTCTCCTGTTGGTAATTTTAATTATAGTACTTCCTATATGTTTTCCAACGGACCATTCTCTCACACAGGTCTTAAAGTTGGAATTGCTGCTTCCGAAGACTTTTCAATTCTACTTGCAGTGATGAATAGTACTGATTTTACAGAGGCCAATTTTGATGGTAGCTATACTTTAGGAACACAATTAGGGTATAAAGACCAATTACTCAATTTTCTATATGGGAATCAAACAGGAAACTCAGACCCTACTTTCCAAGTAGACTATACAGGAGGTACCGATATAAACGATTCCTTTTTTCTAGGTATAAATGCTACTTATAATGATACTGATGGAAGTGGTTTTTATGGCGCCGCACTCTACCCACAATATACATTTTCAGAAAAATTAGCCTTAGGATTACGTGCTGAATATTTTGGATTTCACGAAGAAGATATTGATGATGACACTGTTTTTGCAGCCACCCTTACTGCAAATTATACGGTAGGAGATCTAACCATTATTCCTGAACTCAGATTGGATACTTGGTCTGAGGATGTATACATAGACAATGACTTAAACCCATCTAGCAATTTGGCATCGTTCCTAGTTGCCGCTGTTTACAAATTTAATTAACCATATATAAACACAATGAAAAAAGTTGAAGCTATCATTAGAAAATCTAAGTTTTCTGTTGTTAAAAAAGCATTGCACGAAGTAGGGGTAAATTTTTTCTCCTACTGGGATGTTACTGGACTAGGCAATGAGAAAGAAGGTCATGTGTACAGAGGTGTTTCCTATAGCACCAGTGATATACAAAGACGCTATTTATCTATTGTTGTCAATGACGATTTTGAAGAAGTGACTATCAAAGCCATTCTTGAAGCTGGCTCTACAGGAGAAGTAGGTGATGGAAAAATATTTGTCTCTCAAATTGATGAAGTCTACAGAATTAGAACTGGTGAAAAAGGCGGTAATACTTTAAAATAAAAAACATGGAAATACTTACTACAAATAATGTATGGATGATGATCTGTACTGCTCTTGTATTCTTTATGCATTTAGGGTTTGCATTTTTAGAAATTGGATTAACAAGACAAAAAAATACCATCAATATTTTATTCAAAAATATATTTATCATCACGGTAGGTCTCCTACTTTATTGTTTGGTGGGGTTCAATCTTATGTATCCTGGAGATTTTAATGGGTATATAGGATTTGCAGGATTTGGACTGGACGCACCACTTACAGATGCAGGTACATTAGATTTAGCATATAATAAAGGCTACACCTATTGGACAGATTTTCTATTTCAAGGAATGTTTGCCGCAACGGCAGCGACTATTGTATCTGGAGCTGTTGCTGAACGTATGAAAATTCTACCTTTTATGATATTCACCGTAATATATGTAGGATTCATATACCCAATTGCAGGTTCTTGGAAATGGGGAGAAGGTTTTTTAGATTCACTAGGCTTTTATGATTTTGCAGGTTCTACATTGGTTCATTCTGTAGGTGGTTGGGCAGCATTAGTTGCTGTTTGGTTATTAGGTGCCAGAATCGGAAAATATAAAGATGGTAAGCCGCAAGCAATACCAGGACACAATATCCCATTAGCAACTGCAGGAGTTTTAATCCTATGGTTAGGTTGGTTTGGTTTTAATGGAGGCTCTGTTTTATCGGCAGATGCGAGTTCAACTTCATTAACACTTGTAACCACGTGTCTTGCGGCAGCGGCTGGTGGCGTTGTTGCAGCGATAACATCTACCGTTATGTATAAAAATTTAGATCTCACCATGTTCTTAAATGGGATCCTTGGTGGATTGGTGGGGATTACGGCAGGCGCAGATGTAATGTCACCTACAAGTGCCATTATTATTGGCGCAATCGCTGGCTTATTAATCGTCTTTGCAGTAAGCTTTATAGACAAAATTAAATTAGATGATCCTGTAGGAGCCATTGCTGTACACTTGGTATGTGGTATTTGGGGAACTCTAGCTGTAGGTATATTTGGATTTAGTGCTTCTACCAATGATGCTGGTGAATTCTTAAATGCAAATGGTGATGTGGTAGCAACAGCCTCTGAAGCTGCTAATACATTAGCTTTCTTACCGCAACTTTATGGAGTACTAGCCTATGCAGTTATATGTATACTATCATCCTTCTTAATCATTTTTACACTCAAAAAGACCATGGGTATTAGAGTTACAGAACGTGAAGAATTAGAGGGATTAGATGCACATGAACACGGAATGGATGCCTATCCAGATTTCAGACTAAACGAACATTAATCTTCTTGAACATACCTACTAAAAAAAGAAACCTCAAAGCATCCCAAGCTTTGAGGTTTTGTTTTATTTATGCTTTCGCTTCGGCTACACTCAGTATAAATTTCTGCGTCACTACATTCCTTGAAAGCGTAAAATAATACTTTAAAAACCTCCTCTCTAAGGAAAACTCAATTTCACAATTATTTAACCTGTATTATGCATAATACAGGTTTACAATATAACGAAACGTCATTCCGAATTTATTTCGGAATCTCATCGTATTAATCAACAACTATGATGTGAAACCGAAACAAATTCAGTTTGACGAAAAATATAGATGTATACGCTTTCGCGAAAGCGTGTAAAGCATACATAAAAGTAGGATAGATTAGGCCGAATTACGACTCGCATTGATATTACCAAATAAGGAACGAGTGACTATCTTTTCAAAAATGGCAATTTGCGCTTCATCTCGTACAGGCGCTTTCTCCAGCTCTTGAATTTTCTTAAGTGCATACTGTTGGATCGTCAATAATGGCAACACAATAGATTCTCGCACAGCGATAGAAGCTCTTCCAGCTGGTTCTTCTTCCATAAGCTCTTCATAGCCCGTAAGTTTTAATATAAGACGTTTTGAGGTTTCATATTCTTTATAAATAACATTCCAAAATTCCCCATACTCAGGATCTTCAGACATATACTTCGTTAAGTCAAAGAAAGACTTAGACAAAGACATCATACTATTTTCAATAAGGGTTTTAAAGAAACTAGACGTTTTAAATAATTGCTGCACTTTTTCAAACGCACCTATATCTTCATAATGTTTTAAAGCGGTTCCTACCCCGAAAAAGCCCGGGACATTCTGTTTTAACTGACTCCAAGATCCTACAAAAGGAATGGCTCGTAAATCTCCAAATACTAAACCTTCTGATTTTCCACGCTTGGAAGGACGACTTCCAATATTTGTTTTTGCATAATACTTAAGCGTACTCATATGCTCTAAGTAGGAAATGAATTTTGGATGTGCTTTAAACGCGCTATATGCCTCATAACTTAGCTTAGCAAGCTCATTCATAACGTCTCGATTCTCAGGAAGCATACTAAGGTTTACTTCGCTTAAGCTATTATAAATACCCGAACTAATTAATTGCTCTAGGTTATACTGTGAAGATTCTAAGGTTCCAAAATTAGAACTAATAGTTTGTCCTTGAATCGTAAGTTGTACCTCTTTGTCTTCTATGGTTGGTCCTAAAGAAGCATAAAAATTATGTGTCTTCCCTCCTCCTCTGGCTGGCGGCCCACCTCGTCCATCAAAAAAGATAACCGTCACATCATATTTTCTAGAAATGGCAGTTAAATTTTCTTTGGCTTTATAGATCGCCCAATTCGCCATGAGATATCCACCATCTTTTGTACCATCACTAAAACCAAGCATGATCGTTTGTCTATTCCCTCTTGATCTTAAATGTGCTGCATATTCAGGATTCGTATACAACTCTTCCATGACAGCAGGCGCATTCTCTAAATCGGTGATTGTTTCGAATAACGGACCTATATCTACCGTAAGTTTATCTTGAAATGCTACTAACTTAAGCATCGCAAACAACTGCATGACATTCAGTGTCGTCTGGTTATTACTAATGATATATCGATTGGCCGCTTGTTCGCCGTTTGTTTCTTGAATGGTTTTAATGGCTTTCATGGTATGAAGTGCCTTCAAGGTTTCTTCATCCTTTATCCAAGATACGTCTACTTTTCCTTTTACTTTAGACAGTATTTCAATTTGTGCTGTTTCTGACAATTCATGATAATTTGTAGGAAATAGACCACTATCATTCTCTATAGTTGCATTGACCATATCAGTAAAAAACTGATGATGCTTCCTGCTATCTTGACGGATGTCCAACGTAGAAAAGTGAAAACCAAATAAGTGTACTCTATTTAAAAGACTATTGACTTCAGAGACATATAGTGATTGATGTTCTGCGATAAGTATTTCCTTAATCTCTTTTAGCTCAGATCTAAAATGAGTTAGTGTGATTCTAGATTCTTGATGTATAATCGTATCATATAACGCTCTTTCTAATGCGGTAATACGATCTTCCACCCCTTTAAAGGATAGCTTTCGTTTTAAACGCCTTACATCTCTATAGTAGTTTTTAATAATGGTTTCTCGTAATCGTTGTGCCACTTTTAAAGTAATCTCTGGCGTTACAAATGGGTTTCCATCTCGATCTCCGCCTGGCCAGAAACCAACATTAATAATATCATTGTCAATATGTTTTCCATCAAAGATATTTTGTTGGATATAATCGTAAATCGTTCCGAAGGATTTGTAAAACACATTTTCTAAATACCATATCAAACTTACCGCTTCATCATAAGGGGTTGGTTTTTTATGTTTGAAGAATGGTGTTTTTCCTAACTGCGCCAATAGATCATTGATACGCAGCAAGTCATTTTCTTTAATCGCTTCGGTCAAATCTGTAATAATACCCAATACGGATCCTGGGTAAAACTGGGTTGGGTGTGCGGTTAATACGATACGCACTTTAAATTCTTCTAAATACTTCTGAAGGGTTTCTAACTTATCGTCTGCGACAACCGCTTCTTTCAAACTACGCAAGGTCCCGATACCATCCATATTATTTACTTTCGCGAAAGCGGCATCTTCTATCGCATCAAACAACACGACTTGACGTTCTATGTATTGAATAAAGCGAAATAATAAATTAATCTGACTCTCTGGAGAACGTCTGGCTTGGTATTTTTCAAAAAACGTTTCGACAATCGTTGTAGGGTTATCACCTTTTTCAAATCCTTTTTGACAAGTCTCATGAAACAAAGGTAATAAAGCCCCTGTTTTTGTAACAGCATCAAAAGGAAGCGTCATGAATATACTATTGTAAATCTGATATTTAGATAGTACATTTTGAGTAAATCGTGTAATCTTAGGTTGAATTGACATAGCAAAGGTGTTTTTAAACCAACTTTAAAATTACTAAAGGATACGCAATTTAAATAGTGAATCTCTTCTTTTTACGAATAATACTTTTATTCGGTTTCTGATTGCTAAAACTTCAAAAAAAAGCGTTTAAAATACGTATTCTGTATTGTGATTTACTCTACAAGTAATGCTTGCTTTAAAATAGTGACTGGATGCAATGCTATACGTTGCGTACCATCTTTTATCTGATGTCGACAACTAGTCCCATTGGCAGCGATAATTACATCCTCACTTGCTTTGCGAATTGCAGGAAATAAGGTTTGTTCTCCCATTTGCATACTGATATCATAATGTTCTTTCTCATACCCAAAACTTCCAGCCATTCCGCAACATCCAGAAGGAATAATTGTTGGTGTGTAGTTATTAGGGAGATTCAATATTGCAAACGTATGTTCCACAGATGAGAGGGCTTTTTGATGACAATGGGCGTGGATTTTTATTTTTTTCGCTTCCGCGGAAAATTGCTCAGAGGTTATATTTCCTAATTTGATTTCTTGATGTAAAAACTCTTCAATCGTATAAGAATATTTAGCGAGATGTTTTGCGCCTTCTATATCATCTACAAGTCGAAGATATTCATCTCTAAATGTGAGTATTGCTGAAGGTTCTATTCCTACACAGACTACATTTTCTGAAACTTTATCTTTTAATCTTGCTACCGCTCTAGTAGCAATACCTTTCGCTTGATCTAAAAACCCTTTAGAGATATGTGCTCGTCCGCTTTCTAATTTACTAGTTGTATGAACTTTATACCCTAAAGCTAATAACAAACTTAAAGCATCTCGTCCTATAGATCCATCTAAATATTCCGTAAACTCATCTATAAAAAGTAAGACTTCTCTTTCTTGTTCTTTGATTTTTTTAGCATAGTTTACAATGAGAGAAGGTTTAAAAATTGAAAACGCAAATAAATCTAATTTTGGTAATGACCGTTGTGGTGCAATTTTAAAAACTGACTTTATTAGCTTAGAAAAAACAGGTAATAAACCATTATATAACCAATGAACATCTGCAGCAAGACGATTTACTTTTGTTGTATTTGTAAAAAGTTTAGTTCGTAAACTAATTGTATGTGATTTTTGATACTGGTATTCAAACTCTGCTTTTAGGGTGGCGACATCTACATTACTAGGACATTCACTCGCACAAGCTTTACAGCTCACACAGAGATCAAATACTTCTTTGAGTTCTTCGTGATCAAAAGGGTTTGTTTTTTCTGATGTTGTTAAAAACTCTCGTAAAACATTGGCTCTAGCTCTTGTGGTATCTTTTTCATTCCGAGTAGCTCTATAACTTGGGCACATCGTACCTCCAGCACTAGGGAGTTTACGGCAATCACCACTTCCATTACACTTTTCAGCAGATCGTAAGATGCCTTCTTGATCAGAGAAATTAAATAGTGTTTTAATTTCAGGCTCTGTACGATCTACTTCATATCGCAAGGATGCATCCATGGGTAATGGATCAACAATTTTACCTTTATTAAATATAGACTGCGGATCAAACGTGTATTTTATTTTCTTTAGAAGTTCATAGTTCTGCGCTCCTATCATGTATTCAATAAACTCAGAACGTACAATCCCATCTCCATGTTCACCACTCATAGAGCCTTTATAGGACTTCACCAATTTAGCGACATCGGTAGTGATCTTTCTAAACAAGGTTACATCTTCAGCTTCTTTTAAGTTTAAAATAGGACGTAAATGCAATTCTCCAGCACCAGCATGTGCATAATACACCGCTTCTTGTTTGTATGCATCCATAATTGCAGTAAACTCGTCTATATAAGATGCTAAATCTTCTAAGGCTACTGCAGTATCTTCTATACAAGCCACGGCTTTACGATCGCCTATAATATTCCCTAACAATCCTAATCCTGCTTTACGGAGTTCCATTGCTTGATCAATCTGCTTTCCTTCTAATATAGGATAGGCATATGATAATCCAGAGGTAGAAATAGCTTCAACTAATTTATTTGCTTGGGCACGTGCTTTTTCTATGGTCGTATCCCGAACTTCTAGGGTGAGAATCGCAGCAGGGTCTCCTTCTATAAAGAATCGATTTTTTGCTTGTGTCCTATTATTTTTCGTACAGTCCAGAATGACTTTATCCATCATCTCACAGGTATACAAATCATGTTGCATGGTTAATGAAACTGCTTTTAAACATTCTGAAAGGGTTTTAAAATGAGCAGCGACTAGCACGCCATGTTCAGGAGGAAGTACATCTAACTGAAGTGTAATTTCTGTGGTAAATGCAAGCGTTCCTTCGCTACCCGCTAATAAAGAGCATAGATTTAACGCATCTCCTTCCGCTGTAAAAGGCTGCTGATGTATAAGTTCATCTATTGCATACCCTGTATTACGCCTATGGATTTCAGGTTTTGGAAATTCAGATCGTATTTGGTCTTGTATTTCTGGTGAGGACAACGCCTCTTGAAGTGTTTTATAGATACTCCCTTCTAGGGTAGATAGTTGGCATTTTTCGCGAAAGCGTATATCTGATAAAGATTCAAATACCACTTCACTTCCATCACTTAATACGGTTTTTAATTGAACTACTTTATCACGTGTAACGCCATATTTAATAGAGGTAGTTCCTGAAGAGTTATTCCCAACCATACCGCCTATCATACATCGGTTTGCCGTAGAGGTATTAGGACCAAAGAATAATCCGTGTGGTTTTAAATAGGCATTTAACTCATCTCGTATCACACCAGGTTGCACTGTTACTTGACGTTTTTCTCTATCTAAATCAATAATCTTAGTGAAATGTTTAGAAACATCTACTATAATACCGTCGCCTACACATTGTCCTGCGAGTGAGGTACCAGCGGTACGAGGAATGAGGGTGATATTATTTTTTGAAGCAAAAAGAACCAAATGCCGTATATCACTCGTATCTTCTGGGTACGCTACTGCTTGAGGTACTTTTCGATATACAGAGGCATCTGTCGCATACATGCGCTTATGAAGTGCATCGGTATGAAGTTCTCCTGAAAGTTGGCGTGATAATTGTTCAAAGGACATAAGCATATAATCAAAAATACATCAAAATTTTATGGTGTATCTTACGTTATAGCAACATAACTTACTAATATCAATTTAAAACTCAACTTTATGAAGAAGACGCTTTTTAGTTTCTTATTATTTTTAGGATTTGTAGCTGTTGTACAAGCTCAAGAAATCTCACAAAACGCTATAGGAATTCGTGTAGGAGATAACGACGGATTTGGAACAGAGGTTAATTATCAACGTGCATTAGGCGATAATAATCGCCTTGAATTAGGGCTTGGATGGCGAAGTGCCAATAGCTTTAATGCGATACGCCTTACAGGTTTATACCAATGGGTGTGGCGACTAGACGGAAATTTTAACTGGTATGCTGGTGTAGGAGCCGCTGGAGGTTTTTTTGATTTTGACAATGATTTTGTAGATGATGATACAAGTGAGTCTTTCCTAAATGCAGCAGGAACGATTGGTATAGAATATAATTTTGATATTCCATTATTACTATCTCTTGATTTTAGACCTGAAATAGGCATCTTAAATGATATAGATGATAGTTTAGAGTTTGATATTGCGCTTAGTATTCGATATCAGTTTTAATAAAATATATTTCACATAAAAAAACCGAGACACTAGTCTCGGTTTTTTTATTGTTTATATTCTCATCAGAGAATTAAACTTTATCTACTAATACTTTCTCATATAATTCTTCATACAAGGGTACGATATTTTGTATATCAAACTTTCTTGCCTCTCGTTTAGCATTCTTTTTAAATGTATTTAAGGTATCATCATCTTGTAGAATACGGATTGAGTTTTGTGCCATATCTGCTATATTCCCTACGTTAGAAAGATATCCAGTAACTCCATCTATATTTACTTCTGGAATACCTCCTGCTTTACTAGAGACCACAGGAACTTCATTAACCATGGCTTCTAATGCAGCCAATCCAAAACTCTCTGCTTCAGAAGGCAATAAGAAAAGATCTGAAAAGCATAAGATTTTATCAATTTCATTACTATTTCCTAAAAAACGCACTTTATCTTCTATACCTAATTCTTTTACACGCTTCTCTGCGCCTTCTCTTTCTGGACCTTCACCAACCATAAGTAATTTTGCAGGTAATTCTAATTGCACTCTATAAAAGACTTCTATAACATCTTGGATACGTTTTACTTTCCTAAAGTTACTAATATGTGTAATGATGCGTTCATCTTCATTGGCCATCAATTCTCGTTGACAATCTGTAAAGCCATTATTAGAGCCATCTACATCAATAAAGTTAGGAACTACATCTATATGTCTCGTAATATCAAAAAGACGTAAGGTGTCTTGTTTCAAACTTTCAGAAACCGAAGTTACCACATCACTTTTATTAATACTGAAACTTACGGCAGGACGATAAAATGGATGACTCCCTACAAGCGTAATATCTGTACCATGCAGTGTAGTTACCATAGGAATATGAATTCCTTCTTCCTTCAGCATTTCTTTTGCCATATACCCTGCATATGCATGGGGTATTGCATAATGTACATGCAAGATATCAATGCCCTGTTTCTTAATAATACGCACCAATTTACTTGAAAGTGCTAACTCATATGGTTGATAATGAAATAATGGGTAATCAGGCACATTTACTTCATGAAAATGAATCTTCTCATTTAGTAATGCCAACCTTACTGGTTGTTTATAGGTAATAAAGTGAACTTCGTGTCCTCTTTTTGAGAGCGCTATCCCTAATTCTGTAGCGACAACACCACTACCACCAAATGTAGGATAACAAACTATAGCAATTTTCATGAATCTTTGAAACTAATGTTATCTCAAAAGTACTATAATTCTTAGTTTTGTTCTGTTAATCAATCTTAAAAAATAACGATGAAGAAAAAATACTTACTAATTATCTCATTCTTGACAGTAATATCTATAAATGCTCAAGATTTTATTGAACATACTATTGAAGAAGTATCTGGATCTTTTACTAGTATTAGATTACACGATCTTGATAATGATGGAAACATAGATATTATTGGTGCTATAAATGGAGCTTCTCAGCTAATGGCATGGTTTGATTCTGGAAATGGAAATTTTGAAAATTCTATAATTATAGAAAATGAAGGAGGAACTCCTGCAAGGGATATTGAATTTCTAGATATTAATAATGATGGTAATATGGATATTATTGCAGTTACAAACTTAACTTTTAACGGACTCACTTTTGAAAGATTAGCATATTATATCAATAATGGTGATCGTACTTTTGAAGATGCAGTAGAAATAGAACCCAATTTTGGTTCTTCGGTTAGTAATTTTCTTACTGTATTTGATGTAAACAATGATAATTTAGAAGATATCGTTATTAGAAGAATTTTCAACCCAACTAGCATTGTATATTACCCAAATACAGGAAATGGTTCTTTTGGAGAACCAATTGGAATTATAAATAGTAATTTAAGAGAAGTATTTTCTCAAGATTTTAATGATGATGGATTTACAGATATTATTTTAGGAGGTGGGATTCCTCAATTATATATAAATAATGGAGATGCTACATTTTCTCTTAGTACAGAACTAGATGATTTTCCTTCTGCTCAATTTGCTACACTAGCTGGTTCTGGACAACTCGATACTAATCAAACCGAAGACATTATATTTACAAATACTAATTTTATAGATACAGCTGGTGTTCTTTGGTATTCGAATGATGGAAATGCAAATTTTACAATTCAAGAAAATATAACCAATCCTGATTTTGAAGGAGCAACATATACGATTACTAGAGTTGCCGATTTTAATAATGATGGTAATAATGACTTAGTTTCTGGAGTATTATTTAATACTAATAATCCTACTACTGGAATTCCAATATGGATGAATGATGATGACTTTAATTTCACCCCTTCAAGTGTTATAAGCACCAGTGATAATATCAATAATAGTTTAGAAGTATTTGATTTTAATAATGACAACAAAATGGACTTTATTGTAGGAACTTTTGAAGGGCAACTGACTTGGTTTGAAAACAACCTTACATTATCTGTATATGATGAAAGCATTACTAATTTAAAGATTTCTCCTAATCCATCTCAAGGCATATACCATATTGTAAATAATCAAAATGCTTCATTATTTACTATTAATATATACAATACATTAGGTCAAAAAATAATGTCAATAAAAAACAGTGATACTATTGATTTATCCGCACAACCTAGTGGTCTTTATTTTGCAAAGATTGAAGATCAAATAAGTACTAAAAAAACTAGTAGAAAATTGATAAAGTTATAATGTTAATGTTGACTAGTATGCTTTTGCTCCTGCAAGCCGGTAGGAAGGAATGCGTACTAGTCAATAATAGATTCATAAATCGCTTCTTGAATTCTGGTACGTAATCCCGACGTAACTAATTTACGATTTTCCATGGTAGGAAATGTACGATTTGACAAAAATACATAGACAAGATCTTGTTCTGGATCTGCCCATGTGTAGGTACCTGTAAATCCACTATGTCCAAAACTCGTCATTGATACACAACCACACGTAGGACCACTTCCTGAGAGTTGAGGTTTATCAAAACCTACTCCCCTACGTACATTTTTATCACAATACGTACACGTGTTAAACTCTTCTATAGTTTCTTTAGAAATGTATCGTTTCCCGCCATAATATCCATTTTGAAGATACATCTGCATAAGTTTTGCAACATCATTGGCATTACTAAAAAGTCCTGCATGACCTCCAATATTACTTTGCATTGCTGCGCCCATATCATGCACATATCCTTGTACTTTCTGATTACGCCAATAGGTATCATTTTCTGAAGGTACAATCGATTTTTTAGAAAAACGATCTAATGGTTTATATCCTGTTCGATTTGCGCCTAAAGAGGTATAAAAACGTTCTGAGGTAAGTTTATTTAAATCTTTCCCATAATAATCTTCTAAAAACTTCTTCATCAAATAATAGGGTAAATCACTATACTTATACGAGAGTCGATCTCTTAAATCACTCTCTCCAATACGTTTTATAATAGAATCTGTATAATCACTACGTAAGTATAATTCATCTGCCACTTTAATATTAAACTCTTTTGAATACGCTTTTCTATAATACTCCTGAGACGGTTTTTTAGTGACGGTATCTATAGTTGCCAGATAAAAAGGAATCCAAGCCTTGAAACGCGCATAATGCGATAATGCTTTACGTAAGGTAATATTTGATTTATTGGTCCCTTTTAATTCTGGAATAAGCGCTCCTAGTGTGTCGTCTAATGATATAGAACCTTGACTTCGTAATTCCATAAGTAAGGGTAAAGAAGCTAAAATCTTCGTCATAGAAGCGACATCATACACATCATCAGGACGTACTCTTCTCTTTTTATTATAGGTATGATATCCAAAGCTTTTATTATAAATCACTTTGCCTTTACGTGCTATTAAAACTTGTGCGCCTGGCATCATGGCTTGTGTGATACCAGATCGTACTAAGGCATCTATTTTCTTATTTAAACTATCTGAACTCACCCCTACTTCTTCTGGAATTCCATAGGAAAGTCTACGCAAGGTACCTGATTCAAAACCCGAACCTATAGGAGTTTCTTTTAAAGAAACTGGGAGTTTTCCTTTACTAGGTATTGCTCCAAAAATAAGTTGTGCGCTTTTTTGTTGTCCGATTTTACTATTCTGATAACTATGAATTACACCTTCTATATTTGTGGTAGATAATAAATCTAACATTGCATAGGGGCGGACAAAAAGGTCTAATACAACATCATTTGTGCGAGCGATTTCATACAACCATGTTTTTTCCTTATCGGTAAAATTATATGATTTCCAAGGGTTTGCGTTTGATCTATGAAAACCTACAATCACATAATTATACTTCTCGAGTTTTGTGATCATTTCGTCAAGTGTCTTTGCTTTCACATGAGACACATTGGTATATTTACGCATCTCTTTTAAGAAATGAGTACCCGAATCATCTCCTAATGAAACATACGCTATTTTCTTATTATCAAGATTTTTTACCGGTAGAATTGATTTTTCATTTTTTGTAAGTGTAATCGCATTTTCAATAGCCTCGCTATATACAATATCATCTAGATTCGTATTTAAATCCTTAATAAGATTTTCTGTTTCTATTGGTATGTAATTAGATAGCCCTACTTTATATTTTGCATATAAAATCTTTTTTACAGAATGAGCAAGACGCTCTTCAGTGATTTCTTCACTTTCTAAAGCTGCTTTAATTTTTGCAGCTGCCGAGGGTACATCATTGCTTATTAAAAGAATATCATTTCCTGCTTTAAATGCTGCTAGATCAATATCTCCCGGTTCTTTAAAATTAGAAGCTCCTTTCATATTAAGAGCATCTGTAAAAATCAAACCATGAAATTGTAAACTATCTTTTAATACACTCGTTACTACCGTTGGAGAAATAGAAGTTGGATATCCGTCTTCTGGAACCAAATTAGGAACATTCAAATGGGCTACCATAACACTTGCTACACCAGCTTGTATAATGGGTTTATACGGATACATCTCAATATTTTTGAGACGTTCCATCGTAAAGTCTAGGGTTGGTAGCGTTTTGTGACTATCTTGATCTGTATCGCCATGGCCTGGAAAGTGTTTTGCACTTCCTAAAACACCAGCTCCTTGCATTCCTTCTAAAAAGGCAATTGCTTTTTCAGTCACATTTACTTTATCTTCTCCAAAAGATCGATTCCCAATAATAGGATTTGCGGGATTTACATTGATATCGACTACAGGTCCGAAATTAATATGTACCCCTAATCGTTTACAATGTTCTCCTACGCGCTCTCCTACATCTTTTACTATGCGATTATCTTGTATAGCTCCTAAGGTCATATTCCAAGGAAAAGCATAAGTGCTGTCTAATCGCATAGATAAGCCCCACTCTGCATCCATTCCTATTAATAATGGTGTCTTAGCTAATTCTTGAAACTCGTTATTGAGTTTTGCTTGTCGCATAGGGCCTCCTTTAGAAAAAATAATACCTCCAATGTGTTGCTCTTTTATAAGTGCACGTATTTTATCTACTTTAGCTTTAGGGTCGCTTGAAAAAACATCGACCATAAATAGTTGTCCAATGCGTTGCTCAACGGTCATTGAAGTATAGACACTATCTACCCATGTACGTTGGGATTCTATATCATTGGAGTAAAGAGGATACGATTGTTGTGAAAACACAACCATCGGTATGTACAAAAAACTAAGTAAAAGAAGGTATTTCCTAAACTGCATATATCAATAACTATTAATAACGAATACTTGTTATAACTCGCCTCTATAAAAACAAATATAATGCCATTAAGAAGTAAGCTGGGTACAACGAATTTACTAAGATTGTGTCCGCTTTCGCGAAAGCGTATAAAAAGTTAACAAAATATTATTAACCATAGTCTATAGCGTTAGAAATACCAAAAACGTATATCATATACGTTAATTATTATAAAAGTATACCTTCTAATAAGGTAATTTTAATACATTCGTAAAAAAAAGTTTTGAAATACTTCTACACTCTTGCACTTTGTTTATTAATTTCTATACAGGTAACAGCACAAAATCAAGATGGATTTTATGCAACTATGTCATTACATCATGCAAAAGCACTTGCTAAAGATGTTCCTAATGAGATAGAAATTTTATCAACGTTTCGAAATGAAGCTGCTGTTTGGATGACCCAAACGGGTAGTCATAAACTACATGATAGAATCCTCACACATGGACCTGGGTATATTTATAGAAATTCACAAGAAGAAGCAGTTACTGCCATTCAAAACCCTCAAAATAGACTTGCAGATAATACGCGTGCTGCTTTAGATTTTTCAATTACTGAAGATGCTACTGTTATTCCTACACTAGATCTTATACAAACTCAAAATATTGAAGATCATATTCTAGAATTAGAGAATTATGGTACTAGATACCACAATAGAGCTTCAGCTACGCAAGCTGCTGTAGATTTAAAAACAAAATGGGAAGAAATGGCTGCTTCGTATGGTAGAACAGATGTAAGTGTTCGTTTATTCAATCATTCTAATACTCAAATGCCCTCTGTAATCTTAACTATTGCGGGAGCTGAAATCCCTGATGAATATGTTATTGTGGGTGGACATTTAGATTCTACGTCTAATCAAGGGAATGATAATGCTCCTGGCGCTGATGATGATGCCTCAGGAATTGCAACTATTACAGAAGCAACGAGGGCGTTATTTGAAGTAGGTTTTGTTCCTAAAAGAACGATAGAAGTAATGGCTTACGCTGCAGAAGAAATTGGCCTCGTAGGATCTAACGAAATCGCAAGTCAATATGCTGCAAATAATGTAAATGTAGTTGCTGTATCTCAATTTGACATGACGCTCTTTAATGGTTCTTCTAATGATGTTTCATTTATTAGTGATTTTACAAGTGGAGAACTTACTAGCTATATGATGAGTCTTCTAGATCATTATAATGCTTCTGGAGAACATCAAGTTACGTATAGTACTTCTGTATGTAATTATGGATGCTCAGATCATGCGAGTTGGACAGGACAAGGATATATGGCTGCATTTCCTTTTGAAGCTAATTTTGGACAGCATAATGGAAATATTCATTCTACTGGAGATATGTTTAGCTTAACTAATACAGCGAGTCATGCAACTAAGTTTGCAAAGTTATGTGCAGAGTTTTTAATTGAAGTTGCAAAAAACAATGAAGTTCTTGCCGTAAATGACGTGTTAGCTTCTTCTATTTATGTAACTATTCAGGATGGCATACTATCTTATGATTTTACAGCATCTCAAAAAGAAGTGACAAGCATCCAATTATACAGTATTAAAGGACAAGAAGTCTATACAACAACCACTGTATCTGAAAGAGATCAAGTAACCTTACCTACGTTAAGTACAGGGGTGCATATCGCTACGTTTAATACGGAAAATAATACAACTCCTATCGTAAAGAAGTTGATTGTGAACTAATCATAAAATTTCACAAACTTTAAACCTAAAAAAACATCGGCTTCTCATTGGAAGTCGATGTTTTTTTATAGCTACTATTTTTTGAATATGAGAGTCTTGATTCATGATTAACTTGGATTATATCCTATTTGTTGAAACCAATCCCAATTATCCCAGTAACAGGTGATTTCTTCTATCAATCCTTTATTATTAATATTTAGTAAGAATAAGTGTTCTACATTATAATACTTTCCTTTACTCGGTATTCCAAGTATTTCTTTCTCTTGTGTTCCACCTATAAAAACTTGAACAATCGCGTTTCCTTGATTATCTATTGAAATATTTTTAACGTCATTAGACAAATCTGGAAAAGAATTAATAAGCGCTGAGGCTATTCCTTGCCAAGTAGTTCTTTCGGTTCCTTTAATTTTTCCTTTTCCGTTTTCACCTAGTGGGATATATCTGAATGTTCCATTTTCACTTGCTAAGGCAGCTGCCTTAGCAAGATCTTGATTTTTATACGCATTAAAAAAATCTGTAGCAATGCGTACTCTGTTAGCATCATCGATATCTGAAACTAATTCGATTGTTTTTTGAGCTGCAGAAACAGAAGATTGTGGGTTTTGCCCTGTAATCAAATTCCCATCTTCTACAACAAAGTCATACCAATCTTGTTCTTTAACATATATAGCTCCTTCTTCAATTAAAACATCTTCTAATAAAAATGGAACAACATCAGTCAAACCAACAGCTTCTTCTTCTGAATTAGTAAATGACGTAATACGTTTCCCTTTTGAGAAAGCATCTCCATTTATAGTTTTAACTCCTTTTAGAGCGACAACACCGTGACATACTAAACCAATAGGCTTATCTTTTTTATCAAATGCGTTTATTAATCTGGCAACATCTTTATTATCGCCTAAGTCCCACATTGGTCCATGACCTCCTGGAAAAAATAAAATATCAAACTCAGATGGGTTTACTTCAGCGATACTTTTAGTATTTTTAATAGAAGCTAAGGCTTTTTCGTCTTCTGAAAATCTTCTTGTAAATGCTGTTTGCCATTCTTCTAGTTCACTTTTAGGATCTAATGGAACATTCCCTCCTTTTGCAGAGGCAATTGTAATTGAAGCACCATGATCTAAATATTGGTAATAAGGTCCTGCTAATTCTTCTAACCAAACCCCTGTCTTTTCTCCGGTATTTCCTAATTGATCATGAGAAGTTGTTACGATAAGTACATTTAAATTTTTCATCTTATTGAATGTTTTATGATTAATTACATTGCAAAGATGCAGCGGGTTTGCCCTTAAAATCGTTGATGTATGTTATGAAAAAATCTTAACATACGTTAAGATTCTCTTCTAGCGATGTTCTTTCTTATCCTAGATAAACTTTCTGGTTTCACCCCTAGGTAATTAGCAATCATATAATTAGGAATTCTTTGTTCTAGGTTGGGATATGCTTTTAAGAAATCTAAATAACGCTCACTACTTGATTTATCCAAAGAAGATAAAATTCTATTTTGAAGAGCAACAAAAGCAGAAGTAAGTTTTATCCTAAAGAAACGATCAAATTTTGGGATATCAAGGAATAGTTTTTCTAGCTCTTGTTTTTCTATTCCATATACAACAGACTCTTCTATACAATCTATATTTAATGTTGCTTTCCCTTCTTCAAAAAAGGCCTTAAAGTCACTTATCCACCAATTTTCTTTAGCAAATTGAATGATATGCTCATCTCCATTATCATCAATCTCATAAGCTTTTAAACACCCTTTTGCAACAAAATATTCATAGGAAACTAGATCCCCTTCTTGGATAAGAAATTGTCTTTTTCTTAATTTCTTACGAACGAGTATTGAGGTAAAACGTTCTGTTTCTGTTTTATCAAGTTGAATAAGCTCTTCAATATGTTTTAAAATTTCCTCAAACATTCTTGATATATGTTATCATCAATATTTTACTTTCGCAAAAAACGACTATGCCAGCTTTCAATAGCTGGTACTTCCCAATGATGGGTATACTCTTCTAAATTAGTCACTAAGTTATTAAAGACGATTGTTTTTTTTCCGACAGCACCATCTTTAGCCATTTTTTTGAAGTCCATTAATGGTTTATAATGAATACGGTCATTTTGATAATACGTAACATTCATTTTATCTAATAAATCAACGCCTAAATCTTCTTGTATTGCTTGGATAAAACGTACTTGACTATCTATAGAGCATCCACTAGCAGATGCTTGTGATTGATCTAATGCTATAATGATAAATCGATTGTATTTAATCTCAAATCCAGCTTGAAGACTAGCTCCATGCGCTGTCCAAGAAGTGAGAAACGTTGTAAGATCTTTGCGCAACTGTGTTACTTGATCTTCTGTAAATTTCGTGTCACTTTGGTATATCCAAACTCTAGATTGAGTAGGAAGTGTATTAAAATCTGCTAGCATATACTAGAGTGTTTCTATTTTAAAATAAACTAAATGAATCGTATTTAAAATAACGATACAAAAGTCTACATATAATAATTAAGATAATGAGTCCGCCGGGAGCAGCAATAAAATCAATAAAAGAGAATTTTCTTTTTCTTTTATCTTTTTTCATAAATAGCTATTAAAGTTCTTCAGCAGAAGCGATCATCTCTGCTACATCCATTACTTCGATACTATCTTCTTTTTCTTTGTTTTTAATACCATCTGTCATCATGGTATTACAAAACGGACAACCTGCTGCTATGATATCTGGCTTTACTTCTAAAGCTTGTTCTGTACGCTCTACATTAACATCTTTATTTCCTGGCTCGGGTTCTTTAAACATTTGCGCACCTCCTGCCCCACAACAAAGTCCATTTGTTTTACACTTACGCATTTCTACAAGTTCTACTTCTAACTTACGTAGTAAATCACGTGGTGCTTCATACACATTGTTTGCTCTTCCTAAGTAACAAGGATCGTGAAAAGTGATACGTTTTCCTTTAAACTTACCTCCTTCTACTTTAAGACGACCATCTTCAAGTAATGATTTTAAAAACTGTGTATGATGTACTACTTCATAGGTGCCGCCTAAAGAAGGGTACTCGTTCTTAATTGTATTAAAACAATGTGGGCAAGCTGTTACTATCTTTTTTACTTCATATCCATTAAGCACTTCGATGTTCATTACTGCTTGCATCTGGAAAAGAAATTCATTTCCAGCTCTTTTTGCAGGATCTCCTGTACAGCTTTCTTCTGCTCCTAATACGGCAAAATCGACATTAGCTTTATTTAAAATACGAGCAAAGGCTTTTGTTATTTTTTTTGCTCTATCATCAAAACTACCTGAACAACCAACCCAAAATAATACTTCTGGTTGCTTGCCTTGCGCCATATATTCGGCCATGGTAGGTACTCTTAGTGGTTCACTCATAATGTGTGTTTCAACTTTAACGCTTCGCTCTCCCTGTAGTATTGAACCTGCCTACCGGCAGGCAAATCTCACAAGTTCGATTTCGCGAAAGCGAAATTATTATCTTCTAATCTTCAAAAACTTGGATGGTTACTTCTTTATCTACTAATTCTGTAAACTTCCCTTTATACCTGGTTGCCTTTACCAAATGATTATCTATCCAATGGTAATTTCCTCCTCTAGGTTTGCCCATTAATAGACTGTGATATTTAAATCCGTGTTGTTTTAACCACGTTTCAGTATATCCTCTATGTTCTTCTGTACGAGATGTAAAGAAGCAAATAATATGGCCTTGATCATACCAATTGTTTAATGTTTTTAAAGCATCTGGATATACTTGTGCCGTAAGCATACGTTCTGGCTCTTCATTTGGAATATCATCACAAATAGTTCCATCTATATCTATGAGATAATTCTTCATTCCGTCTGGCAACACTGGACTTACATGTTCACCATCTTCTAACTTCTCGCTTAATAATTTCTCTACGTCTTCCTTTTTCATCTCTTAGATTAATTGTTATTGATTGATTGATTGAAAATCTTTTTTACTTATTCTTATATAATGAGCCTGCACATGGACTCCCTTTTTTTTCAAATTCGGATCATTAAGATCCATTCGTGTTCGAAATAATGCTTGTTCAGACAAGGCTAATACTTGTTTTTGAGAGCAATAGTCACATAGTATTTTTTGCACTTTTACAGAGTCTATTTGTTCTTGCTTATTAAAATACACACGTGTATAGACTTTAAATTGCAAGCTATCTTCTCTCCAACTACGTTGGGCATTTCCTAAAAAAGGGAAACTTAAGAAAAATAGTATGACAATGTATTTAGCTTTCATTAATCCAATTTGCCCTATCCATTTGGTTAAATGGCCAAGGAGCCCCATTATTTTCAATATTAGTCATTGCATTATTAAGATCACTTGGTGCTGCACTCTCTTCCATAACCATGTAACGACGCATATCCAAAATAATACTTAATGGGTCAATTCCTATAGGACATGCTTCTACACATGCATTACAGGTAGTACATGCCCATAATTCTTCTTTACTGATATAATCATCTAAAAGTTGCTTCCCATCTGGCTGAAAATTTCCATTCTGGTCTATATTTTTACTTACGTCTTCTAAACGATCTCGTGTATCCATCATGATCTTACGAGGAGACAATTTTTTACCTGTTTGATTAGCTGGACATTCACTTGTACAACGCCCACATTCTGTACAACTATATGAGTTCATAAGCTGTACCCAGTTTAAATCTAATACATCACTAGCTCCAAACTTTTCTGGATCTCCTTCATCTTCTGCAGGTGCTGCAAAAGGATCTGCATTAGGATCCATCATAAGCATCACTTCTTTAGTAACTGCATCCAAATTATCTAACTCTCCTTTAGGTTTTAATTTAGCATACCACGTATTAGGAAACGCTAATAAAATATGTAAATGCTTAGAATAGTATAGGTAATTTAAGAATACTAAAATCCCAATAATATGTACCCACCAAGCACCACGCTCTAAAATGATAAGTGATGATTCTGACATTCCTTCAAATAAAGGAGCTATATACTGACTAATAGGAAAAGCACCAACTAAACCACTTTCAGAAGCATAATGATCTGCTCCAAGTATTTGTAATTGTAAATCTGCAGCATTCATGACTAAGAAAAGTGTCATCAATACCATTTCAAAATAGAGGATTAAATTTCCATCCATTTTGGGCCATCCTTTCATTTCTGGATTTAAGAAACGTTTAATTCGTATTACATTACGACGAATCCAGAATATAACAACAGCTACAAAAACAAGAAAGGCTAATATTTCAAAACTACCAATTAAGAAATCATAAAAACCACCTAAGAAACCAAAAATTCTATGCGTCCCAAAGAGTCCGTCTATGATAATTTCTAAAACTTCAATATTAATAATGATAAAGCCTACATAGACAACAACGTGGAGTATTCCTGAAATAGGACGTTTTACCATTTTATATTGCCCTAAGGCAATTTTTGCCATATTACGCCAGCGCAATGGTTTATTATCTGTTCTATCAATGTCTCTTCCGAGTTTGATATTACGAAATAGCTTCTTAATGTTTTTTGTAAAAAAACCAATCCCTAAAACAAGGATTATTAAAAATAGAATATTAGGTATGTATTGCATAATCGTTAGTTAGTATCCCACCTAACGTAACGAATCTTTAGGTGGATTATACTCCTTTGGTTTTTTGCCAAACAGCGAGAAATGTACATATCGCTTAGGATGTAATCTCATATCCTGTAGCAACAATTCCATCTGTTTTGTGGTACGTTCCAAATTTACATAAACTTGGTCATCCTGCAAAAGCTTTCCAGCCGTTCCTTTACCAGATTTAAGATTATTTGCGATTCCTTCAAAATCTGCCGCCAAGTTTTCAAAATTTGATATCAAAGTACCTATTTCAACTTGAGAAAGTGAATCTGATAGCTTTGCAAAATTATTGGAAATCTCTTCAAAATTAGATATTGTCCCTGTAAGTTTCTCTTTATTGTCTGCCAAAAGACCATTCATCGATCTAGAAGTCGTCTTTAACTCCCTAGAAATAACTGCAAAATTTGCAACAGCCTCTTTTAAATTTTTCTGAGTATCCTTATCTAAAACCGTATTTACAGACTTTACAAGGGAGTCTGTATCATTAATCGCAGATTCTATAACCGCTTGTAATGGCTCTAATCGTTCAGTAACCAGTTCCATAATTCCATTATCAATCTCGGAAGGAAGTGTATCCCCATCTTTAGCGAGTGGCCCATCATAATTAGGAACAATCGCTAGGTTCTTACCACTTATAAAACCTATACCATATACTTTTGCAATACTCTTGTTTGAAAATTCAAAATCACTCACTACATTAAAATGTACTTTCAACATTCCTGCTTTGTCTGCAAATTCAATTGAAATTACTTTTCCAACGGTCAATCCATTAATTGTAACATTGGCTCCAGGCGTAAGTCCTTCTACATTATCATATAAGGCATAAAAATTTCTGTTTTTATCTAATAAATTTTGGCCTTTAAGATAATTATAGCCTCCAATAACAATCACTAGTGCAATGATTGCTAGTATTCCAGTTCTGACTTCTTTAGAAATTTTAAGCATATAGTGTTTTATACAGGAAACAAATGTAGGAATTTAATAAGAACCCTCGCTTTAAGGAGCTATTAATTTAACACTTGCTTTAATGGCACTTGAATATTATTCTTTTCAAAAGATACTATAAAAGCAGTTGTGTACCCATTTGCTTTTGCTTCTTCTAATTTTCTTTTAATTTCTGTATAATTTGACGTAGCACCATAGTAATACTTATATACTTTTCCTTTTTTCAATCGTGAGATCTCTTTGAGCCCTTTAAAATTGTAAGGTTTAGTGGCTAATTTTCTTTTACTTGCAGCTAATTGTACTTTAAAAGTAACGCCTTCTATAATTTTATCTGGCTCTTCATTTTTAACTTCTGCTACGACAGTTTCGCCTCCTGCTATAATTTCATTATCTAAATAACTAAATACTTTGTCTTTATAGGAATTGACAGCCGTGGCGATAGCATTTGCTAATGCCAACTGTCCATTTGAAGAATTCAGATATTTTCGTTCTTGTGTATTTGTGATAAAACCTGTTTCTATTAAAATGCTAGGCATTACTGTTTGATGCAGTACAATAAATCCCGCTTGTTTTACACTTCTATCTTTTCGTTTTAATTTTTCTCTAAAGTTATCTTGAACAAGTGACGCTAGAAATACACTTTGATCTAAAAATTCTTCTTGCATGAGTTCTAGCCCAATTGCAGATTCTGGAGAATTCAAGTCATACTGTGAGTAGGTCTCTTCATAATTTTCTTCTAAAAAAACTACGGCATTTTCTGCTTTTGCAACATTGAGATTGGTTTCATTACGATGTAACCCTAAAACATATGTTTCTGCTCCATAGGCTTGTGAGGTGTGTGCATTACAATGTACAGATATAAATAAGTCTGCTTCGGCTTTATTTGCAATTTTACCTCTTTCGTGTAAATCTATAAAGACATCTTTTTTACGTGTGTAAATAACCTCTATATCCTTATTTTTCTCAAGTTCTTTTCCAAGAGCCAATACAATTTTAAGGGCAATATCTTTTTCTGGTGATCCCGCTTTAGAAGGTTTTCCATGATCTTTCCCTCCATGACCAGCATCAAGGACTACTTTAAACTTTTTTTTAGGTGGAGTTTGTGTTAAAGAAGTCGCATTTACATTAACAAAACTAAAGAGTAGCGTTAAATAAATACTAAATGAAATCAAATTACGCATCCTTTTTATCAAAATCTAATCTTTTAAGCGTTAGTTAGCAGTATTATTATATAGAATATACGTTAGCTAACGTAAATTGTTTACTGGTTATTTTCAAAATTACAAGAATTGGGTTTCAACCCGAAAAAATATATGTAATTTTGGCACTTTAAATGATGCTTGTCACACAAAAATAGGATTAATCGCATTGCAAACAAAAACTGTACACCTTTCTTTACTTATTTGCCTATCCATGCTATGTCCATTTTTGATGACAGCACAGGAGTTTCCATCCAACAATAATGCCATACCTGCATCGAAGGAAGACTCTATTAAAATCAAAGCAATTGAACAGCCGCTGGATGCGCTTTCGCGAAAGCAAACGCCTAATGACACAACTAGAGTAGTAATAGACAGTGTACGTACCGATTCTATAAAAGTAAAAAAAGAAGCACTTACTGATAAAGTAACGTATAAAGCGACAGATTACGAACGTATCAGCCGAAGTAAGAAAAAAATATTCTTGTATAATGAAGCTGAAGTAACATATGAGGATATCCAAATAAATGCAGGAGAGATTATTTTGGATTATGAAAAGAATACTGTTTTTGCTAAAGGAGTAAAAGATTCTAGTGGCGTCTATACACAAATACCTGTTTTTAAGCAGGGAGACAATGAGGTCGTACCCGATTCTATCAAATTTAATTTTGATTCAGAAAAGGCTTTGATTTACGGATCTAGGGTCGAAGGTGCTAATGGTCAGGAAATTAACTTAAAATCTGAAATTAGCAAACGTGTAAATGACTCTGTGGTATTCATGAGTAATGTAAAGATCACAACCAGTAAAAACTTAGATGATCCTGAATATTATTTTTATGCACGTAAAGTAAAATTTGTCCCAGGTCAAAAACTGGTTACTGGCCTTACCAATATGTACATTGCAGATGTACCTACTCCTATTGGATTGCCCTTTGCATTTTTCCCATTAGATAAGCAACAAAGTGTTTCTGGTTTTATTATTCCGAGTCCTGGAGAAACGAGACAACGAGGGTATTTCTTGCAAAATGGAGGCTATTATTTTGCCCTTAGTGATTATTATAACCTCGCCGTTACTGGAGATTATTATACGAATGGAAGTTATGCATTACGAGCAGATTCTGATTATAGACTACGATATCGATTTAATGGTAGATTGAGTTTTAACTTTGAAAAGATCCTAGCAAGTGAGCGAGGACTCCCCGATTTTTCAGAAAGTAACACCTATAATATACGCTGGAATCATACACAAGATGCGAAAGCAAGCCCAAATAGCAGGTTTTCTGCTTCTGTAAATTTAGGAAGTAGTAACTTCTTTCAGCAATCACTTAATCAAAGTAATACAGGTAATTTCTTAACCAACAACTTTAGTTCTTCCGTATCTTATTCACGTACGTTTACTGGAAAAACACCTGTTAATGTTACAGTTGCTGCGACACACTCACAGAATTCGCAAACGGAGGTAATCAACTTAACACTGCCGTCTGCACAAGTAAATGTAGATCGTATATTTCCATTTGCTCCTAAAAGCGGATCTAAAAAGGGAATTTTTCAAAACATTAACCTTAATTACTCATTACGAGCAAATAATCAATATACAACAACAGATAGCCTGTTTTTTACTTCAGAGATGTTTAGAGATGGACGTTCTAGTATACAACAGACTATTCCTATTTCTACCAACTTTAAAATTGCAAAATATATAAGTGCCACGTTAAGTGCTAATTATACAGAAAATACTGTTTTTAAGACGATAGATCAAAGAGTTGAAGGTAGAGAGATTGTAAGAGACACCATTAATGGCATAGATTCCTACAGAACTTATGGTACAAGCGCTAGTTTAGGTACAACTATTTATGGTTTTTTTAATTTTAAAAAGGGAAGTAAAATAGAATCCATACGGCATGTGGTACGTCCAAATATTGGTATAAGTTACACCCCTGCTTTTGATCAGTTTTTTGAAACGCTTTTAATTCCAGACCCCAATGACCCTACAGCTATAGAACCAACAGAAGAAGTGGAATTCTCTCGTTTTGACGGTAGTCCGTTAGGCGCTCCTAGTAATCGAAAAAATGCCTCCTTATCATTAAGTCTCAGCAATGTTGTAGAAGCAAAAGTCAAAGATAAAGATACCTCCGCTACAGAAGAATATAGGAAGATTACATTATTACGAAACTTAAACCTTAGAACTGCTTATAATATCACTGCAGATAGTCTAAGACTAGCTCCTATATCGGTAAGTGGTGCCATTCCTATTATCGATAACAAGCTTGAAATTAACTTTAGTGCTGGTCTCGATATATATGCTTTAAATAGCAATAACAGACGTATTAATACCTTAAATATTAATAATGGCGGAAGTCTTTTTAGAATCACTGGAGCACGTGCAAATTTTGGATATAACTTTTCCAGTAAAGATTTTGAAAGAAACAAAGATAAAAACAGGGAAACCGACCGTACCCAAAATCAAACATTTGCTGCAGGAGGAAGACCTGATAACTTATTTGGAGGCGGTGTAGATATTACAGGTAATAGTAATGGGTTACCTGAAGATGATGAAGATCAAGAAGAACAGGAAGTAGAATTCTATAACTTCAAAATCCCATGGAATCTAAGAGTTTCTTACGAAGTGAGTTATGTAAATAGTGCCCGACAAAATAATATTGGATCTCATTCTCTTGTTTTTAGTGGAGATATAGAACTTGGAAAACGTTGGACTGTAGGTGGTTCTTCTGGATATGATTTAGCAAATCCTGGTTTTACATTTACTTCCTTACAATTTGGTCGAGACTTAGAAAGCTGGAACTTACGATTTAATTGGGTTCCTTTTAGTAATCGATCTTCTTGGAACTTCTTTATTGGAATTAAAGGAAACTTATTAAGAGATATAAAATACGATAAACGTCGTGCTCCAGACGAACGACTCTAATTTTATATTTCTATCTTTAGTAGGTTCTTATTTTAAAACCATTATAAGTACATATATCATTAATCTTAAAATTTCCGCTTTCGCGAAATACCACTATGAAGAAAATAATCTCAACACCTAATGCTCCTGCACCTATCGGACCTTATAATCAAGCTGTTCTTTCTGGAAATACACTATATACCTCTGGACAAATTGCAATAGATCCGAAAACTGGACACCTTTTTGAAGGTCCTATCAAAGAAGAGACTACACTTGTTATGCAAAATTTAAAAGCAGTATTAGCTGCTGCTGACATGACATTTGAAGACGTTGTAAAAACAACCATTTTTGTAAATAAAATGAATGATTTTGCTGCTATTAATGAAGTATATGGAGCCTATTTTAATAACGAGACAGCACCTGCAAGAGAAACAGTAGAGGTTGCAAACTTACCTAAATACGTAAATGTAGAGATTTCTGTGATCGCCATTAAATAGTTGTTATGACACTATTTAGAAGTATATTTTTTGTAATCTTTTTTCTAGCATTATGTAATTCCTGCTCTAAAACAGATACGACAATTACTGTTTTAAATGATCCAGCAAATTTTAAGTATATATATCATTTTAATAATGAAAAACTTTCTGAAGACACAAAAAGTTGGAAAATTACTAAGGAAAATTTCACTTTAATTGATTCTTTATTAAAGTCAAAGTTATTGAAAAATGGTCCTCCACATGACGTACATTTCAGAACACTTTCTGAAAAATATCTAGAAAACTATTTTAGACAATACATTCCATATATTGATAAGAATGGTGATCGAATAGTGTATATTAATGCTGCTTGTTATAAAAGTGAACATTGGAAAACAAATTTAATAATTGCAAGAGATGGAGGTGATTGCTACTGGCAATTAAAAATTAATCTTGACAAGAAAATAATGTATGAATTTCATACTAATTCAATCGCATAATTATTATTTTAATAAAATCACAAAAAAAATCCCGTTTCTTAAAAAGAAGCGGGATTTTTTTTAACACCTAGTATAAATACAAAAATGCACTTATTTCTTAACTATATTTAATCAATAAAGGATGTGGTCTTTATGATGTAATACAAGTCCGTCTATAGGACGTTTTAATATCTTCCCTTCTATCAGTCCATATTGGTCTAGAAGTGTTGTAAGTTCTTTTTTGAGATAAAAAGCAATAGATCCTACAAAATGAACAGGAACTTCTTTTGCATTTGGAAATTGAAAAATTTGATTTTCAATAAATAAAGAAAGTCCTTTCTTTATTAATGTTTGGCAATACGAGTGGTCTTTATTTTCAATTAAAAATCGTGCAAAAGTTGCTAAATACGTATTAGGATTGGGATTCTTGTATAAATGATTTTTAATATTCTCAGAACTTAAATCATATGTATTACCGAACTTAGTAGATAGATCTTCTGGAATATTATTAAACTTATAATCTCTTAATAACTGTCTTCCAAAATAATTTCCACTAGCATCATCCATTAAAATATATCCTAACGAAATCACTTTTTGTTCAATTTCATTTCCGTTATAATAACTACAATTAGATCCAGTCCCTAAAATACAGACGATCGCTTTCTCCCTTTGTTCTGTATCTGTTGTAGCATACAATGCCGCATACGTATCTTCTTTAATAATAATCTCTTGAGCTTCTTTAAAAAACTCTTCAAAGACTTCTTTTATTAATTTACGAGGCTTTTCTACACCACATCCTGCTCCATAAAAATACAGACGACTCACCTCATTTCTGTGTTTATATAGCTCAAAATTATTGACAATACGTTCTGTTAATATCTCTTGTGATAACACCTGCGGATTTAACCCCAATGTTTGTGTTTGGAACAGCATAGTTCCCTCATCACTAAGGGCAATCCAATCGGTCTTTGTAGATCCGCTATCAACGACTAAAATCATAGAGTAAAAGTGCTTATACAGAATACTTCCTCCTATAATTTTCGAAAACTACAGGAGAAAATAGTCCTTATTTATAGTTCATTTACTTTTTCGGCTAAATCAACAAGTTTGTTTGAATATCCAAACTCATTATCATACCAAGAGACTAATTTGAAAAATGTCGAACTTAATTCTATAGATGCATCTGCATCAAAAATACTTGTACGGTCATCACTTACAAAATCCTGAGAAACCACTCCTTCATCTGTATAGCCCACAATTCCTTTAAGAGCTCCATCTGCTGCATTTTTAAAAGCCGCTTTGATCTCTTCTAATGATGTTTCTTTTTCTGTACTTACAGTTAAGTCTACTACAGACACATCTGCTGTAGGAACTCTAAATGCCATTCCAGTTAATTTACCATCTACTTCAGGAATTACTTTCCCTACTGCTTTTGCAGCTCCTGTAGAGGTAGGAATGATATTATTTATAGCAGATCGTCCTAGACGATAATTTTTCTTAGAAGGACCATCTACTGTAAGTTGTGTAGATGTAGCTGCATGAATCGTAGTCATCAGCCCTTCTTTTATACCCCAATTGTCATTTACAATTTTTGCAACAGGTGCTAAACAGTTTGTCGTACAAGATGCATTAGATACAATGGTATGAGCAGCAGTAAGTTTTTCATCATTTACACCCATTACAAACATAGGCGCATCTTTTGACGGTGCAGAAATCACAACTTTTTTTGCTCCAGATTGTAAGTGATAATCTGCTGTTTCTAAAGTTGTAAATATTCCAGTACATTCAGCTACTACAGTAGCGCCTACTTCATCCCATTTTAAATTTTTAGGGTCACGCTCTGCTGTTACACGTATTGTTTTTCCATCTACGACAAGGTTTCCATCTTTTACAGAAACATCTCCGTCAAAACGTCCATGTACAGAATCATATTTTAATAGATATGCAAGATGCTCTACATCTAGTAAATCGTTAATAGCAACAACATCTACATTATCACGTTTTACAGTTGCTCTAAAAACGATACGACCTATACGGCCAAATCCATTAATTCCTAATTTTAAATTTCCCATGTGTTTGTATTAAATTATGTGGTCATGATATCTGACACACGTATCAATTCCTTATTAATTTTTGATTCTCCTTTTATTGCTTTTTTAAGCGGAGTAAGTTCCATTTTATCATGTATGGTTCCTACCATGTAATTGCTTTTTCCTTCCATAAGTGACTCTACTGCTTTTACACCCATTCTGCTTGCAAGCACACGATCAAAACAGGTAGGAGATCCTCCTCGTTGCATATGTCCTAATACAGATACACGTACATCATACTCATCAAGGTTTTGGTCTACATAATCTTTAAGTTCAAAGACGCTTTTTCCTATTTTATCACCCTCGGCTACGACAACAATACTAGACGACTTGCCACTCTTCTTACTACGTTCTAATGATTCTACAAGCCTGTCTATTCCCATATCTTCTTCTGGGATAAGGATTTCTTCAGCTCCTGCTCCTACTCCTGCGTTTAATGCGATATGACCTACATCACGTCCCATAACCTCAACAAAGAATAAACGGTCATGTGAATGTGCTGTATCACGTATTTTATCTATCGCTTCTACCGCTGTATTTAAAGCAGTATCATATCCTAACGTTCTATCGGTACCATTAATATCATTATCTATCGTACCTGGAATTCCCATAACAGGAAAATTATATTCTGTATTAAAGACAAGACCTCCAGTAAAGGTTCCATCACCTCCTATAAGAACAATTGCATCAATATTCGATTCACGTAATTTATCATATGCTATTTTACGACCTTCTTTAGTCATAAAACGTTTACTTCTTGCAGACTTAAGAAACGTTCCTCCTTTATTTATAACACCTCGTACACTACGGGCATCTAACTCTATAAAATCACCATCAATAAGTCCCTCATATCCTCTATAAATTCCTACACAAGAGATTTTATGATACGCACAAGTACGCGCTACAGATCTAATAGCTGCATTCATTCCTGGCGAATCTCCACCGGATGTTAAAACTGCGATTTTCTTAATATTTTGGCTCATATGGTAGCAAATAAAAAATAAATTTAGGAAACTTAGACTAGATTATTCAAGTATTTCGCGCTGATTTTCGAGTATTTACAATCTCAAACGTTTTCGTTTAACAACTTTTTTTCAGTTAGTTGTTATTTGAGTAAAAAATGAAGGGAAAATGGCTTTTTTTGCTTTCGCGAAAGCGTACTTTTTAAGAATACTTATATAAAGAGGTATCTAATTTTATGATGTATCAAAATAACCAATTCATCTAGCAGGTAAAATTAGCATATTCATAATTTTAATACTTAACTCCATTTATATCTATTATTGATAGATGTAATCTTTAAATACAAGACAAAAAAAACACCTCAAAAGAGGTGCTTTCAATGGGTTTTATGACGAAATATCATAGACTAATTATAGGATCATTACCATGACCTCCAGGGCCCGGAAAATTAGACTCGCATTGATTCAAACATGCAGATGAAGATGTAAAACATCCCACAAAATGATAGTTACATAGACAAGCATAAACACCATCTTCACATAGTGCGCCGCCATTAATTTTTTTTAAATCCTTAGCTGTTAAAACGTTTCCTAATTTCTGTAATTTTTTCATATAAATTGTTTTAATTAATTAAAATATACATATTTACTTTAAAAAAAGTATTAATATACTCTTTAACAATTTGTTAAAATCTAGTTTTTAAAGGTAACGCCGTCTGGTCCTATTTTTTCTGAGGTCTCTTCTTGTTCTTTTAAACTTTTGATAGCCTCTTCCGATTTTCCATTGAAGATCTTTCTGATAAGTTCTCTAAAAGAATTAAAATCTACGGCATACGAAAGACCAGCTCCTTGGGTATAGCCTTCTGTCTCTCCTATAAATTGAATGTCTGTTTGTCTATTGAATACTTTTGCTCGTAATGCACCATTTTCACTCAATAAGAAATCAATCTCTACATCACCTACAATCACACTTTCACTTATACCCCCTGTAGGCACTCCTACTTTTCCATTAATAAGAACTCGATTGGTAATTTGTGTAGAAAGTGTAATTCCAACACGTCCCGCCGATTGTAAGTCTGGTGTATTGTCTGCTTGAACTAAATCAAATCCTACATCAAAAATACTATCATCATCATTAAATAAGAGTCCAGAGAGTAAAGAAGATGTGGTTTCTAATAAGTTATTTACAGCACCTGCAGTAGATATAGAAGCGTTACTCAAGAAAACCCCTTGAGACACTAAAGAGATCGCGTTAAGCTCTCTTGCATTCTTATCACTAAGGCGATATTCTAACTCGGAAACAACGGTGCTTGTAGCGGCTGGAAATTCTATATCAAATGTAATATCAGGCTTTAAGAGTTCTCCTTCTAAATTTATAACTACATCTACAGGGATTTTGCGGTTTACAGAAGGGTTTTCTAATAAAATACTTGGATTTGCTTCTGCTTTATATACCGCACTTATATCTAATAAGGCTCCAGCTGGATCTCCTTCCCAACGAATATTACCATCAGGCCTGAATTTAAATTCTTTCTGAAAAAGTCCTTTATATTTAAAATTAAAGGTTCCCTCGTATGCAATGAAATCTCCATACATATCAAACTTCCCATTGGTATCTAATTGTATTAAGAGTGTTCCGCCTCCCCTACCTTTTAAGGTACTTCCATTTTCTTTATCGACTACAATTTCAATAAGAGCATCTGCATCTACATCTAGATCAAAGTTTACAGAAAGCCCTTTTATTTCCGTAAGTTCTGATACGACTCCATTGAGTTTTGCTTCTTTTTCTTCTGGACTTAAAAAATGTATATATGTGCTATCACCTATAGATTCTGAATCGTCTATAGGTACATTAAATACAGTCCCTTCTTCTGTCTCTGCAAAAACGTCTATCACTAGATTATCTATAGGACCTTTAATCATTGCTTCTCCAGATATAAATGCTGTTCCAAAATACAAAGACTCTAAATCTTCTTTAGTATCTAATACTACAAGTCTATCTGTATTTATACCTAAATCAAGTTTCCAATCACTAAATGCATTATGAGAAATTGTACCATTTAACGCACCAAGCGTTTCATACTTTACATCTTCTAATTGGATAGCATTAAAAATAAACTTCTGTTTCTCTAATGTGACACTAGAAACGCCTCTAAAATCATAATCTGTATTTAAATATGGTATTTTAAGGCCTCCGTCTAGTATTGTTAAATCTCCGTTTATATCTGGGTTCTTATAACTTCCTGTTACTTTAGCATTCCCATCTACAAATCCTCGTATTCTTGTAATGACACCTTCTCCTAAAGGATCAAAAGGCGCTAAATTAAAATTAGTCAGTGCTACATCTAAATCTATAGTAGCATCACTACCTTCTCCTACAATAATATTTCCATTAGCTACCAGAGGCGAACCTTCTTGGTTTTCTAATTTAGACTTGATTTCATAGGCAGATAAAGATGTGTTTCCTTGAACCGTTAAATCAAACTTACCTAACAGATAATCATTAATTGTAAATTGATCTATGGCAACCGTAGAATTTGGATAATATGCCCCATCCTTTTGAAGGAGATCTAATTTCCCATTGACACGTCCTTGAAGATCTAAACTATCTATTTCGGGTGTGATTTTAGCTAAATCTACATTTGTAAATTGCGCTTTAATGTCTTTATAAATAGTATCCTTAACAACTCCTTTTAGATCAATGCGTTCATCTTTATGGCTTAAAACAATGGTTTGTATATCAATGTCTTTAAAGTTGTTATCAAATACAATACGGTTACGGTTGTTGTTTTCTTTATTGATAAACCATGGGTTATCTTTAAAAATCACTTGAGATTTTTTGAAACCAACAACAGAATTCCCATCTTCATTAATGGTATGGTACAATGATAAATCATAACGATCATCATTTCGTTTTCCTCCTGTAAACTCAGACTTCATAAATAATGTATCCTTGAGAGTTACATTAATAAGATTAAAATCTGAAACCGCATAGAATCCGGCATCAATACTATCTGCAGCGATATACGTGTTGAATAAAGGGTTTTTATTATCTACTTTTACTTCTATGGCTTCTGCCATATTTCCGAAAGCTTCTATTCTTGGAGATTTAAATGTGAGTTTAAACTCTGAGTCATCAGAGACAACACTTCCCTTAATAATAGTTTCTGGTTCAAATTCTATTTCAGGAACAAATACTTCTACAATTTTATTATTAATGGTGAAGTCAAAATCCATAAACTGATTTTCTGTCAACACCTCTGGTTGATAGTTGGTATACAGACTTCCTAGGGCATTTCTAAATAAAGGAACAACTTCATTAAATTTAAAGATCCCACTTACAGAGCCATCTATAATATCTGAAGAGTTAATAGCTATCGTACGTACATTTTTAGCATCAAACACTGAAGTGACATCAAAATCTTTGAAGTAATAGGTGTCATTTTTATTTTGATACACAGCATCATAAAATGAAAGTTTCCCAAAAGCATCTTCAATGCCTGTTCCTTTCATATCCATAACAACGTTTCCTTTAAGAATCGAAACACTATCTTTTACAAAATTGAGATTCACCAAGTTTGCATACGTGATATCTGCCTCAAAATCATAACTATTAATACTTTTTGAAACATCAATAAGGCCATCAACTTTTGCTTTTAAATTAGGATCATTTAAAATGATTTCACCATTAAAAACTGGGCTTTTTAAATCTCCAAATACTGAAATATCTTTATAGGTATACTCATTATATGTGATGTTATATACAATTCCAGAAAGCTTCGTATCTAAATACTCTTGAATGAATCCTTTTCCATTTACATCTACGTCTAGCGATGTTTTTCCTACTCTTGGGTCATTAATAAACTTCCCTAAATTAAAGTTTTCTAAATCTACATTTCCTGTGTAGGTAGCAACATCTGTATTTTGATAATCTGTTAATAGTAGATCCACATAGCCATCACCAAGTGCTGTGGTTACAACTCCTTCGGTATCAAGTATTGTATTTGTTACGGTATTAAAACCTATTAATTCTATGGTGCCTAGTCTTGCCATTTTAGGAGGTAAGCTAGATAACACGCTTGGAAGTAATGATTTTAGATCAAAGTAGGTAGTTTTTATTTTTCTATAATTCCCTTCAATCTTAAATTCGCTTCCTGTTATAAGGTTTGTAAATTGAATATCTCCATCGATTACAGATTTTTTTAAACCCGTAAGCTTCACCCCTTCCGCTTTAAAATCATTGAGAACTCCTGTCATATTTCCGTTTAAGGAAAAGACCTTATCGCTCGCAAAACCACTATAAAATGGTGCAATATCATTGGTGGAGATATTCGCTTTCGCGAAAGCGGCCTCAATACCAACCTTATTAACAAAATCTGACATCTTATCTCCCGAAGTGTCTAATGCGATCGTTCCTTCTAAAGTCGAAAACTCAGTCTTTGCAATAAAATCACGAAGATTGATGGCATTTGTATCATAATGGAAATCTCCTTCTAAAGAAGAAATACCATAGCCTCTTTTTGCTTTAAATGCAAGATGGTTAATATGCGTATCAATCACATCATCTACCAATGTAAAATCCTCAAGCGTTCCTTCTAAACTTGTATAATCAAGAACAACTTGATTCTCTAAATCTTCATCTATATATCTAAAAACAGCATCTTCTAATGTGATTTTAGAAGAAGTCATCACAAAAGGAGGTGCATTGGGATTTGGGTTTTTTGGAACAAATTTCTTTGAGAAAATAGAAATATTATCATTTCCTTCTCCTTTATAAGACTTTAAATAAAACTTAGTTCCCTCTAAAGCGATACTTCCTAATTCTAAATTACCGTCTATCGCTTTTTTTGCACTCAATACACTTGTAGCTAGCGATCGTGTATAGATCAACGTATCTTGGTGATGATCTTCTATGTATATATCTTTGAGATTTAGATCCCCATTCCACTTAAGTCCTACTTTGTCTACGTGAATAGAAGTGCCGTATTTTTTGTTTACTTTGTTTGTAATAATAGACGCTACCTTAGATTGTACGGCAGGTATTGAGAAGATCAATAACACCAGTGCAAAGAATAGCAATAGATATACTACTGTACGTACTACTATTTTTTTTAATTTCTTGATACGGCTTATTGTTTTAACTTTGTTTCTTATTTACAATATGCGTGCCTAATATGACTATGAACTCGACAAATTGTTACTTACTGGCTATTGAATCTTCTTGTGATGATACTGCGGCTGCTATATTGCACAACGATAAAGTACTCTCTAATGTTGTAGCTACACAGGAAATACACGAACAATATGGGGGTGTTGTTCCTGAACTTGCCTCTAGAGCACATCAACAAAATATCGTACCCGTTGTAACGGCTGCATTACAGAAAGCAAATATCGATAAAAAAGAGCTAAGTGCCATAGCATTTACAAGCGGACCTGGACTAATGGGTTCCTTATTAGTTGGAACTTCATTTTCAAAGTCACTTGCATTGGGTTTAAACATACCCCTAATCGATGTAAACCATATGCAGGCACATATTCTAGCTCATTTTATTGATGAAGAAGGATATGAAAAACCTTCTTTTCCTTTTTTAGCAATGACCATTTCTGGAGGTCACACACAGATTGTACGAGTAGATAGCTACTTTCAGATGTCTGTGATAGGAGAAACTATAGATGATGCTGTAGGAGAAGCCTTTGATAAGAGTGCAAAATTATTAGGACTTCCCTATCCTGGAGGGCCTTTAATAGACAAATGGGCGGCAAAAGGAAATCCAAAAGCATTTCCTTTTACAAAACCGAAAGTAGAAGGACTCAATTTTAGCTTTAGCGGATTAAAAACGCAGATCATGTATTTCATGCAAAAGCAACTAAAGGAAAACCCAAATTTTATTGAAGAACATATAGCAGATGTCTGTGCCTCTATACAATATACTATTGTGGGTATACTAATGGATAAGCTCAAAAAAGCTGTAAAGCAAACAGGGATTACTCAGGTTGCTATAGGTGGAGGTGTTTCTGCTAACAAAGGCATACGTTACGCTCTTACACAAGCAGAAAAGAATATGGGTTGGAAAACCTACTTGCCAAAATTTGAATATACTACTGATAATGCGGCAATGATAGGAATTGTAGGGTATTTAAAATATAGTGAAGGATTCGTCGAAAAAAACAACTATACAGATACAGGAGTTCAAGCACAATCACGCCTTAAAATATAAATATGCAATTATTTTATAGTGCATCTATCACACAGGAATCTGATACTTATACATTCCCAAGAGAAGAAAGTAAACATATCATACGTGTATTACGTAAACAAATTGGAGACCCTATTGACATTACAAACGGAAAAGGCTACCTATTCAAAGGTGAAATTATAGATGGTAATCCTAATAAATGTAAGATTCAATTACAGGACGCACAATTTCAAGCACCACTCCCCTATAAACTACATATTGCAATTGCTCCAACAAAACTTAATGATCGTTTTGAATGGTTTTTAGAAAAATCTACAGAAATAGGCATTACAGAAATCACCCCTATTATATGTGATCATAGTGAACGGAAACAGATAAAAGAAGAGCGTTTTCAGAAGATTTTACAAAGTGCGATGAAGCAATCGTTGCAAACACATTTACCCATATTACACCCAGCAATATCTTTCAAAAATTTCCTTAAGTCACAACCACAGGCTTCTCTTTCTTGTATTGCTCATTGTGAAGAAGGAGAGAAACACTCCCTTACTAAAGAATTGACCGCTGGAAAAGATACATTGATTCTTATAGGTCCTGAGGGTGATTTTTCTTTAGAAGAAATAGAGCAAACCGTACAATTAGGGTATACACAAATCACACTAGGTGCTAGCAGATTACGTACAGAAACTGCAGGAATCGTAGCCTGTCATAGTATTTCTTTTTTACATCAATAAACCATTACAAAAAAGAAAATGCATCAAATCCACATCTAAAAGGATTATTTTTCTTACAAAACACCTCATTTTATTTTGTCAATATCTATTATAGTTGTTTATTTACGATCTTATTTTAACAAATAAGACAATAGGCCCAACTTATTGATAATAAATAACCTAGATGAAATTAAGAAATTTTATCAAAATTGTTGTGCCTTACATCCCCGCTTTAACAAGCATATTGGGATGTATACTTATTGTATATGGTCTTCAAACTTGGGTTCCAAAAGAAACACTTTCTGTAGATAAAGTTGACACCATCTTACTTATCTTATGTATTATTAGTATTCTACTTGTTATTGTACTTTTTGTATTCATTCTTAACAAAACCAATCAGATACGTTTTAGTAGTAATACACTTAGTACAGAGTTAAACACATTAACTCAAAAAATGCATCATTTTAGAAACATCATAGATATATTAGTTCGTTCTGAAGTTTGGAATACTGGACTCAAGGAGTACATAGATAAAGAGTTTGGTGACCTTAACTATTTTACGATGAAAGAATTTTACAAAGGTCGTTCTAAACTTGCCTTAGAGTATATAGAGGAAAATAATAGGTATGGTGATTCTGAAAATTTATATCTAGAAGCAAAATCCTTATTATTAGACGACCCCTCTAAAAGTAAAGTAGATACGTTTTCTAATCCGCGTACCTACTCCCCTCGTATCTTAAGAAAATGGGTAGAACACAAATGTGGTTCTGGAATCTGGTATTACTTTGGTTATAAATATGCCTCCTATAAAGACGAATTAGATGTAAATCGTATTTATGAACGTCATCAAGAAAAAATTCTAAGCTATGCTGTGCAGTTAGACACGCATCGGTATCAAGATATGGGATTTAGTGAAGACTTACTTTCAAAATTAGGTGAACAAATGTCTGAAGAAATCATCCCAAGATTATTTAGCATTACCATGCAATCACAACAACGCATCCCAAAGATTATTAATTTTGCTTTTATTCTACTAGCACTTCTTACATTACTAGGTGTCTTTTTACCTATAGGGATTTTACTATTTCAATTACCATTATTATATAGCTTTATATCTATAGGCTTTGTGTGTAGTATTTTATTATTTATGACACTTTCTATCTATCCTTTTGTGATAAAAGAAATAAATACAGGAAGGTAATCCATAAGAAGTATAACACTTCTATAAGATTAACAATACATAAACGTATCAACCTTTATAATCTGCTGGCAAATAAGTACCTTTGCAGCTTTTGGTAAATTTATGGCACAAACAGAAGAAATCATTGAAGTTTACGGGGCAAGAGCGCACAATCTGAAAAATATTGATGTGATCATTCCTAGAGAAAAGCTTGTCGTGATTACAGGGCTTTCTGGAAGTGGTAAAAGTTCTTTGGCTTTTGATACCATATATGCAGAAGGACAAAGAAGATACATTGAGACATTCTCTGCATATGCACGTCAGTTTTTAGGCGGACTAGAACGTCCTGACGTAGATCGAATTCAAGGGCTTTCCCCTGTCATTGCTATAGAACAAAAAACAACGAGTAAAAGCCCAAGATCTACCGTAGGAACCATTACTGAGATCTATGACTTCTTACGCTTACTCTATGCCAGAGCAAGTGATGCTTACAGTTATAATACTGGAGAAAAAATGGTAAGCTATACTGATGATCAAATAAAAGACTTGATTATCGATAGCTTTGATGGAAAACGCATCAACATTTTAGCTCCAATTGTTCGTTCACGTAAAGGACATTATAGAGAACTTTTTGAGCAAATCGCAAAACAAGGCTTTGTAAAAGTACGTGTAGACGGAGAAGTAAGAGATATTGTAAAAGGGATGAAGGTTGATCGTTACAAAACACATGATATAGAAATCGTGATAGATCGCCTTGCTATTCAATCTGGTGCTGAAGACGATAAACGCTTACGCGAAAGTATAAACACAGCCATGTACCACGGTGATGATGTCCTTATGATATTAGACCAAGATACTGAAGAAGTGCGCTATTTTAGTCGAAACTTAATGTGTCCATCTACGGGAATATCCTATCCTAACCCAGAACCCAATAACTTCTCTTTTAATTCCCCGAAAGGAGCATGCCCAAAGTGTAATGGGATTGGAGAACTCTACGAAGTAAATGTAGACAAAATAATACCAGACAAAAAGAAATCTATCCAAAACGGAGGACTGGAACCGCATGGACCTCATAAAAACAATTGGATCTTTAAACAATTACAACTCATCGCAGATCGATTTGATTTTAAATTGACCGATCCTATAGAAAAGATTCCTAAAGAAGCACTTCATTTTATCTTTTATGGAGGAAATGAAAAGTTCTCAATACAATCCAAAGAACTAGGAGTTACACGTGATTATAAAATAGACTTTGAAGGAGTCGCAAACTTTATAGAAAACACCTATAACTCTAGTGAGTCTACCTCTTTAAAAAGATGGGCAAAAGGATATATGGATAAGATTTCTTGTCCAGAATGTGAAGGTTCTAGGTTACGTAAAGAATCTTTATTCTTTAAAGTAGACAACCAAAGCATCTCTGAGCTTGCTCATATGGATATCTTAGAGTTACAAGATTGGTTTACAACACTAGAAACGAAACTCTCTGAAAAACAACTTAAAATTGCTTCTGAGATTATTAAAGAGATCAAAACTCGAATCCAGTTTTTAGTTGATGTCGGACTCACCTATTTATCACTACATCGTAACTCTAAATCGCTTTCTGGAGGAGAAGCGCAACGTATTCGTCTAGCAACACAAATAGGATCACAATTAGTTGGCGTACTTTATATACTTGATGAACCAAGCATAGGATTACATCAACGAGATAATCAAAAATTGATTAATTCATTAATATCCTTAAGAGACATTGGAAATTCTGTTATTGTTGTAGAGCATGATAAAGACATGATAGAACGTGCCGATCATGTAATTGACATCGGACCAAGAGCGGGTAAGTATGGAGGAGAGATTATAAGTGAAGGCACTCCAGAAGAATTAGTAAATCATAGTACACTTACTGCACAATATCTTAACGGAGAAAAAGAAATTACGATTCCTAAAGAACGTAGAGAAGGTAATGGGAAGACAATAGTTCTTAAAGGAGCTACTGGAAATAACTTAAAAAATGTAACGATCACAATTCCGTTAGGAAAAATGATTGCAGTAACAGGAGTTTCAGGAAGTGGAAAATCTACACTCATTAATGAAACCCTCTATCCTATTATGAATGCTCATTACTTTAATGGTGTAAAAAAACCAATGCCTTATAAAAGTATTAAAGGATTAGAAAACTGCGATAAAGTAATAGACATTAATCAATCACCTATAGGAAGAACACCACGTTCTAATCCAGCTACATACACAGGTGCTTTTGGTGAAATTAGATCGCTATTTGCAAAAACACCCGAAGCCCTTATACGAGGATATAAACCTGGACGTTTTAGTTTTAATGTTGCTGGCGGACGATGTGAAACTTGTAAAGGAGGAGGACTACGCGTTATTGAAATGAATTTCTTACCTGATGTGTATGTAGAATGTGAGACTTGTCAAGGAAAACGTTTTAACAGGGAAACATTAGAAATTCGCTATAAAGGAAAATCAATTGCAGATGTGTTAGAAATGACGATTCGAGAAGCTACAGATTTCTTTGAGCATATCCCGAAGATTTATAGAAAACTTAAAACAATAAAGGATGTAGGTTTAGGATACATTACCTTAGGCCAGCAATCGACAACACTTTCTGGAGGAGAAGCACAACGTATCAAGCTTGCAACAGAATTAAGTAAAAGAGATACTGGAAATACATTTTATATTCTAGATGAACCCACGACAGGATTACATTTTGAAGATATACGTGTTTTAATGGAAGTCCTAAATAGGCTCGTAAACAAAGGAAACACCATTCTAATTATAGAGCATAATTTAGATGTTGTAAAAATGGCTGATCATATCATAGACATCGGATATGAAGGTGGAAAAGGTGGCGGAGAAGTGGTCGCAAAAGGAACACCAGAACAACTTATCAAAGACAAAAAAAGCTACACCGCTCAATTTTTAAAAAAAGAAATGAACCCAACGGTAATGGTATAATAGTTACCTTAAAAAATATAGAATTATGACAATGCATAGCGAGACAAGACCAAAAGGTTGGAATGAAATAAAAACTAATGATTCTTGGGCAATATTCAAGATTGTAGGAGAGTTTGTAAATGGATTTGAAAAAATGAGTCAAATAGGACCTTGCGTGTCTGTATTTGGAAGTGCTCGTACAAAACCAGAAGATCCCTATTACGAACTTGCTGTAGCTGTATCTAAAAAAATTGCCGAAAATGGTTATGGAGTAATCACAGGTGGTGGTCCTGGGATTATGGAAGCTGGAAATAAAGGAGCGCATCTTGCTGGAGGAACCTCAGTAGGTCTTAATATTGACCTCCCTTTTGAACAACATGATAACCCCTATATAGATAGTGATAAGAGTTTAGATTTTGATTACTTCTTTGTGCGTAAAGTAATGTTTGTAAAATACTCACAAGGCTTTGTTGTAATGCCTGGAGGGTTTGGAACACTCGACGAACTTTTTGAAGCGATTACACTTATTCAAACACACAAAATACAAAAGTTCCCTATTATTTTGGTTGGTAAAGACTTTTGGGGTGGTCTATTAGAGTGGGTAAAAACAACATTATTAGATAGATTTGGAAATATTAGCCCAAAAGATATAGACCTAATACATCTTGTAGATACACCAGATGAAGTAATAGAAGTATTAAACGACTTCTATGAGAAATATGAATTAAGTCCTAATTTCTAATCTAGAATTAATTAACTATTATTTATGAAATGACTAAAACAGTTTGGCTTAAAACTTGTTGAATATTAAATATGTTATGACAGATAGGTATCCTTTTGTAAATAGTTACTAGCATAATATCTAAAAAACATATCTTTAAGCAAAAACTTCTAACGCTACCCTATCAAATGATATCAAAAAACAGAAAATGATATCGTATGTAACCCTTTGAAATTATAATTGTTTGTTGAAAAATTTCTTTAAAGCTTTTTTATGTTGGTGCGTCTTATGCACAAGTGCAATAGCACAAAATACCATTGGAGTAAATGCACGTCTAATTCCAAATGAAGATACTATTGAGATTACACAAACTATTACATATAAAAATACCAGTCAGGATACACTACATACTATTTATTTAAATGATTGGGCACATAGTTTTTCTTCTAAAGAAACACCATTAGCAATAAGGTTTGCTGAAGATTTTGAAAAGAAGTTCCATCTAGCAAAAGATGAAGAACGTGGCTTCACATCTATCAAATCTATCTATGATGGAACCTCATACTTACAATATAAAAGACTAGACAAGGCACAGGATATTATTAAAATAGAGCTTAAAGAAACGCTGCTTCCTAAAGCATCTTATAGCCTTAAACTCATCTATAAAGTTAAACTACCTTATACACGTTTTACCAATTATGGAGTCACTAAAACCAAAGATTATAACCTACGGTATTGGTATATTACTCCAGCCATATATGATGGAGAATGGCACTATTACAGTAATAAAAACTTAGTAGATCGTTATTATCCCAATAGTGATATACAGATTACATTTTCATTCCCAAAAGAATATGAAATCATTTCAGATTTTGAAACACGTATAGAAAACACATCCTATAATACAAAAGAAAAAATAGCTATTCTGAATGGCAAAGACCGAATCAACCCTAGAGTATACCTTACTAAGAATCCTGATTTTGAAGAAATAGAAACCGATTTCTTAACCTTACACTCTAATATAGACGACCGTATGGTAGGCGACCCAATTCGTGCGCTTATTGTAGATCGTATCGCTGGTTTTATGCAAAAAAATCTTGGCGATTATCCACATGAAAGATTACTGGTGACCAAACTTGATTATAAAGAAAATCAAGTATATGGATTAAATCAATTACCCGATTTTATACGTCCATTTCCAGAAGGTTTTAAATATGAAATCAAACTCGTAAAGACAATCATAGGCAAATATGTAGATAACACACTACTGGTAAACCCTAGAATGGACAGATGGATTATTGATGGGATTAAGGTAAACTTAATGCAACGATACATTGACACTTTTTACCCAGATTTAAAAGTGGTGGGAAATCTAGATAAGTATTGGCTTGTACGACAGTTCTATCTTTCAAAATTAGAATTTAATGATCAGTATAACCTCCTGTATATGAATATTGCGAGGCTTAACTTAGATCAGCCATTATCAAAACCATACGACTCACTTATTAAATACAATGTACAAATAGCAAATGAATATAAAAGTGGCGCGGGACTTAGATATTTAGGTGATTTTTTAGGGGATAATAGTGTAGAAAATACGATTAAAGAATTTTATGCTAATTATAACTTGCAACAAGGTGTAAGTTCAAAAGATTTTGAAAAACTCATTCGAAAGAACACTGATAAGAATGTCGATTGGTTTTTTGATGAGTATGTAACTACTAGGCGTAAACTAGATTTTAAAATCAAGAATTCAAAAAGAGAAGGAGACTCTTTGCTAGTGACTATAAAAAATAAAAGAGATAACCCTGCTCCTATCTCTGTATACGGATTAAAAGATGGCGAAGTTGTTTCTAAGACATGGGTTGAAAATATAGAAAAAACAAAAACAATAGCACTCGCTGCAGACAGTATTGACAAAGTAGTCTTAAACTATGATGAGATCATTCCAGAGTACAATCTCAGAGATAGTTATCATAAACCCAATGGCTTTTTAGGATTGAATAAACCTATTCAACTTAAGTTTCTTCAAGATTTTGAAAACCCATCAAAAAACCAAGCCTTTATTATCCCAACGGCAGAGTTTAATATCTATGATGGATTAAGTCCAGGTTTAAAACTATACAACAATACCATTTTACGTAAAAACTTCAGGTATAAATTTGAGCCACAATTTGGATTGCGATCTAAAGCCATTATAGGAAAAGCATCATTATCATATACACACTTTTTAGAAGATAGTAAACTCTTTAGTGTGCGTTATGGTTTCTCTGGTAATAGGTCTTCTTTTGGACCAGATTTATTCTTTGAACGTTTTGTTCCGTTCTTAAATTTCAGCTTTAAACCAAGAGATTTTAGAGCAAATAGAGGGTCAAACTTATCAACGCGATTTGTACGTGTACAAAGAGATGAAGACTTTAGACAAGAATCACAAGATCCTGATTATTCTGTATTTAATTTACGTTTCTCACATTTTGACCGAGCGATCATTAATACCGTAAGTTATAATACAGACTTACAGATAGCTAAAGATTTTACAAAACTATCAGCTACCTTCTTTTACAGACATTTATATCTTAATAATCGTCAACTTAATTTACGTTTTTATGCAGGTGCATTTTTAAGAAATAGAACAAGAGATAGTGGAGACTTTTTTAGCTTTGCCTTAGATAGACCTACAGATTACTTATTTGATTTTAATTATTATGGCCGTTCTGAAGACAGCGGAATATTTAGTCAGCAGTTTATATTTGCCGAAGGTGGATTTAAATCAAGACTACAACCCGCTTTTGCAAATGAATGGATTACCACTATCAATGCAAGTACAACCATCTGGAAGTATATCTATGCCTATGGAGATGTAGGACTTGTAAAGAATAGAGCACAAACCTTAGAGCCTGTATACGATTCTGGAATTCAAGTAAGCTTACTTGATGACTACTTTGAAATTTTCCTTCCGGTATATTCTAATTTGGGATGGGAAATTGCACAACCCAATTACGATCAGAAAATACGCTTTATTGTATCGTTAGATATCGATACGTTGATACGTCTTTTTCAACGTAGATGGTACTAACCTATAGTCTGTTATAATTATACTTAGTACGCTTTCGCGAAAGCGTATACAACCCCCTTTATTTTATTATCATTTTCTTAACAAAAACCCAATAAATTGTTTTTTTTTGAAATATTCTCATTAAAAAAACGTCTACAATGAATTATATTTAAAATGTTAACGCAAAACGGTCTTGCTTTTGAGGGTTGTTTTTCGTAATTTTGCACAAGTTTTCACACATATCCTTATGACAGCAACTAAGACTCAAAATACCAAACTTTCCTTTGAAGATTTTAAAACATCTGTCCTTTCAGATTACAAAATAGCGGTAACGAGTCGTGAATGTAGTTTATTAGGAAGACGTGAAGTCCTTACTGGAAAAGCAAAATTTGGCATCTTTGGAGATGGGAAAGAATTACCGCAACTTGCTTGGGCGCGTGCTTTTCAAAATGGAGATTTTAGATCTGGATATTATAGAGATCAAACCTTTATGATGGCAATAGACCATCTATCTATAGAGCAGTTTTTTGCAGGATTGTATGCACATACTGATATCGATTTTGACCCTATGAGTGCTGGAAAGCAAATGGGAGGTCATTTTGCGACACATAGCTTAGATAAAGATGGAAACTGGAATAACTTGCTCGAACAAAAAAATTCAAGTGCAGACATCTCTCCTACTGCTGGACAAATGCCTCGATTATTAGGACTTGCACAAGCATCCAAAATATATCGTCAGGTAACGAGTACTGAAAAAGAAAACTTTTCTGATAATGGTAATGAAGTTGCATGGGGAACGATTGGAAACGCAAGTACCAGTGAAGGACTCTTCTTTGAAACTATCAATGCAGCAGGTGTATTACAAGTCCCTATGGTGATTAATGTATGGGATGATGAGTATGGAATCTCTGTTCACGCAAAGCATCAAACAACTAAAGAAAATATTTCTGAAATATTAAGCGGTTTCCAACGTACTGAAGAAGAAGCTGGTTATGAGATTATACGTGTAAATGGTTGGGATTATCCTGCCCTTATAGAAGCATATGAACGTGCTGGCAAAATTGCACGTGAAGAACATGTTCCTGTACTTGTACACGTATTAGAATTAACACAACCTCAAGGACACTCTACATCAGGATCGCATGAGCGTTACAAAAATGAAGAGCGTCTTACTTGGGAAAGAGCACACGATTGTAACGTAAAGTTTAAAGAGTGGATCATTAGCCAAGGACTTGCGACACAAGAAGAACTTGATCTCATAGATAAAGACATTAAAAAAGAAGTGCGTGATGGTAAAAAAGCAGCTTGGAAAGCGTTTTCATACCCTACACAAACTGAACAACAAAAAGTACTGTCTATCCTTCAGGATTTGATACAAGCATCTGCTAATGGAAGTTTTATACAACCTTTACATACAGAACTTGCAGAAAATAAAGAACCGCTCAAAAGCGATATCCTACGCGTAGCCCGTAAAGCATTACATTATGTAATAGGCGAAACTTCTTCTGCAAAAACGTTATTACAAGACTGGATCTCATCATATATCGAAAAAACACAGCCAGATTATAGTGCGCATTTATATAGTGAAACCGCTAGTAATGCTACTCAAATTGCAGAAGTAGCACCTGTATTTACTGATAATAGCGCTATGGTAGATGGACGTGTGATTTTGCGAGAGAACTTTGACACTATCTTTAATACACAACCTAATACGCTTGTCTTTGGAGAAGATGCAGGAACTATAGGAGATGTAAATCAAGGACTAGAAGGATTACAAGAAAAATACGGAGAGCTTCGTGTATCTGATACGGGAATCCGTGAAGCTACTATTATAGGGCAAGGAATAGGAATGGCGATGCGAGGACTACGGCCTATCGCTGAGATACAGTATTTAGATTACTTACTGTATGCTATTCAGATTATGAGTGATGACCTTGCTACACTTCGTTACCGTACACATGGACGCCAAAAAGCACCACTTATTGTTCGTACTAGAGGTCACAGACTCGAAGGAATTTGGCATAGTGGATCACAAATGGCTGCAGCTATTCATTTATTACGAGGAATGTATATCCTTACCCCTCGTAATATGACGAAGGCGGCTGGTTTTTATAATACACTATTAGAAAGTGATGAGCCTGCATTAATTGTTGAATGTTTAAATGGGTATCGTCTTAAAGAGCAAATGCCAGACAACCTAAGCGAGATACGTACCCCAATTGGTGTGGTAGAAACGGTAAAAGAAGGATCTGATATTACCTTACTTTCTTACGGAAGTACCTTACGTATTGTACAAGATGTAGCTAAACAATTATTAACTGTTGGTATCAATGCCGAAGTGATTGACGCACAATCGCTATTACCTTTTGATATCAATCATGATGTAGTAAAGAGTGTACAAAAAACCAATCGTATCTTAGTTATTGACGAAGATATGCCTGGAGGTGCTAGTGCGTATTTATTACAACACATACTAGATGATCAAAATGCATATGAGTATTTAGATAGTAAACCACAAACATTAACTGCAAAAGCACATAGACCCGCTTATGGTACCGATGGAGATTATTTCTCTAAACCATCTGCCGAAGATATCTTCGAAAAAGTGTATGAAATGATGCATGAAGTAGATCCTGAGACCTATCCTGCATTGAGGTAACCTTATATAAAAAATTACGCTTTCGCGAAAGCGTATATCAATATTTTCAATTATTAAAAAGCAAAAAGTAGCATCTTACTTTTTGCTTTTTTTTGTAAAGACCCTATCATTTTATTAAAATTATCTACGTTGTGCTACAAAAAAACCAGTTGTGTATTTAAGAACAAATCCTAAATAGCTTGTACCAACCAGATGCATTTCCCAATAAATTTCTACACCTCCTATACCTAATTCATTAGAGTGCCAATTTCTAGAAGTAGGATACGTAAATTTTAATTGCGCATAGTCCCTATGATTTACTAGCTTCTTCTTCTCTGAAGTATATAATGTAGACCGATATGTAGTAGAAGAAGTTCCTCTATCATCTACTACCTTTTCTATAATTCTATAATATAAATATTGATTTGCTAGATTAAAATTTTTAGTCTTTTTAATGGTACATAGAAATGCATCTTCATCTTGTAACGTTTCTATCGTTACATCACCTAAGGCGTTTTTCATATACATCTTTGTAACGATAAGAATTAATAGCAATACAATAAGACCAAGAGCTATATAACCAACATTGTATTCGGGAATTAAAAATAGATAGATTCCAGCAAATAAGATTGCTATGATAATGGACATCATAAGATTAGTTTTAAAATCAAGAGTTCTTGTTGTCTCTTCAATTTTATAGGTACTTGTCGTATCTTCTACATAAAAATAAGCAGACGTTTTTAGAGAATCATCAGAAGTGACAAATGACTTTACTTTTGAGAAAAAACTACGATCTACTTTTCCTATATCATCATCCTCTACATGAATTCTTGCTTCACATCGATAAGCAATATCAACATTCTTTCCTTTATAAGTCCCAATTTCAACATCATTTAGTGTAAATGAAAAAGGAATTTTATAAGGTACATTTGCTTGTAATGTCTTTCTATTAGAAATTCTAAAAGACATAAACTCTCTCTTTTTACTAGCCATTCTACCTCTAGCCTCAAGGTATACCATTCCTCCTATTACGTCTACATCAATAGTTTCTGATGATGTGATAGAAAGATAGCCAGACACTTCATAATTATCTGTACTTTCTTCTATTACGATTTCCTTTTCTAATACTGCTTTACTCATTGGTATTGTTCATATAAATGATTTATAATCCCTCTATAATTATCTTTAAATTTCCGTATCAAAGATTTCAATTCTTTTTCTGTAAATAGATCGTCAATAACAATTTTATTTCTAGAAGCAAGTTGTAATCGCTTGTCTATCACACTTCGCAATGTAGCTACTGTGATCCCTTTAAAAGGAATTGAATAATGTTTCTTGTTCGTTAATACACAAGCATATTTCCGACTCCAATGCGTGGTATAAATAACCACTCTCTTAGATCTAAAAAGTTGTATCCGATCAGCTATAGATAAATGATGGATGCTATCTACAAATACAACATCTGCTTCATGAGTCATCATTTCAGAAATATTTGCATTGGTTGTATTTAATAAAAATATAGGATACTTATTGAATTGCTTTTGAAGATATCGCAAATGAGTTGTTTTTCCTCTTCCCTGTTTTCCTATGAATTCTATTGCTAATGAATCAGCATGCTCTATTTGATATGATATCGCGTCTATATTAAATATAGGGACGAGAATTTTTCCTAAATCCTCTTCTAAAACTCCAGCAAAAGGATTGAATTCAAATTTTTCTTTCAAATTCTACTATTCTTATATACATTTATTTTCCTTTTTATATGCCACTTATTCCACTTTCGAGAAAGCGGAATAATGACTATTTCTTATAACCTAGTTTTTTTAAAAGGTTTTCAAAACCATTCCAATGACAACTAGCATCAATAAATTCTATAACTTCAGAATTTATAGTTGTTCTCAAACTATAAGTATCAGATGTAGAACATTGATTAGATTTAATATTTCTAAGTTCAAACTCAAACTCTTTTACTAATTGTAATTGTAGTGGAGTAAGTATAATTGATCTATCATTTAAACTTGTAGAATAAAAATTTCCATTTCTTATTATTTCTAATTGAGAATCTACATAATGAAAACATCCTGAAGAATTAAAGTCTATTATTAATTTTTCACCTTCCTTTAATAGATTAATTAATAGATCGCTATCAGATAATTGATAATTTATTTTATCAATACAGAGCGTTATATTCTGAACTCTGCTATTAAGTTCAAATTCAATTATTTCTTGTCTTTGATAAATTGATTCAAATATAATTTTATATGTACCGAAAGGCAATCTTACTGGTTGTACATCTCGATAAACACGAATAGTATCTAGTTTGATTGACTCTCCATTCTTTCGTAATTCAAATGGAAGAATTAAAAAATTATTATCGGGATATTTACAATATTGCCCGTCTATATGTAATTCTCCTAAAGGTGGAGGTGAATTTTTATTTGTTTGACAACTAATAATTAATAGAACTAAAAGAATAAGTGTAAATAAATATCTCATTAATTATTAAAACTATCGATTAGAAGTTTTATTACTCCGGATACTCAATACGTAAGTGATAAATATTGGTCAATTTTCGTTTTAAGACTTTTTTCACCTGCTGAATCTCCTTAAAAGTGATATCTGCATTTAAGTATTGCCCATCATCCATTTGCTTTTTAATGATCTTTTCTACAAAAGAATCAATAAGCATGGAGGTTGGATTCTTCAAACTCTTACTCGCCGCCTCTACACTATCTGACATCATTAAGATAGCTGTCTCTTTGCTAAACGGTAAAGGCCCAGGATACTGAAAATCGGCTATAGATGCATTTTCATTTGTTTCTTTTTCCTTCATATAGAAGTAATGTACCGTGCTTGTACCATGATGCGTACGTATAAAATCAATCAAACGATCTGGAAGTTTATTTTTACGTGCAATTTCTATCCCATCTATCACATGATCTATAATAATACGGGCACTCTCTTTAGGAGAAAGATCGTCGTGTACATTAATTCCTGTGGCTTGATTTTCGGTAAAATCAGTAGGGTTATTCATCTTCCCAATATCGTGATACAAAGCCCCTACACGCACGAGCATCGCATTTGCACCTATTTCATTTGCTGCTGCTTCACATAAGTTAGCTACATTTAAACTATGATGAAAGGTTCCTGGCGCTTTATCTGCCAACTGTTTGAGTAATTTAGAATTGGTATCAGACAGTTCTAATAACGAGACATCGCTTACCAAGCCAAAGATTTTTTCGTAGATGTAAATTAATGGCTGTACAAATAACGTAGCAAGACCCGCTAATATAAAAAGCCCTAAGTTTTCCCACTCCAGATTTTCAACACCTCCTTGATGAATACTATTAAACGCAAAATATGCAATGATGTAGATCAATGTAATCTGTCCAACAGAAATAAAGAGATTGGCTCTTTTATATAATTCTTGTGTACTTAAAATCGTAACAATACCCGCAATAACCTGTAAAAAGAAATACTCAAAACTATCAGGTACAATAAACCCAAGTAATAAAATGGTAATCACATGTGTAAATAGCCCCAATCGAGCATCAAAAAAGGCTTTAAGAATCAAGGGTAAGATACATAATGGCACTGCATATACATACGCAGGACGAAACTTCACCACTGCCGTCGTAAGTAATACCATCAAGAGGACATTAAATAATATAAATGTGATCTGTGTATTATTCTCATATACTTTAGGTCGGTAATTTCGTATAAATAACAAAAGCATCACAAGGGCTAAAACTACTAATAGAATATAGCCAGCAACAATCCAATTGTATCTAGAATCACTAAAGTTTTGTGTTTCATATTTCGCTTTAAGCGAAAGCATTTTCTGTAACGCCTCCCCTTCTACAATTTCACCTCGTGTAATAATTCGACTTCCGCGAGCAACCACGCCTCGTGTAGGCGATACCTGTGATAATTCTTGGGTGATCGCGTTTTCGGTAAGTGTTGCGTTATATACTGCATTTGGAAGAATACTATCGTAAAATAATTGCAAAAACAGATTTTTATAGTCTGCATAATTACTATCATCAAGTTTACGCTGTACTAAAGACAACACTTCACTAGACTCATAAATCTGACCTAGATTTACTTGCGTCACCTCACTCCCCTTTTTAAGATATGCCAATCGGCTGGCATCAAACGCTGGTTTTTCTTTTGTGATTCCCGTTTTATAAATATCTGTGAGTAGCGTACGACCAAAATTCTTAAGACGGAATTTTGTTTCGTTGGTAATTAGCGAATCTTTAAAAACATTAGAAAAAGAAGCATCATAACGAGCTATCGCATCATTCATGACATTGGTATCATAATCAAAGTACAACAACGCTTGTGAGCGGATTTCTTCCCGTTCTTTATCAAGTATTTCTTCGCTCTTTAAAACAGCAAAATCCTCATCGGCATACAGGTTTTCATACGCCCACGGAAACCCTTTTTGAAAATCATATTGAAACTTCCCACTCTTTGGAAAGAAATACACAATCAACACCGAACTCACCGCTATTAATAATAACTTATAAAGTAAGTCTTGATTTTTATAAAATGTTTTTACAACAGTTGCCATAGTTTTCTCTAACAAAGCTAAAGTACTCTAATTCCACCTAACCCCCAAAATGAAAGCCAAGCCCCCTAACCCATAAAGGGGGAATTAAAAATATGTGATTCCTGCATACGCTTTCGCGAAAGCGAAATAAAGAACCTCGAGGTATTTACCCTTAAGAGAATAAACTAGAAAAAAGCTCCTTCCCTCAGCGAGGGAAGGTGGATATATCGAGGCACGAGATATAGACGGAAGGGAGAGATCATAATTTTCGTACAAAAAGATCACAAATAACGCACTACACTATTTTAAACAAAACTCCTATCTAGCACGAGCGTAATTGTATACTTTCGCGAACCTGCCTGCCGTAAGGTAGGAGCGTATATAACGCTAAATTAAGTGTAAGGTCATTGATAAAATACTCACCAACTCATCAGAAATAATGTTAGCAAAACAAACATAAAATGATAAACAGATATGCTAAATTTTAGTACTTTCGCGTAGTGATTTTTTCATATCATAAACACAACTAGTATGAGTAAGAATGTAGTTATAGTTGCTGCTGCACGTACCCCAATAGGAAGCTTTTTAGGAAGCCTTTCTTCTGTATCTGCCAGCAAGTTAGGAACCATTGCTATAAAAGGAGCAATGGATAAAATAAATTTAGACCCAGCTTCTGTAAACGAAGTATTAATGGGAAATGTAGTACAAGCTGGCGTAGGACAAGCACCTGCAAGACAAGCTGCTATTGGTGCTGGTATTCCAGACACTGTACCTTGTACTACCGTAAATAAAGTATGTGCTTCAGGAATGAAAGCCGTAATGCTAGGAGCACAATCTATTATGCTAGGTGATAATGATATCGTTATTGCAGGCGGAATGGAAAATATGAGTCGTATTCCACATTATGTACACCTACGTAACGGTCATAAATTTGGACCGCAAAGTATGGTAGACGGCATGCAAAAAGACGGTCTTGTAGATGCCTATGATGGCAATGCAATGGGGGTTTGTGCAGACCAATGTGCTACTGAATATGAATTCTCAAGAGAAGATCAGGATGCCTATGCGATCCAATCATATGAGCGTAGTGCTGCTGCTTGGGAAGCTGGAAAATTTGATGATGAAGTTGTACCGGTAGCCGTACCACAACGTCGTGGAGATGATGTGATTGTAAGCAAAGATGAAGAGTACACCAATGTACGTATGGATAAAATTCCTAACCTACGTCCTGCTTTTACAAAAGATGGAACGGTAACTGCTGCCAATGCTTCTACCATTAATGATGGCGCAGGTGCTGTGGTCTTAATGAGTGAAGAAAAAGCAAAAGAATTAGGCCTTACGCCTCTTTGTGTTATTAAAGGGTTTGCAGATGCTGCACATGAACCAGAATGGTTTACAACAGCCCCTTCTAAAGCTTTACCAAAAGCACTTGCAAAAGCTGGTGTCTCTCAAGATGATGTAGACTTCTTTGAGTTCAACGAAGCCTTTTCTGTGGTAGGTCTTGCCAATATGAAAATATTAGGTCTTACCGATAAAAATGTAAATGTAAACGGTGGTGCCGTATCATTAGGACATCCTTTAGGATGTAGTGGTGTGCGTATCTTGATTACATTACTCAATGTATTAAAACAAAACAATGGAAAGCTAGGAGCTGCTGCGATATGTAATGGTGGTGGTGGTGCTTCTGCCATCGTAATAGAAAACCTATAGTACGACCTCCTTTCCTATATGAAATACGGCATATGTCATTTAAGTAGCATCCCCATGCGATTAGAACCTTCTGATCGTAGTGAGATGGTGAATCAACTTCTATATGGAGAAGTCTTTAAGGTACCTGAAAAAAGGAAATCTTGGAGTCGTATTCGTTTGGCACATGACAATTATGTAGGGTGGATCGATAATAAACAGTATCAAGAGATCAGTGAAGAGGAATACGCTTTCGCGAAAGCAGAAACTCCTTCACTCATCTCAGATCCTGTACAATTCATATCTGATGCTCACGGGCAATTACAAACCGTTCTTTTGGGAACGTCTGTTCATACGCTTTCACTATTAAAAAGCACCTATGAAGGACCTACTACCTCTGGTAAAAAAGACAAAACCCTTCTCATTGAAACCGCATTACAGTATTTAAACACGCCATATTTATGGGGCGGCCGTACGCCTTTTGGGATTGACTGTTCTGGATTTACACAAATGGTATACAGATTGAATGGTCACCGATTACTACGCGATGCTTCTGAACAGGCAACACAAGGGGAAGCCCTTAGTTTTATAGAAGAAAGCGAACCAGGAGATCTTGCCTTTTTTGATAATGATGAAGGCGCCATTGTTCATGTAGGTCTCATCATGGAAGATAACTATATCATCCACGCGCACGGCGAAGTGCGCATAGATCGTTTAGATCATTCTGGCATCTATAATGTACACCAAAAGAAACACACCCATAAACTACGGGTGATTAAGAAGGTGGTGTGATTTTTTATCACACTGATTTCTATAATAAATTCGAATCTATTTCAGAATTCCACACACACAATAATTTAGCTAAACTTTAGTAATCGCTAGTTATTAGATTCTTTTCCTTTGTTCTCTTCTCTATAGGCTATTTTCAATATTCCCTTTTTAAAATTCCGCTTTCGCGAAAAGGGATCAAGAAGTAAGACGAGTATACAATATTCATATTTTAAAGTACAATTTTTATCATTAGCTGTACGGGGCGCCGATCATCTTTGATTTTTTTTTAAACCTTTTGATACCCTAGCATTTTTTAGTTATTTCTATTGATTGTAAAACCTTTTGATAGCCTATTGATCCTGTATAGGTAGCATATATAAAATTGTATATTAGCTTTATACTGATGTTGGCAAAAAGCAAAGAAAATGAATAGTTCAATTAATAATGGAGGAAAAACACATATAAAATATGCTCATATGCATTATCCAAAAACGGTTGAACTTAAATGTAAAAAGTGTAAGTCTAAAATAATTGCGACAAATCAAAATGCTCCCGAAGAAATTGAGCATTTTATGGATATTTCGGATTTTGAAAAAAAATGGAACCTCATTTGTATGGATTGTACTTTCCGAGCTGAATTAAATTGGGATGAACTTAAAGAATTTGATTTATGGCTAAAAACAAAAATAAGAGATATAGAGTTTTGGTCTTGGAATATTCACCATCTGAATATGATTATTAAGAAACTTAGAAAGACGGAATTAAAGTCTGACAAATGGGAGTTTTTTGAAAGTTATATTCCAAAAAAATGGTTGTTGAAATTTAATAGTGAAAGAGAAATTCGAAAAATAGAAATGTTAAAAGAAAAATAACTTGCTACAACACGGTGTATAAAACCGTTAGGCAACATTAAAAACAAACGCTTTAAAAAAAACAATAAGATCATGATTAAGTTTAAAGAACTAGTAGAATCCATCAATGAAGCAGCCAAACAGGCCAATCAAAATATAGCGGATAATGAAAGAAAGATTATTAAAGATTTCTTTGATTACGATCCTGAAACTAAAAAGTATACTGCTAAAACCTTCAACATAGATTATCCATCTACCACCGTAGACGGTAAAGTCGAATCCGTAGATATAAAAGTTCCTTTAATTACGATGGTGCCTATTAATTCTTCAGCTATTGATGAGTTGAAATTTACAACAACCTTAGACATTGATATTAAAAACGATGAATTAATGGTTAGTTTCAGTTCAGGCACATCTGCTTCGAAAAGCGGCGCTTTTTCGGAAAAAAACGAACCCTTAGCTACCGCAAAATTAGAAATTATTATTAGACCACATGAACCCTCAGAATGGCTAAGTAAACTAATTAGCGGCTACGAAAAAATACTGAGAGCTCAAATCCCAGGTTAATATTTAATGTCACTATACTCTAAAAAATTGATTCATAAACAAATAGGCTCAATTAAAATAAAATTATAAATCAAACATCTGGATTTCGGCAAATTAATCTTGTGGATGACTCCAAAACGAAATCATAGCCGAGACCATTAACCACAACTTGAAAAATGACCATATTAACAGAAAATCAAGTCATTAAGCTTTGTGTTTATATAGAAAATAAAATTAAAAAAAATGGTTGTGATCACTCATACAAAAACACTTTTGAATGGGCTAAAAAAAATGAAATTAATAAAGCCGATTTAACTGATATTTTAGAATTGAATGGTGCGTTTTGTGATTGTGAAGTAACAATGAATTTGCCCGAAAACTGTGATTTAGAATTGGAAATAGAAAGTAAACAAATGGACTCTAAAAATCCTTTCAAAATACCTTTGAATTTCCAACAAATCGAAAATAAAGTTTATACAAAAGCTCTGTTTTCAAGTTCTGAATACGGAAACAATAATTATACAAAAAATGGAGAGCTGTTAATTCCTGCACCTTATGGATTTAAAGCAAAAAAGAGAGTTCGAAAAAGTATGCACTTCTTTAACGGAACTGAATCAGAATTACCCTCTGAAATAGGAATCGTCAAAGAAATTGAACCAATAACCGGGAAGGAATTCGCTAAAAATATTAGAGATTTAAAATGGGTGTCATTTAAAAAATTTTCAGAGAGAGATGCCGAATATTATTTTTCGAGAATAGAAAAAATTGATATCGGAAAATCAATGGGCACGCATTTTATGGAAAGAACAGGAATTGATGGAACAAAAATTGAATTGAAAATACATAAAGTGATTTTTAGGAAATAAACTATGTCTATTAATTTATTCTTATTACCTACTTCTGAAAATTCTCGCGAATTTTCTATTCAGCATGTATTTGCTAACTTTAGTGTTTAAGACACGCAAAGAACCATACACTAACACATAGTAATTCAAACACTAGGATGATAATTAATACGCTAACAGGAATAGAAACAAAAGAAATTCTAGATACATTTAATGAGTCCTTTTCTGACTATTTTATTCCGTTTAAGCTAACAGAAGGACAGCTAGATTCAAAAATGCTAGCTGACAAAGTACACTTGAACTTATCTGTTGGTGTATTCGAAAATGGGAATCTAATTGCTTTTATTTTACATGGATTCGATAAAATAAATGGTGAGAAAATACTATATAATGGAGGGACTGGAGTGATTCCTAAAAAAAGAGGTTTAGGGTTAACAAAAAAGATGTATCACTTCATTTTACCAATTTTAAAAGAAAAAGGAATTGATACATTATTCCTTGAAGTCATTTCTGAAAATATTCAAGCAATTAAGTCTTATAAATTCGCTGGATATAAAATCGAAAGAACCTTATTATGCTATAAAGGAGAGGTTCCTACATTACAAACAAACAGTAGTATAGAAATCAAGCAATTAAAGAAATATAACTGGAGCTTAATGGAATCGTTTTGGGATATCTCCCCTACTTGGCAAAACTCAAATAATGTTATTAATGGATTAAAAGATACTAGTATCTCATTTGGCGCCTATATTCAAAACACATTAGTGGGATATATTATATATAACCCGAATACTAAAAGAATACTACAAATAGCTGTCGATAAAAAATATAGAAAAAATAAAATCGCTTCGACTTTGGTTTCAAAATTACTAGAGGAATATGGGAATACGCTCTCAATTATTAATGTCGATAAAGGTTCGGAATCTACACATCGTTTTTTTAAACATATAGGATTGAAAAAAAATCTAGAACAATTAGAAATGAAACTACAGTTAAGAAAGTAACAGCTAACTTGAGACCTCTATAATTAATACCTGTCTCCAGCTTCAGTTAAAATTAATGTATTTAAAATTCTAATATTCATTAATTTACAATACATAAGGTTTTAGTTTTGGAAAATCAGAGTATATTGAAATAGAAAGAAAACTAGTCACAACAAAAGCTATAATCAAACAGAAATGGATACTATCCTTAACGAAATTAAAACAAAGATATATGATACCTGTTCTCTTCAAATTTCAGATTTCAAAATTGAATCGGAAAGTAAAGAATATAAAGCCTGTCGATTTAAACTAAACGGATTAAATATCTTAAGCAGAAACGCTAAAATCACTCCTAAAAAGGTTGGCCAATTTGTAACATTTTGGAAACGCAAAGGAAATGGACCCATTGAGCCTTTTCATGAATCTGACCAAGTTGATTTTTATGTAGTAAACGTTCGGACTAAAAATGAGTTTGGACAGTTTGTTTTTCCAAAATCTGTGCTGATTAAAAAAGGTATAATCTCAACAGAAAAGAAAGAAGGAAAAAGAGGGTTCAGAGTGTATCCAAAATGGGATCGTGTTCAAAGTAAACAAGCAGAGCAGACTCAAAAATGGCAATTGAATTATTTTTACGAAATAAATAGTTCAATTGAATTAAAAAAGGTGAACGCATTATATCAAGGAAAATAATGTACTATACACCTGCAATTACAGTAAACTTGGCAATATCTTAATCTACTTAAAATTACTAACATCTATACGAAGCCAAAATAATCACTAATTAATGAAATTCTACAAACCTCTTTTTTCTAGTATTGTCATTGTAATACAACTGATTTTATCTATTATAAGTTATTATGGTTATGTTGCATGGGGGGAAGCAAATCCTGAAATGAATAGATTGATAAGTCGCCTTTTTCATGGGGATAGTTTATTTTTGTTTGTGTTAATCATTGGGTTTTATGAAATGCAAACGAAGCCTAGTTGGTTTAAAACTGCAATTCGGATATTTTTAGTGTGTATCGTTTTAGGAGCTCAATTTTCAGAGCTTATTCCAATTGATCAATTTTATTTTGGGGTTTATAATACGGCTTGGTTTGCTGCAATAGTTACTATACTTCTGATTTTAATACGTATTGGAAACTATAGTATTAGAAAGATACATAAGTAAATCATAATTGCATCATCGTTTTTACAGTAGCTGTGACTTTTCAAAAGCGCTACATAAATTACAATAACATAACATCTGTTTATAATTTTACAGGGAAAAATAAAAGCAACAATTCCTTTCTTAGAATTGTTGCTTTTTATGGTCATATATCTACCTTTTACTAGATATACTAGTTATATGAATGGATGCTGTTTACGCTTTCGCGAAAGCGTACTCATAACTATTTATTCCAGTAAACAGCTGTCTGTCCATATTGAAAATGAATAGGGTTATGCGCAGGATCTTTCTTAAACATATAGAGATCGTTTGGTTTTTTCTCAAATAACATAATAATATCTGATCCTCCAAATTTGAATTTCCCAAATTCTTGACCTTTTACAACTGTTTGCCCTTGAAGTTTTGTGTACATTTCTACCCCAGACACTTGAGCCATTCCTATAGGCAGTATAGCCACTTTACCTACTACGGGTCCTGCATCTACAATGACAAGACCACGCGCTTGGTTAAACTCATAACCATCTTCTGCTCCATCTGGTGCATCCCATTGTCCATCCTCTGTCAAGTTTACATTAAGAAAAACCTTGCCTTGAAGTGCTTTAATCTCTAAGATCTTTCCGCTTACAGGGGTATGAAAACGATGGTAGTCAAAAGGGCTTAAGAAATAATGTACAAAGGTTCCTCCATAAAAGTCTTTGGCATACTCACTATTATCTAGCAGCTCATTAACGGTACCTATGGTATGCGTTTGCTTAAATTTGATTTTTGTTTTCTGCCCTTCTGTGTCTAATACATTTCCTTCTGAATCAATAGGATAGTCTTCTTTAAACGTGCAATCTGCTGGAGCAACAATGGTCTCATTAGTATCAGGGGCCGCAATTGGACGCAATGGTGATATACCCGTTTCAGGATTTGCATTATTAAACTCTCTATAGAAGAAGGTATTAAAGGTATTCCAACTTGATTCATTTGCTGCATATAAAGGATAATTATACATAGAATCATATTTAAAAGAATGTAAACTCTCTTTGGTTAACGACGGTTTGGTATCTAAGAAACGTCCCCAGGCTTTTGCAAACTCTACTAACCAAGCTGCAAAATCGTCAAAACTTTGTAATGTAATTGTTGTATTAGGTACTTTCTGATCTACTAACCAATAAAACTGACATAGTAAATCATAGACTTTTTGATTATATCCATTTTCTTCTCCATTACTCTTCCAAGCGTTAGGATAATTAGGATCATTTGTTTCATTAGGTACAAGTCGTACATAAAGATCTAAATAATCAAAATAAGATTCGATAGTAACTGGCCATCCATTTCCTTTAAACTCGTTATTAATAGCCTTGTAAAGGTCTTTATTTAAACTTTCTTGTGCCGAATTATTAGCCGCTTGTAAAGAGGCTAACAATGCAATGCGCATATCTTCATTTTTATTGAGAAGTGTTTTTAGCTTTTCTACAATTTCTGAATGTGCATGTTCTGATAGTGAGGTGTTTTTCATTTTTTGGGTTTTATACGTTCCTACTCTATTAAAATAGCTTTTCGGATTCCGCTATTTATTTCTATGGGTATATGGGTATTATCTAAGCCTTTAATGTTTATGCAAGGTATTTTTTAAACCCTTTCTGAAAAAGCGTATAAGTACCTGTTTTATAGATGCATGGATATGATAAGAAATACACTTTCGTGAAAATATATACGGATAATCCAGTTAGGGGATCTGAAATTCTATATAAGTAGTACTTGTAACGTTTTTAAAAAAACTATTTTTATAATTATTCGGTACATCAATGACAACAAAGATTAAAACATATATTGCTTTTCTAAGAGGTATAAATGTAGGAGGACATCATAAACTCCCAATGGCAGATCTTAAAGTAGTATTTACTCAATTGGGATATACTAATATCATTACTGTTTTAAATTCTGGAAATGTTATTTTTAGTACGACTAATAATCATATCAAAAACATAGAAAAGAATATAACAGACGTATTAGAAAAAACATTCGAATTTCCTGTTCCAACCTGTGTACGAGAAGCTACTCAAATACAACAGTTATATAAAAACAATCCTTTTGATAGCATTGTAATAACAAAGGATACTAGGTTATATATATCATTTTTAAATGAAGATGTGAGTTCTTCAATAGAGTTACCTTGGATAAGTTCTGATACCTCCTATCAAATTATTGAAAAAAGAGGAACTTCTATTGTCAGTGTCTTGAATCTATCTATTTCTAAAACAACCACAGCTATGAAAATTTTAGAAAATACGTATGGAAAAAATATGACAACTCGTAATTGGAAAACAATAGAACGTATCATAAAGAAGTTATAGAGTCATACGCATTATGATGAAAACAATCTGTACTATACTCCTACTCCTTATATCTTTAGTATTACATGCTAATCATGATGTGAAAGTGTATTATGAAAAAAGTGATAACGGTTATATCATTTATGCTGATAATAATGAATACTGTCCAGTCAGTATTCAATTAGAATTTACAGTGACCAACCTGCGTTTACACGATCAGAACAATAGCGTTTATGTGATTCAACCACATCAAAAAAAACAATTAGTTACACAACTAACAGTCATCGATAAAAGAAAGGGATATAAATTATCATATACATCACTGACTAATTATGGAGATACTACTAAAGACACCTATGATCAAGAGTATCATTACGACCTCCCATTTGCAAAAGGAGCATCATTTCAAGTAGATCAGGGATATAATGGTACATTTTCACATTACACAAAAAATGCATTAGATTTTGATATGCCTATAGGCTCTGAGGTTCATGCCATAAGAGATGGTATTGTTGTCAAAGTCGTAAAGCAGCATAATCAAAATTGCGGTACGAAAGAATGTAAACAATACAACAACCATATTATTATATACCACTCAGATGGTACATTTGCAGAATACACACATCTAAAACAAAATGGTGCTACTGTAGCTATAGGAGATTCTATAAGACAAGGACAATTAATTGGATACAGTGGAAATACAGGTTGGAGTACAGGTCCACATTTACACTTAGAAGTTTTTTTACAAAGAATGCGTAAAAGAGAAACACTACAAACTAAGTTTAAAGTCAATAATGGTACAAAAGTTCTTTTCCTTAAAGAAAAAGGTACTTACAAAAAGTAAAGCATAAAAAAACCAGCAATAATTAATTGCTGGTTTTTTTATGCTTGAAATAAGAAAAATTAATTTCCTTCTTCTAGTATTTCAATTTTTGCTTTCATCGTATCTGCTTTAGAAGTCTCTCCTAATTGCTGGTAGATACCGTATAATGTACGTGCTAATTCTAATGAGCGTGCAGTTCCTTTTTCGTCAGAGCGGTATTGTAATGCTTTCTCTAAGTATGGAGCAGCTTCCCTATATACGTTTTGTCTTTTCTCTTTAAGCTCATCATATTTTTTATAATCAGCATTTGAAGTACCAAGACTATTCATCTGATCAACAATAGCTTTTTCAGCACCTAAAATAAGAGCACCAATGTTATTATAAGCAGCAGAATATTCTGGATTTAAAGAAATTGCTTTTTCATAATATGTTCTAGCCTCTTCATTGTTTCCTAACTTATCTTCTCCAACTCCTAAGTTGTAATATAACTCTGGGTTATTAGGATCTTTTTCAATCACTTCTTTGATCGTTGCCTTATACTTATCCATTTGATTCATTTCTAAGTATATGTTTGCTTGAGAACGAATTAATATAAGATCATCAGGATTTTCTGCACGCGCAGCATCCATCGCAGCAAGAGCTTCTTCATTTTTTCCTTGAGACATATAGATTAATGCTATATTCTTAACGATCTCGCCTCTTTTAGATTCACTTTTCTTTTCAGTTGGTTTGATATGTGTCTTACCTAAAACCAAAAGATCTCTTTCTTGTTTTGAAGGAATTCGAACTTCTTTATTAGTTTCAACTTCTGTGGCGTAATATAACGTTTCAATTCCTGAGAACTTAAGTTCATTAAGTTGATTATAATACGTTAAGGCAGTATCATAATCTTTACCGTTTACAGAGTTTGATGCAGCATAATACAGATATATAGTATCATTTTTACTATAATTATATGCATCTGCAAGTTTTGTAGAGGCACTGGTATAATTTTGCGTATTCTGATCTTCAATAGCAGAGTTTACCATTGCAACAACTACATTAGAAATACCAGCTTCTGCTTCTGCATTATACTTGGTATCTTTCAAGTCATTATAAGCAGTTGCAGCTACTTTAAGATCTTCTGCGTTTTTATTATTAACACCTAAAAAGGCTTGTGCTTTTGCGAGTAAAAAGCTTTCTTTTGTTTTATCATCCATAGATCCGATTAAAGCTTCTGCTGCTCCAACAAGATTTTTTGCTTCTCCATAGCTACCGCTTTTAATCGCTTTTTGAATGGCTTTTACTTCTTTCTTTTGAGCAAATGCTGAAACTCCTAAAGCTAGGGCTATTACAAATAAAAATTTAGTCTTCATTATCTATTGTTTAATATTAAGGGGTTACAAAATTAATTAAAATTTGTTCAACCCCATTATTTATTCTTCTTCTTCAGAAGCATTTGTGTTTGGAGTTGAATCAGTTTGTCCTTCAGTTGCTTGTGTAGCTTCTGATGTACCTTCTAAATCATCTTCATCTATTTCGTCTTCATCATGTTTTACTTTGGCTACAGCTGCAATAGAATCGCTTCCTTTTAAGTTGATCAGTTTTACTCCTTGCGTGGCTCTACCCATGACACGTAAATCTGCAACTTCCATACGGATCGCGATCCCTGACTTATTGATAATCATAAGATCATCATCATCTGTTACATTCTTAATGGCAACGAGTTCTCCTGTCTTATCTGTTACAGAAATTGTTTTTACACCTTTTCCTCCACGATTCGTAATACGATAATCTTCAAGACTACTACGCTTGCCATATCCTTTTTCTGAAACCACTAGAATATTACTTTCTACATCATTTACAGAAACCATTCCTACGACTTCGTCATTCTCATTAGCAAGAGTTATGCCACGAACACCAGATGCGCCTCTACCCATAGGTCTAGTCTTGCTTTCTTCAAAGCGAATAGCTTTCCCAGATTTAACCGCAAGCATTACTTGACTCTCTCCATTTGTAAGTTTTGCTTCTAGTAACTCATCACCCTCTTTAATAGTAATTGCATTAATACCATTTGTTCTAGGACGAGAGTATTGTTCAAGTGATGTTTTCTTCACTTGCCCTTTCTTAGTCGCCATGATAATGTAATTACTATTTACATACTCCTCGTCTTTGAGATCTTGCGTAGTAACAAATGCTTTTACTTTATCATCTTGTTCTATATTAATCAGATTCTGAATAGCTCTTCCTTTAGACGTTTTACTTCCTTCAGGAATTTCAAATACACGCATCCAGAAACATTTTCCTTTCTGAGTAAAGAACAACATATATTGATGATTAGTTCCTACAAAAAGATGTTCTAAGAAATCTTCATTACGTGTTGTAGATGCTTTTTGTCCTACACCTCCTCTATTCTGAGTTTTATATTCGGTAAGTGACGTACGCTTAATATACCCAGCATGAGAAATAGTGATCACTACCTTTTCATCAGGAATAAGGTCTGTAATACTTACATCCCCTCCTGCATATTCTATAACAGAGCGACGCTCATCACCATATTTTCTTTGTACTTCTAACAGTTCTTCTTTGATGATATTCATACGACGCTCCTTGCTTGCAAGAATATCTTTAAGATCTTCTATCGTTTTCATAATCTCATCAAACTCTGCACGTAACTTGTCTTGTTCTAGACCTGTTAACTGGCGTAATCGCATTTCTACAATCGCTTTTGCTTGTATTTCTGAGAGTTTGAAACGTTCTATAAGGTTTGCTCTAGCCTCATCTGCATTTGAGCTTCCTCGTATAATAGCAATTACTTCATCAATATTATCTGATGCAATAATTAATCCTTCAAGGATATGTGCTCTATCTTCTGCTTTCTTAAGTTCGTATTTTGTTCTACGTACAACTACCACATGACGATGCTCCACAAAATGGTGAATCATATCCTTAAGGTTCAACATTTCTGGTCGTCCATTTACAAGTGCTATATTATTTACACTAAATGAAGATTGTAATGCTGTATACTTATATAATTTATTGAGAACAATATTTGGAATACCGTCTCTTTTTAAAACGTATACAATACGCATTCCGTTTCTATCAGACTCATCCCGTATCGCAGAAATACCATCGATTTTCTTATCGTTGATCATATCTGCCGTTTTCTTAATCATATCGGCTTTATTTACCTGATATGGTATTTCGGTAACGATTATACACTCACGCCCTTTTACTTCTTCTATGGTCGCTTTAGCTCGCATCACTACACGACCACGACCAGTTTTAAATGCTTCACGTACGCCATCATATCCATAAATAGTTCCTCCCGTAGGGAAATCAGGAGCTTTTACGTGTTGCATCAACTCATCAATATCGATATCGTTGTTTTCAATATAAGCTACTGTTCCATTAACAACTTCTGTCAAGTTATGAGGAGGCATATTGGTAGCCATTCCTACCGCAATTCCTGAAGCGCCATTGATAAGTAATCCAGGTACTCGTGTTGGTAATACTTTAGGCTCATAAAGTGTATCATCAAAATTAAGTTGATGATCTACCGTATCTTTTTCTATATCTGCAAGCATATCTTCTGATATCTTACGCATACGTGCTTCTGTATAACGCATTGCAGCTGGACTATCACCATCTACAGAACCAAAATTCCCTTGACCATCTATAAGCATATAACGTAAACTCCATTCTTGAGCCATACGTACCATTGCATCGTATACAGATGTATCTCCATGTGGGTGATACTTTCCTAATACTTCTCCTACAATTCTTGCAGATTTCTTATGAGCACCACTCGCACGAATACCTAACTCGTGCATACCATAGAGTACTCTACGGTGTACAGGTTTAAGACCATCGCGTACATCGGGTAATGCACGTGACACAATGACCGACATCGAATAATCGATGTACGCTGACTTCATTTCATCTTCAATATTAATTGGGATCAATTTTTCTCCTCCTGCCATATATAGATTGATTAAATTTTTATGTCAATTTTACTAGCTAGCAATATACCTATTTTAAAAGGTTTTTATGGGTATACGCTTTCGCGAAAGCGTACTTTTTATTAACAATATTTAACAACCAATTTTTAATAACTACCTCACAATACACTTGGCAAACTGTCAGTTATTTTGTCTATTAGCTACTAAGTATCTTAAGCGGAATGATTTTTGAATGAGAATGCTTAAATTTACAATGAACGAAAAGGAGATATAAATTATGGATGATAATTTTTCACCTAGAGTAAAAGACGTGATTGCCTATAGCAAAGAAGAAGCTTTGCGATTAGGTCACGACTTTATAGGAACAGAACATTTATTGCTTGGACTACTAAGAGATGGTAGTGGTAAAGCTATCAATATATTGAGTGCTTTAAATATAGACTTAGAACATTTACGCCGTAAGGTTGAAATCCTAAGTCCTGCAAACCCAAATAGTGGTCTACAAGGTAATGACAAGAAGAACTTACACTTAACAAGACAAGCTGAACGTGCATTAAAAACTACATTTTTAGAAGCAAAACTATTCCAGAGTTCTTCTATAAATACAGCGCATTTGATTCTGTGTATACTTAGAAACGAAAACGACCCTACCACAAAGTTATTAAATAGACTTAAGGTAGATTATGATAATGTAAAAGATCAATTTAAACTTATGATGTCAAATGAAGAGGATGATTATATAGAGCCTATAAAATCAGAATCATTTAGCGATGACCAAGAGTCAGGCAATGAAGGAGAAAAAGAAAATCCATTTGGAAATGCTTCTTCATCTAAAGGAACTAAAAAAAGTAAAACTCCAGTTTTAGACAACTTTGGAAGAGATCTTACTGCCATGGCAGAAGAAGGGAAATTAGATCCTGTTGTTGGTAGAACAAAAGAAATAGAACGCGTTTCTCAAATATTAAGTAGACGTAAGAAAAATAATCCATTACTTATTGGAGAGCCTGGTGTAGGTAAATCTGCAATTGCAGAAGGGCTTGCACTACGTATTGTACAACGCAAAGTGTCACGTATTCTTTTTGATAAAAGAGTCGTTACACTTGATCTGGCTAGTCTAGTTGCAGGTACTAAATATAGAGGTCAGTTTGAAGAGCGTATGAAAGCTGTAATGAATGAACTTGAAAAGAATGATGATATTATTCTTTTTATAGATGAAATTCATACCATAGTAGGTGCTGGTGGCGCAACGGGATCACTAGATGCTTCTAATATGTTTAAACCTGCACTCGCTCGAGGCGAAATACAATGTGTAGGAGCTACAACCCTAGATGAGTTTAGACAGCATATTGAAAAAGATGGGGCTTTAGAACGTCGTTTCCAAAAAGTAATTGTCGAGCCTACAACAGTAGAGGAAACAATAGAAATTCTTCAAAATATAAAAGAAAAATATGAAGAGCATCACAATGTCACCTACACAGATGATGCTATTGAGGCGTGTGTGAAGTTAACAAATCGATATATGACTGATCGATTCTTACCAGACAAAGCTATAGATGCATTAGATGAAGCGGGTTCTCGTGTACATATCACAAATATTGATGTTCCTAAAAAGATTCTAGAGTTAGAAAGTAAACTAGAAGAAGTACGTGAACTCAAAACAACGGTTGTTAAAAAACAGAAGTACGAAGAAGCAGCTAAGTTACGTGACGATGAGAAAAATCTAGAAAAAGAACTTTCTGTTGCTCAAGAACGTTGGGAGGAAGAATCAAAACTCCATAAGGAAGTAGTTTCTGAAGATAATGTAGCGGATGTGGTAAGTATGATGACAGGTATTCCTGTAAATCGTATCGCACAAACAGAAAGCAATAAACTTGCTGATCTACCAGCTACAATAAAGAATAATGTAATAGGTCAAGATGAGGCTGTTGCAAAAGTAGCGAAGGCTATACAACGTAATCGTGCTGGGCTAAAAGATCCTAATAAACCTATTGGTTCTTTTATATTCTTAGGACAAACCGGTGTTGGGAAAACGCAACTTGCTAAAGTTCTTGCAAAAGAGCTGTTTGACAATGAAGATTCTCTTATACGTATTGATATGAGTGAGTATATGGAGAAGTTTGCCATCTCAAGATTGGTTGGAGCGCCTCCAGGATATGTAGGCTATGAAGAAGGAGGGCAACTTACTGAAAAAGTACGTAGAAAACCTTATGCTGTTGTATTACTAGATGAAATCGAAAAAGCGCATCCAGATGTGTTTAATATGCTACTTCAAGTACTTGATGATGGTTTCTTAACAGATTCCTTAGGTCGTAAAATTGATTTTAGAAATACGATTATTATTATGACATCTAATATTGGTGCTCGTAAATTAAAAGACTTTGGTCAAGGTGTTGGATTTGGAACGTCTGCTCGTAAAACACAAGTTGATGAGAATGCAAAAAGTGTGATCCAAAATGCATTGAAAAAAGCATTTGCTCCAGAATTCTTAAATCGTGTTGACGATGTCGTTGTCTTTAATGCTTTAGAAAGAGAGCATATACATCAGATTATAGATATCGAACTTGCAAAATTATTTATACGTATCAAAGACCTTGGATATGATCTCACGTTAACAGAAAAAGCAAAAGATTATATCAGTGATAAAGGGTTTGATAAAGATTATGGAGCAAGACCTCTTAAGCGAGCTATTCAAAAGTATATTGAAGATGCTCTTGCTGAAGAAATCATTACTTCAAAATTAGAAGAAGGAGATAGTATAACTATGGATTTAGATAGCAAAAGTAATGAACTTACTATCACTATAGATAAAGCAACTACTACAGAGTCGTAATATGAAATTATCAAAATCACAAAAAATAGGAATAGGCATAGTAACATTTATGCCTATTCTTTGTTTTATAGGGTACCTCATTTCATTTTTTGCAATCTTTTTTGGATCATTCAGTGATCCTTCTGGTTTTGAATCTCAAGGACCTCCAGATACCTTTTTTGTAGGTTTTGGACTCGCCATGACATTTATGGTCTTAATGCTTATTTCTGGACTTACAGCGCTTATTTTACATATCATACACGTCACTAAAAATCCTAAACTTAAAACGCAAAATAATGGCCAGCTTATATGGATTCTAATTATATTATTAGCGAGTGGTATAGGAGGTATTGTATATTATTTTATGGAAATACTACCTGAGCCTAAAGAGCCATTATCTCCTGCTGAAGAAGCATAATAGATTTATTCATTTTTTAAAAACACTAGTTTATTTTTTTGCATTTTTTCATTTTTGTATCTTTGCAAGATAAGCCCCCCTCTTATGTTGAAGCATTACGACTTAGATATATGTTCTATGTCTATTTATGAGAATTATGTGATCAATCAGATCAAAGAAGGTATTCACTTGGAAACAGATCATGTAGAATCTCTTGAAAAACTCATAAATAAACATATTGATCACCGGCCTTTTGTATACATCTCGTATCGTAAAAATTCGTATTCATTTGATCCTTTAGTTCATACTAGTATCAATAAGATTAAAAATCTAGAAACCTTTATCATTATTACTGATGATAAAGCAAAATTAAATATTGTTGAATTTGAAAAACGTTTTTCTAAAAAAAAGTTACTCGTTGTAGAAAGTCTTGAGGAAGCCATTTCTTGTGTTGATAATTTTTTTAACAAAACAAACCCTGTTTAAACCTTGTTGCCATTTTGCAACATCTACACATAAAAACTAACATTCATTAGTTTAAATTACAACCTATACAATTGAATACTAATCTTCTAAAGAATTGATTTGATTTTTAATTTATTTTACACGAGATTAGCGATAAATTAAGTTGTTAACCCCCCTAACCAATAACAAATTTGAATACTCGCGAAACCGATTTTGACTTTGGAAAAGTCAGAATTCAAAATGATATTGTGATCGCTGAAATGAAAGAAGGCATCACATTTGACATCCACTACAATACGCAATTTCTAAAATTTTGTAAAGATCATTTTAAAGGAAAAACCTACGGTTATATTTCAAATAGAATTCACTCATATTCAGTAAATCCTACAGTTTATATAGAGACCGCAAAAAACTCAAATATAAAAGCTATTGCTATTGTCTCTTCAGACCCTATCAATAAAGGAAATGCAGATATAGAGCGTCAATTCTTTGAGCACCCTTTTGAAGTTTTTAATACGTTAGATCAAGCTATTGATTGGATGAATAAAACGCTTTCTACCTAAATATCATATCTGTATCTACTTGAATAGAATTCATAAACTCTTTTGTTTTATGAATATCTGTAGAGAAGATTCTATCTTCAGTAGCAAAAGGCACTTCAGTTCTATATGCGCTAATAATTGACTCTAAAAAAGGAGAGGTTTTTGAAGGTGCTCTAAAGTGTAATGCTTGTGATGCATTTAATAGTTCTATTGCTAAAATAGTTTCTATATTTTCTACTACTTTATAGAGTTTGGTAGCTGCATTTGCTCCCATACTCACATGATCTTCTTGACCATTTGATGATACGATAGAATCTACACTTGCTGGTGTTGCTAATTGTTTATTTTGACTCACAATACTAGCTGCTGTATATTGTGGAATCATCATACCACTATGTAGTCCAGGATTGTCTACCAAAAAAGGAGGTAAATCTCGAAGACCACTAATAAGTTGATATGTACGACGTTCACTAATACTTCCTATTTCTGCCATGGCTATTGCAAGAAAATCTAATGCTAATGCTAATGGCTGTCCATGAAAGTTACCACCACTTATGATCTTATCTTCTGCCGCAAAAATGTTAGGGTTATCTGTGACACTATTCATTTCTGTTTTAAATGTATTCGATGCATATAAAATAGCATCTTTTGTAGCGCCATGCACTTGAGGTATACATCTAAATGAATAGGGATCTTGTACGTTTTCTTTTTCGGTTTTAGCAATTTCACTATCTGCAAGAAACTCTTGAATACGCTCGGCAGTTTTAATTTGTCCTCTATGTGGACGTACATAATGCACTAATGAATCAAACGGTGAAAGATTACAATTGAAGGCGTCTATAGAGATTGCTCCAATCATATCTGCCAGATAAGATAGCTTATGGCATTTCAAAAGTGCATCTAGTCCATATGCAACCATAAACTGCGTTCCGTTTAGTAATGCTAAACCTTCTTTAGATTTCAACTGTATCGGACGCAATTGATGTCTTTCTAATACCGCTTTCGCGAAAGCGGGCTCATCGCCCTCCCATACCATTCCTTCTCCAATTAATGGTAAGGATAAATGTGCTAATGGTGCAAGATCCCCACTAGCTCCTAAAGAACCTTGTGTATAGACTACTGGAAGAATATCTAGATTATAAAAATCAATAAGACGCTCTACCGTATCTATATGTACACCACTATGACCATAGCTTAACGATTGTACTTTTAATAAAATCATCAACTTTACAATAGACTTAGGTACGTAGTCACCTGTACCGCATGCATGAGAACGCATTAAATTTTCTTGTAACTGCGTAAGATGCTCATCTTTTATAGCAACATTACATAAACTACCAAAACCCGTATTAATACCATAAAAGGGTTTAGAGTTTCCTTCTATCTTCTTATCTAAATAAGCTCTAGATGCATTAATATTATGACGACTTTCTTCGCTTAACGCAAGGAGTTTGTTTTCTTGTAGAATCGTAGAAATTGTAGCCAGATCTAGGATTGCACTACTTATGTAATGAGTATCTCGCATAAAAAAGATTAGGTTTTAAAAGCATTGCAATTACGTAAAAATAAATAGCATTTACTAGTCGTTAAACAAAGTTATGTAACCCACTCATATACAGATACATAAAAAAAGCGATTACGTTGTAGTAATCGCTCTTAAAATTAGGCTATTATGTAGCTGTTATTTCTTGATTTCAACTTTTTCTGCGTAACGTTTCCAAAGTTTTGTTTGATGTGTTTCTAAACTAATAGCTCTCCCTTGAATAAAAGCTCTTGACAATTGATTACCTCTCATGTCTAGTGCGTTTCCTTCACTGATAAACAATGTCGCATCTTTCCCTACTTCTAAAGTCCCCACTGTCGCTTCTACACCTAGGATCTTAGCTGCATTTTCTGTAATGAGTTTTAATGCATCTGCATCACTCATTCCAAACTGTGTTACTTGTCCTGCATAAAAAGGAAGATTACGCACTTGCCAGTATTCCCCATCATAGCCTAATGCAACAAGAACTCCTGCGTCTGCAAGTAACTTAGGAAGTTTATAAGGTAAATCGTAGTCATGATCATCCATGGCAGGTAAATCCTGAACACGTTGTAAAACAACTGGAATACCCGCTGTTTTTAACTCTGCTGCTACTTTATAAGATTGATAGCCTCCTACAAGAACAATGTTTTGGATATTCATTTCGCTTTTAAAAGCGATAATATCACGTATTTGACGCTCATCATTAGCACTTATAAATAAACGTTGGTTTCCATTAAAAACACCTTTCATCGCTTCGAAAGGAAGATTTATATCACTACTTCCCTTTGCATATGCTTTTGCATTATTTACAAAGGTTTTTAGTTCATCTATATCCTTTGCATAGTTCTTGTTTGGTTTGAAACCTGGATCTTCTCCTAGCCACCATCGTCCTCTCGTCATACTAGAAGGCCAGTTTACATAAATACCATCATCTGCTTTTACAACAGCATCTTCCCAATTCCATGCATCTAATTGTACTACAGATGATGTTCCTGAAATTCGACCTCCTAACGGGCGTATTTGTGCCATAAGTACACCATTAGGTCTCATACTCTCTACTACTTTAGATTCTGCATTATAGGCTATTATAGAACGTACATGCGGAATCATATTTCCGATTTCATCATCATCATTAGATGGGCGTACTGCTCCTACTTCTACAAGTCCTAAGGTAGTATTAGTAGCAATAAATCCTGGATAGACATGCTTTCCTTCTGCATTAATCACAGTACCTCTGGATGCTATTTTAGTTGTTGTGGCATCTGCGCACACGGTTATTTTACCGTTTTCTATAATTAAAATAGCAGTATCGATTACAGTTCCATTTCCTATATGTGCTGTAGCTCCTACGATTGTATATGCTTCTGTTTGTTCAGGTGCTGGCGTTTGTTGTGCTATTGCTACAGAAGCAATTAACACGAACGCTATCGTTATATATTTTGTTAGTGCTCTCATAGTATTAATGTATTGTTTCTGTAGTGTCACAATGTAAACGTTGTTTTTCTTTACTCTTTGCTGGTTGTGTTTTTAACCCTTTCTTCTTTTCAGCAAGCATCATTTCAATCAATCTACTCTTTTCTGCTTTTACGTCTTTACGTAATTGCAAATCTCTATTGATATCAAAATAGATGGTTCCTTCAATAATGGTCTGCTCTGCTCTAGCTTTAATTGATAATGGATGATCTGACCAAACAACCACATCCCCATCTTTTCCTACTTTGATACTTCCAGTCTGATTATCTAGGTGAAGTAATTTTGCTGGATTTAGTGTTACCATTTTCAAAGCATCTTCTTCAGAAATATCTCCATACTTTACGATTTTACCCGCTTCTTGATTTAAACGTCTAGACATTTCGCCATCATCACTATTAATCGCGACAACAACACCTGCATTGTGCATAATAGCTGCATTGTATGGAATCGCATCATTTACCTCATACTTATACGCCCACCAATCTGAGAACGTGGATCCTCCTACTCCATGCGCCGCCATTTTATCGGCTACTTTGTATCCTTCTAAGATATGTGTAAAGGTGTTGATCTTAAAGTCAAAACGCTCGGCTACTTTCATCAACATATTAATCTCACTTTGTACATATGAATGACATGAGATATAACGTTCTTCATTGAGAATATCAACCACTGTTTCCATTTCTTCATCAAAACGATATGGTTTTCCGCTTTTCTTAAGAGCTTCATATTCTTTGGCTCTTGTAAAGTAATCTACAAATACTTGCTCTACTCCCATACGTGTTTGTGGGAAACGACTAAAACTTTGCCAGTTAGATTGCTTTACGTTTTCTCCAAGCGCAAACTTGATAAACTTCTTATCTTCAAGAAGCATTTCATCTATAGAAGCTCCCCATTTTAATTTCATCACAGCCGACTGTCCTCCTATTGGATTTGCCGATCCGTGTAATAATTGGATAGAAGTAACACCTCCCGCTAAGTTTCTGTAAATATCACTATCATCGGGATTAATCACATCAGACATACGAACCTCAGCGGTTGAGTTATGTCCAGCTTCATTAATAGCAAATGCAGCAATATGTGAGTGCTCATCTATAATACCTGAAGTAACGTGTTTTCCTGTACCGTCAATGACTTTAGCTCTACCAGCAGAAAGGTTCTTCCCTACTTTACTAATCTTACCATCTTTAATTAATACATCTGTATTTTCTAAAATACCATCTGCTTCATTGGTCCAAACGGTAGCATTTTTAATTAAGATATCTTCTTGACTTGGTTGTTGCTCAAATCCAAAAGCAATATTAGGATACGTCATTGGCATCACTACAGGAGCCTCATCTTTATCTTTTTTGGTGTTGTCTTTCTTTTTCTCATCCTTAGCTGCAACTCTAGTAGCTGTTACAGATTGCTCATCTCCATTTGATAAGACTGCCTTTCCTGTAAAACGATCATTGATCACTTGACCTACAAGTCTTACAAATTTATTATCACTTCCTGGGAAGGTGAGATTTACCCATGCATTTGCATATTTCCCTTCACTCTTTATTTCATCATCTCCATCTTTAAGTGTGAAGCCTGTTTTTCCTTCTGTAGAATTCTTTACAGTGAGTGTATATGATGTGCCAGCCATACGCATGGTATACGTACCATCTATATTTACTGTATTCATATCCTTCACTACTGTTTTCTGTCCTTGAACCCAATGTTCGTATAAGGTTGTTTTCTTTTCAAAAAGCTCCCCAGAGGTAATCATAAAGTTTGCCCATGCACCACTTTTTAAACTTCCAATCTCATTACTCTTTCCTAATAATTGTGCAGGAACAGTAGTCAGTGCCGCTAATGCCTTTTCTTTTGAAAGTCCATGTTTGATGGCTTTCATCAATTGTCCTTTAAACTCTTTTGGTGATTTCAACTTAAACGTTGTCAGAGCAAAAGGAATTCCGTTGGCTTCAAACTGCTTAGGATTGGTAGGTGCCTGATTCCAGTGACGCATATCACTTAAATCTATATAAGCAGCAGCATATGGATCTTCAACATCATAGGCATTTGGAAAATCTAATGGTAGAATAAATGTTCTATTCAGACCTTTAATATCCTTGATACGTTTGTACTCATCACCACCGGCAACAATTACATAATTCAATCCAAATTGATCGCCTATCCCATCTATACGGATAGCATCATAGACATCTTCACCCTCAAAGAATTGAGGTAGCGTTTTATTTCGCGTAAGCGCTTCCAAAGAAAGATCCTTTGTATTTATATTTCCTTTTTCATACCAATCTAAATCGTGGTGTAACTGACGCATTAAAGACATTGCGCCCATTTTTGAGGTTGGATACGATTGTCTTGATGTATTACTCTTATCAAAAGAGAAATATTGAGCAAGCTCGTCATCTAATACGCGATGTGCTGTATTCCCTTCAGAATTTAAGGCGATTAAAGCACCTGTTCCTCTTGCTATTCCATCATGCTGGTGTGTCGCCACAACTGCAAATCCTGCTTCAATATATGCTTTGGCGTCTTTAGCGCTATACTTAAAATCATCTATTCCATTCACTTCTGGTCGAATATGATCATTCCAATAATAGCCTTCGCGGGTATTATCATATTGAGAACCACGACCGCCACCGCCAGCTCGTTTTGGTTTTTCAATACCAAAATCGGTATACATATCTATAAAAGAAGGATAGATATGCTTTCCAGATAGATCAATAGTGATCGCATTTGCTGGAACTGAAACGGATTTTCCGACACGTACTACCTTTCCATCCTGAACGACTAATGTTCCGTTTTTGATGGTTTCTGTAGGCGATGTGTGAATGGTTGCATTGGTGAAGACTGTGTAATTTTTATTCTTAGATTTTACACCGTCATTCGCAGGGAAATAGTCTTGCCCGTACATAACAAACGAGCAAAAAACCAATCCTGCTAAGAGGATTTTTTTTAGAAACATAGTATTTAGTGATTATTTAGTGTTTAAAGATACACCCATCAATAGGGCTCACTAGTGTTAATTAAGAGTTTTTTAACATCAATTCATCCGAATGAATCAATCGTACTAAACCGTGGTAAACTATAAGATGTTATTATGAAAAATTGAATGATAGTAACGATTAATCGCTTACTATGATAACATCACCTCTAACCTACTGAAAAAGAAAATCAGTTGGTCAGCTGGAAATTCAGAACAGGATAGTTTATAAGAAGAAAACTACCTTCTTGCCTTTGTATTTCTTCTGCTTCTAAAATTACGGCTCCTTTTGGTCAAATAACTCACTAGAGTCATTGCAACAGAAATTACAGCAACTATAATCAATATCTCGAAGGCTTCACTTGGTATATTCATTGTATTAAGATACGAAAAATAGTTGATATGATCCTGAACATGAATTTTGACTGCCGACTAAATGTTACCGACTAAAAAGCCTCAGGAAAAGACTTATTATAATTTACTAATAAAGCCACCATATAGCTATAGCTTTTAATCCCTGCGGGTTGATTATTGGCTTTGAGGTAATTACTATAAAATAATTTAAACACAGGTTCTAATGGATTATCCATTTCATCCCAGAAATCACGAGACTCTTTATAATTTTTAAAAATGCCTGGATGTATTTGATCTCGTAATTCTTCTCCTAGCTCGCTATCGCGGCGAAAAACATCATTGATACAATACCGTAAAGCAAAGATGCTCCCTGCATATTGAAAATACGTATTCTCATTATTGACACTCGCCAAAACACCTATAAAATTCGCTTCATTTTCTTTAGCATATCCTAACTGATGCGCTTGCTCATGACAACTGATTACCGCATGTCTGTAATTAGGTACAAGACCATTGATTTGCGCTTCGTTGGTAATTGGATTTAAATAACCACTATATCCCATTACCGAAAGAGGATAACTCAATAGAGAGACTTTTACACTCTTAGGTGGGTAATCTAGTTTTGGAAACTGAGATTGTAAGGCATTATATCCTTGTACCGTCTGATCAAAAATCTCTGATTGTGATAAAGGCACCGTTACTTTTACAGTATCATTAGCCGCGAGCTGACGATGGAGTGTATTGCTTTTTGTGATGAGTTTCTGGGTGAGTGCAACAAGCTCTTCTGTGGTATATTCACTCTCTATATCTAACGATTCATGTAAAGGAAGTCTGTAATAATTCATTCCCCATAACAAATGAAACGCTCCATACACAATAGATGCAATGGCGAGTGTACGAATCGCAAAGGGTTTCCAGGTACGAAAACGTCTTTTAAACAAGAGTACAATCTCACGAAGTATAATAATGATTAACACAGTATACATAATATCGCCAAACGAAAATGGTAACCATCCAAAGACATATCGAAAGCCTTTAGAGATCACGGGATACAGACCATTACTGTAATAATTTTCAATAAACTCAGGAAATAATGCTAGTATACGTACAATCCCCATCTGGACAAATAAGAAGAGGCCTATAATAAGGAGCGTGCGGTTTTTTTTCATTGTGATAAAAATAGGGAAAAGGAATTTGAAATCGAAGTCAAAATGGAAAATGAAAATAGATAGCGTTTTAAATTTTAACTGATTTCAAAATTAAGATTTCAGGGATGAGCAAAAGTTAGCATAGGGACGTATTCTAAAATTAAAAATGATACTATTCCTTTTTACGCTTTCGCGAAAGCGTACGATTATCCGTTATTTTCTTTAGCGCCTTTATTGCGCTTGAGGTAATTACACTTCGTTATAATTGATGCACTTCCTATATCCTAAATAAACGTTTATAATAATTATAATATACCTTTAAAATAGCTGTAAACGTGAAGGTTATTTGTTTTTATAGTATTTTAGGTGATGATGTAAATAAGTTATTCTTAATTAAAATGAAAAATATACTATTAATTCTCTCAATTTGTGTTACACAAATTTCTTTTACTCAAACGTCTTGTAAAAAACTTTATACTGAAGCTTACCGTTTAATCACGGAAGGAAATTATGATAAGGCGGTGTCTAAATTGGAAAAAGCTTTGAGTATTGATACCCTTGGAAATTGCGGCACACAATTTAATGGTAAAGTTCATAATGAACTTGGGTACGCGCAAATGAGATTGGGAAACTTAGAATTAAGTAGAGAGCTGTTTGACAAATCTATAGATCTAAACCCACGCAACCCCGACCCCAGAACTAATCGTGCTGCATCCTACATTTTAGAGAATGATTTTGAAAATGCTTTGTTGGCATTGGATGAATTCATAAACGAACTACCTGGTTATCCTTTGGCTTATTGGCAAAGGGGAAATATCAAAGAGAATAGTGGAGATATTGAAGCTGCTTTAATTGATTACAAACAAGCCAAATATCATAATTCAAAAGTTAATTTGTTGCCTCAACCTATCATTGAACAGATTGAGAATAAATTAAATCGATAAGCAAAACAAGGTATCTGAGATCATAGTTCGTTCCTGAATACGGATCATATACTAAACGTTATGTGCATTTGAGAAATGATTAGAAAATCGATTAAATATTTAGTAATTGTATTAATAAATCTGATAATTCTGACAGGGTTATTGGCATATTGGACTGATTTTGTCGAATTGACTTTCAATAGTTATGTTCGACCAATTCAGTTTTTAAAAATAATCGGATTCACATTTCTATCACTAATCGGAATAAGAATTGCAATCGGAGTTTTCAGAAAAAGAAAGACATCATCCAAGAAAAGAATACAAATTTCTGCCTTGATAACTGTTTTGATTTCTTCATTCCTCTACTTTGATTATTCAAAAAGGATTTACGAAAATCGAATCCAGAAAAGAGAATTAAGAAAAGAATTGGCTTTGAAAATCGAACCCGTAAATAGACTTGCTTTCGGTACAAAAGCTGATAACTTAACTTTTCAGGAGTATCAAGAGATCACCCGAATTAAATGGTTTCCTAAATTGCAAAAGAATGCGGATAGTATTTCTTACTATTACACTTATGACGGTTTTTTACCTGATTATTCATTTAATGTAAGTTATAGTTTACCGAAAAACGTAGAAATTGACTCAACCGAATTTAAATATGGGAAAATAGAGATTGACACAATCGGAAATGAAAAACGGATAAGTTATAGTGAATACGGGCAATAAAAACGCATTACAGTACTATATATGTGTTCATAGCAATTAAGGGATGAGTCAAAGGGTTCTTGTATATTTGGTAAGCTCCAATGCTTACAGAATGCAAAAAAACTCGCTGAATTGAAATTATAGGGTATGAAAAATGAACTCCCAAACATAAAAACTAACCGAATTCTATTACGTGAAATTAATGATTTGGACGTTGAGAATATTTTTAAAGGACTTTCAAACCCAAATGTTATTCAGCATTATGGAATTAGCTTTGACAGTATAGAAGCTACTAAAGAACAAATGATTTGGTTTGCAGATAAGAAACAAAAGTGGTGGGCGATTTGTTCTCTCGATAACCAAACTTTTTATGGTGCAAGCGGTTTAAATGACATTGATTATAAAGAAAGTAAAGCGGAAATTGGACTATGGCTACTGCCTGATTTTTGGGGAATGGGAATTATGAAAGAAGTTTTACCCTTAATATCTGATTATGGGTTAAACCAACTTAACTTAAAACGAATTGAGGGATTTGTAGAAACTGATAATATCAAGTGCAAAAAAGCAATGTCTAAACTAAATTTTCAACACGAAAAAACAATGAAAGATTGTGAAATAAAAAATGGAAAACCTATAAGTGTTGACGTTTATGCTAAAACGAAATAATTACGAAAAATACTACACACAACACATTATATACAAGTAACATGAAACCTCATCAATACCTTTTTAATAAAATGACTACACTCTTGAAAGAAGAATTTCAAGAAGGTATAAAAGAATATGAAGAAGGAAATCATCTTACTCTTGTAGGTACAGGATTCTGGATCTCATCTGATGTTAGAGAACTAACTATCGGATTAGAGTTTAACCACAAACACTATAATTTTGAGTATGATTCTATGGAAGATGCTATTGACACCTTTTTCTATATATTAACTAAAAGAAAGAAAATTACAAATTATAGTAAAGGTCTTAGGATCTTTAAAACCAAGGTAGAGATTGAAATAAAAGATGAAAAACCAATAGATTTTGGCACCACATTTACCCTACCATTACAATTTTGGAAAAAAACCAAAACGGAAATCACACACCAAGATGCGTATATAGCTACTGAAAAAGTTATCGAAGTATGGAAAGAATTAATAAACTATGCGCAACAAACTGTAAAATGAATTGAATGCTATTTTTTCAAACTATAAACGGTCAAGCTTACAACTAAATCGTAAAACCCAAAAACCCTATATTAGCATAGAACAAATCATACTTTATGCAACCGTATCAAATCTTACTCCTTATAGCTGGTTACTTTGGTGTACTGATGCTCATTAGTTATCTCACAGGAAAAAGTGGCTCTAATGCCGATTTCTTTAAGGCAGGAAAACAGTCGCCTTGGTATTTGGTGGCCTTTGGAATGATAGGCGCTTCTTTATCTGGAGTGACCTTTATATCGGTGCCAGGATGGATAGAAGCATCGAGTTTTAGTTACTTTCAGGTTGTATTAGGATATACCGTGGGATATGCCGTCATAGGATTGGTCTTACTCCCACTCTATTACAAACTGAATTTAACGTCTATTTATACGTATTTAGAAACTAGGTTTGGAAATGCATCCTATAAAACAGGCGCTTCTTTCTTTTTATTAAGTCGTATTGTAGGCGCTAGTTTTAGACTGTATTTGGTTGCTAATGTATTACAACTCTTAGTTTTTGATAAGATGTCATTTTTTGGTCAGGAAGGGGTTCCTTTTTGGGTAACCGTGACGATTACAATCTTATTAATTTGGTTATACACTTTTAAGGCAGGAATTAAAACCATTGTCTGGACAGATACGCTTCAAACTCTATTCATGCTAATTGCTGTAGGTGTAGCCATCTATTATGTATCTGAGCAAATGGGATTATCTGGTGGAGCGATTATGAGTTTTGTGTCTGATAGTGATCTATCGCAAGTCTTCTTTTTTGATGATTGGAAAAGTGGCGATTACTTCTTTAAACAGTTTTTTTCTGGAGCCTTTATTGCCATTGTAATGACAGGATTGGATCAAGATATGATGCAGAAAAATTTAACCTGTCGCAACCTCAAAGATGCTCAAAAGAATGTGTTTTGGTTTACAATTGTATTGACCATTGTAAATATGGTATTCTTAGTATTAGGTGTGTTACTTACGGTATTTGCTGCACAAAATGGTATTGATGCACATAAAGATCAGTTGTTTCCAACTATTGCGGTCGAAAGCGGTTTAGGAGTGGGACTAGCGATTGTATTCTTATTAGGTCTTATTGCAGCTGCCTATTCTAGTGCAGATAGTGCGTTAACATCACTTACCACCTCATTTAGTATTGATATCCTAGATATTGAAAAGAAATACGAACCAAAAGAACAAGTACGCATTCGTAAACGTATTCATATTTATATGTCATTGGTGCTTATTCTAGTGATTATCATTTTCAAATATGTCATCGCAGATGATAGTGTCATTGCAAAACTTTTCACCTTTGCAGGATACACGTATGGCCCATTACTTGGTTTATATGCCTTTGGACTCTTTACCTCATGGAAAGTAAAAGATGCGATTGTTCCTGCAATTGCCATCGCCTCTCCTATCCTAGCCTATGTAATTAGTTATCTCTGTAAAGAATATGCAGGATTCGATTTTGGATTCTTTATCCTTATTCTTAATGGAGCGCTTACCTTTTTAGGTTTAGTATTGATTCGTACCCAAAAGAACTAACGTACACGCCACTTCAAAAGCAATATTGTTTTCTTTCAGAAGTGTATAAAATTCAAGATTTTCTGTGCCTGGATTAAAAATTACACGTTTCGGTTGTAATGATACCACATAGTCCATGTATTGATGTTGGTGCTTCGGTCCAATGTATAAAGTAACAGTATCTATAGTGTTTCTATCTGTTTCCGCTTTCGCGAAAGCGGACTCAAACGTAATCACCTCCACACCATCTATAGTCCCTGCACGCAGTCCTACCGCAATAACAGGATGATTATATTTTTGTAATCGTTGCACCGCTAGGTGTGAATATCTGATGGATTTTAAGGAAGCTCCAAGAACGAGCGTAGGCTTTAGTATCATAAAACAAAGTTAAAAAATTAAAACACTGTAACAGTATACAAAATTAGTCGTCTATAGAGTATAAAGTTAACTTTATTGGTTAGACATCTTTTAATTCGTTTTGATGGTTAGTGTTAATTAGAAGTACTGTCTACCACAAAATCCCAGGGTTCCGGACTCTGGGATTTTATTTTTAAGAATAGGATTAAAAGCTATATATACATATAAAAATAAGCAAAAACCTCATTAAGAATATATCCTAATGAGGTTTAGACTGACTATAAAATAATTACTTATTCTTGATTTGAAGACTTACTTTTATCTTCATTTAGCATTTTTTCATCTTCAGTTTTAATACGTACGTGCTCCTCAGAAATACTAAAGTGTTCTTTTTCCATGTCTTCATGTTCGGTTTTCATAGATTCATGTTCTTTTGTCATTTGCTCTAAAGTGATTTCACCAGAAACATGTTTTGTCTCTAATTCAGCATGTTTATCTATTAACGCCTTATGTGCTTTAATAAGCTCTCCGTGTTTTGCTAAAAGTTGCATATGATTTTTCTCAATAACCACATGTACTGAATCATCTTCAATATTTTTATGAGTATCTGTCATTTGTTGATGATCATCTTTCATGATTTTATGAGCATCAGACATTTTCTCATGAGATTTTTCCATTTCTTTATGGTTATTTACCATAGCAATGTGTTCAGGAGCTTCTGCTGGATTTTGCTTACAAGCAAAACAACATAAGACAAATACAATAAGAATTAATTTGGATAGTGTTTTCATGATGGTTTTTATTTTAGTTTTTAAGTGGCTGTAAAATTACTCATAATATAGTATTCTACTAAAAATAGAATACTAAGGCACTGTACAACATTGATCATTAGCACATTGACAGTATTTTCTATTATATAAATGCAATAGAATTAATAACAAAGATGGAACATATATAGCTTCTTCCATAAGATGAATCAATCCAACTTTTTCATTAAGAATAACAAAAGAAAGAAGTACCCAACTTATCCATAATGCATATTTCATCCAGTTTTTTGAAGTATTCTTTGCAGACCAATACACAGCAAATAAAGAAATCACAATAAATAAGCTATCTAAAATTCCCCACCAAAAGGGATGCGAATGATGCCCGTGTACATGTCCTGCATGTGTAACAAATAAGAAAGGGGTTGCCAAACAATGTACTAAGCAAAAAGAACTAGCAGCGATTCCTAGAATATTAGCCTTTGGTTTAAGGTTGAATGCTTTATCCATTAAAATATTTTTTAACTACTTATAGTCAGCGCCTTACTAACTATAAGTTTACGTTTAATTATATGAGAGTGAAATAGTAATCTACTTGTAGGGGTCTATTAAATAAATTCAATAGGAACAATTACTAAAATGAATGTTTTATACTTTAATGATCAAAGTAGGATTTTCAGAAAACATTACAATTATAATTTCAATGGTTGTACTATAAAATATAGATATAGAAACTAAGAAAAATTAAAAGAAGAAGAAATTATGCTGACATAAAATCAATTCTTTTTGACAACCATGGTAAGTAGATATAGTAGTCTAGAGAATAGGTGGAGGCTTATTATAAAAAGAAATTGGCGACGCAATTTTCTCTAATGGAGTAGTATATTCGGTATATACTACAAATGAACTTGGAACATTCTGTAACTCATTTTCAAAGTGAAATGTATCACCCGTAATAAGATCAAATTGGTTAGAAACAGATATAGTATCACAAATTTCACAAGAAATCAACTCATCATCTTCAGATAAGTGACTAATTGCATGCATGCTTGCAACCCTTGGAACAAGGAATACTAAAGTAAATAGTAAAGTAATAATATGTGTAACTACTTGTTGACGCATTGATGCAAGATCAGAAATAATAAAATGCTTTTATTTTGTTTTAACAAAAAATTAAGACCGTTCCTTTTTAAAGCCATGTTATACTGTAGCTATATAATAAAAAATAGTATTCGGGTTAAATAATTGTTAATCCTCCTTTGGAAATAAAACGTTAAGCAAATAATAACGTCTATATAAGTAATAGATTCAAATTTCATAAAAAGAGATTTATAAATGAGTTAGAGACAGGTAGACGCCTTTTAATTTGTTTTGATGGTTAGTGTTAATTAGAAGTACTGTCTACCAAAAAATCCCAGAGTTCTTAACTCTGGGATTTTATTTTTAAAACGACATGATTACAGGGGAGCAAGCTGTTTTATAGGTTAAATAATTGTTAATCTTATAAACCAACTGAAATTTTGGCGGAGTAATTGCGTCTATAATAGTAACAATCAAAGATGCTGAAATCGATTTTTATAAATTATTTGAATTAGCCTTCTTAAACTTATAAAAACTACTCAAAATATACTTGATTGAATTAAGCGAAAAAAAAGCTCTCTACACTAAGAGAGCTTTTTTTATGGAATAATTTCTTTTAGACCTTTTAGAAGATGCTATATACGCTTTCGCGAAAGCGTACTTATATCAATTCTTTTATATATTGGAATTCGTATTTACGAAGAAGGTATTTCTTTTTTATACAATCTTGGTAATTTCCATTTAAAGACAACCGCTAGAATACGTATCGTAATAATCACAGATCCAGAAATAATCATAGCGACTGTTTGAGAAAATTCAAACCGGATAAGTACTAAATAGGCAACAGCACCAACAATACAAGCAGTGGCATAGATTTCTTTATGAAAAATAATAGGGATTTCATTACATAAGATATCACGTAATACCCCGCCAAAACATGCCGATATTGTCCCAAGGATAACACATATAAGCGGATCTAATCCAAAAGCCAGACTTACTTGCACTCCGGTGATCGTATATAATCCAATACCAATGGTATCAAATAAAAACAACGAGCGCCTAAAGTATTTGAGTTTACTTCTAAAGAGTACAGCAAATACAGCCGTTATAAAGATCACCGTAGGAAACACTTGATCTTGCATCCAAGTAACTGGGGTTTTGCCTATCAATACATCACGTAAAGTACCTCCTCCTATCGAGGTGATTAAAGCAATGATCAGAATTCCAAACGCATCCATACGCTTATTCATTGCTGTTAAAACTCCCGAAATAGCAAAAGCAATGGTACCTAGAATATCAATAAGCGTGATTACATCCATTATTGCTGGGTATAATAATTGTAGTCAGAAATGACACGATCTACAAATTCAATATTCTCTTCTTCTGGAGTGACGCCCATTTTTTGTTTTAAACGTTCGGCTAGTTTTATAATAACATTGTGGCTTCTATTACGCTTTGCGTCTGTAAACAACGTTTTAATCGTCTGTACATCTTGATCTGTAAATACGGTTACCTGTGGATATGTAGGAACATAATTTTCTGGAATGGTAACTAATAAACTCTGCGATAGGTTCACTCTTTTTTTCTCACTTATAACGGTAGTTTGCGCAGCTCTATCACCAATACGCTGTCCTTTTTCACTCAATAATATACTTACAATTGCAATACCACCACTCACAATAGAAATGTCAACCACACGGATAACCCAACGGATAAGAAAACTTCCAAATCCTGGTTTTGATCCGTCTAGTTTTACCACTCTTAATTTCATAGCGGCTTTACCTGGTGATCTTCCGTCCCAAAAGGTTTCAAAAAATAAATGGTACAAGAAAGGAGGTAATCCAATAAGTAGATAATACGACCACACATCTCCAGCGTCTAAATTCTCTAGACCTAAACTTGAAAAAATGAGAACGACAAGAATATAATAGGCAACTATAATTAAAAAATCAATTAGAAAAGCGAGTATTCGGTCTCCTATTCCTGCTACATTTTGAAAAATACTTACATTTTGAGCTGTTTCTATTTGAAAATTATCCATTTATTCTCTTTCTTTACTTTCTAATTTTTTATTAAATGCGTGAAGCGGCTTTTGTCAAGCAAAATAAGGATAAATGGTTGAAGTTTGAAAATGTTATCAGTAACAAAAGTCAAATACATCCTGATGAGCTCTCAAATCTCTATATAGAAGTGACAGACCATCTTAGTTATGCGCAAACGTTTTACCCTGGTAGCAAGACGTTAGAGTACCTTAATTACATCGCATCACAATCACATCAAATCATTTATAAAAGTAAAAAAGAATCCAGTAAACGATTTATTACTTTTTATACCAAAGAGTTTCCGCTTTTGATGTATCAATATCAAAAACAACTCCTTATTGCTTTTCTAACCTTTATGCTATTTGCCCTTATAGGAGCCTATAGCGCTGCAAATGATGGCGCTTTTGTTAGAACCATTCTTGGTGACAACTATGTAAACATGACCTTAGAAAATATAGAAAAAGGAGATCCTATGGGAGTCTATAAAGAACAAGGAGAACTCAATATGTTTTTAGGGATTACGATTAATAATATAAAAGTAGGCTTGTACGCATATATTTTAGGACTTTTATTTTCTATAGGTTCTTTAATGGTTATTATGCAAAATGCGGTTATGGTAGGGAGTTTTCAATATTTCTTTTTTGAGCAAGGAGTAGGATGGGAATCTGTACGTACCATATGGATTCATGGTACAATAGAAATATCTGTGATCATTATTGCGGGATGCGCAGGGATGGTCGTAGGAAATAGTATGATGTTTCCAAAAACATATACACGTTTAGACTCCTTTGTTAAAGGTGTGAAAAATAGTTTAAAAATTATACTGAGTACTATTCCGTTTTTTATTATTGCAGGTTTTTTAGAAGGGTTTGTAACACGACACACAGAAATGCCAGATTGGTTAGCAATAACAATCATTGGAGGGTCACTATCTCTTATTGTTTTTTATTATGTGATCTATCCTAGACAATTATATAAAAAACAGCAAAATACCCAAGTACATACACCAAAAATTCCGACACCAACCGAATGATGCCATCTACTACTACATATATAGAATTCAAGCGTAAAAGAGAGCTTGGAGATATTATTACTGATGCATTTAAATTTTTGCGTCAAAACTTCAAGATGATTTTTAAAATTCTTGCTAAAACTGCGGGAATCCCTTTTGCGTTATTTATCGTCGCACAAGCGTATTATACAGCAATCTCTTTCTCTTCTGTATTTGCGCAAACTAATAATCCATTTGGAATTTTTGAAACCACATCTATTCTTGTAAGTGCACTATTTATGTACTTATTTTTATTTCTGTATTTCTCGTTCATGTTTACAGCAATTACCTGTACTATAAAATCATACGTAGATAATAAAGGAATTATTAAAGAAACAGAAGTTATTGATCATATACGAACAAAAATAGGAGCCACATTATTAGCCGGTACTGCAAAATTTTTCATTTTAGCACTCGCTTTTGTCGTTTGTTTTATACCTGTTATTTATTTTTCTGTCCCTTTATACTTACTATTTGCGGTTCTTATTTTTGAAAATAAAAATGTGTCTGATGCAATCGGTAGCGCATTTGATATTGTTAAAGAAGAATGGTGGATCACATTTTTTACTATGTTTCTTATCGGGCTTTTATGGTATGTAGCAAGTCTTGTTCTTAATTTACCTACAACCATCTATGTTTGGATTAAAACATTTACAACCATACAAGAAGTGTCATATTCAGATATAGGAGGATCATATGATATTTTAGCTATTGTCTTTACTACAGTATCTGCATCTCTTCAATATCTTCTATATATTATTGTACCTATAGGTGCTTCTTTTGTGTATTACAATCTTAATGAGCGTAAACATCAAACAGGTACCTTAGAACGCATAGATTCTATCGGCGCCTCTGATGACGATGATGACGAAGAGATAAATTCTAATAATAACTTCAGCAGATTATAATGAAGCATCGCCTTGTATGCCTTTTTATTTTTTTCTTTTCGCTTTGCGCGAAAACTACCTATGCAACTTCCCCGCATGCAATGTTGCGTATGCAAGAAGATATTGAGACTGAGCTATCACAGGAATTGCAAAAAGATACATCTCCCCTATCTCCTAACACTCTTGATAGAGAAAAAATACAAGAATATCAAAATGATGACGATTTTAATTACGTCGAAGTTTTTGAAGAAAATGAGTTCTGGAACAATTTTAAACAATGGATTTATGATGTACTTAGCACCATTTTTGAATGGATTTTTGATGGAGAAGAAGCCGTAGGAGCGCTCGCTACTTTTATTAAATCACTCCCGTATATTGTTGGAGGCTTACTACTGATTTTAACTATATGGGCATTTTTAAAAATGGATAGCGGAGAGTTATTGTTTAATAAAAAGCCTACCTCTCAAGTATTTATGTCTGATGATGAAGAACTTATCAATCATCAAGACATACAATCGCTTATAGATGAAGCCATCGCATCTGGAAATCATAGACTTGCCATACGATTTTATTACTTACTCGCACTTCAAAAAATGAGTGGAAAAGAATTAATAGACTGGCAAGCACAAAAAACAAATCACGAATATATCTATGAAGTAAAAGACCAACAGATACGCAAGCAATTTAGACATGTCACAGATCTCTATGATTATATATGGTATGGTAACTTTGAAGTAGATGCACAATCATTTAAGAAAGCGCAATCTTCATTCTTAACATTAACAAATATAGTATGAGTACGAGGTTTAAAATACTTGCCGGTGTGTTATTAGTGTTAATCGCTTCTCTTATCTTTTTAGAATCTAGTAAAAAAGATCCTATAAATTGGTATAGCAGTTATGCGGTAAAAGATAAAATTCCGTACGGTACCTTTGTGCTGTATAATACCCTTAAAGAAACAAGAAATCCCGATAATTTTAAAGAAATCTCACGCCCACCCTATGAGTTTCTAGCAGATAGTAACCATCAAAGTGGCACCTATTTTTTTGTAAATGAGTATATTGGTTTTGATGAAGCTGAAGCTTTGCAATTACTAGACTGGGTAGCGCGTGGTAATACACTTTATATAGCAGGACGCGGTGTAGGAACAACAATTTTAGATACCCTTTCTTTAGAAACGGACTCCTATTATCAACTCAATAATTTAGAAAGAAAACCTTTACTAGAACTAGCGCATCCAGATCTTAAAACAAAAGACCCCTATATATTAGATCGAGATATACAAACTTCCTATTTTGACAAAGTAGATACCTTAAACACTGTTGTTTTAGGAACCTATGATTATATACAAGAGGAAGATACACTAACGATAAAAGAACCGAAAGTACATTTTATAAAACAAGCATTTGAGGAAGGAACGATCATTATCCATTTGATGCCAGAATCGTTTACAAATTACTTTATGCTACACAATTCAAATTATGCCTATACAGAAGGTGCATTAAAGTATATTCCTGAAGACGGTCCTATTTATTGGGATAACCATTATAAAAATGGAAAAGTGATACAAACGTCTCCTTTACGAATGATCCTTTCAAATAGATACCTCAAATGGGCCTATTATATGCTTATTATTGGTGTCATTCTTTGGGTATTTTTTGAAGGAAAACGCAAGCAAAGAGCCATCCCAATTATAAAACCATTACCCAATCAAACCCTTGCGTTTACAAAAACAATAGCTGGTATGTATTATGAAAAGCAAGATCATAAAAGTATTGCTTTACATCAAATCAATCACTTTATGGAGCATATACGAGAACAGTATCTCTTACAAACATCAGATAGAGGACTTAATTTTATTGAAAGACTTGCATCAAAATCAAATAACACACAAGAAGATACAAAACGACTCATGGACTATATCACATCCATTAGTCAGAAATATCCAATCACTAAAGAAGAATTATTAAAATTAAATAAGCTTATAGAAGCTTTTAAAACTATATAATATGGACGACGTAACAGGAACTGGACTACCAGAAGATGGAAAAGAAAATACGCCATTATCACAAGATACTCCTTCGGCAACTCCAGAAGAAATTATAGACGATACTACAAACTCTCAAGAGAATCTTACGTTTACAAATAGGATTCCGTTAGAAGAGTTACGCAACGCTGCAGATCATATACGAGAAGAGCTTGCCAAAATCATTGTAGGTCAATCTGAATTTATAGAACTTCTTATTGTTGCATTGCTTTCTGATGGTCATGTACTCATAGAAGGGGTTCCTGGAATTGCAAAAACCGTAACCGCAAAGCTATTTGCAAAGACATTAGATACGCAATTTAGTCGTTTACAATTTACACCAGATTTAATGCCTAGTGATGTATTAGGAACCTCTGTTCTGAATATGAAAACCAGTGATTTTGAGTTCAAAAAAGGACCTATCTTCTCTAATGTTGTACTTATAGATGAGATTAACCGTGCACCTGCCAAAACACAAGCAGCCTTGTTTGAAGTAATGGAAGAGCGTCAAATCACTATAGATGGTGTACGCTATCCTATGGATCCGCCATTTATGGTGTTAGCAACGCAAAATCCTGTAGAACAAGAAGGTACATACGCATTACCAGAAGCACAACTAGATCGTTTCTTATTTAAAATTAAAGTAGATTATCCTTCTTTAGAAGAAGAAGTAACGATCTTAAAAAGCCATCATGAGCGTAAAGGAGTGATTGCAAAAGATACGATTACGGCTGTAGTAAATCCTAAAAAACTAGCCACTTTCAGAGCTCAAACGCAAGCCGTTATGATTGAAGAAAAAATCCTCAATTATATCGCAGAAATTGTGATGAACTCTCGTAAACATCCACATTTGTATTTAGGAGGTTCTCCACGTGCATCCCTGGCTATTATGAATGCCGCAAAAGCATTTGCAGCTATTGCTGGTCGTGACTTTGTGATTCCAGAAGATGTAAAACGTGCTGTCGTACCTGTAATGCGCCATCGTATTATCTTATCTCCAGAAAGAGAAATGGAAGGAATGACACCAGAACAAGTTATTGATATGATTGTACAATCTGTAGAAATCCCTAGATAGATTGGCACTTATCCGTTTCATAAAATCTTTATTTGTAAGAAATAGAATTTTCTATGCAATTACTTTTCTTGGAATTATATACTTAATTTCAAATTGGTATCATGGACTATTTCCAATAGCAAACCTCCTGTGTTTAGGATTGGCTGTGGTCTTCTTTGTAGACTGCTTAGTACTTTTTCGCGGAAGCGAACAACTAAAAGCACAACGCTTACTTCCTGAAAAATTTTCAAATAGTGATCTAAATGAACTTATTGTAAAAATTCAAAATAAATATCCATTTGAAATTACGGTCACCATCATCGATGAAATTCCTATTCAGTTTCAAAAGAGAGATTTTAAAAAAACATTCCCGATTCCTGCTAAATCAATTCAAGAGTACGCCTACAACTTACGCCCTGTAGAACGAGGCGAATATATATTTGGACACCTTAACATATATGTAAGTAGCCCTATTGGCATTGTAAAGCGTCGCTATCGTTTTGAAAAAGATCAGATGGTAAAAGTATACCCGTCTTTTATCCAGATGAAAAAATACGCTTTCCTTGCATTAGATAATAGATTGACATTATACGGTATGAAAAAAATACGTCGTATTGGACATACGATGGAGTTTGAACAAATTAAAGACTATGTGATAGGCGATGATGTACGTACCATAAATTGGAAGGCAACTGCAAAGCGAGCAAGCTTGATGGTTAATCAGTTTCAGGATGAAAAAGCACAACCTATCTATACGATTATAGATGCTAGTAGAACCATGAAAATGCCTTTTAATGGACTTACATTACTAGATTATGCTATTAATAGCACATTGGCTTTTTCAAACATTGCTTTAAAGAAAAAGGATAAGGTAGGACTCCTTACGTTTGCCGAGACAATAAAAAATCATGTACCCGCCAGTAGTAAGAAAACACATCTGGATACCATTCTAGAGGTATTATATAATATCAATACTAAGTTTTTGGATAATGATTTTGGTACCTTGTATACACAAATTAAACGTAAAGTGACGCAGCGTAGTTTGCTGTTGCTATACACAAATTTTGAACATATCTCTGCTTTAGAAAGGCAGCTTATTTATTTAAAAGCGCTTTCGCGAAAGCATGTATTGGTGGTCATCTTTTTTCAGAATACAGAATTAGACGCGTTATTAACGACCCATGCAGAAAATCTCGAAGAAGTATATCATAAAACCATCGCTCAAAAAGCAGATTATGATAAAAAGGTAATGGCCAAAACACTTGCCAAATACGGTATTCAAACCATTTTAACCAAGCCTGAAGACCTTACAGTAAATACTATCAATAAGTATTTAGAAATCAAAGCAAAAGGACTTATTTAAGTTACGACAACACTTCATTTTTATAAAAGTATTTATAAAAAACACGCAACCTTTTTACCATAGTTCAGATAAGTAGGTATAACAACTTATAAAATAAACTATGAAAAAAATATTGGTATACGTTGCTACTCTTTTAGTAATTACACTTGCTCTTAATAGCTGTCAGAATGATGATGATAACACAATTACACCGCCATCGCCTACAGGTGAAACTATCGATGTAGAAGCTATTGTTGAACGACTTACAGGCGGGAATTCCAAAACTTGGAAAATACGAGAAGGATTTGTTATTATAAATAATCAAACTTCTGTAGATTTTATGGACGAATACAATGTACAGGATGACGAGTTTACTTTCTCTTTAGAAAATGATACTGTGATATTACAATGGAAAAAAGGATTTGGAATGAATATCGGTATTGATACATTTGAAGAATTCTTTTCTGATAAAAATGAAGCATCCGTAACCTATCAAGTCACCATAAATCCTGACACAGGAGTCTTAAGTCTTGGCCAGAGTGGTATCACATTACAACTCGCAGCAAATGTAGATGTAAGCATCATCAATCTCATACAACCTGACGGACAAACAGATTTAAGTGTAAACATAGTTCCTAAAAATGCTGCAGATTACATCCAAATACCAAACGCTGTTTCAAATCCACAAGAGGTATTTAGTTTTGATACAGGGATCTTTAGAGTAGGATTTAAAGTATCGCAATCACAAAACAGTCTCTATCTTACCAATAGAAATGATTTAGACGGTATAGGGATGCAACAAGCTTTTAAATATGATTTGGCTACAAATACACTATCGTCTTTTACATATTTTTTACAAGATTTTGCTACAAAAAACATTGAGTTTTTAGAAAATAAAGTAGTGAGTATTGGCGGTAATGCCTTTGAAAATATGGATTATGAATTTTTAGGAGTTAATCCATATACACCTATAATTAATGCTGCTGTAAGTAATGGAACGGCTGCACTCGATAACACTGCCTATCTTTTTTCTGGTCTAGTAAATGGCAGTGAAACCGCAATTACTACATGGAATATTGGAAATGCTGATTTTCAAGATATCGCTACATTACCTGTATCATTACATGATATGGATGGTGAGATCGTAAATCAAACGTTATACATGTTTGGTGGTTGGGACACGCCTTCTTCAACAGATACAGGATCAAATATCGTATATACCTATCAGATAGACACGGGAGCACAAAACCAAATAACAATTCCTGTTAACCTTCGAGAAACGTACACCTCTATTGTAGAAAATATTATTTATGTAGGAGGATTACAACCTATAGATACAGATAATGATGGACAACCAGATGATTTAAATCCCTACTTAGGAGCATTTAACACAATAGATAATAGTTTTCAAGAAATAGCATTAAACGTAGGCGACATTCTAGACAACAGACGTTTGGTTCACTTACAAGTAGTAGGAAACACAGCATTTCTAGTAACCTCAGAAAATCTGGGAGCCCCTAATGGATATATAAATAGGGTGTATGAAGCTACGATAAACTAACCATTCACTTTTCTTAGAGTATAATAGATTAGCCATAAATACATTTTAAAAAGGATGTTTGTAATATAACATCCTTTTTTATTGTGCTACCATAGGGTTTTTTTATCTTTGCCCCTTATTTAAAACTACATCTATGTCGTTGTCACATTTACAAGCCATCTCTCCAGTTGATGGTCGTTATGCCTCAAAAACGGAATCGCTTGTACCTTTCTTTTCTGAAGAAGCTCTTATAAAATATCGTGTTAAAGTAGAAATAGAATACTTTATTGCGCTTTGTGAATTACCATTACCACAATTAGAAGGTATTGATAAACACAGTTATATCGCTTTGCGCGAAATATACTCAGACTTCACGACCCAAGATGCGCAGGCAATCAAAGACATCGAAAAGATTACCAATCATGATGTAAAAGCAGTCGAGTATTTTATCAAAGAAAAATTTGACGCATTAGAACTTACCGAATATAAAGAGTTCATTCACTTCGGACTTACCTCACAAGATATTAATAATACAGCCATCCCCATGAGTTTGAAGGATGCTGTAAATCAAGTATACATTCCGCAATTACTAGAAGTCGTAGACCATTTAAAACAACTAGTAGATGAGTGGAGTTCTATTTCGTTATTAGCACGTACACACGGGCAACCTGCTTCCCCTACTCGCTTAGGAAAAGAAATTGAAGTATTTGTTGTACGTATCGAAGAACAACTAAATCTATTAAATGATATTCCAAGTGCTGCAAAGTTTGGAGGCGCTACCGGAAACTTCAATGCGCATAAAGTAGCCTATCCAATGATCGATTGGAAGCAATTTGGACATGACTTTGTACATGACACCTTAAAATTACATCACTCCTTCCCTACTACACAAATAGAGCACTATGATCATATGGCGGCATTATTTGATGGATTAAAACGTATCAATACGATCATTATTGATCTTAATCGTGATTTCTGGACCTATATCTCTATGGAGTATTTCAAGCAGAAAATTAAAGCAGGAGAAGTTGGGTCAAGCGCAATGCCACATAAAGTAAACCCAATTGACTTTGAAAATAGTGAAGGGAATTTAGGTATTGCAAATGCTGTTTTTGAGCACTTAGCTGCAAAGCTTCCTATCTCAAGATTACAGCGTGACCTTACAGATAGTACTGTGTTACGTAATGTGGGAGTTCCTATTGGACATACAATTATAGGATTACAGTCTACCTTAAAAGGATTAAATAAGCTACTCCTCAACGAGCAGAAGATTGCTGCAGACTTAGAAAATAACTGGGCGGTTGTTGCAGAAGCAATTCAGACGATATTACGTCGTGAGGCGTATCCAAATCCCTATGAAGCATTAAAAGAATTGACGCGTGTAAACGAAGCTATCACACAAGAATCTATTGCTACATTTATTGATACTCTAGATGTAAGCGAAGCCATCAAAGGAGAGTTGAAAGCCATTACACCAGATAACTATACAGGAATTTAATGAGACTTTTAAAACTCATTTGGGATTTTAGAGGGCCTGCAGGTGCAAAAACCGCTGTGCATCATGAAATACATTTGAAAGAGTACGCTTTCGCGAAAGCGTTAACAACTCAAATCACAGGAGTAGAGAATCTTAGCGAACTTCACAGTATTGCCTATCTCGTAGTCCAAGAAAATGAAATGCGTCCCGTAAGAGATGCCCTAAAACCTCACAGAGGGCAAGTATACACTGAAAAATAAAAGTTCGGCATAGATATTGGTTTCTATCTCATATATTTGCACGCGCGAAGCTAAAAAAACTAATAAATTATACACAATGAAGAAAATGATACTTATTGCATTTGTTGCCCTATTTACAGCAACAACATTTGCACAAACGACAAAAGTAGGTACAGTAGATGCTGATTATACGTTAGCTCAAATGCCAGAATTGGTGACAGCACAAGATGCTTTGAAAGAGTATAATGCAGATCTTGAAAAGCAATTAAAAGAAAAGCTAGACAATTATGACGCTATATATAAGACTGCCGAAGCTGCCTTTCCAACAATGACAGACGCTGAAAAAACAGCTAAACAACAAGAACTTGCTGGTTTAGAAAATGATATTTCAAAATTCCGTAATAACGGAACACAGTTGGTACAATTAAAACAAGATGAATTACTTCGTCCTCTTTATAAAAAGATTGGTGAAAATGTTGCTGTTGTTGCTAAAGAATTAGGGTATACACAAATCCTAAACATTGGAAATAACAACAACTTAGCATATATAGATCCTGCACACGATATTACACTAAAAGTACTTGCTAAAATGGGAATTACTGTAAAACAAAATTAATCCCTTAGCATACTTACTATCTTATAAAAAATGCCATTCGTTTTTAATGGCATTTTTTATGGAACGTATTTAGATACTATAATTTCGTCAAGCTGAACTTGTTTCAGCTTCTTATAACATTAATAATTAATACTGTGAGATTCTGAACTAAATTCAGAATGACGCTTTAAGTTACTTTTTACACCCCTCTTTTTATTGAATATTCTTAAATACTATAACTTCATCAAAAATGAACTTGCCTGTACTGAACGTGTTTCAGTATTGCCGGTTCTCATAATTAGGATTGAATACGGACACCTTGTGAGATTCCGAAATAAATTCGGAATGACGTCATAATGCCATTTCTACTCTATTTTTATGTTGGATAGCTATACAGTGATTTCGATACAATTTCCTTACAGCGAATCACTCAGCCGCCTTAGATTTTATAAATACTAAAGGTCAAGCTATTTTGCGACAGCAAAATGAATACACTTTAGACTACAAGCTATTTCGCGCCAGCGAAAAGATATACTAACAGCTAACGACTAACCGACTATAAGCCAACAGCTACCTCTCAAGAATTTCCTTGATATTTGGTTTAAAGTAATTAGGGCCTTTCAATACTTTTCCATCTTCACGGTAGATTGGTTTTCCATCGGCGCCTAACTTACTCATATTACTGCGTTGTATCTCATTAAAGACTTCTTCGATCTTGTCTTGCATTCCATGTTCTATAATCGTACCACATAAGATATAAAGCATATCCCCTAATGCATCGGCTACTTCAACCAGATCACCTTCATTGGCAGCTTCTAAGTATTCTTCATTTTCTTCTTTCATCAAGTTAAAACGAAGGAGATTTTTTTCTTTAGTTAATTGTGCGGTAGGTGTTTCTTCTATTCCTAACCCAAAAGCACTATGAAATTCGTGTACAGCAGCTATTTTGTTTTTCATATTGATGCCCGTGACAACGGGTATTCTTTTTATGCCCGCGAAGGCGGGCATCTTATTAATAAAAATAAATCACAGAACAAGTCCTGATCCCGCTGAAAAAGCGGGATTAGTTCAACTAACTATTTTGAATTCGTCCTTTAGACTTTTCAAAATAGCGTTTCACTAATAATTCGTTCGTAAATATACGTGTTATGTCGTATTTTTGAAGTCTCTAAAATACATACAAAATGTTTAGTACAGGTCAACTGATTTTTGTTATTTTCTTTGTGGTCGCTTTTATAGCCTTTATCACGTATTCTTATCGTAAGGATGCAAAGCTTCACAAAAAAGAATACAAAGGATCTCGCTGGATACTTTTAGGTTTCATTGGTTTTGTTGCTTTACTCTTTGTGATAAAGTATACTTTAAAAGGATAACCCTTTACCGTTTTTTATAGCTTCTTATCGATTTTATTTTTTGTACTTGTAAATTTCTCATAGCTTGTTGAGAAAATATACCCTGTAGTGGGTATTCTAGGCGTTTTAATTATTTTTTTTATTTGAATAATAAATTCTTCAACTATCCATTATGCCAGATAAAATAATTTTAGAATATGAAAATCAAAATATAAAAGAGAAGGTAATCTTTGAAAGATCTGGCTTACTATTAGACTTATCAGTAGTGCCAGATGATGTATATAAAGAAGTTATCAATGATGCTAAAAAGAAAAATAATTTTATAAAAAACTTTATAGACGATTCTTTAGTAGAAATAGATTACAAAGCGTTTAAAAAAAGATATAAAAATAAGTTATCTGATATTATCTTAATAGATAAGTATACACACAAAAATTTTGAATATAGAATTCAAAATCAATGTGGTAATTATGAAATAATCATTTTATTAACTAATGATATTCATATTGAAGATATAGACGATTTTATAGGAGTGAAAGGATTTATAGATGATAGATATGTTGAAAATGAATATATACTAGTTCAAATATATCCAGGTAATTTAAAAAAGATTAAAAAGAAATTTGATAGGGAAAATGTTTCTTACGAAGAAAATTTTCAAACAATTAAGTATGTATACCCTAGAAATATTGCAAATATAAACAGCTATATTGAGGATAAAGAATTACCGTTAAGTCCTGCTTATGAATTTATTAATTATGATACTGACAGGCAAAGTATGTTAAGAAACGAAGACATTATCATAGGTTTAATGGATAATGGTGTTCAAGGAAAACATCCAGACTTAGCTGAAATTTTTGATGAAGTAAAAAGTTATAATTTTTTTAAAAACCAAACAGATCAAACACCTAACAATAGAGAAAAACATGGTACGCATTGTGCCGGAATTCTTGCTGGTTTTGCAAAAAACAAAAAAGGAGTTGTTGGAACTGGTGCCGGCAGTACTTTAGTCAGTTATAAAATAGCAAAAGGAGAAGGCGATAATTACAATGATAGTCAAATTTCTATTTTTTATATAATTCAAGCTTTCCATAAAGCTTTAGCAGACCAATGCGATGTCATTAACTGTAGTTGGTCATTACCATATAAATCAACATTTTTACATAAAGTTATTATAAAAACAATAAAAGAAGGTAGAGAAGGTAAAGGGCTTCCAGTTGTTTTTGCTGCTGGTAATGCAGGGAAAGAAATTTCATTTCCAGCTATCATTCCAGAAGTGATCGTAGTGAGTGCATCAGATCTCAACAAAAGACCCTTTGATAAAGAATATTCTGATGATGGATGGAGTAGTAACTTTGGCGATAATATTTTAGTTGGAGCGCCAGGAATAAAACTATATACTACAGATCTTGTTGATGGTTTAGGAGAAACTCCAATAATCATTAATGAAGATGAATACCCTAATCATAGCTTATTTAAAGGAACATCTGCAGCTGCGCCTATTATTGCAGGTTTTATTGCTAAAATTTTAATAAATCATCCTGATTTAGAGTTAGATGACATTAAAAATATAATTACTAACAGTGTAATTCCTTACGAATCAAATACATATGATGACAGAAACTTTGGTTCTGGAATTATAAACTACAATAAACTTAAAATTAAAATTAATAATCTTTAATTCAAAATTATGTCTACAATTGATGAAAAAAACTTTGGAGTTGTTGTTCTAAAAAGTAATATGAACAATAAAAATCAATCCATTTACAGTAGTAACCTTTATAAAACTAGCTTTAATATATATGGCAACTTTTCAATAAACAATGATGGTACCATCGCATCTATTGACTTACAGATCTTAAATTATAAAGGAATCATTGATCTAGGTTTTGACAGAAACGAACCTGTAACATGTAAATATCAGCCTATTAAAGATGATGAAGGTAATATAAAACATCATGTCATTGTTCTTAATTTAACTCTAAAAGCAGTAGTTGGAGGCAGCACTGATTATATGAGACCTGTAGATATAGATGAAAATTTAGCTATTTTATCAGAAATTAATCAAAATGAAGACTTATATTTTCAAGTACATAGAGGTTTTAATGAAATTTGGGATCAATCTGAAGGAGATAAATCAATGGATAAAGGAATTTTTGATGAAGAATTTTTCTATAGAGATGGCACACATTTTAAAAGAAGAATGGTCACTAAAGTTCCAGAAGAGTTATATCAAACTCATACAAATAGAGTATACCCACAAATTGATTTTCTCCAAAAACCAGGTTTCAATTGTGGTATCGGAAACAATAAAATAATAAGATATTGAGAATATCAATTTTAACTTTCTTTCTTATTTTTTGCCTACTCAATGTGAGTGGGCAAGATAAGAATGATGCCGTATCTGAAATTATTAATTCTATTACTATTTTAGATTTTACTTCTGCAAAGCAACAATCTAATAACCTATTAGATCATGAGCTAAAAAAAGCCTTTCAACATTTAATACAAATAAGAGAAAATAATGGCCAAAGAAAGATAAAAGATTCTATTGTAGTGTTGAACATCAAAACCTCAACTAACCCAATTGTAAATTCTTTACATTCTTTAACAAAAGGGTTCTACCATTCCAATAATTCACTGGCAAACTGGAAAGCTATTCATTATTTTAAAGAAGTAGAAATATATGCTGTAGATCAAAATTTGAGTAACCTTGAAAAAATTAGTATTTGTGGTATAATCGAATTATATAATAACCAAATCATCCAAAAGTCAGAATCATATATTAAATATATTCAACGATTTAAAAAACTTAGTCATTCTAAAAGTGAAAAAGTTTTAGCTGACTTATACTTAAATGACTATTATGCCAATTCTGTTTTTTCTCCTCAAAAATTCTATCCATCAGCCAAAAAGATAGTAGCTCACTCCTTTGATAATAAATTAAATGAAAATATTAAAAGTAAAGTGTATTACTCATCAGTAATCTACTATCGTTCTCCACAGAAAAAAAAATATGATAGTATTTATTATTACATAACAAAAACTTTAAGTTTAAAGAATTCTCCATTTTTAAGATCAAAGAAAAAAAGAGCTTACATGGAACTCGCTGCATTAAATGCTGAAAAAAACAAAGCTAACGAGGCAAGAAGAAACATAGATTCTGCAAAAAATTACCATAATTTATCGCATCTTCAAAAATCAATTTATTCATTAAATAGGTGGAAAGCTTATTATGTACACCAGCCCTTAAAAGAGTATGACAGTGCCTTTTACTATTTAGAATCTTCGATGCTATACGAAGCTAAAAACGGAGTTGCAAAAAATCAAGAACAGTTAGCTCAATTAAATATTGAATTAGATACTGCCGAAAAAGAAAAACAACTTCTTGAAGAACAAGTAAAAAGAAAAGAAGAGCAAGAACAAAAAAGACAAATAACTATAGGTCTTACTGCTACCCTCCTCCTAGGCTCCATCATCGCCATTCTTATCTACCGCAATACCAAACGAAAACAACGTATTGCAGAACAAGACCGCGAACTCCAAATACAGAAAACAGAAACGATTCTGAAAGAGAAGGAACTAGAGACTATCAATGCTATGGTTTCAGGACAAGAAAAAGAACGCTTACGCCTTGCCAGTGAGTTACACGATAATCTAGGCAGTACCCTTGCCACAGTTCGTATGCAAGTCGAAAATCTAGAACGTAACCTTGATAAAGTAGATGATCCAAAGGCATTACTACAAAAAACCAATGCCCTCGTCAATGAAGCCTATACCAAAGTTCGTTCCATCTCTCATGAGCGTAATAGCGGTGTCTTAGCCAAAGACGGACTCTTACCTGCTATTCAAAAACTAGCACGTACTGTTTCTTCCAATAATAACCTTCAAGTAGACGTACAAGATTTTGGATTAGAAAATAGAATCGCCAACGAGCTAGAAATTACCATTTTTAGAATCATACAAGAACTCATAACTAACATTATAAAACATGCTCAAGCCACGGAAGCTAATATCTCCCTTACACAACATGACAACGAACTCAATATTATGGTAGAAGACGATGGTAAAGGCTTTAAAGTAGGGATACTCAAAGAAAAAGACGGTATGGGCTTAGGTAGTATAGAAAGACGTGTAGAACACTTAGAAGGAACCATGGAAGTAGATAGTGCCATAGGAAGAGGTACAAGTATAAGCATAGATATCCCTTTATAAGAATACTAGTATATTTATAACATAAAATATAGATTTCAAACTCGGTGATTTCGATACAATTTGCTTCTAGCAAATCACTCAATCTCCTTTCAGTATACAAAACAATAGACTTATTATGATTACAGTAGCCATTGCCGAAGATCATCAATCCCTTATAGATGGAATCGCCTTACTTCTTAAATATGAAGAGGGAATTTCTATTATAGGCACTTCAAATGATGGTAGAGATCTATTAGATATTGTTCGGCTAAAGCAACCTAAGGTTGTGATTATGGACATTCGAATGCCAAAATTAGATGGTATTGAGGCTACCAAAATCATTATGAAAGAATATCCGCATACCAAAGTTATTGCGTTTTCTATGTTTGATCAGGACCAAGCTGTGATACAAATGCGGGATGCTGGAGCCAAAGGGTATATCCTTAAAAATAGTCCGCTAGAAGAACTTCTAAAAGCCATACATGCAGTCATGAAAGGCAACGTATACTATGATACTGGTATCGATCAAAGTTTGTTTAATAACGCTTTCGCGAAAGCAAAAACACCTAAATCTGTATTATCCAAAAGCGAACGAGAAATCTTACGTCTCATCGCTCAAAACAAAACCTCTTCTGAAATCGCTGATGTACGATTTACTGCCGTTTCTACCGTAGAAAAACATCGTAAAAATATGATGCGAAAACTAGGTCTTAGTGGAAAAGGCGAACTACTCAAATACGCAGTAGAAAAAAAATACGATTTCTAAAGATGTATCCCTTTAAGTCTTTATAGACTATTCATAATTAGTATTTTAAGAAAAAAGCTCTAGTTATCATTCAATAGCTATTGGACACATTCTGCATATAATTTGTTACTAAATTATGATTTTACCATAAAAATAGTATATTAAACACTCAAAATACCCTATACTAGGTATTTTTTTTAATAACCATTATAAGTACTTTTAACAAGTAAAAAATCACTAACACAATGAAAAAAATAATTTTAGTTGCCGCATTTCTTATGTTATCTATCTTTCAAGGATTTTCTCAAGATCGAGATTTTGATGGCCTTTGGGAAGGAGTTCTAGAAAAAGAAAATGGAGAACAATATAAACTCACCTTATTTATAGAAGATAATAACGTATACGGTGTCACAACAGATGAGGATGATGATTTAGTAAAAGACAGGCAATTTGAAGTACAGATAAGCAAAGGGTATGGGGAACATCTTAATTTTTTCTGGATCAACAAAGGGGGAGTTTGGACAGAAACACAAATGTTTTCACTTTCTTGGTCATCTGACTCTGAGTTGTCTGTTTTTCATACAAGACATGTTTCTAATAAGTCTGATGAAATAGATGGGAATACTGATTGGGGATACTTTGCAAAGGGTACACTTAAGTAAAAAAGGACACAATATCATCAGTGGAAAAGGCGGGTTATTTATATAAATAATTCGCCTTTTATTTTACAAGTATTTTTCACAAATACCTAGTGATGGGTATTTTATCTTCTCTTTATTCTCTCTAGTTTTAAACTATGAATGTAACCCAAGAAATCATAGCAAGTATCGAACAAGCTTGCTCTCAACATCAGAAATTAAATATCCACCAAACATTAAGAATCATTACTGCCTACAGAGCTATTTCTAATGATCCTGAACTTATAGATAAAGTGATTCATCTTATTAGGTTATATAGTAAACAAGAGCATTATTCTAAAACCTTATCTCCTAGACAAAACCAAATCTTCAATTTGATTGGACTTGACTTTTCTTCCAAAGAAATTGCAGATATGCTCGCCATTAGCGAAGCCACTGTAAGTACACATCGTAAAAACATAATTAAAAAATTACAAATCTCGGGTGCAGGTACTTTACAAAAAATAGCCTATCAATACCTCCATAAAAAAGAGGAGAAATAAATACCCTAAAGAGGGTATGTTTTGAAGGGTATAGTATCGTTACTTTTAGATAGTTTACATACTATATTACTATGGAGATAGAATTTGCTATTAATATTACGGTTACCTATGTTTTAATAAAGATTGACTTCTCTTTATCAGTAAGTAAAACACAACACTAAAAAAGCCCCAAAAAGGGGCTTTTATTTTATAAATAGTAATGAGACTTAAGCTACAAATAACGGTTTATCACCCATCATTGCATTTACTTTACTAGCAATAGCTTCAAGTGCTGCATCATCCTCATGATTCATTATTGCTTCATCTATAAAGTCTACGATTGTCTGCATATCATTTTCTTTCAATCCTCTGGTCGTGATTGCAGCAGTACCAATACGAATTCCTGAAGTAACAAATGGCGATTTATCATCAAAAGGCACCATATTTTTATTTACTGTAATATCTGCTTTTCCAAGTGCTGCTTCTGCTGCTTTTCCTGTGATATCTTTATTACGAAGATCAATAAGCATCATATGATTATCGGTTCCTCCAGAAATGATATCATAGCCTTTGGCTACAAATCCAGCAGCCATTACTTCAGCATTTTTCTTTACTTGAACCATATAATGTAAGAACTCATCTGTAAGCGCTTCTCCAAAAGCAATTGCTTTGGCGGCAATGATATGCTCTAAAGGCCCCCCTTGATTTCCTGGGAAGATACCACTATCTAGTAATGATGACATCATACGTGGTTTTCCGCTTTTTAGTGTGATTCCAAATGGGTTTTCAAAATCTTTCCCCATTAAGATAAGTCCTCCTCTTGGACCACGAAGGGTTTTATGTGTTGTAGTTGTAACCACATGACAGTGCGGTATAGGATCAGAAATAATTCCTTTAGCGATCAAACCAGCTGGATGCGCTATATCTGCCATAAGAATTGCATTGACGCTGTCTGCTATTTCGCGAAAGCGTGCATAATCAATTTCACGAGAATACGCACTCGCACCGGCAATGATCATTTTTGGTTTTTCGCGCAAAGCGATCTCTTGAATTTTATCATAATTTAAACGCCCAGTCTCCTTCTCTACTCCATAAAAAACAGGATTATATAAACGTCCTGAAAAGTTAACAGGAGATCCATGTGTTAAATGACCACCATGAGAAAGATCAAATCCTAAAAACGTATCTCCAGGTTTTAAACAGGCATGAAAAACTGCTGTATTAGCCTGAGAACCGGAATGGGGTTGTACATTTGCGTACTCAGCACCAAAAAGCTCTTTAGCACGCTCTATAGCAATGGTTTCTACTTCATCTACCACTTGACACCCACCATAATAACGTTTTCCTGGATATCCTTCTGCATACTTATTTGTGAGTACAGATCCTGCAGCTTCCATGACTTGGTCGCTCACAAAGTTTTCTGAAGCAATTAATTCTAAGCCATCTAATTGGCGTTCTTTTTCTTCTTGTATTAAATCAAAAATAGCTGTGTCGCGTTGCATAATATATCTTATGTTAAAAAGAGTTGTAAAAATAACATAAAGTCTTTATTGCAGTACTATAAAATCCTATATTTGGATAGCAAAATTTACTAACACCTTATTAAGAACCATATATGCCACTATCTGCTAACGACCCCACGAGAAAAACTTGGCTAAAAACGGCCAAGAACACTGATTTCCCTATTCAGAACATTCCCTTTGGTGTATTCCTTACCCGTGACGATGTAATTACCATCGGTACGCGTATAGGTGACTATGCCATTGATCTAGGCGCACTACACCAACTAGGTTATTTTGAAGGGATTCCTCTTACAGATGATATCTTTTTACAGGATACATTAAATGACTTTATAGCCGATGGTCGTAAGACATGGCGATTGGTACGTAATCGTATTTCTGAAATTTTTGAAGAAAATAATACCGCTTTACGCGAAAATGAAAAACACCGTGATACCGTTATTTTTGATATGAGTGAGGTGGAGATGCAACTTCCTGTACAAATAGGCGATTATACCGATTTTTATTCTAGTATCGAGCATGCAACCAATGTAGGAACGATGTTTAGAGGAGAAGAAAATGCACTGATGCCTAACTGGTTACACTTACCTGTAGCCTATCATGGTAGAAGTTCTTCTATTATTCCTTCAGGAATTCCTGTACACAGACCACAAGGACAAAAATTACCAAATGGCGCTACAGAGCCAATTTTTGGTCCTTCACGTTTGGTAGATTTTGAATTAGAAATGGCATTTATAACAACCGCAGCAAATCACTTAGGAGAATCTATCGATGTGAGTTGTGCCGAAGAACATATATTTGGATTGGTACTCTTTAATGACTGGAGTGCGCGTGATATTCAGAAATGGGAATATGTACCATTAGGCCCTTTCTTAGCAAAGAATTTTGCTTCGTCTATCTCTCCGTGGATCGTGACACTAGATGCCTTAGAACCCTTTAGAGTAGAGAGTCCAAAACCTAAAAAGGAACTCCTTCCCTATTTACAATATGAAGGAAAGAAGAGTTTTGATATCAAATTAGAAGTAGCACTACAACCTGAAGGTAAAAAGGAAACGATCGTAGCCAAATCAAACTTTAAGTACATGTACTGGAATATGAGTCAGCAGTTGGCACATCATACCGTAAATGGATGTCCTGTAAATGCAGGAGATATGATGGGTAGCGGAACGCTTTCTGGCCCTACGCCAGATTCCTATGGATCTATGTTAGAACTTTCTTGGCGTGGAGAACGTCCTGTACGTTTGGATGAAGGTGGTGATCGTAAGTTTATAGAAGATAATGATACGGTGATCATACGTGGACATTGTAAAACAAAAGATTCTCCTCGTATCGGTTTTGGTGAAGTTTCTACAAAACTATTACCAGTATTCCAACCGAAAACGAAGTAAGAATTAAAATAGCATATACCATTACCAAAACCGTAATTGGGTAGTTGTTCTCATAAAAGCGTAATTTTTTCAATACGTTTTTATGAGAACTTTCTGTTTTATAGCTAGACGTAAGCTACTTCATGTATTCCAACCGAAAACGAAGTAAGAATTAAAATAGTATATACCATTACCAAAACCGTAATTGGGTAGTTGTTCTCATAAAAGCGTAATTTTTTCAATACGTTTTTATGAGAACTTTCTGTTTTAAGGAACCTACAAAACTATTACCAGTATTCCAACCGAAAACGAAGTAAGAATTAAAATAGTATATACCATTACCAAAACTGTAATGATGGGTAGTTATCATAAAAAAAGAGTACATTTTTTTAGTACTCTTTTTTTATGATTTTCCGTTGCTCGAATACCGAAACACGTAATTTTTTGTGCGCTTTTTTAAGGACTTTCTGTTTTAAGAAACTTACAAAAGTTCTTTTAAACAAAAACTACACTTATAATTTTGAATATTGTTTTATACGCTTTCGCGAAAGCGTATACCACCAGATTATTATGGTATTAAGAATTTATAATATCTATAGTATTCCTTTAAAACACTAAACTAAACACCGAACCTTCGCCTTCAATACTTTTAACGATGATTTTTCCTTTATGAAGTAACATAATCTGTTTACATAAACTTAAACCAATACCACTACCCGTAGCTTTACTTGTAAAGAAAGGCACAAATACATTTTCTAAAATATCTTTTGGAATCCCAGCTCCATTATCAAATACTCTAATCACAATATCTCGGTTTGTATTTTGAGAGGCTTCCACTTTTATTTTTGCATTTTCAATTTCTTTACAGGCATCGACTGCGTTTAACAGAAGGTTAATTAAGACTTGCTCGATAAGATGTATGTCTATATCTAATTCTAATTTTGGTGTAGTTACATTGAATGTTACAGCTATATTTTTTGCTGTAATAGACGGCTCCATCAGAAGTTGAATGTTACTAAACAATTCTGAAATCCGAACTCTTTCAAGGTTTAGATGTGTCACTTTATTTAAACTACGATACGTTTTTGCAAATTGTAAAAGTCCTTCGCTTCGATTTTTAATCGTCTTAATACCGGAGTTAAGATCTTCTAATTCTAACTGTGTATTTTCAGGTTCCTTAAGTGCCATTTGTATATTTTGATGAAGCGTATCTGCCAACGAAGAAATGGGAGCAATACTATTCATGATTTCATGAGTCATGACACTTAGAAGTTTCTTCCAAGACTCTGATTCATTTTTATTTAATGTATCATCAATGTTTTGAATTACGACAAGTTTAAACGCGTCTTCTTCTACTTGAAAGACTGTATCAGAAATTAAAATCTTCAAGCTCTCATTACGTAATGCAATTGAGATAGAATCGGGTTCTCTATGATAGGTTTCAAAAATGGTAGTAAACAGTTCTGGTTTTCTACTTTCAACAAATCGAATATTCTTAAAAGAAGGTACATCTAAAATTTCACCAAAGGAATCATTGCTCCAAAGCACGTCTCCTGTTTCTATATTATACGCAATGATACCTATATCTACCATTTCCAAAATCTTCTGAAGATATACGTATTGTGCTTGGTTTTTGGAGTTTATTTCTTTTATAGTTCTATTGATTTCATTAAAACCTGTATACAAAAACCGAATATCTTTGGGGCCTCTATCTTCTGGAAACCATCTTGAAAAATCACGATACTTAGCAGCTTCAAAAAAGTCGTCCATTGCGACAAAACGTCTTTTTATAAAGCCATACGTATTTATAAACACATATAATAATAGGATACTCGCGATAATAGCATACGTATTGTTATTGACTTCTAGTGCATAGATCACACCTTGAATCAATCCCATACTAAGTGCAATTCTAAAAAAGAGTTTAAGGATGTAGCCTCTATAGTTCATACTTTTCTAATCGTCTATAGAGTGCTGCTCTTGTAATTCCTAGTTCCTTTGCAGATTTTGACACATTGCCTTTATGTTTTTCTAATACGGTAAGGATGGCATTTTTTTCGATATCATCAAGATTGAGGCTTGCAGTCTCAATAGTCTTTTTTGTAACAGATCGTTCTATAGATGAGAAAACGAGATCTTCAGGTTTTAAAACAGATCCATCAGTCATAATGACGGCACGCTCTAATACATATTGAAGTTCTCTTACATTTCCTGGAAAATCATGTTTTTTTAATTTAGAAATAAAGCCTGCATCAAATGTAAATGTGTTTTTATTATACTTTTCGGCGTATACTGATACAAAATGCCGTGAGAGTTCTGTTATATCGGTACCTCGATCTCGTAATGGAGGAACAATAATATCGACCGTATTTATTCTATAAATTAAATCTTTTCGAAACTTACTTTCATCTGCTAGTGTTTTTGGTTCAACATTAGTAGCGCATAGCAATCTGATATCTATGTTAACAGACTCATTAGAGCCTAAAGGAGTTATTTGTCTATTTTGTAATGCCGTTAGTAATCGCACTTGTTGTCCTAAGGTAATATTCCCTATTTCATCAAGAAAAAGGGTTCCGCCATTTGCTGCCTCAAAACGTCCTATTCTATCTTCTCTTGCATCTGTAAATGCTCCTTTTTTATATCCAAACAACTCACTTTCGAAAAGTGAAGATGTCAATGCACCAACGTCGACTTTAATAAAAGGTTTGTTTCTTCGATGAGAACTATCGTGAAGCGCTCTGGCTATTAAATCTTTTCCTGTACCATTCTCTCCAAGAATTAGCACATTTGCATCGGTAGGTGCTACTTTTTTAAGCTTCATAAAGACATCCTGCATAGCCTCACTTTCTCCAATGATTTCTACACTCAATGCATTTAAAGACGTAGACTTAGTACCATTAGATTTCTTTTTACTTAAAATAGTTGTAATAGTCTCTATAATCTTCTCGTTCTTCCAAGGTTTCATTAAAAAGTCTGATGCCCCTTCTTTGAGACCACGAATAGCTAAATCAATATCGGCATATGCAGTCATTAAAACTACCGATGTTTCTGGTTTTTGTTTTTTAATCTTATTTAGCCAAAATATACCTTCATTCCCTGTATTAACAAGTCCATTAAAATTCATATCCAGTATAATAACATCATAGTCTGCCTTTTCTATTTGAGATGTAATATTACTTGGATTTTTTTCTGTAACGATACTTTTTACTAATGGCTTAAGAAGGAGACGTAAAGCTGTAAGCACATCTGCATCGTCATCTATTGCTAATATTGAAGCGTTTTTTAATACCATCACTACAATATTACGATTTTATATCAGCTTGTAAAAACAAAAAAATAATCGTTTGCAAAAGTGTACACTTTCGGACATAAAGTGTATCAAAAACGGACACTTTTATTTTCATAAAAACACATAAATTACTGAAATACAATATTTTAAAGTTTTGGCATTATATTCACTAGATATAAAGTGCAACTAAAAAAATAAAAATGGACGTACCCATTCAAAAGAAAAAATTCTCTCAACAAAAACTCCTTACTATCGGAGGTGTTATAGCAATCATTGCCTTAATAGCTTATGTTATTTTTCAAACTTCTGGAGGTTCTAAACTCAATGTAGAAAAAGAACGTATATCTATTAGTACGATATCAAAAGATGTATTTCAAGAAAATATTCCTGTAAATGGTATTGTACTTCCTATCACAACGATTTATTTAGATGCATTAGAAGGTGGACGTGTAGAAGAAAAATTTGTTGAAGATGGTGCTATGCTTAAAAAGGGAGAACCTATCTTAAGATTATCAAATACAGATTTGGAGTTAAGTCTTATCAATCAAGAGACTTCAGTATACAATCTATTGACACAAATGCAAATTTCTCAAAATGCAGCACGTCAAAATACGATTAATAGACAAAATCAATTCACCGATGTGGAAAATAATCTTGTTGAAGCACAGCGTGTTTATGATCTTAATAAGCGTTTATATGAGAAAGGTGCTATTGGTCGCCAGGATTATGAGTCTTCTAAAAATAATTATGACTACCAACAGGAACGTATGAAGCTAGCAAAGCAAGTACTTTCTGAAGACTCGATTTCTTCAAAGCTTGAAATTAATCAAGCAAGAGATTCGTATGCGAGAACACAAAGCGCCTTAGAACTAATGCGTAAAAAAGTAGGCGATTTGGTAGTACGCGCACCAATAGATGGACAATTAACTTCATTAGATGCAGAGATTGGGCAATCTATAAACAAAGGGACTCGATTAGGACAAGTAGATGTCACTACTGGATATAAGGTAAGAGTAGATATTGATGAGCATTATATCTCAAGAATATATACTGGACAAACGGGAACATTTACGCTTAATGGAAAATTATATACGCTCACTATAAAAAAGGTTTTTACACAAGTAACTAATGGACGTTTTCAGGTAGATATGACCTTTGAAAACGAAGTTCCAGAAGGAATACGAAGAGGACAAAATCTACAGATTAGAGTAGCCTTGAGTGCTGAAAAACAAGCCGTACTTGTCCCTAAAGGTGGGTTCTTCCAAAAAACAGGTGGGAATTGGATTTTTAAAGTGAGTGAAAATGGAAATAGCGCCTACAAAATTGATATACGGTTAGGAAGTCAAAATACAGAATATTATGAAGTTGTCGAAGGTCTAAACCCTGGAGATAAAGTAATCACATCAAGTTACGATTCATATGGAGATATCGATGAATTGATTTTGAAGTAGTTCACAAATACGATCACATAGAAGTAATACTACAATATAGAAAACAACAATAGCTAATAAAACTAAATACAATGATACAGATTACAGATTTAGAAAAATTTTATAAAACAGAAGAGGTGCAAACCATTGCTTTAAACAAATTATCTTTTGAAGTGAAGCAAGGGGAATTTGTAGCCATCATGGGGCCTTCTGGCTGCGGTAAATCTACATTATTAAATATCATAGGCTTATTAGACGATCCAGATGGAGGTAGCTTTAAATTTAATAGTGAAGAAGTTTCAGGTTATAATGAGCGAAAACGTTCGGAATTGAGAAAACATAATATAGGCTTTGTTTTTCAGAGCTTTAATCTAATAGATGAGTTAACCGTTTTTGAAAACGTTGAGCTTCCTTTGATTTACACTGGCGTGAAACCAGCCGAGCGCAAAAAACGTGTAGAAGCTGTTTTAGAAAAAATGCAAATTATGCATCGTCGTAATCATTTTCCTCAGCAATTATCTGGAGGACAACAACAACGTGTCGCCGTAGCAAGAGCCGTTGTAAATAATCCAAAATTAATTTTGGCCGACGAGCCAACTGGAAACTTAGATAGTACAAACGGTAATGAAGTGATGGATTTACTTATAGATCTTAATGAAGCGGGTACCACTATTATCATGGTAACTCATAGTGAACATGACGCAAAATATAGCCATAGGATCATACGAATGCTAGATGGACAAAAAGTCACTGAAAATATTCTAGCATAATCATCAATCAATCAATAATACAGTCGTATTCATTTTTAGTATATAACTCATCAATCTATACTTGAATAGTAATGTTTCAACGAGTAAAAACGAACAGTAATTCTTTTCAATCATGCTTAAAAATTATTTCAAAATAGCGTTTAGAAACCTTCTTAAAAACAAAGGGTTCTCATTTATTAACATTTTTGGATTGAGCATAGGTGTAGCTGCCTGTATTTTAATTTCTATTTATATTTTTCACGAAAGTAATTATGATAAACACGTTGCAAATTCTGAAAACATATATAGACTAAACCGTGATTATATTGACGGAGAACGTGTTGATACGGGCATACATTTTTCAGCCAATACGGCACCTACACTCATAACAGATTTTGAAGAAGTAGAAAATGCAGGAAGACTCATGTCTAATGGTTTGTTTTGGGGGGCAGGAAGTAATGAGATTCGTTTTGATGGAGAAAACACCCAATACTATGAGGAAAATTTCACCTATGCTGATCAAGCTATCATTGATATTATGGATGTTCAAATGGTCTATGGGGAAAGAAAAACAGCGCTTTCAAAACCCAATACGATTGTTATTTCTGAAACTATAGCAGAAAAATACTTTAGAAATCAAAACCCTATTGGGCGCAGTATGTATTTAAATGGAAACAATGAAAGACCATTTAAAATTACTGGAGTTATGGAAGATTTTAAAAGTAATTCGCATTTAGATTATGACTTCTTTATAACATTAAAAGATGTCGAGTTTGGAGAAGGAGAACAAACACGATGGTTTCAAAACAATTATTTTACCTATGTGACTCTGAAATCGGGAGTAGATCTTATCGCTTTTGAAGCTAAGATGAATTCTATCTTGATGGAAAAATATATAAAACCATCGTATAAGTTAGCAGGATTTGCTGGATGGGAAAATGCAGAAGAAAAAGAGATTACAAACTTACAACCATTAACTGCTATTAACCTCTATTCAACACATGTAGATTATGAATCAAATTCTCGAAATGATATAAAGATTATTTGGATTTTTGGTATCGTAGCATTATTCATTCTCATTATTGCCAGTATTAATTTTGTAAACCTATCTACTGCAAAATCTACTAATCGTGCAAAAGAAGTAGGACTAAGAAAAGTAGTTGGTTCTTCACGTTCACAACTTATAAGTCAGTTTCTGGTAGAATCTATATTAATTTCATTAATAGCTTTTATTATAGGCATACTTTTATCTGCACTATTAATGCCTATTTTCAGAACAATGTCTGGTATAGATCTCGTAATGCCATGGTCAAATATTGGCTTCATACCTAGTGTTTTAGGAGTATCTATTATTGTTGGTATTCTTGCAGGTTTGTATCCATCTTTTTATCTCTCAAGCTTTAATCCTATAAATGTTCTTAAGGGAAAGCTTAGTTCAAAAAGTAAATCTGGCGGATTAAGAAGTAGCTTGGTGGTATTTCAATTTACAGTATCCATTATTTTAATAGTTGGGACACTCATTGTTAACCAACAAATGAATCATATTCTAACTTCAAAAATTGGTTTTGAAAAAGATCAGGTCGTTCAAATCTATAGTACCAATGCATTAAATGAACAGGTAGAAACATTCAAAGAAGAACTTAAGAAACTACCGGGAGTTAACAATGTTAGTATTAGTGATTATTTACCCATTAATGGAACAAAACGAAACGGGAATAGCTTTGTAAATGAAGGAAGGGATGGTCTAGATGAAACGATTCCTGGACAAGCGTGGGTTATTGATGAAGATTATATTGAAACTATGGGTATGACCTTAGTGAATGGGCGTAATTTCATGAAGGGTCGAACTTCAGATGAACAAGCCGTTATTATGAACCAAGCAATGGTAAAAGCGCTAAGATTAGAAGATCCTTTAGGAAAACGAGTATCAAGATACGGAGAGCTATGGGAGATTATTGGAGTTGTAGAAGATTTCAATTTTGACACCATGAAAACAACTGTGAGACCTCTTTGTTTTTTTAGCGGTATAAGCCCTTCTATTACTTCTGTTAAAATTAATACGAATGATGTTTCTTCAGTCTTAGCTTCTATGGAAAACAAATGGACAGAATTTGTTCCCAATATGGCTTTTCGCTACGAGTTTATGGACGCTTCCTTTGCAAAAATGTATGATAATGTAAGTAGAATAAAAACCATATTTACAGCCTTTGCCATCTTAGCCATATTAGTTGCTTGTCTAGGCTTACTTGCACTATCTGCTTATATGGTTGAACAACGCAATAAAGAAATGAGTGTTAGAAAAGTTTTAGGCGCCTCGATACAAACCATTTTTAAATTATTAACAAGAAAGTTTTTAAGTCTAATCTTGGTGGCCCTAGTTATCGCTATTCCTATAGCGTATTATTTAATGAATACATGGTTACAAGATTATGAATACAGAATCGAAATGTCTTGGACTGTATTTCTATCTGCAGGAATTATGGTTTTAATTATTGCACTAGCAACTATTAGTTATCATGCCATGAAATCAGCTTTAGTCAGTCCTGCAAAGGTATTACGATCAGAATAAGTCATCAATCAATACTAGCGTCTAGCAAACAATCAAAAACGAACAGTAATTCTTTTCAATCATGCTTAAAAATTATTTCAAAATAGCATTTAGAAACCTTCTTAAAAATAAGGTGTATTCTTTAATAAACATCTCTGGTTTGGCTATTGGTATGGCTGCCACTATACTCATTGGTCTTTGGATTGTTGACGAACTTAATTATAACAGTCATTTCAAAGATAAAGCGACCATAGCACAAGTTTTCCAACATGAATCTGCCAATAATATAGTAGATACGGGTCCTGCTATTCCAAGACCTTTAGAGTTTGCACTTCGTGAAGATCATGCAGATAATTTTAAGCATATTATTATGTCATCTTGGGAGCAACCGAGATATCTCAAGCATGGCGAAACCAACATTAATCGATTAGGGCATGCTATACAAGAAGGAGCTACCGAAATGTTGAATTTAGATGTTATTGAAGGTGTTAGAGATGGTTTAAAAGAAAAAAACTCTATTATGATTTCTAAGTCTACTTCAGCATCCCTATTTGGGTCTGAAACGGCTATAGGCAAAATCATTAAAGTAAATAACCAACATGATCTGGTGGTAACAGGAGTTTACAATGATATTCCTGAAAACAACTCATTTAGTGATGTAGATTATTTAATTCCTTGGAAACAGTATATCAGCTCTCAAGAATGGATTGAAAATGCTAAAGACTCTTGGGGAAATAACTCCTTTCAGATGTTTGTTCAGATTAATGAAAATACAAACATGGAAGCGGTAACGTCAAAAATTATAGATGTAAAAAAGAATGCATCTCCAGAGGAAGCTGAATTTAATCCTCAGCTATTTCTATTTCCAATGGAAGACTGGCATTTGCGAAGTGATTTTGAAAATGGTGTGCAATCTGGTGGACGTATAGAAAATGTATGGTTATTTGGGGTAATTGGTATCTTCATCTTATTACTAGCATGTATTAATTTTATAAACCTAAGTACTGCTCGTTCTGAAAAACGTGCTACAGAAGTAGGGATACGCAAATCTATAGGGTCACATCGAGGACAACTTATTTTTCAATTTCTAACAGAATCATTCTCAATTGTTCTTTTGGCTTTTGTCGTGGCTATTGGTATTGTTTTATTAAGTCTTAACGGGTTTAATAACCTTGCTAGTAAGGCTATTATATTTCCTTGGAGTAATGTTATGTTCTGGCTAGCTTCTCTCCTATTCATTTTAATAACTTCTGTTTTATCAGGAAGCTATCCTGCATTGTATTTATCATCTTTCAATCCAGTATCTGTATTAAAAGGCACCTTTAAAGCTGGGCGTTATTCTTCGTTACCTCGTAAGGTTTTAGTTGTAACACAATTCACAGTTTCTATTGCGCTTATTATTGGCACATTAGTGGTCATAAATCAAATTCAATTCAGTAAAGATAGACCTGTAGGGTATGATAGAAATGGGCTTATTCAAATTCCGGTAATGAGTGCTGAGTTTATTGGTAAGCATGAAACTATGCGTACTCAATTTGTTGCATCAGGGGGTGCAGTAAGTATGACGACCATGAGTGGTCCTACTACAGAAGTCTGGTCTAATAGAAGTGGGTATACTTGGGAAGGGAAACCCGTAGGATTTCAAGAAGACCTAGCTCATACTTCTGTAAATTATGATTTTGTAAAAACCTTAGGTTTAAAGCTCGTTGAAGGTAGAGGGTTTTCAAGGGACTTTCCAACAGATTCTAATGCTGTAATTCTCAATAGTACAGCAGTAAAATATATGGGAATCAAAGACCCTATTGGAAAATATATCAGAGATTCAGATGTAGAAGATCCATTTACACCATTAAAGATTATAGGAGTTATAGATGACATGATTGTTCAGTCTCCATATAGCCCTGTAAAACAATCCATGTATGTCTTTGAGAGATATGGAAATATTGCTTTTTATGGCTTACGATTAAATCCTGCTAAAAGCACAAGCGAAAACTTAGCATTGATAGAAAGTGTTTTTAAAAAGAATTTCCCTAATACACCTTTTGATTATCAATTTGTAGATGAAGAATTTGGCAAAAAGTTTAGAGCAGAAGAACGTATTGCTAGTCTAGCTAGGGTATTTACTTTACTAGCCATCTTTATTAGTTGTTTAGGTCTATTTGGATTAGCCTCTTTTGTTGCAGAACAACGTACCAAAGAAATTGGTGTTCGTAAAGTTTTGGGAGCCTCTATTAGTCAACTGTGGTTGTTATTATCCAAAGATTTTATAAAGCTTGTATTTATTTCGCTTTTAATCTCTTCTCCAATAGCATATTACATCATGGGACAGTGGCTGCAGAAATTTAGTTATCGAACCTCAGTCACTTGGGATGTAATTGCTATTGCTTGTTTTGGCGCCATGATCATTACTTTAATCACAGTAAGTTTCCAGGCAATTAAAGCGGCCACTTCAAACCCTGTGAAATCTCTAAGAACAGAATAAGCATTAATCAATAAAAAGAACAACCATGATTAATAACTATTTCAAAATAGCATTCCGTAATCTTTGGAAAAATAAAGTGTTTACATTCCTAAATGTTTTAGGACTTAGTGTTGCCTTTTGTGTTGCCACGTTACTATCTATAGCTTCTTTAAACAATTTGGCTGCAGATCAATTTCATACTAATAAAGACAATCTTTATCAAGTATATGCTACTGAGCAAACTTCTAAAGGTCCTGAAGAAATATCTTCTAGATCGACACCATTTGCACCTACATTAAAAGATGAAGTACCTGGAGTAAAGAAAATCACACGGCATTTAGAAGAAAACATAGTAGTTTCCTATGAAGACAAGGAACTACAACTTGATGTAAGTTATATAGATCCAGACTTTTTTGAAATGTTTTCTTTCCCAGTACTAAATGGGGAAAGTACATCACCTCTATCACAAAAATCATCGGTCGCTATAACGCAAGAAACAGCTAAACTCTTATTTGGAAATGAAGATGTTATTGGAAAAACAATTTTACTACAAGGGCAAGATGTAAAAGAACCATTTATCATAAGTGCAATTCTAAAAGATGTTCCAAAAGAAAGCTCAATGAGTTTTGATCTGTTAGTTTCTTATGAAAAGAATGCATATTACAAACAAACATTAGACGATTGGAGTAGCAGATTCCATAGTGTATACTTACAACTAGACGAAGGAGTAACGACACAACAATTTGAAGAACGTACGAGAGGGTTTGTAGCACAACACTATCAAGAAAATATAGAGAACGCTATCAGGGACGGCATTCAAAAAGATGCAAATGGACAATATTATCAATTACGTTTATTCCCATTCGTAGATTCGGTATTTACAAAGTTTAAAGGAGGAATTGCTGAAACTTCTCGAATAATGCCCTATCTAATTTTATGTATAGCAATACTTATTCTATTTATTGCCAGTGTCAACTTTATAAATATGAATGTAGCTAAAGGAGGGCAACGCTTACGCGAAATTGGAATGCGAAAAACCCTAGGTGCTACAAAATCCCAACTATTCATTCAGCTTTGGGTAGAAAGTATTTTTGTCTTCTCCATTTCTATTATTCTTGGATTATTATTGGGCTATGGACTTCTAAATGATTTTCAAACCCTATTCAGAACGAGTGGAACATTTAGAACCCTACTAAGCCCAGAAATTCTAAGCCTTTTTATCGCTTCAATCATTCTTATAACGATTATCGCTGGAGGCTACCCTGCCCTACTCCTTAGCAAATTAGGCACACTTAAAGCCTTAAAAGGAAAAATGGAAGCGAGAGACAACAGTCGTCTCAGAAATACATTAATCGTCATACAATTCAGCATTGCCATTTTACTCATTAGTGGTACACTCGTATTAAATAAACAAATTGATTTCTTACGACATAAAGACTTAGGATTTGATAAAAGCAACGTTATCTCCATTCCGTTAAATGGTAGTTTAGATAGTCATACTGCACTAAGCCGATTACGCAATGAATTACAAAGCGCACCAGAAATTCTAAGCATTACTGCTGCAGATAATAATCTAGGGTCAGGAAGAGATGGTAGCGGGTATATGAGTATCTCTAGATTTGATTATGAAGGAAGAAGTATAAAAACAAATAACCTCACTGTAGACTATGACTATATAAAAACCTTACATCTAGAATTAATCGCGGGTAGAAGTTTTGATAGACAATTTGCTACAGATAGCCTTGCCATGGTGATCAATGAAACGATGGCTAGAGAGTATGGAAAAGAAAACCCATTAGATATTGTTGTTTCTTTTGACGATAGCATTAGATATAACGTTATTGGTGTAGTAAAAGATTATAATTTCCAAGGAGTAAAACAAGAAGTTGAGCCTCTTACTTTTTATTTAGATCCCGCTGTAGATTATTATTACGCTTTCGCGAAAATAAACCCAGATAAAGCTGTAGCCGCATATGATAAAATAGAAAAAATTTGGAACGAAATAGAACCCGATGCCACCTTCTTAGGCTCGTTCTTAGATGAAAACATAGATAGAACTTTAAGAAGAGAAAAAGTACTTACCAAAATTATTACAAGTGGTTCAATAGTCGCTATTATATTGAGTTGCATCGGACTATTTGCCATTTCAATGATTGTTGTCAATCAACGAACAAAAGAAATTGGCGTTCGAAAAATAGTAGGCGCTAGCGTTCTTAGTTTAGTAAAACTATTATTAATTGACTTTTTAAAGCTTGTTATTTTAGCTTTTATAGTAGCAACCCCCATAGCTTGGTGGATGAGTTCAAAATGGCTCGAAGATTACTCATATAAAATCTCTCTCAACATAGGTCTATTTATAATTGCTGGAGTAATAGCCGTAGTTATAGCATTACTTACTATAGGATATAAAACAATGCATGCAGCATTACAAAACCCTGTAAAATCATTAAGAACAGAATAAGCATTAACTAATCAATCAAAATCAAATCATCATGATCAAAAATTATTTTAAAATAGCATGGAGAAACATTATGAAGCACAAAGTGTTTTCGCTGATTAATGTTATTGGTCTCACCATAGGTTTAAGTGCTTCATTTGTCATTGGTTTAATGATTTATTATGACTACACCTTTGACACCTTTCATAAAGACGGTGATCGTATATATAGAGTAGTTTCAGATTTTAAAAGTCCAGAAGGTCTAAGTCACAATTCAGGGGTTACTGTAGCAATGGAAGACGCTATAAAAGATAATTCTAATTTTGAAATAGTTAGTGGCTTTTATATTGATAGACCTGCTAAAGTTGAAAATAAAGAAGAAAGTATAGAAATTAAATGGCCTAAACATGTTATTTATACAGATCAAGATTATTTTGATATTTTTAAATATAAATTTTTAGCTGGTGATGAATTTAATGCACTCTCAAATCCTAATACTGTTGTATTAACAAAAGATAGAGCTAGTGATTACTTTCCAACATTAACACCAAGTGCTATAGTTGGTAAAACTTTAGTTTATAATGATTCTTTAAATATTACAGTAACTGCAATCGTTGAAAACTTCAAAGAACGTACAGATTTTATTTTTGAAGAATTTATATCATCCCCAACAGCTTTAAATACAAGAATTAGAGGAGAGTTTCTAAATAAAAACTGGAACTCTACCTCAGATGTATCTCAATTATTTGTAAAAGTAAGCACCGCTGCAAATTTTGATAAAATAAAACAAGAGTTTGACGTTTTAGCAGAAAAACATCTTGATGAGTGGTCACGTGCACACAATCAATCAAGACAATTTAGTCTTCAACCTATAAGTGATATTCACTTCAATGAAGACTATGGTATTTACGATTGGAGTAAAGGACAAGCAAGTAAATCCTTATTAACAAATTTAGGACTAGTCGCTTTATTTTTACTCTTATTAGGTTGTATTAATTTCATAAACTTAAACACTGCTCAAGCAACACAACGTGCCAAAGAAATTGGTATTCGTAAAACCTTAGGTAGTTCAAGAAAACAATTGATTGGACAATTTATGGGAGAAACATTGCTGCTTGTTTTGATAGCTGCAATATTATCACTTTTACTTTCAAAATGGTTGATTAATGTATTTTCAGATTTTGTGCCAGAAGGTATAGATTTCGAATTATTTAAGTCTCCGTTCATACTTCTAAATATTGTTTTATTACTTATAATAGTTACTTTTCTTTCTGGATTTTATCCTGCATTGGTATTATCAAAATTTAATCCCGTTTCCGTATTAAAAAATAATTTAGTAAGTGGAGAAAAGAAAGTGGGGCTCCGTAAATTTCTAACAATTTTTCAATTTTCGATAGCACAGGTTTTTATCATAGCGACATTATTAGTTGGTAAACAAATTAATTATTTATTAAATAAAGATATGGGGTTTAAAACAGATGCTATAGTTTCTGTTTATAGTCCAAGAGCAGAACGACAACTTGAGAAAAAAGAACGTTACATCCAAAAACTTAAAGCTATACCAGAAATAAAACAACTTAGTTTAGGAGGAGCACCACCTGCATCATTCTCTACCAATACATCAACAACAACATATAATAATGGCGAAACTAAAGTACAAGTAGAGATGCAATTTATTTTTGGGGACATTAATTATTTTGATCTTTTTGAATTAGAACTTTTAGCTGGACGAATACAGAGAAATGATACCATTAGAGAGTTAGTCATTAACGATGCCGCAAGAAAGGTGTATGGTTTTAAAAACCCAGAAGATGCAATAGGTAAAACCATAGATTTAGATGAAGAAAAGATCGAAATTATTGGCGTTATGGCAGATTTCCACCAGCGTTCATTAAAGGAAACTATAAATCCTATGGCATTAAGGGGGGACTGGTATCGAGAACGATTTAGTCAATTTCAATCCATACATATTGCTTTCCAAAACACAAATGAAGCAGATTTAAAAACCACACTATCCAAAATTGAAGCTGCATATGGTGAGATATATTCAGAAATAGGAGATTATCGTATCAACTTTTTAGACCAGACTATTGCCAAATTTTATAATAGAGAACAAAAAATTTCAAAGTTATTGAATTGGGCTACAGGCCTATCTATTTTAATCAGTTGTTTAGGACTTTTAGGATTAGTTATCTATACAACCAACCGTCGTGTCAAAGAAATTGGGGTTCGAAAAGTTCTAGGGGCCTCAATATTTCAAATTAACATACTGTTATGCAAAGAGTTTTTAGTGCTAATAGCTATAGCATTTGCTGTTGCTTCTCCCATAGCCTGGTATGGTATTCATAATTGGCTTCAAGATTTTGCGTATAAGACCTCCATTAGTTTTTGGGTATTCCTAATAAGTGGTTTAGCAATGATCATCTTTGCTTTATTAGTTATAAGTGCTAAAACATTACAAGCGGCCAATACCAATCCTGTAAAATCATTGAGGTCTGAGTAATCACAATCAAAAAGTAAACGATCATGATTAAAAATTATTTAAAAATAGCGTGGAGAAATATATTTAAGCACAAGTTAAGCGCTGCAATAAATATTTTTGGATTAACTATTGGGATAAGTTCATGTTTAATTTTGTTATTGTTTATTAGTTACGAATCTAGTTTTGATAAAAACCATTCAAAAGCTGAGTTAACTTATAAGATAGTTCAACATAAAGAGTTTCCTGAAGAAACCTTTTATTTCAATACGACACCTTACCCTTTAGCGGAAGCTTTAAGAAATGATTTATCAGAATTAAATACAGTAACACAAATCGTCGGATTAACAACTCAAACTTTTAGTGTTGAAAACAGTTCAGGTTCTAAATCATTATTTAAAGCCTCTAATGTTCTTTTTGTAGATTCTTTTTATCCTAAAGTTTTTGATGATATTAGTTGGCTAGCAGGTAATAAATCTAATGCTTTTAGTGATAGTAATTCTGTTATTCTTACTGAAGATATTGCAAAAACATATTTCAATATTGAAGCACAGAATTATGCATCTATTATTGATAGCGTTATAATACTAAATAACAAAGAACCGCTTTTAGTAAAGGGAGTTGTTAAAAACCCACCTGGGAATAGTAATTATCAATTTGGAGTTTTAATTCCTTATACACTATTTAAAAAGAATAATGAACGATATGCAAATGATTGGTCTGGTAATCATCAAGGTACTACGTTTGTAGTTTTAAATAATAAAAATCAAAAAGCAGAAGTAGAATCAAAAATAGCACTTTGGAAAAAAAAATATCTAAAACCCAAAGACGATAAACGTACAAGTTATAAGCTTCAACCATTACATGAAGTACATACAAACACATTATATGGAAGTAGTCCTGGTGGTTACGTTATGCCAGTAAAGATTATTACTATTATAGCTATTGTTGCTTTTTTTATTTTGCTGATAGCCATTATAAATTTTATAAACCTTGTAACTGCACAATCAACTTTGCGATCAAAAGAAATCGGTGTATTAAAAGTATTAGGAAGTAGTAGACTAGGTTTAATTTTTAGATTCATCATAGAAAATAGCTTACTCATTTTTATAGCTTTAGGTCTCTCAATAGCAATAGTACACCTATCCCTAGATAAATTGAATGGAGCCTTATCTATAATCCATTTAGACTTAAAATTAAGTTGGAATCATATTTACTTAGTTTTAGGAATTAGTTTTGTAACGATTCTGTTAGCTACAATATACCCTGCAATAGTATTATCTTCATTTAATCCAATAAAAGCACTTAAAAATAAAGTAAAAACAAAAAATCATAAAGGACTAACAGTCAGGAAGTCATTAATTGTTTTTCAATTTGTCATTGTACAAGTTTTTGTAGTTGCTGTTGTCGTTATAACGCTACAAATGCGATTCTTTAAAACGAAAGATGTAGGGTTTTCTAAAGATACTGTTGTTATTACATCAGCACCTGAATTTAGTAAAATAGAGGTGTTTAAAAATGCTCTTTTGGCTAATAATAATGTAACTGAAGTATCCTTTGGCTCTGGGCCGCCTATGGGAATAAATGGTTTATCTCTAGGTACATCTTTTCGTTTATCTAACGCTATTAATGATGAAGGCATTAATTCTGAAATGAAAATAGGAGATGCTAATTATCTTGAGTTTTACGATTTAGAATTATTAGCAGGCAAAAACTTTACTTCGACAAAGGATAAATTTGACCAATTTATAGTAAATGAAACATTACTTAAATCATATAATTGGACTCCTGAAGAGGCTATAGGAAAAAAACTTACAATAAATGAAGGAGAAGCTACAATCGTTGGTGTTGTAAAAGATTATCATAATAATGCATTACAATATGAAATTACACCTTCTATAATAGTCAACTGGAATATATTACAAAATAGTGCTTTTATAAAAATAAAAGAAGCTAATGCGTCTACAATGACTTCTATAGAATCTACATGGAAAGATAGTTTTAAATCTTATGTATATGAGTATGACTTTTTAGATGAAGCCATTGCTAAGGAATATGTAGTAGAGCGTCTTATTTTTAATGGGTTTTCTATACTATCGATTTTAGCTATAAGTCTAGGATGTTTAGGCCTTTTAGGATTAATGACATTTATTCTGGCTACTAAATCTAAAGAAATCGCCATTCGTAAAGTCCTTGGTTCTAGTGTAACACAAATTGCTTCTCTTCTATCAAAAGAGTTTTTGTTATTAATAATAATTGCTTTTTTGATAGCAGCACCATTAGGATATTATATGATGGATTTATGGCTTCAAGATTTTACGTATAAAATTAAATTATCTGTTAGTATGTTTTTGTTTAGTGGCTTGTTTACTCTTGTCATTGCATTAGCAACCTGTAGCTTTCAATCTATAAAAATAGCTTTAACGAATCCAATTAAATCATTGAGGTCAGAATAAGTATTAATCAATCAGAAATCAAATCGTTATGTTCAAGAACAATCTAAAAATAGCTTGGAGAAGCCTTAAGAAAAATAAGGTATACTCATTTATCAATATTGTTGGTCTCGCACTAGGGCTTGCTGTAACAATGATTATTGGTCTATGGATAGCTGATGAGTTTGATTACGATAATCACTTTGAAAACAAAGATCGCATCGCTCGCATCATGCAACACCAAACAGTTAATGGTGAAGTACACTCTAATGAAACCATTCCTCTTGCGCTAGAGTTTCAATTGCGAGATCAATTTGGAGATGCCTTTACACATATCGTAATGTCGTCTCGTAATAACGGACGCTTTCTTTCGGTAGATAATGAAGTGATTTCTAGTAGAGGTCGCTTTATGCAAGCAGATGCTCCAGATCTTTTAAGTCTAGAAATGATAGAAGGAACCCGTAATGGATTAAAAAAAACAAACTCCATTTTACTTTCTGAGTCTACAGCAAAAACAATGTTTGGTGATCAAAGTCCCATAGGTAAATCGGTGGTGTCAAATAATGAACACACCATGGAAGTAACAGGAGTTTACAAAGATATCCCTAGCAATAATAGTTTTTCAAACCTACAATTCATAATGCCATTCAAACACTGGATGAACACGAGATGGGGCTGGTTAGAAAATCAAGATACAAACTGGGATTATAATTCTTTTGACCTCTTTGTAGCGTTATCAGAAAACGTCGATCTCGCAACTGTAAATGCTCGTATTGAAAATGTAAAAAAAGATAATGATCCACGAGGTGATAAGTTTGACCCACGATTGTTTGTATTTCCAATGACAGATTGGTACTTATATTCTCAATTTGAAAATGGGGTGCAAACTGGAGGTCGTATTGATAACGTTTGGTTGTTTGGCCTTATTGGTCTTTTTGTACTCATCCTTGCAAGCATAAATTTTATGAATTTGAGTACTGCCCGATCTGAAAAACGAGCACTCGAAGTAGGCATAAGAAAATCTATAGGTTCAACACGCGGACAACTCATTCATCAGTTTTTAAGTGAGTCATTTCTGGTTGTCCTACTAGCATATGTGATTTCTATTGGGCTGGTTTTACTTTCCATTAACTCTTTTAATACATTAGCAGGAAAAGAAGTTGTTTTTCCTTGGATTAGCCCAGTATTCTGGGGAATTTCAATAGTCTTTATTATACTCACAGCATTAGTCTCTGGAAGTTATCCAGCCTTGTTTTTATCATCGTTCAAACCTATTAAAGTACTCAAGGGAACTTTTAAGATGGGGAAAAATGCTTCGCTTCCGCGAAAAGTGTTAGTCGTGACTCAATTTACAGTATCTATTGCATTGATCATCGGAACACTCATTGTAAAAAATCAAATAGATTACAGTAAGAATAGACCAGTAGGTTTTGATAGTACACAACTTGTTCAAATACCAACATCCAGCCATGAATTTCAAAATAAATATGAAGTAATGCGCAATCAGTTTATAAACTCAGGTGCTGTTACTGAAATGGCTTGGGGAAGCAGTCCTTCTACACGTATATGGAATTATTCATCAGGGTTTGAATGGGACGGAAAACCTCTAGGTTTTAACGAGAGCCTTGCACAAATGGGGGTTTCTTATGATTATATTGATGCCCTAGATATGAAAATTATTGAGGGGCGTTCTTTTTCTAGAGAGTTTACGACAGATTCTACTGCTGTTATTCTCAACAAAACTGCGGTAGCCTATATGGGAATTCAAAATCCCGTTGGGAAATATATTCGAGATGCAGAGCCTGGACCTAACAGTGTGCCTATGCAAATTGTAGGGGTCGTAGAAGACGTGATTAATGAATCGGCTTACGAGCCAGTATCTCCTCAAATGTATATGTTCGGTAGCGGCTATGGCGGGTTCTATTATTTAAGACTCGACCCAGATAAAGCAACTAGTGAAAGTCTTGCCACTATCGAAAACATATATAAAGCTAATTTCCCTAACCTTCCATTCAACTACGACTTTGTAGATGAGGAATATGCTCAAAACTATATTGCCGAAGAACGTATTGCAAGTCTTTCTAGTATATTTACATTACTCGCTATTCTCATAAGCTGTTTAGGGTTATTTGGACTCACATCTTTTGTTGCAGAACAGCGCACTAAAGAAATAGGAGTGCGTAAAGTATTAGGGGCAACAGTTACCAACCTCTGGATGCTGCTTTCAAAAGATTTTATCATTCTTGTCACCATCGCGTTACTGCTAGCAGCACCACTCGCCTACTATTTTATGAGTGACTGGATTGAGAAGTTCTCTTATCGCACAGACATTTCGATACGAGTATTCTTGATTGCTGGATTCGGCGCCATTATAATTACAATGATAACCGTAAGTTTTCAAGCTATTAAAGCAGCCATAGCAAATCCTATTAATTCACTACGGTCAGAATAAAATGAATCAGTAACACTTCAAATAATGAATAATACGCTTTCGCGAAAGCGTATACATAAAACTAAGAAACATGATTAAAAACTATTTCAAAATAGCGTTTAGAAACTTTTGGAGAAATAAGCTTACTAGTTTTATCAATTTGGTGGGACTTTCCTTAGGTTTAGCCGCCTGTATTTTGATTACTATGTATGTTTTTCATGAGAAAACCTATGATCAATTTCATACAGATGCAGACCGTATTTTCAAAGTAACAGCAAAATTTAAAATAGGTAATGATAACATTGGTATGTCTAGACTTAGTGCTGTTGTTGGACCTCAATTAAGAGAAAAAGCACCAAATATTGATGATTCCTTTCGTTATTATACAAGTAGTGACCCTATAACAATTAGAACAAGTAAAACTAGCAGTGAAATCTTTTATGAAAAGAATTTTCTTGCAGCAGATGCCAACCTATTTTCTTTTTTCTCTTTCGACTTAGTAAAGGGAAATCCATCTGATGTTTTAAAAGCTCCTTTCTCTGTTGTACTGACTAGTGAAACTGCCAAAAAATACTTTGGAAATGTAGATCCTATCGGAAAACAAATCATCATAAAACAAGATAGCACCTATCAATTTACGGTGACGGGAATAATGAAAGATTTTCCTACCAATTCCTCTATTGATACCGATTTAGTCCTGTCTATGTCAAGCCTCTCTTCTATGAATAAAACCAAAGATCTTATAGAGGAAACTCTATTTCAAGGAGGAAGTTTTGTCACATTTTTAAAATTAAACACACTCGCTCAGAAAAAAGATATCGAAGCTACTGCGCTACAATTAGACAGGTCTAGTTTTGAAGAATCTACAAATACATACTTTCTAGAACCTTTTACAGAATCTTATGCTATAAATGCAAATACGGGACGATTTGATTACTTACAAGTTTTTCCTATAGTAGCTTTATTAATTCTATTTTTAGCTCTTACAAATTATATAAGTTTAACAACTGCAAAAGCAAGTACACGTTCTAAAGAAGTAGGGGTGCGTAAAATAAGCGGTGCCAATCGGAAAAGCCTCGCTATGCAATTTTATATCGAATCTGCCATTTTTGTAACCATATCATTTCTAATAGGATTTAGTATTAGTTTTTTAATCAAACCCTATTTTCTACAACTGTTAGAAATAGAGATTGATAATGCATTTTTCTTAAATCTTAAGTTTATCATAGCAGTCACTATATTGTTTGTATTTGCAGTATTGGTGTCGGGTATTTATCCTGCAATGGTATTATCTTCATTTAATCCTATCGAGAATTTTAGAAACACGCTCATAAAAAATTCTGGAAGCGGGTCCATACGAAAAGTGTTTACTACACTTCAATTTTCTATTGCAGTATTACTAATTATTTGTGGGGTTGTCATGAGTACTCAATTGGACTTTATGAAGAGTAAAGACACAGGCTTGGATAGATCTAATCTTATCATTATTCCTATTGAAAAAACCATACAAACCAATACCACCGCATTACGAAATAATATGGAGAATATTGCAGGTGTACAAGGGACATCATTAACTCAATATGCCATTTATGATCCCTATACTATCTTTTTTGTCAATGCTCCTGATGTAGACAAATCTTTTCAATTGATCACATTTAATGTAGATGATAATTTCATTAACACATTAGGGGTGTCCTGGTACCTAGAACCTAAAGAACGTAAACCACTCGTCAATAATGGAAAGGTCATTATCAATGAAAAAACCATTTCAGAAATGGGATTACGTCCAGATCCAAGGGGGCAAAAATTGGGTGTTGGAAATCAATTATTAGAAATTGCAGGCGTTGTAAAAGATTTCAATTATACATCTCTAGAAAGCCCTATTCAACCTCTTGCGTTTTTTGTAAATGACAAAGCCACTTCTAATTTGTATCCAGAAACCTTAGGAAGTGCTAAAATCTATGTAAAATATAAAGAAGGTACTTCCGTCCCAAATCTTATTAATCAACTGGAAACTACCTACAAAACATTTGATACCACAACTCCTTTTTCTTATGAGTTTATGGATGATACGTTTGATGCACTTTATAAGTCAGAAGAGCAACTATCATTGATCATTTATGTCTTTATTGTATTAGCATTAATTATTGCCGGTTTGGGTCTATTTGGGTTGGTCACTTTTGCATCAGAACAACGTATAAAGGAGATAGGTATTCGAAAAGTACTAGGAGCCTCTATTTCTGAAATCGTACTCTTACTGTCTAGAGATTTTATGAAACTCGTGGTGTTAGCTATCATTATAGCAATTCCAATAGCTTGGTATTTTGCAGATAGTTGGCTTAATTATTTTACCTATAGAACCAATATGCCTTGGCTTTCTTTTGCCATTTCAGGGTTTGTAGTTGTACTTATTGCCTTAACTACCGTAAGTTTTCAAGCGATTAAAGCGGCTATTGCAAACCCTATTAATTCGTTGCGATCAGAATAAATTTATTTTTTACAAAGAGAACCTTTTTTAAGTGTTCGATTTTGAACAAGAAGTGTATCAAAATCGAACACTTTTATAGTTAAGGATATTTTTAAACAATTAAATTACAGATGATTACATGTTTGGCACAATCTTCACTTTATAGTTGTCAAGTTCATCAATCAAAAAACGAGTAGCCAAAATAACACCTCATGTTTAAAAATTATTTCAAAATAGCTATCAGATCCTTATTAAAACATAAGGGGTATAGTTTTCTAAATATCTTTGGTCTGGCCGTAGGTATTACTTGCGCAAGTTTAATCTTTCTTTGGGTAGAAGATGAGCTTAGTTTTAATACAAACTTTGATAAGCAAGACCAAGTATTTTACGTACCAACTAACCAGCAGTATGAAGGAGAATGGAGAACATTCTATTCTACGCCAGGTCCTCTGGCGCAGGACATGAAAAATGAAATTCCAGGAATTATAAGAGCCACACGCTCTAGCCTACAAGAATCTTTGTTTACAGTTGGAGATAACGCTATTATAAGACGAGGACGCTATGTAGATCCAGATTTCCTTGAAATATTCAGTCTAAATTTTATTGAAGGTGATAGATCCAATGCATTCAATAATCCTGAGGCTATTGTTTTAACTCAGGAAGTTGCAGAACAACTTTTTGGCAAAGAAGAAAAGGCACTTGGTAAGATTGTTAGAATAAATGATAAGGATAATTACTCAGTCACTGGAGTTATTGAAAATTTACCAAAAAATATCACCTTTACGTTTGATTGGGTAGCTCCTTTTGAGCGCTATCAAGAAGGAGAAGATTGGATGTCATATTATGGAAATAATTTCTCAGATACGTTTGTTGAATTGTCACCTGAAGTAGACTTTGCTACTGTAGATGCAAAAGTGCGTCAATTAGTACAACAAAAAGACGAAAACAGCAATACCTATGCTTTTTTACATTCTATAAAAGATTGGCATTTACGATCCAAATTTGAAGGAGGAAAAATCATTGGTGGTCGTATCTCTTATATCCGATTATTTATCATTATTGCTTTTGTGATTTTATTGATTGCCTGTATCAACTTTATGAATTTATCTACCGCTAGGAGTGAGCGACGTGCCAATGAAGTGGGTGTGCGTAAAGCGATGGGTTCTAGTAGAGGAAAACTGATTGCACAATTTATTTCTGAAGCTGTTATTTTATCTTTTATTGCCACCTTAGTGAGTCTCATATTATTGGCTATTTTATTACCACAGTTCAATCAAATTATCGATAAAAACTTAACCCTTGGATTATCGCAACCGTTTCATATTATATCATTAATAGGCGTAGCAATTACCTGTGGATTATTGGCAGGCTTATATCCTGCGTTTTATTTATCCTCTTTTAAACCAGTTGAAGTATTGAAAGGCCTAAAAATTACAGAAAATTCTGCTGTTTTTATACGAAAGGGATTGGTTGTAGGTCAATTTACAATATCTATTGTTTTTATTATTACAACCATTTTAGTGTATCAACAAATACAGCATGCCAAAAGCAGAGAACTCGGTCTAGATAAAGACCAATTATTATCTATGCCTATAGACTACGATTTTATTCCGAATTTTGATTTAGTGCAACAAGAATTGATTCGAACAGGCTCTGTTGAAAACGCTACTCTATGTAATTCTCAACTCCTATCTGGAGGGAATAATGGTTCTGGTTATCGTTGGAAAGGAGGTACAGATACAGAAGATGTTTTAATATCTTCTAGAAATGTAACGGAGAGTTTCTTTGATACAACAGGCATGGAAATTATAGAAGGAAGAGGGTTTAGTACGAATGTTAAGGCTGATAGTTCTAATGTTATGATTTCTGAATCTCTAGCAAAAATGATGGGAGATACAGATCCGATAGGAAATATTATTACCCGAGGAGAAAATGAAATGACAGTGATTGGTGTCGTTAAAGATTATGTATATGGAAATATGTATGAAGCCAGCGATCCTGTATTATTCATGCATTTCCCAAGCTACGCACGTCATATGTTTATTAAAACAAAAGAAGGTGTTCCTTTGGATAAAGCCATTTCTGATATTGAGACTATCATGAAGAAACATAACCCAGCTTATCCATTTGAATATACCTTTATAGATGAAGCTTTTGATGCTAAATTTAAAAATGAACAATTAATAGGAGAACTATCTCAGATTTTTGCCATTCTTGCGATATTCATTTCCTGTTTAGGTCTATTTGGTTTGGCTACTTATACAGCAGAGAAGCGTCGAAAAGAAATTGGGGTACGTAAAGTATTAGGTGCTAGCATTACAGCTATTGTAAAATTATTATCTAAAGACTTTTTGAAGTTGGTTTTAATCTCTATTGTAATTGCCATACCAATAGCCTGGTATTATATACAAGATTGGCTTCAAGATTATTCTTACCGAATAGATATCAACTGGTGGGTATTTATTATAGCTGGGCTATTAGCCATTATGATTGCCATGTTTACAGTGAGTTTTCAGGCAATTAGAGCAGCTATTGCAAATCCAGCAAAAAGTTTAAAAACAGAATAAATCAATCAATCAAAATAACATCATATGAAACCTATAAAAAGTATCGTAATTGTACTCTTGATTTGTATAAGTCAAGGCCTAAGTGCACAAATAAAAAAAGATGTCACCTCTTTTAACAAAGTTATTATTAGTCCTCATATAGAAACTACATTTGTACAAGGAAACGAAGAGTCTGTAACGATTCTAGAAAATACCTTATCAGATGATATTGTAAATATTGAAGTAAATGGAGGAACCCTTAGAGTCTATTTAGATAATGCAAAAACAACGACCAAACATAACAAAATAGTTGAAAATGGTATGAAGAAAAGCATCCCTATATACAAAGGAAAAGTCTTAACCATCAAGGTAACCTATAAGGATATTGATAACTTATCCTTGCGTGGAGAACAACAGATTATTTGTGAAAGTCTGATTGATGTTGAAACTTTTAAGCTCAAAATTTATGGAGAGTCTGAAGTATTTTTTAATGAAATTAATTGTAATGATTTTGATGTTGACATCTATGGTGACAGTCAATTAACTATTCAAAAAGGGACTACTGAAAATCAAAATATAACAGCATATGGTGAAGGGGAAATAAACCTTATTGCTGTAGATAATACCATGTCAAAACTTAAAGCATACGGCGAAGCTCAATTTAGAGTACAAGCATCAAAACGTATAAAATTTTCGGCCTTTGGCGAAGCAGCATTGTATTATAAAGGAACTGCAAAAGTGAGTAAAGGAGTAAGCTTCGGAGACTCAAAAATCAATCGCATAGATTAAATAAAATAAAGAAAATGAAAACAAAACTTTTAAGTGTAAACCTAGCATCACGCACTGTAAATTCAGGTAGTAATAAAGTTACTTTGTTAGATAAGATTGATTTACAAGTCAATGAAGGAGAATTTATCTCTTTAATGGGTCCCTCTGGTTCTGGGAAATCTACCCTACTCAATTGTATAGGAATGTTAGATAATTTTACAGGTGGAGGATATACCTTTCTGGGAGAACCCGTTCACAGTATGAAAGAAAAAAACAGAACTAAACTCTATAAAGAATATATTGGTTTTGTATTTCAAGCGTATCACCTTATTGATGAACTCACGGTTTTAGAAAATATTGAAACCCCTTTATTATATAAAAATGTAAAGTCATCAGAGCGTAAAGCTTTGGTTGCAGATATGCTTGATCGGTTTAATATCGTCGGTAAAAAAGACTTGTTCCCTTCACAATTAAGTGGTGGTCAACAGCAACTCGTAGGTATTGCAAGAGCACTGATCTCAAAACCAAAACTTCTGCTAGCTGACGAACCAACTGGAAATTTAAATTCAAAACAAGGAGAAGAAATTATGGAATTATTTTCAGAATTGAACAAGGAAGGTGTCACCATTATCCAAGCGACACATTCTGAAAGTAATGCCGCTTATGGATCGCGAATTATTCATTTACTAGACGGTAAAATAACTTCCGAATAACTAAGAAATTATGATACGTACATACCTACTATATGCCATCATTAGTTTGATGGGTTGGACTACTTTTGCTCAAAATCAAGTCGAAAAGACCTATTCTTTAGCTGAGTGTATTACCATAGCACTTGAAAATAATCTTGATATAAAATCAGCAGCTATACAAGCAAATTCAGCAAAGGTAAATCACCAACAATCAAAAGCAGAATTATTACCTAGCATCAACGGAAATTTTAATCTAGGGGTTAATACAGGAAGGAGTATCGACCCATTTACCAATGATTTTATTAATCAAGAACTCACCTTTTCAAATGCAGGACTCAGTATCAATGCTACTGTTTTTAATGGCTTTAGACTTATTAACACCACCAAACAAAACCGTTTAAACAGAAAAGCTTCCGAAATGGAGCTGGAAGCAACCAAACAAGACATTACCTTACGAGTCACACTTGGCTACTTGCAAGTACTCAATAGCAAAGCCATTCTAGAATTAGCAGAAGCACGATTAAAAGTCACCCAACAACAACTCAAAATCCAAGAAGACTTTTACAAAAACGAATCCGGAAACCCAGCAGATTATACCGATATCTTAGGACAAGTTGCAAGTGATGAAACCAATATTGTTATTGCCAGAAATAGTTGGAATAGTGCTCGATTAAATTTAATGCAATTATTGAATGTGAAAGATATGATCGCTCTTGACACCAAAGACTTTATGTTAGCCATTAAAGCCTACGATCTATCTGCCGATACTGTATATCAAGATGCTGTACAAAACTGGATCACATTTAAAGCAGGTGAATTACGTGTTGAAGCTGCAAAAAAAGGCGTAAGCATAGCAAAAGCACAATTTACACCAACCGTATCTGTTTTTGGAGGCGTTAATACCAATTATTCAAGTGCCGCACAAACTTTTACAGCTGTTGGCTCTAGCATTGTAGAAACAGGTGATTTCATTACGTTAGATGGCCAAAACCTATCTGTTTTAAGTGAAGAAACAAACTTTGATGCTCAGCGTATTGGCTTTAGAGATCAACTAGACAATAACCTAAACACTGTTATAGGGCTTTCAGTACAAGTTCCTTTTTTTAATGGTTTAAGAGCAAAAAACAATGTACGACTTGAAAAAAATAGAGTTGATGAATCTATAGTTGCCCTAGAGCGGACTCATGTAGATATTAAAAATACGATTACACAAGTTCATTTTGATATGACAACCGCCTATTTACGGTATAAAAGTTTTCAAAAACAAGTAGAAGCCTTTCAAGAATCTTTTAGAGTCAATGAAATCAGATTCAACAACGGGATCTCAAATTTTTTAAATTATATCACAAGTAAAAATAATCTAGAAAATGCCAAAGCAAACCTCATCAATGCGCAATATGAGTATCTATTACGCGTAAAGATTTTAGAATATTACAGAGGTAATTTTGGTTAAGCTATTAGTAAGAAATAGAATATATACTATTAAATTAAGGGATGATGTATACGCTTTCGCGAAAGCGGACTAATGAGACTTCCCTGCCAGCAAGCAAGTTCACAACTATAGAGAGAACCAAGCGATAAAACGTATACAGAAAAAAGGCTATCTTCCCCAGATAGCCCTTTCGATCAATATAATCTCACATATGTAACAAATCATTAATAAACCATATTGATCAAACAGGCAATACTATGCTAATTCACCCCTTATTTTATTCGAATTATAGTAGTAAGAAGATGCCTGTTTTTAAAATGTATACGCTTTCGCGAAAGCGTATACCATACAACCCCTAAGAGTATATTTTTAGAAGTAACACTCTACTCCTGAATCATTAATATTTATAGTAGGTCCATCTGAAGATGAACAAAAACGTGTCGTATTTGTACCATCGGGTGTTTCTATAGAAACAATAATGGCAAATGTCTTAGCGCAACCTGGAGCTGGATCAGTAATCAATTCTGCATTAAGTGGAATCACACCTCTATTTTTAGGTTTATCAAGAATCCCTTGTACGATCTCAGTAACATTACATGCTGGTCTTGTAGAAGATCCTGGCTTGTCCCAAGAATAAATCGCCGAATGAACTTTATATCTATATGCCCCCATAATCATCTATAATTAGTAAGTAGGTTACTTGTTTTTAATTTCTAGATTAAAACTACAGAAGAAAAGAGGGTAAAAATGGAAAAATGGAACAAGACCCTACTTTTTACCCATAAAACAGAAAGAAGATGGTATGAAAAAATAGCTGAACCATCATTTAAGAACTCACACTATAGTGAGTCTGTCTGGTTATACTCAGTCCAAAGCAACAAGTAAATCAATAGTTCTCGACTGCACTCGAACGGACAAGAATCAATTCATAAAAAATGAATTATAAGAAGAATAGATAAATATCGTATTCAATTTTTGTTTCCCCACAAATAACTAAAGACTACCGACTAATAGCTACCGACTAATAAGCTAAAAACGAAACAAGTTATCGTAATGTACGCATACGCTTTACGATATCTTTGTAGGTATCACTAAGGGTTACTTTATGGTTTCCTGATAAGATAATCAAGTTATCAGCTAAGATTATCTCTTCTACCTTTTCAAGATTGGCAATATAATTTCTATGTGTACGGTAGAAGTTATTATTATCTAATAACTTTAGAATTTTTGTAAGTGATATGAGAATCACAAACTTTTCTTTTTCGGTAATGATATTACAATACTTCTCCTCTACTTCAATATAGATGATATCAGTAATGCGAACTTTCTTTAGTGACTTCCCTTTTTTAATAAAAAGATACTCATCACTAATCACTGTATCTTCTTCATCTCCTAAAAACACATCCTGTTGCGCATAAAACTTCTCGACAGCCATTTCTATAGCGTACAGTAGTTCTAACTCATTAAAAGGCTTCATGAGGTAACTAAAAGGCTGTGTAAGCTTTGCTCTTTGAAATATCTGACGATCTGTAGAACTTGTGAGAAATACAAAAGGTTTTGAGGCATTCGGTACGGCATTAATGGTTTCGGCAAAAGCAATCCCATCGGGTACTCCATTTAGAAAAATATCTATAATAACAATATCTATTTTACCAGATCCATAAAATAATGACAATGCTTCTTTGAGACTAGTAGCAACACCTACCACCGAAAAATTGTTTTCTTCAAGGGTCTTTACAATCCTATCACTCTGAGCAGGAGTATCTTCTATGATAAGTACATTAATAGTATCCATCTGGAGGTATTTTAGATAAAGATACGATCATTTTTGTACCTTTTCCTAACGTGCTTTCTATAAAGAATGTCCCATTATTTTTTTTGATCATAGACTTACAGAGTTGCATTCCTAAACCAGAACCTATAATATCTTTATTCTCTTTTTCTGAAGTCACGATGGTTTCCTGTAATAAATTCTGCCGAGTCGCTTCACTCATTCCTAACCCTGTATCTTCTATCACCAAATCACAAAAGCCTTCTTTTGTATGCTCTGTATATATCTTAATAGCACCTTCAGCATTTGAAAATTTGATCGCATTATCAATGATATTTCTCAAAATAATTTTTAACGATTCTTGATCTGCAAACACTTTATCCTTTTTAGGGACCGTGTTTTCAAAATGAATATTCTTTTCTTGCAACAATGCTTTATAATTATGCGCTACCTGTTCTACAATAAAAAATAAACGCAACTCCCCTACTTCAAAATACGATTGCTTCGTCTGTAACAATGCCCAATTCAATAAGTTATCTAGTAGATTATAAGCTCCATTTACAATCGAACTATTAGCGTGTAAAAGTGTATTTACTTTCTCTAAGTTTTTAGCTTCCAGATTATCTACGAGTTCAGTGTTACTGGATTTTAAGGCATGTACAGAAGAACGCAAATCATGACTTACAATAGAAAACAATTTATCCTTTGTTGCATTGAGTTCATCAAGATCTTCTTTCTGAGCACTAATGATTTTATTGCTTTTTACTTTTTCTCTATAAAAATAAACACCCGTTCCTAATAACAAGAGTAAGATCACAGACGAAAGCATCAACCCATTCTTTTGTGCTTCTTTTACTTTATTTTCTGCTTCTAAGAGACTTACTTCTTTTTGTTTTTGCTCTACTACAATTTGCTTTTCCAATTGAAGTACTCTCGCTACTTCGTTTTGACTATTCAAAGAATCTTTAGCAATATTAAATTCTTCTATATATTGATATGCTTTCTCAGGGTTATTAAGATATTTTTCAATCTGATACATATTAAACGAAGCATCTGCTTTTAATGCGTATGCATCTGTATACGTTGATAAATCATATGCTTTTTGATAATAAAATATCGTTTTATCGAATAAATCTTTATAATCATAATTAGTTGCTAGATTCCCATAAGCACCTATCAATCCTAAAGTATCTTTTTCTGCTTCTAAAAAAGCTAAATTCCTTTGTAAGTACGCATCAGCCTTATCGTATTCGTCTAAGTGTAAGTAACACAATCCAATATTTGCCTCAATATTACTTCTTCGTAATCCTAATAACTTCTCATCAGGAACTGTTTCGATGCGTTTTAAATATTCTAAGGCTTCATTGTATAGGCTTTGTTCCAATGCAATTTCTCCTAAAAAAATTTGAACATGAAGCGCAAAATCAAAATTCTCTTTAATTTTTAAAAATTCACTTTTAGCTTCATTAAAAACTCCTTGTTGTTTAAAACTATAGCCACGTAAAAAGTGAGAAAAATTAGTAAGTGCAGTATCTGAATTTTCTAAAGTGAGGACCTTACTTGTATACAATAAAGTAGAATCCCATTCTTTCTCTAAAAAAAAGGATTGTGCCTTCTTAAAGTCAATTTCTTGTACTAAAGCATCACTCCTATTGACAACATATTGCTCAAATGCGCTATAAACTCTTTCTTGTGCATACAGTTTTGTAGAAAAAACACAAAGAAATAACACTAGAAATATCTCAAATCTATACACCATACCCCGAATTTTAGTTACAATGTAACTAAAATAAAGAGCTAAAAAAAGCAGCGAATTTTTATTCGCTGCTTTTCATATATAAAATAATAGATATTATTAAGTAGATGGCTGTACTGTTGTCTTCTTTCCTGAAGACGTAATTGGATCTGTATCCATAAGATATAATGTAATCTGATCATTAACGGCTAGTGTATTGCAATTATAACTAGCTGTAATAGTATATTCATATACATAGTCAGGTGTTTCTTCGGAATGATCATATTCCAAACAAAACTCTGTACTCGATTTATTTACCATAAATGTTAATGGAGATGTATTATTAGCATCTATGTATACATTAAATGAAAAATAAAAAATAGGAAAATTTTGATCCTTCTTTACAGATATATTAAAAGGATTTGGTAAATGTGTTTCGGTCACCTTATTCGCTCCTAAGGTACTATTGAGTATTTTGCTTCCAGGTTTTACTGTACAAGCAATCTTTGTAGTAAAATCAGATGGTGAAATTGTTTGTGTGCTCATAGTCAATTAAATTTGAGTTAATATATTAAGTAGGTTATTAATAAATCATTTGTGTATTCTTACGTAGACGGCTGTACAGTTGTTTTTGTACCTTTTGATGTTATAGGATCTTCATCTACTAAGAATGTAGTGATTTCAGGAATCGCTGGGTTAACCACAGTAGCACCGTGGTGTATTTCAAAACTAACCTCATAAGCATAAAAAGAATTTGATCTCATTTCTGCAGCATTGTACGCGATATAAAACATTGGAGAAGCGTAGTTGTTATTCCAGTATACTAATATTGGATTCTCTTCTATACAATCTTTAGATTCTACATTAATAAATACAATAGCACTTACATTAATGGTAATTGTATTCACACCGTTTCCATTATTCACTATAGTATAATCTGCTTCAACAAGAGGAGGTAACGGTCTTTTAGAACGGTTATTATCAAATTGGATTTCAATAGGATTAGAAGTACCTGCATTATTTTTAGGAGTATTTGGTCCCTTAGTTAAAAGAATATACCCATCAGGTACAATTACAGGATTACAATTCGTAGTAGTTGATTGCGTGTTCATAATACATTAGATTTTGAGTTCATAATTTAATAAGTAGCTTTTCACAAATAAAGAATAAAGAATTTGAATATTTGAAAAAAAATGGAATAAAACGCACTTTTACAGGTATGAAAGTACCAAAAACATAGTATAAGACTATAATTTTAAAGAAAAAACTTACAAATTGCTAATTTCTTAATACTAAACGAATAAGCTGTAAAAACCCCTCTAAACCCCAAAAAGGAATACAAACATAGAGCCTCAACCCATAAACCCAAAAGAGAATACAAACACAGCTCCTCACCTCTCCGAGGGGAGGTGGATGTATTGAGGTAACGAAATACAGACGGTGGGGAGAAGCCCCCTAACCCCCAAAGGGGGAATACATGAAATTACTCCCTTATTCCTTCATTATTGAAACAAGTTCAGCATAGGCTCTACCCTTCTCCCCAAGGGAGAAGGGATTGTTTTGAGATAAAAACCGAATCACCTTTCCCCGACCCTAAAGGGTGGGTGATTCTAAACGTATACATGTTAGATTTTTTACTCCCTTCAGGGTAATAATATTTAATTCAAAGAGTTAAGTATGAGTTTCCCCTCTAGTAAGAGGGGACTAAGGGGTGTGTACTCATTGAGAAAAATATATAGTTAAACACGAACTCTCATTCACACCTCCCTAACCCTTACTTCAGCAAGCTCAGCACATCGCCTTTCTAGGAGGGAATAACAGATCGTAACCTATTTTTTATTTATGAATACTCTTTAACGTTGCACTCTCCCTTTGGTCGTGAATCTCGCAAGCTCGATTTCGCGAAAAGATATATAGCACCTTCATCATTTCGACAGAGCGAAGCATGAGCGACGAGCCTGCCTGCCGTAGGTAGGAAATCGCATAACAAGCCCCCTAACTCCAAAAGGGGAATGAAATTAGTTTCCTATGCGATCTCTCCAAATATTAATGGAAGATGTTACAACTAGAAATAGAGTACTACTCTAATTTAGAGTGTTACTCTATTTTGAATACCCAATCTCAAAAAAGACACTCACTTTACCGATCATTTGTATAAGGTGGGAAAACGTATTCCTATAGAAGTGGTAGACTATCTTATCATTATTGAAGAGGGCTATACCCCTTTTGGCGATGAAGGTGTTATGAACCAACTCAAAACCTCTGGACGCTGTGAAATTGTAGACCCTAAAAAAAAGGCATTATAACAATGGAACATCGAAACGGAAAGAAAACAGGCTGTTAGGCAAAACAAACTGGATATTGCTAAGAAAATGAAGAAGAAAGGCTATGATATTGTTACGATAAAAGAACTTACGGGATTGAGTGTTACTGTGGTTGGGAAGCTTTAGTTTTTTTGAATACTGCTTTCTTTCTAAGTTCAAGGTAATCTTCCCATAAAATCTCATCTAAATGATCTATATGATTTTCTACAAATTTCACACCGCCTTTAGTTAATTTACCAACTATTTTAAAAGGACCCCAAGATTCTAATTTCATCAATTTTGCAGGCACTAAATGTGAATTTTTATAAGAAATCTTGTATTCTTTTTCATCTAAATCTTTTGTTTCAAAATGACTCCTATCCATTGGTATATTTTCTCCACGATATTCAGATGTTGATAACATTCCTCCAAGAAAATGCGTTTCATCTTTTCCTGCATAAAAAATAATGTAATGTTCACCAGCACCTTTCTGACGGTTTTTTGCTTCTAATATATCTCCTCTTTCCAACATACTTTTATTTTAATCTTTATTCCATTCTTTGGACAACATAGTCACATTTCGGATTTCTTTAAATGCTTTTATAAGGTCTTTATCTAATTCATCAATTTCGCCGTTAGCATATTCTCTATGTTCTTTCGAAGAAATTATTTCTATTATGATTTTTTTATAAGTTTCATAAATTGGTTTGCGTTCTGGATAAGCCATGTTACTCAAGTATTAAGATTAGTAATTTCAGAGACACCTATTTTATTATTATAGTTACTCTTATCTTATTTAATTTGGTTCCCATTTTTCAATATCATGAAGTTACTTATAATCATCATATGTCTTGTATATTGACTATGTTATCTTTCCCAAACCAATCGATTAAATTAGGCATCCCAGAACCAGTATCCGACAGCATTAATATAACCAAATTCTCCTTAGCCCTTGAACAACAAACATAAAAAAGATTATTCATTAATTCTTTTTTACTCTCTTTCCAAGGTACAAATTCATCTTTTTTATTATAGCTACCAAATTCTTGAGAAATAACTTTATCAAATCCACGATATTTATACCATCGATGATCATCATCAATTACAAATAGAACATTTTTAAATTCGTCGCCTTTTGTGCCATGCTTTGTGGTAAATGGAGTGAACTTTTGAGTATAACTATTGAGGTTTCTAAATTCTTGATATTTAACTTCTCTTAGTGCGTTATAAAATATAATGTCCTTTTCTAATTTATCCTTCTCTTCTTGAATTTCAATAGTTGCAATGTCAACAGAAATTTTCTTAATAAACTTCTCAATATTTTTAGGCATTTCTAATACTTTTTCATCAAAAACGAAATCCAACATAGCACCAATAGTTTCATTATTTGCATTTTCTTCTAAAGTTATTAGCTTATTGAATATTCTCTCTTTATCTGAATGTTTTTTTAAATAAAAATGTGATTCATCTTCAGAATCTTCAAAACCATAAATTCTAAGAAAGTTCATTACCTCATTATATTTCTTTTCCTTAAAGTAGGTTAATAAGTTTTCGATTCCATTTTCGCGATTTAAGGACAATTTCTTATCCAAAGAACCTAAAACAAATTTCACAAATCTATCTTCCTTATCAAATAGGTTATTTGTAACACTCAATGAGAACCAATCATAGTAACATTGAAATAGATTTCCAAACCCACCCATTTCTGCAATTCTTTTATTGGCAAGCATTAGTATTTTAGCTTTTTTTCCATCATTAAAATCCCAACCATTTTTTGATAAATAGTTAACTATTTTATCATAGTTTTCGTTTTTATCTTCAACGTTTCCATTGCAATGAATTAATTTAACACTTCCTTCTAGTATATCTAACTTTCCTTCTGGTAAAGTTTGTTGAATATTATTTCTTATTTTATTAAGAAACTCAATCACTTTTATAGAAGAACGATAATTCTCTGATTTAGGTATTAGTTTTAATTGATAAGGTTCCTCTCCAATATAGTCATCAAGTGACCCTACACCGTTGTCGTATATTTTTTGATGTGAGTCACCAAAAAAACCAAGCATAACTTTTGCTTTATTTTTATTCAATAAGCTATTAATTAGTGTATCAATCGTTTCAACTGCTGTATCCTGATATTCATCAATTAATATATAAGGATATTTGTTCTGAAAAATTAAAGACAATTTTTCGTATTCTTGAAACATATATTTTGCAAGGATAATTACATCATCATGATGTAGAATTCCTTTTTCGAAATTACGGTAAGTAGTTTCATTATATTGAACATCAATATTTTTAATTCTATCTTTTAAATCTTTACTATATTTCCTTTTATAAGAAGCTTGTTTATTGGCAGACATTCCTGTAATCTTTTCTGTTTCAGAATTAAACATTTCTTCATTAAGTCGGCACAATTGAATTTGAAGTTGCTTTTGATATAACTTAATACTGTCCCATAAGAATTCATGAATAGTAGATACTAATACAATTGGATTATTTTCTAACCTGTTTAATATTTCATTTTTTGCAACATTCGTATATGTAATGCAAACTATTCGCTCTCCATTATATTTATATGATTGTCCTTCTTTTTCAATTAAATAGTTAATTGTTTGAATTAAAGTATAAGTTTTTCCTGAACCTGCTCCAGCTTCAAGAACAAAACTTTTATTATTTTCTATGGAACTAATTATGTTTTCTATAGCTGTCATATTCTACTTTTCTTTTGGAATAAACACACACATTCCAGCTAACCATTCCAACCCTTCTTTAATATATTTTGGAACACTCCATTTCCCATAAATATCTTCTTCAAAAGTCATTACATCAAATGCGAAATTTGTTTTAGATTTAGAACTACTTGGAGCTAAATCATAATTTGACTTTGCATTTAGATTTTCCGTTGTAACTTTCTTAAATTTACTAAACTGGTTCTTATTTTTTACATCTTTAATACTACCATCTGCTTCTTTAATTGAAGTCGTACCATTAATTAAATCTTTATTTTTAATTATAAATGATTCTTCAAAACTCCTTCCCGTTTCTCCACCTTCTGCTTCCATAATTTGATAAGCTACTCTAATAAGATGTTCTTCAATTTTTTGTTCATCAGTCGCTGTTATTAAATCTGATATTTTTGTCATTTTTGGCAGCCATTGAATAAGTGTTCCATTAGAAGTTACTTCATCATTCTCACCATTGTTTACAGGACATTTTTCCCCACCTTCAACTTTTGAGTCAATATCAGTAATAATTAAAGTTTTTATAGATATGAATGACAATAGTTCTAAGAATTTATGAGTATACGCTCCTCCAATTTCGAGTGTAGCTACATATTCATTTTGCAAATCAGGAGCAACTTTTTGAATCATTTGCGGTAACAACATTCGTTCTGTAACCCCTTCAATCAAAACAGCTTTATCAGCAAAGAACAAATCGCATTTATGAAGAGTCAAATATTGTTTTAAGAATCTAAATGTTTTCTTGTCATCAATTATTTTTAATTCATTAAAATCTTGAGCAATAATTTTATTATCTTTTCTGTTAAAATATCTAATTCTATTGAATCCCTTATCATTATCCATTCCTGCTTCTGAAATCACATGTGATGAATGTGTTGTTAGTATTAATTGTACGCTAACTCCTTCTTTTCGAGCTTCCTCTAAAATTCCATTTACATTACTAATAAATACTTGTTGCATTTGGGGATGCATATGAGCCTCTGGCTCTTCGATTAAAACCGTTAGGAACTCAGATAATTTTTCTTTTTTTGCGTTTTTAAACTTTTCAACAAAACTGGCTAATTCCAAAATCATATATATCAGATTACTGTAACCAAGCCCATTATAACTTTCTGGTAGATCTATTTCATCTTGTTTATAAAAATATTTAATGTTCCTTTTTATTACATCTTCTGAATTAAAACTAGAATCAATATTAATATCTGGAATAGTAATTGGAGTGTTTGCTCCGAATTTTTTTAAACTTTTAATGATTTTAGCAAGGACAATTTTATATTTTCCCTTTAAAGTTTCTTCTACTTCCGTTAATACTTTTTCTAAATCAAGTACATCTTCAGATGCTTCATCTCTTTGATTATAATAATTCGAAAAACCAAGAGCAAGAGTGTTATTTCTATCTCCTTTTTTATCATCTAAAATGCGTAAAGCTTTAATGTCTTCAAACGAAACTACTCTCTTGATTTTATCTCTATAATTACCTTCAATCTCTCTCTTGTAATTTGAGTTATTGATTGTATCTAGAGCATAGCATCTTAATTGATAGTATTCTTTTATATTTTTATGTAAAAAAGGGATTAACTCTTCAGTGCTATCCTCTCTATTTATATAGGACTTAAACATTCCTAAAGTATTTTTGGGAGAATAAATAATCTGAATAATTGCATCATTTCTATCAGGATCTAAATCTGTTATAAATTGACTTAAATTAACTATTGAATCAACTTTTTTATCATATTCAATTTCAATTTGCAAACTAATAGCAGGTGTATTCTGTATAATTTCTTCTTCAATTTTCTCCTTTTCTTCTTCATTCACTCCCTCTGTAGACATGCTTTCATATAAAGCTAATATCTCTCTAAATTTCAAATAACAGCTTTGTGAAAAATCTTCAAAAGATATGTCTTCTTCACTCTTTCCTGTGAACATTTTAATCGCTTCAAAGAACGAAGTTTTACCGCTATTGTTACGGCCAATAATTAAAGTTATATCATCTTCAACACTTAAATAAATATCTTCTAGAAGCCTGAAATTGGTAATTTTTATATTAGTTATTTTCATTTAAACAATTTATTAATATAGTTAATTGAATACAAATCTTGTTTTAGCCAATAACTCTATAATCAATTACTTATTAACTAATTATACGAGAAGTTTAAACTTACAAAATCAAAAAGGTTTATATCATAAATAATTGATTATGTTACTATTTAAATCCATTTCACTCACTTTATACTTAACTCTTATTATCATTTCGCAAAAAAAGTATCCTACCCACATCCCAAAAATACCCTACTCCAAACCAACACCCTTACGGAAACCCGTAACAACAAAACATATATTATCCTTACTTACTTTCGCGAAAACGAACCTCAAAAAAATACATGTAAGACACCACTCCAAAATGTTAATCCCTCTTAAAAATTCCTTAACGCTTCTTAAAAATTTCCCATTAAATAGTACTTTGAGCAACATAAAGGAATTTAGAAACAGATCCCGCTGAAAAAGCGGGATTAGTTTAACGTACAATGTTGAATTCACCCTTCGGGTTTTTCAATATTGAGTTTCACTAATAAACCAACATTAATGAATTACAAATCACTACTCTCACTATTTGTAGTAGTTTCGATGTGCTTTACAACCCTAGCACAAACCGACTATCGCAATGAACAGCAAGTCACCGCAACGCTGCAACGTCTTGCCTCTCAAAACACACAAGCCAAACTCACCTCGCTTACCAAAACCAGCGGCGGAAAAGATATTTGGATGCTTACGCTTTCTGATGGGAATCCAGAAAGTCATCCTGGTATTGCTGTTATGGGCGGTGTACAAGGAGATCATCTATTAGGTACCGAACTTGCACTAAACATGGCAGAAAGCATCCTCACCAACCATCCTGAGGTACTTACAAAGACGACTTTTTATATCTTCCCAAATCTAAGTCCTGATGCCACGGCGCAGTATTTTGCAGCGACCAAGTTCGCGAGACAAGGCAATGCCACAAAAACCGATGATGACCGTGATGGTACTTTTGACGAAGATGCTTTTGAAGATCTCAATCGCGACGGACTGATTACCATGATGCGTGTAGAAGATCCTACGGGGCCTTACCAACTCTTGGAAGAAGACAACCGTATTCTCGTAAAAGCAGATCCTAATAAAGGCGAGCGTGGGAATTACAAACTATATACCGAAGGGATTGATAACGATAAAGACGGTGTTTTTAATGAAGACGGACTCGGTGGTGTGTATTTCAATAAAAACTTCACCTTTAATTTTCCGTATTTCACTAAAGGATCAGGAGAGCATCCTGTCTCTCAAGTAGAGCATCGTGCCCTACTCGACTTCTTATATACCCAATGGAATCTGTATGCGATTCTTACGTTTAGTGATGCCAATAACCTTTCGAAACCCTTAAAATACAATAAAGGTGGTGCTTCTAAAAGAGTGGTGACAAGCATCTTAAAAAATGACGAAGCCATTAATAAAATGCTTTCTGAAGCCTATAATGAGTTCGTTCCTAAAGAAAATGCACCCAGTGGTGCTGCACAAGGCGGCAGTGCTTTTGAGTGGAGTTATTTCCACTTTGGAAGATTGGCGATGAGTACACCGGGATGGTGGCCTAAAAAATTTGAAGGTGACTCGATTAACAAAGCGCCTAAAAATGAGAAAGCCAATTTCCTTGCCTATGCAGAAGCTGAAGGGATCAACAATGCGTTTATTCCGTGGCAAGAAGTGCAACATCCTGACTTTCCGAATCACAAAGTAGAAGTCGGCGGAATCCACCCATTTGTGATGAAAAACCCACCGTATGCGATGGTGGATAGTATTTCGAGCAAGCATACCGACTTTATCCTAAAAGTAGCGACCATGCAACCCGAATTACAACTGGTGAATCTACAACAGGAAAAAGTCGATAAAAATGTGACAAGAATCACCATCGATTTACATAACGACGGCCTCTTACCGACGCATACCGAAATGGGTGATAAATCCCGATGGTTACGTAAGATCAATGTCTATCTGAAAACCAAAAATAATCAGCAACTTATTTCTGGAAAATCACGACAGGTCATCGAAAAACTGGACGGTGATGGCACGCTTACCATGAGTTGGCTCATTCAAGGGTCCGGCAGTGTTACGATAGAAGCGACGGTTCCGCAAGCAGGAACGGCAACAAAAACGATCAACTTATAAACCAATCAGATGAAAAAATATATACTTACAATCGCATGTGTTCTGATGGTATACGCTTTCGCGAAAGCGCAATCAGCACAAGACATATTTCAAGCGGTAGGAACGCCTTCCAATCCGAAAGTGAACGTGGCTTTTAATCAATATTACACCGCCGAAGGATTGGCAGCCATCGGTAAAAAAATCGCCGATGCACACCCTAATTTAGTCAAACGTACATCTATTGGAAAATCCACACAAGGACGAGATCTCTGGATGCTCGCTATTACTGATTACAGTACAGGAGACGCCGATCGCAAACCTGGGTTTTACCTCGACGGAAACATTCACTCTAATGAGATTCAAGGAGGCGAAATTAGTACGTATACGGCTTGGTATCTGACAGAGAGTTTTGGGAAAGTACCGTATATCACAGAGATGCTCAAGGATCGGGTGTTTTATATCGTAGCGACCATCAACCCGGATGCGCGTAATAATTATATGAAAGAACCCAATACGGGAAATACGCCACGTGCAGGGATGATTCCGCTAGATGATGATAGTGATGGGCTTTTTGACGAAGATGGCTTTGATGATTTGGATGGCGATGGGTCGATTACCCAAATGCGTCGTAAGAGTGCTACAGGGAATTTTATTATAGACCCTAGAGACCCGAGAAAGATGATTCGTATTACTCCAGATGATGTGGTGACAGGACAGCGTTATGAGCGATTAGGAGGCGAAGGGATTGATAATGATAATGACGGACGTATTAATGAGGATATTCCTGGGTATTATGATCCAAACCGTGATTGGGGATGGAAATGGCAACCGGATTATGTACAGCGTGGGGCGTATAAATATCCGTTTTCTGCTCCAGAAACCAGAGCTGTTGCCGACTTTGTAAAGTCACGTCCTAATATTGCAGGAGCGCAGAGTTTTCATAATAGCGGGGGTATGATCCTTAGAGGTCCTGGCGCCGAAGAAGATCTTGCGACCTACAATCGTGCAGATGTAGCGATTTATGATGCGATTGGTCGAAAAGGAGAAGAAATCCTTCCTGGGTATCGCTACCTGACGGTGTATAAAGACTTATACTCTGTATTTGGCGGAGAGCTGGATTGGTTTTATGGCGGTCGTGGGATTTATACGTTTACCAATGAAATCTTTACAGGTTTTGCGTATTATAAGAATAAAGATGGAGGGCGTGACCAAATCTATGATGCCGAAAAAGATTTGTTATTAGGCGATGGCTTTACACCGTATAAAGAATACAATCACCCGACATACGGACTGGTAGAAATAGGTGGATTTAAAAAGAATACAGGGCGTGCAACGCCTGGTTTTATGCTTGAGGAAGAGGCACATCGTAATATGGTGTTTGTGTTTTATCATGCGTTCCATATGCCGCATTTATCTGTAGGTGATGTGTCGATAAAGTCTTTACCAAATGGTCTAAAAGAAGTAACCGCTACGATCGTAAATGATCGCTTAATGCCAACGCATGCAAGTCAGGATTTAAAATATAATATTGAACGTCCTGATTACATAACGCTTTCAGGAGCAAAAGTATTAGCAGGCATGATTGTAGAAGACGCCGATTTTAATGTAACCCAAGAACAGAAAAACAAACCTGAAACGATTCGTGTAGCGAATATTCCGGGTAATAGCACCGTGATGGTTCGTTGGATTGTAAAAGGTGGAAATAATCTTAAAATCAAAGTTGATAGCGCCAAAGGCGGGGTTGTGGAGAAGAGTGTGAAGCCATAAAAATTAGCCGTGTCCGGCTAAGACGTAGGACCGCTTCGCTCTAATACATAAGACGTAAGATCAATTTTCAATCATTTGAGAAGTAGTTTTATATATGTGAAGTCGTAGAAATTAGCCGTGTCCGGCTAAGACGTAGGACCGCTGCGCTCTAAGACGTAGGACGTAAGACTCTATATTTAATCATTTAAAAAGTCAATAGTAAATTGACCTTAGAAAATTTTACGTAAAAAATGAATTAAAGCGAAGGGTTAAGCAAAAATCGTCGCAGGCTAAAAGTATATAAATAATTAAAAAAAGAATACTTATATAATGATTCTTGAAAACTACATACCCTTATTTTTGTGCCGTAGTGAAAGAAATTTTTAGTAAAATTTTCTTACGTCTTGATTTTTTTGATTCGTTTTTTCATCAAGGAAAAAATGAATACTACAGAGTAGAATGAGAACGAGTTCTTAGTGTAAATAAGCTATTAAGGTTTTTAAAATGAGTACTCTAAGATAAAAGCAAATTATTGACTTGATGTGATTCTGAAACAAGTTCAGAATGACGTATCTCATTGTCCGTTCGAGCCTGCCTGTTCGGCAGGCAGGCGCAGTCGAGAACTCTTGTTAAGAAGGTAGTTTCTTAGTAAACCTCTAGACTGCACTCGAGGGGACATAGGACAGCTGAACTGTAAGACGTAGGAAATAAGACTCAATTTTTAATTATTTTGAAAAGTCAATAGTAAATTGACCTTAGAAAATTTTACGTAAAAAATGAATTAAAGCGAAGGGTTAAGCAAAAATCGTCGCAGGCTAAAAGTATATAAATAATTAAAAAAAGAATACTTATATAATGATTCTTGAAAACTACATACCCTTATTTTTGTGCCGTAGTGAAAGAAATTTTTAGTAAAATTTTCTTACGTCTTGATTTTTTTGATTCGTTTTTTCATCAAGGAAAAAATGAATACTACAGAGTAGAATGAGAACGAGTTCTTAGTGTAAATAAGCTATTAAGGTTTTTAAAATGAGTACTCTAAGATAAAAGCAAATTATTGACTTGATGTGATTCTGAAACAAGTTCAGAATGACGCATCTCACTGTCCGTTCGAGTGCCCTCGAGAACTCTTGTTAAGAAGGTAGTTTCTTAGTAAACCTCTCGACTGCGCTCGAGGAGACTTTCTTATTTAATTTTCCGAAACGTCATACTAATACGACCTTCGGTAGCATCAGATGTTGGAATGGCATGTTGCCAATGCGCTTGTACTTCATTCGTCATATAGATAAAAGAACCTGAAGGAAGTGAAAAGTCTTTTGTAATGTTTTTATCTTCTATGCTTCGAAATCGTAAAATTCGAGTCGCGCCTAACGAGATAATCCCTACACCTGTCCCCGCTTCTAGGATATCTGTTTGATCAGAATGAAAACCCATTTTAGAGGTTCCATCCATATAATAATTCATCAAACAGTTATTGGGTTTAAAATGTAATACGTCTTCAATATCTAATGTAATTCCGTTTAGTATAGGGGTAAATGCTTGATGTACATATTCCATTTGTGAGTAGTTATACGCTTTTCCAAAACTCGCTGTTTTGCGCGCAGACATACGCTCATCCCAAATAACCGTAGACTGTAATAGATTAAATAATCCCGAAGGGTTTTCAATAAAGTGTTCTATATAGGTAATTCCATTCATATGAATATCAATCGGTACTATGTGTTTCTATATTTTTGCTTCTCTCTGTATAAATCAAAAATAGTATGTGATTCTGAAATAAATTCAGAATGACGTATCATACTATCGGTCCAAGTCTGCCTGTCCGTTCGAGTGCCCTCGAGAACTCATCCCAATAATTTAGTCTCTCCGCAAACCTCTCGACTCCGCTCGAGTATACATTGTGATTTAATTGTCTATTTTTTTGTTTGTCAAACTGAGCACTTCGATGAACTCAGTGTGACACCTGTCGAGGTTTTAGATTTTAGATCCCGCTGAAAAGCGGGATTAGTTCAACTTGTACTATTGAGTGCGTCTTGCAGACTTCGCAATAGTGAGTTTCACTAATACCTAATCGCAGCTTTAATGGTTTTTCCCTCTAGTTTCTCTTTTCCAGATAAGAAACTGAGTTCGATTAAGAAGTTACATTGTACGACTTCGCCGCCTAAGGCTTCAATCAATTGTACGACAGCCGCTGCAGTACCACCAGTTGCTAATACATCATCGTGTAATAAGACCTTATCGCCAGGTTGTATGGCATCTTCGTGAATTTCTAAGGTGTCGGTTCCATATTCTAAAGCATAGCTCTGAGAAGCGGTTTTATAAGGTAACTTGCCTGGTTTACGTACGGGAACAAAACCTGCATTGAGTTTCTCGGCAAGCACACCGCCAAAAAAGAAGCCTCTTGACTCCACGCCTACCACTTTATCTATCTGCTGATCGCCTACTAATTCTAGTAATTCTTTACTCGCTTTCGCGAAAGCGGACGCATCTCCAAGCAACGGGGTGATGTCTTTAAACACGATTCCTTCCGTTGGAAAATCCTGTATATCACGTATGTAATTAATTAGTTTCATTTTTTTCTAAAAAAGTATTTGAAAGTATTTGTTGGCAAGATAAAAAGAAATATATTTGCACCCCGAAACAAACAAATAATATTTGTTGTTTTGGAAAAATAAAGGCCTCGTGGCGCAACTGAATAGCGCACTTGATTACGGCTCAAGAGGTTACAGGTTTGAATCCTGTCGAGGTCACTAAATTACTGTAAACCCTTTAAAACAGTACTGTTTTAAAGGGTTTAGTTGTTTTAACCCCTAAAGTGAAATTTTATTATAAGTTGTTCGTGTATAATGAGTTAAAGGTTTGAACTTTTGGAATCAGAATTATTTGTTCTTTAGTGAGTATTCCTTGTGAAAGTCCGTGATGAACAATTTTCTTAATTGATGTATGTAGAATTTGTAGCGCAGCAGAAAATTAGTTTTGATAATTTAGTTGTTACGTCTTTCTAAAAGTAAGTAGTTCTCATTCCTTTTTTTAAGCCTCTAAATAATCAATGGTTTACATGTGAAATCAAATATTCTGAATATTATATTATGCAAATTTATAGCTAGTTTATTCATAAAAAATCTACACCATTAATTATAAACTCTTTATTCTCTTTTGATAATCCCAACTTGTAGTATGTTTAAACATTGATTTGTTAATAGTAAGATATAGTAGGCCTCATAAAGCTTTTTAAATATGTCAAATAGTCTTTTTTTATCTTTACATTAAACAGTATATAAAACCCTACCTTGGATAGTTTTCTTTTATTGTAAGCAAAAAAAAACAGCAGGATCAGTATTAATAGATCCTACTGTCTAGTTATTTAATCTTAATTTATTGTTTATTGATAAATAATGAATGGCTTAGCTTGTAAGTTGCCAACTTTTATAAAATACTGTCCTTTTGGTAAATCTCTTGTTTTAGAACCAAGCGGTATATTTCGGATACTATTATTAGGTTCTGGGTGATCTGTAAATTTAGTGACAACTTGCCCTAAAACATTAAAAATAAATATTTCTACTGCTTCTGATTTCTCATCACCTTGGAGTTCATATTGTAGGGTATTTTCTGAAAAGTGGTTAGTGTATACAACAACATTTCTAGTAGCATTATTTTGAGGTTTTATGTTTTTTACACTTTCATTTAAACTTGATCTTGTTGACAATAATTCAAAACTCCACTGCTGTCTAAAAGATCCATTTCTTGGTTGTTGCACTACTCGTTCTCCTAATGTACTAGTACCGTTACGAATCTCAAGAGCTTTACCGCTTTTTACAGATACAATTTCAAAAAAATTATTCGAAATAGGAACGAGTTGCCATCTTTGATTTATATTATTGTCAAAAGAATCGTATTGTTGAACTTCAGTACCGTTTTGAAGAGATCCATCTACTAAATCTAAAACTTTATTGCTGTGCAAAGCCGTAATTTTATACTCATTCCCATCTAAATTTTCTACTATAAATTTTTGATTATCACCTCCTGTATCCTCCCACTGTTGGATTCTAGCTCCATTATCTTGAGATACACCAGCAACATCCATTACTCTATTTGAGCCGCGATTTCTAATTATATAGATTTCTCCAGATTGAATATCACCATCATTAGGATTGTTTGCTTGCGGAGTTGCATTTGCGGTATTAGAATTACCACTATTTCCGGCTTGATTTATGGCTCTTACGCGATAGAAATATTGCGTTCCGTTAACAACTGCGTTGTCGACAAAAGTTGTTTCTTCAATGCCATTTGCAATGACCGAAAACCCACTGTTACTAGTTGTAGAGCGTCTTAATTCATAAGTCGCGGCATCTGTTACACTATTCCACGAAAGTGAAACTGTTGCATCTCCTCCAGTTGCTGTAAGGTTATTAGGAGTAGCAGGAGGATTTAGTTCATTTGATTCATTAAAAACGAACCAATTTATATTTCCGATTCCTTGACTGTTAGGAGCTAAGAAAACAAAATAAAGATCATGAATTCCAGTGACTTGATCAATGTTTACAGTTCTAGTTATCCAAGATTGCCAACCGCCGGTAAAACCAAAGGATAAAGTCCCCACAAGATCACCTGTAACACTCCCTAGGCGAATTTGCATAGTGCCTGTAAAATTTGCATTTGAGGCGATGCGGGCTTCTAAGCTTCTTGCACCATTTCCAAAATCTATATTGTTATAGACTAGAAAATCGTCTCTATTAATAAAACCCACATTTTGTCCTCCCCCAACATCGCTCGTGTTTTGAGTTTGAATACCTTGGGCATTATCAAAGTCTTCTGCTTCTATGCGTACAAATGCAGATTTAGCTGGCTCCTGGGGAGTTGCACTTGCGGTATTAGAATCACCACTATTACCTGCTAGGTTAAAAGCTCTGACTCTGTAAAAATATTGAGTACCATTCGTAACTGAATTATCAGTATAAGTTGTTTCTGTTAGGGCACTTGCAATAGTCGAAAATCCGCTATTACTATTTGTAGATCTTCTTACTTCATATGTATCGGCATCCGCTACGGTATTCCACGAAAGTGAAACTGTTGCATCTCCTCCAGTTGCGGTTAAATTTGTGGGGGCTGATGGTGGATCGCCTAAATCTTCTTGATTAAACCGAAACCAGTTTATATTTCCAATACCTTCACCTCCCTGAAAAACAAGATAAAGATCGCTAAGACCAGAAGTCTCTTGAATATTAGCTTGTCTAGTAACCCAAGACTGATAACCTCCTGTATTTCCAAATGATACACTCCCTATTAGATTTCCTGTAACACTTCCTAAACGAAGTTCCATCGTTCCTACAAAATTAGCTCCAGAGGCGATACGAACATTTATACTACGTGCACCATTACCAAAGTCTACATTTTCATAAAGAAGAAAATCATTGCTATCTATAAATCCAACGTTTTGACCTCCACCAATATCTGATGTGTTTTCTAATTGGACAGTTTGACCTTCATTAAATTCTTCAGCTTCAATCTGGCTAAATGCGTTTATAATAATTATGTTAGGAACAGCCGATATTTGAGTAGATTCTGTAGTTCCGATCTCATTTATCGCTCTTATTCTGTAGTAATAAGTAGTCCCATTAGTAACGTTTGTATCTGTATATGTGGTATTAGTTAAGTCAGAAGCGATAGTTGAAAATGGGCCATTAATGTTAGTAGCTCTTCTAACAGCATAAGTTGTAGCTCTATTTGCATCATCCCAGCTAAGATTTACCTCTGTATCGTCTGTAGTGAAAATTATATTTGTAGGTGCTTCGGGAGGTTGTGGTGTAAACTCACCTTCCCAGGTAAATGTAGCTGCAGAGCGTCCAGGTAAATTATAGGTAAAGGATCTTCCGTTCCAATTGACACTTATTTCTTGATCTGTATTGTTTATATTGTATACAAGAAGTACTTTCTCTCCATTTTCATTACGTAAAGCTACATTAGTGACAGTATCATTATCTGGATCATTTGTGGCTAGTCTTACAGCTCCAGGTTGTACAAATTTTGATATTTGAGAGATGATGTAATAGGAAACATTGCGTGTAATACTATTTGAGTTATTAACAGTTATCGCACCTAAGCATTCATCACATCCACCTGGGGTTCTTGGGTTTGAGTCTGGGTCTGCTGCATAGTTCCATTCAATTACTGTTCGAGACCAGTTTCGTAAAGAACCAATAACAACATTTTCTATATGCCATCCAAAGTCACCATTAAACTCTCCGTTAGAACTGGTAAATTGCTCTGTAAAATATACATTTTTACCTGTAGCATTACGTACCTCAGACATTGCCTCAATATTAGCTCCTGGATCATATAAATGAAAAGCGGCACCCTCTGCATAAGTGCTATTATTTAATACATTTATAGGATACCCTGGGTTATCGCAGTTGTGATCAAAGGCTATAATACGGGGGGAAAAACCAGCAGCTTCTATTTGAGGACCTAAATGATTGTTTATAAAGTCTAATTGTTCATTAGAAGTCATCACCATGCTAGGCTCATTAAATGGATTTTCGGGTTCATTTTGTGGCGTAATACCCCATATAGGAATCCCTTCGGCCTCCATTTCCTGTAAATATCTAACAAAATACCTTGCATAAGCTTCATAAAATTGCGGATCCAAACTTCCACCAATAGCTGGATTTGAAGAAGTATCTCTATTAGTCTTCATCCAAGTGGGGGCAGACCATGGTGTCGCCAGAATTTTAATATTAGGATTAATTTCAAGTACTTTCTTTATTATTGGAATAAGATCTTCTTTATCAGGACCATTTAGACTGAAATTATTCATATTTAAATCTCCTGGCGTATTGTTGTAAAAGTATACCGAGTTGCTTAAATCTGAAGCCCCTATACTAATCCTCATTACAGATAGTTTAGAGCCATTATTGTTTGGGTTAAAAGTTTCCTGAAGAATGGAATTTTGTAAATTTGGATTAAGGTCATTAAGAACTTGTGCACTTCCTTGTGTCATCATAAAACCAAATCCATCAATGGTCTGAAACGTTTCTTGTTCTTCAACATTAATTGTAGCATTGGGAATTTCCCCATTGTTAAACGAGGTCGGAGCTTGTTCTTCTAGAAGAACCGTTTGATCTCCTTTTGTTAAGTGAACGGATACTTCTTGACCAGTCGAAGAAGTACCTGTAAACAGAAAAGATATGATAGTTGCTATTACAACTAACACATCTGAACTTTTTTTTGAGTAAGTTTTTATTTTCATGACTATTGGTTTTAAAATATTCTATGTTGATCTTAAAAAAAATATCAAAACAGGAATATCTGTAATTATTAGGTCAATAAATTTAGAATATGACAATTATTTATAATAATTTTTGAATACTCTTCAAATACATCAATATTTGTACATCATACTTCCAAGTTACGTCAGAATAATTCAAGTAGCTTATAGTCAGTTTCTTGTAGTTGTGTTTTCTTTTATAGATTTGTCAAAAAATTATTAAGACTAGACTCTTGATTGATTTGCAATTTTTTTCGAACTCTATATCTTGCAGTTTCTACACCTCGTACAGAAATATTTAACAAAGGGGCAATTTCTTTATTAGTTAAATTCATTTTTATAAATGCACAAAGCCTGAGTTCACGTATAGTTATTTTCGGATGTATATATTTTAATTTTTTAAAGAAATCTTGATGGATCTTTTCAAAATTAACATCATACACTTTCATATATTCTTCCCCTACTTTATGTTGATGTAATTTTTTAAATATTTCAATTATCTTTTTTTTCGACTCCGCATTTTTAACAAGGTTCTTTAACTCTTTTAAATCATTTTGAATTTCAACAAAAGCTCTTTTTTTGTTTATAAGCTGTACAGTATAATTTGTTAGTTCCTTGCTTTTAAATATCACATCTTCTTCAAGTTGATTTTTGTCTTGTTTGAGTTTTAACCTTTCAATTTCTAAATTGAGTACTTTTTTGGATCTTTCCAATAGTGCTTTAGATTTTTTTCTCTCTTCTATTCTTTTATTGTTAACAAGCCTTATCCCTAACCAAATAGCTAAAATCATTAAACTTACACATGTAATTTTAGCAAGATTTGTTTTGTACCATAGAGGTTGTATTATAAAAGAGAAACTAGCTTCATTACTGATAACTCCTTTTTCGTCAAGGCTTCGTACTAAAAACTCATAAGAGCCTGCAGGTAAATGGGTGTATTCTTTAAACGAATTACGACTCCATGTTGACCAATCATTATCAAGATCTTTTAGTTTGTAACTAAAGTTTATATTTGATTTTGGAGTTTTTTCAGGAGCCGCAAATTCAAACCTTAACACCTCTGTTGAATTTGATATTTCTAACTCATTTTGCTCTGCAATAACTACTTGAGAAGTTATATTTTTAGTACTTTCTTGTTTTGTTACTTTTGTTATGATTGTAGAAAAACTAGGTTTATCTAGTGATTCTTTTAAATTATAGACATAAAGACCTGATTTTGCGCCTATCAAAACTTTCTTGTTTGTTATAGGTAGGATTTTCTCAAATCCTCTATTTAAATCTCCCTTAAGGTTACGAAAAGTATTTTTATCTATATTAGGAAGTTCATCAGATTGTTTAAATAAACCTATTTCATCATTTAACACAACCCATGTAGTATCTTGATGTGTTATAATTTTTCTAGTATTAATTGAGTTTCCAATAATATTATTGAGTTTAGAATAGGGTAAAAATTTATTATTTTCTTTATTAAATGTATAAAAACCAGTATTTGTTGAAAATATAATATCAGAATTCCAATTATGAACATTAATATTGAATGGAGATTTAAATCCATTTTGATCAGTAAAATGATCTATTGCTACAACCCTTCTATAGTCTTTGCTAAACTTAACCTTGAAAACTCCTTTAAAGCCATGACACACCCAAAATGTATTTTCCTCATCTGAAGGTAAAACATCTCTTGTAGATTCTTGAAATCCTTTAATTTTTGTTATAATATTAAATCTTATTCCTTCTTTTTTAAGAAGATAAAAACCATTATAACTACAAGCAAGATATTCATTATTCTTATTTGAAATAGGAATAACTTTCCAGAATCCTTTTTCATTACCAATTTGGGTAACATCCTCATCACTTATTTCATAAATACCTAGATCATGACTCACTAATATAGAAACGCCTATGCTTGAAAGAGACCAGGCTTGGCCCTGCGGAATTTTTGTTTTAACAAAATTGAAAACAGAACCCTCCTTGGGTATTTTGGAAAAATAAACTCCATTGTTTGTTGCTATGTAAATAGACTCATCTTTAATCAATATATCATAAACAGATCCTTCACTAAAAAGGTTACTAAAAGAAGCATTGTATTTTATAAGATCTATACCATCATTTAGAAGGACCCATAATTCATCCCCGTCTTTATAAAAATTTAATACAGTATTATCTTGTATTTGGTCATAAACAGAACCTTTTAAGGAAGTATTTCTTCCATTTGAAAAAGTTAAAATTTTAGAACCGATAGTTCCTAGTATATAAGTATCTCCTTTTTTAACAGCTACTGATAAAAATTCGTTTTGATCTTCTGAAAAGACTTCATGTTTTTTCGTTAATACTCCACTTATTAAATTCCCTAGATATATGTTACCTTTTTTAGTTATAATTTCAATAGAATTTGCTTTGTCTGATGGTAAGAAAGAAATGATAACTTCATTACCAATATCTTTTGAATTAAATATAGAATTAAAGCTTTTCAAAACAGGATCAAAACTCATAACTCCCAAATTTTCATCTTGAACATAATATGTGCCTTCAAGAACATCTGAATGAATAAATCTGCTTTCTGAGGGGATATAAGATGATGAATTATTTTCTATTGTTATTAAACCTTCAAAGGTTCTAAAGATTATAATTCCATTAACTTCATGTATCTGCCAAACATTTTCTATTTTTTCTGTAGTGATTTTAAGATCCATTAAAATAGATCGAAATTCATAGGTTCCAAAAGAATTTTTTTCAACTATTCCAAAATCATTATAACCACCTGCATACACAATACCATTTGAAGCATACAACAGGCTTCTTACAGCAGAACTATTAGGCAATAGTATATCTTGCCATTTCTGACCATCATAAGCTATAGCTCCATCGTTATTCCCAAAGTAATAAATTCCTGTTGAATCCCTTGTCATGGTCCAAAATTGGGAATCTCCTCCATAATTATCCTTATCAAAATGTATAATTTTTGTTAATTCAGGAATAGTGGATATTAAGTTTTTACGGTTCTGTGCTTGAACTTTTATTTGAAAAATCACAATGATTATGATCAACAGTTTAGTGTATTTACTATACATTACTAATAATATAAATTAAACGTATATGCTTCAATATCAATTTTTTAAAATAAAAAAAGTAAAATAGACGTAATCATACTTCGAAATCGATGTATTTAAGAAGTGTCTAAAAAATTGGCTCTATTTTTAACATATTCTAAATTTCGACTTAGAAATTTTAAGAATATCAAAATCTAATTTCAAAATAACATTCGCAGCGTTTAAAGAAACGATTAAATATTTAAAATTTCAAAACTAAAAACGAATTAAGAATTATAATATGTCAATTAACAATGAGTAAAACATTTATTTTTATTCTTTACTTTTTAAGTATTTCATCTTTATTACAAGCCCAAGAATTGTTACTTTCTGGTAAAGTATTAGGAGAAACTAGCACACCTATTTTAGGAGCTACAATATTAGTAAAAAATACAAGTAGAGGAGTTACATCCGACTTTGATGGAAACTTTTCTCTTAAAGTATCAAAAGGAGAAACTTTAGTTGTTTCTTCAGTAGGCTTTGAAGCACAGGAAATTTTAATCACTAATCAATCTTCTATTGAAATCATTCTTATAGAAGATATTTTATCTCTTAAAGAGGTAGTGATTATTGGATACGGGACCTCAACTAAAAAATCTCTTACGTCTTCAGTCTCTGTGGTAGAAGGAGAAGATATTGTTGATGGTAAACCTTTTACTAACATAGAAAATTCATTGCAAGGTAAAATATCTGGAATTCAGGTTATTAATCCTTCGGGCAGCCCTGGTCAAAGTACAGCAATAAGAATAAGAGGTGCTATTTCTTTATTGGGTAATTCTGATCCACTTTATATTATAGATGGGATTCAAGCTCAAAATACAGAAGGGTTGAATCCAAGAGATGTAGAGTCTATATCAGTTTTAAAAGATGCATCTGCTACTTCAATTTATGGAGCTCAAGCAGCTAATGGAGTTGTTCTGATTACCACTAAACGGGGTGAAAAAGGAAAGTCAATGTTAAGGTTTTCTTCATTTTTAGGCGTAAACGAAGTAGTTAACACCTTAGACTTATTAAATTCTGAACAATTTATTAATGTTTTGAATACCTCTAGAGCCAATGTAGGATTACCTTTAGTTGCTGATCCGAATAATTTTGCCTTCAATTCAGATTTTCAAAGAGAACTCTACGATCCTGCCACGGTTCAAAATTATGAAGTATCCTTTTCAGGAGGTGACAACAATGGAAATTACTATATATCAGGAGGTTTTCAGGATGAGCAAGGGACAATAGAAACTACAGGTTTTCAAAGATATTCTCTACGATTTAATCAAGATCGTGAAGTTTTTAAAAATCTTAAAGTAAAGAGTAGTGTAGGTTTATCAAGAACAAATTTTAATGTAATTAACGATAATCAGAGAGTTAATCAAGGTGGAGTCGTATTATCTGCTCTACAAACACCACCAATTATTGGTATTATAGATGATAATGGCAACTTTCCTTCAAATCCTTTTCAACCTGGATTTGACAATCCAATAGCTCTTGTAAGAGGGGAAGATAGAGAATTTGTAACATCAAAAGTTCTTGCAAATTTAAATCTTGGTTACACTCTACCTGCTGGAATTCTAATCAATAGTGCTTTTAGTATAGATTATTCACAATCTAAATTTAATAGATTTGTAGACCCATTTACTACTTCAAACGGAAGAGCCACAAATGGACAAGCAGAGACCGCTACTTTCCAAAATACAATATGGTTATGGGAGAATACTGTTAATTACAATTTTAGTCCAGTTAAGGATAAAATTAATTTAGACTTTTTACTAGGCACATCTATTCAGGAAAGACGAGACGATAATACAAGAATTTTAGGAAATAATTTTTTAAATGGCTCTATAACTACCGTCAATCCAGCGACAGAAATTTTGGCTACAGAAGAAAGTATATTTGAAAACTCAAATAATTCTATATTCTTCAGAACCAAAATATCATATTTAGATCGATATTTTATTGAATCTACTATTAGACGAGACGGTTCATCACGTTTTGGTCCAAGTAATCGTTTTGCTGTTTTCCCTTCTTTTTCTGGATCTTGGATTGTTTCAGATGAAAAATTTCTACAAGAAGTTTCTTGGCTTAGTAGGTTGAAGTTTCGAATAGGTTATGGATTTACAGGAAATCAAAATTTCGGAAATAATAGATTTCAAGCTCTTTTTAGTCCAAATTCAAATTATGTAGTAAATGGACAAGTTGTTACTGGGGTATTCCCTTCACAAGTTGCAAATGCAAATTTAAAATGGGAGTCTACAGAGCAAACTAATTTTGGAATTGATCTTAGTTTCTTTAAGAATAGATTTAATATGACTTTCGAAACTTACTTAAAGAATACAACCGATTTACTCATTAATAATCCATTACCCATAACAACAGGTTTTGATAATGCTACACAAAATATTGGATCTATAGAAAATAGAGGAATAGAATTAGCACTAGATGCTGTGTTATTAGACACTGATGATCTTTCAATAAATTTGAATGCAAATTATACTCGAAATGTTAATGAGGTTACCAATATAGGAGGGCAAATAATTACTTCTGGATCAGTTAGTGATCAAGGTGAAGTTACACGTATAGAAGAAGGACAGCCTGTAGGTAACTTTTTTGGTTTTGTTTCAGAAGGGGTCGATCCTGAGACAGGTAATATTATATTCTCAGATCTTAACGGAGACGGTATAATTGATGATAATAATGATAGGACCATTATAGGAAATGCTCTTCCGGATTTTTCTTGGGCTACGACAACTACGATTAATTATAAAGGATTTGAACTTATTGTTTTCTTTCAGGGAGTTGAAGGACAGGATATTTATAACGCAACACGTCTTGAACTAGAAAACCAATCTGGATTTACAAATCAAAGTACTACCGTTTTAAATGCTTGGACTCCTGATAATCCTAACACAGACATTCCTAGAGCTGCATTTGGGGATCCTGATGGTAATAATAGAGCATCTACAAGGTGGGTTGAAGATGGGTCTTTCATAAAACTTCGTGAGCTTACTTTAGGCTATAATTTTCCTAAAAAGTGGACCCAGAAGTTAGGCATAAATAATTTGAAACTCTTTATGCAAGGTAGAAATTTAGCAACTTGGACAAATTATTCTGGATATGATCCCGAAGTAAGTAGAGACGGTTCTAATGTTTTATCAAGCGGTATTGATTTTGGAACCTACCCACAAGTAAGAACTTTTATTGGAGGATTAAATATGACATTTTAAAATAAATATTATGAACATTAGATTTTTTATATTTTTAACTAGTACGTTTTTTGTCTTGGCTTGTTCAGAAGATAGTCTTGAGGTTCCTGTAAGAAATGATATAGCCACTGAGAATTTTTTTCTTACTGAAGAAGATGCTAATGCTGCAGTTATAGGAGCTTATGACGCTTTGCAACCAGATAGTTATTATGGTTTTGATTATTATGTTTTGGGGGATGTAAGAGCAGATAATAGCTTTGCAGGAGGAGATAATCCAAATAATTTTTCAATAGATAATTATACGTTACGTCCAACAAATGAGGTTACGACTCGGTTCTTTAGACAAGTTTATAGAGCAATAGGGCGTGCAAACGCTGCCATAGATGGAATTACCAGTATGGATGAGTCTGTTTTTCAAGAAGGAAGACAAAATGAACTCTTAGGAGAATCTTTATTTCTTAGAGCTCTTAATTATTTTAATCTTGTTCAGTTTTATGGCGGAGTTCCGATTGTGACAGAAGCTACAACTTCTTTAGAAGCAGATCAGATTTTTATTCCAAGAAATACAGAAGCAGAGGTTTATGAACAAATAATAAATGATTTGAGGCAATCTATTGACTTTTTAGATAACCAAAACCTCGAGCAAGGAAGAGCAAACATTGGAGCAGCAGAAACACTTCTAGCAAAAGTTCAACTCTCATTAGGCAATTTCACGGAAGTGATAAACATAACGAATAACACAATGTCGAGAGGTTTTTCACTTGTTTCTGATTTTGACACTCTTTTTGATCAACAAAATAATGATAATAGTGAAGTTCTGTTTGCTATTCAATATGCTGGAGCTCAAGAAGGAAATGTTTTTCCTGAGCTTATATTACCTACTCCAGAGGCGTCATTTGATTTTATTAAGTTTAATACCCCCACACCTAACAGTGAAATGGCGTTTGAAAATAATGATGTAAGAAAGGCTTCTTCCTTGGTTGAAAGAAATGGAATTTTATTTGTGTTTAAATGGAGAAATGGTAATGCATTTAATTCAGCAGATAATAGTATCGTATTGCGCTATGCAGATGTTCTTCTTATGAGAGCAGAGGCTCTTAATCAAATGCAAGATAATAATGGTGCGGTAAATTTATTGAATGAGGTTAGAAATAGAGCTGGTTTATCAAATTACAATGGAACTATGACTACTCAAGCTATAAACGAAGCAATACTAAATGAACGCAGAGTAGAATTTATGTTTGAAGGGCAACGCTTATTTGATTTAAAAAGACAAGGTTTTGAAGCTACTAGACAAGCTATCATACAGTCTAAAAATATTGAAATTCAAGAATTTCAATTACTCTTACCTATCCCTCAAGGAGAATTAGACAGAAACCCTGAATTAACACAAAATCCAGGGTATTAATATAAAAAATAAAAAAATGAAAAAGAAACTTTTATTATTAGGCTTGTTATTATGTACAATTACATTTTATAATTGTAATGATGACCCAGAATCTTCAGACAGTTCAATAATGCCAGAAGAAACATCAAATGATTCTGAAGATCAAGATACATCTACATCTGGTGAAGTACGTGTAGTAATAACAACTCCTGATGAAAATTCTAAACTTAGGGAATTACCCAATCAATTACCATTTACAGATCAAAATACAGGAAGTATTACGATAACGGTAGATGAATTTGACACTGCTCAAACAATAGAAGGTTTTGGCGGTGCTTTAACAGGGAGTTCAGCTTTTTTACTCAATAATAATACAGAAGCTCTTAATGAACTGTTTAGTGAAAATGGAATTCGTTTAAGCTATACAAGACTTACCGTAGGAGCATCAGATTTTAATAGAAATGGCAGTTATACTTATAATGAGATTACTAGTGGTGAAGATTTAAATCTAGATCAATTTTCTATTAATGAGGATTTCACAAATAACAATCCTATTATCCCAGTGGCTCAAAATATTATTTCTATAAATAATGAAATGAAATTTAAAGCAGCTCCTTGGACTGCTCCTAGATGGATGAAAAACAATAATTCATTCAACGGAGGAAGTTTACAGTCACAATATTTTAGTGTTTATGCAGATTATTTAGTAAAATATCTTGAAGAATATCAAAACAATGGCATTACAATAGATGCTATCTCCACTCAAAACGAACCTCTTTTTGAGAATAATTCTTACCCTACTATGAAAATGACTGCTCAAGAACAAATTGCATTTATTGGAAGTCATTTAGGTCCAGCTTTAGAGAATTCAAATGTAAATCCAATAATAATAGGTTATGATCATAATTTTAGAGAAAGTGAAGACCCTAATTTTCCAAATACGTTGTTAAGTGATCCGGTAGTGGCTTCTTTTACTAATTCAATAGCTTATCATGCTTATGCAGGTCAACCATCTGATATAGATGCATTAAGAGCTCAATTTCCTGACGTGAATATCTATTTTACAGAACAATCAGGAATTCAAAATGCAGGTACTACTTTTCAAGGCGAAATAGATTTCTTTATGAAAACAATTTTTACTGGCACATTAAGAAGAGGTGCCAAAACAATATTACTTTGGAATCTCGCACTAGATGAGAACGGAGGTCCTCGAAATGGAGGGTGTCAAGTATGTCGTGGTATTTTAACGATAGATAGTAGTGGGAATTATGTAAAAAATGTTGACTACTATATACTAGGGCATTTTTCAAAATATGTTGATGCAGGCGCACAAGTAATTAGTACAAACTCTTTACAAGGAGTTCTAGAAAATGTAGCTTTCAAAAACCCAGATGGATCTAAAGTACTAGTAGTATATAATTCTTCAAATGATAACAATCCTCAAGATTTAAATGTCAACGTAGGAGATAGAAATTTTAAATACCTGATTCCTCGTGGAGCGCTAGTAACTTTTAAATGGAACTAATTAAAAATTGTAATTATGAAAACACAAATAAACAAATTAAGTTTACTTTTTATCTTTATTTCTTTACTTGCACTTACTAGTTGCGAAGAAGAAAATAATATAGATGCTCTATCTACTTTTGAACTTTCAGGACCTTTATTATTATCGCCTCAGGCAGACTTTACTCTTAATCTTGAAAGCCAAAATAGTAATGATATCGTAAGATTTGAATGGGAATCTGCAAACTCAACAGGAGATTTCTTAATCACGTACACATTTTTCATCGATCTATTAAATGGTGATTTTAGTGAACCTATATTATCTCAAACTACGTCTAATAATGGAGCAGAGACCTTCTTTGAATTAACTCAAGGAGAATTAGATGTCATTTTATCCAATGCTGGTTTTGAATCCAATGAAGTGGCATCGGTAAAATGGGGTGTGAGAGCTCAATCTATAAATCAAATTACCGAGGTTACTTCTTTTGATATAAACATTCGACGTTTTGATGCTCAAGTCCCACCAAATAGTTTATTTATAGCAGGTGATGCCACAGAAACTGGAAATGACATAAGTAATGCGATACAGTTAAGAAGATTACCTAATGCAGATGGATCTCTAACAAATATTTTTCAATTATATACTTCATTACAAGGAGGCTCAACTTATAATTTTTATTCTTCACAAAACGAAGATATGGCTTTGACATATACAAGTAATGGAGAAAATATTGAAATAGGAGATGCAGGAATTAATGTCGTTCAAACTGGGGTTTATAGGATAACAGTAGACTTTAATTCAGAAACATTAAACTTATTTAATATAGATAGATGGAGTATTGTTGGTAATGTAATACCTGATGGCTGGAATGGCGATCAAGCATTAGAGTATCAAGGAAATGGTATATGGCAATCTACTATAGAATTAATAGATGCAGATCCAGGAGATGCAAATAAGAGATTCATTTTTAGAGCAAATGAAGACTGGGAACAAGTATTAAAAATTATTCCTGAGTCTACCAATGAACTAGCATTTGAAGCTACAGCAGGAGAATTTGGCTACACAAGTTTAGAAGATGTTCCCGTTTCTAATCTAGGCTTTAGGTTAATCACTTTAAGTTTGAATGGTAACGGTTTTTCATTCACTAACGAACTAGGAGAAGAAGAAGAAGAAGAAACACCACTTGAAACCCCAGATCAATTATATCTATCCGGAAGTGCAACAGAAACTGGTTCTGATGTATCTAATGCGCTATTAATGAATAGATTAATTAATGAAGACGGGAGTGAGTCAGAAATTTTTGAAATATTTACTTCTCTTACAGGTGGAGAGAGTTATAACTTCTTTGACGAAAATATAGCAGAATCTATTTCATATACTGTAAACTCAGGAACTTTAGAGCTTGGCAATAACCCTATTGATGTCTCGGAAACTGGTATTTATCGTGTCACAGTAGATTTTAATAATGCCACCGTAGCACTTTTTCAGATTACAAATTGGAGTATTGTAGGTAATGTAATAGAAAATAGCTGGAACGGAGATGAACCATTGGATTACCAGGGAAATGGCATTTTTCAGGCTTCTATAAATCTTATAGATGCAGATCCAGGAGATGACAATAAACGATTTATTTTTAGAGCAAATGAGGACTGGGCTTTAGTTTTTAAAGAAATTCCTGAAACTGATATGGAATTAGCCTTCGAAGGTACAGCAGGAATGTTTGGCTACACCCAATTAGACGATATTTCTGTTTCTAATTTAGGTACGCAACAAATTACACTAACTTTAAATGGCTCTGGTTACAGTTACACTATCAACTAAATTGATATAAAAACCTGTTGTGCATTTTGAATAGATTTCTTGATCTTCCCCTCCTGCCTGAAGAGTGAATAGAAGAAATCTTCATTAGTTTCTTTAGGATTAGACAAAAACAATGAAGATTAAACAGACTAATAGCAAGTAGCTATTTAATCAAAATGCACAATGGGTCATGTAAAGTATTAATTTAATCTAAGGAGGATTCCTATAAAACCCCCGTTTTCTAAATAGATTGTAAAATATATCTATTCAGAAAATGGGGTAAAATTTAAAACTATGTCATTATACAAACTCAACGTATTTATTATCTTATTTTCTTTTGCATCTTGTACTGAAATAACAGTAAAAGATGGTACGCTTTCGCGAAAAGAAGACAATTCATTTTTTGCGAAATCCAATCCTATAAAAAGTATAGGTATAAACGGTGTGCAGGTTTATACCACGGCAAATGATACAGATCTACGCCTATCTAAAACCAATACACTTCAATTTATTAGCGCAGTTCAAGCACTAGAATCTGAAGTAAGTATTTTCGTAAATCCAAATAAAACCTTTCAAAGCTTTTGGGGTATAGGTGGTGCCATTACAGATGCCTCATCAGAAATTTTTGCAACTCTAAGTCCAGAAAAACAAGATGAATTTTTAAAGGCGTACTATGATAAAGAAGACGGTATAGGTTACTCTCTTGCTCGCACCACGATCCATAGCTCAGACTTTTCCAGTGCTAGTTATACATATGTTACTGATGAAGCCAAAGAGCTCTCTACCTTTAACATAGACCACGACAGGAAGTATAGACTCCCATTAATAAAGAGAGTGATTAAAGCTGCTGGTGGAGAAATCCCTCTATATGTGAGTCCTTGGAGTCCTCCTGCATTTATGAAAACCAATAAAAATATGCTACAAGGAGGTAAACTTTTACCTGAATATGCCTCATCGTGGGCATTATATTATGCAAAATTTATTAAAGCATATGAAAAAGAAAAAATTCCGATCTGGGGACTTACAATACAAAATGAACCTATGGCTACTCAGCGTTGGGAATCTTGTATTTATACAGCAGAAGAAGAAAGAGATTTTCTTAAAAATCATTTAGGCCCTACGCTAGAAAGAGAAGGTCTTGGAGATAAAAATATTGTTGTATGGGATCATAATAGGGATCTCATAACAAATAGGGCAAATACAATTTTTGATGACCCTGAGGCATCAAGATATGCTTGGGGAATAGGTTTTCACTGGTACGAAGTATGGGCTGGTGGTGAATATATGTACGAGAATCTTGCCAGAATAAATGAATCTTATCCTGATAAAAAGCTTCTTTTTACTGAAGGTTGTGTTGAAAGTTTTGATGAACAAAAATATCAATTTTGGCCTAATGCAGAACGTTACGGACAATCTATGATTAATGATTTTAACAATGGAACAGTAGGTTGGACTGACTGGAATATTTTATTAGATCACACAGGTGGACCCAATCATGTTCAAAATTTTTGCTTTGCACCTATCCATGCGGATACTAGAACAGGTGAGCTTATTTATACTCCATCATATTATTATATAGGTCATTTTTCAAAATTTATCAGACCAGAAGCAAAAAGAGTGAGCACTTCTTCAAGTAGAAGCCATTTATTAAGCACTTCCTTCTTGAATACAGATGGTAAAATGGTTACTGTTGTCATGAATAAGAGTAATCTAAAAATAGATTATAAACTTTACCTAGGTAATAAGTCTGCAAAAGAAACCATTGCTCCACATGCAATACAAACTCTTATTTATTGAGATCTTTATGACAGACGGTATAAAAAATGAGTTTTTTAAAAATATGGGGTCTGTAAATTAAACTCTGTCTGTTGTTTCATTACCTCTGAGGCTAGTCCCAAGTATTTTAAACTTACATCTTGCACTTATGAATTGAACTTAAAAAAAACTATTTATATAATAAAATAAAAATAATAGAAAGTAGGTGTTTAAAACTCTGATTCACCATTTTGATAAACAAGTGAGTTTATTAGACTTTAAAAAATAAAACCCTTTCATAAACTCTTCAATTTCAAGTAAATCTTGTATTAAAAAGTTTGAACTCTGAATGCTCGAGGTCACTTAAAGCGAAAAACCACACTAATATATAGACATTCTTATTTATGCCATTTGGCTAAACGGTGTATTTCATTTACCTTAATACATGATTTGTAATCAAAAACAGCTATATATCATGAAGGTTTTCACAATTCTCATTCTTGTTCTCATCTCCATTCCTAATCTAATCGCTCAAGAAGAAATCCGCACAGACGACTACGGACTTAGATGGCATCTAGATTTTGAAAAAGCACAAGCACTAAGCAAAGAAGAAAAAAAACCTATGCTCATCTATTTTACAGGATCTGATTGGTGCGGTGCCTGTATACTTTTAGAAAAGAAATTTTTCTCTACAAAACAATTCAAAAAAATCTCCCAGCATTTTATACTTATTGAATTTGATTTTATAAAAGATACATTTGATGAAGATTTCGTTATGGCTCATATAGACGAATGGCGCCCTAAATTTGATATCAAAGAAAAATATAATGTAACAGCATTTCCTACAACAATATTACTAGACAACAAAGGGAATGTAAATGGGAGGATTATTGGTTATTTAGGGGATAAATCAAAAAAGAAATATTTAAATGTCCTTAATGCAATACTGGATGCTAGTTTTTAATACCATAAGCATTAGATACATTTTCAATTTTGTATAATTCCTGGAGTATTAGAGCTCGTATTCGTAAATTGATTTATGAGTCCTTCTCCCAACTTATCAAAATCTTTATTTGCTACCATTTTCCTAATTTGCACAGGGTTAAAATTTCCGTTGAAATATAAAAAGGAACCTTTTGTTGCATCATTTTTATACACGAGAATTTCTTTTACCACATCCCCTCGTTCTCTTATAGAAATTACATTACGTTTATTGTCATCATTATTACGGTATACTTCTATAAAAGAACTACCTGTTATTTTTGTCATTTGCTCATTTAAATACTGTGTACGCTCTGACGTTTTACTTGGAAATTGCATATAACGTATATCTCTAGTATTACCGATAAGTGTATTCGCTTCTGGTGAGATACTACTTAATAGTGTAAACATAAATCTAGGTACACGAACCGCTTTTACTTGATTTTCATTTTTATGGGTGTTATAAAAAGCGTCTATAGAATTATAGCTCCCACAAGAAGTAAGTAAGGCAATACTAATCAATACTAGTAGTCTTTTAAACATAAAGTAATTTTTAAAATTGTTCTAAATATAAGTAAGTAAATAGACAATTTTAGAATTAAACCCTCTAAGTGTATTAAAATGCTTCAGCGATGGTGAAGTAGAAATAATTAGAATTTTGCCCAAACCCATAGTCAAATCGCAGATTTAAATTTTCGGTTTTATCCAATTTAAAACGTACTCCAGCACCATAATTGGGTCTAAAATTAGAGAGTTTAAAATCTGGTACTCTATTTGCTACATCTCCAGCCCCTACAAAGGCTACAGCACCCCATCGAGAATCTCCAAAAGACTTACGGTATTCCATTTGTCCAGCAACTAGATGTCTATCTACATATCTACCTTCTCGATACCCTCTCATAATTTCATTGCCTCCTAGTAATGCCAATTCATTAAAAGGAACATCACCACTTGAAAAACTCCCAAGTAGTTGAAAACCTAAAATATCTTGTCCGTTTTCTGATAATCCAAGGAAATGACGAACATCAAAACGTGTTAACTCAAAAGAATGTGTACCTCCTAAGGCTTTCCCATATACGCCATAGGTCGCTTCTATATACCAACCATTTTCAGCATTAAGTATATTATTCCTACTATCATATAAAACTGCTGCTTCGACACCTGATGAAGTACTTCCATTAAATCCTGAAATAGCATCCGGACCAACGGCGATGGCTTCTTCTTCTTCAAATGCTACATTCGAAATGGTATTGTAACGTATACCCGCTCCAATAAAAAGATATCTTGTAAACATTTGTTTTAAAAAAATAGGCTCAAATAAAAACTGATAGTAATTATATTCAAGTTCATTTTCTTTGGGGCTATCACGCCCTATCCCATAAAACAAACGCGGATAATTTTGAAATAGTAAATTACCTTCTATCACCCATTTTTCTTGATTTGTAAACACCTCAAAACCTGAGTAAAATATAAACTGGTTATTAAGCGTATATCGAATAGACATTGGAATATTTGAAGCCCTTGTCTCTTCGCCACTACCATTAAATTTAAATAGGTATTTAGCTCCAGTTCCTATCGCAAGATTTGTTTCTGGACTATAGGTCATGACTGGTGCTGCAATAAACTTCTGTAAATAGAGCGCCGAATCTTTTTGATGTGCTTTTTTATTGGGATAAAAAGTGAAGAACTCAGCTATTTTTTCTAGGTTTTGGCTTTGTACAAATTGACAATTAAAAACAATTAGAGCAAGTAAAATAGTGGTTCTTATGCTAATTAACTTCATTATAGATTTGGTATTAGTACTGCAAGTTTAGCATCTTTTGATTTAGAATAACACTAAATAATAAATTTTAACGTATCATAAAGCCATTTTTGGCTTCATTCAATGAATTCTAAAATGCATAGTTAATAGTAAGTCTATTTTTTTTATTAAATTTAAAAGAATTTAAAACAAACCATTATGGGAGTAGGAGGAATTTTATTTGCTAGTCTTGCGATTTGCTTAGTATTAGGCATCATAGCAATGCTTCAAGGTGAATAATTCAATAATTTACCAATACAGTTATAGTCTTTCAATTACGGTACATCTATTTATATAGATACTCTAATTGACTACCAACTGTCTTTTCTTGATTCGAAATATTTTAGTAATAGAATTAAAATCTCGATTTTTCACCTTATTTAGGATGTATTATCGATCTTTCTTGTGTAATTTTTACAGATGATAAGAACTTATATTTACATTCTAATCAAGAAACTTTCTTACCATCTAGTTTCTTTCTCAAGTACAATAAAATAAGCCCCAATAAAATTGAGGCTATATCATGCTAGATTTTTATCTTTTACAGTATTTCAACTACTATTAAAAGATATATACTTCTTTAAATTATCCACCTGTACTAGGCGAGCAAACTCCTCCTGAGCAAAAACCAGTTGGACAATGTGGAAAACCTGTCAAGCAAGCCAAACCATCTGATGTTGGGCCACAACTTGAGACATATTCAGTAGGTCCCCACCCACCTTTAATAGATTTTTGTTTTGCTTTGTTTAAAGCTTTTCCTAAACTTGAAATGTTTTTTATCATAACACTATTTTTAGATTAACAATACTCCTAAGTTAGTGAAATATTTGATTATCAGCAAATTACGGTTTTACCGTAATTATAACGATACACAGCTACATAAGAAACGTAATTCTTGATCTAGCGCTAAAACAAAAATCTATCGCTACATCGAAATGGATTTTTAAATGTTAACTATTGCGATAGCTTACTTAAGTCCCAGTGCTTTTTCAAGAAATGCCAACCCTTCATTATTATTTGCTTTTAACCCATCATTAATAAATTGCATCATCTCCTCGTAAGTTAAAAAACTCTCTTTATTATTTTCAGGTACTGTCGTTGCATTATAATAGTAACAGGTAAATGCATGCAAATAGCCTGTTGATTTTTCCTTGATTCCCATAGCAGGATTTGCTACGGTAGTCACTTTATACTTCGTATAAATCAACTTTGGTGTATTCATATACTTACTTGGTTTTGCTGGATAACTCCACGTTACCGGAGTAGAAGTCAGTGTTTTTGATTCAAAAACTTGGAGTTCGGGAACAGCAACACAAGTGCCTCCGCAATTAAATCCTGAACAGAAGGTATTTCCTTCACACAATCCATATCCAAATAGTGAAGCGATATCATTTCCAGCTTCAGCAAGCGTAGGTCCAGCTCCAATATGAAAAGGAGGACTTTGCACATTATCAAAAGCCACAATATGAAAATCTGTATCATCTCCATTTGCTTGTAAAAAATTGACAATCTGTGCAACTCCTGAATTATCTACAGCGCCTCCATCTGCAAAGCTTACGCTTATAGAAGATGCTAAATCACTAATAGACGTGCCATCTTGAGCTACGTCATATGTTGCAATTCCATTTTTTAAACTAAAATTTAGTGCCGAATTATCTGCGGCATATGAAAAATCCCATCCTCCTGATGCATTTTCGCTTGCTGCAAAACCTACTGCAGCACTGGACGCTGCTGCTGCATGTAGCACTTCTACCTGATCATTATTAATAGGATTTGCTATCGAGGCGTTTCCAGTATTAGGATTATTATCTGTTTGTTGTGAATATGCTATATTAAATTGTGTGCTCGCTCCAGCTTCTGGGAAAAATGGAGGCATTGTCAAATTTGAGTTTGTGCTTTGAGCACTACTGGAAAAGATAACAGGCGTTACATCGGGTACTACGCCACTACTACAAGAACCTCCATTTTTCCCATGAGTATTTGCCGTACTATTATAACAGGCTTGATAAAATTGATTATATCCCCTTCCTGAAACACCTCCTGCTGCATTTAATACTACATTATTAGTCAACATCGTAGAAGCCAGAAACAACGATTTATCATTTGCCCATGACTGACGTGATCCATTTAATGTTTTACCGTTAAGAAAATAATCTTTAAAAACTAAACTTTTGACGACTTCATTCCATTCAAGATGTATACCTGAATAATACGAAATCACACATGCCGAATAAGCTTCCCCACTTGCTGAACTACAATGAGAGATATCATTAAAAAGATTTTGTTGTCCTCCTAGCCAGCCTCCATTCATAGTATCTCCCCAATTTTTGAGAGCTATCGTTTCTATGTTTGTAACGAACTTTGGAGAATATATTAGCATAGTACTAAACCAACTTCCTCCTGAGTTTGAGCCTATGCTCTCTACATGCTGAAATACATTATCTAACTTATTTCCATTAGTTTCTAACAAAGACATCGTCCATGCAGTATGTCCTGTGTGCGCGCGCCATCCACCGCCAGCGAAGGCTACATGAATATTATCTGACGAAGATGTTTCTACCGCTGTTCCTTTTGCAGTATCTTCATCTGGACTTGCCGTAGAGATTATCTTATCACAACTTATACTCAAAAGTAACGTCGCAAATAAAAGGATCAGGTTTCTAAACTTAGGGGTTGCATTTTCTTGAAATAAACGTTTCATAATATGTGAGTGGGTTAGTGATTTACAGATACGCACTAAATCTAACACATTGTTTAAAAGGATAATAGCGTATTTTTACTTGTTTTAACAATCCAGTTTAGTATTGATTTTTTGAAATAAAAAACGAATCTTTTATGTAAGCCTGTAATCTATAGTCGACAAAAAATCAATCTGTTTTTATTGTGATTAATAGTAAATCATAAATACATACAGTAAATTAGAATCTATGATAGAAACAGAAATGAACATTGTTGATTTTGCTCAACGTCAAAAACATATTCAACAAGAAGGAATTGCAAACATTCTTGTTAATAATACTTATACAGGTATTGATAAGGGAAAACCAATGATTTTATTACACGATATTACTACATACTCATTTGTGAATATGAATGTCATATACGCTTTCGCGAAAATATATCGAGTTATATTCCCAAAACATCCCTTAAATTTCTTAAATAGCTAATGGAATTTCATACGATACTAGGTTCTATAGGTGTTACATTATTATTGACCGCCTATATATTATCACTCTATAACAAACTCACTACTCAAAGTCTTGGATATATGCTTCTTAATTTCATTGGAGCTAGTTTAGCAATGTGGTCTTCATATCTTATAGATTTTATACCCTTTGTCATACTAGAAGGTACGTGGGCATTAGTTTCTTTAAAAAGTTTATTGAAAAGTAGAAAGCCTCAAAACACATAATACAAGGTAATTTTACTTCTTTTTCTCAATAGTTCGTAGCCCTTTTTTAATGATATATAATGTTTCTTTAGAAGGCGTTCCTTTTTGCCAAGTAGTACATAGAGATTGTATCCAAGCTGGTTGCGATTTACTAGCATCATTTAACCAATTTCCTACGGAATCACGTACGTATTTAGAGGGATCAGATTTTAAAGGTTCTAGAATAGGGAGTCCTTTTTCTGGTTGCTCTTGAAGTTGTGTGATTTTCTTGGTCCACACTCCTATAGGTCTTACGACCTCAGCAGCATATCTACGCACATTTTCGTCAGTATCTTTTGTCCACGGCGTCAATAAAGCAATCGCGGTGTCCAAATCTTCAATAAGACGCTCTTTAGTTGCAAAAATAACTACTTCTCGTACGCCAAAGTGGGTGTCGGCAGCATAGGGTTTCATCGCAGTGAGTAATGCCTCTGTCGAGTCATAAAAAAGACTTTCGGTCCAACAGGCCCAACATCTTACAATATCACTTGGGTGTGTGGCTAAGTACGCTTTCGCGAAAGCGGAATCAGAAAGCTGCGCAAAGGTTTCTCCTATTACTTTGGTATTGCTATTTGCCGTTGGCTTCTTTTGAGCGTTTACAGCCGCTGTAAACGACGGAAACCAATCCATCTTATCGAGAGGTTCGAGCACCGTTTTTAACAACACTAATTGATCTGTAGCCAACCATTCCATTAAGTTTTTGGTTTCTACTTTTCCCGAATTCAGATAGTCTAACACTTCAGGGTTTAAATCTTTTAGACTTCTTGGGCCTTTTCTATTGATAATATGTTCTGGTATCATATACTAAAAGTATACAATTTGTAAAAGATGGCAACTATAATTTCTAAAAAGGACTTTAGTTATTGCGTAGTACACACTATACCTATTGTTTAAATATTGGTTTTAAATCCTGCGCTAGTTTTTCTGTGAATAATTGGGCGCCTTCTGTATTTAAATGACTCGCATTATAAAAAAAATCTTTTTTAAAAGAGAGTTCATCATTTGAATAGTCAAGAAATACTAAGGAGTATTTTTGAGCTATGTCTCTATACATCGTCATCGCCTCTTCCCTATTTACTACATAGTGTTGTCCAGCTATATACTCTGGGGCATAAACAAACGTCACAGTGATACCATCTCGTTGGCATTCTTGCACAAAATATTCTAATAGTGTTCTCGTTTCTGAATGAAATTGAATGGTATATTTTTTTTCACTGGCTAATAGACTATCTACACTAGCATCCCATTGTAGATCAAAACTTCTAAATCCTTTTTGTCTAAAATTTGTAGTATCCTCTTCTGGATATAATAGATAACTATTTGCTTTTTTAATAGTCGCTATTCTTCCTGCATAACGCACAAAAGGTATATAATAATCGGCTTTACTAAATCCTTTATAACTCGATGTGTACTCTGTTATGTTTTTATTCCATAACATATAGGGTAAAAATTGCTCTTGATTATATAGGTCTTCTCTTTTTTGTAGCGTAAACGCATCTACACTTACTATAATATGATGGGGTTTCTTATTATGTTTTATGTATTCTAAATGTCGTAAATATTGTATTCTAAAATTATGACCATCGACACCAAAATTGTATACTTTTTTTCCAAGATGTGTTTCTAAAATTTCTGGATTAATTTGTACCCAAGCTCTAGACGAACCATATATAGCAATATCTCCATCGATTTTGTTTTCATAAATCGCATTCCAAACTTCATATTCACCATGAACACCATGGTCTTCTTTTAGAGCATTAGAAATCAAATAGTCCAATGGATAACTCAGAGCGACTAAAGGCAAGATGAGATACGCTAATTTTAGTAAAAACTTTCTCATCACTTAAAATTGAAAATAAATAAATTGTTGCTCACTTCCTCTAAACCATAGTATTGCAAAAGCAATCCCATAGTATAATGTATAACGTAATGCTGCTTTATGTTTTGTTCCTATTGTCTGAATTGCATAGGTTCCTTCTCTACCTATCCATTCTACAATTAAAAAGCATAGAATCAATAACAGTTCTTGGATTGGAAAAATCTCTGGAACATGGAATAATGAAGCAGAAAAAATAGTAGTAATATATTGCCAAGCATGTGTTATATTTTCTGCTCTAAAAAATATCCAAGCCAATAGTGTCAATGAAAATGTACTTATCATTTTAACGACATCATTTACACTAGGCACCCATTTTCCTTTAGCAACAATATCAATATGATTTCTATTCTTTTTAGATAAAAGTAACGGCAAGAAGTATAGTGCATTTAATATACCCCATACAATAAATGTCCAATTAGCACCATGCCAGAAGCCGCTTATAATAAAAATAATAAAGGTATTCCTTACTTGTTGTCTAACATTTCCTCTACTTCCTCCTAAAGGGATATATACATAATCTCTAAACCATGTGGACAGAGATATATGCCAGCGTCTCCAAAATTCTGCAATACATCTAGAAAAATAAGGGAATGAAAAATTCTGTTTTAAATCAAATCCAAATAAACGAGCGGTTCCTATAGCGATATCTGAATAACCTGAAAAATCTCCATAAATCTGAAAAGCAAAAAATAGCGCTCCTAAAACTAAGGTACTTCCTGATAATTCGTTAGAGTTGGCGAAGATATAATTTGCATACTCGGCACAATTATCGGCAATGACTATTTTCTTAAACAGCCCCCAAAGGATTTGTTTCATCCCGTCTACAGCTTTTGCATACTCAAACTTTCGTTTTATATAAAATTGCGGTAATAAATGGGTAGCTCTTTCTATAGGACCTGCAACCAACTGAGGGAAAAAACAAACAAAAGCAGCAAAACCAATCATATCTTTTGCGGGCTGTAACTTCCCTCGATATATATCTATGGTATAACTTAAGGTTTGGAAGGTATAAAAACTAATTCCTACGGGTAATATCACCTTAAGAGAGCTTCCCGTAAATTCTTTTCCAAAAAATGAAAATGCCGAGATAAAGTTATCTAGAAAGAAATTGTAGTATTTAAAGAATCCTAAAACGCCAAGATTAACTCCTATACTTACCCATAGTAACAACTTTTTGTGAGACTTTTTTTGCTTTAACGCTTCGCTCTCCCTATGGTCGTGAATCTCACGAGTTCGATTTCGCGAAAGCGTACTCCCCACATAATAATCTACGAGTGTACTTAGTGCTATTAAAGATAAAAATCGCCAATCCCACCACCCATAAAAAGATAACTGGCAACAACTATAAGTATATTCTGAGCATTGATATTCTTTTTAGGAATACACCAATAAAGCACAAAAACAATAGGTAGAAATATGGCAAAATCTAGCGAATTAAAAAGCATAATTACCGTTTGTTTTTATAAATCCTTCACTGAGTATTGTATCAATAATCTGTGAAGAGGACTACTTATTTTTTTACATTATATCCATAGCCATAGCCATAGGCACCCCCCATATTGGTAGATGCATAATTCAATAAGACTGCTATGTTTACTAGTCTGTCATCTTGATAATATTTTTCAGGAATACTCAATAATCGTTTATCTGAGAAGTTTTCTTTCACGACATATATCGTTAGATCTGCCAACTTACTGATAAGTAACGTATCGGTCACCAGACTTACAGGAGCTGTATCTACTACAATATAATCATAGTTTTCTTCTAGATATTTAAACATAGTTTGTACCCGATCATTCATTAATAATCCTGATGGGTTTGGAGGAATAACACCTGGTGGGATAATATCTAATGGATCTTCTGTCTTTTCTGTATAAATAACATCTTTAATTGCTATTTCAGGATTCATGATATAATTTGTAAACCCTGTGGTTGCTTTCCCATTGGGTAAATCTATAACCTCATGAAATTTTGGAAATCTAAAATCTGTTCCTATATAAGCTACCTTATGGCCAGATATAGCGAGTGTTTTAGCAATATTAGAGGAAATAAATGTTTTTCCTTCTCCAGAAACACTAGACGTTGTGAAAATGACTTTTCCTGTTGTTTTATCTATGCCCGCTAGTAAGAAGTTTATATTGGTTCGTAATATTCTAAACGCCTCAGAAATAGGGCTTCTACTAGTTTTATCTATAGCAAATTGATTTTTAGACTTGCTTTTAGGGATAGTTCCAATAATAGGAGCTGATACTAGTTCTTCTAGGTCTCTTTTGGAGGTAACATTAGTGTTTAGTAAATCTCTCACATATAGTACTACAAATGGTAAGAAAAGACTTAACACTGTAGATAAAAAATAGGTGCTTTTTTTATTTGGAGATACTGGCAAAAAGCTTGTTGGTGAAGCTCTATCAATAATTCTAGAATTAGGTACTGTAATATGGCTAGTAATATCTGCTTCTTCCTTTTTTTGAAGTAAGTATAGATACAACTGTTCTGTGACTCCTTGTTCTCTAGCTATTTCTCTTAAATCCTTTTGTCTTTCGGGGGCTTGATATAGTTTACTTTGGAATCCGCTTTCTCGACTTTGTACGCTGCGCAGTTTAATGGCTACTTTGTCTTGCAAGCTTACTAAGCTTTGAAATAATACCTCACGCAATCCTGCTAATTGGTCATCTATCTTAACAACTACTGGGTTTTTTACGGTAGAAGTTTTTAATAGTTTTTTTCGTTGTAGTACTAAGGTATTATACTTTCCAATATCTGTAGAAATAGAAGAGTCGTCTATTCCTAAATTACTTGGAATGACTTCATTTTTTGCTTCTTTATTTTTAATGAAGTCAATAGTAGATTGGATCAAGAGGTTCTGTGTCTCATAAATAGCAATCTCTCGTTTGTTTTCTGTAGAGATATCTGCCAGTCTTCCTGTAGATCCAGCAACATCTTCGGTAATACCATATTGTGACATATACGCTGCTGCCTGATCATCTACATTTGATAAATCTTCTGTGATGTCTGTAAGGCGGTCATGTATAAATTGAGCTGTTTTATTTGATGTTTCTTTTTTATTATTAATAGTCCTTATACCATAAGCATCTACAAGGTTATCTACAAAGTCTTCTGCTTTTAAGATTACAGCATCTCTTAATGAGACTTGTAACACTGAAGAGTTCTGCCCTACTCGACTAATCAGGAGACGTGCTCTATAGCTTTCTACTAAGCTTCGTACAGGAAGTAGTTTGATTTTGATCACTTTCCCAATAGAGCTCTTAATATTACTTTGATTAGGAATTAGAATAGCCTCTCCCACACTAGTTGCTACAGGAACTCCAAAATCATGAACACTTAACTCATTTCCATCAGTATCAATAAAAGAAAAAGAAGTATCTGAATTGACTCGTATATTAAATAATCCGCTTCTTTTGTAGAGAATAGAATCAGGAACTAAAAAATTAATATGCACTGCAGGGTTTTCATACTCTTCAATATCTAATACCCTTCCTTCATAGAAGTACTGTACATTAAGCTTTAGTTTTGTAATGACATTTTTGATTAATGTTTTAGATTTTAGTATTTGAATTTCGTTTTCAATTTGATCATTCGATTGTTCTAATCCTAAATCTTTAAATACCGAAAGACCAGCATCGCTCAAGTTATCTTCTTGAGAAATCACAATAGTAGAAGATACATCATACTGAGGTACTGAATAGCGTAACGAGACATATGCGAACGCTGTAAATATTACAAAACAGAGGACAAACCAATACCAATATCGTAAATATTTAAGGAGTAAATCTTTTAGATTAAAGTCTTTAAACCCGGGTATAGAAGGAGTTTTAAGAGTTTCATCAGAAGCGGGATTTGATTTCATATCTTTTTTTAATCTACGTGGGTTATTGAGTAATGGCAATGACAGAAATTATAATCCCTAAAACAGATGTAACCGATGTTAATACACGTGGCCAGTTACTATTTTTTGATGACTTTGCTTTTGATGCATTGGGCTCTACATATACAACATCGTTTTGTGCTAGATAATATACAGGAGAGCTAAATATATCTTTAGAAGTAAGGTCTACTTTATGAATAACTTGTTTGCTGTTTTCTTCTCGTATTACAGTGATATTTGTACGTTTTCCTTGAATTCCTAAATCTCCTGCAAGTCCTAATGCTTCTATAAGCGTAATGCGCTCATTATTGATTGTAATAGCGCCAGGGCTTTGTACTTCCCCTAGAATAGTAATTTTAAAGTTTTCAAGTCGTACAGATACAATAGGGTTGTTTATATACTCGGTTAACTTGTCTTTGATCATAGCTTTAACCTCAGCGCTAGAACGTCCTCCAACTTTAAGTTCTCCTAATACGGGAAATTCTATCATTCCATTGGTATCAATTAAGTAAGACGGTCTAGATGTTGTTGTACTTGCCGTTAAAGCTCCACTTTCTGAAGATGATGAAACTGTACCTGCGTTAAATGGAATTGCAGTCTCTGCATCTGGAGCAGATACTTTAATACTAATAATATCATGGGGTTTATAGGTTGCTATAAAATGACTGCCTGAAGTGATTTGTTCTAGGTTTTCTGACTCTTGAAAATACACAATATCTTTGGGTGCTTTACAAGAAACTATAAAGAGTACTAAAGAAATAGCAAATGTTATTTTCAGGAATCTTCGGTAATGTACTGACACATCTTTGTGGTGTGCCTTAGGTATTTTAATATCTGTTTTCATGATCGGGTGTGGGTTGATTGATATGATATTTATGATTGCTTTATGATTGTTTCTTTATACGCTCCTGCCTGCCGGCAGACAGGTTCGCGAAAGCGTACTCAGGATATTTTATTTATAATGATTCATACTCTTCTAAAAGGGATTTCCATATGCGTTTCCGTTCATATTTTTCACATATAGGCGCTCTTGCATTTTGAGCTAAATAGGTATAATATTTTTTATTAATTAAAAGTTCTTCCATACTTTTTTGCAGGGCTTGTACATTTTTTACGGGAATAATTGTTCCATTAATACCTTCTTCTACAATCTCATTACACCCATTTATATCTGAAACAATACTAGGGATTTGCATAGCACTTGCTTGTAATACTGTATTTGGAAATCCTTCTCTATAACTCGGAAAAGCGAGTACGTTAGATATTGCTAAAAATGGACGAACATCTTCTTGCCATCCTATGAGAATAATACTCTTATTGGTTTCTATTTCATTTTCTGTTTCTAAAAGTAATTGTGCTGTTTCTTGATCATAGTATCCTACTAAAAGTAGTTTTGCATTTGTATGTTCTTTTTGAATATTCTTAAATGCTTTTACTAGTTCATTAATTCCTTTATCCTTTACTATTCTTCCTAAAAAGGTATATACAAAATCTGATGGGCTAATCGTTAATTGTTTGCGGAGTTTATGTTTATCGGCTTCTGAATAGAAAGAAGGCGTGAAATGGGACGTATCGATACCATTTGAACTTCCAGTTCCTATTACTTTTATTTTTTGGGGGTCTGTAAACTTATTGTTGAGAATAATCTCTCTAAGTCCGAAGGAGTTTGGATATACTTTTGTAGCACATGCATAGGTTATTTTTTCAACAAAATTAAGTAAACGTCTTCGTGCTCCTGTTGCTTCTACTAGTGGTAAACCTGCAACCGTATGTAATCTATTTGGAACTCTAGCAATTTTTGCTGCTAGCATTGCAAGTGTTCCAGCTTTTGGAGTATGGCTATGTACAATAGCGGGTTTTTCTTTTTTGAAAATCTTATAAAGTTGAAATAATGCTTTTAAATCTTTAAGAGGTGTTATTTCCCGAGTCATCTCTACAGGAATCACTCGGACATTTTCTTTCTTTCCCAGCGTATCAATAACTGCTTCTCCATCGGTTACATCACCACTACTGCCTATGCCTATCATTTCATAATAGGCAGACATAAAATGAAGCTGTCCTTGTAACAGGGTTCCTAATGAACCTGAATGTGTTGCTACTCTAATTATTTTTTTCATCACTGGATGATATTCACTCTAATTTATATTACAAATAAACTTCACATCAATGCACTATACATTATAAAAGAATGTGAAACGGAAAAAATAGGTTTTAAAAGGAATAATTGACCATTGCTTTACAGCCTTTTATATAAATTCACATAGGCATCTATCATTATTGACAAGTCGTACTGTTGTGCCCTCTCAATACATTGTTTCTGAATTTTCAGATAGTATTCTTTATCATAAAGTAATTGTTCTATGTTATTTTTTAATTGCACATGATTTCCTGGTTCAAATAAAATTCCTGCTTCACCAATAACTTCAGATAAGCCACTAACATCAGATCCTATACATGGATTTCCAGAAGCCATCCCTTCTACAATAGCAAGTCCAAAACCTTCATAATGTGAAGAAAGTACACTCACATCTGCTAATTTCAAGAGCTGGGGAATATCTGTACGATATCCTAAAAAATGAACTCTATCATCTATTTCTAAAGTACGGGCAAGTACTTCTTTTTCTTCTCTTAACACTCCATCTCCTACCAATAACACATGTACTTCTTCTGGTAATATAGACATTGCTTTAAGAAGAGTATCTTGGTCTTTTTGTGCTGTAAAACTAGCCACCTGAATGATCACTTTTGCATTTTCAGGAATACCTAAATCACGCTTTGAAAGACCTATAGATTCCCTAAATATTTCAGTAGGTATACCATTAGGGATGGTAATAATACCTTCACTTCTTTCCTTAAGGTGATTGTATAGGTTTTCTTTTACTCCTTTAGAAATAGCGATCACCTTGTCATACTTTTTATAGATATATCTATCTAGATACTTTAGAAGAATAAAATTCCTTCTTCTATTATTTGTATTATGCTCTGTTACAACAAGTTTTGCGTGATTCTTTAAAAATAATGTTGATAATGCTACCCAGTACAAACTTGGAAATAAGTGTACATGTATAATGTCATATTCTTTACTATACTTTCGTAATTGAATACTGTGAAGCGGGCTGTAAAGATTACGTTTCTTTATAGTGACTATTTTTACTTGGTATTTTTGCGCTAACTCTTTATAAAAAAATGTCTTTTCAGCATGTAATACTAGGACATCTGTAGCTATACCACGCTCTATAAATTTAGGAATCGTATCTACAAGTAGTTTTTCTGCTCCTCCAAAATGAAGTGAATTAATGACATGTAAAAGTTTCATATATCCTTCTTTTGGGTGAGACAATCTTTTAGATAAAAAAGCATTCCTACAGGAATCCACAAAAAAGAGACGTATTGCTTTTTTAATAATTGTATATGGTGAAACATACTACTCTTATCACAAAAAAAGAATCTCCAAAAATTGATATACGCTTTGCATCTATTTACTAGACCAATTTTAATGATAGCACCAAGCTCTGCGTATAAATGAATAACTCCTTTTGGGTATTTTCTTCTTAAAAGTATAGATCGTGCAGATAGTCCATCTGCTAAATATTCACATTCATATACATTTTCATTAAAAAACAACATTTGATAGTGTTGTCCTATTCGATTCCAAACAATACTTTCTGGAAGGAATTTTTCTTCTGCAAACTTTGGAAATGGGTATTGCTTTAAAATAGATGTTTTAAAAACCTCTGCTCTATCGCCTTTGACTTTATGTGTATAGCGATAATCAAATATATCGCAGATGGTATCCCTTTCTAAAGAAGAGGATCCTACAACTTGTTTGTTAAAATAGCATTTTAGTCCTACTACTCCTGCTATTTCAGTATGGTCTTTTATGTGTTGCACTTTCTTACTAAGAATTGCTATTGCATCTGAGGGTAATCTATCATCACTATCTACGATAAAGAAGAATTCTCCTTTTGCTTTAGAAACCCCAGTATTGATCGCAATATGTTTTCCTTGATTTTCTTGTTTGTAATATTGTATTGGGAAAGATGCATTTTGTATAAGTTCATTCAGTACCTGATCTGTAGTATCTGTACTTCCATCATCTATTACAATCCATTCAAAATTGGTAATTATTTGCGCTTCAAGACTTCTATAGAGTATTGGGAGGAGCTCACTTCTATTATAAGTAGCGGTACAAATTGATATGAGTATAGTACTATCCATCGCTTATAAATAGGTGAGTAACCAAACAAAAAACAGACTTACAAAGATAGCGCCTGCCATAAAATAGGATTGGTTTTTTAAATTATTAGCATATATAATTGGGTATACTATGAGTATTGGTATTAAAAACCAAGATAAATAGGCTACTCGGTTTGTGTATGGGAAATATATAAAATACAGCCAGATGGTATTTGAAATGATATAGAGGTTAAGAAGCTTTGAATAAAAAGCGTTTTTAAAGTGATATTTATAGATAAAATAATACCCTAAATAAATAACAATCCCGCTATAGATAATAAAATCTATCCTAAAAGACGATCTCGCAAATACCCCGCTATCAATAGCACTAAAATCTCCTCTATCATCTACCAATCCTATAGAGGAAGTGACTAAGAAGTTAATCACGGTAAGCAATCTTTTACCAAATAAGAAGCTTATCGGGATACTTACTAACCAAAGACCTAATAATACTTTTGTATTCTTATAAAATTGAGCAATAATAAGTGCCAATGTTGGCAGCAACATACTGGTATGAAAGCTAATAGACAATGCAATTATCGCATACATTATCCATTTTCTATTATAAAAAGCTAAAGCGAAAATAAAAAAAGAAGTTGCTAATCCATTACGCATTCCATTAATTCCAAATGGCCAGAAAGACATAGAAGTAACATACATCACCACCGCAAAAAAAGCATATTTTTTAAACCATTTTTGAAATGAAAAGTAAACTGGAAACACATACAATATGGCAGTAATTAGATAAAATGTTTGTATACTAAAAAACTTCGCCAGTAATTTCATATAGTAATAGAAACCAAAATCTTTCCCTGATTCCCATAGAGGGTCACGTTGAATATTCAGGTAAATTGTTGTGTATTTATAGGTGTCACCATAATAACGCCAACTCCCAAAAGGGTTTCTTAATCCTATGAACAGCGTTACGATAATGAGTAGTAGTATGGTTCCTACAAGCAAGTTACCTTCTGGGAATTTTTCAAGCGTTCTATAACGTAATAGAGGTAAAACCCCAATAAGAGACAGCACTGTAATTACAGTAAAGAACGTGGTCATATAATATTGATCTGCTATCACTCCGAAAGAATTTTATGTAATTGTTTAGCATAAAGTTCCCACGTACTTTTTTGAAGTACGCGCTCTCTTGCTTTTATAGCTTGTTTATCTATAAGCTCTGGAGTATCTATAATGGATGTGAGTATATCCTGTAATGCCTCCCGATTGTCTTGTTCAAATAACCACCCTCCATTTCCAGCATCTATCGCATCAGAAATTCCACCTGTGTTTGTTCCTATAGCTGGAATCCCGCAAGATTGTGCCTCTAGAAATACTAATCCAAACCCTTCTACTTGATTGGATGTTTCTTCTTCTCTTGTCGCTAGTATAAATACATCTTTTGTATTATAAAAGTTAGGAAGTTCTGCATCTGGAATAAATCCATGAAGATGAATTTGAGGTTTTATAGGAGAAGCATCTATCATTCTTTTAAGCTCATTTAGATAAGGACCTGTGCCTGCTATATGCCATTCTATTTTAGATTGTACTTTTTCAGGAAGGGCTTCAAATGTTTTTAAAATAAAACCATGGCCTTTAAATTTTAAAACCCGAGATACTGTTACAAAACGTATAACATCATCATCAGTTTTTTGCTTAGATTCCTGAGGTGTAAAAAATGTATGGTTTACTGCAAGAGGTAATGCTTCGACACGAGCATTAGGTCGAATATATGTTACCAATCCTTTTGTATAATGACTATTCGTAATGATTTTTTTGGCTTTTCCTAAGACCCATTTTGCATATATCGGCAACCAGAATCGTTTTCTAATCGTAGCATTTCCTGCTAAAAATTCAGCGCCATGTCCTAATATGTATATATTCCGCATTCCTCCCAAAAAAGCAAGCAATGCTTCTGGATGCCAAATACCACATATAACATCATAGGATTGCTTGTTTTTAATCTTACGTATAGTGCGTATGGTTGCTAATTCGCATTGTATACGTTTAGGAGGCAAGCGTATGATTTCTACTTGAGTTGTACTATAAGGTGTTGCAGTAACCGGTATATCTACTGTTAATATTGTTATCGTATCATAAAAAGAAGACATCCCTATAGTAATCTCATGACATAAACGAGCAATACCCCCAGTAGATGGAGGATAATCGTATGATAGAATTAATAGGTTTCTTTTGTCCATGATACCTTTATACGGTTCTTAATGAAGGTTGTTTAGCAACTTCCTTTCCTTCTTTCTTGCCATTATAATAACTTTTAAAAATACTAAGGTCTTTATATGCGATTGTGTAGGAAACGATCAGTTTTATGAGATATAAACCTGCTGTTATTTTATGATGCCACGGTAAATGCCTATGAATAACAATAGTACGATTTCGCGAAAGCGAATATATATATTTACGAATATCTAATACTCTGCAACCCCCAGTTTCAGCAGCTAGATGTGTCATATGCGCTTTATGATTATAAAAAATGGTATGACCTGCTTTTTTTAAACGCAAACAGAAATCTGTCTCTTCATAAAGGGCTGCTCCTTTGGTGAGTTGCTCATCAATACCACCGACTTGCGTATAGATACTTTTCTTTACAGAGAAATTTCCTCCCCCTGCGTGGTCTACTTCTTTTTGTCCTTCCAGATGAAAGCCTCGTAGGGGATTTGCAGTCAGAGACACAAATTTCCCTATCTCACTTTCTGTATTTGTTTTAAATTTTTCTGTGATTCCGCCTGCAACCATACTAATTTCTTTAGCATCTAAAAAAATAAAGTGCTGCGTCAATAAATCAGAGCCGCACCTGATATCATCATCAAGATATAAAAGATACTCATACATAGCCATAGTAGCACCATAGTTCCTAGCTTCTGGAAGTCCTTTAAAGCTTGTGATATGATGGTATTTAATAAAATCAAAATCATTGATATAGGTGAGCACCTCTTGATCTTTTTCTTCTGACTGATCTACAATAACAATCTCAAAAGGGTGCTCAAAATGCTGCACCACAAGATCTTTTAAAGTATCTAACAGAAAAGCTGTTCTATTCAGGGTTGGTATGATTATAGAAAATCCTTTCATGAGTGTAATGCTTCAAATATGTTGATAAAAGCTTGTACCTGAGAGGAAGCTAAATAACGTTTGCAGTAGGCGGTATTTGGTTTTTGAATGGTTTGTGGATTTTTAAAAATAGCTCTTAACTTCTCAACACTATCTTCTTCATTAAATTTCAAAAACGTAGCTGTATTTGCTTTCATAAGCTCTTTCTTCGCCTCACTAATTTCTGGTACAAATGCCAACACTTGTTTTTGAAGAGCTATATAGTCTATAAGCTTTGCAAATACACACCACCAATAGGCCTTATCGCCATTAATCAATAAAACATATGCCGCTTTTTCTATCATAGTATACAATTGTGATTGCGGCATATGATCATAAAAAGTAACATAATCTGAAAGTTCTAATGCTTCTACATAAGGCAATCCAACACGTTCATTGATCTCTTTATTACCTATAATTTGTATTTGAGGAATTTGCGTAATTGGGAGATCTTTTATTGCTTGTTTATAAATCTTAAAAAAGGAATCTTTGTATTCTTTTAAGTACTCTCCTACAAATACTAAGGTATTTGCTTTTTCTATTTGTGGTGTTGGAATATAATCATCATCAATTCCCGTAGGAATGAACTCAAATTTTTCATCATATTCGCCTGCGTATTGGTCATGAAATATCATTCCATAAGATGATGAAGTACCTACTATCTTATCTGCATATTGAAATGTTAGATCTTGAATACGTTTTTGTTTTGCATAGACCTTAGGAATAGATGAATGAAATCTCTTTCCATACGTAATAGGATCTCTAAAATCTGCTACCCACTGGATAGGCATTGTCTTTTTTAATTCAATTCCTATCTCATTTGCTGTAAACGGGAGTGTGGTTGTAAATACCGTACCTATATCTTCTTCTCTTATTAATTTTTTAGCGAGGGTAATAGCACCTCTTTTCCATGTCCAAAATCGATCAGGATTTTTTAGATATCTATTAAGAATATAGTGATAAAGTTTAGAGGTAAGCGTTGGTTTTGATACAGCAGTAGTATTGCTATTCGTTATATCGTTAGGTTGATCAAATATGCCTTGTTCTTTTAATGTTTTATAAGTTCTATCTGCGCCTCCTAAAGCCATTTTCACACCACGTATACTAGGTTCTATATATTTTGTTCTGTAAATAGGAATGTCTTTCAATTCTTCTAATAAAGACGGGTCTTCATTATACTCATAATTAGTCGCTACTGTAATAACATATGGTTGCCATCCCATGCGTTTTAGGTACTTCACGAGTTTATGTGCTCTAAAAACAGCAGCATGTGTTTCTGGAGCAAAGAATGGTGTGATGACTAGTACTTTCTTATTCATGCCCTATTACATTTTTGTATACATCTATATTCTGTACAACCAGCTTTTTCTGATCAAAGAAATCTATCACACGTTGTTTTGCATTTTTGCCCAATCGCAATGCATAAGAGGTATCTGTGAGTAATCTATTTATTTTTTGAGCAAAGGCTTGGTATTTATCTGGATATTCTAATAACCCAGATTTTGTATCTTCTATAGACTCGTTTGCCCATCCTATAGAGGATGCTACAATGGGTTTTTCCATCGCCATAGCTTCTAACCAGGAAATAGGAAATGCTTCTGCAAAACTTGGAAATACACAAATAGCCGATTGAGAAATCATTTGAGACATCTCTTCATAAGGAACAACTCCTTTATAATGAACATTACATAACGCAGATGGAGTTAAAATAGTTTGCATCACTTCCCAAGTAGATTTCTTTTCTATAAAGTCTACCGCATCTTTCCCTACTAGCGTTAAGGTTGCTTTGGGGTTTATGGTATGAAGTATATTAAAGATATGTGCTAATGCCATCATTCCTTTTTTACGAACTAAAGTGCCAAAATAGAGAATGTTTTGATTCTCTGAAGTATTTGCCAATAACGTACCAAAAGCATCTGTATCGATTCCATTATATACAACTTCAAAATTAAGACACGGAAACTCAAATACACTTTCAGTAATTTTTCCAGAAAACTCACTCACCGCAATTACTTTTTTAGACTTATTTATAGCCATTTTCTCTAAGTAATATAGTAATCTAGGTTTTGATATTCCTTGAAGATGGTTAAAGTATGTAATAGAACCATGGATTCTTGTTACTACCGGAATTTTGAAATTAAAAAAGGCATGTAAACCTTCCCAATCAGGAGCTTCAATAAGGTCTATCTGGTCTGCTTTGATATGTTTTTTGACGCGACTACGTATTCTAAAACGATCCTTTATTGCTGAAAATCGTGAAGGAGATACTCCTTTAATTTCTACAATACGTATGGCTTCATCAAACCATATCTTATCTCGTGAAGACAAACATAAAAAAATAGTAACCTGATATTCATTTTTCACCAATGAGGTAGCCATCATTTTTATAAATGATCCTATCCCTCCTGCTGGTGGTGTATCAGGATGTGGGTATTCTGACGTTATGTAGGCGATATGATTCACTTATGAATGTATTTTTTACGTAAATAAATATTGAGCGGTTTTTCAAAATAACGATATAGGAGTCCGCTGCCTAAAATTGAAATTATCAATGCTATAGCAATGAGTACATATCCATTTTCAAAAAGACGAAACTTATAGTTAATAATCCATAATACTTGGATCACTAACTGATGTATCATATAAAAAGCAAAACTTATTTCTCCTAACCAAATAAGTACTCTTTTCGATAAAATATGAGAGATATACCCGCGTTGGATTGAAAATATAAAAATTAAGAACGTCATAGGAATCCAATAATAAATAGACCACCTAAAATCTTGAGAAATTCCTGAACGGAAAAAGTAACAAGCTAAGAAAAAAACAATCGCAAAACTCTCAAGTAATGTTGCATTATGCTTCACCCATGCATTCTCCTTATATCGCAGATAAAAATCGTATAGTAAAATTCCCAAAATAAAATCAAATACTCTAAAAAATGGATTGATATAATACACCCAATGATGTGTATCTGTAGTAGGTTGTATCGCTATAATAACGACGGGTAATAATAGAATAAAAACGATGTATTTCCTCAATACAGCAACGGTAAGAAGTAATACAGGGAAAAGGGTATAGAAAAACATTTCATTAGAAATACTCCAAGAAACCCCATTAAAAGAAAAGAAATACTCCTTTACAGGAATAAAGCTTTGTACTAAAAGAGTATTAGATAATGACTTTAACCAAAATGTCAAATCTCCTAACCTACCATAATACGAAAGAAAAAATGCAATCCCAAAGGTGAATAGATGTAATGGATATATTCTAAAAACCCTTGCCAATATGAAATCCTTAAATTTTATACTTTTTTCTAGAAATGCTTCTTTGTATTTATAAGATAGAATAAACCCGCTTAGGATAAAGAAAAAGCTCACCCCTAAATATCCTTCGCTCATAGATAAGTAACTCGCAAAGGTGTCTGTTAAAAACCCTTCGTTATAAGAAAGAAATAGTCCTCCTAAATGGCCAGAAAAAACCATGTAAGCAAATACAAAACGAAGCGATGTTAAAGGTTTTAGCATGTTATCTCTTAAAGAGGATTTTTTTAATAAGACTTTTTAAAGGCGGTTCTAAATAATAGGTAATAACTGTCGCTATCAAAATAGCAATAGATGTAGTAAGCAAAATACTTATAGACCTAGGCATATATGCATCAAAATATAGCATCAAAATATAGCCAACAAGTTGATGTACTAAGTATAATGGGTACGATATAAATCCAAGAAATAACAGGAATTTACTTCTTCCAAATAATTCAAATTTTAAATACACAAAAACGTAGAAAAACAAGACGATAATAGGAAATGCTATCAGTAAAATTGTAAGCTCTAAATGAGGTCGCACTACACTATACAACGCAATTGCCAAAGAAAGATTTGCTATAACAAGTCCATGTAAATACAAGGGTGGTTTCTTTTTAGAGGTATACATTTTGTAAAAGCAAATACCAATCATAAACAATAATACATAATTAAGATCCAGTAATCTACTTATGATAGGAATTGGAAAAAAGTAGTGAAGTAAACAAATAACTAGTAATGCTCCATTATACCATAATACCTTATCCACTTTCTTAATTATAAACAAGAATGCCATTAATAAATAAAAAAGCAATTCGGGTAATAAAGACCAATAAGCACCATCTACATGATGAAATTTGAGTAATTCATGAAACATTGTAAAGTTGAGTATGATATCAATTATATGCCTATCAAACATTGGATCTATAGACTGAGATTTTGTAATCCAAGTAATTCCTAGAGTTATTACAATACAGATCCAAAACGTAGGATACAGACGTACAAAACGTTTCTTCAAAAACTGCCATCCACTTGTGCATCGCTCTATAGTAAGGGTAATAACAAAACCACTTAAAATAAAAAAGAAAGGAACCCCTAACCATCCATGAGGAAAATATATAGATGACTCTATACCAAAATCTTTACTGTAGATCGTTGTATAATGATACAATACAACACCTAATGCCGCTAATCCTCTAAAAGCATCCAGTTCTTTAATTCTCATGGCTAGACGTTTTTTTTATAGTAGGAATAGACTTTATACGCTTTCGCGAAAGCGTACCCAGAAAAATTCCCATTAGAAATGTGCGCTCTGTTTTACTTAGGAGCATATACACTCCAATCACAAAGAATAGGGTATATAAGATTCCTTTTAGGATAAAGAACCCCCATCCTATTTCCAAAGGTTGAAATATATAATATGAGATCAAACACACAGGAATGAATAAAAGTAGGTATGGAAACAAGGCCTTTGTAAAGTATTGTTTCATATCCAACCCTAACTTAAATTGGTAATAGCACAACACCATGACTTGAAGTATGATAAGTGCTCCAAAAATTCCATAAATAATTCCTTTGAGTCCATATAATGTAGATAAATAACCTCCTACTATGATCCCAATAATGGTCAATATTAAAGACGATAACGACTTAAATCGCATAAGTTTTTTAGCCTCTAAAATAGCGTGAGCATATCCTTGTGATATAGGCATTACATAAGCTATCATAATAAGTAATGCAACAAGCCACGCATCTTTATACGTCTCTCCTACCCATAAAATAACAAACTCTTGTCCCAAGATTAAGAAACCTCCCAGTATATAAAAGAGTATGATCATAGTAATTCTTGAAATGCGTATCATCTCTGCCGTAAGAAGTGCTGTACTGTTATTTTTATAAATAGATTGCACTGCTTTAGGCAACACAAGTCCATTAATGACATTACCAAATGTTAGAAAATATAACCCAAGTGTAACTCCAACTGCATAAATCGCGACAACAACAGTACTTGTCGTTGCTCCAAGGATCACTTGACCTGTCCGCCATTGAAACTGGTATACCATCCCAAATACAAAAATCCAAATGGAGTAACTGAAGATTTCTTTTAAAAATTTAGTATTAAAACTGTGTAACTTGATCCTTACCTTAAGTTTTGTAAATACATAATAGACGGTCGCCACTATAAATGCTACATTTAATATGCTATCTAAAATCACTAATCCCAATGCATCTGCACCTCTGTACAGAATGACAACTATCAGCAATGCCCTGATTACATATTTACAAATAGTTAATACTCGTGGGAAAACAAAGTGTTCATATCCATTACAGATTCCTGTAAAAGCACCTCCTGGCAATGCAATCGCTATATTAAAGATAAAAATCAATAACATAATCTTTGCTTTGCTCATTTGATCTAGCGTTAAGGTATCGCCAAATAAAGCATCAACATTAAGGTACATTACTATTCCTAAAATGACAACAACACTACTTATAGCAGAATAGATAATAAGACTTACGGCTAAGAAGTTTTCTTGTCCTTTATCATCTTGTTGCGCTCTATATTGAGCAACAAATCGCACAACAGCATTGGTTAAACCTAAATCTAATATAGATAAGTACCCAACAAATGCTCCAATAAGTGCAAACAATCCATATTCTGAATCTCCAAGCATTCTTACGATAAAAGGAGTCATCACAATCCCAACAATATTGGAAATCCCAAGATTGATATAAGAAAGTAAGGCTGCTTTTTTTAATTGACTCAAAATAATTGGTTGGTTTTATATTATTTTCAAGATACGTTTACAGGTGTTCTTTCAATGATTTCGTGTATAGATCGATTATCAGGTTGAATAGGAGTTGTATCTCTTAAACAGATATAATCAGGTCTATTTTTTTCTTTTCTATCTTCTGGTAAATTAGAAGTTACATTGTAGGTCATAATAGCTGTATTTCTATCATAAGGAGAAATATTTGCATTAGAACCATGATATACATTAGGGTGAAAAAAGATAGCAGTTCCTATCTTTCCAATACCTGGTTGAATTCCATCTTGATCTACCATTTTTTTTATTAATTCATTTTTAATGGTAAATTTTAAATCCCCATTCAAAGAGTTTTCCAAGTCTACATTCTCTCCTGTTAAATGCGCTTTATACTGAAAATCTGCAATACCTGTTTTATGAGATTTAGGAATAAACATCAAAGGTCCTTGCGCATGATCAGTATCTTGTAGCAATACCATTACAGAAAGCATGTTTGCATCTTTTACACCGTCATCTATATGCCAGAACGGATAATCCTGATGCCATTCCCAGATTCCGCCATCAAAGGCTTTTTTATTATTAAGCTTATACTGATAGAGATATATAGAAGGATCATTTAGTAACTGTTGCGTGGGAGTTACTAATCGTTCTTGTTTATATAACCAGTTAAACTCTTCTCTAATCGTTTGCGGTGCAAAAACAGAGCGTATCGCACCATTTTCTTCTCTAATGATGTTGGGCATAGGCTTATCATCTATTTTATGAATTCCATCTCGTATGCCTTGTACTTCTGCTTCTGTAAATATCCCATCAACGATGAGAAATCCATTTTCACGATAGTCATTTATTTGTGTTTCTGTCAATTTCATTTTCTATTTTTTATAGAGGATTTCTAGCTATTGATAACTCCATGAGGTAATACCCGCTACATTTCCTTTTACAGAAACAGCTCCGATATAATCTTTTCTAGGTTCAATAGCATGTAACATCCATTTTTCTTTTTCTTCTTTATCCCATTTTGTATCTATAAGCGTTGCTTCTTTGGTAGATTCCAAACTCACTACAAATTGATCTAGCGGAAATGCGAGTCCGCTTCCTACTGCTTTTATAAAGGCTTCCTTTCGCGTCCAGCAATTATAAAAAGCTTGGGTATGATAGTCTTGATCTAGTGCAAATAGGGAACGTACCTCTTCTTCAGAGAAAAAGTGTTCTGCAATTTTTTTAACATCTACTTCTCTCTTGGTATATTCTACATCTACTCCTATACGATGCTTTTTAATAAATCCTAATATTATAGTATCTCCAGAATGTGAGATATTAAACTTTATATCGTTAGAATGTATCACATAAGGCTTTCCGTTAGGACCAAACTGAAACTCAATGTGCGCTGGAGCTATTCCTAAATAATTTCCTAATAGCATTCTCAACACCCCTCTTGCAATGATAAAACAAGAGCGATCTTTTTGAAATCTAAACTTCAATGCTCTCTCTCTTTCTGTAGCGTTAAGAATATCCCAATAGGTAGATATTCTATCTTCATGCATGTTTTTGCACACAGACCAAAGATGTAATTGATCTGATGGCAAAGAGAGGTCTTTATTTGAAAAAGCAGTCCACATACTGTTTAGTTTTCTACAATTACTTCATCCATAGCCTGTGCTGTATATAGTACATCAGGATCTTCAAAAAATGTAGCATGTTGTCCTTTGGTGGTTTTTACATCAATTTCGCCTAGTACTAAAGGTTTCCATGAGCGTACAATCTCATTATTATAATGATCATCTCCTTTTTCTGTAAGAACAAGAGATACATTATCAATATTGGTATTCCATTGGTAGGCAGTAAATAAATCAACGAGATGTAATCGCATCTTTTCGGTGTTCTTTTCGGCTTCATTTCCAAAAAGCTTTACACGCAAAGGTTTTAAATAGAACATCACTCTAAATCCAATCATTGCATATAATGCTTTGAAAGGGTTTGAGAAAAAACGTTTTAAAAATGCTGTAGTTCTAATAACCAATCGTTCTTTATTGAACAATAATCGATGTTCAGCGATGGTATCTGCTACAATAAGATGTGCATTTCTTCCTTTAGATTTTAAATGAGCTACCATTTCTAATCCTACTGCTGTACTAAAACAATAAACTACTATATTCAAAGTTCCTTCCGGTTGTACAAGACTGATCTCATCTGCATAATCTCTTGCCATCTCCTCAATACTTTGGTGCTTATTATCTTCCCCGAAAATCCCTACAGGTTGTAATGCATATACAGGTCTTTGCGCATCTACAGCATCTGCCAAACTTTTATAAAAAAACACGTGACCTCCTCCTGCATGAATACAAAACAAAGGTGCTTTTTCTCCTTTTGTTTTGATAGGAACTAAGTATTTCCACGCTACGGTATCTGTATCCCCTTTGGTATTAATAACTTCTGCTAATGCTTGAATAGTAGGTGATTCCAACAATGTAGTTGGAGATAATTTAACTCCTAATTTTTCCTCTATAAGCACAAACATTTTGACAGACAATAATGACTTCCCGCCCAAATGGAAAAAACTATCGGTAATACTTATATAATTCATACCAAAAAGCTGTTCCCAGATTTCAACCAGTGTTAATTCCACTTTATTTCTAGGAGCGACATAGGTTGTTTCTTTCTTTTCAAAATCTTCTTGAACTTGTAAGTCATCCAGTATACGCTTTCGCGAAAGCGCACTAGGAATTATTTGAATTTGTTGCAAGGCATCATTTACTGAAGTATCTTTATTTAAAAGTAAGGTGACTGCTATCGTAGGGATCACATTGAGAAACCACTCTATGATAGAGGTTGGAATCACATCGGTATTTACTAATATATCATACTGAATACAATCTTCTATTTTAAAAATTACGGTCAAAGGATAGGTCGTAGTGATACCACTTTCAAAACCACTCACCGTAAGATCACCACTGGAAATATCTTCCCAAGGAAAATTTTCAAAAACAAATAAATTATCAAATAAAGGTTGATCTTCAGGCACATTTGCCCACGAAACAATCTCATCTATTTTACAATATTCATAGTTACGTGCTTCTTGCTGCTGAGACTGCAATTCCTGTAAACAGGATTGGAATGAATGGGAAACATCAAAAAGCGTACGTACGGGAAGTACATTGGCAAACATTCCTGCCATACGTTCTATATTTGGGAACGGGATAGAACGTCCAGAAACTGTCGTTCCAAACGTCACATCTTTGGTATTAAAACACTTAGCAAGTGCTAATGACCAAATTCCTTGAAATAATGTATTAAGCGTTACTTTATAATATTTAGCTAGTTTTTTTAAATCATTAGAGGTTTGTTCTGTAAACTTATTTGTATATGTCGTAGGGCTTTTTCCCAATGACTGTGCTGTACTTTGTTGAAATAAAGACGCTTTTGTAAAGTTGTCAAAAGTAGTTTCCCAAAAATTTGCTGCGCTATCTGATGTATTTGCCTTTAACCAATTTCTATATGATTTATAATTTGGTATCGTTGGTAATTGTGGTGATGTTCCCGAAGATAAACTTCCATAATAGGCAAACGCATCTTTTAAAATAATAGTAGATGACCACCCATCTAATAATAGATGATGACATTCCCATACCAGATAATAGCTATCTGTTGCTTTTTGAATAACAGTTATTCTAGAAAGAGGATTTTCTTCAAATGCAACCCCAAGATCTTTTCGTTCTTTTTTATACGCCTCTAGCGATACCCCTTGTTCTTCTATAGGTTGATCTCTCCAATCCAAAAATGACCACTGAATTTCTTTTTCTGGTCGTACCAAAAGTACTGGGCGTTCTACCTTTTTCCAGTGTACAGAAGTACGCATGACTTCATGACGCTTTGTAACTGTTTTCCACGCTTGTTTAAATACGTCTATATCTAGATTTCCATCAATCACACACTGAACAGTCAAAAAGCCTTGGTCTTCTCCCTCTGTTAAGTGATGGAAAAGTAACCCTTGTTGCATAGCTGTAAGCGGGTAGATCGCATCTATTTTAGGTTTTTTGATTGTTGTTTCCATGTGTATTTTCTTTTATATGATGATCGTACGTATACGCTAGATTTATTCTAAAAAGTCGAGCAGACTATCCAAATCATCTTGACTTATCTCTGCATCAGAAAAATCAGAAGGAGTATACCCACCATTTTCTATTTGGTTACAATACGTACCAATCTCTTGAATACGTTCTTTAAAGTCATTCATTAATAGTTTAATTGTTTCAGATGAGTGTACAGTACTTCCATAACTACAGCTACCATATAATTGTTCATCAATAATCTGTACATTTATTTCTAATTTATAATGACGCTCACTTCGTAAGTCTCTAAGGTTTTCAGAGAGCGGTGTCACTATAATTCCATGATCGGCTGTAGAAGTGGTTTTAGTTCCTAAAAAATTAAATACAATCTCAGGATTTCCAATAGCTCCAAATGTATTTTTGAGATAGCGTAATGCACCGTATCCTATACCTCCATTGGGAATGCTTCGCATTTTTTCTTTTACTGATACTATTTGGCTTTCTAAATCATGATAGGATGTGTGAGCAAATTTTACTGGAAAATAAGAAGTAAACCATCCTACTGTTTTAGACACATCGAGTTGTGATTCTGCAGTTTCTCTACCATGTCTTTCAAAACCAATAGCGACTTCATTTTGCTGACTCCACGTACTTATAGCTGCTACAAATGCAGTAATAAGCAGTTCTTCTATCTTTGTATTATAGGCTTGATTTGCTTCCTGTACCCCCTTAGTAACCTCTTTATCTAATGTGAAATGAAGTTGTACAATGTCTTTTTCTTCAATCACTGTATGATCTTCTTTATCAAAAGGTAAGGCTGCTACAGGTGTTATTTGAGACTTCCAAAAATCAAGTTCATTAGTAGTTATCGTATCTACATACGTCTGGAGATATGTATTCCATTCGGTTATGGAATTAGTTTTTGGTTCTTTTTTAATACTTTCCGTTATCGCTACCTGTTGTAAAGCACTTATAAAATCGTCTGTAATAATTTGCCAAGACACCGCATCTACAATTAAGTGATGTGCAATAAGTAGGCAGAAATTTGCAGTCGCATTCCCTGTATTAAAATAGAGACACTTAAATAAAGACCCTTCAGATAAGATAAAGGCATCTTGAACACGCTGCATATGTTGGGATGCTACTTGCTCATAGTTTTCTGGAGCAACTCCTGTACAATCCACATATTCTAATGCAAAAATTTGTTCTGGCTTTCCTATATCCTGAATCCATGTATCATCTTCGAGTCTAAATCGAGATCGCAATGTATCATGTTGGATAATCATATAATCGCACACTATTTGTAATTGCTTCTCTGAAAAAGCAGCTAGTGCATCTAACCGAATGCCTTGATTCCAATAATGAGGTGCATTTTTATGATCGTCAAAAAACCACTGTTGTATAGGAGATAAAGAGACCACTCCTTGTAACAATTCGTTTTTAAATTCTTTTGTTTCCGCTTTCGCGAAAAGCGATAACTCAGCAATCGTCTGGTGTTCAAATATGTGATTAGATTCGAGAATAATTCCTTCCTTTCTAGCCTTTGCTATAATCTGAATGCTTAATATTGAATCTCCGCCTATCTCAAAGAAATTATCATCTTTATGAATAGGAGAAAAACCAAGTGTCTCTTCCCATATTGTAATGAGTTTTTCTTCAACAGAAGTATCGTTATTTTGAAGAGTTTCTGCAAAAAGACATAACTCTGCAATGGTTTGATGCTCAAACAATGCATTAGATTGTAATACAACACCTTCTTTTCTTGCTTTGGCGATAATTTGAATACTCAAAATAGAATCCCCTCCTATTTCAAAAAAGTTATCTTCTTTGTGAATGGGAGAAAAACCAAGTACTTCTTCCCAAATTGTAAGTAATTGTTGTTCTGTTTTATTAGAAACACTCTTAGTTGCATCATTTGAAATAGATGCTGGCGATGTTGTTATAGATGCAGTACGTAATTGTTTTCTATCTATTTTCCCATTAGGTAATACTGGCATATGGGCTACAGGAACAAACTGTGACGGCACCATATAATCAGGGAGTTTGCTTTGAAGCTCTTTTCTTAATTGATCTGCCGAAAACGGATCACTTCCTTGCACATAAGCAACAATACGCTTACGACCTGAGGTCGTTTCATTTTTAGTTTGCATTGCAATGGCTTCTTTCGCTTTAAGCAATAACAGCTTTTTCCCTTTTGGGCTTAATGCTTCTATTCTGTCTTCTATATTTCCTACCATTACTTTATTGCTTTTACAACTACAATTGAATTTGCCCACCAGATGTCTTTTACATCTTCTGGCATGGTAAGATCAACGATTTGAATACTAAACGATGAAAAGTGTTTTAGTAATAATCGTTGATGCTCTCTACTTAATGAATCTATCTCATTAGAAAAATATGTAAATGATCCTCCTGGATTAAGATGACTAGATGCATACGGGAAGAAGTGCTCTGCAAATGTGATACTCTCCTGGACATACTTCATATACTCCTCTTCGTTTAATGGATAGGTATGAAAAAATATCCCATCAAATAATCCTAAGTCATCTATTGTATCTTGCCATAAGCCTTTTACCATACGTATATCAGCTCCTGTAAACTTCTCTTTCCATTCTTGAAAGTAATCATTGATTACAGCGTCATTACACTCAATAATTGTATGAGATTTCACACGATGTTCTTGAATCATATCTGAAGAAATACCGCGCCCAAAACCTATTTCTAGAATATCACCCTGAGTCTCACAAATCACATCAGCCATACCTTGCATAAGTGGTATTTGCCAATCTTCCATAATCTCTTGATCAGAAAGCTGTGTATGGGTTCTATCTTTTATTTCTCTAATCTCAGTAGCGACATTTCCAGGTACAAAATGCTTTGCTTGTTCATCTATCGCTTCTATATCTGCCGAAAATTCTTTGAGTGCTCTATTAATTACTGCAGATCGCTGAATAGCTCTAGGGGGGGTTATAAAATTTTCCTCCTTTATAGTAAGCTGTACTTCGTATCCTTCTGATCTTCTAACTCTTCGCATGATCTGTATTTTTAATCTAATGTATCCAGTATTACTGCTATAGCTTCTTCTGGAAGTGTTTCTATAGAAGCTAGTAACTGATGCACTTCTGTATTTGATATATATTTTGTGAGGGTGTTTGCTAGTTGTGATGCATTCCCAGACGTTAAGGTCTCCCAATCAATTGCGTCTGTTTCATTCTGTACCATGACTATAGCTTGTTGTACTCCTGTGGCGATATTAATCTGTTCTGCAATCTCATCAAGTTCTATGCGATACCCTCGTATTTTTACTTGTTGATCCTTCCTTCCTAAAAATTCTATCGTACCATCGGCTCTATACTTGGCTATATCACCTGTTTTATAAAGACGTTTTGTAACATCTGTATTAAAAGGGTGTTGTGTAAATGCTTGTGCTGTTTTCTCTGGATCATTCAAATATCCAGATGCAAGTCCTAAACCGCCTATATATAATTCACCTGGAGTACCATAAGGAACTCGCTTTGCATCATCATCTAGAATGTATACTTGTATATTTTTAATAGGACGTCCAATAGGAATGCTATTTGCATTAGCATCTGAAGGTTGTAATTGATGTGCAATACACCATACAGTACTTTCTGTAGGGCCATATTCATTGTATAACTTCACCTCAGGTAAAGTATCAAAGTGTAACCTTGCAAGTTGTGTAGCACAAGCTTCCCCAGCCACAATCACTGTATCTAATGAAGTAAGTTTTTCTACATCTCCATAGTTTACAATATGCGTATATAATGAAGGGAGCATTAACGTATGTGTTACCTTATTTTGATGTATTGTATGTACCAAACGATCTATGTCTTGTTCTAGATGTTTTTCTGATATCACTAAGGTCCCTCCTGTACATAAACTCCAGAATATTCCTGTTTTAGAACTATCAAAAGAAACCGAAGACATCACTAAAAATGCTTTAGGATCATAGCCATAAAAATCGGTTCTGGACAGTGTAGAGTTGATAATATTCTTATGTGTGATAGGAACTCCTTTAGGCATTCCTGTGCTTCCAGAGGTATATATTACATACGCAAGATCACTACTCTCTACTTTTGGTAAATTCACCTCAGCATGATTTGTTTCTAAAATGGCTTCGAGTGTGAGCGTTTGTACTGGTACATTTTCAAAGCTAACTACTAAATGTTGTTGGGTGATAACCGCTTTCGCGAAAGCGTTATTAAGAATATACGAAATGCGATCTGAAGGGTACTCTGGATCGAGCGGAAGATATGCAGCGCCTGCTTTAAGAATTCCTAACAGTCCTATAATCATATGTTCGGAACGCTCAATACACACCCCTACAATATCATTTCTCTGAATGCCTTGTTCTAAAAGTTGATGTGCAATTTGTGTTGCACGCTCATTTAACTCTTTATAGGTGATTTTTTTATCTTTAAATGCAACCGCGATAGCATCTGGTTGCTGTAATGCTTGAGCTGTTATAATTTCATGAATTCCCTGATGTGGAATTTGATATTCTTGTACAGGAGCTTCTAACGTCGTATAAAACTGTGTTTCTTGTGGTGTTTGTACTTCGATTTCTGAAAGAATCACCTCAGGATTTTGAATTACTGTTGTAAGAATTCTTTCAAAATGAGTATGCATACGCTCAATGGTTGTTGCATCAAACAGATCTGTTGCATATTCCATCAACGACATTAATGCACCTTCGTCTTCAGATATATAGAGTGTTAGATCAAATTTAGCAACACCTGCATCATAAGGTTCATAAGTGATTTTTATATCATCTCCTAATGTTGGTGTTTCTGGAACTTTGTGATACAGAAACATCACTTGAAAGAAAGGATGCACACTTAGCGACCTTGTAGGTTTTAGCGTATTTACTAGGGTATCAAAAGAAATATCTTTATTAGAAAAAGCATCTAAGGTAGTTTTCTTAACTTCTTTTACCAATGCTCTAAACGAAGTTTCTTTCTCAACTTTAGTTCGTAAGACTAAGGTGTCATTAAAAAATCCGATAAGGTTTTCTAAACGCGTCTGATCTCTTTTGGTGATAGGCGTACCTACCAAGATATCTTCTTGACCAGCATATTTTTGTAATAAAACGTAGTAAATACTAAGCATCGTCACATATGGAGTTGCTTCTAGTTTTTTACAGGCATCAAAAAAGGCTTTGGATGTTTGATCACTATATACTTGCTTATGAAATGTTCCTTTATAAGAGGGTTGTGCTTTTTTTGGATAATCGGTAGGTAGATTTAATGTTGGCAAATCTCCTGAAAGCTTTTGCTTCCAATAGTCCAGGTGTTTGTTATTGACTTCTTGACTTCCTTGCCAATGTGCATAGCTCGCGTATTGTATTTCAGGTTTTTCTATATCTGGAGTCATTCCTTTTACTAGACTGGCATAATGTGCAGCTAGTTCTTTTCGGAAAACCTTCATAGACCACTTATCAGTTATAATATGGTGCATGACTATTAAAAATAAAAAGTCATTCTCTGCAACTTTTATAACAGTAGATTGTAATAAGGTTTCATCAGAAAGGTGAAATGTATGACTTGCATGGGTACGTATTAACGCATCTGCTTTTTGAGATGCTACTTCGTAAGATGCGTCACTAAAATCATAATATGAAAACACCGAGTTTGAGGTAGGTGTTGTATGTACTTTAGGAACCCCTTCTTCTACCTGGAAATTTGAACGTAGAATATCATGCTTGTCTTCAATGAGACGTATACTCTTTTCAAATAAGGACACTTGAAGATCGCCTTGTAATCTGTATAATTCAGAATAATTATAAAAAGGATTATCCGGAAATAATTGCTGTAAAAACCAAAGTCGTTTTTGTTCTCGAGATAAAGGCACAGCAATCTCTTCTGGTATTTTTGTAATCTCAGTCGTTTCTACAGCCTTCTTATCACGATTTTTCCATCTAGATAATAAAGACGCTTTAGAAGAGAATGTGCTTTCTTTTTTCACAGTAGTATTCATTTATGATTTTATTTCAATCCAAGTTTGACAGCAAGCTCATATAACCAATAGGTAATCGTATCTTCTACTCCGAGGTTTACATCAAATACTCTTTCTATGATCCAATAAATAGAAGCTAGAATTAAAAAGATAGATCCTCCAACAAGTATTTTTGGGTATGATTTTCTATTTCTAATAAGAAATAGAATTGGAAAAATAAGTGCGATGATAACGAGTTGACCTATTTCTACACCAATATTAAATCCTAAAAGGGAATACACTAAAAATTCATCCTTAAGACCTATATCTCCTAATACACTCGCAAAACCAAATCCGTGAAATAATCCAAAAACAAAAGCAATTACCCAATCTCTTCCTTTAAAAATAGGTTTGATGTTATGAAATGCTGCCAGTCCAATAGAAAAAGCGATAATAGATTCTACAATCCATCCTGGTAAGCTAATAATTTGTAACGCAGCAAGACTTAATGTGATGGTATGTGCAATTGTAAAAAATGTTACAATTTTTATGATATATGAAAAAGCAGGTTTAAAACGAGTCACGGGTTTCCAACTCTTAAGAGGTGATAATTTCTCATCACGTCTACGCCATACAACTGCGGGTAGTATAAGAGCAATTAAAAAGAAAATGTGATCTGTACCAATCCATATATGCCAAACTCCTTGTTTGATCATCGCAACAAATCCTTTCCAAACAGAAACCTTTGTTAGATCTAATGTATCTGTAGGACTATCTGGTGTAAAGTATAATGAGATATTAGACTCGTTATTAATAACACCAGCTTTCCAATTATACTCCATCGTAAGAAATCCTCTGTGTGTAGGAGATTCTTTAAATGCAATATTATAAGTAACATCCATGGTATCTGGAAGAGGATCTACATTATCGAGATCAAAAAATACCTGTATATAATCTCCTAATCCTGTGGATAAAACATCTATCCCTTTAAATGTGACATTATGAGCCCCTGCAGATGAAGAGAAACTCGAATGCTCGAGTAAATATGCTCTCAATTCCTTATAAAGAGGTTCTATAACCTCTCTGCTATTTCCTTCTTTAAGAAGTTCCCAATTAAAAATTTTATTCAGGTCTTCTGCTTGTATTTCAAATCGACCTTCTATACCATCAGACTCATAAATTCTAAGAAATATAAAACCTTGCTCTGGAGCATGCGCATTTGCAAACAGAGAATTCAACAGTATAAAAACAAAAAGAAAACGGGTGATTATTTTTTTCATTAATAGGAATGTTTTGTTTTTAAAAAATAGAAGAGTGTGTTTTTAGCATCATAAATCAAAGCATCAATACTGCTTATTTTATTTCATTTTGACAATTACAGAAAGCTATATTCTATCCGAAATTGTTTTACCAAAAATTGCTCTTTCACTCAAGTGTTTTTAATTATCATATCAAAAGAACAACATAAAGACTTCTTATTCTATTAAATATAGATGAAGAGGAAAAAAAGAGCCTGAAAGGGAATTATATCCCATGAAAGAATTATAAAAAACCAATATTTCTATTCTAAATTTTATTCCTTTTTAGAGTCCGTTATTCTTAATTGAGAAATGAATTTAAATTATCTTAAAATTCTACTCAAATAGAAAACAAATAAACAAACAACTGAATATCAATTATTTAAATAAAAAAATGATTCTAAAAGGAATATTGATATTATGATTTAGTGATGTTTAAAGAATGTCGTTTTTTCCTTTTTAAAGGGAAAAATTCCCATTGACATAGTTTTAATTTATAATAAGGAGAGGCTGTTGTTAATTTGCTTAAGTAATTACTCAATGAGTGAAAAACAAACTTTAAAAAGGATACTATTTTGGATTTTTCTTGGACAGAAGAACAGCTACAATTTAAGAATGAAGTCATCAGTTTTGCAGAAACAAAATTGAATGATTCACATCTTGCCAATGATCATCAACTTGAATTTACAAGGAAGAATTGGCAACTGTGTGCAGATTTTGGTTTGCTCAGTTTATCGGTTCCTAAACAATATGGTATCCATACAAAAGACATCGATATTCTGTCTGCGATATTAGCCATGGAAGGGTTGGGATATGGATGTAGAGATAATGGGTTACCCTTTGCAATGAATGCACAAATATGGACCGTGCAGCTTCCTATCGCGCATTTTGGAACAGAAGCTCAAAAGGAAACCTTTTTACCAAAACTAACTTCAGGAAAATGGATTGCATGTCATGCACTTACCGAACCTGAAGCGGGTTCTGATGTTTTTAGTATGCAAACCACCGCTACCAAAGTAGAAGGTGGGTATCTACTTAATGGAAAGAAACACCTTATTACATTAGGTCCTGTTTGTGATATCGCATTAGTATTTGCTGTTACAAATCCTAAAGTAGGTAAATGGGGGCTTTCTGTTTTTATCGTAGAAAAAGGAACCGAAGGATTTGAAACCAGTCCTAATAAATCAAAAATGGGCTTACGTACAGTCCCTATTGGTGATCTTACATTCACAGATTGCTTTGTAAAAGAAGAAAATAGATTAGGAGCTGAAGGTGCGGGTTGGAGTATTACAAATCACTCATTAGAATTAGATCGTTGTAGTGTACACGCAAGTCAAATAGGTGCAATGGAGCGTCAACTAGAAGCATCTATAGCGTATGTAAAGCAACGCAAGCAATTTGGGCAGTCTGTAGGGCAATTTCAATCGGTTTCTAACAGAATTGCAGATATGAGATTACGTCTAGAAACCTCACGTCTTTTATTATATAAAGTAGCTTGGTTAAAAAGCCAAGGGAAATCGGCGATGCTAGAATCAGCCATGCTCAAATTACAAATAAGTGAAAGCTTTGTTGCATCTAGTCTCGATACAATAAGGAATCATGGTGGATATGGGTACTTAACCGAAAATGAAGTAGAACGAGATTTACGAGATGCCGTCGGGGGTGTTATTTATGCAGGAACCTCCGATATTCAACGAAATATAATTGCTAAAACTATTGGGCTATAAGCTTTCGCGAAAGCGTAAAAAAAAGATATATGTTAGTATACACACTTCCACATATTATAGAAAATGCCGCAAAGCAGCAACCTGAGAAGATTGCTTTTAAATATCTAAATGATACGATTACGTTTTCAGAATTAAACACAAAATCAGATCAACTAGCGCAGTATTTTATAAGCCAAGGAGTTCAAAAAGGAGACAGAATTGGGATTTACATGCCTAGATGTTTAGAGACTACTATTGCTATATATGGGGTATTAAAAGCTGGTGCAGTATATGTGCCGTTAGATCCTTTTGCGCCAATATCACGAATAGAGTTTGTTTGTCAAGATTGCAATATTAAACACCTTGTTAGCATTCCGCAACAATTAAGAAAGCTAAAGAAATTTTCTAGCGATGTAGGTTTGGTGTCTGTTATAGGAATTCATCAAGAAGTATCATATGCTACTTCTATTTCTTGGGAAACTATTTTTCAGGTTTCGCTAGTTCCATCAACTCCTGTAAATATACTAGGAGATGATCTCGCGTATATTTTATATACGTCAGGATCTACAGGGACGCCTAAAGGGATTATGCATACACATGCAAGTGCATTGGCTTTTGTAAAGCTTGCAGCATCCATGTATGAGATGCAAGATGCAATTTATGGAATGCATGCACCTTTACATTTTGATCCGTCAGTACAAGGATATTATGCGGCACCCTATGCACTAGCGACAACAATTATAGTCTCTGATGCACATACAAAAATGCCTGCTAGTCTTTCAGAACTTATAGAAAAAGAAAAAATAACGATTTGGTTTTCTGTGCCATTAGCATTAATACAGATGCTTTCACATGGAAATCTTGATCAAAGAGATATGTCATCATTAAAATGGGTGTTATTCTCAGGAGAAGTGTTTGCTACAAAGCATTTACAAGCGTTAATGAAGCGCTGGTCTTTTGCTACGTTTAGCAATATATATGGGCCTACAGAAACCAATCAATGTACTTATTACCACCTTAACACACCGCCTGTAGAGGATACACCTATTCCTATAGGATATACTTGGGGAGATACTGCATTTAAAATTATAGATACACAAGATCAAGAAGTTCAAGATGGTGATACAGGAGAGCTTGTGATACGTTCTGCTACTATGATGAAGGGCTATTGGAATAATCCAACCTTAACACAAGCTTCTTTTTATAAAGATGAGACCATCATTGGTGCACCACACATCTATTACAGAACAGGAGATCAAGTATGTCAAGACGAAGAAGGAAGGTTACGGTTCTTAGGAAGAAAAGATCATCAAGTAAAAATAAGAGGATATAGAATTGAATTAGGAGAGATAGAAAGCGTGCTTACCTCCTATCCGGATATTGAAGAAGCTGTTACTATTGTAACTACAGATGTGAAAACAACGCAGAAAAAACTTATTGCTATCCTTTTGCCTTCTCAACATACTACAATTGATATAGAAGCACTAAAGGCATATTGCCAAAAGAAATTACCCGTATATGCGATTCCCGATAAGATAGACATATATCATCAGTTCCCAAGAACTGCTTCAGGAAAAATAAATCGTAAAGAAATAGAAAAACGAATAACGTCATAAAGATGCAGGAAAAGATTATAAAATATATAGAAGAAGAACTTGCTAATGAAGAGATCGATGGTGGTTTAGAAATCACAGAAGATTTATTAGGAAGTGGCATTTTAGACTCATTAGGAATGATGAAACTAATTGCATTTCTAGAAGAAGAATTTGGGTGTAAAGTATTACCAGAAGAAATGGTGATCGAAAACTTTATGACCGTAGCACATATGAAAGAATATTTAATAAGTAAACAGTAATCTATTTTCTAAACGATAAAACAATAGTTATAATGAAAAACAACTACGAATCTCTAACACAAAGTCAATCACTACTTTGGATAGGACAGGAAATGAATCCTGAATCTCCTATGTATAATATGGTGATGACTTATGAGTTAAAGGTTCCAATATCGGTAGTACATTTTAAGATGGCTTTCCAAGCGCTTATCAATAGATATGATGCACTACGATCTGTTTTTCAAATAAAAGAAGGAACACCAACACAGGTGTTTTTACAAGAGCACACGCATGAACTTGAGATTATTGATTTTTCTAAGGAAGAAAACCCAATACAGGCATACAAGCATTGGCAACAAGCTAGCATCATCAAACCATTTAATATATCTGTTAGTGTACTAGATAGTGCACTTATCAAATTGAACAAATCACATTATATCTGGTATATCAATCAGCATCACTTAATAACAGATGCATGGAGTAATAGCCTTCTTTTTTCTGCGATTACACACTATTATCAAGAATATAAAAATGGTGCAGACCTCTCGGAAATACAAAATGAGACTTCGTTTAAAGCTTATATACAACAAGAGAGATTAGAAAGAACACTCTCAAAAAATGATACCGCTAAGGAGTATTGGGCTCAAAAAATAAGTAATTGCCCTCCTACTCCAAACTTATATAATAATCCTCAAAGCACTATAGGTACAGAATCCACTCGACTATATATAAATTTAGGTCTTGAACGATCTAAAAAATTAAGAGCTTTAGCTAACGAAAAAGGAGTTCGTGTCTGGACGGAACACTTATCCTTATACAATATATTCTTAACGACTCTCTTTGTTTATTTATATAGAGTAAGTGGACAAGAACAATTAACTATTGGTTCTCCAACACATAATAGAATATCAAAAAAAATCAAAGAAACAGTAGGTTTCTTTGTAGAGGTATTCCCGCTGTTTGCTACTATTGATAAAGAAGAAACATTCCTCTCCTTATTACAAAAAATACAAGTAGAGAGTAATCACTTTCTAAAACATGCTAAGCCCGGTATTTCGACATCAGATGCGCATAGAAGTTTTAATGTATTATTCAATTATATACATGCAGATTACACAGATTTTGATGGGGTTCCTGTACGTTCAGAATGGGTACATTCTGGTCATCATGACCCAAGGCATCACATACGCTTGCATGTACACGATTTACATAATACTGGAGAGATTCAATTGTATTTTGATCTGAATGATCATGTTTTTGATACCCAAAAACAAGCATTAATACCACAACATTTCAATAGGCTTTTAGATGCATTTATTACTCATAAAGAACAAGCTATAGCACTACCTTCTATCGTAAGTAAACAAGAACAAGAAAATACATTTAGCGCTTTACATCAAAACATAGATGCCACTACTGCTTATGATAGTATCCTAAGCCAGATAGAACAACAAGTCGTAAAAACACCTCTTGAACCAAGTATTGTTTTTGGAGAAGAAATAATTACGTATCAAGAACTCAATGAAAAAGTAAATCAGTTTGCGCATTACCTACTAGAACAAAATATAGGTGTGAACTCTCAAGTTGCTATATGGCTTAAGCGTTCTCCTGCATATATCATAAGTGTACTTGCCGTTCTTAAAACTGGTGCTACCTATATCCCAATTCCCTACAACTATCCAATAGATAGAGTTGCATATATGATAGCAGATAGTGAGGCTTTGTTACTTATTGGACATGAAGACAAACAACTGAATGTTCTTAAAGATTCTCAGGTAAATACGCTCTCTATTGATTCATTAGACACGACGGTACTTTCTACATATAGCAATACAAACCCTTTAATTAAGATTCCTAAAGAAACAGTAGCATTCTTGATTTATACCTCAGGATCAACTGGACATCCAAAAGGAGTTAAAATCACACATGGTGCATTAAGTAATTATATACAGTGGACAAAAGAAGCATACATCACAGCACATGATATTCAAAAACCATCTATCCCCCTATTTACAACAGTTGGTTTTGATATTACGGCAAATGCGGTATTCCTCCCGCTTATTTGTGGCGGAAGCATTCATGCCTATCAAGAACGTGATACCGAAGTAGATCTTTCAATCATTGATGTCGTAGAAGACAATAAAGTTTCTTTTATCAAATTAACACCGGCCCATGTAAATTTTATAAAGGACAAAGAACTTTCTCACAGCGCAATTGAAGTTATTGTTGTTACTGGTGATGAGTTTAAAACAGCTTTAGGTATTGATATGCTCAGTACTTTCAATAATCAAGTACATATCTACAATGAATATGGACCATCAGAAGCAACGATAGGTTGTATCTATCATAAATTCAATTCTGAAATAGACATAGCTGCTAGTGTTCCCATAGGACTCCCTATTCGTAATATGCAGGTCTACATACTAGATCGTTTTCTAAATCCAGTACCACAAGGTGTCATAGGAGAGCTATATCTAGGAGGAACAGGGCTGTCAAGCGGGTATTGGAATAGACCAGAACTTACCCGTACTAAGTTTGTTCAAAACCCTTTCCAACCCAACACTACGCTATATCGTACAGAAGATCTTGTAAGACTTAATGATCAAGGGATTATTGAATTTTTAGGGCGTACCGATTTTCAGGTGAAAATTAATGGATATAGAATTGAATTAGGAGAAATAGAGGCGTGCCTTTTATCCTATACCGCTATAAATGCATGTACTGTTATCGTTTCAAAAAATGAAGAAGGATTTAAAAGCTTAGCAGCATATTTCTCTGTAACAACAGTCGTTGACTTAAAAGAATTACAACAATTCCTTAGTCAGAAGTTACCAAAATATATGGTTCCGATGTATTATAAACAGTTAGAAAACCTTCCACTTTCACCTAATGGAAAGGTAGACAGAAAAGCATTGGCACTTATAGATGCAGAAGCGGTACAAAGTACACATGAATATATAGCCCCAAGAAATGAAATAGAAGAAGAAGTGGCTAGTATTTGGTGTTCTGTTTTTAATCTAACAAAAATTGGAGTGTATGATTCTTTTATTGAATTAGGCGGAGAATCACTTATGGCTATCCAAATCACTACAAGAATTAATGAAACTTTTGAATTTAAAATGCCGCTTAATAAAATATTTGAGTTAAAAACCATTGCCCATATAGCATCATATATAGAAGAAACATTGATTAGTTTATTACAAGAATAATAAAGTATAAAATAGTAAAAGTACAGGGTACGCTTTCGCGAAAGCGTATAAAAAAATGAAAACAACAGCATCAAAAGGCATTAAGCCATTCATCCTTAACCTCATCATAGTCACTATGAGTCTTTTGTATGTGTTTGCTCCTGTACACGTAGAAGTAAATAAACTGTTACATGCTGTAAGTCATAGTTTGGAAATGCCCGACTATATTCTCACACACCAAGATACGTCTGGTATTCATACACCAATAAGTACACATGAAAGTGAAACCCATAAAAACATCATAGCACATCACGATCATAAAGTCATCGCGCTTCTAGACAACATACTAGAGGGTGCTAACCAAAATAGCGATTCATCAGATGCGCAAACTAGTACATTAAAAATAGATAAACACATAAATAATTATACACATAATGCCAAAGAGCCCTTTGAAATAACGTTTCTAGAAACAATACAACGCTTTCCAGAAGAGATAAAAAGGGTTTGCAAAGGATATTTACAAGGTTTTAGAAAACCTCCCAAAGCATAATTACGTATACACATTTATAAAGCTTAAAAGTATCTGAATACATAATTGAGGATACACTCATTTACATATTTAAAAACACTACTCAAGCTAGTTATATCACAAGAGAAAAATCAGTGATATAGGGATTGTATTGAGTAAAAATTAAAAAAACCATGTTTAAAAACATACTTTATGTCGTACTATTCTTAGTGATGAGTACTACATATGCAACCGAAACCGAGACTAAACTAATAGATCCAATAACGACAGCTTTGCATGAAATAAATGGAGTTGTTAAGGACAGCCAGACTGATCTCCCTCTTGAAGGCATCGTTGTCTATAATAAAACATCAGGAACATATGCATCATCCAATATTTCTGGATATTATAAATTAAATGATATTTCTGTAGGTGATGTTATTACTTTTTCAGGATTGGGTTATGCAAGCCAGGAAATCACAATTACCGAAACACAACTAGATACGATATTAGACATTCGTATGGAGGAAGCTGCGGTATCTTTAGATCAGATAGTATTAGTGTCTGAAGTAAATTCATTGACAAGTCTTGTCGATATAGATGTTCAGAATAATCCTGTAAAATCTGCTCAAGAGATTTTACGTAGAGTCCCTGGATTGATCATAGGGCAGCATGCTGGAGGAGGAAAAGCAGAACAACTTTTCTTACGCGGATTTGATATAGATCACGGAACAGATGTAGCCATAGATGTAGATGGGTTGCCTGTCAACATGGTTTCGCATGCACATGGTCAAGGATATGCCGATCTTCACTTTGTCATTCCAGAAACAATAGATAATATAGATTTTGGAAAAGGCCCTTATTATGCAGATAAAGGGAACTTTAATACTGCTGGTTATGTAAGTTTAAAAACTAAAAAAGCAATAGATGAGAATTTGATTTCTTTAGAAGTAGGACAGTTTAATACTGTGAGAGCTGTTAGTCTGATTAAGCTATTAGATGGAGAATATAGCAATGCTTATTTTGGATCAGAACTGGTACTTACTGATGGTGTCTTTGACTCTCCTCAGGATTTTAACCGTATCAATGTGATGGGACGTTATAACTTCAATAATTTTGACGATGAAGAATTAACTCTTTCTGTTTCTCACTTTCAAAGTAAATGGAATGCTTCAGGGCAAATTCCACAGCGAGCTGTAGATCAAGGATTAATTTCTAGATTTGGAGCTATTGATGATACTGAAGGAGGGCTTACAAGCAGATCAAACATATGGCTTAATCATAGAAAACAGTTGAGTGAGCATCAAGAATTAAAGACAAAAGCATTCTTATCTCGATATAATTTTGAACTCTACTCTAACTTTACTTTTTTCTTAGAAGATCCAGAAAATGGAGACCAGATTCGTCAGCAAGAAGGGCGTACTCTCTTTGGAGCAGAAACGGTCTATGAACATACCTTTGACCAAAAGAATGAACGTAATAGATTGCGCTTTAATGCTGGATTAGGGTTTAGATATGACGACAATAATGATGTAGAATTATCACGTACACGTGATAGAAGAGTACTCTTAGAAAGACTTGCATTTGGTGATATAGACGAAGTAAATGCATATGGATTTGCAAGTGCTACGTATAAAGTAGGAAATTGGACATTCAACCCTGGACTACGTATTGATTATTTCGAGTTTGATTATGTAGACTTTTTAAATCCTTTTGGTTTCTTAAATCCTGATTTAGATATAGATAATATAAGTGAAGATGACGTTATTTTCAGTCCAAAATTTAATACCGTATTTACACCAAATTCGCAATTACAACTCTTTGCAAAAGCAGGTTTTGGATTTCATTCAAATGATTCTAGAGTTGTGACTGCAGGAACTGGAGAAGAAACGCTTCCTTCTGCTTTTGGAGTAGATTTAGGTACTATTGTAAAACCAGTAAATGGATTAGTATTAAATGCAACATTATGGGGACTTTCACTTGAGCAAGAGTTTGTATATGTAGGTGATGCTGCTGTAGTAGAACCAAGCGGTAGATCAAGACGATTAGGTGTAGAATTTGGAGCGAGATATCAAATTAACAAGTGGTTATATGCCAATGCAGATGTTAACTATACCTATGCCAGAAGTATCGATGAAGTAGATGGACAAGACTTTATTCCACTAGCTCCAGATCTTACCTCATCTGGAAGTATAACAGTACAAAACTTAGGAAAGTTTTCTGGAAATTTATCGTATAGATATATCAAAGACAGACCTGCAAATGAAGATAATTCTATTGTAGCAGAGGGCTACTTTGTCACCGATTTAAATGCTAATTACGCGTTTGCGAAAGGTTGGAATATAGGTTTAATTGTAGAAAACCTATTTGATACCGAATGGAACGAGACACAATTTGCAACAGAGACTCGATTATTTAATGAAGCAAATCCAGTTGAAGAGATCACGTTCACTCCTGGGACTCCATTTTCCGCTAGAGTCAAATTATCTGTGACATTTTAATAGAAGTCTAGATATTGCATCATATATAAAAGTATAAATATGGCAGTAGTAACTATAAATAACAAAACATATACAAATACAACTGCCATCTTTAAAAAAGATAAACAATCCTCATATACGCATTTTCAGGAACATCTAATGACAGAAAAAACTAGACATAGAATCATTAAAAAAAGCCTCCTTATTCGTTCGGTAGAGCAAAAGCTTTTAGAACTTTTTCAAGATGGTAAAATTAATGGAACTGTACATACTTGCATAGGGCAAGAATTGATAGGAGTATGTGCTGCAGAATTTCTAAAAGATGATGATCATGTGTTATCAAATCATCGCGGGCATGGGCATTTTTTATCTCGTAATGAAGATTTAGTGAGTTTCTTCTCAGAATTAATGGGAAGAGAAGGTGGTGTGTGTGCTGGTATTGGGGGGAGCCAGCATTTCTACACACACAATCATATTTCCAATGGTATTCAAGGAGGAATGACACCTATTGGTGTAGGTATCGCATTAGCTAATAAGATTAAGGTAAATGATAACCTTGTTGTATGTTATATTGGTGACGGAACGTTAGGAGAAGGTATCATTTATGAAGCCTTTAATTTAGCCTCCCTATGGGAACTCCCTATTGTATTTGTTCTCGAAAATAATAAAGTAGCACAATCTACTTCTATAGAACAGACATTCTCTGGATCTATAAAAGATAGAGCCATTGGTTTTGGGTTAGAATACCTAACATCCAATACGTGGGATATTGCACATTTGCTTACCACTTTTGAAAAAGCTACTACGCTTTCGCGAAAAGATAAAAAGGCCGTTTTTGTTGAAGTAGATACCTATCGTCTATACTCACATTCTAAAGGAGATGATAACAGAAATCCTGAAGAGATTAAACAGTATGAAATAAAAGATATTCTAAATAAAGAATTAGAAAAAAACAGTGACGCGTTAGTGCCTGTACTTCTAGAAATAAATACTCAAATTAATGAAGCATTAGATAAGGCACAACGTTCTCCGTTTACAAATAATATTCTTCCTATACCTTCTGCGCATAGCAAGGTAACCTATTCAAAACAAGAAGAAGTTCAAAGTGATAAAAGAATAAATGAATTAATTCATGAAGCATTGCGAACACAATTTGAAAAGGAAGAAAACACCATTATGTTAGGAGAAGATATTGAATATGTAACTCCATGGACATCATCTCCATATGGAGGTGCATTTAAAGTTTCTAAAGACTTAAGTGAGCACTTTAGTAATGTAAAAAACACTCCTATTTCAGAGGCAGCTATTACGGGAGTAGGTACTGGTTTATCAATAGGAGGCATGCTCCCTATTATCGAAATCATGTTTGGCGACTTTATGACGCTAACATTTGACCAATTGTATAATCATGCATGTAAATTTCATAGAATGTGTAACGGTCAAGTATCTATTCCTTTAATAATTAGAACTCCTATGGGAGGAAAACGAGGGTATGGCCCTACGCATAGTCAATCACTAGAAAAACATTTTTTAGGAATTACGGACTTATCTATAGTTGCGCTTAATTATAGAATTCCGCCAAAAGATATATATCAAGCTGTTTTTACAGAGACCAATCCTACCATTGTTATTGAAAACAAGGTATTATATACCAAACGTATCCAAAAACAAGCACTTATAGGCTATGACGTTGTAGTGAGTAATGAAAAGTATCCTACGGTGAAAATAACTCCTCAAAATAGAGTGCCAGATATTACTGTACTCTGTTATGGAGAACTATTAGAAGATGTTGAAAAGGCAGTAGAGCTTGCTTTTGAAGAAGAAGAAATTCTTTGTGAGATTATTTGCACTACGCAAATCAATCCTATAAATATAACACCTATTATACAATCTATAGAACATACACAAAGTCTATTAACTGTAGAAGAAGGAACAAATATCGCATCCTATAGCTCAGAAATTGCAGCATTAATTATGGAACGTAATATACCTCTCAAAGCATTTAATAGAATAGCAAACAACAATATTATACCTAGTTCATATCAATCTGAATTGAATGTCATTCCTAATGAAAATTCAATTTTAACAAAAATAAAAGAAACCTATTATGCAAAATAATGTAGCTCCCATTATTGTACGTAAAGAAGGCGTTAACGACGATTTTTATAAAGTGATAGAATTATACACAGATCATGGATCATGGGTAGAAGAAGGTGATCTAATACTCTGTTTTGAAACATCTAAAACAGCTATTGATATAGAAGCTCCTACTAAGGGATATGTATTTTTTGATGCCAATGAAAATGAAGAAATATCTATTGGTCAAACGATTGCTGTCATCGCAGAAGAAGAAACATTTTCTTATAACGACTGGTTTCGGTTTGTAAATAAACCAAAAGAAATTAAAAAAGACACCCAAGACAAAACCATAAAAATCTCAAAACCTGCACAAAAATTAATAGATCAACATACTATTGATATTGCCGTTTTTAAAGGTCTATCTATGATTACTCGTGCAGATGTAGAAGATTATATACATAGTTTACATTCCCCCAGTACTGTAGATGACATCCAATTAGATAAAGGGAGTGTGCTCATATTTGGTGGTGGAGGTCATGCAAAAGTGTGTATTGAAATTATTAAACAAACTAAAACACATACTATGATTGGAGTGGTAGATGATAATATTCCACTAAACACTCCTGTTTTAGATATTCCTGTTATTGGAAATTTACTAACCGTAGATCAACTTGCACAAAAAGGACTTCAAAATATTATTTTAGGAATAGGAGGTGTTTTACGTAAAGGAATGCGAAAAAAGATATTCCTATCGCTAAAAGAAAAAGGGCTCTACGTACCTAATATTATACACCCATCTGCTTCGGTTGAACCTTCTGTACAATTAGGTGAAGGAAATCAAATCATGCAAGGAGCCATTATAGGAAGTAATGTAACAGTTGGTAATAATTGTATTATCAATTCTGGAAGTATCATCTCTCATGACACTGTTATAGGTGACAATGTACATATTGCTCCAGGTGCTATTATTGCGGGAGGAGTTACAATCAAAGAAGATAGTATTATAGGAATGGGGGCTACTATCTTTTTAGGGCTTACTATTGGTAAGAATGTAGTTATTCAAAATGGAACCCATATATTTACTGACATCGAAGATCATAGTCATATCAAAAAAGATATTACCGGATTAGATGAATAGTTATAGGGATTCCTTTTTATGATGTATTCTAAATATTTATAACTTCCCCATAGAACTATTTCTAGTTAAAAAGTATACCTATACCCTATTCCTACACCGAAAAATGTATCTCGATTTTCGTTAAAATCGGCGCCTATCTCTGCACTAAAGACGCCTATATTTTCTACTGGAAGTAGTGTTTTAAAATAACTATACACAAAAGTATCTCTAGGAGATCTAGGCACTGCAAATGTTCCTAAATTCTCAAGATATGTAAGCTTTAATTGATAGTTTAGCTTCCAAAAACCTCCTGCGACTCCTAAATGGTGCGCTATACTTCTATTATTCGTGGCATTACTTAACCCTTCTACACTTGGAGCTATTGTTATAAAAGGCAAGCCTATAGTTCTCCCTTCATACGTCCATCCAGATCTATATGTGCCATTGATAAAGTAGTTATCGCCTCCGCTTTGTTGCCCTCCATTTTGAACAGCTCTAGGACTACCACTTTGAGATACTGTTTGAACATATTCATATAAAAATGTTTTAAACAATTTAGAAGATTTAGGAGATACAGAAATACCCCAAACCCCATCAGGGAAGTTATTGAGTTCTATACCAGAACGGTCTTCAAATAGTGATTGATAGTAGACATCAAAATCTATTCCATCAGTATTTCTTTTCTTATACTCAATACTATAAGAACCTATATGGTTTCCTAATGCATTTACTTGATCTCCAAAGCTAGCATTTTCTCCTCCGCCACTTCCAAAAAAGATCTTTACTAAATCAGATAACCCATCAGGTTGTTCTCCCCGCAAAGGAGAATTCCCTCCCCATTGTGCAACATGTTGCAATCCAAAACGTAAACTACTACTCGTACTGATATCCCAATTAAAATATATGTTTTTATAATGTACATTTACATTATCTACAAAACGATCATCATTAAGCATAAAATGTGCAATAGCACCATCTACCGATACATTTTTAAACAATGTAATTGGAGATGCATTTTGAATGATAATACCTGGTAATGCACGTGTATTTGATGAAAATAAAATATTTCTTCTTACACTAGATAATTCATAGGTGTTATCAGTAAAATCTTTGGATCCCACTGTAATATCAATCCATGAATTTTTAAAACGTGCATACAACTCAGCTCTTTGCACACTAGGATCTATTCCATCACGTCCAACTCCCGATGCTTTAATAACTATAGAACTATTAGGAGATAAGGCGTAGTCCGCTTTCGCGAAAGCGTATACCAATCCATTTGTCTCGGGTCCCAATCGTCCATATGTATTTGTAAATGTCCAAAATGGCAATTCTTCGTTAGATAGATATCCGAAGGCCTCAACGCCTCCGCTAAAGACAATATTATCCTGTTCTTGTGACCATATAAAAGTGCTAATTCCTATAGTGAAAAGTATTGAAAGGAGCCGTTTATGCATATGTAGAAAATTTTTCTAAATATAGTAATACAAACTTTTAAAATAGGTTTTTTTAGTATTTTTAAAGATGTATAGATTGTGAATAATTAACAATGCGCCACCTTAGCATGCATTTATACGATACTTTTACAAAGACTCATGACACGTGATTTTATACATATCAATGACTTTATCATTTTGGTAGAAGAAGCCCAAGCTACTACTCAAGAAGTAGATGCATGTCATTTTGAAGAGCCTCTTATTGCTGTTGCATTTTATGGTTCTGGAAATGTAGATCTTGCCGTTAAATATGGTCAAAAAAACAAAGAATTTAAACATACAAAAGGCTTGGCTCTCTCCTTTTATGCAGATGACCAAGTAACCTTTGAACATACTATCTCACCTCATAAAAACTTAGAATGTATTGTTGTGGCTACGGCATTGCGTAATCTGGATCAATTACCTCATCAAGAAGGTGAAATTTTTAAAGATGTATTGCAAGAGTTAGTGCATCCCAAAGATCATTATGTAGAAGGACCAAGCTTCTTTATGACCCCAGACATGCAACGCATTGTAGATAATATCTTTGCAAATCAATATGAAGGGAAAACAAAAATGATGTTTTTTAGAAGTCAGATTACGGCACTTCTCTCTCACTTCTTTGGTCAGCTAGCCCTTTTGCAAGAAACATCCTCAAGATCAAATCACTGTGACAAACTCAATCAAGTGAAAGATATTCTTATAGGCGATTTAGAAAACCCGCCATCACTTACAGAACTTTCTAAACAAATTGGTCTCAATACGACCAAACTGAAAAAAGAGTTTAAAGCAGTATTTGGAGTTCCTGTGTTCAAATACTTACAAAATGAACGTCTTTCTACAGCACACTCCCTTATTAGTGAACAAAAAGCAACAGTGCAAGAAGCTGCTTGGCAAGTAGGCTATGATAGTTTGAGTTCTTTCTCTAATGCGTTTGCTAAAAAATTTGGTTACAGACCCAGTCAAATCAAATAATGCACTTTTCGAACAAATCAAACTTCCGCCCGAATAAATGATTCGAGTCATCTCCCCGCATCTTTGTATCATCAAAATAACAAACAAATACAATGATGACAACACTGATAAAACTCATAATTGGGATTACACTATCACTCACTACCTCTTCTGAAACTTCTTATATAAGATCAGAAAATATAGCCGCTATAGCATCTAAAAGTACGAAAGCAGACACTACAAAAGTAGCAGCATATCGCATACTCGATAACAAATGCAACACCTGTCATATAAAACGTAATAAGAGACGTGTATTTACTCTAGAAAACATGACGTCTTGGGCAGATGATATCTATACGCAGGTATTTGTCAAAAAGAGAATGCCTAAAGGCAAGAAAATAAAGCTCACTCATACAGAATATCAACAATTACTAACGTGGATTACGACCGCACAAAATCAATAACTATGGAAGTTTCATTCAAAACCTGGATACTATTAATAAGTACCTTATGCACAGGACTAACCGCGGGTTTATGCTTTACCTGGTCTAATGCCATAACACCTGGGATAGGAAGGCTAGATGATCTTAGGTTTTTACAGTCATTCCAAGCCATGAATCGAGCGATTATCAATCCAAGCTTTCTGATTGTATTCTTTAGTCCTGTAGTATTACTTTTTATAAATGTTTTTCTACATAAAGGCACTAGCAAAGCAGCATTTTGGTCCTTCTTAGTAGCTGCTATTGTCTTTTTTATAGGCATAGGATTGATCACTATTTTCAAGAATGTTCCGCTTAATGAAATGCTGGACAAAGTTTCTTTAGAAATGCTATCTACTATCGAGTTGAAAGACTTACGAGAAACCTTTGAAAAACCATGGAACCGTTGGCATATACAACGTACCATCGCTTCTTTTACGGCATTTGCTTTATTAGTTGTAGGAATTATATACACAAAATAATAACGCTGTATACGCTTTCGCGAAATCGAGCTTGCGAGACCTGCCTGCCGGCAGGCAGGTTCACGACCAGAGGGAGAGCAAAGCGATAAAGCGTACTCAAGAGGATTCATCATTCACATCAAAAAACAAATTACATCAATTCATATTTATAAAAACGAACAAACATGAAATCAGAAAACATCTTAGTCATCGGAGGAACTGGAAAAACAGGAAAAAGAATTGTACAACAACTTCAAGAACTTGGACATCACGTACGTGTGGGATCAAGGTCTAGTGAACCATCATTTGACTGGCATCAACCAGAAGGTTGGGCAGAAGCATTAGAAGGAATGGACAAAGTGTATATTACCTATCAACCTGACTTGGCTGTTCCTGGCGCTTTAGCAGCCATAGAACAATTAGTAAAAGAAGCAAAAAAAGCTCGTATTAAAAAACTGGTATTATTATCTGGAAAAGGAGAACGTGAAGCTCAATTGTGTGAACAAGTAGTGATTCATTCTGGAATAGCATATACCATTGTACGTGCTAGCTGGTTTAATCAAAATTTTAGTGAAAGTTTCTTATTAGAGCCTATCTTAGAAGGTGTTGTCGCATTGCCTCAGGCAGAAGCTCAAATTCCATTTGTAGACGTACATGATATTGCTGCCGTTGCTGTACAGGTATTACTAGACGAAAAGCATAATGGACACATTTACCAGCTCACAGGATCACGTATCTTAACATTTAAAGATGCTATCACTGAAATTGCACACGCTAGTCATCGTGAGATTACATTTATTCCTGTATCAATCACTGAATATAGAGAAGGAATGCGCAAAGCAAATCTTCCTGAAAACTTCATATGGCTCATTGAATATTTATTTACCGAAGTATTAGGGAATCCGAGCAACTCAGAAATTACATATGATATTGAAAAGATACTGGGTAGAAAAGCTATTGATTTTAATGAATATGTACAACAAACAGCAGCTACAGGTATTTGGAATAAGGAATAACCCGATACCAATCAAATGAATGACATCCAGAAACAGCTGTATAGTTTCTGGGTATTTTTTAAAAGATTATATCATGAGAATTAAGGCTTTTCGTGATAAATAATATAGTTTATCAACGATGATGATAAATTAACCAATCTTTTACGACTAACCGAAAAATCATGTTTGATTATTAATATCTTTAGCGTATGCCAAAATCTTTACTCTTCATTCCAGACATTTCGGGATTTACAAAATTTGTCCAAACTACAGAGGCAGAGCATAGTCAGCATGTAATAGCAGAGCTTTTAGAAGTACTTATAGAAGCAAATACGCAACAATTACGACTTGCCGAAGTAGAAGGCGATGCCTTATTTTTTTATAAAGAAGGACAAGTGCTTTCTCAAGAAAAGCTCTTAGCGCAAATTGAAACGATGTATACAGCATTTTATAGTCATCTTAAACTACTAGAAAAAAATAGAATTTGTCCTTGTATGGCATGTGCAAGTGCTATACATCTAGAACTTAAAATTGTAGCACATGTAGCTGATTTACAGTTTATAGAAGTGCAAAATAACCGAAAGCCTTTTGGAGAAGCAGTCATCAAAGCACATCGATTACTCAAAAATTCAGTGGAGAGTGATAACTATGTATTATTGAGTAAAGAACTCGCTACAGAAATTAAAATGCCATTAGATTATAAAAGTTCTTTATTTAGCTTTCGCGAAAGCGTAAACACCTATGATGATTTTCCTGTACATTATATCTATTCTGAAATTGCCGTTAATACACTAAAGCTACAACCCTTTCAACAAGGACAAACAGTTAATTTTTTACACGCTCCTAATCTTCAGTTTGAACGTACATTTCCTATAAATGCAGAGAAATTATTAGAAATGATCACTAATTATAGACATAGGCATTTGTGGGCTGAAGGCGCAGACGAAATTCATTATAATGAAAATGAAGTCACACGATTGGATTCTGAGCATATGTGTGTGATAGGAGGAAAACATTTTAATTTTAAAGTAGTGAGTAAACCGCCTAAAACAAATGAAATCGTGTATGGAGAATTTACAACAAGTCCTCCTCCTGTTGATGCTTTATATCAGTTTTTTAGTATTAAACCTATTTCTGAAAACAGTGCAACACTGACCGTAGAATTATTCTGGGAAGCGCGATCTATCTTCAAAAAAATAATGATCATATTACTTGCTAAAAAAGGATTCAAAAAGAATATTAATGCCTCCTTAGATAAACTACATGAAGTAATTGTAAGCGGTATTATCTAGCACCTAAATACTATATTACCCCATAATCTTAACAAGCAATTCTTTAAGCAAATCGGGAGTTGCAAAGGCACTTGCTCCTACGCCTTTACTTTTTACATCTGCTTCTCTTAAAAGTGCTATAGCGGCACTTACACGCTTCATAGGATAATGTCGTGCAGCTGTGGTATATTCTCCTATAAAGTAAGGATTCACCCCTAAGGTTTTAGCAACAGTTCCTTTGTCTTTTTGAGGAAGTCCATGATACTTTAATAAGTTAGAGAAAAAACCATACAAAGAAGATATGGTAAGCACCAATGGATTGTCTTTTGGGTTTTGTGAAAAGTATAAACTAATACGTTGTGCTTTTACAATATCCCGTTCTCCAACAGCTTTACGAAGTTCAAAATTATTAAAGTCTTTACTAATTCCTATATTTTCTTCAATCGCTTCAGGAGTAATCTCACTACCCTGAGGAAGGATAAGCATTAGTTTTTTAATCTCATTATTTACTTTACTAAGATCTGTACCTAAATACTCTACAAGAATATGTGCTGCTTTAGGATTAATTTGATAGCCCTTTTTTGTGACTACTCCTTGTAACCAATCCCCTACTTGATTTTCGTATAATTTTTTATTCTCGTAGTGAACCCCACTTTTCTTAAGTGCTTTTGCTAACGCTTTTCTTTTATCTAATTTTTTATATTTATAACATATAACAAGTACCGTAGAAGGTTGCGGGTTTTCTACATAAGAAGCAAGTTTATCTATGTTTCTAGAAAGATCTTGAGCTTCTTTTACAATCACAACTTGACGATCTGCCATCATAGGGTATCGCTTTGCATTACCTACAATATCATCTATAGTCACATCACGACCATATAAGACAACCTGGTTAAATCCTTTTTCAGATTCATCAAGGATATTTGCTTCTATATAATTAGCAATCTCATCAATAAAATAAGCCTCTTCTCCACTTAAAAAGTAAATAGGATGTATGATTCCATTTTGAAGATCTGACAGTATTTTTTTTGCGTTTTGCACTATTGAGGTTTCCTATAAAAAAAGTAATTTGCAGTCATGCAAGCACTCGATTTTCCAGCGTATGACTTTCGACTCAAAAATAGCGAAAACAAACCGTATATTTTTGACCCTATACGTAAAAAATTTATACATCTTACTCCAGAAGAATGGGTGCGACAACACGTATTGCAATTTCTGATTCAAACAAAAGGCTATCCAGCTAGTCTTATTAACGTTGAGAAAGAAATCAAAATCTATGATACCAAAAAACGATACGATATTGTTGTTTTTAATTCTGATGGAAGCATTTTTTTAATTGTAGAATGTAAACGCCCCAATGTGACGATCACACAAACCACATTTGATCAAATTGCGAGGTATAACTTAACATTACAAGCCAAGCTTTTAATGGTTACTAACGGCTTACATCATTACTATTGTGCGATGGATTTTGAACAAGAACGTTATCAGTTTTTAAAAGAAATTCCTAATTATACTATAAAATGATGCTTGGTATGCTTTCGCGAAAGCAAAAACCCTTTTATTTGCAACGTGAAAACAGCAATTGTCATACTTAACTGGAATGGTCGTGAATTACTAGAGCGTTTTTTAGAAGGCGTGGTGATGCATAGTGCTCATCTAGCAACTATTTATGTAGCAGATAATGCTTCTACAGATACCTCGGTTGCCTACTGTCAAGAACATTTTCCTAAGGATGTAAAGATTATTCAAAATAAAGAAAACGGAGGCTACGCCAAAGGGTATAATGATGCTTTACGCCATGTAGAAGCAGATCTTTATGTATTACTCAATAGTGATGTACACGTAGAAAAAGGGTGGTTAGAACCCATGCTTTCTGTTTTTGAAACAACACCTTCTATTGCTGTAGCACAACCAAAGATTAAAGATTTAAAACGCCCTACTCATTTTGAATATGCAGGCGCTGGTGGTGGCTATATTGATGCTTTAGGGTATCCATATTGTCGAGGACGTGTTTTTAATAACTGTGAAGAAGATACTGGACAATATAATGACACAGTAGATGTACAATGGGCAAGTGGTGCTTGTCTCTTTATAAGAGCAACTCAATATTGGGACGTAAACGGTCTCGATGAAGACTTCTTTGCGCATCAAGAAGAAATAGATCTTTGCTGGCGTATTAAGAATAAAGGACATCGTATTGTGGCAGTAGGAACAAGTGAAGTATTTCACTTAGGAGGCGCAACGCTTTCTTCAGCAAATCCTAAAAAAACATTTTATAATTTTAGAAACACTCTTTTTGCTTTAGTAAAAAATAGTGCTGGCATGACATATATAGTATTGATTTTAATTCGTCTTCTTCTAGATGGAATTGCGGGCATTAAATTCCTACTAGAAGGAAAACCAAAACATGTCTGGGCGATTATAAAAGCACATATTAGTTTTTATAGATACTTCCCTAGTTTACTTAAAAAACGAAAAGTACTTGAACAACATCATGATTATTATCAAATAGGGTCTATTGTTTTTCAATATTTCATAAAAAAGAAGAAGACCTATAGCGATATTTTATAAAAACGATAAAAAACTGTTAATCGCTATTTTAACATTTTCCTTTTTGGTACTTTTGAGTATAACTTGAAATACCCAGAATATGAAACGTATACTATTAGCAAGTTGTGCAAGTTTACTATTACTTGCCTCTTGTGTATCAAAAAAAGAATATGCTGCTCTTGAAGCAAGACAACAGGAAACTCAAGACTTACTTAACTCTGCCACTGTAAAATTAAATTCTTGTTTAGAAGAAAAAGCTAGCGCAACGACACGTGTCGCTTCTCTAGAAGAACGTATCGCTGAATTAAGAAAAGATAAAAATGAGCTTATTCAAAGTTCTAAAGATTTAACAGTTCTTACGCAACAAGGCGCTACTAATCTGGAAAAGTCTCTTGAAAGCCTTAAAGAGAAAGATTTAAAAATAAATCGTTTACAAGATGCACTTACAAAGAAAGATAGTGTTACACTAGCCTTAGTAACAAGTCTTAAGAAAGAAGTAGGTCTAGATGATCAAGACATTGAAATAAATGTTGAAAAAGGAGTTGTATTTATATCACTTTCTGATAAAGTACTCTTTAAAACAGGAAGTTATAAAATTACAAACAGAGCCAAAGAGATTCTTGGTAAAGTAGCCACCGTAATTAATGGGAAACCAGATTTTGAAGCCTTAGTAGAAGGCCATACTGATAATGTACCCTATAAGAGTGGTGTGTTACTCGATAACTGGGATTTAAGTGCTAAGCGTGCAACTGCCATCGTACGTGCTTTGGTAGAATTAGGAGCTAATCCTGCACAGCTAATCGCAGCAGGAAGAAGTGAGTATGTTCCATTAGTACCAAATGACACGCCTGAAAACAAATCTACAAATAGACGTACTAAAATATACGTACTTCCTAAGATTGATCAATTCTATACGATGATAGAAGAAGAAATGAAAAACCTAGAGACTGGCGAAGACGGAGGAGAATAAGTATTTCTTAAAAATATAGTGTTAATTAAAAGACGGTTGCCATATGGTAACCGTCTTTTGTTTTATAATTATTGTACTGACTGAATATTAAACAGTTAACATCTATTATTTCTGAATGTTAATACATTTTGTACAAGCCTCACAAAACATTCATTTTTATCGTTGAAATACACAAAAAATAGGTTGAAATACAAATTTTAACATTTTTCATATGTATAGTTTCTAAATTTTATCTAGATTAGCACCACCCATATCATATATATATTATATAGTAACCCCAAATTACTTTGACTAACAACAACTACCTACTTAAAACAACTATGAAGAAAACTACCCTTAAGCGCACTGCTCTGGCATGTGCGCTATCGTTATGTTCTATTACTGGGCTTTTTGCACAAAATGGACATGATCATGATAATCATGATAATTTATCTGGCAAACGTATTCTATTAAAGAATCCAACCAAAAATCAATTAGTACAAGTTGCAGAACTTGGTTTAGACTTACACTGCGGAGCAAAACCAATTGGTGATGACTTAAGACTAGATATTTATGGAAGTGCATTACAAGAAATCAGTGCAATAGGACTTGATTATGAAATAGTAGAAGAAGATCTTTCTACCTTTTATGCTACAAGAGGTAAAGAAAAATTACCATTAGCCATACAACAACTAGAAGCTTTAAAAGTAAACTCACAAGGACAAAACAGATCTTTTAGTGAAATGGAGGCTATTATAGACAACCCAATTCAATATGATGAGTGTGCTGAATTTAATTGGGTCCCTCAAAATTTCCAATTAGGATCCATGGGAGGATGTCTTACGGTAGATGAGGCTTTAGCAGAATTAGACAGAATGAAATTATTATTTCCAGATCTTATTTCTACAAGAGCGTCTGCATCTGCTAACGGACTACAAACCAATGGAAATACAACAGGAAGTGGCACGACCGCTTCTGGTATCCCTATTGATTTTGATCCTCAAGATATCTTTTATGTGCGTATTTCTGATAACCCAGAAACAGATGAAGCAAACGAGCCAGAATCTTTAATTACTGGAATGATCCATGCACGTGAGGCAAGTAGCCTTATGAATATCATCTATTATATGTGGTATATCTTAGAAAATTACGATCAAGATCCTGTGATTAAAAACATGATTGATAATCAAGAACTTTACTTTGTTCCTATTATTAATCCTGACGGTTTAAGGTGGAACGAAATTGTTCAGGATGGAAATTCTGGAGGTGGACAACGTAAAAATTTACGTGACGGAGTAAATGACAATGGTAATGTAAATAATGGAAATGTATTAAGAGGGATCGATTTAAATAGAAATTCTGATTACTATTGGGGATTTGATGAAATAGGGTCTAGTAGCTTAACAAATAGAGACACCTATAGAGGAGACTCCCCTGGTTCTGAAAATGAGATTATGATTATGCAAGAATTTGTAGGTGATCATTCATTTGAAACAGCTATTAATCATCATGCAGGGTTGAACTCGATTGTAACAACTTCGTATAATGGAGATCCAAGTGCTTCATCAGGAAGAGAAGATGAGTTTCAAAACCTTATGCAAAATGTAACTCGTTATAATAGATATGTTCATGGTTCTGCTCCTAATACACTAACCAATGCCAATGGTGATATTAATGATTGGATGTTTGGAGGACCTGCAGTAGTATATGATCCTATAGGTCCACTTACAAGTAATCCATCTACAGGTTCAGGGCAAGGAATTATTACATTTTCACCTGAAAATGGAGATGAGTTTTGGCCAGACCCTACCGAGTTTATAACGATAGCCCAAAGAGCTATGCGTATAAATTTAATTACATCTCTAGCTGCCGGTAGATTTGCAAAATTATATGATCATACTGAAACGAATATTGATCAAATGAATGGTCAATTAGACTTTGCGGTTGAAAACATAGGACAAACCTATGATGATATTCCTAACACAACTACTAATTTCACATTACTTGTTGAAGCTGTTTCTGATAATATTACAATCACAACTCCTAGTGCTACTGCATTAGATGCCATGAATGTATTAGAACAACGTTTAGTAACTGCTGCATATACATTAGATCCTAGTATTCAAGCTAATGATCCTATAGAATATAAAGTAACACTAAGCAATGATATTCATACTATTTATGAAGCCACTTTCATAAAATATTATACCCCATCAGTAATTGTAACTGCAGATGGTATTTCAAACTGGAGTACAACTAGCTGGTCTGAAGTAACGACTGGTTTTAATGGAAGTACCAATGCAATTGCATCTACAACAACGTCATATGGAAATAGTAATGAAACGTTTGTAACCCTTACAAACCCTGTCGATCTAAGTGGTGTTGGCTCTGCAGTCATTCATTACAATGCTACTTGGGATATAGAGCGTAACTTTGACCTTGCACAATTAGAAGCTAGTACCGATGGAGGTGCTACATGGGTAGCGCTGTGTGGTAGACATACACGACCAGCTGCAACGAGAGCAACAAGTTTTCACTTAGCAAAAGGTGAAGCTGAAGAAAATTTTCAATCCCTAAATGGTACGTACATTTATGATGGAGATATGTATGTAGACACTACAGATGATGCCACAAATAATCCTACCGCAAAATGGGTATTAGAAGAGGTATATATAGACCCTACTAATAATCCTGGTATCATTGGTAATAGTAGCGTACAATTTAGATTCAAGTTTGCCTCCGATACTTCTAATAGAGCCGATGGATATAATGTAGAGTTTAGAGGGTTTAAATTTGATAATTTTAAAATTATCAATACGAGCATAGACGATAGAGATTGTTTAAATGGAAGTATTGCTGAATTTCCGTACAGAGAAAGTTTTGAAAACGGAACAGGTACCTTCTTTCAGGCTGGTGGTGATGATGGTGACTGGACATTAAATCTAGCTAGCCAAGGAACGCCTTCTGGTACAACTGGACCTGCTGGAGGCAATGGTGTTAAATCTATACACGAACAAAATTATGTATATACAGAAGCATCTACAAATGGCTTAGGATCTAATGCTACTACTATTTTACAAAGTAATTGTATAGATTTTACTAGTGAATATAATGATATAGACTTAGCCTTCCATTATCATAGATTTGGAACTAATTTTGGAAATAATAATGGAACACTAGATGTGCAAATAAGTGATGATGAAGGATTAACTTGGACGAATATAGTACCTCAGATATCTGGACCATCTGTAAATGCATGGCAAGAAGTCACTGAAGATTTAACGATATACTCAGGTAAAGTAGTTCTTATCCGATTTGTTGCCGTAACTGGCGATGGTTTCAGTAGTGACTTAGCGTTAGATAATATACGTATTACAGCTACTAAACAAGATTACATACATAGATTAGTAGGAGGGGTTCCTACTTGGGATCCTGCTGACCCGAGTGGAGTGGCTGGTCCTAATGATGATATTTTGGTATTATCAGGTAGCCCAACACTTGCAGCTAATACTACAGCTAATGATATTCTAATAAATGATGGTGCGACATTAGACTTAGGAGCAAACACATTAAGTACTACTGGTAATATAACCAATAATGGAACTTTAACAGCAAATAATGCGACAATTATTGCTCAAGGATCATTCTCCCATTCTTTTTCTGGGAATGCATTTGAAGTGGCACAATTAACAATGAATGCTGCTAGTACATCACTTAGTTTAGATACTGGAGTTACAGTGAATCAACTCTTGACATTATCTGACGGAGAATTAGTTACAAACAACAACCTTACCTTATCTAGCAATGCGACACAATCTGCAATGATAGATCAAGTAACTTCAGGAACCATAGCTGGTAATGTTACTATAGAACGTTTTGTTCCTGCGAGAAGAGCTTTCCGATTTGTATCTAGTCCAGTGACCACAACAACAAGTATATTAGAAAACTGGCAAGAAAACGGATCATCGGTTGCTGGCTTTGGAACACACATTACAGGTTCTACTACCGGTGCTAATGGATTTGATGCAACACCCTCTGGAAATCCATCGTTATTTACGTATGACAACAGTGCTACAACACCGGCATTGACTCCTATCTCAGATACAGATATGAACACCCTCACAGCTGGTGAGGCCTACCTCCTATTTGTTCGTGGAGATCGTACCATAGATGTCACCTCTAATAATGCTACCCCTACTGATACAAGATTAAGAGCAGAAGGTACTATTGTTACAGGTACAACAACTATAACAGGTGCTGATATAAACCACACTGCTGGAAATTTCAATCTCATTGGAAACCCATACCAAGCAACAGTAGAAATGAATGGTATCGTTACAGCTGCCACTAACATTAATACTAACCAGTATTATGTATGGGACGCTACATTAGGAGCACGTGGAGCATATGTGACAGTACTCCTTACAGGTACAGGTTCTACAAATGGTGCAGGATCTGATGCAAATCATTTCTTACAACCATGGCAATCTGCTTTTGTAACAACCGCTACAACTGTAGGTGACAATTCTACTTCATTAAGCTTTAACGAAAGTGACAAAATGGTAGGAGAAGACACTACAATCTTTTTATTAGAAGATGATCCTATTGCAAATAATGCACATATTATTGGACAATTATATAGAACTGAAGCTTTTAATGAAGGTGAAAAATTACAAGATAATTTTGTGATCTTATTCGCTCCTGATTTTAGTAATCAAATCACCTTAGAAGATGCGGAGAAGTTCTTTAATATTGATGAAAATATGGCCATCTCAAATGGAGATACTACACTAAGTGTAGAACGTAGAGCGATGCCAACATTAGATGATGAAATCCAATTATTTAATAATGCATATAGAACAGATGCCTATACATTACGTATAGAACAATCTGGACTTGAAGATGTAATTGCATATGCAGAAGATACATTTACAGGAGAATTATATGAGCTAGAAGAAGGAGAAAACTTTATAGAATTTACTGTAGATACATCTATAGAAGCAAGTATTGCTAGCGATCGATTTAGAATCATTTTTGAAGAAGAAGCTTTAAGCACAGAAGATACTTTTGTAGATGACATCACAATGTTCCCTAACCCATTAGAAGGTGATCAATTATTGATTACTTCAACACTATTAAGAGGACAAGAAGTTACTGTAAAGATTAATAACCTATTAGGACAAGTTGTATACAACAAGAGTCGTAGTTTTAATGGAAACAGTTTAGAAATAAACTCGCTAGCTACACTTACTGATGGAATGTACTTTGTTACCATCACAACCACTACTGGAAGTATCACTAAACGTCTAATCAAAAAATAAAAGCAATTATAATCATGAAAAATAAATATAGTATCAAATATCTTTGCTTTCTTGTATTTCTGATAAGTACACTTAGTATAACAACAGCTAATGCACAAATCACATTTCCTGACGACGTAGATGATGAAACACCAACGGCCCCTATCGACGGATTTGTTGGACTAGGAATTGCAGCCGGAATCTATTTTGGCGCTAGAAAAAGAATGACACGAAAAGAATAGCGTAATACATTTTTTCAATACATTTAAAAAGAGGGGGTTCACTATGAATTCCCTCTTTTTATGCTTTCGCGAAAGCGTATAAAGTCAAAATCGCTGTGAGATGTTAACTTTCTATTGTTAATAACTTCAAAAACATCGACGAAATACACAAATCATAGTCAAAAAACACAATTTTAACACTTTTTCTATTGTAGAGTTAAGAATTTTAGTAATTTAGTAGTCCCAAATCACTATAAAGTCCCCAAAGCTTTATAGCAACAAAACCTACAAAATGAAAAAAATTACTTCTTATAGTACGTTGTGTACTTTTATTTTAGTTGTTTTATTTTCAATTCAACCTTTATTTTCAAACAACCCAAACAGTGATTCATCTACAGATACTTCTGAAGATGAAACTTTTGCTTGTACTGGTGGTGGTCCTATCAATGCTTTTCCTTATGTCCAAAGTTTTAATAATACAATTGGCTTATGGACTCAAAATTCAGGTGATGATGACAGAAACTGGTCATTTGAAGTAAATAATACTGGTAGTACAAATACTGGTCCTGATTTTCCTACTAATGGAAGCCATTATCTCTTTTATGAAACTAGTAATCCTGTAAATACAGGAGACCTTGCTATTATAACAAGTCCATGTATTGATCTATCGGCAGAAACATCAGCTTTCTTTTCATTTGATTACCATATGTATGGTGCAAACATGGGAGATCTTGATGTTGAAGTAAGTAGTGATGCAGGGGGTTCTTGGACGAATGTGTTCTCTAGATCTGGGGAACAACAAACTGATGAGACAGATCTTTGGCTTAAAGCAAATATAAACCTCTCTGCTTATTTAGGAAATACAATAAATATCCGTTTTGTAGGTACGGCAGGGAATCCTAGAAGTGATATGGCTATAGATAATGTTAGAATAGATAGTTATTGTAGTTCAGAAGGTAGTATCGATTTTGCTAACGGAATTACTAATGTAAATTTTAATACCATAAATAGTCCATCTGCGCCTGATCCAAGTTATACTAATTTTTTAGCAATGTCTACAGATGTTACAATAGGCGATACACATACACTAACCGTAAATTTAAATACACTAGGTAATAATACTCACGTAACACGTGCTTGGATTGATTGGAATCAGAATAATGATTTTACAGATCCAGGGGAGCAATATGACTTAGGTACTGATACAAACCTAGCTGACCAACCAACATCCATTTCTCCTACTATTACAATCCCTTCTGGTGCTACTGTAGGTACAACCAGAATGAGGGTTGCTGCTCGTTTCAATGCTACCCCAAACCCTTGCGATAGTAATTATTTTGGAGAAGTAGAAGATTACACGATTAATGTCTTATCTGGTGTTCCTCAACCAGAAATGAATATCACTGGAATAGGAAATAATATACTTGATGGAGATACAACTCCATCTATTGTTGATGATACAGATTTTGGAAGTGTAGTCGTAGGAAATAATAATCCAAATACTTTTATTATTGAAAATTTAGGAGATCTAGCACTTAATCTTACGGGTGCATCTCCATATGTGACCATTACGGGTGCTGGAGCAACGCATTTTTCAGTTACTACAATCCCTAGTAATACGATCGCTATAGGAGGCACTACTACATTTGCTATTACGTATACTCCTACAGTAGGCGGAACTCACAACGCAACCATATCTATTGCTAATGATGATGCAAACGAAAACCCATATACCTTTAATATTACGGGTTCAGGTGTAGGTCCTGAACCAGAAATAGCAATTACTGGTATGGGTAATAATATTCTAGATGGAGATGTGACACCAAGTACAGTTGATGGAACTGATTTTGGTTTCCTGCTTCCAGGAAGTTCTACATTTAGTGACTTTATCATAAGTAATACAGGTACTGCAGATTTATTATTAACAGATCCTTCTCCATATGTAGCCATTACTGGTGCAGGAGCTGCAGAATTCACATTAACTACGATTCCAAATCCAACGATAAGTACGAGTGGAGGGTCGACTACGTTTAGAATCACCTATAATCCTGCTGCAGTAGGAACACATACTGCAACAGTTTCTATTGCAAACAATGATAGCGATGAAAACCCATATACTTTTGATATTTTAGGTGAAGCACAAGCTTCTTTAACCCCTGAAATAGATATTACCGGATTGACAAATCCAATTGCAGATGGAGATACAACACCAGCACTTACAGATGGTACAGATTATGGTACTATTGATGTAGGAACTATTAACACTAATGATTTTGTGATTGAAAATAATGGTTCTGGCCTATTAACTTTAACTGGGGTATCACCCTATGTAACTATTACGGGTGTAGATGCAGCACAATTCTCAATAGCGTCTATACCAAGTAACACCATTAATGCATCCGACAATACTACACTGCAAATCAGTTATGCCCCTGCACTAGCAGGTACACACAATGCAACAGTAACGATTCTTAATGACGATAGTAACGAAGGAACCTATACGTTTGATATTCAAGGAACAGCTGTGGTAAACACAGATCCATTAACCACTATTTATTATGAGAATTTTGATGTGAATGATGGAGGGTGGACTGCTACCAACCCTGGAGGAAATAGTGTTTGGACCTATGGTACCAATACAACTGAAACAGGTATAGAAGGAAATTATTGGTATACAAGTAATTATAACAATTACGCACCAAATTCAAATACGATTGTAACTAGCCCTGCGATAAGTACTTTTGGCTATAACAATCTTAAAATCCAATTAGATATACGCCATCTAACAGAATTTGACACACAAGATGGTTTCCATATGGAGTACTCTATTAATGGAGGCGCTACGTGGACACTCTTAGGGGCCTACTCTGCTTCTCCTATTGATAATTGGTATAATGTAGATGATGTAACTGCACTCGGTTCTGGAGCTGATGGATGGGCAGGTCGTAATAATGACACAGGATCTTCTGCTACACAATCATCTTTTGTAGAAGCTGCTATTGGATTACCAACATTATTAAATAATAGAAATAATGTGCGTTTTAGATTAACCTTTGCATCTGATAGTGATGGATTTACAGATGACGGAGCTTGTTTTGACAATATATTCATATTTGGAGACCCTTTAATTGCTCCTGGTGATCCAACTTTAGGACCTGGAGATGTGACTTCAAATCTGAAACTTTGGTTAAAGTCTAATGTAGGAATAGGAGAAACAGATGGGAATACGGTAAGTGCTTGGACAGACGAAGCTTTTGATAATGATGCTAGAGTTGCGAATCAAACAGCACCAACCTATTATGATAATAGTACAGAAAACATTAATCATAACCCTGTATTAAATTTTGACACTACAAATGATACAGAGTTAAAAGGAAAAGGAGGTTTTTATACAGACGAATACTGGATTGTAATGCAAGCCGATGGAAACATCAATAGTGGTTCAACACTAGAAGGTGTTATATCTGGTAGAGTAACTCCTCAGGATTTTGCAGAAGACGGAACAGGTTTCTGGATTAATCCAGGTTCTATACGTTTTAATGGTGTTGATAATATTGTAAGCCACATGATAGGATCTACCCCTGCCAACCTTGCTGGTGTTGATGGATTTAATTATGGAAGAGCGCATACAAGTAGTACAGATAGCTACAATAATGAAGTTATCATTTTTAATGTAAAGTACGATCCCATTTTAGATCAATCAGAAATCTATAAAAATGGTATCAGGATAGATGATTATACAGGTCGTACTTTTGATCAAGGTACTGGTGTTTCGGATGGGGAGTTACCATATGGTACTGTAAGAAATAATCCTTACACTATAGGCGTGGGTCGTATTACAGTAGCAGGAACACCTTTTGATTCTCACTTTAATGGGAAAATTACAGAAGTAATTAGCTATGCTGCTCCAAATTCTATTACAGATCAATTAAAAATACAATCCTATTTAGCGATTAAAAATGGGATTACAAATCATGATATCAATAGTACCACAGCTACTGATCTTGGTGATGAAAACTATATAGATTCTGATAATAATGTTATTTGGGATGTTGTAGCACATGCCGGTTTTAATTATGATATTGCTGGTATAGGAAGAGATGATGATTCAGGATTGAATCAAAAGCAATCTACATCGGTAAATCCAGGAACTCTCGTTACCATTGGGCTTACTGACATCTATGCTACCAATAATGAAAACATTACTACAAACACGAATACAATTGCGAATCAGAATTTCTTAATGTGGGGAAATGATGATGCCCCATTAGCAGCAGCCTCTCCTATTGTAGTTGACATGAGTGCTGGCGTGACGGGATTAAATTCTGTCGTAGATTTTGTATCTATAGAACGTATTTGGAAAATAGTAGAAACAGGATCTGTAGGTAGTGTAAAAGTATCAATTCCTGAGGTATCTTTATCATCTACATTAAACCCTCCTGGAGATTACTTAATGTTCGTATCAGATACACCAACATTTAGTCCTACTTCTGAGTATCGTATCATGAGTTTGAATGGTACAGAGTTAGAAGCAGAATATGATTTTAATGGAGTAAAGTATATCACATTTGGATATGCGCCAGAATATGTATTCCAACGTTCTATTAGTTTTGATGGAGTGCAAGATTACTTGGATGCAGGTGATGAGGATGAACTTGAACTTGAAGGCGCTTTTACGATATCAGCATGGATTAAGAGAATTAATAGTGATTACACCATTATCTCTAAGCGTGATGCTGCATTCTCTGAAGGATATGATGTTAGTCTAATTCCTTCAGGACAAGTAGAAATGTCTTGGTTTAATAGCTCTGGAACGGAAGATAACATACGTTCAAATACTACGATTACCGAAAATGAATGGCATCAATTTGCTTTCACCTATGATGGGACTGATACGGCTAGCGTATATATAGATGGCGTATTAGACAACACAGAATCAGGACTTAGTGCTCCTGTAGGAACTGCGCGATCTTTCTTAATTGCAGCTGCAGATGAAACAAATCCTGCAGATTTCTTTGAAGGAACGATCGATGAAGTGCGTGTATGGAATGTTGCATTATCTCAAGATCAGATTCGTTATGTAATGAATCAGGAAATAGAAGAGAATACAGATCTTACTGTAACTGGTAGAATCGTACCTCCTACGATTTCTAAAAATGAGTTTGCAACTACAGATTGGTCTGAAGTAGCTGCGTATTTCCCAATGAACATTTATACCTTTACTAATGTAAAGGATGAGTCAAACAACAATCTTATTGCTGCGATACGTAATCTAGATACGGTAGATTTTCAAACAGCACCACTTCCATATGTATCTCAAGCAGATGGAAACTGGGCAGATCAAGCCACATGGGAAAACGGAACTGGATTCCAAATTCCTGATGATGTCTCTATCGTAGATAATACAGTACGTGTAGATTGGAATATTGTGCAAACAGCACATAATGTTACTACACAAGAAAATAATACAGTGCTTGCACTAGATGTACAGGCGAATGAATTATCTATAGAAAATGATAGTAAGATTGAAGTGTCTCACTACCTTAAACTAGATGGTTTATTAGATCTTGTAGATGAATCTCAATTAATGCAAACAGAAAACAGTGATTTAGATATCACAAGTACGGGATCTTTAGAAAAAGATCAACAAGGTACAGCAGATACATATTCGTACAATATCTGGTCATCACCTGTGAGTGTTATCAATAGTTCTCAGATTAACCTACCTTATTCTGTAGGAAATATTATGAATGATGGTACAGATCCTAACAATCCATCAGTAATGAATTTTAGTGGAGGATTAAATGGCGCACCTTCCTCTCCTATCACGATTAGTGCATATTGGATGTTTAAGTATGGAAATGGTATTGAACAATTCCAATTTATTGGTCCCTTTGGAAGTGTAAGTGTAGGTGAAGGATATACGATGAAAGGTCCTGGATCAGGAGCGATTACAGATCCTCAGAACTATGTATTTGCTGGAAAACCTAATAATAGTACCGATGCACAATCTATTGTAGTGCCAGCCATTGCAGATAGAGATTATATTGTAGGAAACCCATTCCCATCGGCTTTAGATGCCAATGATTTTATTAATGATAACCCACATTTGGATGGTACAATATACTTATGGGAGCACTATGGAGGTGGAAATCATATCCAAGCAGATTACCAAGCTGGATATGCATTATATACACTTGCTGGAGGAACACCAGCGGTGAGTCATCCTGATGTATCAGATATAGGTAGTGGTACGAAGACACCAGAGCGTTACATTCCAGTAGGACAAGGATTTTTTGTTGCTGCCGATAGTGATGGTGATATTGTATTTAATAACACACAGCGTAATTTTGTTAGAAAAACAGGAGCTTCTATCTTCTTATTTGGAGAAGAAGAAGAAAATGATTCATCTATGGATCAACAACTAGATGATTCTGATTTGGATGCTCCAGACATGCGTGAGAAGTTTAGAATTGGTTTTGACTCTCCAAGTTTATATCACAGACAACTTCTTCTTACGGTAGATCCAACCACAACATTTGGGATAGATCGAGCGTATGATGGAGAAATTCAATT